>NZ_BPRA01000005.1 GCF_022179645.1 Methylobacterium thuringiense
TTGAACTTTTCCTTGCCCATCAGAGCCTCCTAAAAGTCGAATGCGTTTTTGCGGAAGAAGAAGTGTTTTAGGCGTGAGCCTTAGGCGTACTTGGCGATGACCTTGTCGGCCTCGCCGCGCGGCACCTCTTCGTAGTGATCGAACTGCATCGTGAAGTTGGCGCGGCCCTGTGAGAAGGAGCGCAGCTGGTTCACGTAGCCGAACATGTTGGCGAGCGGCACCATCGCGTTGATGACGTTGGCGTTGCCGCGCATGTCCTGGCCCTGGATCTGACCCCGGCGAGAGTTGAGATCGCCGATGACCGAGCCGGTGTATTCCTCAGGCGAGACGACCTCGACCTTCATGACCGGCTCGAGCAGAACCGAGCCGCCCTTCTGAAGGGCTTCACGCAAAGCGGCGCGGGACGCGATTTCGAAGGCGAGAGCAGACGAGTCGACGTCGTGATAGGCGCCGTCGATCAGCTCGACCTTGATGTCGACCACCGGGAAGCCGGCGAGGACGCCAGCGCCGAGGACCGAGTTCAGACCTTTCTCGACGCCTGGGATGTACTCCTTCGGCACCGAACCACCGACCACCTTCGACTCGAACGAGAAGCCTGCGCCCGGCTCGTTCGGCTCGACGATGAACTTCACCCGTGCGAACTGGCCGGTACCACCGGTCTGCTTCTTGTGGGTGTAGTCGATCTCCTGACGCTTGGTCAGCTTCTCGCGGTAGGCGACCTGCGGCTGGCCGATATTGGCGTCGACCTTGTAGGTCCGCCGCAGGATGTCGACCTTGATGTCGAGGTGGAGCTCGCCCATCCCCCGAAGGATGGTCTGGCCGGATTCCTGATCGGTCGAGACGCGGAAGGACGGATCCTCGGCCGCGAGCTTGGCGAGGGCGATGCCGAGCTTCTCCTGGTCGGCCTTCGACTTCGGCTCGACGGCGATCTCGATGACGGGCTCGGGGAACTCCATCTTCTCGAGGATCACGGCCTTGATCGGATCCGACAGGGTGTCGCCGGTGCGGGTGTCCTTGAGGCCTGCGAGGGCGACGATGTCGCCGGCGAAGGCTTCCTTGACGTCCTCACGGTTGTTGGCGTGCATCAGGAGCATGCGGCCGACACGCTCCTTCTTGTCGCGGGACGAGTTGAGTACGTTGGCGCCCGACTCGACCTTGCCCGAATACACGCGGCAGAACGTGATCGTGCCGACGTGGGGATCGTCCATGATCTTGAAGGCGAGCATGGAAAAGGGATCGCTATCCGTCGGATGACGGAAAGTGTCTTCCTCGGTCTTGAAGTCGATGCCCTTGATCTCGCCGCGATCCGCCGGGGACGGCAGGTAATCGACGACGGCGTCCAGGAGCGGCTGAACGCCCTTGTTCTTGAAGGCCGAACCGCAGAGCACGGGATGGAAGGCGCGCAGCTGCACGGCACGGCGCACGAGCATCCGCAGGGTCTCCTCGGACGGCTCCACGCCGTCGAGGTAGGCGGTCATGGCTTCGTCGTCGAGCTCGACGCAGGCCTCGATCATCTTGGTGCGGTACTCGACCGCCTGATCCTGAAGATCGGCCGGAATGGCCTCCTCTTCGTAGTTCGCGCCGAGCGCCTCGCCCGACCAGACGATCGCCTTCATCTTGATCAGGTCGACCACGCCCCGGAAGGTGCTCTCGGCACCGATCGGCAGCTGCAGGCAGACGGGCTTGCCGGCGACGCGGGTGATGATGTCGGCGACGCACTTGAAGAAGTCCGCACCGATCTTGTCCATCTTGTTGACGAACACGACACGGGGAACGTCGTACTTGTCGGCCTGGCGCCAGACGGTCTCGGTCTGGGGCTCGACGCCCTGGTTGCCGTCGAGCACGCAGACGGCGCCGTCGAGCACGCGCAGCGAGCGCTCGACTTCGATGGTGAAGTCGACGTGGCCGGGGGTGTCGATGATGTTCAGGCGCTTCTCGCGCCAGAAGCACGTCGTCGCGGCAGACGTGATCGTGATGCCGCGCTCCTGCTCCTGCTCCATCCAGTCCATCGTGGCGGCGCCCTCATGGACCTCGCCGATCTTGTGGGACTTGCCGGTGTAGTAGAGGATCCGCTCAGTGGTCGTCGTCTTGCCGGCATCAATGTGAGCCATGATGCCGAAGTTGCGGTAGTCCTCGATCGCATGCGTGCGGGGCATCGGGGTGCTCCTGAAAGGGCCTGGAACCGCTTACCAGCGGTAGTGCGAGAAGGCGCGGTTGGCTTCAGCCATCCGGTGCGTGTCTTCCCGCTTCTTGACGGCGTTGCCGCGGTTGTTCGCGGCGTCGAGCAGCTCTCCGGAGAGGCGCTCGACCATGGTGCGGTCGTTGCGGCCGCGGGCGGCCTGGATCAGCCAACGGATCGCGAGGGCCTGGCGGCGCTCGGTGCGCACCTCGACGGGGACCTGATAAGTCGCACCGCCGACGCGGCGCGAGCGCACTTCGATCGCCGGGGCGACGTTCTCGAGAGCGGCGCGGAAAACCTCGATCGGGTTGGTGCGGCTGCGGCTCTCGACGATCTCGAAGGCACCATAGACGATACCTTCGGCAACGGACTTCTTGCCCTCGTACATGATCGAATTCATGAACTTGGTCAGGACGATGTCGCCGTACTTGGCGTCGGGGATGATTTCGCGCTTCTCGGCAGAGTGACGACGAGACATGGGGTCCAGCCTTGCGTTCGAAAAATCGTCTTAAGCACCCCGCGCAGGCCGCCTGAGCTGTGAAGCCGGCGGCATCCTTACGGAGCCGTGGAAATAACAGGCCCGAAGAAATTACTTCGGACGCGGTTCTTACTTCGGGCGCTTGGCGCCGTACTTCGAGCGGCGCTGCTTGCGGCCCTTGACGCCCTGGGTATCCAGCACGCCGCGCAGGATGTGATAGCGGACGCCCGGAAGATCCTTCACGCGGCCGCCGCGGATCATCACCACGGAGTGCTCCTGAAGGTTGTGACCTTCGCCGGGGATATAGCCGATCACCTCAAAACCGTTGGTGAGGCGAACCTTGGCAACCTTACGAAGCGCCGAGTTCGGCTTCTTCGGGGTCGTCGTATAGACGCGGGTGCATACGCCACGCTTCTGCGGGCACGAATCGAGCGCAGGCACCTTGTTACGGGCCTTCTGCGCCTTCCGCGGCTGGGCGATCAGCTGGTTGATCGTCGGCATTCTCTGCCCTCTTCCCTCGGGTCGCGCTGGGCGCCCCTGATCTTCGAACTCTCGGCTCCGGCGGAGCCGACGGCAAAACGAATAACGCCATAGGCCCCATGAGGCCTTTGGCGCAGTTGAGGCAGAGGATCACGCCGTAGAGGGCGCGTTCTTACCCACGGATCTGACGATTGTCAGGCTATATGACCCTCGGCACCGGCCCGGCGACGACCTGGGAAGCTCAGAGCTTCACGTCGTCGGAGACACTTGGCCAACCGAAGTGGGGCGCTTCTACTCGGGGATTTCCGGAACGTCAACGGCTCGGCAACACATTCTTCGTACCGCCGCCGGGACTCGGCCGCTGGCGTGCGGCGGGCGCATGCGGCCGGCGTTCCGCCAACGAAAAAGGGCGGCCCGAAGGCCGCCCTCGTTTTTGTCCGTTCGACCGAATCCTATTCGGCGGCGGCCGGCGGCAACTCGGTCACCGGGGCCGGCGCGCGCGCCGCGTGCTCTTCGGCGCGCTGCTTCAGGATCAGGCTGTCGCGGCGACGCGCGATCGTGCGGATATCCGCGACGAGCGAACCGGTACCCGCCGGGATGAGCGAGCCCACGATCACGTTCTCCTTCAGGCCTTCGAGCGTGTCGACCTTGCCGTTGACCGCCGCCTCGGTGAGGACGCGGGTGGTCTCCTGGAACGAGGCCGCCGAGATGAACGACTTCGTCTGCAGCGAGGCCTTGGTGATGCCGAGCAGCACCGGCACGCCCTGGATCGGCTTCTTGCCCTCGGCAAGCAGCTTCTCGTTGAAGTCGGCGAGTTCGGTCCGGTCGATCTGGTCGCCCGGGATGATATCCGAGTCGCCGCTATCGGTGATCTCCACCTTCTGCAGCATCTGACGGACGATCACCTCGATGTGCTTGTCGTTGATGAGCACGCCCTGGAGCCGGTAGACCTCCTGGATCTCGTTGACGAGGTAAGCGGCAAGCTCCTCCACGCCCTTGATCGCCAGGATGTCGTGTGGCGCGGGGTTGCCGTCGACGATGTAGTCGCCGAGTTCGACCACGTCGCCGTCCTGCAAGTGGATGTGCTTGCCCTTCGGGATCAGGTACTCGACGTTCTCGCTGCCGTCATGCGGCGTCAACGAGAGGCGGCGCTTGTTCTTGTAGTCGCGCCCGAAGGCGATCGTGCCGGACTTCTCGGCGATGATCGCCGCATCCTTCGGACGACGCGCCTCGAACAGCTCCGCCACCCGCGGCAGACCGCCGGTGATGTCGCGGGTCTTGGCCGACTCGCTCGAGACACGCGCGAGGATGTCGCCCGCCTTGATCTTCGCACCCGGATCGACGCCGATGATGGCTTCGACCGGCAGGAGGTAGCGAGCCTCCGAGCCGCGCGGCAGCTTCAGGGGCTTGCCCTCGGAATCGACGACGACCATGGCCGGCTTCAGGTCGGAGGTCCGCGACGAACCGCGCCAGTCGATGACGACGCGCTTCGAGATGCCGGTCGACTCGTCGGTGGTCTCGGTGATCGACTGACCGTCGTAGAGGTCCTCGTAGGCCACGATGCCGTCGATCTCGGACACGATCGGACGGGTATAGGGATCCCATTCGGCGATCCGCTGCCCACGCTTGATCTTGTCGCCCTCGTCGACACGCAGCTTGGCGCCGTATTGCAGGCGGTGCACCGCGCGCTCGCCACCGTCGCTGCCGACGATCACGACGGCCACGTTACGGCCGGTGGCGATGAGGTCGCCGTCCGAGTTCTTGGCGAGCGAGCGGTTGCGGATCGCGATCGTACCCTCGAAGCTCGATTCGACGAAGGACGAGTCCGCGATCTGCGCTGCGCCACCGATGTGGAACGTACGCATCGTGAGCTGGGTACCCGGCTCGCCGATCGACTGCGCCGCGATGACGCCGACGGCCTCGCCCATGTTGACGGGCGTGCCGCGGGCGAGGTCGCGCCCGTAACAGGTGGCGCAGACGCCGCTCTTGGTGGCGCAGACGAGCACCGAGCGGATCTTCACCTCCTGGATGCCGGCGGCCGTGATGGCCGGCAGGTGACGTTCCTCGATGGTCTCGCCCGCCGCCACGATGACGCTGCCGTCGGCAGCCGTCAGCGGATCGGCCGAGGCGCGGCCGAGGATGCGGCTCGACAGCGGCGCGACGACCTGGCCGGCATCGATGATGGCGCGCATCTTGATGCCGTTGGTCGTGCCGCAATCGACCTCGCGGATCACCGCGTCCTGCGCCACGTCGACGAGACGACGGGTCAGGTAGCCGGAGTTGGCGGTCTTCAACGCCGTGTCCGCGAGGCCCTTACGGGCGCCGTGGGTGGAGTTGAAGTACTCGAGAACGTTGAGGCCTTCCTTGAAGTTCGAGATGATCGGGGTCTCGATGATCTCGCCCGAGGGCTTGGCCATGAGTCCGCGCATCGCGGCAAGCTGCTTCATCTGCGCCGGCGAACCACGCGCACCGGAGTGGCTCATCATGTAGATCGAGTTGACCTGCTTGTCGGCGCCGTCCTCGTCCTTCTGCACGGTGGAGATGCGGAGCATCATCTCCGCGGCGAGCTTGTCGGAGCACTTCGCCCAGGCGTCGACGACCTTGTTGTACTTCTCGCCCTGGGTGATCAGGCCGTCGTTGTACTGCTGCTCGTAGTCCTTCACGAGCGAGCGGGTGGTGTCGACGATGGTCCACTTGTTCTCTGGCACCACCATGTCGTCCTTGCCGAACGAGATGCCGGCCTTGAACGCGTGGCTGAAGCCCAGCGCCATGATGCGATCACAGAAGATCACCGATTCCTTCTGACCGCAGTGGCGGTAGACGGTGTCGATCATCCCCGAGATTTCCTTCTTCGTCATCAGCTTGTTGACGACGTCGAAGGGCACCTTGGCGTGCAGCGGCAGCGCGCCCGACAGGATCACCCGGCCAGGCGTGGTGTCGTAGGTCTTGGTCAGCGGCTCGCCGTCCGGGCCGATGCCCTTCCAGCGCCACTTGATCTTGGTATGCAGCTTCACGGTCTTGGCCGCGAGCGCATGCTCGAGCTCGCCCACGTCGCCGAAGACGCCCTGCATCGGGTTGGTCTTGTGGTCGGGTTGGAAGGCGCCGACGAGGCCCTCACCGACGATGGAGAGGTAGTAGAGGCCGAGAACGATGTCCTGCGAGGGCACGATGATCGGCTGGCCGTTGGCCGGGTGCAGGATGTTGTTCGTCGACATCATGAGGACGCGCGCTTCCAACTGCGCCTCAAGCGACAGCGGGACGTGCACGGCCATCTGGTCGCCGTCGAAGTCGGCGTTGAAGGCGGCGCAGACCAGCGGATGCAGCTGGATCGCCTTGCCCTCGATCAGCTTCGGCTCGAAGGCCTGGATGCCGAGGCGGTGGAGCGTCGGCGCCCGGTTCAGCATCACGGGATGCTCGCGGATGACCTCGTCCAGGATGTCCCAGACCTCGGGCTTCTCCTTCTCGACGAGCTTCTTCGCCTGCTTGACGGTGGCCGAGAAACCCTTGGCGTCGAGGCGCGCGTAGATGAAGGGCTTGAACAGCTCCAGCGCCATCTTCTTCGGTAGCCCGCACTGATGCAGCTTCAGCTCCGGGCCGACCACGATGACCGAACGGCCCGAATAGTCGACGCGCTTGCCGAGCAGGTTCTGACGGAAGCGGCCCTGCTTGCCCTTGAGCATGTCGGCGAGCGACTTCAGCGGGCGCTTGTTGGCGCCGGTGATGACGCGGCCGCGGCGGCCGTTGTCGAACAGCGCGTCGACGGCCTCCTGCAGCATCCGCTTCTCGTTGCGGATGATGATGTCGGGCGCGCGCAGCTCGATCAGCCGCTTGAGGCGGTTGTTGCGGTTGATGACGCGGCGATAGAGGTCGTTCAGGTCGGACGTGGCGAAGCGGCCGCCGTCGAGGGGAACCAGCGGGCGCAGGTCCGGCGGGATCACGGGGACGACGGTCAGGATCATCCACTCGGGCTTGTTGCCCGAGAGCTGGAACGCCTCAATGATCTTGAGACGCTTCATCAGCTTCTTGGGCTTCAGCTCCGACGTCGTCGTGGAGATTTCCTCCTTGAGCGACGCGGCGATGCCTTCGAGGTCGAGCTCCATCAGGATTCGGCGGATCGCCTCGGCGCCGATCATCGCCGTGAACGAGTCCTCGCCGTACTCCTCCTGCGCGCGCAGGTACTCCTCCTCCGTCAGGAGCTGACGCTCCTTGAGGGGGGTGAGGCCCGGCTCGATGACGCAGTAGGACTCGAAGTAGAGGATCCGCTCGAGGTCCTTGAGCGGCATGTCGAGTAGCAGGCCGATGCGGCTCGGCAGCGACTTCAGGAACCAGATGTGCGCGACCGGCGCGGCCAGCTCGATATGGCCCATGCGGTCACGACGGACGCGCGCCAGGGTGACTTCGACGCCGCACTTCTCGCAGATGACGCCCTTGTACTTCATGCGCTTGTACTTGCCGCACAAGCACTCGTAGTCCTTGATCGGCCCGAAGATGCGCGCGCAGAACAGGCCGTCGCGCTCGGGCTTGAAGGTCCGATAGTTGATGGTCTCGGGCTTCTTGATCTCGCCGAACGACCACGAGAGGATCTTCTCGGGCGACGAGATCGAGATCTTGATCTGGTCGAAGCTCTGCGGCTGGGACTGCTGGTTGAAAAGGTTCATGACCTCTTGGTTCATGATCCGCTCCTTGTTCGCGTGAGACCCCGCGCCTGGGTGTCACGACTGAAATCGTGTGGCGCCGCGTCCGCCCGGACGCCGCTGGCCCTTGTCCCGGAAGGTGCTTCCCCTCCCCGCTCGAACCGTGCCGGCTCCGAAGGGCCGGCACGGGAGCTGTCGCTTGGTGTTACTCGGCGGCCTCGGCCGGCGGCTCGAGCTGGTCGTTCGCGTTCTTCTTGGTGGAGGTCAGCTCGACGTTGAGGCCGAGCGATCGCATCTCCTTGACGAGAACGTTGAACGACTCGGGGATGCCCGCCTCGAAGGTGTCGTCGCCGCGCACGATGGCCTCGTAGACCTTGGTGCGGCCGGCCACGTCGTCCGACTTCACGGTGAGCATCTCCTGCAGCGTGTAGGCCGCGCCGTAGGCCTCCAGCGCCCAGACCTCCATCTCGCCGAAGCGCTGTCCGCCGAACTGCGCCTTGCCGCCCAGCGGCTGCTGGGTGACGAGCGAGTACGGGCCGATCGACCGCGCGTGGATCTTGTCGTCCACGAGGTGGTGAAGCTTGAGCATGTAGATGTAGCCCATCGTCACCTTGCGATCGAAGGCCTCGCCGGTCCGCCCGTCATAGAGCGTCGACTGGGCCGACCGGTCGAGACCGGCCATTTCCAGCATCTGCTCGATGTCGGCTTCCTTGGCGCCGTTGAACACCGGGGTCGCCATCGGCACGCCGCGGCGGACGTTGTTGGCCGCCTCCGCCATGTCGTCGTCGGAGAGGCCTTCCAGCTCCGAGGGGGAGTAGATCGCCTGCATCTCGGCGCGCAGCGGCGCGATGTCCTGGCTCTTCAGGTAGGCGTCGACGGCCTTGCCGACCTTGCGGCCGAGGCCGGCGGCGGCCCATCCGAGATGGGTCTCCAGGATCTGGCCGACGTTCATCCGCGAGGGCACGCCGAGCGGGTTCAGCACGATGTCGGCATGCGTGCCGTCTTCGAGGAACGGCATGTCCTCGATCGGCACGATGCGGGAGACCACGCCCTTGTTGCCGTGACGGCCGGCCATCTTGTCGCCCGGCTGGATCTTGCGCTTCACCGCGACGAAGACCTTGACCATCTTCATCACGCCGGGGGGCAACTCGTCCCCGCGCTGCAGCTTCTCGACCTTGTCGAGGAAGCGCTGCTCGAGGCGCTTCTTCGACTCGTCGTACTGCTTCTGCATCGCCTCGATTTCCGTCATCATACGGTCTTCGACGACGGCGAACTGCCACCATTGCGAACGGGGATACTCGCTGATCTCCTCGCGGGTCAGCTTGGTGTCCTTCTTGAAGCCCTTCGGGCCGGCGACCGGTGACTGGCCGATCAGCACGCCGGATAGGCGGGCATAGGTGTTGCGGTCGAGGATGGTCTGCTCGTCGTCGCGGTCCTTGGCGAGACGCTCGATCTCCTCGCGCTCGATCGCCTGGGCGCGCTCGTCCTTGTCGACGCCGTGGCGGTTGAACACCCGGACCTCGACGATCGTGCCGGTCACGCCCGGGGGAACCCGGAGCGAGGTGTCGCGCACGTCGGACGCCTTCTCGCCGAAGATGGCGCGGAGAAGCTTCTCCTCCGGCGTCATCGGGCTCTCGCCCTTCGGCGTGATCTTGCCGCAGAGGATGTCGCCGGCGTGCACTTCCGCGCCGATATAGACGATGCCGGCTTCGTCGAGGTTCTTGAGCGCCTCTTCCGAGACGTTCGGGATGTCGCGGGTGATTTCCTCCGGACCGAGCTTGGTGTCTCGGGCCATCACCTCGAATTCCTCGATGTGGATCGAGGTGAACACGTCATCTTTCACGATCCGCTCGGAGAGCAGGATCGAGTCCTCGAAGTTGTAGCCGTTCCACGGCATGAACGCGACGAGCACGTTCCGGCCGAGCGCCAGCTCGCCGAACTCGGTCGAGGGACCGTCGGCGATGATCTCGCCCTTCTTGACCTGCTCGCCGACGCGCACCAGCGGCTTCTGCGTGATGCAGGTCGACTGGTTGGAGCGCTGGAACTTCTGCAGGCGGTAGATGTCGACGCCGGGCTTGGTGGCGTCGGCTTCTTCCGTGGCGCGGATGACGATACGGGTGGCATCCACCTGGTCGATGATGCCCGAGCGGCGGGCCGCGATGGCGGCGCCGGAGTCGCGGGCGACCACGGCTTCCATGCCGGTGCCGACGAACGGCGCGTCCGAGCGGACAAGCGGCACCGCCTGGCGCTGCATGTTCGAGCCCATCAGCGCGCGGTTCGCGTCGTCGTTCTCGAGGAACGGGATCAGCGCGGCCGCGACCGAGACGAGCTGCTTCGGCGACACGTCCATGAGGTCGACGCGGTCGGGGGTGACCACGATGACGTCACCGGCGCGCCGGCAGACCACGAGGTCCTCGGTGAGCTTCTTGTTCTCGTCCATCTGCGCGTTGGCCTGGGCGACGTGATACTTCGCCTCCTCCATCGCGGAGAGATACGAGACGTCGTTCGTCACCACGCCGTCCTTCACCTTGCGGAAGGGCGTCTCGATGAAGCCGTACTTGTTCACGCGCGCGAAGGTCGCGAGCGAGTTGATCAGGCCGATGTTCGGGCCTTCCGGCGTCTCGATCGGGCAGATGCGGCCGTAGTGCGTCGGATGCACGTCGCGGACTTCGAAGCCGGCGCGCTCGCGGGTCAGACCGCCCGGGCCAAGCGCCGAGAGGCGGCGCTTGTGGGTGACCTCCGAGAGCGGGTTGGTCTGGTCCATGAACTGCGAGAGCTGCGACGAGCCGAAGAACTCGCGCACCGCGGCGGCAGCCGGCTTCGCGTTGATCAGGTCCTGCGGCATCACGGTGTCGATGTCGACGGACGACATCCGCTCCTTGATGGCGCGCTCCATGCGGAGCAGGCCGAGCCGGTACTGGTTCTCCATGAGCTCGCCGACCGAGCGCACGCGCCGGTTGCCGAGATGGTCGATGTCGTCGATCTCACCCTTGCCGTCGCGCAGGTCCACCAGCGCCTTGACGACCGCGAGCATGTCCTCCTTGCGGAGCGTGCGCACGGTGTCCTCGGCGTCGAGGTCGAGGCGCATGTTCATCTTCACGCGGCCGACGGCGGACAGGTCGTAGCGCTCGCTGTCGAAGAACAGCGAGTGGAACATGGCCTCGGCGGTGTCGAGCGTCGGCGGCTCGCCGGGACGCATGACGCGGTAGATGTCGAACAGCGCACCCTCGCGAGCCGAGTTCTTGTCCACGGCCAGGGTGTTGCGGATGTAAGGGCCGACGTTGACGTGGTCGATGTCGAGCACCGGAATCTCGGAGATCCCGGCCTCGTCGAGGCCCGCCAAGGTCTTCTCGGAGATCTCGTCGCCGGCCTCGGCGTAGATCTCGCCGGTCTTCAGGTTGACCAGGTCCTCGGCGATGTACTGGCCGACGAGGTCCTCGTTGGTCTGCTTGAGGAACTGGGTGCCCTTCTCGGAGATGAGGCGCGCGTTGCGCACGTTCATCTTCTTGCCGGCTTCGAGCACGACCTCGCCCGACTCGGCGTCGATCAGGTCGACTGAGGCCTTGAAGCCCTTCAGCCGCTCGGGGTCGAACGGGACGCGCCAATCTTCCTTGTCGCGGTCGTAGACGACGCGGTCGTAGAAGGTCGCGAGAATTTCCTCGCCGTCGAGGCCGAGCGCGAACAGCAGCGAGGTCGCCGGGATCTTGCGCTTCCGGTCGATGCGGACGTGCACGATGTCCTTGGCGTCGAACTCGACGTCGAGCCAGGAGCCGCGATACGGGATGATGCGGGCGGCGAACAGGAGCTTGCCCGAGGAGTGGGTCTTGCCCTTGTCGTGGTCGAAGAACACGCCCGGCGAGCGGTGCATCTGGGAGACGATGACGCGCTCGGTGCCGTTGACGATGAAGGTGCCGTTCTCCGTCATCAGGGGCATGTCGCCCATGTAGACGTCCTGCTCCTTGATGTCCTTGACCGACTTGGCGCCGGTGTCCGGATCGACGTCGAACACGATCAGCCGCAGGGTCACCTTGAGCGGGGCCGCGTAGGTGATGCCGCGCTGACGGCACTCGTCGACGTCGTATTTCGGCTGCTCGAACGTGTACTTCACGAATTCGAGGAGTGCCGTGGCCGAGAAGTCGGAAATCGGGAAGACCGACTTGAAGACGCTCTGCAGGCCCTCGTCGCCGCGGCCGCCCTCGGGCTCGTCCACCATCAGGAACTGGTCGTAGGATGCCTTCTGAACCTCGATGAGGTTCGGCATCTCTGCCACTTCCTTGATCTTGCCGAAGAACTTGCGAATGCGCTTCCGACCGACCAGCGTGTTGGCCATGTGATCTCGCTCCACCTACCCGCGTACCGGTGCCCGGGGAAAGTGCCCTTCCCGCTCCGGGCCGTGAGACGCGCCCCGCCGGACCGCCTCACCCAAACTGCAAATTCGGTCTTCTGTCGCCGGTTTGGATCGCCCCCGATCCGCCGGCCGCCGGAAGCGGCGTCAGCCCGCGAGCCGGTGGGGCTCGCGGGCGTTTCGTGCCGGTCTCCCGCGAAGGAGACCGGAAGAGATGGGCCGGATCCGGCCCATCCGGGTCTTACTTGAGTTCGACCTTGGCGCCGGCCTTCTCGAGCTGGGCCTTGATCTTCTCGGCTTCGTCCTTGGACACGCCTTCCTTGACGGCCTTGGGAGCGCCCTCGACGAGGTCCTTGGCTTCCTTGAGGCCGAGGCCGGTGATCGCGCGGACCTCCTTGATGGCCTCGATCTTCTTGTCGCCGGCGGCGGTGAGCATGACCGTGAACTCGGTCTGCTCTTCGACGGCGGCGGCCGGGCCGGCAGCGGGTCCGGCAACGGCGACGGCGGCGGCAGCGGAGACGCCCCACTTCTCTTCGAGCAGCTTGGCGAGGTCAGCGGCCTCGAGGACGGTCAAAGACGACAGGTCGTCGACGAGCTTGGCGAGATCAGCCATTTTCGGTTTCCTTGAGAGATCGGTTCGATCGGTTTGAATGAAAAGGACGAACGGCCCTCAGGCCGCCTCGTCCCGGTTCTCGTCCTTGGTGGCATAGGCCCCGAACACGCGGGCGAGCTTGGCCGCCGGTGCGCTGACGACCTGGGCGATCTTGGTCGCGGGAGCCTGGATGAGGCCCACGATCTTGGCGCGCAGTTCGTCGAGGGACGGGAGCGAGGCGAGCGCCTTCACACCGTCCGGGTTCAAGGCTGTCGTCCCCATGGCGCCGCCGAGGATCACGAGCTTCTCGTTGACCTTGGCGAAATCCACCGCAACCTTGGCGGCCGCGACCGGATCGCTCGAATAGGCGAGCAGGGTCGGGCCCTTCAGGAGGGGCTTGATGGAGGCGACGTCCGTGCCATCGAGAGCAATGCTGGCGAGGCGGTTCTTGGCGACCTTCACGGTGGCGCCGGCCTGCTTCATCTGCGAGCGCAGCTTCTGCATGTCGGCGACCGTGAGGCCTTTGTAGTGGGCCACGACGACGACGGCGTTCTCTGAGAACACGCCGTTGAGCGTCGAGACGAGATCAGCTTTTGCTGTTCTGTCCACCTTGGCTCTCTCCGGTTCTGGCGGAACCTCGATGAGGACCCGCCGGTTGCAACATGCCGCCCGGAAACGGTCTCGGCCTCGTCAGCCGAAAACGTCCGAACGACGCTTCACGGCCCTGTCCCCTGCCGCTACGCCCGAGGGCGGATCGACATGGGCGAGATGGTTCAAACCGATGCCCCTCCCCCACGGAAGCCGCAGGGTCGAGGCGTGTCGAAAAACTCGGTCTTCCCCGTCTGTGCAGGCGCTTTGAGGATTAAGCCGGCAAGCCGGCCCCTGCAGTCTCGGACAGGACATGGCCGGACGAGGCTTCCGAGGCATCTGCCCCGAAGTCCTTCCGGCCATCGCCGCCCGGTTTCCCGGACGACATCTCGAACGGAAATCGGCCGATAGGCCGAACTCCTTCAAAAAGGTGAATTCGTGGAAGGGGGTCTATAGAGCCTAGCAAGCGCCCTGCCAAGTCCCTGAACACGGCAAAACGGTCGCAACCCGGCCATGCGCCCGGCGGCGGTCCCGCGATGCGAAGGCCCCAGTCGGCTCTCGGGCTCCCGAATCACCGGGGTGCGTTCCCTGCCGAAGGCGATGGTGCTGCACCCGGCGCCCTGGCGGCAAGGAAAAACGAATCGCGACGTGGTCCGGATCGGCTGTGGACGCGCAGCTCAGTGGCCGCCCGGACTCTCGGCCTGCCCCTTCGCGAAGGCGGCCTGCTGCTCCGGGGTCGCTTCCTTCTGATGCAGTCGCTTCCAGTCTGCGAAGGGCATCCCGTAGACATGTTCGCGGCTGGCTTCCTTGCCGAGCGCGAGGCCGCGCGCGTCGGCCGCATCCTTGAGCCAGTTCGACAGGCAGTTCCGGCAGAAGCCGGCGAGGTTCATCAGGTCGATGTTCTGTGCGTCCGGCCGGTCGCGCAGATGTGCGACGAGCCGGCGGAAGACTGCCGCCTCGAGTTCGGTCTGGGTCTGGGGATCGATGCCGTCCATCGGTGCCTGCCTCTCTCGTGATCGCCATGCGCCGCCGGCCGACATGCCGGGACCGCCCATCGGGAGGGATGTGGGGACGATGACGGTGGAGATCACGCCGATCCGGCACGTGTCCAGCGCAAGGGGGCATGTCCGGCCGACCTGGGCAATGCGCGGGCGGCGACGCAGGCGAGCGTCGCGAGGCCGATCATGAGGCCGAAGGAGATGCCCGTCGCCGCCATGGCCGGCCGCAGCAGCGCGGTCGCCGGTGCGGCGATCAGCAGCCAGCGCTCATGCGGCTTCAGCGCACCCGTCCGTCGCGCCGCCATGACCAGCAGCAGGGTCGCCGGCACGATCGGAGCCAGGTCGTACAGGGGCACGTAGGGCGAGATCATCGGCGATGCGGCCAGCAGGGCCGCGGCGCGCAGGTTCGGGTCGGCGCAGGTCCGCCAGGTCCGTACGGCGATCCCGATCGCGGCGAGGCTCACGGCGATCTGGATCGTCCAGGCCGCCGCCATCGGGCCACCCGCGAGCCGGACGGCACCGAACGCGCTCGCATTGATCTCGAGGCCGCCGCCGCCTTGCTGCAGAAGGATGCGGTTGGTCTGGGTCAGCGTTTCGAGGAAGCCGTGCCAGGGAGCCCAGCCGAACGCGGCGATCGAGGCGAGGCAGAGTGCGGCGACCGTGAGGACGGATGCCAGCAGCGCCTGCCGGCGACCCGTGACCAGCAGCAGCAGCGGTGCGAGGGCCGCGAGCTGCGGTTTGTAGGCGATCAGCCCGAAGCAGAGGCCGGAGAGCCAGGGCCTCCTGTCGACCAGAAGCGCGCCGAGCGTCAGCAGGCTCGCGGTGACGAGCCCGTTCTGGCCATAGGACAGATTGCAGAACACCAGGGGGTGGGCGAGCCCGATCAGGACGGCGTCGGTGCGCCGCGCCGCGAGCGACAGGGCGAGCGTGAAAAGGCCGACGGAGAAGAGCGTCCAGAGCAGGAACGCGGCCTGGTACGGCAGCAGCGCCATCGCGGCGGCGGGAAGCAGGACGAATGGCGGATAATGCCAGGAGTACCGGCAGTCGGGGCCGAAGACGGCCTTCAAGTTCTCCAGGTGAACCGCCAGATCGTAGGGCTCGCCGCCGCGGCCATCGAGTGCCCTGCGGCCTGCGAGCCAGACCTGCGTGAAATCGAAGCCGAGGATGTCGCCGAGCCAGTTGCGGCCCGGCTCCGGACCCGTGCCGAGGACGACGAAGGCGATCGCCAGGGTCAGCGGCACGATGACGAGGGCCGCGAGCCGGGCGAAGCGCAGCAGGCGCTCGTCGCTGGCGATCAGGCCGGCGAGATCGTCACCGGCCGACCGCAGGAGGTCGTGGATCGTCGATGGCGCGCGCATGCAGACGTCTCGGCCAGCCCCGATGAACGGCAGGATCACACCCAAAGGCGATGAGCCCGTCGATCGCCGTTCTCCCATCCGATCGCGTCCATCGGTCGGGATCGGCGCATATCAGGTATAGGACGGCTGGGTTCCGAGGCGGTTAATGGACCGTCGCACGGCGTCCGAAGCGGCCGTGCACGATCGATGCGAACGGACTGGGCCTGGGTCGGCCGCCGGCCGCGATCAGGCGAACCCTTCCGCCTGGAACCGGAGAGCTCCGGACATGGCCGGGCGGCAGCCGCAGCCGGCGTCGGCGGGCGCATCCTTCCGGGGCCGCATCGTGCAGGTCATCACGTGGATCAGGATGTCCTGCATCTGTTCGAGGCGATAGGGCTTCTGCACCACCGGAATGGTCCGATAGGCCTGCTCCAGCCCTGCGAAGCCGTAGCCCGTCGCGAACAGGAAGCGCACGCCGCGCTCGAACAGGACGTCGGCGATCGGATAGCTGCGCTGCGCTCCGAGATTCACGTCGAGCACGGCGAGATCGAAACTGCCGTTCCGGGCATGGGCCAGCGCCTTGTCCAGGCGCATCGCCACGGTCACGTCGCAGCCGAGATCGACGAGCATGTCCTCGGCTAGCATCGCCACCAGACTCTCGTCCTCGACCAGCAGCACACGCCGGCCTTCGAGCGCGCTCATGGCGCCCCCTGCAGCGTGGCGGTTTCCTGTCCGTGCCATCCGAGCTCGGTCAGCGGGATCTGCAGCCGGCAGGCCACGCCGGCCGGCTCGTAGACGATCTCCGCCGAGCCGTCGAACTCCATCGGCAGCTGGCGTTCGATCAGCCGCGAGCCGAAGCCCGTGCGGACCGGCGCAACGACGACGGGGCCGCCCCTCTCCTGCCAATGCAGCTCGAGCTGGCCGCTGCCAGCGTCTTCGTGGCGTACCGACCACGCGACGGCCACCCGTCCTTCGGGCACCGACAGCGCGCCGTATTTCGACGCGTTGGTCATCAGTTCGTGCAGCGCCATCGACAGCGTCACGGCGATCTTCGGATGCAGGCGCGCATCCGGGCCGGACAGTTTGAAGCGGTCGGAATCGACCTCGGCCGAGGCGTGCGGGGCGAGCGCGCGTTCGACGACGCTCCACAGGCTCGCGCTTTCCCAGTTGTCGGCGACGAGCACGTTGTGGGCATCCGACAGGGCCAGCATGCGCTCGTCGAACACGCGCCGCACCGCGGCGTCGGTCTTGCCCCGAAAGGTCTGCGCGGCGATCGACTGCACGGTCGCGAGGGTGTTCTTCACGCGGTGGTTCAGCTCGTTGATGAGCAGGCGCTGGCGCTCGGCGGCCGCCTTCTCCTCGCTGATGTCGCGCACCTCGATGATGGTGCCGATGATCTTGGCGGTGTCGTCCCGGATCGGGCTCGCGGTGAAGCCGACGGGGTAGAAGTGACCGCTCTTGTGGACGAACACTTCCTCGCCGCGCTCCTGGTTGTTCTCGGGAAACGCCCGGTCGATCGCGCAGTCCTGCAGCGGAAAGGGCCGGCCGTCGGGATAGGTGTGATGCACGACGTCGTGCAGCGGGCAATCGCGGGCGAGCACTTCGTCCAAGGTGAAGCCCGTGAGCTTTTCGGCGGCGCGGTTCATGTAGACGCAGTGCTGGCGGTCATCCATCAGGAAGATGGAGACGGAGGCGTTGTTGAGAACCGCGTTGAGCCGGCGCTCGGTCTCGAACAACTGCCCGCTGCGGCGCAACGAGGCCAGGGGGGCCGATGCCTCGGCCGTGGACTGTACGGATTGCCGGGAAGACGGCACGTCACGGCCTTTCGGGGATGCGGGGACGGGGCTCATAGACTCAAGCATGCCGGGCTGACAATTCCCGCGTGTGCACGGATTCGATCCGCCGCTTCAGGGGGCGGCAGCCGCATCAACGCGGTGTCCGATCAAAGGCTGCATCAGTTTCGCGAAGCGCTCTGCCCATTCCGCGATGCCGGCCTCGCTGAGCAGCAGATCCTGCCGGATCTCGACGAGCGCGTTGGGCAGCCCGCGGGCGGTGGCATGGCGGTCGACGGTGTCGCCGGGCAGGCCGCCGCCATAGGGATCGTTGTCGCCGACGACGAGTCCGGCCGGGTCGGCCTGCAGGCCCGCGATCAGCGGACGGCTCAGGCGCTCGTCGCCGTCATAGAGGATGCCGACATGCCAGGGGCGCGCCACGCCGCGCCAATACCGGGTGAAGCTGTGCATGGTCAGGATCATCGGGGGCGCCCCGGCGGCCTGAGCCTCGGCCACGGCGGCATCGATCGCCCGGTCGTAGGGCGCGTAGAACCGGCGGATGCGCTCGGCCACGCCGTCGGCGTCGATGCGGGCGTTGCCGGGGACGATGGCCCCGTCCGACAGCCGCATCACCAGCGTCGGATCCTTGCGGCCCCGGTTCGGGTCGATCACCAGTCGCGAGAACCGCGTCAGCACCGCCGGCACCCCGAGCAGGCCGGCGAGCTGCCGCGTCACCGCCGCCGCGCCGAGGTCGTAGGCGATGTGGCGGCCGAACTCGTGTTCCGGCACGCCGAGGCGATCGAGATCGTCCGGCACATGGTTCGAGGCGTGGTCGCACAGGATCAACAGCCCGCGACCCGGATCGCCGGCGATGGTCTCGACCGGGTGCTCGGGATGCTCGGTCGGGTCGGGAGCGGGGGCGCGGCGGGCAGCGGATGAGGGCATGGGTCTTATCTGGGCCGATCGCTTACAAACGACAGTCTTGAAAGCCATGCGGGATCGATGCCGTTCGAATCTCGGCTGCAAATCTTGCCGTCGCGGGCAGGCTCGGGCATGGCGGGAGCCAAGCCGCGCTCGGACAGGGCGCCCGGCAGAAACCGTCTGCCGAGACCAGTGCAAAAAGACCGCTGCGAGGACGCCCGCATGACCGCCCCCTCCCCCGATGTGCCCGCCATCCGCGACCTGCGCCAGCTGCTGACCGACTTTCTCGATGCCGGGATCGCGGCGGCGCATCCGAGCAAGTGCCTGGTCGGCCAGCTGCCGCCGCCGGTTCCGGGCCGGCTGATCATTCTCGGCGCGGGCAAGGCCGGCGGCAGCATGGCAGCGATGGCGAGCCGGTTCTACCGCCAGGAACACGGGGTGCCGGAGGAGCGCATTTTGGGCCTCGCGGTGGCGCGTCACGGCTACGGCGAGGATGCGCCGGGCATCCGCATGGTCGAGGCCGGGCATCCGGTTCCCGACGCCGCCGGCATCGCGGCGACCAAGGATGCGCTGGCCATCGCCGCCCAGGCCGGCCCCGACGACGAGGTGCTGGTACTGCTGTCGGGCGGCGGCTCGGCCAACTGGATCGCGCCGGCCGGCAACCTCACGCTCGAAGAGAAGCAGGGGATCACCAAGGCCCTGCTCCGCTCGGGCGCGCCGATCGACGAGATCAACTGCGTCCGCAAGCATCTTTCGCGGATCAAGGGCGGCCGCCTCGCGGTCGCCGCGAAGAACGCCCGGCGGATCCTGACGCTCGCGATCTCCGACGTGCCGCGGGACGATCCCTCGGTGATCGCCTCCGGGCCGACCGTGCCCGACCCCTCGACACTGGCCGACGCGCTGGCGATCTGCGAGCGCCGCGGCATCACCCTGCCCGAGTCGGCGCGCGCGCTCCTCACCGACCCCGCCAACGAGACCCCGAAGGCCGGCGATCCGGCCTTCGCACGGGCCGAGTACCGCATCGTCGCCCGGCCGATCGACGCGCTGGAGGCCGCCGCCGCCGCCGCCAAGGCCGCCGGCTACGAGCCGGTGATGCTCGGCGCCGATTGCGAGGGCGAGGCGCGCGAGGTCGCGGCCGAGCATGCCAAGCTCGCCCGCGAAATGAAGGCGGCCGGCCGCAAGGTCGCGCTGATCTCCGGCGGCGAACTCACGGTGACGATCCGCGGCGAGGGCGACGGCGGTCCGAACCAGGAATACGCGCTTGCCCTCGCGCTCGCCCTCGACGGCGAAGAGGGCATCGCCGGCATCGCCGCCGACACCGACGGCACCGATGGCGGCCGCGGCAAGGCCACCGATCCGGCCGGCGGCCTCGTCGACCCGACGACTCTCGCCCGTGCCCGCGAAAAGGGTCTCGATCCGGCCGCGATGCTCGCGGACAACGATTCGACGCGATTCTTCGCGACGATCGGCGACCTCGTCCAGCCCGGCCCGACCCGAACCAATGTCAACGACTGCCGCATCATCCTCGTCGGCTGATTTTTTGTCAGATCCCCGGGTCGTCATCGCTCATCGTCCGGCCCTGCGTGGCCGGGCCGAACGTGGGATGCATACGATGCTGACGCGGGCGAGCATCGTGGTGTGCGTCCTGGCGGGCAACGTCGGGCCGGCCATGGCCGACCTGCGCATGTGCAATCTCACCGGCAGCAAGGTCGGCGTGACGGTCGGCTATCGCGATCCGCAGGGCTGGGTCACCGAGGGCTGGTGGGACCTCAAGCCGAAGGATTGCGAGACCCTGCTCAAGGGCGCCCTCGCGGCTCGGTTCTACTACATCTACGCCGTCGACTTCACCCGAGGCGGGGATTGGAGCGGCCGCTCGATGATGTGCACCCGCGACACCGCCTTCACCATCCGCGGCGTCGAGGATTGTCTGGCACGCGGCTACGACCGCAACGGCTTCATCGAGGTCGATACCGGCGAGCAGAAGAGCTGGACGATCCAGCTGACCGATCCCGGCCAGCCGCTCGGCGGCGCTCCGTAGCGCGCTTTCCCGGCGGTAGGGCGCGTTCTCCCATACCACCGGCCGTCGATCTCGCCCTGGGCCGGTTCGCCACTCCCGCCGTGACGGTCCGCTTCCGTCCAACGCACTGCAGATCCAAACGAAAAAAGGCGGGGCTCCGAAGAGCGCCCGCCCGATTTTCGTTTGGAAGTCGATGTCGGCGTGAAGCCGGATCAGCCGCCGAACTTGTAGTTGAAGCCAGCGCGAACGATGCTGCCCTCGGTGCTGAAGCGCGAGGTGTAGCCACCGCCCGCAGCGTTCAGGACGCTGATGGAGCGACCGCCGAGATCGTAGCGGATATACTCGGCCTTGATCGTCACGTCGGACTTGAGGCCCAGGAGCCGGCCGACGGAGAAGCTGCTCAGGAAGCTGTCGGCGGGGATCGCGTACTCGACGCCGCCACCATAGTTGTAGCCGGTCTCGAAGTTGACGTCGTAGCCGCCGGTGAACTGCGTCGGGAAGGCGGGAACGTTGCCCTGCGTGCCGAAGAAGGTCGCGCCGTAGGAGACGTTGCCGAAGGCGAGACCGCCGGTCCCGTACACCAGGAACCGGTCGAAGGCGTAGCCGAGCTTGCCGTTCAGGGTGCCGAGGTAGTCGAGGTTCTGCGTGTAGACGCTGGCGTTGTTGCCGGGCCCGGTGGCGACCGGATTGAAGCCGCCGACGAAGCCGACGTTCTTCTGAAGGTCGGTCCAGCTGATGTCGAAGGCCGCGCCGACGACGAAGCCTGTGCCGGGGGTCAGCTGGTAGTTGACGCCCATGCCGCCGCCGATCTTCGAGAAGCCGTCGACTTCGCTCTTGAGCGAGGCGGGCCGGAAGCCGGCGTTGACGTTCGCCTGCGTCGCCAGCGCGTTGCCGGTCGTGCGGATGTTCTGGTTGTCGGTGAAGGCGTAGGCGCTGTGCAGGCCGGCATAGAAGCCGGTCCAGGAGAAGACGGGGATCGGCACGAACACCGGCGGCTCGGCGCGGCGCGGCAGGTCGGCGGCGGAAGCGGCGGTGGTCAGGAGCGCCATCGCGGCGCCGGCCAAGAGAAGCTTCTTCATCACGGTGTGTCCATCCCCAGGTATCAACGTGATCCGACAATACGGCAAAGCTCGGCCCATCAACTATGGCTTGCAAGCCACACTGTTGCCTCAAGCGTTCAAACGGAGCCGTTTCGGGGCGCTTTCGAGGGGCGCCGGGGTCTGTCGGGCGTCCGGCCGGCTTTCGCTTTCTGGTTTTAGGGACGGATGGGCGGCCGCTCCGGGGACTCGACCGGAACGAGGGCCTTTCGTCGAGGGCTGAGGAGCGCGCGATTCCAGTGCTCGGGACGTGCCTCCGCCGGTTCATTGTGCCGGACGCGCCGCGTGTGCGATCCTTGGCGCTGACCGACATGTCGGTCTGCGCCCGCTCGAGACCGTCGATCGACACCACGCGCCGAACCATTGGCGAGAGCCCTAACATTTCGGTATTCGCCTTTTGTTCTTGACAAAATTCCTATTCTATGGTTCCTTCCCCTGGCTCGCCCCCATGGAGGGAGGCGCTTCGGCGGACCGGGTCGAAGCGCTGCGGGGATGCGAGACGGTGCCTGCGTCGGTGGTCCGGATGCCCCACCGCCTCGGGCAGAGCCTGTGACGCAAGGTGCTGTGGGACGGGTACGCGACTTTGATCGCCGGACCCGGGACCCTCGCGGCACACCGAGAGCCTTCGATCCACCCGCCCACTACGAGGCGGGTGCGGGACGCCCCGCCGGCCGAGAGGCCGCACGGTGAGGCTGAAATGCCGATCCGTGAGGATGACAAGAGCGTCCTCGCGTCGAGTCATGGGCCTGTGAGAAGACACCGTGACGTCGTCGGCCCGCACCAGCGGGCCGCGGGACGCCGTGGGACCGAGTTCTACAAACCACAGAGTGGTTCCGCGGCGTCCCGCGTCCACCCTCGTGACAGTTTGGGCCATGCCGCCGGAGCGTAACGCTCGCGGGGAGGCCGAGCCGTGCGTGACGTGCCGACAGACTCTCTCCCGCGTTCCGGACCTTGACGCGCGGACCTCGAAGGGGCTTGTGGCCGCCAAGTCTTCGTCCGGCCGCCGGCGCCTTGCGGCGCCCCATCGCCGGGCCGTTCCCGCGGTCGCAGTCCGATCTCCGCCGGGTCCTAACGGGCATGGAGGAAAACGAGTGAAGCGCGCACGCCGTACCAAGATCGTCGCAACCCTGGGGCCGGCCTCCGACACGCCGGAGATGATCGCCAAGCTGTTTCACGCGGGAGCCGACGTGTTCCGGCTCAACATGAGCCACCTTCCCCGGGAAAAGCTGCCCGAGAAGGTCGAGATCATTCGCACCATCGAGCGCGAGGCGCGTCGCCCGATCGCGATTCTGGTCGACCTGCAGGGCCCGAAGCTGCGCGTCGGCGCCTTTGCGGAGGGCTCGGCCGAGCTCGTGAACGGCGCCACGTTCGTTCTCGACAGCGATCCGACGCCCGGCGACGTCCACCGCGTTTTCCTGCCCCACCCCGAGATCCTGGCGGCCCTCGAGCCGAACCACGCGGTCATCATCGACGACGGCAAGCTCAGGCTGCACGTGACGGAGGTCAGCGAAGGCCGTGCCGTCACCCGCGTCGACGTCGGCGGCCGGATCTCGAACCGTAAGGGCGTGTCGTTGCCCCACACCGTTCTGCCGGTGCCGGCCATGACGGAGAAGGACCGCGCCGACCTCGAAGCCGGGCTGAACGCCGGCGCCGACTGGATCGCGGTCTCCTTCGTACAGCGGCCCGAGGACGTGGCGGAGGTCAAGAAGGTCTGCGCCGGCCGCGCCCTGGTGATGGCCAAGATCGAGAAGCCGCAGGCGCTGACCCGCCTCGACGAGATCATCGAGATCTCCGACGGCATCATGATCGCCCGCGGCGATCTCGGCGTGGAGATGCCGCTGGAGCAGGTGCCGGGCGTGCAGAAGCGCATCACCCGCGGCGCGCGCCGGCTCGGCAAGCCGGTCGTCGTGGCGACGCAGATGCTCGAATCGATGATCACGGCTCCGGTCCCGACCCGCGCCGAGGTCTCCGACGTCGCAACCGCCGTCTACGAGGGTGCCGACGCGGTGATGCTCTCGGCCGAGAGCGCGGCCGGTGATTTTCCGGTCGAGGCGATCTCGACGATGAGCCGCATCGCCGAGCAGGTGGAGCGCGATGCGCTGTACTGGTCGATCCTGACGGCCCAGCGCTCCGAGCCCGACGCCACCGTCTCGGACGCCATCGCCGCTGCGACCCACCAGATCGTCGAGGCGCTGAACCTGCGCGCCGTCATGGCCTGGACTCATTCGGGCTCGACCGTGCAGCGCCTCGCCCGCTCGCGGCCGAATGCCAGCATCATCGCCCTGACCCCGAAGCGCGAGACGGCCCGTCGCCTCGCCATCGTCTGGGGGACGCATCCGATCGTCACCAAGGATGCCAGCGACGTCGACGACATGGCGTTCCGCGCCGCGAAGTTCGCGCTGCGCGAAGACTTCGCGGTGATCGGCGACCGGGTCATCGTGGTGGCGGGCGTACCGTTCGGGACGCCCGGCGCCACGAACATGGTGCGGATCGCCTACGTCACCCGCGAGCACGCCGCCCTGATCTGAATCACGGTGCAGGCGGGCTTGCGAGCTTCGCCTGCACATCGTCCACGGCGTCGGCGAGGGCGTCCGTCGCCGTGTAGTGCAGCATGTGGCCGACACCGCGCAGGCGCACCAGCCGCGCTCCCGGGATCTGCTCCGCCAGCGGCGCAGCCTGGGTTTGGAACCGGACGACCGGGTCGGCATCGCCCGCGACCACGACGGTCGGGATCGGGATGTCGCCGTAGCGTGGCGCCTGCTCGCGCAGGGCGTCCGGCAGCCCGGCGAGGTCCTGGAGGTTGGCGAGCGCCGCGCCCGGCCGCAGGATCAGCGGCGCGCGGCTACGCTCGACATAGCGCTCGCTCATCGCCTGCGGCGCGAACGCGCCCTTCGCCGCCTTAGGCAGATACCACCAGGCGATCGGAACCACGACGGTCCGCACGAGAAACGCCGTGACGGCGGGCTGCAGCGCCAGCCTGCCCCACCATGGCAGTTGCTTGCCCGGAAACGGCAGAGCCACCGGCGCGGCGAGTACCAGGCCCGAGACCTGGTCGGCGCGATCGAGGGCGAGGCGCAATGCCAGCGCGCCGGACCAGGAATGCCCGAGCACGATCGCCGGGCCGACCTGCATCGCATCGAGCGCCTCCCCGATCGCCGCAGCCTGGAAGGCCGGCGAGGCCGCCTCGGCGCCCCCGAGCCTGTCGCTCCAGCCGAAGCCCGGCCTGTCGAAGGCGATGACGCGATAGCCCCGCTTCGTCAGAGTGCGTCCGACGCCTTCCATCGGATCGGCTGCGCTGGCCGACGCGCCGTGCAACAGAACGACGGTCCCGCGGGCAGTTTCGGTCGGGCCGGCCTCCAGAACCGCGAGCCGCCCTCCCCGCACCGGAACGAACCGGCCGGCCGGCGGATAGAGCGTTTCGATGTGGGATGCGATCAACACGGTAGCGCCGGCACCCGCCGCGAGCGCCGCGACCAGCAATCCGACGAACAACGCCACAGCGCCGCCGGTAAACGCTGCGACGCCTTTCAGGGTGCCCATGGAGCCCGCGACGATGGAGTTTGCTTAGAGATCGCGGCCGTCGACGTCGGGTGCGAGCCGCTCGATCGCCTTCTTCAACACGTCCCATTGCGGGTAGATGTTCTCCGCCCGCCGGAAGGCCTCGAGGGCACGGCGCTTGTCGTCATCGGCGAGGTAGAGCTTGCCCAGCGCCGCCCAGGCCTCGAAGTGGCGCGGCTCGAGGACGAGAGCCCGTTCGAGATCGGCGATGGCACTCGGAGAATCGGATAGCCGGAAGAACAGCGTAGCCCGGCGGTTCCAGCCCTCGGACCAGGTCGGCTCCAGCGCCACGGCCCGGTCCATCAACTCGACGGCCAGCGGCACGTCGTTGCCCGCCATCGCCTCCCGAGCCCGGTCGGTCAGGAGGTCCACGGTGGCACTGCCGGAGCGTGCGAGCCTGCGCTCGATCAGCCCGGCAATGCCCTTGGCTTCTGCCGGATCGTCAGCTTCCTTCAGACGCACGTACAGATCATCGAGGGAGACCGGAGGATGCGCTTTGCGCTCACGCTCGGGCGCCGGTTTCGCCAACGCAATCGTCGCCGATCCACCGAGCACGAAGGCGAGGCAGACGGCGAGCCCGAGACGGGAAACAAGCAAATAGCCGGCTCTATCGAACATCATCGACCCGAAGCTGTCACGCCGCGGGTCCCGCCGTCAACGCGCCCGCGTGACGCGCGGGCGCTGCGGATCAACCCTGGCGCGCCTTGAAGCGCTTCTGGGTCTTGTTGATGACGTAGACGCGGCCCTTGCGGCGCACGAGCTGGTTGTCGCGGTGACGGCCGCGCAGCGACTTGAGCGAATTGCGGATCTTCATTGGTGTCCACTCGGCGCGGGCTGCCCGGCCGCCTGTCGTTCGGGTATCGGGATGGGCGGGATGCCGCGGGGGCACCCCGGCGATGGCAGACCACGCATCGCGGAAAGACGGTCGCCTTACCAGAGACGGTGGCGCACAGGCAAGGCCGCGCGTCTCACCAAAACGCCCGTGGGACCGAGTCCGGCGTCCGGCTTCGCAGACGTGGCCATCATCCATGCCAAACGAAACGGCCGCCGGGGCGATGCCCGACGGCCGCTCGATCGATGCTTGCCGGGCGGGTGAGAAACTCTCCCACCCGGCAGCGCTCATTTCGGCATGTCTGCCGGGGGCGATGCCGCGGGCGGCGTCGCGTCGGCCGCCGATGCCGTGGCCTTGGCGAGTTCCGGATAGGCGTCGATCACGTGGGCACCGTTCAGGGGCTTCGGCTGGCCGTTATGACAGGTGCCGCAGCCGACCTTCGGAACGTCACCCGTCGGCCCAAGGCGGTTCGGAGGGAACGTGCCCTTCAACGGCTCGAGATAGTCGCCGTTGAGTGCGCGCACCATGCGGATACCGTACCAGGCCGTCGTCCGCTGCGGTGTGCTCTGGGACCATTGCGAGATCGCCCGGGTGTTGTGGCAGTAGGTGCAGTTCACCCCGAGCGATTGCGACATGTGCATCATGAGGCCGTAGGTCTTCTCGGCCTCCTGGATAGGTTTGCCCTTGCCTTCGGGCAAAGCCGTCGTGGCGTTCACCCGGATCGCGTTCTCGTTCACGTCCTTCTTGCCGAGATACTCGGTCAGGGTGTCGTAGGGCAGCGAGGCAAGGCCGACTTCGGCCGAGGCCATGTTCTGCCCGTTGTTGCGCGGCTGGGTCAGGCCCTTGGCGGTCAGGCCGGGGTTCTCGAACCAGATGTTCTTCGGCACGGGCTGGCCGCGGTGGCAGGTGTAGCAGGTCACGCCGGAGCCGTTGACGTGCTTCTCCTTCCAATCGCTGTTGATGTACTGGGTCATCTGCAGCATCCGCCGGGCGACCTTCTTCTGGTAAAGGTCGTCCGAGGCCATGTTCTCGGTGTTGTGGCAGTAGGTGCAGCCCTGTTCGGGGGCGACCCACTCCGTCATCGAGGTCATCACCCGGTTGAACTGCTCGGTCGAGAGATCCTTCAGGACCTGGACGTTCTGGTAGGTCGTCCCGGCCTTGTCGCCGCCGGCATCCGCTGGCTCCGCGGGCTCCGGGGCCTTGTTGGCGTCCTTGAGCGCCACGGCCTCCCGCTTGGTCTGGATCTGATCCATCCCGGTGCCGCGGAAGCCGTGCTGCTGGGCGGCGATGGGCGGGAAGCTCCAGCCCGCCGTGCCGAACTGAGCGATGGTGAGGAAGGCCGCGACGACGACGCCCGCGACGATGAGCAGGCTCTTCATGGCGTGGCTCCCGAGGCTCCGAGGGGATCCGTCACCGGACCGAAGACCTGGGGGTAGGACGGCGCCACGCCGTGCTTCACCGCCCAGAGGTACCAGTTGTCGACGACGGTGCCGGTGAGGATGATGCCGATGCCGCCGGTAAGCGTCGTCAGGACCGCGAACCACCAGGCCCAGCGGTGGATCGATTCCATGGTGGCATTGAAGCCCATGGTCCAGCGCCAGAACAGGGCGGCCCGCTCGGTAGCCGTGCCGCGGCTGACGATCTGGTCGATCTCACGCTCCGCTCCGTAGCGGCTCGTCGCCAGGATGGTCGCGCCGTGCATGGCGAACAGCAGCGTCGACCCATAGAGGAAGGCGATCGAGAGCATGTGGAACGGATTGTAGAAGAGGTTGCCGTAGCGCAGCGAGAACGCGGCGGTCCAATCGAGGTGCGGGAAGATGCCGAAGGGCACCGCCTCGCTCCACGAGCCCATCAGAACCGGCCGGATGAACCCGAGGACCAGGTAGAGCCAGATCGCCGAGGCGAAGGCCCAGGGCACGTGGGTCCCGATCTTGAGCGCCCGGGCCCGGCGGTACATGCGAACCCACCAAAGCAGGATCGACGTCGTCAGGAAGAAGCCGGCGATCAGCCACCAGCCACCCTTGTTGAGCGGCGGCAGGATCTTGAGCCCGTATTCCGGCCGCGGCGGCTCGAGGGCGAGCCAGGGCAGCTGGCGCACGAACTGCACCGGATCCCAGTTCACCGAGGCCAGCATGTTGAGGCCGATGATCTCGAAGGCGATCAGGAAGCAGACGCCCGAGAGGATGCCGATATAGCCGCCGTAGATCGGGCCGATCTGGCTGTTGCCGAAGAGGCCGGCCAGGTAGCTGTTGAAGGGCTTCCCGATGCGATTGTCGGTCGAGACGGGAACTCCCTGCTCCGGCACGAGGGGCCGGACCTGCACTTGGGTGAAGATGTTCTGGTAGTAGGCCATCGTCTGCGAGCCCCCTTAACGCCAGACCGGAAGATTGAGCCACCAGCCCCACCATTCAGGCCAGCCCCGGGTCCAGAACGGCCCGCTGATGATGATGCAGACCGCGCTCCAGAAGCCCGCCGAGAGCGCCAGGAACAGGCCTAGCCGGTGGATGCCGAGCGTGCCGATCGAGTAGCCGATGGTGTCGCGGAAGTAGGTGTCCTCGTGCTCCGGGGTCTTCACGGTCTCGCCCTTGGGCGGATTGGTCGAGGCCAGGATCAAGGAGCCGTGCAGCGACAGGGCGAAGGTCGTCGTGAAGAAGAACGACACCGCCAGCATGTGCGCCGGATTGTAGTGGAAGTGCAGATACTGGTAGCCGGTGTTCGACACCCAATCGAGGTGGCTCAAGATGCCGTAGGGGAAGCCGTAGCCCCAGGCGCCCATCAGGAACGGCCGAATCACCACCAGCGACACGTAGGCGAAGATCGCCACGCCGAAGGCGAAGGGCACGTGGTAGCCGATGCCGAGTTTTCGGCAGATCTCGACCTCGCGCAGCATCCAGGACACGAACGACCCGATCGCGCAGAATGTGATGATCTGCCAGAGGCCGCCTTCCTTCAGCGGCGCAAGGGCGAGGCCGTATTTGAGGTCGGGCGGCGCGATGTTGATCTGCCAGATGTTCCAGGTTGGCCCGAGGGCCGCCCCGTAGATGATCAATGCGGTCCCGAGGATCGCGAAGAACAGGGTCGTGACGCCGAAGAACCCGACGTAGAACGGCCCTACCCAGAAGTCGAAAAGGTCGCCGCCGACGAGCGTGCCGCCGCGAACCCTGTATTTTCTTTCGAAGCTCAGCATCGCCATCGCGGCACCTTCGGGCTGGACCGTCGGGGAGTGCTGGCGCCGTGAAACGACCGCATCGGGTCGTCGCACGGAGCCAACTTGTCGGTCGGAAAGCAGTCTCCGGAGACGATCACCGATCGGGCTCGTCGGTGGAGACTCGCGACCGCGGGCGGGCACCGTCAGGCCGGCGACCCGTCCGCGGGTTCGCGGCGACGCGGGGCGTCGCCGCAGCTCACCGCCCTCAGGAGGGCATCGTCTGCAGGACGAGCGAATGCTCGTTGGCTGCGGACTTCTTTCCGCCTTCCAGCCAGTTGAACCGGTCCGTGCTGAGCAGGATGAAGTGGATCAGCAGAGCCAGGATGAACAGGAAGGTGAACAGCGCGACGAGAGTCCGCCGCGGATCGAACAGAAGCCAAACCTTGTGCATGGTGCGCTCCCCCTCAGACGATCATCGACAGAAGCGACTGGGCCGTCTGGGTCACACCCTCGAGGGAGGTGTAGCCCTGCGGTCCAGGCAGCCACGGACGCCACAGCCAGACGAGGATGTGAGCGACCACGGCGATCGCCGTGAAGATGATGAAGCTCGTCAGGAAGATCGCGTGGAACTCCTTGGCTTCAGGTTCCGTCAGCCCCGATAGGCTGCTCGGTCTTTCGGTTACTCCGTTAGCCATCGATCGAACCTCCGTTTGTGTTGGCCGCACCTTTCAGAAGGAGCGACGGGTCGTGGCCGTGACTCGATGCAATCACGGCTGTCTTCCCCCGTGCCACCGGACGGAAGAATTCGGTGTGAGCCTCGGGCGTAAGCGCCCGGTCAGCCCATGAAGGCGAAGGGGATGGCCGAGACGGCCATGGCCTTGGCTTCGCCAAAAATGGATCGGCGCGCGACCGGCATGCCGGGACGCTGCGCGGCGCTGCCGGGCAGCACGCGCTGCACCAGGGCCGCGATCAGGAAGAAGGGGTAGGTCGCCGCCAGGATCAGCCGGAACTGCAAAGCTTCCTGGTGCTGCCGCGACGGCGAGGACATCGTACGTTGCATGGCCTGGGACTCCGTGCTGCGCACCCGAAGGTGCCGGTCGGGAAAGGGGGTGGTCGCGGCGCTCATGCGGCGGCTCCCATGGACAGGTCGGCCTGGGCGCGCGCGACATGGTCGAGGGCGACGGCATCGGCGTTCTCGCGCCGCGCGCTCCGCTCGGCCGCATCGCGCAGGCGCTTGGCCGCCGAGATGCGCACCAGGACGGGATGGGAATCGACGATCGTGCCCAGCTGCTCGCGGGCATCCGCGTCCCAGGGCAGCTCGCGGTGCATCCGCGAGGGCGTCGCCTCCACCGCATCCATGTCACGGGCGAGCGGCAGGATGTGGAAGAGCATGTCGAAGAGGGCGTTGCAGACCTCCTGAACCAGGTAGGTCGCCCCGGCGTAGCCCATGAAGGGGGTGCCGGTGTGCCGCCGAATGATCGCCCCCGGGAACGAGGCCGGCACGAAGACCGCGCGGCCGCCGCACTCGGCGAGGTACATGCGCTCATTGAAGGAGCCGAACAGCACCAGTGGCGGATTTGCCTTGATGGCGGCGCGCACGGCGGCGTTGTCAGTCTTCTCCCCGGCGTTGCGCGCGACGGCGAAGGTGCAGGGCAGCCCCATCTCGTCTTCGAGGAAGTGCCGCACGCCGCGGGAATAAGTCTCCGTCGCCACGATCCCGAAGCTTGCGGTGCCGAAGAAATCCTGCGTCACCGAGCGCCAGAGATCCCAGACCGGCTTGATCGTGGTGTGCTTCTCCCGCTCGATGAACGGCTCGGGATCGACGCCGAGGATCTCACCGAGCGAACGCAGGAACTTGGTGGTCGAGAGGAGGCCGATCGGCGCCTGCAGGTAGGGGCGTTCCAGGCTCTCGCAGAGCAGCCGGCCGAACTCGCGGTAGAGGCAGATGTTGGCATCGGCGTTGACGAGCTTCGGCACGTCGGCGAGGTGGCTGCCGAGCGGAAAGGTCAGGTTGATCTCGGCGCCCAACCCCTCGACCAGCCGTTTGATCTCGGCGAGATCGGACGGCATGTTGAAGGTGCCGTAGGCCGGGCCGATGATGTTGACCCGCGGCTTCTCGCCGGGCTTGCGCTCGGGACGGGCCGGAATGCCCTTCTTCGCGAATTTCTTGGCGCCGTATTCCTGCCAGAGCCAGGAGATCGCCCGATCGGCGGCCTGCCACTGATCCTCGTCGATGGTGCGCGGCAGGAAGCGCTGCAGGCCGGTGCCCTCGGGGGTCACGCCGCCGCCGATCATCTCGGCAATCGAGCCAGTGACGACGACGCTCGGCAGGCCCGGATCGAGCGTGGCATGCGCCCGCTTCATCGCGCCCTCGGTGCCGTGACGGCCGAGCTCTTCCTCGGCCAAGCCCGTGACGACGATCGGCAGTTCGTGCGGCGGCAGCGCGTCGGTGTAGTGCAGCACCGAGGTGACCGGCAGGTTCTCGCAGCCCACCGGACCGTCGATGACGACCTGCAAACCCTTGATCGCGGTGAAGACGTAGACCGCGCCCCAGTAGCCGCCGGCCCTGTCGTGATCGAGGACGAGCATCAGGCCATCTCCCCGATCGGATCGTGCTTTTTGGCGACCTGAACCTTGGGGCCTTGCTTGGCCTGGGGCGTCTCCTGCCAGACGCCGGCTGCGAAGCCGGTGCCGACGCCCTCGAAGAAGTCGCGCATCGCGTCGAAGCGGGGCTTGTTGGCGAGCGCGGCGTTGATGACCTTGGCGAGCGAGCCGGCGCCGGCGGCACCCATCAGCGGCCGTGCCGAAATCAGGTTGGTGAAGTAGAGAGCCGGGATCGCCAGTTCCTTGGCCTTCTGCACCACCGGCGTCGTGCCGATGGCGAGGTCCGGCCGGTATTCATGCATCGCCGCGAGATCGTCTTCGAGCGAGGCGCGGAACTGGACCCGGACGCCCTTGGCTTCGAGCCATTCGCGGTCGGCATCCGACCAGGGCGTGCGCGGGCAGGCCGTGCCGACGTAGCGCAGATCCGCGCCACTCTCGACGAGCAGGCGCCCGACCAGCAGTTCCGAACCCTCGTAGCCCGAGAGCGTGATCCGGCCGGTGATCGGCATGGCCGAGAGCGCGCCGCGGATGCCGGGCAGGAGCCGGTTCTTCGCGGTCTCGACCACGTCGCGGGCGACGCCGCAGGCCTCCCCGATCCGGTCGAGCCAGTCGGCCGTGCCGTCGTGGCCGACCGGGGCAGAGCCGACGATCGGCCGGCCGGCCGCCTGGAACTCGCGGATGCTCGCGGTGTAGAACGGATGGATCGCCGCCACCGCTGCGCCGTCCAGCGCTGCGTAGAGTTCGCGCCATTCGCGCGTCGGCACCACCGGACCGGCGGCGAGGCCGAGTGGCTCCAGCAGCGAAGCGATCACGACCGGATCGGCCGGGAACATCTCGCCGAGCAACGTCACCGTCGGCTTGCCCGAGCGGCCGCCGCGCGGGGCCTGGACTGGGCCCTGCTCGGCCTCTGTGCGGGCGAATTTCAGCATCGCGCCGGCGAGCACGTCCTTGGCTTCCGCATGGGTCGGCACGCCGAAGCCCGGCACGTCGATGCCGATGATGCGGACTCCGTCGATCTGCTTCGGCAGGAGGCGCAGCGGCACGCCCGACGCGGTGGGCACGCAGAGATTGATCACGACGACGGCGTCGTAATCCTCTGGCTTGGCCGTCTCGAACACCGCCTCGCGGATGTCCTCGAACAGCTTGCCGGTCACCAGCGTCTCGGAATTGAAGGGCACGTAGCCCACGGTCCGGCGCGCGCCGTAGAAATGCGAGGTGAAGGTCAGGCCGTAGACGCAGCAGGCCGAGCCGGAGAGGATCGTCGCCGTGCGGCGCATGCGCAGGCCGACGCGGAGCGAACCGAAGGCCGGGCACATGCTCTGCGGCTGGTCGTGCGGCCCGGCCGGATAGTCTTTCCGCAGCTGCTCCAGGGTCTCGGACATCCCGGCGGCTTCGGCCGAGGCCCGCATCGCGTCCTTGCCGGCGTGACAGCCGATCCCGTCGCCCTGCGTGGCGGCGAGGTTGATCGCCTCCGCACCCTGGGAGGCGGCGACGCGCGAGGCAGGGGTTTCCCGGCGGGCGCGAAGGCTTGCGATGTCGAGGGAGACCGCCATCCGCTCAGACCTCGTCGTAGACGACTTCGAGGGACGGCTTCACGAGCGGGGTCGAGCCGCACATGTCTTCGAACGTGGCCGGCACCAGCACGACGTTGCGGCCGGTGGTCTCGCTGGAAAACAGGCCGAGCAGGCCATCCTGCGAGAGCGGGGTCGGATGGTTCGGCTTCGCCTCGGCGACGTTCTGCGCGAGGGTTTCGAACAGCGAGGCCCAGCGGCTGTCCGGCTTGCCGATGATCTCGTAATTCGCGCTCTTCTTCCGGATGTCGTCGTCGGCCGGGATCGAGGCGAGGACCGGGATGCCGACCGCGTCCGCGAAGGCCTGGGCCTCGCCGGTGCCGTCGTCCTTGTTGATGACGAGGCCGCCGACGCCGACATTGCCGCCGAGCTTGCGGAAGTATTCGACCGCCGAGCAGACGTTGTTGGCGACGTAGAGCGACTGCAGGTCGTTCGAGCCGACGACGATGACCTTCTGGCACATGTCGCGGGCGATCGGCAGGCCGAAGCCGCCGCAGACGACGTCGCCGAGGAAGTCGAGCAGGACGAAGTCGAAGCCCCACTCGTGGAAGCCGAGTTTTTCCAGCAGCTCGAAGCCGTGGATGATGCCGCGGCCGCCGCAGCCGCGGCCGACCTCAGGCCCGCCGAGCTCCATCGCGTAGACGCCGTCGCGCTTGAAGCAGACGTCGCCGATGGCGACCTGCTCGCCGGCGAGCTTCTTCTTCGTCGAGGTCTCGATGATGGTCGGGCAGGCTTTGCCGCCGAAGAGCAGCGAGGTGGTGTCGCTCTTCGGGTCGCAGCCGATCAGCAGGACCTTCTTGCCCTGCTGGGCCATCATGTAGCTGAGGTTGGCCAGCGTGAAAGACTTGCCGATGCCGCCCTTGCCGTAGATCGCGATGATCTGGGTTTCTTTCTTCACCGGCGCGGTCGAGACCGGATCCGGCTCGATCGCCGCTTCGTCGCGAAGCGCTTGGGCGTTGTTCAGGGCCGCCTTGTTCAGCTGGACATTCATGAACAGGCTCTCCAATCGAGGACCATCTTGAGGCATTCGGGGTCGCCGAACGCCGTGCGGTAGGCCTCTTGCGCCTGGAGCGCTGGCACGCGGTGCGTGATGAGGCCGTCGAGCGAGAGGCGTCCGCCCTGGATCAGTGCCGTGGTCGCGGCGAGATCTTCGGACTTGAACTCTGCGGAAATCCGGATGCGCGCCTCCCGCATGAAGGCGGGCGGGAAGGCGAAGGAAAGCGGCGCCTCGTAGAAGCCGGCGAGCACGATCTCGCCGCCGGGCGCCAGCCGGCCGATCAGCGTGTCGAGCAGGCTCGCACTGCCGCTAACGTCGGTGATGATCGCGTAGTCGCGGCGCGGATCGGCCGACGGGTCGATCACCTCGTAACCGAAATCCCCCGCGGCCCGGACCGGGTTGGTTTCCCAGACCGTCGGCTCCGCGCCGGCCGCCACGGTGAGCCGCGCCAGCAGCCGGCCGAGCACGCCGTGCCCGACGATGAGGGGCTTGGTGCCGGGCGCGATCCCGCCGAGCGCTCGATAGGCGGTTGCGGCCAGAGCCATCAGGCAGGCGCGGTCGCCGAGCGCCGGATCGACCGCGATGAGGCGGGAGGCCGGGGCGATGAGATGGGAGGCCGCGCCGCCGAACAGGCCGCGGACTTCGCCAAAGCAGCGTGCGCCGGGGACGAAGACGGTGTCGCCGACCTTGAGGTCAGCCTCGGCGCCGACTTCGACGATCGTGCCGACGGATTCATAGCCGGGGACCAGCGGGTAGCCCATGCCGGGGAAGCTCGGCATCCGGCCCGACCAGAGCAGGCGCTCCGTCCCGGTGCTGATGCCGCTCCAGGAGACCGCGACCACGGCGTCGCCTTCGACGGCGGGAGTCAGGGCCAGGCGGTTGAGCGCCAGCTGCTCCGGTCGTTCGAGGATGACGGCGAGCGCGTCCATGTCCTGGATCTTCCACCCCTGCTTGCGACTCCGTCCGTATGCGGTATCGCTTGTTGTCATCCTACGTGGACATATCAGAGCGTCAAGCGCTCTTTACACTTTTGCGACTTTCTTTGCCGTGATCAGTCGCGTGAGCAGCGGGCGACGGGTCCGGATTTCGTGGATCTCCGCAAAGCCTGCAGCCGTGAGCATGTCTTGCAGTTCGGTGGCGGTGCGGGCGCGGCCGCTACCCATGGCGAGGAGGTAGAAGCCGAAATACGCGTCGCCGATCGGCTCGGCCCCGGGCGTCCCCGCCATCGGCTCGGCGATGAGGAGCGTGCCGCCAGGGGGGAGTGCGGAATGGGCGGCGCGCAGCAGCGCCGCGGCAGCGGAATCGTCATGGTCGTGGACGATGCGCACGAGAGAGATCACGTCGGCGCCTGTCGGCAGCGCGCCGCCGTGAAAGCTGCCGCCGAGGCAGTCCACCCGGCCGCTGAGCCCCAGTTCCGCGAGCCGGCGTGCCGCTCTCGCCGCCACCGGTGGCAGATCGAACAATTTGAGTTTCATCGAAACGTGTCGACGAGCTGCTGCAGCCGAAAAGGCGCCCTCGCCGCCGCCGACATCCATCAGGCAGGCGTGATCGTCGAGCGGGTAGGCGTCGAGCACGTCCTCGGCGACGAGGGCCTGCGAGGCAGACATCAGCCCGCTATAGGCTGCGACCGATTCGTCGCCGGCCGCGCCGAGGCGCGCGTGGTCCGCATAGAGCCAGTATTCTGCGAGCCGCGTCGATCCGGCTTCGCCGCGCAGCAGCGCCACCGGATCGGCGAGGTCCGCGTAGAGCATGGCGTGATGCTCGATCATCGCCGCGACCGAGGGGTTGCCGATCAGCGCGGCACCGAGATCGGCCAGCGCGTAACGGCCGTCCGGCAAGGCGGAGACGAGCTTGAGCGAAGCCGCTGCCTTCAGCAGCCGTTCGGCGCGCTCTCTGGGGAGGCCGAGCCTGCGCGCCAGATCCTCGAGGCCCTGCGGGCCCGGCTCCAGCATCCGAAACAGATCGAGCCGGACGCAGGCGAACAGTACCTGCGAGTAGACGAAGCCGGCACAGAGATCGAACAGCGCCCGGGTATTGCGCCGGGCAATGCCGCGGGTGAGCGGAAATCCGGTGGCCCAGCGCTGGAAGGCCGGGCTCGCGATGCGGCCGTTGCGGAAGGCGAGCCAACGCTCCCGCCACGATCGCCGCATCGGAGCGGGAGGCGTGGCGGCGAGCGCCGGCATCTCGCGGCTCAGGCCGCAACCAGATGTGCGAGGCTTGTCGGCAGGAACAGCCGAGTCTGGGCCTCGATCTCGGCCCGGAGCGCATCGGCTCCCGGGCAGGCCGGGATAACCTCGATGGCCTCCTGCGTCAGCCGCTTCAGCCGCTCGAGGGCGCCGTCGGTGCCGAGGAGCGCCGCAGCATTCGGCCGGCCGAGGGTGGCGTCGCGGCCCGCGGGCTTGCCGATCTCTTCCTGGCGACAGGCGACGTCGCGCAGGTCGTCGGCGACTTGGTAGGCTTCCCCAAGACATTCGCCGAGGAGCCGCCACGGCAGGGGCTGCGCACCCGCCGCCGCCGCGCCGGCCACGGTCGAGGCTGCGAACAGGGCGCCGGTCTTGGCCTGCTGATAGTCGCTGAGCGCGACGTAGGGCTCGGATTCCCAGGCCTGTCCCGCCACAATGCCGGCCGGCGAGCCGGCGGCGCGGGCGACGAGCCCGACGAGAGCGGCGAGGCGCTGCGGGTGGCGCGCTGCGCCCCGCGCCAGGGTCTCGAACGCGGCGACGATCAGCGCGTCGCCGGTGAGCACGGCGAGTGGCTCGCCGAAGGCGACATGCACCGACGCCTTCTGCCGGCGCATCGGTGCATCGTCGAAGCAGGGCAGATCGTCGTGGACGAGTGACGCACAATGCAGCAACTCGATCGCGGCGGCTGCGGCGTCGGCGGCGGCCGGGTCGTCGTCGCCGCAGGCCCGGGCCACTGAGAGGCAGAGGCGCGGCCGGATACGGTGGCCGCCGGGAAACACGGCGTATCGAATGGCTTCCGCGAGACGCGGCGGCGCGCCGGGCGCTTCCGCGTGGGCCACGGCTGCATCGAGGGCCGTTTCGATCCGCCTGCCGGCATCCATCGCGCCTCTCCCTGTGTCATTGTCCGTTGTCAAAGCAACGTGTCAGTCTTTATTGACACTTTGGAGCGGCCGGTCAACGTCGCCTTTGGGGAGGAGCCTGCGTTCGTGGCTGGAAACCGCGTCATCGTGATCGGCGCCGGCGTGGCGGGGCTCGTCGCGGGCCTGAAGCTGGCCCATGCCGGACTCGACGTGACGCTGCTCGAACGCGGCGCCGCGCCGGGCGGCAAGATGCGGTCGCTCCCCGTCGGCGGGGCCGCGATCGAAGCCGGCCCCACCGTCTTCACCATGCGCTGGGTCTTCGAGGAAATTTTCTCGGAGTGCGGAGCGTCGCTCGCCGACCGCCTTGCGCTCAAGCCCGCGAGCCTGCTCGCCCGCCACGCCTGGAGTGCCGACGAGCGCCTCGACCTTTTCGCGGATGTCGACGCCTCGGCCGAGGCCATCGCGGCCTTCGCAGGCCCGCGCGAGGCCGACGGCTACCGGCGCTTCTGCGCCCGCGCTGCCGAGGTCTATCGCACCCTCGAAGGCCCGTTCATCCGCGGGGCGCGGCCGAGCCCGATCGATCTCGGCCGCCGTGTCGGCCTCTCGGGCATCGGCGACCTCTGGCGCATCCAGCCCTTCACGACGCTGTGGTCGGCGCTCGGCGACTACTTTCGGGATCCGCGCCTGCGCCAGCTCTTCGGGCGCTACGCGACCTACTGTGGCTCCTCACCCTTCGCGGCACCGGCCACACTGATGCTCGTCGCCCATGTGGAGCAGGCGGGTGTCTGGCTGGTTGAGGGCGGGTTGAGCCGCCTCGCCCGCGCCATCGCCGATCTCGCCATCGAGAACGGGGCGACGATCCGCTACGGCGCCGAGGTCGCCCGCATCGAGACTCGGGGCGGCCGCACCACTGGGGTCATCCTGGCGGATGGCGAGCGCATCGCGGCGGATGCGGTGATCGCCAATGCCGATGTCGCCGCCGTCGGGCATGGCCTTTTCGGGCCGGATGCGGCCTCGGCCGGCGACCGCATAGCGCCCTCGGACCGCTCGCTTTCGGCCGTCACCTTCTGCCTGAACGCCCGGACCGAGGGCTTTCCGCTGGCGCACCACACAGTGTTCTTCTCGCGCGACTACCGCGAAGAGTTCTCGGAGATCCTCGATCGGCGCCGGCTGCCGGCGGACCCGACCGTTTATATCTGCGCCCAGGATCGCGGCGATTCCTGCGCCGATCCCGGCCGCCCGGAGCGCCTGCTCCTCCTCGTCAACGCGCCCGCCGACGGGCGTGAGAAGCCCTTTCCGCCCTCGGAGATCGAGACATGCGAGACGAATTGGCGCCGGCGCCTGGCGGCGTGCGGGCTCACGCTGGCGGAGTCGGAACCGGCCACGGTGACGACGCCGGAGGGGTTCGAGGCGCTGTTTCCGGCGACGGGCGGGGCGCTCTACGGCCGGGCGGCGCACGGCTGGATGGCCTCGTTCAAGCGGCCGGGGTCGCGCACGAAGGTACCGGGGCTCTACCTGGCGGGGGGCAGCGTGCATCCGGGACCGGGCGTGCCGATGGCGGCGCAGTCCGGACGACTGGCAGCGGAGGCTCTGCTCGCGGACCGCGTTTTGACGGCCCGGTCGCCAAGGGCGGCTATGTCTGGTGGTACGTCGACGCCCTGAGCGAGGACGGCCGCCAGGGCCTCACCATCATCGCCTTCATCGGCAGCGTGTTTTCGCCCTACTACACCTGGGACCGGAAGCAGGACCCGTTCGATCATTGCGCCGTGAACGTCGTGCTCTACGGCGAGCGCGCCAACCGTTTCGCCATGACGGAGCGACGCCGCTCACAGCTCTCGCGGGACGCGCAGCACATCGCCATCGGCCCGAGTTCCTTGGCCTGGGACGGCACCGAATTGACCATCCGTATCGACGAGCGCTCCTCGCCGATCCCGCGCGCCATCCGCGGCACCGTGCGTGTGCGGCCGAACGGGATCACCCAGAATCCCTTCACCCTCGACACCCACGGCGAGCACCGCTGGTGGCCGATGGCCCCCTCCTCCCGGATCGACGTCGCCCTCGACGAGCCCGCGATGTCCTGGACGGGAACCGGGTATTTCGACACCAACGACGGCGACCGGCCGCTGGCCGAGTCGTTCTCACGCTGGAGCTGGTGCCGGGCCGACCTGAAGGACGGCGCCGCCATCCTCTACGACGTCGAGCGCCGCGACGGCTCCGGGCAGAACCTCTCGCTGAACTTCGGACGCGACGGCAGCCGCCGCGACATCCGCCCGCCGCTCGCGGCCGATGTGCCGGCGACCCGGCTCTGGCGCATTCCCCGGCCGACGCGCAGCGACGACGGCGCGGCACAGGTGGTGCGGACCTTCGAGGACACGCCGTTCTATGCCCGCTCCCTGCTCTCTTCGACGCTTGCCGGAGAGGCGGTGAGGCCGGTCCACGAGAGCCTCGTGCTCGATCGCTTCATGAACCCGGTCGTGCGGCTGATGCTGCCGTTCCGGATGCCGCGCGCGCCGGGGTGACGGATCGCCGACGGATCCGTCCCTCGTAATGCGCGCCGGTATTCCACTTCGATCAATTTTTAGGTGTATATCTGTATCAAAAACACGCAGTGCGCGTGTCATCCAAGATTGCAATGAAGTATATCTTATAGACCAGCAATTTTATTGCTGCGATGGATGGTTGTTTAAATACATAATTGCAACCGACAATCATGGTTCTCTCAAAAAACGTCGATTTCATTCGAGTGTTGAGTATTTTAAGGGTCCATTAAGCAAGGACTGGGAAAGACTGTTATCCGTTATGTTCGATGGGGGCAGCCGTGCAATTTCTTGCTCGATTCAAAATCTTGACGAAGCTACTTTCGGTATTGGTCTTGATCGGCGCAATCATTGGCGGGTGTATCTGGTACGCGCAATCGCAAATGGCCGCGGTCGACACGGCCTACGGCCTCTTCATCAGGAAGGAGGCGGCAGCCGTCGCGAACGGACGCAGGATCAACCGGTTTCTCTTCGAGACGCAGTTCTATGCGTCCCGTATGGCCACCGAGCCGAATGCGGAGCAGCTCCGCCGCATGGACACGCAGTTCGGTGCGGCCATGGATCAGCTCCGTACCATCATCGGTGACGTGCGCAGCCAGGCTCCGAGTTTCGCGGATCGGATCGACGAGGCTCGGGTCAAGATCGATCGCCTGATCGGCTTCTGGACCGAGGCACGCGTGCTCCTGAACCAAGGCCAGGGACAGGCCGCGACCGATCTGATGCGCCGTACGATCGATCCGGAATTCCTGCCGTTCATCGCCTCGATCAGTGCACTCTCGGGCGACATCCAGACCTTCATGCAGAAGGGTGCCGCCTCCCTGTCGGAGCAGACCGATGCGACGCGCAACACCATGATGGTGGTGAGCGCGCTGGGCATGCTCGCCGGGATCGTCGCCGGCATCGCCGTCGTGGTGTTCGGCGTCACCCGCCCGATCGGAAGCCTCGTCGGCATCCTGCAGCGCATGGCGAAGGGCGACATCAACGCCGACATCGCCGAGGCGGCACGCGGCGACGAGATCGGTGCGGTGGGACGTGCCGTCGAAGCCATCAAGACGATGGTCGCGAAGAAGGCCGCCGAAGAGGCCGAGCGCAAGCAGATCGCCGACGAGGCCGCCGCCGTCGAGCGCCGCCGGACGATGATCGAGCTCGCGGACGGGTTCGAGAATGCCGTCGGCGGCATCGTGGCGATGGTCTCGTCCTCCGCAACCGAGCTGCAGGCCACCGCGCAGACCATGACTGCGACCGCTACGCAGACAGCATCGCAATCCACCACCGTCGCTGCCGCCGCCGAGGAGGCCGCCTCGAATGTCGGGACCGTGGCTGCGGCGGCGGAAGAACTCGGCAGCTCGGTCGCGGAGATCGGGCGTCAGGTCAGCGGCTCCGCGGATCTCGCCCGCGCCGCCGTCGGCGAGGCCGACCAGACGGCCGGGCTCGTTCAGGAGCTGACCCAAGCCGCCGCCCGGATCGGCGACGTGGTCGGCATGATCTCCAGCATTGCCGGCCAGACCAACCTGCTCGCGCTCAACGCCACGATCGAGGCGGCCCGTGCGGGCGAAGCCGGCCGCGGCTTCGCGGTGGTCGCGGCGGAGGTCAAGGAACTCGCCGCCCAGACCACCCGGGCGACGGACGAGATCTCCGGCCAGATCGGCCACATCCAGGCGGTGACCGGTCAGGCCGTCTCGGCGATCGGCACCATCGCCGGCCGCATCCGCGACATCAACGTGGTGGCGAGCGCGATCGCCGCCGCCGTCGAGGAGCAGGGCGCCGCGACGCAGGAGATCGTCCGCAACGTCGCCCAGGCCTCCAGCGGCACCAGCGAAGTGACGAGCAACATCGCCGGTGTCGCCAGCGCCGCCGAGGAGACGGGCGCAGCCGCCTCTAAGGTGCTCAGCTCGGCGGGAGAACTCTCCCGTCAGTCCGAGCATCTCGGCAGCGAAGTCTCGCGCTTCCTGGCGACGGTTCGCGCGGCCTGATAACCGGCGACGCCATTGGCCGGTCCCGCGAGCCGGGGCCGGCCAATGGCCGAACGCCGTAGGCAATGCGCGGCGGCGGCGTCCCGTGCCCGATCTGCGGCGACGCACGTTCGGGTTTGCCGCCGACCCGAAGAGGCGAATCTGACGGCCGTTTGTCCTACGCCGTTTCCAGACGCTGCTGTCCCGGCTGGTTCTCGGCGAAGGCCTCACGCTCCTGCAATTGCTCGATGAGATCGAGCACGTGGGCGACCTGGCCGGACACGTCCCACCATGCCGGCAGCCGGCGCGGCACGGGGAGTGCCGGCATCGGATGATCCCGGACGGCGTCGACGAGATAGGCGGTCTCCGGCAGCGGCGGCGCTGCGGCGTCTGGGAGCACAGGCGCCGGCAGCGCGGCGCGGGCGAGCAGCACGGCCTTGCGCGAACCGGGCACGCGGGCGCGGCACGTGACCGAATCGAGACCGTTCGCCTCGATGGCGCGCCCGATCTCGGCATAGATCAGCCGCGCCCCCCGGATCGCCGGACGGCAGCCGAGCGGTAGCCCGCCGATCCCCGGTTCGGAGCGGCGATAGAGGATTTCGGCCGCATCGAGCAGGCGGGCCACGACGGAGCGGATCGCCGGGCTCGCCACGGGGTCGGCCAGGAAGGCGTCGGGATCGATGCCGGCCTGCGCCAGCCAGTCGAGCGGCAGGTAGAGCCGGCCGGCTCGCGCGTCCTCGCCGACGTCGCGGGCGATGTTGGTGAACTGCATCGCCACCCCGAGATCGCAGGCGCGGGCCAGCACCGCCGGATCGCGCACGCCCATGATCAGCGTCATCATCGCGCCGACGGCGCCAGCAACGCGGGCGGCGTAGTCCGTCAGCTCCGAGAGGGTCGCGTAGCGGCGGCCCCCGGCGTCCCAGGCGAGCCCTTCGAGCAGGGCGCGGGGCAGCGCCTCCGGCATGGCGTAGCGCGCGACGAGGTCGGCCAGCGCCCGGTCGGCCGGCGCGTTGGCGGGGCGGCCGGCATAGGCGAGACTCAGGCGCTGCGCCAGGCGGTCCGACGCCATCCGCTGGCGGGCGCGGCTGCCGGCCTCGTCGACGGCGTCGTCCGAGAGGCGGCAGAAGGCGTAGAGGCCGAAGGACGGCACCCGCACCGCGGGCGGCAGCAGCGTCGAGGCCGCGAAGAAGCTCTTCGAGCCCGTGCGGATCGCGGCCCGGCAGGCGGCGTGATCGGCGGCGCTGGCGAGGGGGGCGTCAGGCAAAGACGTGCGCATCCGGCACCAGGCTGTCGAGGACGCGGGCCGAGGACAGCACGCCGGGGAGCCCGGCGCCGGGATGCGTCCCCGCGCCGACGAGGTAGAGGTTCTTCACGTCTTCGGACCTGTTGTGCGGCCGGAACCAGGCCGATTGCGTGAGCACGGGCTCCAGCCCGAAACCGGAGCCGCGGAAGCTCAGGAAGTCGTCGGAAAAATCCTGCGGCGTCGTGATCTTCGAGGTCACGATCGCGTCCTTCAGTCCCGGCAAGACGGAGCCTTCGAGGAAGCCCTCGATCTTTCGGCGATAGGATTCGCCGATCGCTGCCCAGTCCTGCCCGCCGGCGAGATTCGGCACCGGCGCCAGCACGTAGAAGGCGTCGTGGCCGGGCGGGGCGAGCAGCGGATCGGTCGCGGTCGGCCGGTGCAGGTAGAGGCTGAAATCCTCAGCGAGTTTTTTCGTCTCGAAGATGTCTTTCAGGAGTTCTCGGTAGCGCGGCCCCATCATGATGGTGTGGTGGGCGACGTCCGGATATTTCCGGTTCGTGCCGAAATACCAGACGAACAGACCCATCGAGGAGCGCGCCGCGCCGACCTTGCGGTCGCTCCAGCGCCTGCGGCGGTGGCCCTTGAGCAAGTGCGTGTAGGTGAAGGCGGAATCGGCGTTCGAGACGACGATGTCGGCGTCGAGCCAGCTGCCGTCCCGCATCACCACGCCGGTGGCCGCGCCGTCCGTAACGCGGATCGTCGCCACGTCGGCACCGCAGCGGATGCTGCCGCCCTGGCCGCGGATCAGATCGCAGAGCCCGTCCACCAGCCGGCCGGTGCCGCCCAGCGCGAAATGCACGCCCCAGCGCCGCTCGAGATGGGCGATCAGGCAGTAGATCGCGCTGGCGCGGAAGGGGTTTCCGCCGATCAGCAGCGGGTGGAAGCTGAAGATGGTCCGGAGCCGCTCGTCGCGGATGAACTTCGCCACGGTGGCATAGACCGAGCGATGACCGCCGAGCCGCAGCAGGTCCGGCGCGATCCGCAGCATGTCGCCGACGGACTCGAAGGGAACGTGGCCGAGCTCCTCGAAACCGACCCGGCAGATCTCGGCGCTGCGCTGCATGAAGCGTTCGTAACCATCGACGTCCGCAGGCGAAAATCGCCTGACCTCCTCGCGCATGGCGTCGACGTCGCCGCTGTATTCGAAGGTCGCGCCGTCCTCGAAACGGATGCGGTAGAACGGCGACATCGGCACCAGCGCGACGTCGTCCTCCATGCGCCGGCCGGCGAGTTGCCAGAGCTCTTCGAACAGGAACGGCGCGGTGACGATGGTGGGGCCGGCGTCAAAAGTGAAGCCGTCCTGCCGGTGGACGCGGGCGCGGCCGCCCGGCTGTTCCAGCCGCTCCAGCACGGTGACGCGGTAGCCGCGCGCGCCAAGCCGGACGGCGGCCGCCAGACCACCGAATCCCGAGCCGATCACCACCGCGTGCGGACGGCGGTCGGTGTCAAGAACAGCGCTCGGCTTGGCGTCGAGTGTCAACATTGGCTGACACTATGGCGGGGATTTTCCGGCAGGCAAGAGGGAAACGGCGGTCGTTCGCAATCACGTTCGCGCCATGCGACGTGCAAGGCCCGGTCGAGGAGGATCACGGTTCGGCGGATTCCGTGGCCAGAACCCCTGCCAGACGCGCCTCACGCAAGACGAGCTCGGCGACGCGCTCCGGCGCCTCCTCGTGGGCGAGGTGGCCGAGCCCGCGCATCAGCTCGACGCGGGCGTCGGGCAGGCGGTCGCGGACCGCGAAACCGGTCTCCGGCAGGATCGCCTTGTCCTCGCCGCCGACGACCAGGACGGTGTGCTGCCTCAAGCGCGGCAGGTCGCGGTCGAGGGCTTCGAGATCCCAATTCGCCATCATTCCCAAGGCCCCGGCCACGTGGCCGGACTTGGCGAAGAGGCGCTTGTAGAGGTCGAGCCCGGCCGCATCGAGCCGCGATCCGGTGCCGTCGATGAGCCGCTGCACCGCCCGCCGGTCGGCGGTCCAGGCGAAGAATTTCGGCGTCACCGGGTTGAGGAACAACACCCGCGCCATGGTCGGAAACAGGAACGCCGCCGGCCCCGGGAAGGGCTTGAGCGCGCCGTTGAAGGCGATGAGCCGGCGCGGGTCGATGCTGCCATCGATGCACATCCGGGCGAGCACGGCGGCGCCGGCGGAATGGCCCGCGGCCAATGCCGGTACAACACCGAGCGTGCATAACAAGCTGGCCACGGCATATGCCATGCCCGGCAGGGACAATCGCGCCGCCGGCAGCGGATCGGTGAAGCCGTGGCCGGGCAGGTCCGGCGCGACGACCCGGAAATCCTGTGCGAGACGCGGCGCGAGGTCCCGCCAGGAATGCGTGGCCGCGCCGGTGCCGTGCAGCAGCAGCAGCACGGGCGCGTCCGCCGGGCCGAATTCCTGCACGTGCCAGCGCAGGCCCGCCGACTCGACGAACCGGCTCGCGGCGCGGTTCGGCCAGTCGGCGCCGTCGCGCTCCCAATCGGGGCGGTCCGTCTCGAAGAACGCCATGGTGGTCTCTTACTCCGTGGCCCGACCGTTCGCCGCGCCGGCACGCCAGTCTCAGGCGATCGCGGCCCGCACCGCGGCGCTCACGCCGCTCGCATCGGCATAGGGCAGCGGAATGTAGCGCGCATCGGCGACGTCCGCGAGACGGCGGGCGCCCTCGGGGCGGGTACCGGTGTCGATGAGGAGCATGCGCAGGCCGAGGGCCTTGAGCAGACGGCCGGCGGCCAGCGCCTCCTCGCCGGCCCGCGCCCGGCCGCCCTCCCCCGAGCGCGCGACGTTGGCGCGGCCGTCGGTGAGCAGCACGATCACCGGGCTTCCGCCGCCCCGGCGCACGTTGAGCGCGAGGGTCGCGGCGGCGTCGATTCCGGCGGCGAGCGGCGTGCCGCCCCCGCCGGGCAAGCCGCCCAGCGCGCGCTTGGCCCGCACCAGCGAACGCGTCGGCGGCAGAACGATCTCGGCCCCTGCCCCCCGGAACGCCACCAGCGCGACCCGGTCGCGCCGGACGTAGGATTCGGCGAGCAGCAGTTCCACCGCCCCCTTGGTCTCGGCCAGCCGCTCCAGCGCGGCCGAGCCCGAGGCGTCGACGCAGAAGATCGTCGTGGTCTCGGTGCGCTGGCGCAGGCGCTTGATACGAAGGTCGTCGGGGAGGACGACGACGCGGCGGGCCGGTCCGCCGCCGGTCCCGATGGCTCCCCGCCGGATCCGCTGCCACGGCGCGGCGGCCCGCAGCGTTGCGATCAGGTCGAGCCGGCCACGTCGCGGATCGCCGGGCCGGCTTCCAGCCGGGCGGCCCGAGCGCGGCGCGGCCGAGGATGCGCCCATGCGCCCGGCCTTGCCGTCGCGCAGGCGCGGGCCGCTGGCCAGGAGCTGGGCCAGGAGGTTCGGGGGGATCGCGGCGCGGGCGGCCTCCAGCACGATCGCGTCGAGGTCCTGCCGGGTGGTCTCGCCCTCGGTCTCCGAATCGTCGGGCGGCGGGGACGGCTCGCCGGCCTCCGGCGGCGGCGCGTCCTCCGGCTCGGCCTCCGCGTCGGGTGCGTCCGCGGGCGGTTCGGAGGCGGGCAGGCGCGTGGCGCGGGGGGCGAGGACGAGCCGGGCGGCCTCGATCACGTCGGCCTCCGTCAAGTCCGTCCGGCCGTCGAGCCGTGCCGCGAGCCGGGCGATGCGCGCGGCGAGGAGCGGGCCGCGGAGCGACGCGATGCCGAGATCGGCGGCGGCGGCGCAAAGCGTGGCGATAGGGTCGGCGATCGTCCCTCCCCCTTGTGGGGAGGGATCGAGGGTGGGGGTGGTCCCACCGGCCGGCGCGGTGTCAGGCGAAACCACCCCCACCTCCAACTCCTCCCCACAGGGGGGAGGAGAGCCGCCATCTCCGCCGGCCACGCCATGATCTCGAACGGCGAAGGAGCGCTGCGGGGATCCCGGTGCCCTCTCGAGCCCGCCTTCGAGGCCCGCTGGGGCGGGCATCTCAGGATGAGGGTGGGTGTGGGACAATCGGAACTGGGCGAGCGGATCGCTGCCGATGTCCCGCAGCCCGACTCCCGAAAAATCCACCCGGAACGCCAGCCGGTCGGCGAGCGCTTCGGCGGCCGCTTCGTCCGCGCCGCCCTCGTCGAGGAGGATCAGCCCGAAGCGCGCCGGCTGCACGCCCCGCAGGCCGTCGCGTTCCAGGCTGATGCTGCCGGTGTCGAGCGCCGCGCAGAGCCGCGCCACGGTGCCGGCCGAGAGCCGCTCGGCCATCGGCACGACGACGAGGCCGCCGTCGGCCTCGGCCAGCAGGCCGCTCTGCGCCACCGGGCGGCCGGCGCGGAGCGTCGCGGCGAGGTCGAGCCCGCCGAGCAGGCGGTCGTCGGCGATGCCGGTGGGCATGCGGCGGATCGGGGCGTTTTGCGGGAGGCCGGCCTGCAGTGTCGCCAGCCACCGATCGCGGACCGGCCCTGCCCCGGCGCGCACCACGATGCCGCCGCAGCTGTACGGTTCTGCCGCGAGGAGCGCGGCGACGCGGAGGGCGTCGGTCCAGAGGGGAGAGGGGTCAGACACCGGAGGCACGCCGGCAGGCTCCCTCTCTCCGCAAAGATCTCGGGCTTGCCCGATATCTGCACTTTCTGCCGAAGTCGCGCAGGCCCGACTTCGGTTTAGGAGAGGGCCGAGCCGCAGCCGAAGCGAGGATGAGGGGGCGTTGCCATAGGAGGCTCGTCCGGCGGGTCCCCCTCACCTTCGGCTGCCGCCTTGCCGCAGATTTCAGCGCAAGCGCCCGCGGCTCTCCTCCCCCCTGTGGGGAGGAGTTGGAGGTGGGGGTGGTTCCGCTTGCCTCGACCGGACCAGGCTGCACCACCCCCACCCTGTATCCCTCCCCACAAGGGGGAGGGAGGCGATGCCCGCGCATCATCCTGGAAAAACCTCGGCCACCGCCCGCGTCACCCGCGCGGTCGAGCCGGATTCGTCCAGCGGGTTGCGGCGCAGGCGGTGGCGGAGCGCAGAGGGCGCGATGCGCTTGAGGTGCTCGTCGGTGACCGTGCTGGCGCCCTCGAAGGCGGCGAGCGCGCGGGCGGTGCGCATCAAGGTGAGTTCGCCGCGCAGGCCGTCGGTGCCGAGCGCCAGGCAGAGGCGCGCCGCGCTTTCCAGGGCGGCGTCGGGCACGTCCACGCTCGGCAGGAGCTCGCGCGCGCTCGTGAGCTTCTTCTGCAGCGCCTTCTCGGATTTGGCGTGGGCGGCGCAGAAGGCGTCCGGGTCGCGCTCGTAGGCGTCGCGGCGGCGCACGACGTCGATGCGGGTCTTGATCTCGGTGGGCGTCACGACTTCGCAGGCGAGACCGAAGCGGTCCAGGAGTTGCGGGCGCAGCTCGCCCTCCTCCGGGTTGCCGGAGCCGACGAGGACGAATTTGGCCGGATGGCGCAGGCTCAGGCCCTCGCGCTCGACGGTGTTGACGCCGGAGGCCGCCACGTCGAGGAGCAGGTCCACGAGGTGGTCCTCCAGCAGGTTGACCTCGTCGATGTAGAGAAAGCCGCGGTTGGCCTTGGCCAGCAGGCCCGGCTCGAACGCCTTCTCGCCGAGGCTCAGCGCCCGCTCCAGATCGAGCGCGCCGACGACGCGATCCTCGGTCGCCCCGAGCGGCAGGTCGACCACCGGCACCGGCACCTGCACGTTCTTCTTCGGGCGCGGATTTTTTGCGCAATGCGGGCAGGCTTGCGGAGGGCTCGCCGGATCGCAGGCATAGGGACAGCCGGGCACGGCCTTCATGCTCGGCAGCAAAGCCGCGAGCGCCCGGATCGCCGTCGACTTGCCGGTGCCGCGATCCCCGAAGACCAGAACCCCGCCGACGGACGGATCCACCGCCGCGATCAGCAGGGCTAGCTTCATCTCGTCCTGGGCGACGATGGCGGTGAAGGGGAAGGTGGGCACGCGGACCTAACTCGGTTCAGACGCTTCTCCGTCATTGCGAGGCGGAGCCGAAGCAATCCAGGGCCATATCCATGCCGGCGGAGCAATGGCCCTGGATTGCTTCGCTTCGCTCGCAATGACGCGCGGCTATCGGATGATGCGCGCGAAATCCTCTCCCCTCTGCGGGAGAGGGTGGCCCCTGCGTCAGCAGGGGTCGGGAGAGGGGAGCGCCGGTCCCGGAGAGTTCGGAGCCGGCCCCTCTCCCGCCCGCTCCGCGGGCACCCTCCCCCGCAGAGGGGGGAGGGTTTGGAGCCTCACTCCGCCGCTTCCTGCCGCAACCCGATCCGCTGCCAGATCGTGCTCAGCGCCCCCACGAGATGGTCGATATCCGCATCCGTGTGCAGCGGCCCCGGCGTGATCCGCAAACGCTCCGTCCCGCGCGGCACGGTCGGGTAGTTGATCGGCTGCACGTAGATGCCGAACTCGTCGAGCAGGGTGTCGGAGATCGCCTTGCAGAGCACGGGGTCGCAGACCATCACCGGCACGATGTGCGAGGCGTTGGGCAGGTAGGGGATGTTGGCCGCATCCAGCGCCTTGCGGACGCGGGCGACGCGCTCCTGGTGGCGGGCGCGCTCGGCGCTGGACCCTTTCAGGTGGCGGATGCTGGCGGCGGCGCCGGCGGCGACGGCCGGGGGCAGCGAGGTCGTGAAGATGAAGCCGGAGGCGAAGCTGCGCACGAAGTCGCAGAGCTTTTCGCTCGCGGTGATGTAGCCGCCGTGAACCGCGAAGGCCTTGCCGAGGGTGCCCTCGATCACGTCGAGGCGGTGGGCGAGGCCCATGCGCTCGGAGATGCCGCCGCCGCGCGCGCCGTAGAGGCCGACCGCGTGGACCTCGTCGAGATAGGTCAGCGCGCCGTGTTTTTCGGCGACGTCGCAGATCTCGTCGATCGGCGCGATGTCGCCATCCATCGAGTAGACCGACTCGAAGGCTACCAGCTTGGCGCGGCCCGGCTCGATCAGCGCGAGCTTGCGGTCGAGGTCTTCCGGATCGTTATGGCGAAAAATCTGGCGCTCGGCGCGGGAGGAGCGGATGCCCTCGATCATCGAGGCGTGGTTCTCGGAATCCGAGAAGATCACGCAGTTGGGGAGCTTGGCGCCCAGCGTGCCCAGCGCCGCCCAGTTCGAGACGTAGCCGGAGGTGAAGATCAGCGCGGCCTCCTTGTCGTGGAGGTCGGCGAGCTCGCGCTCCAGGAGCACGTGATAATGGTTGGTGCCGGAGATGTTGCGGGTGCCGCCCGCGCCCGCGCCGCAGCGGTCGAGCGCCGCGTGCATGGCGTCGATCACCTTGGGGTGCTGGCCCATGCCGAGATAGTCGTTCGAGCACCAGACGGTGACCTCGCGCTCCCCCTGCCCCGTGTGGTGCGTCGCGCGCGGAAAGCCGCCGCGATGACGCTCGAGGTCGGTGAAGACGCGATAGCGGCCCTCCCGATGGAGTCCGGCGATCTCGGCACCGAAGAACGCTTCGTAGTCCATGGCCGTCCTCCCAAACCGCGGGTGTTTTTCCCCGCACGGTGTTCGTTTCGATCAGTCGCGCGGGGCTGCCGCACTGTCCTTGGTCTCGATCGCGGCGGGCGCGACCCGGTTGCCCGGCAGGCTCCATTGCCAGAGCGCGGCCGAGGGCAGCGGCAGCATCAGGAACCAGTGTTCCAGCACCGCCAGCGCCGTCAGGCTCGCCAGCAGGGTGAAGCCGACCACCTCATAGGTGGCGATCCCCTCGGCCAACAGCGCGCGACCCATGAGCGCAACCGCGATGGTGCCGAGGCTCACCGAGAACGGAAACAGCAGGTTCATCGGCTTCTTGGTGAGGAAGCCGGCGAGATAGCCCAGATGCGCCGGCAGGAACTCGGCGTTGAGGTTGCGCACGCCCAAAAACATGTTGAGCCGGGCCGAGGCGTTCATCAGCACCAGCGTGGCGTAGGTGCAGAGCGCGAAGTGGTTGGGTTGGCCCCAGGTCAGCACCAGGATGGCGAGGCCGCCGAGCACGATCGCGAATTCGTGCCAGAGGCTGGTGGCCAGCGCCGCGAAGAACTTGTCGACGCCGCGCAGGTGCGGCGGGCAGGCCACCGGCCGCGGGCCGGAGACGAAGCCCATGTAGTAGCTCATCTCCTGCCAGCCCCAGACCAGCACCGCCGCCGTGAAGGCGGTGTAGACGCCGGTCTCGGTGGCGTCCGATGCGGTGGAGCCGATCGCCCACAGGGCCGCGAACAGCACCAGCGTCCCGCCGGCCATACTCCACTTGTGGGTCTTTCGCGGGAGGTGATCCAAGAGCAGGATCACCCCGGTGGAGAACCACCAGAGCAGCACCGCGTAGAGTGCAGGCGTGGCGTAGGCCGACATAAGCGCCCTACCACACCGGCTGGAGACGGATGTCGGCCGGCATCTGGTGATCCTTCACCGGAAGGAAATACAGGCGCACGAAGGTGGCGGCGGCGATGACGGTCTGGCCAGCATGCTTGAGCTTGCCCGCGACCCCACCCTCGGCCTTCGCCTCGGCGATCTTGGTCGAGCAGGCAAGGAGCTTGTCGAGGCCCTGCTTGAACTTCGGATTGTCGATGTCGAGCGTGATCGGGAAGGTCTGCTTCGAGATTTCGGAGGTGATCCTAAACACGGTGAAGTCGTAATCCGTCGGCGTGACGCCGAGCGCCTTGTGGAAGGCCGGGCGGCAATGGTCCCGCACATACATCGTCGCGTAGACCGCGAGCAGGAAGAAGCGGATCCAGTAGCGGTTCACGCCCTGAGTGAGCTTCGGGTTCGCGCGCATCAGCAGGGCGAAAGCCTCGCCGTGGCGGAACTCGTCGTTGCACCAGAGTTCGAACCACTTGAAGATCGGGTGGATGCGCCGCTCGGGATGCCGTTCGAGCTCACGGAAGATGGTGATGTAGCGGGCGTAGCCGATCTTCTCGGAGAGGTAGGTCGCGTAGAAGATGAACTTCGGGCGGAAGAAGGTGTATTTCTTGGACTTGGTGAGAAAACCCAGGTCCACGCCGATGCCGAAATCCTTCAGCGTGTCGTTGATGAAGCCGGCATGCCGCGCCTCGTCCCGACTCATGAAGCCGAACAGCTCTTTGATATCCTTGTTCTTCGCGCGCTTGCGCATCTCGGCGTAGAGCACGCAGCCCGAGAACTCGGCCGTGATCGACGAGACGAGGAAATCCAGGAACTCCTTGCGGAGCGCCGGCTCCATCGCGTTCAGGTCGCAGTCGAAGGCGCCGTCGCGGGTGAAGTGGCGCTTGTTCGGGTCGGCGCGCAGCTCCTCGATGAGGATGTCCCACTCGCGCCGCACCGGCTCGACGTTCGTCTTGTCGAGCTCGACGAAGTCGGTGGTGTAGAAGCGCGGGGAGAGGAAGGTGGTCTCCTGGGCCGACTTGGTCGACTCGTTGACCGGGTATCTCGGCACGGGGCCGGTATTCGGGGGCTGAACGTTGGCGTTCATAGCGTCCTCCGCTCGGAAAAACTTACTTCGTAGAGCTCGGTGAGCTCCAGATGCGCGATCAGCTTGGTCCAGGCCCGCTCCAGTGCGCCGGCCCGGGTGACGGTGGCCTGGCGCTTCACGACGATGCGCTCGCCGAAGGGCGGCAGGCTCGGCGCGTCGTGCACCTGAACCTCGTCGCCGGGCTCGATCTCGAAGCCGGCATCCAGGGTGACGTGCGCGTGGAGGCTCTCGGGCGTGTGCTCGATCTCCACGGTGCAAGGCACCTCGACGACGGTCTTGCCGATCCAGCTCATCGGGGCGTCCCGGTGTCGCCGGGCAGCAGGCGGGCGAAGGCGAGCGCATTCGGCTGGCCGAACGCCTCCAGCGGAACCTTGCGGCCGGTGGCGTCGTCGTCCAGCGACAGCGTGCCGTTGTCGTAGCGGGTCAGCGTGAACGGCGCCTCGCGGCCAAGCCCGGCGCGCTGGCGCGCCTGGGCGAGCCCGCGCATCGTCGCGCGCATGAAGTTGTCCTCGCCGGGATGGATCGTCAGCAGCAGCCGGTCGTCGGTGGCGTCGCGCATGGCGATTGAGCCGTCGGCCACGTCCGCCACGCGGAAGGCGACGCTGGAGACGACTTCGGCGGCGGGCAGCTGGGTGAGGCCGACGCTCTCGCTGCGGCCGATCCCGACGGCGAGCATCGTGAACCCCATCAGGGCTCCGGCGCCGATCATCGCTGCCAGCGGCAGCGAGCCCTTTCGCGCAGTCTCCGACATGACCGCCTCCCCTAACATCGCCTAGCGAGCGCCGGCCGCGACGAGCGCACCCTGACGATCGGTTGCGCGTTGCCGCGTCTTGATCACAGGCATAGCCGCATCGGCCTGCCCGGCATAGGCCGAGAGTGCCCGCGCCAGCAGGGCTGCGACCTTTTCCGCCTCCGGAATCGAGCGCAGCATCGGCTCGGGCTGGGTGACGTGCCAGGGCCGGGCGTGGGGCCAGAGGTGGAGGTAGGCGACGCGCTCGCCGGCCTTCATCTGAACGGGCAGGTCGCCGCTGCCGTCGGAGAAGCCGCGCAGGCCCGCGCCCTCCGTCATGGCGTAGGGCAGGTTCAGCGTGATCGGCAGAGCGATGCCGACCCGCATCACCACGCGGCGGTCGGTGATGGTGTAGACGGTCGTGCGGTGGACGAGCCACGAGAAGAGCAGGAGCAGCGCCAGCGCGCCCGCGCCGATCGCCAGCGTCGGCACCGCCATGGCCAGCGCCGAGGCGTAGGAGCCGTCCGAGGCGGCCAGCCCGCCGAAGACGAGGGCGGCCAGCGCGAACCACGCCGTCACGAGGCGGGCGTGGAAGATCCGCGAAAACGCGCCGGTGACGGTGGGGGCACCCTGCCAGAGGATGCGCTCGCCGGGGGGAAGCGGCTCGGGCAGGCCGCGGGGGGAGAAAGGCTCCGGCTTCTTCATCACAGCAGCGGCTCCGCGCGGTACGGGGTGGCGTAGAGGGTGCCGGCGCCGAAGTAGGAGACGATACGCTCCTCTTCCTGCAGGGTCACCGAGTCGGGGTCGGCAGTCGTCGGGATGCCGGCGAACTGCGCGGCGAGCAGCGCCTCGGACTTCACCGTCCGGGTGATGCTGCCGGTGGTGCAGAAGGTCGCCGGCATCAGCACGCGCTTGCCGCCGACGCCGAGCTCGACCTCGTAGTAGCGCACCATGGATTCGCCGCGGTCGATCCAGAGATCGCTGACGGTGCCGGCGACCTGCCGGTCTGCGCCGAACACGGTCATGCCGATGGGGTTCGGGCCGTCCTCGTGGACCACGAAATGGTCGGCGACGCGCAGGGGCACGATCCGCTTCTGGCCGTCGAAGGTGTGGTCGTGCTCGTCGTCGCGGTTCGCCCAGGAGCCGGGGCCGACGCGGTCGGTGAGCGGGTTGCCGGTGGGATCGTAGGGGGCGCCCGGCCAGGGCTCGCGCTTCCGGCTCGCCACGTCGGTATCGTAGGTCGGGTCGGGCGCCGGCGCGTATTTCGTGATGCCGTTCGAGAGGAGGAAGGCTTTTGGCCGCGGGATCAGCACCGGATCCGGACTCTTGAGGCGGCCGAAGGCTTCGGCCTCGAGGGGATAGCCCTCGCGGCGGTCCTCGCGGCGCAGCCAGAACACCAGCCCCGCGAAGAAGATCCAGAACGCGTACAGGGTGACCTGCGCGACGTCGATGTATCCGGTGATTTCGCCTCTCGGCAGCATGGTCGTTCTCCCGAAGGTTCAGCTGGGGTGGTTGACGAGGGTCTTGGGTGTGAGCAGGCGCGCGCGTCCCTCGTCGGGGCGTGCCGTCCGGGTACTCGCGCCGGTTTCTGCGCGAACCAGCGGCCCGATCGCGATCAGCGTCGCGAACAGGAAGGCGATCTCGATGTGGTAGACGATGAGGTAGCCGATCGCCGGCTCGTTCATGCCCTCGCCGAGCACGCCGGACTGGGCTACCGCCGCGCCGAGGTCGCGCAGGATGCCGCTCGCCGCGATGGCGAGGCCGGCGGCCGTCGCCTGCACCGCGCCCCAGGCGCCGAGGGCGAGGCCGGTATCCTCCGGGCCGGCCTTGGCCATCGAGGCGGTGAGCGTCCCGTGAGCAAAGAGGCCGCCGCCGAGGCCGATCAGGGTGACGCCGGCGGCGAACAGCTGCGCCGAATCGAGGGGCGCTGCGAAGATCACCGCGGAGAAGGCCGCGATGCCGATGACGCTGCCGGCCGCCGCCACGCGAAAGGCGTCGCCGCCGCGGTTGAGCCAGCGCGCCGCGATCATCAGGCCGATGCCGCCGCCGGCCGCCAGCATCGCGGTCAGCGCCGTGGTCTGGCCGACCGACAGGCGGAGGATCTGGCCGCCATAGGGTTCGAGCAGGATGTCCTGCATCGAGAAGCCGGCCGTGCCGAGGCCGATCGCCACGAGGCGGCGGCGTGCTGTGCCGTCACCGGCATAACCGCGCCAGGACTCCGCGAAGCTCGCGCGCGGCGCGGACTTGTCCGTCCGGTTCGGGTCGCGGGCTTCCTGCTTCCACAGGGCGATGCCGTTGAGCACGATGGTGACGACCGCCGCGCCCTGGATCACCTTGATCAGCCGGAGCGGCGAGAAATCGGCCAGCAGCAGACCGAAGACCAGGGCGCTCACCACCATGCCGGCGAGCAGCGCCGCGCAGAGTAGCGCGACCACCTTCGGGCGGGCATGGGCGGGGGCGAGGTCGGTGGCGAGCGCGAGGCCCACCGTCTGCGTGGTGTGGAGCCCAGCCCCGACGAGGAGGAAGGCGAGTGCGGCCGCCACGTGGCCGACCCAGTGCGGCCCGGTGGTGTCGCCGGACAGGATCAGCAGGGCGAAGGGCATGATGGCGAGGCCGCCGAACTGCAGCAGCGTGCCGAACCAGATGTAGGGAACCCGCCGCCAGCCCAGCACCGAGCGGTGCGTGTCCGAGCGGAAGCCGACGAGCGCCCGCAAAGGCGCGAAGACCAGCGGCAGCGACAGCATCACCGCGACGATCCAGGCCGGCACCTCGAGCTCGACGATCATCACCCGGTTCAGCGTGCCGATCAGCAGCACCGCAGCCATGCCAACGGTGGCTTGGAACAGCGCGAGTCTGAGCAGGCGGCCAAGGGGCAGTTCCACCGTCGCCGCGTCGGCGAAGGGGAGGATCGACGGGCCGATGCGCAGGAGCGCATCGGTGAGGGCGCGGGTCGGCTTCATGAGCGACGAAGCTCCAGCGCGTTCGACAGGTAGAAGAAGCTGTTGATCCGCTTGGTGCGCTCCACCGAGAAACGGCCCAGCGCCGATTCCTTGGCGATCAGCCGCTTCAGCCCGCCCTCGGTGACCGGCACGATCGCGGGTGCCCGGTCGCTCTTCGGGAAGAACGAGCCTGCCGCGTGCATCACGGTGAGGAGCGCGGTGCGCGGCGCCACGGTGAAGACGATCGAGCCGTCGGTGCGCAGGGCCAGTTCGGCCAGGGCGCGGACGATGTCGGTGCTGCGATAGTGGATCAGCGAATCCATCGCGACGACGTGATCGAAGCGGCCGAGCCAGGGATCGAGCATGTCGCCCACGCGAAAGTCGATCGAGCCGGGGCCGGCGATCTCCGGCAGGCGTTCGCGGGCGAGGCCGACGAGCGTCGGCGAGACGTCGATGGCGACGACCTCGGCCCCGCGCCGGGCCGCTTCGACGGCAAGCGCTCCGGTGCCGCAGCCGGCATCGAGCAGGCGCTTGCCGGTCATGTCCTCCGGCAGCCACGAGAGCAGGTTCGCCCGCATGGCGTCGCGCCCGGCCCGCACCGTCGCGCGGATCTTGGAGACCGGCGCATCGGAGGTCAGGCGCGACCAGGCCTCGACCGCGGTGCGGTCGAAATAGGTGGTGAGCTGGCCGCGGCGGAGGCTGTAGGTCGAGCTGGTCATCGCGCGAAAAACCTCAATCGAACCCGAGGAACTCGAACAGGTCGCGGTCCTTCATCGGCGTGGCGAGGCATGGATCGCCGCCGGCCCAGAGCGTCTCGGCGAGTTTCATGTATTCGGCGACGACGAGGTCGCGCTCCGGCGAGGCTTCCATCTCGAACAACGTCGACTTCTTGAGGCGCGAGCGCCGGACGATGTCGAGATCGGGGAAATGGGCGAGACGCTTGAGGCCGACGGCGTCGTTGAAGCGGTCGATCTCGTCGGTCTTAGCCGAACGGTTGGCGATGACGCCGCCGAGGCGGACATTGTAGTTCTTCGACTTGGTGTGGATCGCCGCGACGATGCGGTTCATCGCGAAGATCGAGTCGAAATCGTTCGCGGTGACGATCACCGCCCGGTCGGCATGCTGGAGCGGCGAGGCGAAGCCGCCGCAGACCACGTCGCCGAGCACGTCGAAGATCACCACGTCGGTGTCTTCGAGGAGGTGATGCTCCTTGAGCAGCTTCACGGTCTGGCCGACGACGTAGCCGCCGCAACCGGTGCCGGCGGGCGGTCCGCCGGCCTCGACGCACTTCACGCCGTTATAGCCCTCGACCACGAAGTCCTCGACGCGCAGCTCTTCCGAGTGGAAGCCGACGGCTTCGAGGGCATCGATCACTGTGGGGGCGAGGCGCTTGGTGAGCGTGAAGGTCGAATCGTGCTTCGGGTCGCAGCCGATCTGTAGGACGCGCTTGCCCAGCTTCGAAAAGGCGACCGAGAGGTTCGACGACGTCGTCGACTTGCCGATGCCGCCCTTGCCGTAGACCGCGAACACCTTGGCGGTGTCGATCTTCAGGTCCGGATCGAGTTCGACCTGGAGGCTGCCCTCTTCCTTGCGTCCGATGACCGGGTTGCGAATGGCGATGTTCATGCGGCGACTCCTGCCGGGATACTTGCCGTGATGCCTTCGAGGCGGTCTTCGAGCTCTTCCTCGGCACGGTCGAGCGCGTCGCGCGTCTCCGAGTCGGGGGTCCAGAAGCCGCGGCGGTGCGCCTCGATCAGTCGCTGGGCGACCTTGGCCGAGGCGGTCGGGTTGAGCGCGGCCATGCGTTCGCGCATGGCGGGGTCGAGCACGTAGGTCTCGGTGATGCGCTGGTAGACCCAGGGCGCCACCGCGCCGGAGGTGGCCGACCAGCCCATGGTGTTGGTGAGATGCGCCTCGATCTGGCGCACGCCCTCGTAGCCGTGGCCGAGCATGCCCTCGGTCCATTTAGGGTTGAGCATGCGCGTACGGGTCTCGAGCGAGACCTGCTCGGAGAGCGAGCGCACGACGCCCTCGCCCCGGGTCTGGTCACTGATGAAGATCGGCACCGCGTCGCCCTTGGCGCGGGCCACCGCCCGGCCCATGCCGCCGAGACCGTCGAAGTAATGGTCGACGGAGGTGACGCCGACTTCGACCGAGTCGAGGTTCTGGTAGGCGAGGTCGACCTTGGCGAGCACGCTCGCCATCAGCCCGCGCTGCGCGGCGGCCTTGCCGTCGCGGCCGTAGGCGAAGCCCTTGCGGCGCGAGAAGGTCTCGGAGATCTCGTCCTCGTCCTCCCAGCGGCCGGATTCGACGAGCTGGTTGACGTTGGCGCCGTAGGTGCCCTCGGCGTTCGAGAAGACCCGGAGCGCCGCCGTCTCGATGTCGCAGCCATGCTCGGCCTGATGGGCCAGGGTGTGCTTGCGGACGAAGTTCTGCTCGACCGGCTCGTCGGCGGTGGCGGCGAGGAACGAGGCCTCGGCGAGAAGCTTCGTCTGCAGCGGCAGCAGGTCGCGAAAGATGCCGGAGAGGGTGACCACGACGTCGATGCGCGGGCGGCCGAGGGTTTCGAGCGGGATCAGCGTCGCGCCGCAGAGCCGGCCGTAGCCGTCGAAGCGGGGCGTTGCGCCGACGAGGGCCAGGGCCTGGGCGATCGGGCCGCCCTCGCTCTTCAGGTTGTCGGTGCCCCAGAGCACGATGGCGACGCTCTCGGGCAGCGGCGCACCCTCGTCGCGATAGCGGGCGAGGATGCGGTCGGCCTGCCGCCGGCCGTCGGCCACGGCGAAGGCGGAGGGGAGCCGGTAGGGGTCGAAGCCGTGGATGTTGCGGCCCGTGGGCAGAACGGACGGGTTGCGCAGCAGGTCGCCGCCGGCGACGGGGGGAATGAAGCGGCCGTCGAGCGCCCGCAGCAGGGCGGGGATCTCGTGGTCGCGTGACAGCAGTGCGTCGGTCTCGCGCAAGGCCGTGAAGGCTGCGCGGTGGGTGTCGTCGAGCGGCAGGCCGCCGGCTGAGAGGGCCGCGTCGATGCTCTCGCCGGCGACCAGGGCTTCGATGCCGGCGCGCTCGGGGATCAGGCCGTTCGAGGCCTCCGCCAGCGCGAGCAGCAGGTCGACCCGCTCTTCGGGCGGCGTGCCCTGGCCGACGACGTGCAGGCCGTGCGGGATCAGGGTGTGTTCGAGTTCGGAGATCGCGAGGCCGAGCTTCAGCACCTTGCCGCCGAGGTCGTCGGCCCAGATCGGCTCGGCCGGCACGAGGTCGAGGGCGGCGGCCTGGATCTGGATCAGCTCGGCGAGGTCGTGGCGCTCGCCTTCGGCCTCGGGCTCCAGGGCACGCCAGCGCTCGATCGAACTCTTGAGGTCGATCAGGCCGCGATAGAGTCCGGCCTGGGCGAGACTCGGCGTCATGTAGCTGACCATGGTGGCCGCGGAGCGGCGCTTGGCGATCATGCCCTCGGAGGGGTTGTTGGCGGCGTAGAGGTAGATATTCGGCAGCGATCCGATCAGCCGCTCCGGCCAGCAGGATTCGGACATCCCGGTCTGCTTGCCGGGCATGAATTCCAGCGCGCCGTGCGTGCCGAAATGCAGCACGGCGTCGGCGCGGAAATCCTCGCGCAGGTAGCGGTAGAAGGCCGAGAAGGCGTGCGTCGGCGCGAAGCCGCGCTCGAACAGCAGCCGCATCGGGTCGCCCTCGTAGCCGAAGCCCGGCTGCACGCCGACGAAGACGTTTCCGAGCTGCACGCCGAGGACGAACAGGACCGAGCCGTTGCTGTTCTGGCGGCCCGGAGCCGGCCCCCATTGCGCCTCGATCTCGGCGAGATGCCGCTCGCGACGGACGTGGTCGTCGGCGGGAATGCGGTGATGGACGTTGGCGGGCGTGCCGTAGCGGGCGGCGTTACCGGCGAGCACCGCGTTGCGCAGATCGTCGACGCTCTCCGGGATCTCGACGTCGTAGCCCTCGGCCTTGAGGCCCTTCAGGGTGTTGTGGAGCGACTGGTAGACCGAGAGGAAGGCGGCCGTGCCGATCGAGCCGGCATTCGGCGGGAAGCCGAACAGCACGATCGCGATCTTGCGCTCCGCCACGGCCTTGCGACGCAGCGACACCAGCCGCTCGACGCGGGCGGCCAGCATGTCGGCCCGCTCGGGATGGGCGCGCATGTCGCGGGCGTTCGCGCCCATCGAATTGCTCGAACGTCCGCCGAACACCATCGGCGCGGTGGCGCCGTCGAGTTCGGGGATCGCCACCATCATCGTGGCCTCGACCGGCGAGAGGCCGCGATCGGAGCCTTCCCACTGCTCGATGGTCTGGAATTCGAGCGCGTGGGCGGCGAGGTAGGGCACGTCGAGGCCGGCCAGGGTCGCCTCGGCCGCGGCCGCATCGTTGTAGGCCGGGCCGCCGACGAGGGAGAAGCCGGTGAGCGAGACCACGGCATCCACCGCCGGGCGGCCGTCGCGCGTGAAGAAGGCCTCGACCGCCGGGCGGTTGTCGAGGCCGCTGGCGAAGGCCGGCACGACGGAGAGCCCGCGGCCTTCCAGCGCCGCGATCACGCCGTCGTAATGCGCGGTGTTTCCGGCGAGCACGTAGGAGCGCATCACCAGCAGGCCGACGCGGCCCTTGCCGGCAGCAGTCACGGGAAGCCGCGAGACGTCTTCGCCGATGCGGCCGCTCATGCGCGGGTGGTAGAGGCCGGTCTCGGGGTAGCTCAGCGGCGACGCCGCTGCGGCGATCTCGCGCCAGGCTTCGCGCGGGCCGGCGGCGTAGCGGCCGACGAGGAAGCGCACGAGGTTGGCGATGTTCTCGTCCGAGCCCGAGAGCCAGTATTGCAACACGAGGAAGTAGGAGCGCAGGTCCTGCGCCTTGCCGGGGATGAAGCGCAGGATTTTTGGCAGCTTGCGGATCATCGCCATCTGCTTGGCGCCGTTGCCCTGGGCCCCCGGCTTGCCGCGCAGCTTCTTCAGGAAGTCGAGGGCGCCCGGCGTCGTCCCGTCCATGTTGAGACGGTTCATCCGCGTGGTCTTGACGATCTCGGAGGCCGAGAGCGCGCCGATCATCGCGTCGCACTGCCCGCGCCGCGCCAGCAGCGACGGCAGGATCGCCTTCACGTGCTCGTCGATGAACAGCATCGCGGAGAAGACGATGTCGGCGCGGGCGATGTCGGCCTTGCACGCTTCGAGCGCGCGCGGGTTGGTGTCCCATTCGGACGCCGCGTGGAAGTCGACCACGAGGCCCGGCATCTCGTCGCGGAGCCGCAGGCGGCCGCGCTCGAGCGCGCTCGCCATGTGGTTGTCCATCGTCACGAGGACGATGCGGAGCGTCGGGCGCTCAGCGGCCGAAATGCGCTTTGGCATCGTACAGGGTCTCGACTGTGATGATCGCGAGTTCGCGCTCGCGGGCGAAACGTTCGGTGTTCGCGCGGGCCTTGCCGCGCACGAAGAAGGGGATCTTTCGCAGTTCCTTTTCGGCGTCGGCGGCCCAGGGGGCGGGGCCGTCGATGGTGATCGATGCAGGGATCGGGGGCGCAGGCGACGGCGCGAGCGGCGGAGCAGCCGTCGCCTGCTCCACGGCGTCGGCGCTCTCCCTCGGCTTGCCGCCGAGATGCGAGGGCGCGACGCCATCGTGGAATTCGGGGTCCTCCCGGAACATGCCGAGGAGATGCTCTTCGAGGCCCATCATCAGCGGGTGGACCCAGGTGTCGAACAGGACGTTGGCGCCCTCGAAGCCCATCTGCGGCGAGTGGCGGGCCGGGAAATCCTGGACGTGGATCGGCGCCGAGATCACCGCGCAGGGCACGCCGAGGCGCTTGGCGATGTGGCGCTCCATCTGCGTGCCGAGCACCAATTCCGGCTGCGCCGCCTGGATCGCGGCCTCGACGTCGAGGTAGTCGTCGGAGATCAGCGCCTCGATTCCGTGCTCCGCCGCCTCGGCCCGGATCTCCCGGGCGAACTCACGAGAGTAGGTGCCGAGGCCGACGACCTTGAAGCCGAGTTCGGTCGCGGCGATCCGGGCGGCGGAGAGGGCATGGGTGGCGTCGCCGAAGATGAAGACGCGCTTGCCCGTGAGGTAGGTCGAGTCGACCGAGCGCGAGTACCAGGGCAGCCGCGAGGGCGCGCCGGCGAGCACCGGTGCCGGATCGACGCCGGCCAGTTTCGCGACCGCCTCGACGAAGCGCTCGGTGGCTTTCACGCCGATCGGGACGATATCGACGAAGGGCTGCTTGTGGGTCTTCTCGAGGTATTGCGCAGCGGCTTTGGCGATCTCGGGATACATCACGACGTTGAAATCCGCCGCGCTCAGCGTGCCGAGATCGGCCGGGGTGGCGCCCATCGGGGCGACCACGTTCACGTCGATGCCGAGTGCACCGAGGAGTTTGCGGATCTCGACGATGTCGTCGCGGTGGCGGAAGCCGAGGGCGGTGGGGCCGAGGATGTTGCAGATCGGCCGGCGGTTTTCACGGGGCGCGCGCTCGACCGGCTGATTGGCGAGAGCCCGGACCAACCGATAGAAAGTCTCGGAGGCGCCCCAGTTTTCCTTCTTCTGGTAGGCCGGTAGCTCCAGCGGGATCACCGGGATCGGCAGGGCCAGCGCCTTGGCGAGGCCGCCCGGATCGTCCTGGATCAGCTCCGCCGTGCAGGACGCGCCGACGATCATCGCCTGCGGCTGGAAGCGCTCGTAGGCTTTCGCGACGGCGTTCTTAAAGATCTCGGCGGTGTCGCGGCCGAGGTCCTGAGCCTGGAAGGTGGTGTAGGTGACGGGCGGGCGGGCATCGCGCCGCTCGATCATCGTGAAGAGCAGGTCGGCGTAGGTGTCGCCCTGAGGCGCGTGCAGCACGTAGTGCAGGCCCTTCATCGCCGTGGCGATGCGCATCGCGCCGATATGGGGAGGCCCCTCGTAGGTCCAGACGGTGAGCTGCATCAGGAGCGCTCCCCACCGAAGTGGACGCCGGTTCGGCGCAAGGGAGCGCGACCGCCCTGGAAGCTGAGATCATGCATGATTGCGCAGCGATTAGGCATGATCTCAAACCTCCAGCCGCGTCCGCCGCACCAGCGGGCGGCAGAAGAGTTCGGCGAGGTCGCCGGCCTGGTCGTAGCCCTGGATCGGCGTGAACAGGAGCTCGATCGACCACTTGGTGGACAGCCCCTCCGCTTCGAGCGGGTTTGCGAGGCCGAGGCCGCAGATCGTGAGGTCGGGCTTGGCCGCCCGGCAGCGGTCCATCTGGTCGTCGAGGCTCTGGCCCTCGTTGACGACGGTGCCGCGCGGCAGCAGTTCGAGCTCGTCGGCGAGATGGGCACGGTGCAGGTACGGCGTGCCGACCTCGACCAGCTCGGTTCCCATCTCACGGGATAGGAAGCGGGCCAGCGGCACTTCGAGCTGCGAATCGGGGAAGAAGAAGATGCGCTTGCCCGCGAGCCGCTCCCGGTAATGGGCGAGAGCCTGGCCGGCGCGCTTCCTGCCCGGTGCCGTCGCCGCCTCGAAATGCTGCGGATCGACACCGAACGCGTCGGCGGCGGCCTGCAGCCAGCGGGTCGTACCCTCGGCCCCGAGGGGGAACGGTGCGGCAATCCGCCGGGCGCCACGCTCTTCGAGGGCGCGGGCGGTGTCGGTGAGGAAGGGCTGGGCCAGCAGGTAGCGGGTGTTGCGCCCCACCGCCGGCATCTCGTTCGCCCGGCGCGCAGGCAGGAAGCGCACGTCGTCCAGGCCCATCTCGGCGAAGATGCGCGCGAACTGGTCCTCGACCACGTCGGCCAGAGCGCCGACCACGAGGAGCGAGGCGGCGGCTTCCGCCGGTTCGGCCGGCAGGTCGGGCACCAAGGACGCCAGGCAAGCATCCTCGCCCTGCGTAAACGTCGTCTCGATGCCGGAGCCCGAATAGTTCAGCACACGCACGTCGGGCGCGAGGCTCTTGGACAGGCGCAGGGCGGCGCGGCTGAGATCGAGTTTGATCACTTCCGACGGGCAGGAGCCTACGAGGAAGAGCAGCTTGATGTCCGGCCGGCGCTCGATGAGGCGACCGACGACGCGGTCGAGCTCGTCGTTCATGTCGGCGATGCCGGCGAGATCGCGCTCGTCGATGATCGCGGTCGCAAAGCGCGGCTCGGCGAAGATCATCACGCCGGCGGCCGACTGGATCAGGTGGGCGCAGGTGCGCGACCCGACCACGAGGAAGAACGCGTCCTGGATCTTGCGGTGCAGCCAGACGATGCCGGTGAGGCCGCAGAACACGGCGCGCTGGCCGTATTCCTGGCGAATCTCGACGCCGCAGCCGGCGGCATCGGGTAGAGGAGCGTGAGCGTTCATCGCGCGCCCTCCGCCATCATCGGGAGGGAGCCGGCGTCGGGCGAGGCCTGGAGGCGCGCGGCGCGCAGCTTCAGAATGAACTGGCCGGCATTGACCACGTAGGTCGCGTAGGCGGCGAGCGCCAGGATGAGCAGGGCGTGGGGTTCGAGCCAGCCGGTGGTGAGGGCGATGAGATAGGCCGTGTGCAGCGCCAGGACGGCCATGCTGAACACGTCTTCCCAGTAGAAGGCCGGGGCGAACAGGTAGCGCCCGAAGACCGCCTTCTCCCAGATCGAGCCGGTCACCATGATCGCGTAGAGCGTGAGCGTCTTGACGACCACGGAGAGGTTGGCGGCGAAAAGCCCTTCGCCGGTGGCGAGGGTGCGCAGCACCAGCGTGAGGCTGACGAGGAAGACCAGGAACTGCAGGGGAGCGAGCACGCCCTGAACGATCGTCCAGGGCGAGGCGTCCCGCCGCTGGCGTTCGGCGCTCGTGTAGAGCGGTGGTGCCGGCTGGTCCCGTCTCGGACCCATGCTTCCGCCCTCTGGTTGCCTCAGGTCCCGTCGTTGCGGGGCCTCCCGGATGACCCGAGCCTAAGGCGGAGATCCGGCAAGTGTCAATCCAGCTTTACGTCCATTCACGTTTACATGCGTTTTCGTCTTTGTTGGAATTCTACCATTGCCAAGAAGCCGGTCTCGGCTATCGTAGGATGAATTAAAGTGGGAACAACCTGAAGTCGCTTGCCGACCCAGACGTCCAGCCGAGCCGCACGGAATGGGAGACGCAGATGGGCGCCTGGAGGCATTACGGACGAGGCTTCGAGCCCGCCGCCGCGCCACCCGAGTGCGGCTCCGTGCCGTCGCACAGCCCGAGTCGCGCCCCCGACACCGCCAAGCATGACGGCTTCTCCCTTCAGGGCGATCTGGCGCGAATCATCGAAGGCGAGATCCTTCCCCGGTTGATGCTCGCGCATCGCGAGGCCGCCGAGCCCACGCGGCTGATGGTCGAGCGGCGTCCGTCCCAGGATCAGATCGCGCAATTCAGCGCGTTGCTGCTTGATCCCGCTGCCGACGACATCACCGAGCATGTCCTTGCGCTGCTCGACGAGGGGCTTTCCCTCGACAGCCTCCTCTTGGACCTGCTCGCCCCCGCGGCGCGCCACCTCGGCGAGTTGTGGGAGGAGGACGAATGCGACTTCCTCGACGTCACCGTCGCGATCGGGCGGCTCCATGCCGTGACGCGCGAACTGTGCTCGCAGATGGAAGGCGAATCGGGACGCGGCAACGGGCGCAGCATCCTGCTGCTGCCGTGTCCCGGCGAAACGCACATCTTTTGCCTGTCTATCGTCGCGAGCTTCTTCCGGGAGGCGGGCTGGGAGGTCACGACGACGGGGGCGGATCCCGGCTTCGATCTCGTCGAACTCGTGCGGGCCGAGTGGTTCGACGTCATCGGCCTAACGCTCTCCTACGACGTTCTGCTTCCGGCCCTGACGCAGGCCGTGCGCGACCTGCGCAAGGCCTCCTGCAATCGCCAGGTCCGCGTGATGGTCGGCGGACCCCTTTTCGTTCGCCACCCCGAGCAGGTTCGTCTCGCCGGCGCCGACGCGATGGCGAGCGACGGGAAAATCGCCCCTGGTATCGCCGAAAGCTTGCTTGAAAAGCGGGCGCAAGCCTGCTGAAAGGACCCGCTTTACTCTGTAACGAAGTGGTGAACTTGACCTCGCTGGCGAGACCTATCCCGCATCGCCCCTCCGCGGCGTTGCAGCAGGCGGCCGGTCTCCTCGATGGCGAGGCGACCGGGATCCTGATTGCTGCCACCACGGACCTGTCGCTCGTGGTGGACGAGGACGGGATCATCCGCGACGCAGCCTTCAGCGGCGACGATCTCGGCTCCGAGGGCGTGGAGACGTGGCTCGGGCGCCCCTGGATCGACACGGTGACGATCGAGAGCCGGCCGAAGATCGATGCGCTCCTGCGCGATGCCGCGCCGGGCGCGATCACCCGCTGGCGGCAGGTCAATCATCCCTCGCCGCGCGGTATCGACCTGCCGGTCCGCTACTCGACGATGCGCCCGAAGATCGGCGGTCCCGTCATCGTGCTCGGACGCGACCTGCGTTCCGTCGCCGCGCTCCAGCGCCGGCTGACCGAGACGCAGCAGGCGCTGGAGCGCGACTACGTCCGCCTTCGCGCCGCCGAGACCCGCTACAAGCTGCTGTTCCAGCTTTCGGGCGAGCCGGTGCTCGTGGTCGACGCGGGCACGCGGCGGGTGACCGAGGTCAATCCCGCCGCGGCCCGGCGGCTCGGCCGGCCGCAGAAGCGGGTGATGGGCCAGGATGTCGTCGAGCTGTTCGACCCGTCGAGCGCGCGCGACCTGCAGGTCCTGTTCGCGGGTCTGCGCGTGACGGGACAGGCCGCCGACCTACAGGGCCGCCTGGCTGGCGGACGTGGCGAGACCCGCATCTCCGCCTCGTTGTTCCGCGGAGAGACTGCGACGAGCGTGCTCCTGCGGCTCTCCCCGGAGCCGGCGCAGCTCGAGGTTGCCCATCACGGCACGGCCAACGCCCTCGGCGTGATCGCGAAGCTGCCCGAGGGCTTCGTCGTCACTGATACCGCTCGCCGCATCCTGACGGCCAACCCCGCCTTCCTCGACCTCGCCCAGCTCGCCACCGAGGAGCAGGTGCGCGGAGAGCCGCTGGAACGCTGGCTCGGCCGCGAGGAGACCGAGGCCCAGGCCTTGTTCGCGACGCTGCAGGAGCACGGCGCGGTGCGCCATTTCGCGACGGCCCTGCGCGGCAGCTACGGCTCCTCGGAGGAGGTGGAGGTCGCGGCCGTCTCGGTGAGCGGGGGCGAGCAGCCCTGCTTCGGCTTCACAATCCGCTCGATGCCGCGCCGTCCGAATGCGGCGGCGTCCACGGGCGGCGGCCTGCCTCGCTCGGTCGAGCAGATGACCGAACTGGTCGGGCGCGTCTCGATGAAGACGCTCGTGCGCGAGACCACCGACCTGATCGAGAAGCTCTGCATCGAGGCGGCTCTGCGCATCACCCGCGACAACCGCGCCTCGGCGGCCGAGATGCTCGGCCTGAGCCGGCAGGGGCTCTACGCCAAGATGCGCCGCTACGGCATCGGCGACCTCGACTCACACGATAGTGAACTCAACTGATCGGCATTATCCTGCGGAAAATCTGCGGATGGGCTGGCGCCGATCGCGGCGCACAGGTTGTTTGTGTAAACAAAACTTGACACCTGGGCCGCCGGAAATCTAGCCTCGGATCATGCAAACGCCCCCTCCGAGCGCCGTCGCCGCGTGTCTCAGGTTGCCGAGCGGGCGTGCTCAGGTCCGGGCCTGCCGCTGCCCCACGGCCATCACAGGCGCTCTGCGATGACCCCTCTGTCGTTCTCCTGGTTTCAGATCGTCCGGCTCGGCCTCGTCCAGACGGCGCTCGGCGCGGTGGTCGTGCTGATGACCTCGACCATCAACCGCGTGATGGTGGTGGAGCTGGCGCTGCCGGCCATGGTGCCCGGCGCCCTTGTCGCCCTGCATTACGCGGTGCAGATCCTGCGCCCGCGCTGGGGCTACGGCTCCGACAGAGGCGGCCGCCGCACGCCCTGGATCGTCGGCGGCATGGCGGCTTTGGCGCTGGGCGGCTTCGGCGCGGCCGCTGCCACGGCGCTCTGCGAAACCGACGTCGCGGCCGGGCTCGCGCTCGCGGTGCTCTCCTTCCTGGCGGTCGGCATGGGCGCGGGCGCCGCCGGCACCTCGCTGCTCGTGCTTCTCGCCACCGGCGTCGACGACCGCCGCCGGGGCGCCGCCGCCACCGTCGTCTGGGTGATGATGATCGTCGGCTTCGCGGTGACCGCACCGCTCGCCGGCCATTTCCTCGATCCGTTCTCGGGCGCGCGGCTGATGGCGGTGTCCGGTACCGTCTCCGTCATCGCCTTCCTCGTCGCCGTGCTGGCCGTCACCGGGATCGAGCCCCCGCGTTCAGTCGCGGCATCCGCGAACGCGAAGACCGGCAAGAACTTCATGGAGGTGCTGGCGCGGGTCTGGGCCGAGCCGATCTCGCGGCGTTTCACGGTGTTCATCTTCGTGTCGATGCTGGCCTACAGCGCGCAGGAACTGATCCTCGAACCCTATGCCGGCCTGATCTTCGAGATGACGCCGGGCGCGACCACCAAGCTCTCAGGGCTCCAGCATGGCGGCGTGCTCGCCGGGATGCTGCTGGTAGCCGGCATCACCATGGGCATCGGCGGCCCGGTCTTCGGCTCGCTGAAGCTCTGGACGGCAATCGGCTGCCTCGGTTCGGCCGTGGCGCTCGGCGCCATCGCGGCCGGCGGACCCGTCGGCGCGGCCTTTCCCCTGCGGCAGGCGGTGTTCGCCCTTGGGCTTTCGAACGGCGTCTACGCGGTCGCCGCGATCGGATCGATGATGGGGCTCGCGGGCCAGGGCGGCGAGGCCGAGCGCGGCACCCGCATGGGCGTCTGGGGCGCGGCCCAGGGCATCGCCTTCGGGGCCGGCGGCTTCCTCGGCACGGCGGCCGTGGACTTCGCCCGGCTCGTCACCACCGATCCGACCTACGCCTACGCCTCGGTCTTCGCCGGCGAGGCCGTGCTCTTCGTCGGCGCCGCGATCATCGCGATGCGGATCGAGCACGCCCCGGCCACGGCGCGACGCGCCAACCCGCTGACGCAGGCGGCGACCTTTCAGCTCGATCCCGGTTTTGAGGCGAGGTAGCTCCTATGTCCGAGTCTCCTGTCGATCTTGAAGTCTTCGACGTCGTCGTGGTCGGAGGTGGTCCCTCCGGCGCCACCGCGGCCACCGACCTCGCGCGGGCGGGGCGCCGCGTGCTGCTTCTCGACAAACCGGGCCGGATCAAGCCCTGCGGCGGCGCGATCCCGCCGCGCCTGATCCGCGATTTCGCGATCCCCGACGACCTCATCGTCGCCCGCGTCCGCTCAGCCCGGATGATCTCGCCCAAGGACAAGCGCGTCGACATGCCGATCGGCGAAGGCTTCGTCGGCATGGTCGACCGCGAGCATTTCGACCCCTGGCTGCGCAACCGCGCCGCGCTGGCCGGCGCCGAATTGCGCGAGGCCTCCTACGACCGCATCCTTCGCGATGGGCAGGGAGCGACCATCGTCCACTACACGACCGGCAAGGGGAGCGACCTCGCCCGTCACTCCGTCCGCACCCGCCTCGTCATCGGCGCCGACGGGGCGACCTCCCCGGTCGGCCGCGCCGAGATCCCCGGCCACGACCGGATGAAGTCGGTCTTCGCCTATCACGAGATCGTCAGGCGCCCCGCCGACGGCAGCGGCGACTACGAGGCGACGCGCTGCGACGTCTACTACCAGGGCAAGCACTCGCCGGACTTCTATTCCTGGGTGTTTCCGCACGGCGAGACCATCAGCGTCGGCACCGGCTCGGCCCACAAGGGCTTTTCCCTGCGCTCCTCGATCCGGGCCTTGCGCGAGGCCAGCGGCCTCGATGCCGGCGAGACCGTGCGACGCGAGGGCGCGCCGATTCCGCTGAAGCCCCTCAAGCGCTGGGACAACGGCCGCGACGTCTTGCTCGCGGGGGACGCCGCCGGCGTCGTCGCCCCGGCCTCGGGCGAAGGCATCTACTACGCCATGCTCGGCGGGCGCCTCTCGGCGGAAGCCGCCGACGTCTTCCTGCGGACCGGCGATCCCCGCTCGCTCGCCCTGGCGCGCCGCCGCTTCATGAAGCTGCACGGCCGCGTCTTCATGATCCTCGGCATGATGCAGTGGTTCTGGTACCGCAACGACGGCTTGCGCGAGCGCTTCGTCTCGATCTGCCGCGACAAGGACGTCCAGCAGCTCACCTGGGACAGTTACATGAACAAGGAGCTGGTCCGGAAGAAGCCGGTCGCGCACATGAAAATCTTCTTCAAGGACCTCGCGCACCTGTTCCGCTGGGTCTCTCCGTGACGGCACTCCTCGGGGACGGCTGGGTCCCTCCCCTGGTCGCAGCGATCGTGGCGGTGCTCGTCGCAGTCGCGGGCGCCGTCGCGACGACGACGGACGCGTGGTACGGCGGGCTGCGCAAGCCCGCATGGAAGCCGCCGGACTGGGCCTTCGGCCCGGTCTGGACCGTGATCTTCGCGCTCACGGCCACGGCCGGCGTGCTCGCCTGGAACGGCGATCCGAGCCCTGTCGCCCGCGGCGCCCTGATCGCGGCCTACGGCGTCAACATCGTGCTGAACATCGCCTGGAGCGTGATCTTCTTCCGGATGCGGCGGCCGGACCTCGCGCTGGTCGAGGTCGTTCTGCTCTGGCTCTCGATCCTCGCCCTGGTGCTCGTGACCGGCCGCGTCACGCTCGTGGCGGCGCTCCTGAACCTGCCCTATCTCGGCTGGGTCAGCGTCGCGACCTTCCTCAACCTGCGGATCGTGCAGCTCAATCCGCGCCTGCGGGAGGCCTGAACCGATGCCCGAGCTCTTTGCCAGCGGCCGCATCGTCGACGGCATCCTCGTGCTCGTCGCCCTCGAGGCCGTCGCGCTGCTGGTCTGGCGCTGGCGGCGCGGACGCGGCCCCTCGCCGCTCGCCTTGATCGGCAACCTCGCCTCCGGCGCGTCGCTGATGCTGGCGGTACGCGCGGCGCTCACCGGTGCCGACTGGACGGTGATCGCCGGGTTTCTGCTGGCATCGCTCGTCGCGCACCTCACGGACCTGTGTCTCAGGTTACGGGATGAACAGCCGGAGGCGCTTCGTCGCAGATCACAGTCGAGCGAGCCGGGAACATCGCCCGAGACAGCAGCGTTCACCGCCCGGACCCAGCCTGGAATGATTTCACCTTAAATCTGCCCGGCACACGGAGACGCGCTTCATGGCCCATCGCACCGCGCTCGCATTCGGATTGCTGATCGGTGCCGGCCTCTTCGCTCCTCCCCCCGCCTCCGCCCAGGGCGCTGAAACGGATCCGGTGAAGCGCGGCGCGTATCTCGCCACCGCCGGTGACTGCGTCGCCTGCCACACCGCCCCCGGCGGCAAGCCGTTCGCCGGCAATTACCCGCTCAACACGCCGATCGGCGTGATCATGACCCCGAACCTCACCCCGGACAAGGAAACCGGCCTCGGCAACTGGACCGAGGAGGACTTCGAGAAGTCGTTCCGGCACGGCATCGGCAAGGACGGCAAGTACCTGTACCCGGCCTTTCCCTTCGGCTGGTACACCAAGGTCACGAGCGACGACACCAAGGCGATCTTCGCATATCTGAAGTCGTTGCCGGCGGTGAACGAGAAGAAGAAGGACAACGGGATCGACTTCCCGTTCAACATTCGCTCCGCGCTGATCACATGGCGGACGGCCTTTTTCAAGGAAGGTGAGTTCAGGCCCGACCCGAACGCCAGCGCCGAGGTGAACCGCGGGGGATACTTGGTCGAAGGTCTCGGCCATTGCGGCATGTGCCACAACGAGAACAAGCTCGTCGGCAATTCGAGCCTCGCGGGCAAGCTCGGCGGCGGCGTCATCGACGGCTGGTACGCGCCGAACATCACCCCCGATGACCAGCAGGGCATCGGCGCCTGGACCGACGAAGAGGTCGTGTCCTACCTCAAGACCGGCACCGCTCCCGGCAACCACCCCGGCGTCGCCGCCGGGCCGATGCGCCAGACCATCGACGAGTCCCTCTCCAAGATGACCGATGCCGACCTGAAGGCGATCGTCGCCTATCTGCGCTCGGTGCCCGCCAAGAAGACCTTCAAGCAGCAGGAGTTGCAGGCATACAACCAGCCCGGCGCGCCCGGCGGCGAGACCTACCTGACCTACTGCTCCTCCTGCCACCGGCCGGACGGCAAGGGTGTCGAGGGGGCGATCCCGGCGCTCGCAGGCAACAGCTCGGTCCAGACCAAGGGGCCGGAATCGGTTTTGCGCGTGATCTACGGTGGGCTTGCCGCCCAAAATGGCTACGCGCCGATGCCGGCGATCGGCCAGGAGATGACCGAGCAGCAGGTCAAGGAGGTCACCGACTACGTCCGCAACTCCTGGGGCAACAGCGCTCCGGTCATGAATGCGGGATCTGCCGTCTCGACGGCGAAGGAGGCGACGAAGACGATGCTGGCCGGCACCGCGCCCTGCGCCGAGATCGCCCCGGACAAGCTCAAGACAGCCTTCGACGAGGCCGGCGTCGCCGACGCCCTGAAGGGTATCTCGCAGACCGACTTCGTGCCGCGTCTCTCCCAGATCGTGCCGAAGGTAAAGGCCGCCGCGACCGGCGCCAGCGACGACGACATCGTCAACGGCCTGCAGGCCGCCTTCTGCCGGGCCGGGACGGCCGCCGGCCAGCAGGACAAGCCGGGCTGGACCGCGATCCTCGGCTCCTTCGGCAGCGTCGCCTACAGCCAAGTGCGCCACCCCGAGAAGCAGGCCAGCGCCAAGCCCGGCGCACCGCCGGCCTCGGACATGAGCGCACCGAGCCGGAACTGACCCGGACTAACGGTTCAGGTCAGCCGGAGCCGGGCGAAGTCGAGTTCGGTCTCGACCGACCTCAGGAGATAATCCAGGGCGTTGGCGTCGAGCCCGGCCTCCTTGAGGCGCTTGCGCAACTCGGCCGTCTCCGCCGCCGGATCCTTGGAGGGCCGCTTCGCCGGCATCAGGCGCCTCAGCATCGGGCTCATCAGCGCATCGCGATCGTAGCCGCGATGCGCAGCAAGACGGCGAATGCGCCCGATCAGGGCGTCGAAATCCTGGTCGGCGGCCCGATAGCCGGCGGCCGGTGACCGCCGAGGTCGCAAAAGCATGGTGCAGGGCTCCGTCCGATCCTCCGCAACCCTACCGCGTAACCGTCTAGATTTCGTTCCAGCCCGTTGTGAGCCGGCATGGTGGGCGGTGACGGGCTCGAACCGCCGACCCTCTCCGTGTAAAGGAGACGCTCTACCAACTGAGCTAACCGCCCGGGCAACGGCCGGGAGCGTTACGGAAAGCGCCCGGGTTTCGCAAGCGTCGCGGGCGGTTCAATAATGCGGTGGCGGGGCCTCGGGGCCGCTGCCGGCGCCGCGGGCGGAGGCTTCTTCGAGTTGGGCGGCGAGGCGCTCGACGCTGCGGGTGAGCTTGTCGATCATGCGCCATTGCGCGGTGATCGTGGCGTTCAGGTCCTCGATCACGGCCTCCTGCTCGGTGAGGCGGATCTCGAGGCGGTCGAGGCGGGCGTCGGTCATCAGCGCAGGGCCTCCGGCGGGTGGTCCGGCCGCTCGACGAGGCCCGGCCCGAGCGCGATGCGGTCGTCGAAAACGAAGCAGTCGCCGGTCCAGCGGCTCTCCGCCTCCGGCACGGTCTCCAGGTATTTCAGGATGCCGCCCTTGAGGAGATGCACGGTCGCGAAGCCGCGCCCCTTGAGATAGGCCCCGGCCTTCTCGCAGCGGATGCCGCCGGTGCAGAACAGCGCGATCTCCGGTGTCGCCGCCGGGTCGAGTTCGTCCGCGAACGCACGAAACTCCCCGAAGGTCTTCAGGCCGGGATCGACGGCGCCTTCGAACGTGCCGAGCGCTACCTCGAAGGCGTTACGGGTGTCGACCAGCAGCAGGTCCGGCCGCTCCAGCAGGGCGTTCCAATCCTCCGGCGCGACATTGGTGCCCGTGCCGCGCGCCGGATCGGTGGCGCCGTCGTCGAAGGTGACGATCTCGGGCTTGAGCTTGACCTTGAGCCGGCGAAACGGCGGGCCTTCCGCCGTCGAGAGCTTATATTCGAGGTTGTCGAGCCGCCCGCCGAAGAGGTTCGGGGCGTTCAGTTCGCTCAGGAACGCGTCGATCGCCTCCGCCGACCCCACCACCGTCCCGTTGATCCCCTCCCCAGCCAGCAGCAGCGTGCCGGTGATGCCGAGCGACCCGCACAGGGCCTGCAGCGGCGCCTGCAACGCGGCGGCGTCGGGGAGCGGGGTGAACTGGTAGAGGGCGGCGACGGTGTGGGGCATTGGGATGCGCATCTAACAGTACCGCGCATGCGGGGAAACTTTCGATGTGCCGCGATGTATCAAGACCACCAACGGAATGGTTCTGTAACTCCGAGGACGGTCGAGCCCCTGACGGGAGCGCGAAGCCATTTCACCTATCGTAGGACTTAAATCTTGACATTCCGATGGCGATTGGATAGAAGGGCCAATCTTCGGAGGCTTGCGCGATGTCACGTCACTTAGACTTTGATCGAGCTTTGCAAATTGCGCGTATAGATCTAGCGCGTCTCAAACTGAAGACAGCACTTGTGCGGCACGCACTCGGTCAGAAAGGATATAATCCAAGCCAGCCTCGCAATCCTGCAGGCCAACCCAATGGAGGTCGGTGGACAGGAGACGACGGATCAGAGGCATCGAAAAGCCGCCAAGCTCGGCAAAACCCACGAATACGTCTCGCTCAGAATTCTCAGGATTTCTGTGACGATCAGTACAAACGTGATGTCTTTCAATGTAAAATGGTCGGCTTGCGGAGTTGCTACTCCCAGGCAATGGTTCGTCTCGTGGCATGTGAGCGTGGTCACGATATTCCGCCGCTGAATTATTGACGAGGGAAAATGATCATCGCGACCCGCAATCTCAGTGTTCAAGAAAATGGCGTACGACATCCGGTTCAAGTTCGTCTATTTGCACCTGAACAAGACGGCGACAGCTGGATGTGTCGATATGAGATCGATTGGCCGGAAGTCACGAGGAAAAGTTTTGCCGCCGGATTGGACACGATTCAGGCGCTGCACTTGGCACTGCAAAAAATCGGTATCGATATCTACATGAGCAAGCATCATGAATCCGGGGCGCTCATCTGGATCGATCCCGATGATGGGTATGGATTTCCGGTTCCGAAAAATGGACGGGATTTCCTTATCGGGTCGGATAAAGCCTTCGAAGGTCGATAGCCTTACGAGGTCTTGCCGGGACGCCATTTGATCAATGCGCCTCCTCCCAATTCCCAGCCGCCCGCGCCTCCACCACCAGCGGCACGCGCAACACCACAGCTGGCGCCGGCGCCTCCACCATCACCCGTGAAATCACCGGGATCGCCGCTGCGATCTCCTCCTCCGGCGCCTCGAACACCAGTTCGTCGTGCACCTGCAGCAACATGCGTACGTTCAGGCGCTCGGCCTTCAAGGCTCCCTCCATGCGGATCATCGCCCGGCGGATAATGTCGGCGGCGGTGCCCTGGATCGGGGCGTTGATGGCCTGGCGCTCGACCGAGGCGCGCTCGTTCGGGTTGTTGGAGCGGATCTGCGGGTAGTGGCAGACGCGGCCGAACAGCGTCTTGACGTAGCCGTGCTCGCGGCAGGATTTCTTCGTGGTGTCGATGTAGTCGCGGATGCCGGGAAACCGCTCGAAATACTGCTTGATGAAGGCCGAGGCCTCTTCGCGGCCGATGCCGAGGCGGTCGGCGAGGCCGAAGGCCGAGATGCCGTAGATGATGCCGAAGTTGATCGTTTTCGCCTTGCGGCGGAGGTCGCTCGTCATCTGGTCGAGGGGCACGCTGAACATGGCGGAGGCCGTGGCCGCGTGGATGTCGAGGCCCTGCTCGAAGGCTTCGCGCAGCTGCGGAATGTCGGCGATGTGGGCGAGGAGCCGCAGCTCGATTTGGCTATAGTCGGCCGAGATCAGCCGCGTGCCCTCGGGCGCGACGAAGGCCTTGCGGATGCGGCGGCCCTCCTCCGTGCGGATCGGGATATTCTGTAAGTTTGGTTCGGAGGAAGAGAGCCGGCCGGTCGTCGTCGCGGCGAGCGCGAACGAGGTGTGGATGCGGTCGTCCGAGCGGTCGGCGTGCTCCTGCAGCGAGTCGGTGTAGGTCGATTTCAGCTTCGAGAGCTGGCGCCAGTTCAGGATTTTCTTCGGGAGGTCGTGGCCGGCCTGGGCCAGCTCTTCGAGAAGAGTCGCGGGGGTGGCCCACTGGCCGGACGGGGTCTTCTTGGCGCCGGGCAGGCCCATCTTGCCGAACAGGATGTCGCCGATCTGCTTCGGCGAGCCGACCTGGAATTTCTCCCCGGCGTCCTCTTGGATCTCCTCTTCGAGCCGCGCCAGGATCTGCGAAAAATCGCCCGAGAGGCGGCTCAGCATGTTGCGGTCGATGCGGATGCCCTCCGCTTCCATGCGGGCGAGCACGGGAATCAGCGGCCGCTCCAGGGTCTCGTAGACGGTGACGCGCCGCTCGGCCGCGAGCCGCGGCTTCATCATCCGCCACAGGCGGAAGGTCACGTCGGCATCCTCGGCGGCGTAGGCGGTGGCCTTGTCCAGGGGTACGCGCTCGAAGGTGATCTTGTTGCGGCCGGTGCCGCAGACCTCGGAGAAGCTGATCGGCGTGTGGCCGAGATGGCGCTTGGAGAGCTCGTCCATGCCGTGCCCGCCCTTGCCGGCATCGAGGACGTAGGAGATCAGCATGGTGTCGTCGAAGGGCGTGATGGCGATATCGTAGCGCGCCAGCACCGACAGGTCGTACTTGATGTTCTGGCCGATCTTGAGCGTGCCGGGGTCTTCCAGCAGCGGCTTGAGTGCCGCCATCGCCTCCTTCAGCGGGATCTGGCCCGCGACCGGCTCGGTGATCTCAGACGCGCCCTTGTCCCCGAACAGGTCGCCGCCGCCCTTGGCCTCCATGTGGGCCAGCGGGATGTAGGCGGCGCGGCCCGCGCCGACGCAGAGCGAGACGCCGACGAGGCCGGCGCGCTGCGCGTCCAGCGCATCGGTCTCGGTGTCGACGGCGACCACGCCCGCCTCGAACGCTTCGGCGATCCAGGCATCGAGCTGTTCGCGCGAGCGGATGGTCTCGTAGGCGGCGGTGTCGAACGGCTTGACGGATTCAGCCGCGCGCGCGCTGACGACGGTGGACGGTGTCGGCTCGGCCGGGCCGCGTTTTTTGGCAGTCGGCGCATCGGGTAGATCGAGACCGGCGAAGGGGTCGACGTCTGGGGGGGCTTCGCCGGGGCCCCGCTCGGCGCCGCCGGCCTCGGTCTCGGGATCGTCGAAGGGCACGTCGCTGTGCGGGTCCCCTGCCCCGGGCGCGAGCGCGGGGTCCGGCTTCACCTTCTCCGGGTCGACATGCAGCATGTCGGCGATGCGGCGGGTGAGCGTGTTGAACTCCATCGCCTTCAGGAAGCCGACGAGTTTTTGCGGGTCGGGCTGCGGCACGCCGAGGTCGTCGAGACCGACGGGCACGGCGACGTCCTCGACCAGCGCCACCAGCTTTCGCGAGAGCCGGGCCTGCTCGATGTTGGCGAGCAGGGTCTCGCGGCGCTTCGGCTGCTTGATCTCGCCCGCGCGCTCCAGCAGCGGCTCGAGGCCGCCATATTCCTTGATCAGCGCGGCGGCCGTCTTGAGGCCGATGCCGGGGACGCCCGGCACGTTGTCCGAGGTGTCGCCGATCAGCGCGAGCGCATCGCCGATTTGGTCCGGGTTCAGCCCCTCCCACTTCGCGACGATGGCCTCGCAATCGAGGTTGCGCTCGGGCCGATAGCCCGGTTTGCCCTTGGCGCCGGATTCGAAATCGTAGAACCGGATCTTTTCGGAGACGAGCTGCATCAGGTCCTTGTCGGAGGACACGATGATGACGCCGGCCCCGCGCGCCTCGGCCTGCCGCGCATAGGTCGCTATCAGGTCGTCGGCTTCGTACGTGTCCATCTCGATGGCGTGCAGGCCGAAGGCGCGCACCGCGTCGCGCATCAGCGGCATCTGCCGCTTGAGGTCGTCCGGTGCGTCGGGGCGGTGCGCCTTGTATTCGGGGTAGAGCGCCTTGCGGAACGAGTTCTCGGATTTGTCGAAGACGATGCCGAGATGGCTCGGCTTGATCCCGGCCGCGCCGTCCTGGAGGAACTGGGCGATCTTGGTACAGAACAGCCGCACCGCCCCCGTCGGCAGGCCGTCCGAGGGCCGGGTGTTGTACTTCTGGTCCTGGTTGATCGACTGGAAATACGCGCGGAAGATGAAGGACGAGCCGTCCACCAGGATCACCTGATCGCCGTCGCCGACGGGCTTCTTCGGTTGGGCGTCTGGCTCGGCGGTCATGCGGTCGGACTCTTGTGCGGGTCGTGGCCCTGTCTAGAGGGACGCGCGCGGGCGCGCCACCGTCGCCATGGGCAACGGAGCCGCGGGCCGGGCGTTCTCGATGCCGACGGGATCGCCCGCTTTCAACGAAGACGTTACGGGAGAACAGGATGAGGAAACACGTCAGATCGGGCCTGCTCGCTGCTTTCGCTTCGCTCGCGGTCTCCGGCGCGGCCTTCGCGGCCGACGATCACGGACTGGTGGAGACGCCCGACGCGGCGTCGGTGACATACGGTCCCGGCCCGGCGAACCTGCCGAAGGGCACGCAGCTCGCGGTGCTCTCAGGCGACCCTTCGAAGCCCGGCCCGTTCGCGCTGCGGATCAAGTTTCCCGCCAACACGCTGATCGCGCCGCACACCCATTCGAAGCCCGAGACGCTGACGATCCTCGGCGGCGCGATCTTCCACGAGCACGGCAAGACGGTCGACAAGACCAAGGGCAAAGAGCTGCGGGTCGGCGGCTTCGTCTACCTGCCGGAACTGATGCCGCATTCGCTCTGGACCACGGACCAGCCGGTGGAGCTGCAGGTGAACGGCTCCGGCCCCTTCGGTGTCGACTACATCGACCCCGCCGACGACCCGAGCGAGAGCCGATAGCCCACGGGGCATCGCCGCGGCGGCATCGTGCGGCGGAGCAGGAGCACCGCCGTTTTCGTGTGGAGCGAGGCGCGAAGGGACAAGCTGTCGATCGCTGCCGCGATCGCCGTCGAAGCTTCGAATAAATATTCGCCAGTCCAGAAACGCGTTCATGATAATTTAAGATTTAATCGCTGCGTGCGCGGAACCCTCCAGCGCATCCTTCCGTTGAAATCGGGTCGGCCCAGCTTGGCGGAGCCGTAAGGGAGAAGGCATGCGCTTGCACTGGAATGCCCGCGCTCGAAAGCCTCTCGCCGTCGGTCTTGCCGCGGCCGGTTTGATCGTCATGACCGTCGGCGTCCATGCCCAGGACGGCGGCAGCTTCTTCGACATGTTGTTCGGTGCCCAGCCGCGACAGGCGGCCCCTGTCGCGCCAGCCTATGGCGGCCAAGGCGCCTATGGCGACGGCTATCGTCGTCGTGCCCGTTCCGATCGGCGGCATGCTTGGAAGCTCAAGACGCGCTACGCCGCCCTGCCCCGCGCGGAAGCGGTCAAGGGCGATCCCGACAAGATCCTCGGCAAGCAGCCGGTCGATCAGAAGGCGATTCTCGACAACCCGACCAAGGCGCTCCTCGAAGACAAGACGCTGCGGCCCGGCGACATCGTCGTGATGCCCGGTGGCCCGAAGGTGTTCACCGGCGGCTCCGAAAAACGCCATCGCATGAGCGACTTCGAGGACGTCAAGCATTCGCGCATGGTCGACAGGAAGACGCGTGGACAGCTTCTGGCGATGATGGTGCCGCTCGGCGCGATGCCGGCCGATCAGGCCCGCAAGGTCATGGCGGTGAAGCTCAAGCTCGCCACGCAGGACGAGATCGAGGCTGCCGAGGCCGGTAGCGCTCTCAAGGAGGCCACCGCCGGCCCGCGCATGATCATGCCGTGGAAGACCACGCCCTGACGTGATCGGTGGGGCTCAGGTCGCCAAGTCGCCGACGCGCTTGAGATCGTTCACGAAGGCCGCATAAGCCGCGGCCTTCGCAGCCTCGTCCGGCAGGCGCAGCAGGTAGGACGGGTGGACGGTAATGAACCCCTGGAAGGGCTTGCCGCCGAAAGCGAAGGGTCCGCGATTACGCGTGATCGGCACGGCCTTGCCGGCCAGGGCCAGCACCGCCGTCGCCCCGAGCGCCACCACGATCTTCGGCCCGACGAACTCCAGTTCGCGATCGAGCCACCAGCGGTAATGGCTGACCTCGCCGGCCGTCGGCTTCTCGTGGATCCGGCGCTTGCCGCGCTGGGTGAACTTGAAGTGCTTCACCGCATTCGTGACGTAGGCGTCGCCGCGCGTCAGCCCCGCCTCCTGCATCGCCCGTGAAAACAGCTGTCCGGCCGGCCCGACGAAGGGGCGCCCCTGCAGGTCTTCCTGGTCGCCCGGCTGCTCGCCGACGAAGGCGATCGTGGCGCCCAAAGGTCCCTCTCCGAGCACGGCCTGCGTCGCGCCGGGCACCAGAGGCTCCGAGCGCTTGATGATGGCGTTGAGCTCGTCGAGCGAGGTCGGGTTCTGGTCGGCCATCGCGGCGACGGCCTTTGCGGGATCGCGCTTGATCGGCATTTGCGGCGGCCTCTCGATCATCTCCGTGGTGCGGGCGGCGGCCTGCCGGACTAGGGCCGGGATCGCGGCCGTTTCCGGCATGTTCTTCCAATACTTCTTCGGCATCTCGGCCCGCATGGCGTCGAGGTTGAGCCGGGCCGGGTTGAAGGTGCTCTCGTAATAGCCCTGCCAGCCCGCCTCGAAGCCGTCGCCGTCCGGCACGTCCTCGCGCCGGCCCGGCGGGCCGAAGCGGACGGTCTCGCCGTCCCAATGCGCGGAGCCCTCCGGCGTGAGGATCGACCAGTCGAAGGCGCGGAAGCGGTCGACGAAGAACGGTGCGGCCGCTTCCAGGATGTGATGGTCCGGCTCGAACCAGGCCGCGAAGGTCTCGCGGACACCGCCGGCCACGCGGCGGAAGCGCAGGAAGGCGTGCATCTTGTGCAGGTCGCGCCCGATCGCCTTCCGCATCAGGTGCAGGCGGTGGACGAGCGGATCGCTCGCGACCTCGAGCAGCGCGCGTTCGCCGCGGGTGACGCGCCAGATCAGGGCGTAGAGCAGGGCGTAGCGCTCCGGGTCGCGGTGGGGCACCACCATCGGGATCAGGGCGGCGACGGCGCGGGGCAGGCTGAGCGGCGGGCCTCCGGTCTGCACGACGGCGCTGTCGAACAGGCCCGGCGCCTCGCCGATCTGCCAGAGCACGTGTTCGGGGGGGAAGCCGGCGGCGATCAGGCGGCGGGCGGCGGCGCGGAAGCCCGTGAGATCGGCGCCGGGGGCGAGTGAGGCGACGGAAACCCCTCTCTCCTCTCCTGCGGAGAGGGAAGGGTTCGACGGCAGCACGCTCGGCATCAAAACAAGCTCAACTGCTGCGCCGGCTCCGCCAACTGTGCCCTTAAGTCGAGCCGTTGGCTCCCCGCGCTCGGCTTGAAGTCTTCCGCGATCAGGAACGCCCGTGCCCGCTTCAGCCCCGAAGTCAGCCGGGCGACGTCGTCGAGACGAAGCGACGTATGGCGGCGCGCCTTGAGAATCGTGTCGACCGCGCGGGTCCCCAAACCCGGAACCCGAAGAAGCATCTCGCGGTCGGCGCGATTCACGTCGACCGGGAAGAGATGGCGGTTCTTGAGGGCCCAGGCGAGCTTGGGGTCGACATCGAGCGCCAGCATGCCGCCGTCGGTGGCGTCCGCGACTTCCTGGGCCGAGAACTTGTAATACCGGATCATCCAATCGGCCTGGTAGAGCCGGTGCTCGCGCTTCAGCGGGGGCGCCTGCGGCGGCAGGGCCGAGGAGGCGTCGGGGATTGGGCTGAAGGCGGAGTAGTAGACGCGCTTCAGGCCGAAGGTGCTGTAGAGGAACGAACTCTTGGCGATCATCGCGGAATCGTCGGTGGCGTCGGCGCCGACGATGACCTGGGTGGATTGCCCGGCCGGCGAGAAGCGCCGTTTCTCCGCCTTCGCCTCGACGATGCGCTCGCCGATCTGGCCCATGGCGTGCTGGATCGTGGCGCCACTCTTCTCCGGCGCCAGCTGATTCAGGCTTTCGTCGGTCGGCAGCTCGATGTTGATCGAGAGCCGGTCGGCGTAGAGGCCGGCCTCCTCGATCAGCCAGGGGCTCGCCTCGGGGATCGACTTGAGGTGGATGTAGCCGCGGAAGCCGTGCTCGCGCCGGAGCTTCTTCGCCACCAGCGTCATCTGCTCCATCGTGTAGTCGGGCGAGCGGATGATGCCGGAGGAGAGGAACAGGCCCTCGATGTAGTTGCGCTTGTAGAACTCGATAGTGAGTGTGACGACCTCATCGACCGAGAAGCGGGCGCGCTGCACGTTCGAAGAGCGCCGGTTCACGCAATAGACGCAGTCGAACAGGCAATAGTTTGTCAGCAGGATCTTGAGGAGCGAGACGCAGCGGCCGTCCGGCGTGTAGGCGTGGCAGATGCCGGCGCCCGTGGTCGAGCCGAGTCCATCCTTGCCGGCCTTGCGCTTCGGTGCACCCGACGAGGCGCAGGACGCGTCGTACTTGGCGGCATCCGCAAGGACGCGGAGTTTCTTGGCGAGAGCTTCATCCATCGAACGGAAGATGAACGTCCCGTCCGGTGCGAACAAGGCCGGAGGCGCTGGAACCACGCCTCCGGCCGCGCGAAGGGGTGTGACCGATCAGCCCTGGTCGAGCGTGGCCTGAAGCGTGACCTCGGCGGTGAGCAGCTTCGAGATCGGGCAACCGGTCTTGGCGTTGCCGGTCAACTCGTCGAACTTCGCCTGGTCGATGCCGGGGATCTTCGCGGTCAGCGTCAGGGCCGACTTGGTGACCTTGAAGCCGTCACCGTCCTTGACCAGCGTCACCACCGACTTGGTGTCGAGGGCGTCGGCCTTGAGGCCGGCCTCCTGCAGCTGGAAGGCGAGCGCCATGGTGAAGCAGCTCGCATGGGCCGCCGCGATCAGCTCCTCCGGATTGGTGCCGGGCTCGTTCTCGAAGCGGGTGTTGAAACCGTAGGGGTTCTTGTCGAGCACGCCCGACTGCGTCGTGATCGTGCCCTTGCCGGACTTGCCGTCGCCTTCCCAGTGGGCGCTCGCGTGGCGGTCGGTCATTCGGTACTCCTTGCATCGGGATGGTTGCGCAATGGAGATCGAGGTGGTGCGCAACGCCGCGAAGTCGAGGCCTGTCTCTACGGGTCCGGCCCGTCGTCGGTCGCGTCGATGACCGCTTTCGCCACCGGATAAGAGAACCCGGCCCGCGCCATCGCCGCGAGATCGCGTTCGCGGTAGGCCGTTCGCGCCTCCGCCCTGCGATGCGGGCCGAGGCGGCGGCGGCGGGCATAGGCCTGCGCGGCCGTCGATTCGATGGTCCCGCTATCCTCCGCCTCCTCCTGTTCGGCAGCGAAGGCGGCTTCGACGACGGCGCGGTCGACACCCTTGGCGGCGAGCGCCGCTCCGGCCCCGCGGGTCGAGGCGCCGCGCCGGCGCAATGTCGCGAGGCGGGCCGTGGTGAAACGCTCGTCGTCGACGAGGCCGGCGCGCACGGCGCGGGCGACGGTCTCGTCGATGATGCCGGAATGCTGGCCCGGATCCTCGTCGCGCTCGCGGGAGCGTTTGGCCACGCGACGGGCTAGTACGCGGCGCAGCATCTCCTGCGTGGCGCTGTAGCGGTCGAGGTAGTGCAGGGCGACGCGCTCCAGCCACGCGGCCGTGACGGGAGGCGTGGGTCTTGCTTTCGCTCCAGGCGCAACATTCCGGGGCTTCATCGGTTCTTCACGATCTGGACAGGTTTCCGATCCATGATTTCGGTATGGATAGCACGCCGCAACGATCGCTTCGGCGCTCCGTCGCCGCCTTCCTGTCTGCCTTCCTCATGAGGCGGGAATGGCTCCTCGTCCTGCTCGCTCTCGGCCTCGCGGCCGTCGCCGGGGCCGTGGTCTATCTGTCCCGTCCGACAACCCTCACCGTTGCGGTCGGCCCGCGCGACGGCGCCGAGGCGGCGCTGATGGACGCCTATGCGAAGGCGCTCTCGCGTAACCGCGAAGACATCCGCCTGAACCTGCTGCCGCTCGACGGCGTTGAGGACAGCGCCAGGGCGCTTCAGGAGAATCGCGCCGACCTCGCCGTGGTGCGCCCGGACGTGAAGCTGCCGGATAACGGGTTGACGCTCGCCGTGCTGCACGACGAGGCCCTGATCGTCGCCGCGCCCGAATCCTCCGGCATCGAGACCTTCCCGGATCTCTCGAAGCGCCGCCTCGGCGTCCTCGTCCGCCACGAGGCCGACCTCGGCTTCATCAACCACCTGCTCGACTTCTACGATTTCGTGCCCGCCACGGGCAGCGAGGCCGCCATCGGCAACGCCCTCGGCGCGGGCCGCGTCGGCATCGTCCCACTCAAGGCCTCCGAGGTGAAGGCGGCGCTCGACGAGAAGCGGGTCGACGCCGTCGCGGTGATCGCCTCGCCCGCCTCCAAGCCGGCGGTGTCCGTCGTGCGCGCCGTCGCCGCGGCCTCCACCGACCGCAAGGTGACGCTCGTCGGCGTGCCGGACGGCAAGGCGATCATCCAGCGCTTTCCAGAGCTGCAGCCGATCTCGGTGCCGGCCGGCACCTTCGGCGGCCGCCCGAAGCTGCCGGAAGAGGATGTGGAGACCTTGGGCGTCTCCTACCGCCTGATGGCGCGCGGCTCGGTGAGTCGGGTCGCGGTGGCCTCGGTGGTTCAGCACCTGTTCGAGTGGCGGCCGCGGCTCGCCGCGGTCACGCCGCTGGCCAACCAGGTCAAGGCGCCGGAATACGAGACCACCGTCACCGCGACGAGCGCACGTCTGCCGAACCACCCCGGCGCCGTCGACTATTTCGAACGCGAGCAGCAGACGTTCCTCGAACGCTACGAGGACTGGATCTACCTGCTCGCGTTCTTCGGCGGCACGATCGGCTCCGCCTTCGCCTGGCTCGGCCAGCGTCTCGCCCGCAAGCGCCGCGAGCGCGTCGACGGCGTGCTCGACCGCCTGCTCGACATCCTGGCCGAGGTCCGGAACGCGGAAAGCATCGAAGCGCTCACCGCCATCGGCCGCGAGATGGACGGGCTCGTCGCCGACGTGGTGCGTCAGGCCCGCGAGCGCTCGATCGACACCCGCGTGCTCAGCGCGCTGATCCTCGCCATCGATGCCGTCCATGCCGCGCTGGACGACGCCCGCCGCAGCCTCGGCGTCGTAGCGCCCCTGGCCGAGAGCCCCGGTACGGCTCGAGTGCGTACGGCCCGGCTGCTGTCGCTGAACTTTCCGGCGGCCGAGTAGAGCAGGCGTCCTCAGCCCTTCGCGTCGTCGAGCAGGCCGGCCAGACCCTCGCGATAGGTTGGGAATGCGAGTTGCACCCCGAGTTCGTCGCGGATCAGGCGATTCCGCACGCGCTTGTTCTCGCCATAGAAACTGCGCGCCATCGGGCTGAGTTCGGCTGTCTCGAAATCGACCACTGGCGGCAGCGGCAGGCCGGTGAGCGCCGCGGCGTGCTCGATCACGGTCTGCGGCGGCGTCGGCTCGTCGTCGGTGACGTTGTAGATCGCGCCCGCCCGTGGCCGCGCGATCGAGGCGGCGAGCGTGGTGGCGATGTCGGCGACGTGGATGCGGTTGAAGACCTGGCCCTCCTTCACGATCCGCTGCGACTTGCCCTCGCGCAACTTGGTGATCGGGCTTCGGCCGGGGCCGTAGATGCCCGAGAGCCGAAACACCTGCACCGCCTTGCCGGTCTCGGCGCCGAGCGCCAGCCAGCCCTCTTCCGCTTCGAGCCGTCCCTTGGACCGGCCGCTCTTCGGCAAGGCCGCGACGCTCTCGTCGATCCAGCCGCCGTTCTGGTCGCCGTAGACGCCGATGGTCGAGAGGTAGCCGATCCAGCCGATCCGGCTCTCGGCGATGGCCTCCCGGTGGCGGGCGAGGACGGTGTCGCCCTCTCGGCCCGGCGGGGCCGAGACCAGCAGCAGGTCGGTGTCGGCGAGGTCTCCGGCGATGCGGTCGTCGTCGGTGTCGGGGCCGAAGGCGCGCATGGCGAACCCTGTCTCCGCGGCGATCGCCTCCGCCCGCGCCTCTTCCGTGACGGTGGCCCGCACGGTCGCGAAGCGCGCCCGCTCGCGCTCGGCGAAATGCCGGGCCGTGTAGCCGAGGCCGAAGACGAAGAGGTTCATGCGGTTGGAGTTCCGGTTGGGGCTGGAGTGGTCCGCCGGGCCTTCCCTCTCTCCCCTGCGGGAGAGGGTGGCCCGCGAAGCGGGTCGGGAGAGGGGGGCGACGGTGCCGGAGAGGGCGCACCCCTCTCCCGACCCCTGCTGACGCAGGGGCCACCCTCCCCCGCAGAGGGGGGAGGGTTCAAGGCGCGCCATTCTTGTTTCACGTCGGCGTCGCTCTCGCCCGGCGCATGCTCGGCGTAAAGCGCCCTCACCCGTATCCCGTCGAGCAACCGCCCGCACGCCCAGACGGCGGCCCCGCGTACCACCGGGGCCGGGTCGTCGAGACACCGCACGGCCTCCTCGGCCAACGCCGCATCCCCAGAATTGCCGACCGCGATCAGCACGTTGCGCAGGAAGCGATCACGCCCGGTGCGCTTGATCGGCGTCCCCGCGAAATGCGCGCGAAAGCCGGTGTCGTCCAGGCGTACCAGATCCGCCAGCGCCGGCGAGGCGAGGTCGGCCCGAGCCGCCATCTTCGCCTCCCCGGCCTGCACGGCGAACTTGTTCCACGGGCACACCGCGAGGCAGTCGTCACACCCAAAGATCCGGTTGCCGATGGACTCGCGGAATTCGTGCGGGATCGGTCCCTCGTGTTCGATGGTGAGGTAGGAGATGCAGCGCCGCGCATCGAGCCGGTAGGGCGCGGGGAACGCGTTCGTCGGGCAGATGTCGAGGCAGCGCCGGCAGGAGCCGCAGGAATCGCGGCCCGGCGCGTCGGGTTCGAGCTCGGCGGCAGTGTAGATCGCGCCGAGAAGCAGCCAGTTGCCGTGTTCGCGCGAGACCAGCACCGTGTGCTTGCCCTGCCAGCCGAGGCCGGCGGCCTCCGCCAGGGGTTTTTCCATCACCGGCGCGGTATCGACGAACACCTTGGCGGAATGCCCGCTGCGGGCCGAGAGGAGTCCGCCGACCTCTTTCAGCTTGCCCTTGATGACCTCGTGGTAGTCGCGGCGCTGCGCGTAGGCGGCGATGCTGCCGCGGTCCTTTCGCGCGAGGTTGTCGAGGGGATCATGCTCGGGCCCGGCATTGAGACCGAGCATGACGATGCTGCGCACGCCGCCCCAGAGCGCGGCCGGGTCGGCGCGCTGGTCGCTGCGCTCGGTCATCCAGGCCATCTCGCCGTGGTGGCCCTCCGCGAGCCAATGGGCGAGGCGGCCGGCCAGTCCCGGCACGGCGTCGGGACGGGTGACGGCGAAGCTGTCGAAGCCGAGCTTTTTCGCGCGGTCCTCGATGACCGCGCGCAGGTCGCCGCCCGTCAGAAACCGGCTCGGTGCCTTCAGAAGTCCAGGTCCGCGTAATGCGCGGCCGGGGCCATGCCCGGCGCCCGGTCGGCGAGGATCGCGCGGAAGGACGGGCGCGACTTTAGCCGCGCGTACCAGTCCCTCGCCATCTCGTCCTCTTCCCATGGCACGTCGCCGAGATAATCCACGCAGGACAGGTGGGCCGCAGCCGCGAGATCGGCATAGGTCAGATGGTCGCCCGCGATCCAGCGCCTCTGGCCGATCAGGTAGCCGATATACTTCAGATGATAGCGCACGTTGGCGCGCGCCGCGCGGATCGCACCCATGTCCGGCGGACCGCCGCCGTCGGCGCTCTTCATGAAGCGTTTGTAGATCTTTTCGGTGACGAGGTACTCGGTCACCTCAGTGTCGAACTTGACGAGGAACCAGTGCAGCAGGCGCCGCACCTCGACCCGCGCGGTGGTGGTGTCGGGCAGGAGCCGGCGACCGCTGAGACCTAGGCCTCGGGTCTCGTCGAGATATTCCGCGATGATGCCGGCGCCGGGGATCGCGAGGCCGGTCTGCTCCACGAGCACCGGCGTCGATCCTGCCGGGTTGAGCAGCAGGAAGGCGTCGCGGCGCTCCCAGGGGCGCTCTTCCACGAGTTCCGGCTCCATGCCCATCTCGGCAAGCGCGAGACGGATGAAGCGGGAATGCGGGCAGAAGGGGGAGTGGTGCAGCGTCGCCATTCAGGCCGTATTCTGGCTGGGAAGGCCGGCGGGACGGGCGGCGGAATAACGTTTATTGCCCGATCGTTGCCGCCTCATTAACACGCTCGAACCACGGCGGTAACCGCCCATCAACCGTCACGGGCGACATCTCCCGGATGATCGGCGCGCGTCGCACGTGTTGCCGCCACCCCGTCACAGCGAGTCAGGCACGCCGATGGATTTCGCAAATATTCTGAAGGCGCTGGTGCTCGCCGTGGTCGAGGGGGCCACCGAGTTCATCCCGGTTTCCTCCACCGGCCACCAGCTCCTGATCGGGCATTTCATCGGCTTCAAGTCGCCGAACAACACCTACGAGGTGCTGATCCAGCTCGGCGCGGTGCTCGCGATCCTCTATGCCTATTTCGGGCGCCTCACGAAAATCGCGACCGCGTTGCCGACCGACCCGCGGGCGCGCCGATTCGTCGCCTCGATCCTGCTCGCCTTCATCCCGGCGGCGATCATCGGCGGCCTCTTCTCGAAGTATATCAAGTTCTATCTGTTCAACCCGTGGATCGTCTGCGCCACTCTGGTGGCCGGCGGGCTCGTGTTGCTGGTGATCGACGAGGCCGACCCCTACCAGCAGACCGACGCGGAGGGCGAGGACGACCGCAAGGTCCGCACGGAGCGGATCGAGCGCAAGGACGACGTCTTCGAATTCAGCCTGCCGATGGCGCTGAAGATCGGTGTCTTCCAGTGCCTTGCCATGATCCCCGGCGTGTCGCGTTCCGGCGCCACCATCGTCGGCGCCATGCTGATGGGCGCGAGCAAGCGCGCAGCGACCGAGTTCTCGTTCTACCTCGCCATGCCGACCATGGCCGGCGCCTTCGCCAAGGACCTGCTCGACAATTACAAGAACCTGTCGAGCGACGACGCCCTGGTGATCGTCATCGGCTTCGTCGCGGCGTTCATCGCGGCGCTCGTCGTCGTACGCAGCGTACTCGACTACGTGTCCAAGCATGGCTTTTGGCTGTTTGCCTGGTGGCGGATCATCGTCGGATCGCTCGGATTCGCGGGGCTGATCCTGTTCGGCTGACGCGCTTTTTCGGTTCGGACCCCATCCGGTTTCCGGAGGCTCCGTCGAACGCGCCGCATCGGGAGCTCATTCACCGAGAAGCGAAGATTTTCCCGATCTTCGTGGCCATCTCACGCGGCTTACCGCTAAGGTTCGCCCGCACTGCCTCCGCGTCCGGTTCGACCGCGCAGGTCGATGACCATGGCGACGCCCTGTCGCCCGGAGGACAGCATGGGACGCGTCTCCACCCTCACGGCCCTCACCCTCCTGCTCGGCGCCCCGGCGCTGGCGGCGGGGGAGACCCCGTTCGAGACGGTCAAGGGCTGGGAGGTCGAGCACGCGGCGCCCGGCTCGAAGGGCCCGTCCTGCCTGATGAGCAAGTCCTACAAGGACGCAGACGACGACAACGCCGAGAACGCCCTGGTCTTCGCGCTGGCGGGGGATCAGGCCATCGTGAGCTTCGTCTACGAGCACTGGACATGGGATAAGAACGAGAAGCTCCAGGTTCCCCTTGTCCTCGACAAGAAGGTCGCCATCGCCAAATCGGCCTGGACGGGCGACGGCCAGACCCTGACGGCCCTGCTCCCGGACAGCATCGTGCCGAACCTTCTGGCCGCCAAGACGAAGGTGCTCAAGCTCGACGGCGCCGACGCGGACTTCAAGCTCGCCGGGTTCGCCGAGGCCTACGCCTCGCTGCGTCGCTGCGAAAGTGCGCCGGCCAAGGCCCCCGTCGCTGCGGCTCCGCCGGCGGTTGCCGTCGCGGCCGCGTCATCGTCGGAATCGACCCATATCGAGAAGGCCATGACCTTCCCGGGGGACGGCGACGTTCCGCCCCAGACGGTCTTCGCCCGCACGGCACCCAAGATCCTGCTGGCTCTGGCGGTTCCCGCCGCCAAGCCCGGCGACAGCCTCACGGCGGCCTGGATCGCGGAGAAGACGGACGGCACGCCAGCGAATTTCACGATTGCGTCCATCGCGATCCCGCTGGGGGCAAGTCCCACCGTCTCGTCCAGCTTGGGTAAGCCCGATGCCGGCTGGCCTCCGGGTCAGTACCGGGTCGACGTGAGCCATAACGGCGGCCCCATCGAATTCAGCCAGCGCTTCACCGTCCAACCGTAGACCATCCCTTACATCCGCGGGCTCGGGCTTTCGTGCCCACGAGGCGCAAACCCGACGTCAGCCGATTGCACGGCCCCTTGAGGCAGTGCATGGGCTTGCGGCGACGTCACGGGCATCTCAAAACCCGTGGGACATGCCAATGCCGGGGCCTTGAGACCGATGGAAGACCGTCCGCTAGCCGAGCTGTTCGAGCCCGCGACCGAGGCGCGCTGGCGTGAGGCCGTCCAGGCGGCCCTGAAGGGCGGCGACTTCGAGAAGCGCCTCGTCGCGAAGACCGCCGACGGCCTGCGCATCGAGCCGCTCTACCCGGCCGCCGCGCCGATCGCACAGCCGGTGCGCGCGCCCGGCCCGTGGCGGCTATCGCAGCGCGTCGACCATCCCGATTTCGAGAAGGCCGCGGCGCAGGCGCTCGCCGACCTCGAAGGGGGCGCCGACTCCCTGACGATCGTCCATGCCGCCTCGCCTACCGCCCGCGGCTTCGGCCTCGACATCGGAGGCGTCGAAGACCTCGACGCGGCGCTTGACGGGGTGATGCTCACGATCATCGCCCTGCGGCTGGATGCCGGCCCCAAGGGATTCGAACTCGCCGCGCATCTCAAGGCGCTCGTCGAGAAGCGCGGCGACGATCCGGCCGAGCTCGACATCGATCTCGGCCTCGATCCCATCGGCCTCTTCGCTGCCACCGGCCATGCGTCCGAGGGCTGGCAGACGGGACTCGCCAAGGCCGTCGTCGATTTCGAGGCCTATCGCGGCCGCGTCGCGCTCGCCGACGGGCGCGCCTATCACGAGGCCGGCGCCAGCGAGGTGCAGGAACTCGCCGCGGTGCTGTCCACGGCCGTCGCCTATCTGCGCGCGCTCGAGGCCGAGGGCGTCTCGCTCGATCGTGCCCGCGATGCGCTCTCCATCCTGCTCGTCGCCGATGCCGACGAGTTCCTGACCATCGCCAAGTTCCGCGCGATCCGCCGGCTCTGGGCGCGCGTCGAGCAGGCCTGCGGCCTCGATCCAAAGCCCCTGCGCCTCCACGCCGAATCCGCCTGGCGGATGATGAGCCGCCGCGATCCCTTCGTGAACATCTTGCGCACCGGCATGGCCGCGGCCTCGGCTGGCCTCGGCGGCGCGGATTCCGTCGCCGTCCTGCCCTACACCCTGGCGCTCGGCCTGCCGGACGCGTTCGCGCGCCGCGTCGGCCGCAACAGCCAGACCATCCTCATCGAGGAATCGAGCCTGGCCAAGGTTTCGGATCCAGCCGCCGGTGCCGGCGGCTTCGAGTCGTTGACCGCCTCGCTCACCGAGGGCGCCTGGGCGGCGTTCCAGGAGATCGAGGCCGAGGGCGGCATCCTCGCCAGTCTGAAGGCCGGCAAGGTCCAGGCCCGCATCGCCGCAGTTCGCGAGGCCCGTGCCAGGCGCATCGCGACCCGGCGCGAGCCGCTCACGGGCGCCAGCGAGTTCCCGTTCCTCGCCGAGAAGCCGGTGGAGGTTCTCGAGATTGCACCGAAGGCGCCCGCCGCCGTCGGCGAAGGCGCCCTGCCCTCCCTGCGCCTGACCGAGCCGTTCGAGGCACTCCGCGATTCCTCCGACGCCTACCTCACGGCGCACGCGGCACGTCCGGCTGTGTTCCTGGCCAATCTCGGCCCCGTGGCGGTTCACAACGCCCGCTCGACTTTCGCCGCCAACGCCTTCGCGGCCGGCGGTATCGCGGCGCTCGGCAACGAAGGCTTTTCGGATCCGGCAGACCTCGCTCAGGCGTTCAAGGAATCCGGTGCGGCCATTGCCTGCATCTGCTCCTCGGACAAGCTCTACGAGACCGATGCAGCGCCCGCCGCGAAGGCGCTGAAGGAGGCGGGTGCCGACACGGTCTATCTCGCGGGCAAGCCGGCCGATGCCGACGCCCTGACATCGGCGGGCGTCGACGGCTTCCTGTTCGCGGGCTGCGATCTGCTCGCCCTGCTCACGCAGGCCCAGGAGCGGGCGACCGCGAAAGCTTGAGCCTGAAACCTCAGGTCGCCTCGGACGTTTCTGCTGGGTTAGAAACCGCAAGCGCTACGCCGCAGGGGCCGTCCATGAGAATCCCGATCCTCGCCGCCACCATCGTCGCCGTGTCCGTCGGCGGCCTCACTGGTCCGGCGGACGCCGCCAAGCGCAAGGTTGCAGTTCCGAACAAGTTCGACGGCAACTGGAGCATCGAGGTGGTCACGCAGGACGGACCCTGCGATCGCGCCTATCGCTACGGCATCCAGGTCTACAAGGGCGAGGCGATCTATCCGGGTGGGGACGTGTCCATCCGGGGTCGCGTTTCGAAGGCCGGCCTGGTGTCCGGCGTGATCGCCCGGGGCTCCGATTCCGCTCAGGTCACCGGACGGCTCACCGTCGGCGGATCCGGCGGCGGCAGCTGGGGCAGCACCGGCAACGGACCGATCGGCTGCAGCGGCCGCTGGACTGCCGTCAAGCGCGGCTGAGTGTCGGCCGCCTCAGCGGTCGTTTTCTGTGGCGCGGCGGTGACAGGTGCGGCGGCGGCGTGCGGCAGTTCATTTTGCGCCGCACATCGCCCTGTTCCGGGCTCATTTCTCCGGTGATACTCGATCGCATCAGCCCTGCTTCGAGGCACCTGTCATGAAAGCGCTCCTCGCTTCCGGTCTCGCCGTCGTTCTGTTCACGGCGGGTGCGCAGGCCCGGCCCGAGCAGCGCGTTCCCGGCAAGCCGCATCCGGTCATGGCTCCGCTCGAGCAGGCGGCCACGGATTGCTTCGCCGAAACGGTGATGGCGAACCCAAAGGCGACCGGTCTCGCCAGAGCGGGGCGCTGGTATGATGCGGCCGGGGTGATCGGCTTCCTGTGCCGGCCGGAAGTCGGGCGCATGGTGCAGGCCCATGACCGGCTTTACGGTGCCGGAACGGGCGACCGCTACTTCAAGGGCGCCTATGCACGTCACCTCGACAAGCAGCTCGAGGCCCGCCTGCAGCCGATGCTCGAAACGAAGACGCTCGCGAGTGCCGAGCCGCCGGCCGACAAGTCGGGCGCCGGGCTGCCTGCCGATGCGGCATCTGCCGCCGAGACGGCGCAGTGACGTTGTGACGCTTGGGGCCGGCGGTCCCTTCGCTCGCCCCGTCACCTCAGTTTAGCAGCGACACCTCGGGCCGCTCCAGCTGGCGGGCGAGGGACGACGCGATCTCGATGAGCACCATGTCGACGAGCGCGTGCAGGGTCGGACTCTGGATGTCCTGAACCGCGCCCCGCAGGTCGATCGCCAGACCCGCAGCGCGATCCAGTGCGGCGAGCACCTTTTGGGCCTTCAACGGCACCGTCGCGGCCTCGGTGCCGGGGTAGTCGAAAAGGGCGCCGCAGGCCCAGTCCGCCGTATCGTGCTCATCGAACGACAGCCGCATGAGATCGAGGATCGTGCGCGGCGCGGCATCGCCGGTGTCGGACACCCGATAGATCGTCTGCTCGAGGCCTTTCCGACCATGGCTCACCCGTCCCGAAAAGGCGGCGCGGTCCTTCGGATGAAGCGCCGGCACGAAGGCCGAGACCGGCGCACCCTCGCGAATGATCGCGGGATTGAGGCGGAAGATCCGCGCCATGCCGACGCACGGGAAAATCCGGTTCTCCGCGATGTTCCACTCGAAAAGGCCGACGATGTTCGCCGCGTCGAGGATCGGCTCCAATGGGGCGAGATCCGGCCAGGGCGGAAGGCGCTGCAGATGGGGCAAGATAGACCTTCCAGGCCGGGAATGGAGCGATCCGCATCATCGGCTGCGGCACCGGGAAACAACGGCAACGGTCAACACTGTATCGGCCGGCCGTTCCGTCGCCAAGTTGTCATGGTTCTTGGATGCCGTTATTCCGCCGCAACAGCAATCTTCGCCCGTGGCGGGACAGATGTGCCCGGGCGGCATACAGGCCGCTACGGTTGAACTTTTGCCCGCTCGGCGCCGAGCGCCTCCGCCCTCGTCCGATCTTCCTTCGTCAGCCCGGTCAGCGATTGATCGAGCCACGCATCCGACAATCCCTGGGCCGCCGCCGCAAGGTTCCAGGCTCCGGCCTCGACGAGGTTCTTGTTGACGCCGCGGCCGACGACATAGAGACGGGCGACCCGGTTCTGCGCGATGGCGTTGCCGCGTGCTGCCGCATGCAGGAAATAGCGTGCGGCACGCGCCTCGTCCTTGGCTACGCCGGTGCCGTTGAACAGCAGGATCGCGAATTCGACCTCGCCGGCGAGATCGCCGTTGTCGGCGGCCCGTCGAAAGTAATCTGCGGCCTTGGCCGGATCCTTCGCAACGCCGCGGCCCTGAAGATAGAGCACGCCGAGATCGTGCTGCGCCGGAGCGAGTTCGGTCTTGGCCGCCTTCTCGAACAGGGCCGCAGCCGTCACGACGTCCTCGGGCTTGCCGGAACTCAGCTGGAGTAGCGCAAGATTGTAGGAAGCGGATGCCTCGCCCTTCTCGGAGGCCTGTTCCAGCCAGTGTTTGCCAGCCTTCTGGTCCTTGGCCTGACCGCGCCCGTCCATCGCCATCAACCCGAGGGACGCCATGGCGTGCGCGTCGCCGAGGCCTGCGGCGAGGCGGTACCATTCCAGCGCCCGCTTCGGGTCCTGCTTCACGCCCAGGCCCTGATTGTAGAGCTCGCCGAGCAACGTCAGCGCTGCCGCATCCTTCGGGTTGGTCTCGATGCGTTTCGAGGCTTCCCGGAAGGCGGTCTTGTAGCGCCCGCGCTGGTAGGCGCCGTACGCCATGTCGGCGTTTGCGGTGGAGGCCGGCCGCAAGCCTTCGGCATTCGGCGTGTAGGGCGTTGGGAGATCGCGGGAGAACCCCTTGGGCGCCACTTTGGGATCGACCGACTTCAGCGTCTGGTCCATCGTCGGGGGGACGATGGAAGGCGGGTTCGGAGCCGCCAGGGCATCGAGCGGGCTCGCCAGCAGCGCCAGGGCGAAGAGGCCGGCTCCGACCCGCGTCATCGTGCCGCGCCCGCTGCCGTGAGCGCCTCCATCGCCGCCGCGACGGCGTCGGGCGCATCGAACCAGAGAGATCCCTCCAGCCCAACGAACTCGGCGCCGGTCTTCGCGAGCGCCTCGACCTCCACCGCCTCTACCGCCACCGCGATGCACGGCGTCTCGAAGATTTCCGCCCACCACGCCGCCCGCTCGCGGACGAGCTCGCGGTCCGGCGCGACGCCGTCCGGATAGAGGCCGCCGAACATCAGGTAGTCGGCCTGGGTCTCGCCCGCCGCCATCGCGGCGTGCTTCGATTCGAGAAAGCCGCCGCAGCCGAGGATGCGGCCGTCGCGCAGCCGCCCGCGGAGGTCGCGCAACTCCGTCTCGTCCGCCTTGTCGACGTGGACGCCGTCCGCCCCGCCGCGGGCGGCGACGCCGACGGGATCGCCCTGGAAGCCGGGGATGCAGACGACGACGGCCGCGCCATGCTCCTGCACCGGCGGCGCCAGGCGCTTCACGAGGCTCACGAGGTAGCGCTCGTCGGACGGGGCGAGGCGCAGGATCACCGCAGCGACGTCACCGGCCGCGCAGGCCGCTCTCAGCGCGTCGATCGTCTTCTCGGCCTGCGCGTCGTCGATGCCGTAGGGCGTCAGCAAGGCGAGGCGGGGGGCGTCTTCGGACATCGGCTCCGCGGGTGGCTGACGCCCTCCCCGGATCGGGGAGGATCGACGTGGGGATGGATCTCGCGGGGGACTTCGATCCTCCCGCGAACGAGACTGGCGATCAGCCGTCGATGCGCGGGTCGAGCGAACCGTCCGCGTAGCGCTTGGCCATCTGGGCGACGGAAATCGGGCGGATCTTGGAGCCCTGGCCGGCGGTGCCGAACTCCTCGAAGCGCTGCTTGCAGAGCTTCGTCATCGCCTCCATGGCGGGCTTCAGGTACTTCCGCGGATCGAACTCGGCCGGATTCTCCGTGAGGATCTTCCGGATCTGGCCGGTCATCGCCATGCGGTTGTCGGTGTCGATGTTGATCTTGCGCACGCCGTGCTTGATGCCGCGCTGGATCTCCTCCACCGGCACGCCCCAGGTCGGCTTCATCTGCCCGCCATACTGGTTGATGATGTCCTGCAGGTCCTGCGGCACCGAGGAGGAACCGTGCATGACGAGGTGGGTCGTCGGCAGGCGGCGGTGAATCTCCTCGATCACGTTCATGGCGAGCACGTCGCCGTCAGGCTGCTTCGTGAACTTGTAGGCGCCATGGCTGGTGCCCATGGCCACCGCCAGCGCATCGACCTTGGTCTCGCGCACGAACTTCACGGCTTCGTCCGGGTCGGTGAGGAGCTGGTCGTGGGAGAGCTCACCCTCGGCGCCGTGGCCGTCCTCGGCCTCGCCCGTGCCGCTCTCGAGCGAGCCGAGCACGCCGAGCTCGCCCTCGACCGAGACACCGGCCCAATGGGCCATCTTGGTGACGTTGCGGGTAATCTCGACGTTGTAGGCGTAGTCGGCCGGGGTCTTGCCGTCGGCCTTCAGCGAGCCGTCCATCATCACCGAGGTGAAGCCGTACTGGATCGCGGTGGCGCAGGTGGCTTCGTTGTTGCCGTGGTCGAGATGCATACAGACGGGGATGTGCGGATAGATCTCGACGAGCCCGTCGATGAGCTTGGCCAGCACCACGTCGTTGGCATAGGCGCGCGCGCCCTTGCTGGCCTGCAGGATCACGGGCGAATCGGTGGCGTCGGCCGCGGCCATGATCGCCAGCCCCTGCTCCATGTTGTTCAGGTTGAACGCGGGCACGCCGTAGCCATGCTCGGCGGCGTGATCCAGGAGCTGCCGAAGGGTGATGCGTGCCATGTTCCGTTCCCCATGCCAGTCGATCGGCATCGAACGGCCGATCCCAAACAAACCACCTCATCGTGAGGTGCCGTAGCAGAGCGGAGGCCTCGAAGGAGGGCTCCTGTTACCACTGCGATCCCTGGAGCCCTCCTTCGAGGCCTGCTGACGCAGGCACCTCAGGGCGATGGTGGGATCGCGCCGTGCGTTCTCAGCCCTTCGCCCGCAGCGCTTCGACGCCCGGCAGCTCCTTGCCTTCGAGCCATTCGAGGAAGGCGCCGCCCGCCGTCGAGACGTAGGTGAAGTCGTCGGCCACGCCCGCATGGTTGAGTGCGGCGACGGTGTCGCCGCCGCCCGCGACGGAGACCAGCTTGCCGGCTTTCGTCCGCTCGGCGGCATGACGCGCCGCCGCAACGGTGGCGGCGTCGAACGGCGTCAGCTCGAAGGCGCCGAGCGGGCCGTTCCAGACCAGCGTCGCGGCCTCGTCGATCGCAGCATTGACGAGTTTTACGGAATCTGGACCGGCATCGAGGATCATCGCGTCCGCGGGCACCGCGTCGACCGAAAGCGTCTCGGTGGTGGGATTTGCCTTGAATTCCTTCGCCGTCACGGCGTCGGTCGGGAGGATGATGCGGCAGTTCGCGGCCTTGGCGGCCTCGATGATGCGCAACGCCGTATCCGCGAGATCCTTTTCACAGAGCGACTTGCCGACATCCTTGCCCTGGGCATGCAGAAAGGTGTTGGCCATGCCGCCGCCGATCACCAGCATGTCGACCTTGGCGACGAGGTTCTGCAGTAGGTCGATCTTGGTGGAGACCTTGGCGCCGCCGACCAGCGCAATCACCGGATGTTTCGGCGCTTCCAGGCCCTTGGTCAGCGCCTCGAGTTCCGCCTGCATGCCGCGCCCGGCATAGGCCGGCAGCAGCCGCGCGATGCCCTCGGTCGAGGCATGGGCGCGGTGGGCGGCGGAGAAGGCGTCGTTGACGTAGAGATCGCCGTTCTCGGCGAGCGCCCTGGCGAAATCGGGGTCGTTCTTTTCCTCGCCCGGATGGTAGCGGGTGTTTTCCAGGAGCAGGACGTCGCCGTCCTTCAATGCGGCGGTTGCGGCCCTGGCCGGAGCGCCGATGCAATCCTCCGCGAAGGCGACCTCGCGCCCGAGCGCCTTGGACAGCGGTCCGACGACGGGCATGAGGGAGTCCTTCGGATCGCGCTTGCCCTTCGGCCTGCCGAAATGCGCGAGCAGGACGACGCGGCCGCCCTTGTCGGCGATGGCGCGGATCGTCGGCACGATGCGCTCGATCCGGGTTGCGTCGGTGACGCGGCCCCCGTCCATCGGCACGTTGAGGTCGACGCGCACGAGCACGCGCTGGCCTGCGAGCGAACCGGCGTCGTCGAGGGTACGGAAGGCGCTCATCGGGTCTCGCTCAGGGCTGCGTCGCGGCGGGGGCGGCGCGCTGGGGCAGCATGCTGTCGATGTTGAGCCGCTGTACCGCCACGGTGAGTACCACGGTGAGCACCGCGGTGATGATCGCGGTGAGCACCAGGGCACCGGTGCCGGGGCTGCGCTTCACGCGCTCGTTGATGCTGCGGACTTCGCCGCGGAGCGCCGCGAGATCGGACTGGCGGGCCACCTCGTTCATGCGGGTGGTGGCGCCCTCGATCTTCTCCTCCATGCGGGAGAGGAGCTGCTCGGAGCGGGCGTACTTGTCCTCGATCCGCGCAGTCTTGTCCTCGATCCGGGCGAGCTGGTCTCCGACCGCGGAGCCGGCCGGCGCCGGCGTGCTCGGCGCCACGGCGGCGGCCGGCTTCTCGACGGCCGCCGGTGTCGGAGCGGGAGCGGGGGCTGGCGAAGCCGACATGAAATTCGGTCCACCGATCTTGGTCTGAGCGTCGTCGGCCATCGTTGAAAAGACTCCGGCTGTCGTTCGAGGAGGCGATGCATCCGGAGGGCACCGCCCCCCGGCGCCGATCAGATCAGCTTGCCCAGTGCAACCGCCGTATCGACCATGCGGTTCGAGAAGCCCCACTCGTTGTCGTACCAGGCCAGGATCCGCACGAAGGTGCCGTCCATGACCTTGGTCTGATCGAGGTGGAAGGTCGAGGAATGCGGGTCGTGGTTGAAGTCGATCGAGACGTTGGGCTGGTCGGTATAGGCGAGCACGCCCTTGAGCGGGCCGTCGGCCGCCGCCTTGATCGCGTCGTTGATCTCCTGAACCGAGGTCTCGCGCTTGGCCGTGAAGACGAGGTCCACCGCCGAGACGTTCGGGGTCGGCACGCGGATCGAGGTGCCGTCGAGCTTGCCCTTCAGCTCCGGCAGCACGAGCCCGACGGCCTTGGCGGCGCCCGTCGAGGTCGGGATCATGGAGAGCGCGGCGGCACGGGCCCGGTAGAGGTCCTTGTGCATCTGGTCGAGCGAGGGCTGGTCGTTGGTGTAGGAGTGGATCGTCGTCATGAAGCCGCGCTCGATCCCGACGAGATCGTGCAGCACCTTGGCCACCGGCACGAGGCAGTTGGTGGTGCAGGAGGCGTTCGAGATCACGAGGTGGTCGGCGGTCAGCTTGTCGTGGTTGACGCCGTAGACGACCGTCAGGTCTGCGCCGTCGGCCGGGGCCGAGACGATGACGCGCTTGGCGCCCGCCTCGAGATGGGCCTTGGCCTTGTCCTTCGAGGTGAAGATGCCGGTGCATTCGAGCGCGATGTCGACGCCGAGTTCGCGGTGCGGCAGCTCGGCCGGGTTGCGCACGGCCGTGACCTTGATGCGCTTGCCGTCGACGATGATGAACTCGCCGTCGACCTCGACCTTGCTGTTGAAGCGGCCGTGGATCGAATCGAAGCGCAGCAGGTGGGCGTTGGTCTCGACCGGGCCGAGATCGTTGATGGCCACCACCTCGATGTCGGTGCGGCCGGCTTCGTGGATGGCGCGCAGCACGTTGCGGCCGATGCGCCCGAACCCGTTGATGGCAACCTTCACCGTCACGGCGTGACTCCTTCGCAAGCTGCGGCGCTCCGGCGCCGTTCGATCGGACAATGTTGCGCCGCCACGAGGCGGCACCCGCCGCTCCATGACGGCTCCGCTTGAACCTCGGATGAACCGGGGTGGATCGGCGGCGCCGCGGCCCGGCGGGCGCTCGGGATCATCCGGGCGGCGGACGATCTGCGCGAGGGGCCGGAAGGTGTCACGGGCTGGAATTCCGGAAAACTGTGCGCGCCATGAGACGATCGCGGCGCGCGCCGGGTCTCTAACATGGCGATGGGGGCTGTCAAAGCACGCGGAAGCGCTTCGAAAGGGGATTATGGCGCGGCGAAGGCTGGAAAATTCTTGTCCGCCGGGCGAAACCACGGACGTGGGAGAATGGTGCGAATGGCGGTGATCGCGGACGCGTTGCGGCGGCTGGACTTGGCCATGGTGCGCCTCGAAGCGGCGGTCACCCGGCGCGTCGAGGCCGAGACGGCCCGGGCCGACCGTGACGTCGAGCTGGCGCTGATGGACGAGGACCGCGCGCGCCTCGCCGCCGAGCTCGATGCGGCGAGCGCGCAACTCGCCCGCATGGCGAGCGTCACCGGCGACGTGGAGCGCCGCCTTGGCCGCGCCATCGAGACCGTCGAGACCGTGCTCGACCGCCGCCCGCCGTCGCGTCCCGGGGCCTGAGGGAGACCCGCATGGCCCATGTCACCGTCACCATCGCCGGCAAGACCTACCGCATGGCCTGCGGCGCGGGCGAGGAGGATCACCTCACCGCCCTCGCCACCGGCTTCGACGCCAAGGTCGCCGAGATGCGAAAGGCCTTCGGCGAGATCGGCGACATGCGCCTCCACGTCATGGCCGCCCTCACCGTCTCGGACGAACTCGCCGAGCTGAAGAGCCGTTTCGCCGCATTGGAAGCAGAAGCCGCGGGCCTGCGCGAAGCCGCATCGTCCGGCGAGGCTCGGTTGGCAGAGGGGATCGAGAAGACCGCCGAGCGGATCGAGCGGTTGACGCAGTCGCTGAATACGCCGGCACCGCGGGTGGACGCCACTGGATCGGACGGGGATCGGTAACAGAAGGGTCCCGTGCCCTGCGCAGGCGGCCGGGCGCCGGATCGATTGATTGTCGGCAAATTCCCCGGCCCCGAACGGCTGGTGCCACTGGCGTCCGAGCCCCGTCGCGATTACATCGGTGAGGCGGGGCTGCAGGGTTCGACTGGAGCACTATCCCCGGGGCCTTATCGACTCCCCAGGGAGCTGTCCCTGGCCTTGTCCCTGGACTTGGCCAACACGGCGCCCACCTACACTGTAGGTTTCCCGGGATCGATCCTCCGACGGCCCACGTGGCTCCGCACCTTCATTTTTCAGACATGCCCGACACGCCTGCTCTCCCCGACAAGGCCCGCCTGCGGGCCGAGGTTCTTGCCCGACGCGACGCGCTGGAACCGGAGGCGCGTAAGGCCGGCTCGGTCGCCGTCGCCGAGACCGTGATTGGCATTCCGGCGCTGGGAGACGCGGAACTCGTCGGCGGGTTCTGGCCGATCCGCAGCGAGATCGACCCGCGTCCCCTCATCGAAAGGCTGTTTGCACGCGGCCAGCGCGTGGCGTTGCCGAAGGTGACGCCCAGCGGCCTCGTGTTTCGCGAGTGGCGAGCGGGCGAAGCCCTGGTGCGCGGCGGTTTCGGGTTGAGCGAACCGCGCGACGACTTGCCCGAAGTGTTTCCCACAGCGCTGATCGTGCCGCTGGCGGCCTTCGACCGCACCGGTAACCGCATCGGCTACGGCAAAGGCTATTACGATATGGCGATCGAGCGCCTCTCCAGACGCGGCCAGGTTCTGACCATCGGCATCGCTTTCTCGGTGCAGGAGGTCGCGCACGTGCCGGCCGAGCCGCACGACCGGCCCCTCGACCATCTCGTCACCGAAACCGGCCTCGTGCCGCTGTCGAGGTCTTAGTTTTGCGACTGCTCTTCCTCGGCGACGTCGTCGGCCGTCCCGGTCGCCACGTGGTCGCCGACAGGCTCCCGCGCCTGCGCGAGCGCTGGCGGCTCGATTGCGTCGTAGTCAACGGCGAGAACGCGGCCGGCGGATTCGGGATCACCGAGTCGATCTGCGACGAGATCCTCCAGGCCGGCGCCGACGTCGTCACCCTCGGCAACCACTCCTTCGATCAGCGCGAAGCGCTCGTCTTCATCGAGCGCCAGCCCCGCCTGATCCGCCCGGCCAATTACCCGCCAGGCACGCCGGGGCGCGGCGCGGCCGTGGTCGAGACCCGCACCGGCGCGCGCGTCCTCGTGGTCAACGTGATGGGCCGGCTGTTCATCGATCCGATGGACGACCCCTTCACCGCGGTCGACCGCGAACTGTCCTCCTGCCCCCTGCGCGACGCGGCCGACGCGGTGATCGTCGACGTCCATGCCGAGGCGACCAGCGAGAAGGAGGCCTTCGGCTGGTTTCTCGACGGCCGGGCGAGCCTCGTCGTCGGCACGCACACGCACGTGCCCACCGCAGACCACCGCATCCTGCCCGGCGGCACCGCCTACCTCACCGATGCCGGCATGTGCGGCGACTACGATTCCATGCTCGGCATGCAGAAGGAGGAGCCGCTGCGCCGCTTCCTGCAGAAGACGCCGGGATCGCGGCTGGAGCCAGCTACCGGCGAGGGCACGCTCTGCGGCATCGCCGTCGAGACCGACGATGCCACCGGGCTCGCCAAGGCCGTCCATGCTGTGCGTCTGGGGCCGCACCTGGAGGAAACCTGGCCGCGCGCGTGGGATTGAGGCGTGTGAGCGCGCTGCGGAGTACGCGCGCGGCTTGATCGGTCCGGGACCAGACGCCAGAGTGCGCGCCGATCGGCCCCGCCTCGCAACAGGTGGGCTCGACCCAACGAGAGCCCGGATCCGATGGCGGCCCGACCCGCGTCCCCTCCCCTCAGCAAGCCCGGCATCTACCTCGTCCGGATGCTGGTCTTCCTGATTCTCGTCGGCTTCCTCGCCTTCGTTCTCTTCCGGCAGATCACCCCGGCCTTCCTCGCCAATCCGGGCCTGAACGGCCTCATCCTCGGCGTCCTGCTGATCGCGGTGCTGCTCGCCTTCGGGCAGGTGTTTCGGCTCTTCCGCGAGGTCTCCTACGTCAACGCGGTCGCGGCCGGCGAAACGCCGGCCAAGGGCGGGGCGCGCCTGCTCGGCCCCCTCGTGCCGGCGATCGATGCGCGCCGGGACGGCGCGACGCTCTCGGGGACCCGCGCCCATCTCGACACCACCGCCGTGCGCCTCGACGAGGGCCGCGAGATCCTGCGCTACGTCGCCGGCATCCTGATCCTGCTCGGCCTGCTCGGCACCTTCTGGGGCTTGATCGACACGCTCTCGGCGGTCGGCAACGTGATCAGCGGCATGCGCGGCGGCGGCGACGCCGCCGTGATGTTCGACGAACTCAAGAACGGCCTCGCCGTGCCGCTCTCCGGAATCGGCCTCGCCTTCTCGGCCTCGCTGTTCGGCCTCGCCAGCTCCCTGGTGATCGGCTTCCTCGACCTCCAGGCCGGTCAGGCCCATGCCCGCTTCCACAACGAGCTGGAGGATTGGCTGGTCTCGGGCGAGGAGCAGGCGGTGACCGTGAAGGGTGCCGTCCCAGCGCCGCAGCAGGACCCGGCTTTCTCCCGCGAATTGCAGGAGACCCTCGATCGGCTCACCAAGGTCGTCGCCGAGGGTTCTGGCAGCCGTTCGGCCACGCAGGCCATGACCAATCTGGCCGAGGGTATCCAGGGCCTGGTGCAGCACATGCGCGCCGAGCAGCAGATGATCCGCGACTGGGTCGAGGCCCAGGCCAGCCGCGAAAAGGAGTTGAAGCAGGTGCTCGACCGGCTCGGCCGCGAGCGCGTGGACTCGTAGGATGGCTTCTTCCCGCGTCCGCAGCGCACGCGGCATCAACGTCTGGCCGGGCTATGTCGACGCGCTGGCCACGCTGCTGCTCTCGGTGGTGTTCCTGCTCACGATCTTCGTCGTGGGGCAGTTCTTCCTCTCGCAGGAGCTGACGGGGCGCGACGAGGTATTAAACCGCCTCAACCGCCAGATCGCCGACCTCACCGACCTGCTCGCCCTGGAGCGCTCGAGCCGCCGCACGCAGGAGGAGAGCGCCGCCTCGCTCAAGAGCAGCCTGGAGCGCGCCGAGAGCGACCGCGACCGCTTCCAGGCTCTGGCCGACGCGGCGCAGGCGGACAAGGGCCAGTCGGCCGACGTCGACAAGCAACTCGTGGCCGAGCGCGGAGCCACCACGCGGGCGCAGAACCAGATCGACGTGCTCAACGACCAGATCCGCGCCATGCGCCGCCAACTCGCGGCGCTGGAGGACGCGCTCTCGGCCTCGGAGAAGCGCGACAAGGAAAGCCAGACCCGCATCGCCGAACTCGGCAGCCGCCTCAACGTCGCGCTCGCCCAGCGCGTGCAGGAACTCGCCCGCTACCGCTCCGACTTCTTCGGGCGCCTGCGCCAGATCATCGGCAACCGCTCCGACGTCCGTATCGTCGGCGACCGCTTCGTGCTGCAGTCGGAGGTGCTGTTCCCGGTCGGGTCCGCGACCCTGAAGCCAGAGGCTGGCCCAGAGATCGACCGCATCGCGAACGCGATCCTCGACATCGCCAAGGAAATTCCGGCCGACATTCCCTGGGTGCTGCGCGTCGACGGCCACACCGATACGCGGCCGATCCAGTCGGCGCAGTTCCCTTCGAACTGGTCGCTCTCGGCGGCGCGCGCCATCGCCGTGGTGCAGTATCTTCGCGGGAAGGGCATCCCGCCGCAGCGATTGCTGGCGGGTGCCTTCGGCGAATTCCAGCCGCTCGATGCAGGGAGCACCGAGGAGGCCTATGCGAAGAACCGGCGGATCGAGATGAAGCTGACGGAGCGGTGACGCGTCACGCGGAGGCGAAGATGCCGCGATACGCGAACAACCCCGGCGCACCGCCGGTCATCAGGAACAGCACCGCATCGCCCGGCCGATAGGCCCCGGCCCGCACGTCGGCGAGCAAACCCGAAAAAGCCTTGCCGCTATAGACCGGATCGAGCAGCAGCCCTTCGGTCGTCGCCATCAGCCGCACCGCTTCCAGCATCCCGTCCGTCGGAATGCCGTAGCCGTCGCCTCGGTGGTCGCCGTCGATGACGATGGCGTCGCCGGGAAGCGAGACGCCGATCAGGTCGGCGGTGGCCTCGGCCTTCTCCAATGTGATCCGTCGGGCCTCCTCGAGCGGCGCGAGCACCGTGTAGGATTTCGCCAGACGGGGATTACGTCCGAGCGCCGTCAAGCCGGCGACGAGCCCGGCATGGGTGCCGCTGCTGCCGTTGGCGGTGACGACCTGCGCGAGGTCGAGACCCATCGCCGCCGACTGATCCAGGACCTCGGCGGCACAGGCGGCGTAGCCGAGGCAGCCGAGCGCGCTCGATCCGCCGGAGGGGAAGACCGCGACGCGCCGGCCCTCCCGCTCCAGTTCGGCGGCCCGCGCGTGGGCGGCGGCAAGCGAATCTGCGTCGCCCGGCAGCAGGTGCACGCGGGCGCCGAACAGTTCGTGCAGGAGCCGGTTGCCGTTGCCGGTATAGTCGGGATCGTCGCGGGCCACCGAATGCGTGAGGAATAGCTCGCAGGCAAATCCGCAGCGTGCGGCCGCCGCAGCGGTCAGCCGGGCGTGGTTCGATTGCAGGGCGCCGACCGTGATGACGGTGTCGGCGCCGTCCGCCCGCGCCTGCCCGAGCAGGAATTCGAGCTTGCGCAGCTTGTTGCCGCCACCGCCCACCGGGCCGATGTCGTCCCGCTTCACGAACAGGCGTACGCCGGCGAGCGCAGCGCCGAGATGCCGGCTCAGCCCGTCGAGGGGCTGGATCGGCGTCGGCGCGTCGGTCAACGCGACTCGTGGGAAGCGGGAGAGGTCGAGCATCGGCTACTCCGCCGGCAAGATTTCCGCGGACAAGGCTTCGCGCTTGAGGTGCGGGTCGCGCGGCCGGGCGCTGTCGTCGAGGGCGTCGGTGAATTGCAGGCTCGCGAGCTGCGCGTAGAGCTTTCCGCGGGCGAGCAGGCTCTCGTGGGTCCCCTCCTCGACGATGCGGCCGCCGTCGAGCACCAGGATGCGGTCGGCGGCGCGGATCGTGGCGAGGCGGTGGGCGATGACCAGGGTGGTGCGGCCCTCCATCAGATGGTCGAGGGCGTTCTGCACGGCGCGCTCGCTCTCGGCGTCGAGGGCCGAGGTCGCCTCGTCGAGGAGCAGGATCGGGGCGTCCTTGAGGATGGCGCGGGCGATGGCGACGCGCTGGCGCTGGCCGCCGGACAGCGTCATGCCGCGCTCGCCGACCACGGTGTCGTAGCCCTGCGGCAGGGCCCGGATGAAGCCGTCGGCATTGGCGAGCTGCGCCGCCCGCACCACGTCGGCCTCGCTCGCGTCAGGTCGCCCGTAGCGGATGTTGTCGACGATGCTGCCCGAAAACACCGTCGGATCCTGCGGCACCAGCGAGAGGCGTTCGCGCAGCGCATCCGGATCGGCGGCGGTGATGTCGACGCCGTCGACGCGCACGTGCCCGCCCTGCGGATCGTAGAAGCGCAGCAGCAACTGCAGCACCGTGGTCTTGCCGGCGCCCGAGGGGCCGACCAGCGCCACGCGCTCGCCCGAGGCGACGTTGAAGCTGATGCCGTCGAGCGCGTTGTGGCCGGGCCGGGTCGGATAGACGAAGCGCACGTCCTCGAACGCGACCTCACCCCGCGGCGGTTGCGGGAAGCTGACCGGATTGAGAGGTGTCCGGATCGTCGGTTCGGTGGCCAGGATCTCGCCGAGGCGCTCGGCAGCGCCTGCCGCCTGCGCCAGTTCGCCGTAGACCTCGGAGAGCTGTCCCAGCGCACTCGCGCCGAACACGGCGTAGAGCACGAACTGCGACAGCACGCCGGCGGTCATGGTGTTCGAGAGGACGCTCTGCGCGCCGTACCACATCACCCCGACGACGGAGCCGGAGATCAGGAAGATCGCCACGCCCGTCAGGATCGCGCGGGCCGTGATCGAGGCGAGGGCTGCGGAATAGGCGTTCTCGGCAGCGCCCCGGAAGCGCGTGGTGGTGGCCGGCCCCATGCCGAAGGCCTGCATGGTGCGCACCGCACCGATCGCCTCCGAGGCATAGGCGGATGCGTCGGCGAGGCGATCCTGCGCCGCCCGCGAGCGGCGGCGGACGCCGCGCCCCGACAGGATCAGCGGAAACACGATCAGCGGGATGGCGCCGAGCACCAGGATCGAGAGCTTCGGGCTCGTCCAGACCATCATCGCGACGGCGCCGACGAAGAGGAAGGCGTTGCGCAGCAGGATCGAGATCGAGACGCCGAACACGGCCTTCACCTGCGTCGCGTCGGCGGTGAGGCGTGAGACGATCTCGCCGGATTGCGTGCGGTCGAAGAAGGCCGGATCGAGTGTGGTCAGCCGAGCGAAGACCGCGCTGCGCAGGTCCGCGACCACGCGCTCGCCGAGGCTCACCACGGTATAGTAGCGGCCGGCGCTGGAGAGCGCGAGCACCGCCACGACGCCGAGCAGCGCCAGGAAGTAGCTGTCGATGAAGGTGTGGCCCTCGGGCGAGAAGCCGTGGTCGATCACCCGGCGGATCGCCACGGGCACCACCAGCGTGGCGCCGCTCGCGAAGACCAGCGAGAGGAAGGCCGCGAAGATGCGTCCGCGATAGACGGCAGCGAAGGGAATCAGCGGCTTCAGCGCACCGAGCGGCGCGCGCTTGGCGGCATCGCCGCTCGCGTCGGCCGTGCCTGCCCCGCCCCTTCGCTTTCCCCTCGCCCCACGGGCGGTGTCACGCGCGGCGGCCATCGGTCCTCGTCATCGTTTCGTCCCTGTCGTGTCTTGCTTATGGTTCTGGCGCCGGCCTTGTTCGCCGGGTGCGGCTGGGGTATAGGCCCGGCTTCACCGAAACGCGCGTGATATTCGGCCGCGGACCGCTGCGCCGTCCGGTCGGCGTGACCCAATCAGGACTTCGTCATGGCAAAAGATGCGGCCGCCAAGGCCAAGGGGACCGAGCATCCCGACTACCACTTCATCAAGGTCGTGATGACCGACGGGTCCGACTACATGACCCGGTCGACCTACGGCAAGGAGGGCGACGTCCTCAACCTCGACATCGACCCCTCGACGCACCCGGCCTGGACCGGCGGCGAGCAGAAGATGCTCGATCGCGGCGGCCGCGTCTCGCGCTTCAACTCGCGCTTCGGCAGCATGGCCTTCGGCAAGAAGTAATTTTTGGGGCTCTGGCGTTCGGCCAGGTCTCGGACAGAAAAAAGGCGGCGCCCGAGGGCGCCGCCTTTTTCGTGTCCGGTGCCGATCGGGACGATCAGAGTCCGCCGAAGGCCGAGCGCAGCAAGCCCTGCTGGGCCGCGACCGGGCTCTCGACCGGGCGCGGTGTCGGGCGATCTTCGGTGATCAGGCCGTCGAGGTGCAGGATACGGGCATGCAGCCGGCGCGAACGCTCGACGAGATCCTGAAGCCGCTCCGGCAGCAAGGCGAAGCCGTCGCCTTCGTCGATCATCCGGGTTTCCGACGCGGTCAGCTTGACCCTCCGCTTCTCTTCCTGTGCTTGGCCATGGGTGATCTCGCCCTCGGCGACGGCGCGCTGGACCAGCAGCCACGATGCGATCTGCATCAGGCGCGTGGTGAGCCGCATGCTCTCGCCGGCATAGGCCAGCGTCGCATCACGCGAGGCGCCCCGCGACTCGTCGCGCCCGTTGCCGTCGAGATAGGCCGCCGTCTCCTCGACCAGGGTCATGCCGTCGCGGAACAGGCCCTTGAAGCTTTCGGAGGCGACGTAGGTTTCGCCGAAGCTGACCCAGTCGCTGTCGTCCCGGAACATGACGTCTAAGCCGGTCATCGTGTCTCCTGTGGCCCATCCGTTTGGATACGGCTTGAGAAAGCGAATCCGTGGGGCCGACGGAGTGAACCTAGCGCATTCCGCGCCGGCCGCACCGTTTACCAGGGCTTAACGTTAATCGGCCGGCTTGGTGCCTCGGCGCCCGTTCACGTTCACGCGCGGCCGGAGGGCGCGACGGCGCAAAAAAAAGCCGCCCCGGAGGACGGCTTTGACGAAGTCGAACAGGGAGGCATCAAACAGAGTGGACGGAACCACTCGATATCCAGCGCACTGGACATGCTCTCGTCATGACTTCGAAAGGTTAATGGACCGTTACGGTCCGCCTTCCCCGCCGGCCCGCTGGCCTTGTCAGGGCAGGCCCCTTCTACGATCTGAGGCATGCCGGGCCGTCCGGCCGAGGCCAGGCCAGAGGACGAGGCGTGAGCAAAACCGAAAAACAGAAGATGCTGGCCGGTGAACTCTACCGGCCGGGCGATCCCGAGATCCAGGCGGACATCGCGGCCACCAAGGACTGGATGGTCTGCTACAACGCGGCCTTCGCCGCGTCCCCGGCCGAGCGGCGTGCCTTGCTCGCCGAGCGCTTCTCCCATGTCGGAGCCGACGCGGTGATCCGGCCGCCGTTCTTCTGCGACTACGGCTTCAACATCAGCATCGGCGACGGTGCGTTCATGAACTTCAACTGCGTGATTCTCGACGTCTGCAGCGTCACCATCGGCCACGGCACGCAGATCGGTCCGGCCGTTCAGATCTACGCGGCGGATCATCCGCGCGATCCCGAGCCGCGCAGGGCCGGGCTCGAATTCGGCCGGCCGGTGGTGATCGGCTGCAACGTCTGGATCGGTGGCGGTGCGCTGATCATGCCGGGCGTCACCGTCGGCGACGACGCCGTGATCGGCGCGGGCGCCGTGGTGACGCGGGACGTCGCCCCCGGCACGACGGTCGCCGGCAATCCGGCGCGTCCGATCGTGAGCCGAAGCATGGCGTCGAAATGACCTGTTCGAATTGACTTGGGCAGGACCATCCGACATAAGCCCGCGTCATGTGAAGCGGCGCCCCCTTTCGGGCGCTCTTCGCGCTTGCCGACACATTTCTTGAGGGACGGTTCGGTCCTCAGCGCGCCCTGGCGCCGCTTGGATCCTCATCCCGTCCGCCGGAGTCCATGCCATGAAGAGAACCTACCAGCCGAGCAAGCTCGTTCGGAAGCGCCGCCACGGTTTCCGCGCGCGTATGGCGACGGCCGGCGGCCGCAAGGTCATCGCCGCCCGCCGCGCCCACGGCCGCAAGAAGCTTTCCGCCTAAGTCAGCGGATTGCGCGTACCGGCCCGTCGGGGCCGGGCGCCGGAGGTCAGTGGCTGTGCCGAGCATTCGACGCCTGAGGCGGCGACCGGACTTCCTCGCCGCGGCATCCGGCCGGCGCTACCATACCGAGCGCATGACTGCGCAGGGTCGCCTCCGCGAGCCTGGCGAGATGCGCGACGGCGGCCCCGCCGAGGGGGTCTATCTCGGCTTCACCATCACCAAGCGGGTCGGCCACGCCACCGAGCGGAACCGCATCAGGCGCCGCCTGCGCGGTGCCATCGCGGTGCTCGGCGACGACGCGCCCGGCTGCCCGGCCGATGTCGTCTTGGTGGCGCGCCGCCCTGCCCTCGATGCCGCCTTCGAAACGCTCGTCGATGACCTGCGCCGGTCGCTCAAGGCGGTGACCAAGCCGCGCGGCCCCAAGGACACGCCTGCTGGCAGGAGTGGCGGCTCCGGCGCCGCGGCCCCTGGCGCTCGGCCCCGAACGGGGGCACATGTCCCCCGCCAGCCGAATCCCGGCAAGATCAAAACACAGACGGCGCACGGATCGACCGATGGGTAACGACAAGACGAACATGTTCGTCGCGATCGCCTTGTCTCTGGCGGTGCTGCTCGGCTGGAACTACTTCGTCGCTGCGCCGATGAGCGAGCGCCAGCGTCAGACCCAGGCCCAGAACAAGGCCGCCGGTCAGCCGCTGGGCAGCGATGCCGTCCCTACGCCGAGCTCGAAGGAGGGTGGCCCCTCCGCTCCCGTGCCCGGCACCGTGCCGAGCGCCGGTCAAGCGCCCGTCTCGCGCGACGAGGCCATCGCCCGTTCGGCGCGTCTGCGCGTCGACACCCCGGCCTTGTTCGGCTCGATCGCCCTCAAGGGCGGCCGCATCGACGACATCCTCCTGAAGAATTACCACGAGACCGTCAGCGACGAGAGCCCGCGCATCGTCCTGCTCTCGCCCACCGGCAGCGCCAACCCCTACTATGCCGAGTTCGGCTGGGTCGGTGCCGATGCCGGCCCGTTGCCGAATTCCGAGACGGTCTGGAAGGCCGATGCCGAGGTTCTGACGCCGGGCAAGCCCGTGACCCTGACCTGGGACAACGGTGCCGGCCTCACCTTCAAGCGCATCGTCGCCGTCGACGACAAGTTCATGTTCACGGTACGCGACGAGATCGACAACACCGGTTCCAAGGCCGTCACCCTCTATCCCTACAGCCTCGTCTCGCGCTGGGGTAAGCCGCAGACCCAGGGCTACTACGTGCTGCACGAAGGCCTGATCGGCGTGCTCGGCACCGATGGCCTGCAGGAATACACCTACGACCACGTCGCCAAGGAGCCCGCCTACGGCGGTGCGAACACCAAGGGCAAGGCCTGGACGAACGTGACCGGCGGCTTCGTCGGCATCACCGACAAGTATTGGGCTGCGGCCTCGATCCCCGATCAGGACAAGCCCTTCACCGGCGCCTTCACCGAGCGGACCGATGGCGCCACCAAGGTCTACCAGACCAGCGTGCGCGGCGATGCCGTCTCCGTCGCGCCCGGCGCGTCCTCGGTCGCCACGCAGCGCCTGTTCGCCGGCGCCAAGGAGGTCAACCAGATCAACGCCTACCAGAAGGAACTCGGCATCAAGCAGTTCGATCTGATGATCGACTGGGGCTGGTTCTGGTTCCTGACCAAGCCGATGTTCAAGGCGCTGGATTTCTTCTTCCACTTGCTCGGAAACTTCGGCGTCTCGATCCTGCTCGTGACCGCGATTCTGAAGCTGTTCTTCCTGCCGATCGCCAACCGCTCCTACGTCTCCATGGCCAAGATGAAGGCCGTGCAGCCCGAGATGGCCTCCATCCGGGAGCGGTACAAAGACGACAAGATGAAACAGCAGCAGGCCATGATGGAGCTGTACAAGAAGGAAAAGATCAATCCGGTCGCCGGCTGTTGGCCGGTGCTGATCCAGATCCCGGTCTTCTTCGCGCTCTACAAGGTGCTGTTCATCACCATCGAGATGCGGCACGCGCCGTTCTTCGGCTGGATCCAGGATCTTGCCGCGCCGGATCCGACGAGCCTGCTCAACCTGTTCGGCCTGCTGCCGTTCGCGGCGCCCGACTTCGTCCATCTCGGCGTCTGGCCGCTGGTGATGGGCGTGACGATGTTCGTGCAGATGAAGATGAACCCCACGCCGCCGGACCCTGTCCAGGCGCAGGTCTTCACCTTCATGCCGATCATCTTCACCTTCATGCTCGGCTCGTTCCCGGCTGGCCTCGTGATCTACTGGGCCTGGAACAACACCCTCTCGGTGATCCAGCAATACGTCATCATGCGCCGCAACGGCGTGAAGGTGGAGTTGTGGGACAACCTGAGGGGCACGTTCAGCAAGAAGACGCCGCCCGGCAAGGGCGCCGCCGCCAAAAGCTGAAGATCAAGGGCTGACGTGACTTCATCCGACACCGAACAGGCCGGCCTCACCGAGGCCGGCCGCCTGCTTTTCGCCGGAGCCGCCGACTTCATCGCCGCCGCGCCGTCGATCGGCGTGCTGCCGCCGATGGACGGCGTCGAGATCGCCTTCGCCGGCCGCTCCAACGTCGGAAAGTCGAGCCTCGTCAACGCGCTGACGGGCCGGAATACCCTGGCGCGCACCTCGCACACGCCGGGACGCACCCAGCAGCTCAACTTCTTCAAGATCGGCGAGCGTCTGACGCTGGTCGACATGCCGGGCTACGGCTACGCCGCGGTGGAGAAAGCCAAGGTCGCGGCCTGGACCGAACTGATCCACGCCTACCTCAAGGGCCGGGCCAACCTCGCCCGCGTCTTCATGCTGATCGACTCGCGCCACGGCCTGAAGGAGATCGACACGGACGTGCTCGACGGCCTCGACAAGGCGGCGGTGTCCTACCAGATCGTGCTGACCAAGGGTGACGCGCTCAAGAAGCATGAGATCGACGCGCGCATCGCGGGCATCCAGGCAGCCATCGCGCGCCGGCCTGCGGCGTTTCCCGAAATCCTGCTGACTTCGAGCCGTGATGACCGCGGCGTGGCGGAGTTGCGCGCTTGCGTGGCGCGGCTGTTGTCCGAGCGCGGCGCGTGACCCCACTCGACCGCGTTCTCCTCGCGCTCGCCGGCCTCTCGGGCCTGCTCGGCGTCGCAGCGAGTGCGGCTGCCGCCCATACCAGCGGCTGCGAGACGCTGAAGACCGCCGCGCAGTTCCTGCTGTTTCACGCGCCGCTCGTCGTTGGGCTCGTGACGCTCGGCGCTTCCGGGCTGACCGGCCCGCGCATCACCCGCGCGGCGGCGGCCGCGGTGCTGATCGGCCTCGCGCTGTTCAGCGGCGATCTCGCCATGCGGTCGCTGACCGGCGCCGCCCTGTTCCAGATGGCCGCGCCGTCCGGCGGTTTCGCGCTGATGGGCGGTTGGCTGCTGGTCGCCGTCGCGGCCTTGGTGCCCGTGCGCCGCTGACTCCTACTTGATCAGGTCCGGCAATGGCGGCGTCACACCCGCCGGCAACGCGGTGCGAGCCATGTTCAGGGTCATGGCGAGCAACGTGTAGTAGCCGTTGATCCCGGCGAGATCGATCGCGCCCTGTTCCCCGAACTTCTCCACGACACGTGCGTAGGTCTTGTCGCTGACCGCCTTGTTGCGGTGGAGCTCGGTCGCGAAGGCGTAAACTAGGGTCTCGTCCTCGCCCATCGCGTCGGGGCGGCGTCCCTCCCGGACGGCCTCGACGATGGCCGGATCGAGACCGGCCTTCCGCGCGATCGGCTCGTGGATCTGCCATTCGAGCTGCTGGCTCCACTCTCGCGCCGTGAGCAGGATTGTGAACTCGCTGAGCTTCAGCGGCACGACGCTGTTGTAGCGCAGGTAGAGTCCCATGTTGCTGGCGTTCAGCATCAGTTGCGGGCTGCGCAGCAGCGGCACGAACGGGCCGAACACCGGCACCTTGCGGGCCACCAGGAACTCTTCGGAGGCCTTCTTCTGGGCCTCGGTCTGCGTGTCGGCCGGGATCTCCGGCATCCGGTCCTGCGCGCGTGCGGCTGAGGGTGCCAGGAGGCCGAACGCGAAGGCGAGTGCAATGCGCGTACGCATGTTCATAAATCCCGTCGGCCGTCAGCCGGGCAAAACCGGCGGATGATACTCCAGCGTGAAGGCCAGCGCCCACAGCAGGAACAGCACAACCGGCAGGTGGAAGATCAGTTGCAGGAAGCTGAAGCCGACGATGTCGCGCGCCTTCAGGCCGAGGATGCCGAGCAGCGGCAGCATGAAGAACGGGTTGATCAGGTTCGGCAGGGCCTCCGCTGCGTTGTAGACCTGCACCGCCCAGCCGAGATGCACTTTCAGCTCGTTGGCCGCCTGCATCACGTAAGGCGCCTCCAGCAGCCACTTGCCCCCGCCGGACGGCACGAAGAAGCCGAGCACGGCCGAATAGACGCCCATCGCCAGCGGGAAGCTGCCCTGCGTGTTCAGCGCGACGAAGGCGTGGGTGATGACGTCGGCGATGCTGCTGCCGGCGGCATTCTTGGCGCCCGTCAGGATCGCGGCGATGGCGGCATAGAACGGGAACTGGATCAGGATACCGGCGGTGGCGGGCACCGCTTTCCCAAGCGCGTTCAGGAAGCGCTTCGGCCGCCAATGCAGAACGAAGCCGAGCATCAGGAACAGGAAGTTGTAGGTGTTGAGGTTCGAGATCGCGACGATCCAGTCCTGGCGCGCGAATTCCTGGATCAGCCAGCCGACGGCGAGAAATCCGATCAGGATGGTGAGCAGCGGGGCGTGTTCCAGCCATTCGCCGGGCTGTCGGGGGCCGGTGATCGGCTCCTCTTCGCGGCGCGGATCGATGCCGAGATCCTGCGCCGTCACCGCGCTGTCGCGGCCCGGGGCGGAGGCGAGCGCGATCACCGCCGACATCGTGACGAGCACGGCGGCGATGAGCATCGACTGCCAGAGGAAGATCGTCTCGCTGAAGGGGATCACGCCGGTGATCGGCAAGAGGCTCGGCGGCAGGCTCTTGGCGTTGGCCTGGAGTTGTGCGGCCGAGGACGACAGGCCCATGGCCCAGGTCGCGCCGAGGCCGAGATAGGCGGCGGCGCCTGCCGCGCGGTAATCCATGCGCAGATCTTCGCGGCGCGCCAGCGCGCGGGCCAGAAGTCCGCCGAAGATCAGGCTCAGGCCCCAGCTCAGCAGGGAGGACAGCATCGTCGCGATGGCGATGAGGCCGATCGCGCCGCGCCCCGTCTTCGGCACCAGCGCGATGCGGTCGATCAGGGCCTGCACGGGCGGCGAGGTCGCGACGACGTAGCCGCCGATGGTCACGAAGACCATCTGCATGGTGAAGGGGATCAGGCTCCAGAAGCCGTCGCCGAAACTCTTGGTGACCGCCTGGACCGGCGCACCGTTGAGGAGCGCGGCCCCCGCCACGATGACCACGGCGATGGCCACGAACACGAAGGCGTCCGGGAACCACTTCTCCGCCCATTCGGTGAAGCGGAGCGCCAGACGCGCCAGGGCGCTTTCCTCTTTGCGTGGTCCTCGGTCGGGGTCGCTGCCCTGCCTCGGTGTCCGCTGCGCGTGTTCGGCCATGGTCGCCCTCTCCTGCGCAGCATAGGCGCCGAAACCGGGCGCGGCCTCAAGGGACTACGGCGCTCAAGGCGCGCGAACGCTCAGGAATTCCACGGCCTTCGCCTGTTCCGCCACGAAGACGCCCGCGGTCAGCGCGCCGCCATAGACCGCGCCGGTGTCGAGGTTGGTGCGATAGGCATGAACCTCCGCGCGCGTGTCCGAGAGCGGCGTGTGTCCATGGACAACGTGGCGGCCGAAATCGTGAGGCTCTGAGAGAAACGGTTCGCGGATCCAGAGTCGCGTCTCGATGTCGGGATCGGGCACCTCAGCCTCCGGCCGGAAGCCGGCATGGACGTACCAGCGCAGGGCGTCTTCGTGCAGCGTCGGCAGCGCCTCGATCCAGTCGAGCACGTCGCCGGGCAACTCTTCCGGCCCCGCGGCGCCGAACGCGGCGAGCGTCTCCGCGCCGCCGTTCTGGAGCCAGAGATCGAGGGCGCCGCGCTCCTGCAGTGTCTTCAACAGCATCGCCTCGTGGTTGCCCATCAGGCAGACGACCGCCTCCTCCTCGCGCCATTGCAGCTTGCGCAAGGTTTCGATCACTCGCGCACTGTCGGGGCCGCGGTCGATATAGTCGCCGAGGAAGACGAGTTTCCGCGCGCGGCACGCCGCGTGAGCGTCGATTTTTTCGAGCAGGGCGTCGAGAAGGTCGGCGCAGCCGTGGATGTCGCCGATGGCGTATGTCAGCGTTGCCGCAATCATCCTCTCGTTGTCGGGGCAAAGTCTTGCCGACGCAATGACGAGGACGACACCCGGCGGCGATGACCGCCGCCGGCAGAGCGTTTAGTTCAGCGTCGCCCCCAACGGCCGCCGCTCGCCGCCAACCGAAACGTCGCCGATCATCAGCCCCATCGGCCCGAGCCGCACCGGCACCGCCTCGCCGTCGTGGAGCTGCCCGGAGAGCAGCAGTTCCGCGAGCGGATCCTGCACGGTCTTCTGGATCACGCGCTTGAGCGGGCGTGCCCCGTAGGCCGGGTCGTAGCCCCTGTCGGCGAGCCAGCCCTCGGCCTCGTCGTCGATATCGAGGGCGATCTTGCGCTCGTCGAGCAGTTTCTGCAGCCGGGCGAGTTGGATCTTGACGATCGCACCCATCTCGGAGCGAGCGAGGCGGTGGAACAGGATGATCTCGTCGATCCGGTTGAGGAATTCCGGCCGGAAGTGCCCGCGCACCACGCCCATCACCTCCTCGCGCACCACGTCCGTGTCCTCGCCCGCCGGCTGATTCACCAGATATTCGGAGCCGAGATTCGACGTCATGATCAGCAGCGTGTTGCGGAAATCGACCGTGCGGCCCTGCCCGTCCGTCAGGCGCCCGTCGTCGAGCACCTGCAGCAGGACGTTGAACACGTCCGGATGCGCCTTCTCGACCTCGTCGAACAGCACGACCTGATAGGGCCGCCGCCGCACCGCTTCGGTCAGCGCCCCGCCCTCCTCGTAGCCGACATAGCCGGGAGGCGCGCCGATCAGCCGGGCGACCGCATGCTTCTCCATGTATTCCGACATGTCGATGCGCACGAGGGCGGTGTCGTCGTCGAACAGGAAGCCGGCGAGCGCCTTGGTCAGCTCGGTCTTGCCGACGCCGGTGGGGCCGAGGAACATGAACGAGCCGATCGGCCGGTTCGGGTCCTGCAGTCCGGCCCGCGCCCGCCGCACGGCGGTCGAGACCGCCTCCACCGCCTCGCGCTGGCCGACGACGCGCTTCGCCAACGCATCTTCCATCGCCAGCAGCTTTTCGCGCTCGCCCTCCAACATCTTGTCGACGGGCACGCCGGTCCAGCGCGAGACCACGCCGGCGATGTGGGCCGGCGTCACCGCCTCCTCCATCATGCCGTCGCGGTCCGCAGCGGATTCGGCCGCGGCCTCGATCTCGGCGAGCGTCTTCTCCAGTCCCGGGATCACGCCGTAGGCGAGCTCGCCCGCGCGCTGGTACTGGCCCTGGCGCTGGGCGTTGGCGAGGTCGGTGCGGGCCTCGTCGAGCTTCTTCTTGAGGTCGGCCGCGGCGCCGAGCTTGTCCTTCTCCGATTTCCAGCGGGCCGTGATCGACGCGGACTGCTCCTCGAGCTCGGCCAGCTCCTTCTGCAGGCGCTGGAGCCGGTCACGGGAGGCGGCGTCGGTCTCCCTCTTGAGGGCCTCGCCCTCGATCTTGAGCCGCACGATCTCGCGGTCGACGTTGTCGAGTTCCTCCGGCTTCGAATCGACCTGCATGCGCAGGCGCGAACCGGCCTCGTCCATCAGGTCGATCGCCTTGTCGGGCAGGAAGCGGTCGGTGATGTAGCGGTTCGACAACGTCGCCGCCGCGACCAGGGCGGAATCCTGGATGCGCACGCCGTGGTGCTGCTCGTACTTCTCCTTGAGGCCGCGCAGGATCGAGACCGTATCCTCTACGGTGGGCTCGGAGACGAAGACCGGCTGGAAGCGCCGGGCCAGAGCCGCGTCCTTCTCGACATGCTTGCGGTACTCGTCGAGCGTGGTCGCGCCGACGCAGTGCAGCTCGCCGCGGGCCAAAGCGGGCTTCAGAAGATTCGACGCATCCATGGCGCCGTCGGCCTTTCCGGCGCCGACCAGCGTGTGCATCTCGTCGATGAACAGGATGATGCCGCCGGCCGCAGCCGTGACCTCGGACAGCACGCCCTTCAGCCGCTCCTCGAATTCTCCGCGGTACTTGGCGCCCGCGATGAGCGCGCCGAGGTCGAGCGCCAGCAGGCTCTTCTCCTTCAAGCTCTCCGGCACGTCGCCGTTGACGATGCGCAGGGCCAGCCCCTCGACGATGGCGGTCTTGCCGACGCCGGGCTCGCCGATGAGGACGGGATTGTTTTTGGTGCGCCGTGACAGCACCTGGATGGTGCGGCGGATCTCCTCGTCACGCCCGATCACCGGGTCGAGTTTGCCCTCGCGGGCAGCCTCCGTGAGGTCGCGGGCGTACTTCTTCAGCGCGTCGTAGGCGTTCTCGGCCGAGGCGTTGTCGGCGGTGCGGCCCTTGCGCAATGCGTTGATTGCGGCATTGAGCGAGGCCGCTGTGACGCCGGCGGCGGCGAGCGCCCGGCCGGCCTCGGATTCCTTCTCGACGGCGAAGGCGAGTAGGAGCCGTTCGACCGTGACGTAGCTGTCGCCAGCCTTCTCGGCGGCTTTTTCCGCCGTGTCGAACAGGCGCACGAGATCGCGCGTCGCCTGCGGCTGCGCACTGTTCCCCGAAACCTTCGGCTGCTTGGCGAGCCACTGTTCGATCTGGGCCAGCGCGACCTTCGACTGGCCGCCGGCTCGGTCGATCAGGCCCGCGCAGAGCCCTTCCGTGTCGTCGAGGAGCACCTTGAGCAGGTGCCCCGGGGCGAGCTGCGGATGCCCCTCGCGCATCGCCAGCGACTGCGCCGCCTGGACGAAGCCGCGAGCCCGCTCCGTGTATTTCTCGAAATTCATGCGTCGATACCCTCATCCCGATCGAACGCCCTGCCCGGCCAACCGGCACAGCCACGCCCGATGCGACCTCCCGCGGGGTCGGCCCCGCCGGGACACCGACGCCTCATGAGGCCGCCGGTGAGAGGAATTTGGTGTTGTATATTCGTGACACAAGGGGTCTGAACGGGCCGACTGCGTAAGCCGAGATCGCTGCTTGGTGGCTTGTCGCGAGGCAGCGCCGGGATTAGCCCGGTTTCATGAGCCAGCCTTCGGAAATCCGCATCGCGCATCTCTATCGTTACCCTGTCAAAGGGCTCTCCCCCGAACGCGTCGCCTCGGCCGAGCTGGAAACCAGCGGCTACTTTCCCGGCGACCGGCTCTACGCGATCGAGAACGGGCCTTCGGGCTTCAACGAGGTCGCACCGCGCCACCTGCCCAAGATCGTCTACCTGATGCTGATGCGGAACGAGGCGCTGGCCCGGCTGCGCACCCGCTTCGACGACGCATCACACAGGCTCACCATCGAGTACGGAGACGATGCCCCGGTCGTCTACGACCTCGGCAGCCGTGAGGGGCGCGATGCACTCGCCGCGTTCATGAAAGGCTTTCTGCCGCACGAATTGCGTGGCGAGCCGCGGGTGCTGGAGGCCCCCCCGGGCTACCGCTTCACGGATTCGCGGACGGGCTTCGTGTCGTTCATCAATCTCGCCAGCGTGCGCGCGGTCGAGGACTTCGTCGGCGCGCCGGTCGACCCGCTGCGTTTTCGCGGCAACGTCCTCCTCGACGGTCTCGACCCCTGGGCCGAACTCGACCTCGTCGGCCGCATCGTCGAGGCGCCGGGGGGCGCCCGGCTCAAGGTTACCGCGCGGACGCAGCGCTGCGCGGCGACGAACGTCGATCCGCAGACCGGCTTTCGCGATCTCGCGATCCCGCGCGCGCTCGACGAGCGGCTCGGCCACATGGATTGCGGCGTCTATGCCGAGGTGATCGCAGGCGGCGTCCTGCGCGAGGGCGACGCTCTCACGCTCGACAGGTAAAGCGCCGCGTTCCGCGCGGCGGCGGTCATCCGCCGGGCGCGCGGAACGCGACCCTCGGCCGAGGGTCGCGCGAACGACAGTCAGTGATCGACAGGCTCGGCCACCGCGGCGAGCTTGGTGCGCCGTTCGCACATGATCTTGAGGTAGCGTCCGTCTCCGCCTGGAAGGCCTGCCGAGGCAGCGGAGGCCTGGGCGTGCATCATGCACTCCATGGCCGAATGTGCCGGTGCGACGATGATGTCGAGGGCGGTATCGCGCGAGCAGTCCACGGAGGAGAGCGTGGTCGCGCAGACGAGGGCGACGGCGAGAAGTTCAGGCATGACGGACCCCATTTTCGTGTTGCGAAAAGGTCCGCGGGGTTGCTCCGGCGTGGGAGTCACCGCGTGGTCGTTGCCTGGGCGTCCCCCTCTTGCTTATCGTCTTGCGGGCGTATCACGCAGAGGCCGTGCCAAATCTGCCTGAGCACTCCCGGTTGGGGGCCTGACGTGTGATGCATGTCACAGCGCGCGGCGAGGTCGAACGGTCAGTCGCGGGCCTTGAGCCAGGCCGGCTCAGGCTCGCTGCGCGGCATCAGGGCGGCCACGGCGTCGAGGTCGACGGTGAAGTTCTGGGTCAGGCGATCCCAGATCTCGGCCTGCGACGGCGCATTCTGACCGAAGGCGTGGAGCGCGCGCGCCAGGAGATTGGGGCTGGTCAGTGTCGGGCGCGGGGTGAACAGGTCGGTATCGAGCATGGTCGTGTTCCTGGGCGGCAGGAACACTATCCGTCGGCATGGTTAATCGAGCGTTAAATTTGATCTTTTGTTAAGGCCCGCTCGTTAAGCAGTCTGCCGAAGCTTTCGCCAGCACCGTCGATCTTATCCCGGCATGACGTGCGCCCGGCGCGCTGTTCCGCAGCGCCGGGGGCTAATCCGATCCGTTCGCCTCGCCGCCGACCTCGCCGAAGATCGGGACGAAAGCCGCCCGCAACGCCATGTCGGCTTCGTCCATCGAGACGATCCGCCCGAGGTCGGCGAGGCTGGTGACGCCGTGCCGGCGCACCCCGCACGGCACGATGCCCGAGAAATGCGAGAGATCCGGCTCCACGTTGAGGCTGATGCCGTGCAGGCTCACCCAGCGCCGGACGCGGATGCCGATCGCCGCGATCTTGTCCTCGACGCCCTCCCCCTTCTCCGGACGCCGCACCCAGACGCCGACGCGGTCCTCGCGGCGCTCCGCGCGCACGTTGAAGGCGTCGAGGCTGGCGATGAGCCAGGCCTCCAGGCTGGCCACGTAGGCACGCAGATCCTGCCGGCGGCGGCCGAGGTCGAGCATCACGTAGGCCACGCGCTGGCCCGGTCCGTGATAGGTGAACTGCCCTCCCCGCCCCGTTCGATGCACGGGAAAGCGCTCCGGCTCGACGAGGTCGACGTCCTGGGCGGAGGTGCCCGCGGTGTAGAGCGGCGGGTGCTCCAGCAGCCAGACGAGCTCTGGGGCATTTCCCCGCGCGATGGCGGCCGCACGCGCCTCCATGGCCTCCACGGCCTCCTCGTAGCCGACCGGCGTATCGCTCACCCGCCACACCACCGGCGGCGAGCCGGACGCGGGCAGGAACGAGACCGGGCTCACCGACAGGCGCGGGGTGGAGTTTCGTGGGCCGATCGCCCCGTCGTTTACCAAGGCTTCACCATAACGCGCGGAAGGTCGGTGCTGGCATCATACCCATGGATCCCGCCGCGTCGGCGCCGGGGCCATCGGTACAGGAAACGTGGCGTGGCCGTTCTCGAAGACCTCAAGGTCGACCTCAAGGTGGTGCTCGGGCGCAGCCACATGCCGCTGCACATGCTGCTGCGCATGGGCCGCGGCGCCGTGATCGAACTCGAATCCACCGAGACCGATATGGTCGAGATTCTCGCCAACGACCACCCGATCGCGCGCGGCCAGATCGTGGTGACGGGCAACCGCATATCGATCGAGGTCACCGAGCTGATCCGCAAGGCCTCCGTCATCCGCACCCCCGGCGTGACCATCGGCGAAGGCGAGGTCCCGATCCTCGAACGGGGCGACGACCGCGCTTGACGCAAGGGGGCGAGCCGGCGCCGTCGTGCGATTGGCTCGGCGAAAGTGGAAACCGCGCTTGTGCCTGCCGAAACCATCTGGTACTCGCTGCGCCGCTCACACGGGCTGACCGGCCCCGCTCGCGGCGCTGGCCCGGGACATGTGGCGAGCGGCCATGGCGGAATTGGTAGACGCGCTAGCTTGAGGTGCTAGTCCCGCGAGGGGTGGAGGTTCGAGTCCTCTTGGCCGCACCAACCTAACGGTTGGTGTTTTTTCTAGATCGACGCTTCCGACGATCGAGGCGCAGACTTTGCCCTCGGAGGCGAGCGCGTAGCTCAGCTGGTAGAGCAACGGACTTTTAATCTGTAGGTCCTGGGTTCGAGTCCCAGCGCGCTCACCACATTGCTCGGACGGGCTGCCGAGGCCCGGCGTGCGGGTGATCCCGCAAGATCTCACCTCCTCATGATTGTATGCGTGTGCGGGCCTCGTCGAGGATGCGCGCCAGGGAGTTCGCCAGAGCGATACGCGGCTGCCAGCCCGTCGCGCGGGTGAGCGCCGAGGCGTCGCCGCTGGCCGTCGGAATCTCGGAGGGGCGCAGCCGGTCGGTCGCGATGCGGATTTCGAACGGCACCCGCGCCCTTTCGCGCAGGCCGTCGAGCAGTTCGGAAATCGGCCGGGCGCGACCCGACCCGACATTGAAGATGCTGGCCGTCTCAAAGTCGTCCGTCCTGCGGATCACGGCGGCATAGGCGGCAACGACGTCGCCGACGTCTAGGAAGTCGCGCCGGGCGGACAGGTCGCCGACCTCCAGCACCGGCTCGGACAGCCCGGCCTCGATCCGGGCGATCTGGCAGGCGAAGGAGGCGACGACGAAGCGCTCGTCCTGCCCTGGGCCGATATGGTTGAACGGCCGTAGCGCGACCGACCTGATGCCGGCGGCGGGCAGTACGTCGGCGAGCAGGCGCTCTCCCGCGAGCTTCGTGCGGGCATAGGTGTTGGCGGGCATCGGCACGGTGCGCTCGTCGAGTGCCGTGCCTGCGAGGAAGGCGCGCCCGTAGACCTCGCCGGAACTCGCGAACAGGAGGGTGGAGCCCGGCGCACCCGCGATCACGGCCTCGGCGAGATTGAGCAACCCGACGACGTTCGCCTGCCAGGTTTCCGCCGGCGAGCCGCCGGCCTGACTCACGGATGAGAGACCTGCGAGATGCAGGATGTGGGTCGGCGCGAAGCCGGCGACGAAGCGCGAGAGGCCGTCACGGTCGAGCAGGTCGATCGCGGCCAGGATCGCGCCTTCGGGCGCGGCCTTGGAGATGTGGAGGTCGAGCCCCGCCAGTGCGTCGCCCGGCGCCTGGGCCTCGGCCAGAGCCCGCAGCGCGTGACGGCCGACGAAGCCGCCGACGCCGGTGATCAGGATACGTGGCAGCGTCCGCTCCCCTTGCTCGACGCGACGGACGTCGCGTCGCGGTCCGATGGCTTATCGGACAAATCCGGCTTGCAGACGAGTTTCGCCCATCGGCGCCGTCCTCAAGCCAATTCAGAGCTATGACGCGATGGGTGCCGCAAGGAAGATCGAGCGCGGCGCCGGGGCCCCCGTCCATCACCGCGAGTTCACGGCCCGGTAAGCCCGAGCCGATACGAACGCATCGCGAGCGCGCTGCTCGCCGCATGTCGGGGAGGCCTATCATCGACTCTCGGTCCGTCGCCGCCTATGGCCGCATCCGACACCGCGCCTGTTCACGCAGCCACCGCACGGAGCCCCTCGTCATGAACGCACAGGCGGGGCCTGGCTCCCGGGACCGGCCCTCCGAGGGCTTCACCGTCGGCGAGCCGCCAGCGTTCGGCGCGCGCAGGAACGAATAGTATCGGGCCCTCATCGGCGAAAGCCAGCGATTCAGGGCTGGGCCGAATGCTCATGGCGTCTCGTGAAATCTATTCGCGTCGTCGAAACGCCGAATCAACAACTCGAGCGGCTCTGCATAATCTCCACGAAGCCCGAGCCGGTCGTGCGCACCCTCCAGCTGAATCGTCGCCTGATCTACGAGGCACGCAGCTGAAAAGGAGCGCGACCTGCTCGATCCAACTGAAATTCGTGGCGGACCTCGCATCCGCTGCCTGATCCGATCCAACGCACGGGACGAACGGAAATGAGTGAGAACCCCACGTCGAAAAGCGCCGACGTCAGTTCATCCGAAGGTGTCGCGGCCGACGAACTGAGGCAGTTCATCGAGCGGATCGAAAGGCTGGAGGAAGAGAAGGCGGGCATTGGCGGCGATATCAAGGAGGTCTTCCAGGAACTTCGCGGCAGGGGCTTCGACGTCAAGGCCGTGCGGACATTGATCCGCATGCGTAAGAAAGATCATAGCGAGCGCCAGGAAGAAGAAGCGATCTTGGATCTCTATATGCAGGCTCTCGGCATGGTCTGAAAATGAGATTGTAAATTATTCTATATTTGAAGGCTGAAAACATTTTGGAATTGGCCCGGCCGATAGCAGTTGTTTGAGATCGGTCGGGCTTTGATTTGCGGTCTGACGGCGATTGCGCCATCTGGCCATGATCGTGAGGCACCTCGTCGGGAACGGATCGAACCGAAGGATGCCGGGGTGTTGCCCGTCGCATCGCGTACCGAGGCCGGGCCGCCGGGACGCGTCGCGGTGGCTTCTCGAAGCGCCTGCGAACTCAGTCGGCACGGTCTTTCGCAAGAATCGGATCCATCGATAGAGAATCTTCTACTGCGGCTGCAAAACAAAGAAACAGATTTCGCCGGACCTCGGCTATATCGATCGCATACAATATTATGCGGACGGGGTCGGCTGACATGGTCGAAGTTCTGAATCGGCGCGGTTTTCTGAAGGCGTCCACGGCTTTCGCGACGGGGGCGGCAGCCGGCTTCTCCTGCATCGAGCTCGCCAGCGCTGCCCCGATCGAGATACCGACGATCGACAGGTTGAGCCTGCGCGTCTTGATCGATTCGGCTCACGATCAGTTCCTCAAGCCCAGCACGGTCCGGGGCGTGGTGCATCAGCCGCCCGGCAATGGCCGCGGGAGCGACTATCGCAAGGTCCTGCACAACCAGTGGGGCTTGTCCCTCTTCGTCGAATCGCAGCGCGCGGACGAGTCCCGGACGATCCTGCTCGATTTCGGCTACAGCCCCGACGCGCTCCTGAACAACATCGAGATCCTGAAGGTCGACCCGACCAAGATCGACGCCCTGATCGTGAGCCACGGCCATCACGATCATTACGGCGGCCTGACCGGATTTCTCGACAGCTATCGGGACAAGCTCGCACCCGACGTGAAGCTCTATGCCGACGGCGAGGACAATTTCTGCCACCGCGTCAGCCCGAGCGGCGTGCAGGGCCAGTTCACGGATTTCGGCCAGCTCGATCGACGCGAACTGGCCGCGCGGCGGATCACCACCGTCCTGTGCGAGACGCCGACGGTGGTGGCCGGCCACGCCTTCACCACGGGCCAGATCAAGCGCTCGTCGATCGAGCGCATCCTGCCCAACACGTTCGTGGAGCGCGGCAGCAAGGACGGCCTGGGCTGCGGTGCGAGCCACTATTCGCCGCCGGAACTGCAGGGCAAGATCCTGCCGGACGAGCACGTCCACGAGCACGCGACGTGCTTCAACATCAAGGACAAGGGGCTCGTCGTCATCAGCTCCTGCGGCCATGTCGGCATCGTGAACTCTGTCCGGCAGGCCCAGGAGGTCTCCGGCGTGAAGAAGGTTCACGCCATCGTCGGCGGCTTCCATCTCGGGCCGGCCCCGAAGGAGTATCTCAGCCAGGTCGTCGCCGAGATCGGGAAGCTCGAGCCCGACGTCGTCATCCCGATGCATTGCAGTGGCCTGAATTTCGCGCTCGAAGCGCAGGCACAGATGCCGGCCGGCATCCTCGTTCCGACGACGGGCAGCCGGCTCACGTTCGGTGCGTAGCCTCGCGGCCGGTGCGGCGCTTCTGGCGGTCCTCGGCTGCCACCCGGCGCTGCCGGCATCGGGCGAGAGCCCGACCCGTCAGCGCTCCGCGGCCGAGCTGATGGACGTGCTGATGTGGAATCGCGAGCCGGTCGGCGGCCCGTTCGCGCTCGTCGATCACGAGGGCCGCCCGAGGACGGAGGCGGATGTCCGCGGCAGGCTCCTGCTCGTGTATTTCGGCTTCACGTCCTGTCCCGACATCTGCCCGACGGACCTCCAAGAGATCGCGCGGGTCCTGACCATGCTCGGGGACGAGGGCGACGCGATCCAGCCGCTCTTCGTCACGCTCGATCCCGAGCGCGACACGGTCGCCGCGCTCGCCGAGTACGTGCCGAACTTCCATCCGCGTCTGGTCGGCCTGACCGGGAGTGTCGAGAGCGTCCGCGTGGCCGCCGACGCCTACAAGGTCTTCTACGAGAAGGTCGCGCGCGCGAACGGCGAGTACACGATCGACCACTCGGCCTTCATTTATCTGATGGACCGGTCCGGCGGCTATCTCGGCTTCTTCCCGCCGGGCACCTCGGCCGAGCGGATGCTGACGATCATCCGGCCGCATCTGGCGCGGCGCTGAGGTCGCTGCGCTCTTGTTAGGGGATCGGTGTCGCGTGTGGTCGGCCCGGATGCCTTGAGCCCTTCGAGCAACCCCATTTCCATGGTCCTCGGGATCGCGTTCGCGATCTGAGCAGCCTCTGGATCGGATAGATGCGAAACGCGGAACGACGAGTTTCAGGGGCCGGTGTTACGCCGGAGCTGCCGAAACATCGCCAGGGCAGGGTCGGTCCCGCCGTCAAACGATCGACCACCAAGCCTGAAAACCTGGTGGAGCTGAGCGGGATCGAACCGCTGACCTCCGCAGTGCGATTGCGGCGCTCTCCCATCTGAGCTACAGCCCCGTCGAGGCGCCGGCCTTGTAGGCTTGGGCGCCTCGCCCTGTCAATTGCCGCAAGAGCCCGTGGCCGCCCTCCGGCGCTGCCATTGCGGGTGTGCGGGCGCGCGGAACAGCAAGCCCCGGATGAACGCTCTTCTCTGGCTCTTCAACACTCTCATTCAGCTCTACATCTACATCCTGATCGCGAGCGCCGTGCTGAGCTGGCTCATCGCGTTCAACGTGGTGAACGTGCGCAGCCCGGTGGTCTCCCAGATCGGCGACTTCCTGTATCGGGTCACGGAGCCGGTCCTGCGCCCGATCCGCAACCTGTTGCCCAACCTCGGTGGCGTCGACGTCTCGCCGGTCATCCTCATCCTGCTGCTGCTCTTCGTGCAGAAGCTGGTGACCGACCTCGTCATCCAGGTGGCCTACTGAGAGTTTTTCGCCGGCACGCGCGCGAACGAACGTCTCCTTTTGGAGATATCGGCGTGGTCGGGCGTTGCCTGGGGACGCCGCGCCGCGACGCGTGCCAATCTTTGCGCCCTTTCCCGCGCCCCGCGCGGCCTACGCCATGTCCAGGACCACGAGACGCATGAAGACCAATCCCGGCCGCTTCTTCGAGGATTTCCGCCTCGGCGAGACCATCCGCCACGCGACGCCCCGCACCGTCACCACCGGCGACGTCGCGCTCTACACGGCGCTCTACGGCCCGCGTTTCGCGGTGCAGTCTTCGGACGCCTTCGCAAAGGCGATCGGCTATCCGGCGAGCCCGCTGGACGACCTGCTCACCTTCCACGTCGTCTTCGGCAAGACCGTGCCGGACATCTCGCTGAACGCGCTGGCCAATCTCGGCTATGCCGAGGGCGGCTTCCACAGGCCGGTCTATCCGGGCGAGACGCTCTCGACGGTCTCCGAGGTCATCGGCCTCAAGGAGAGCTCGAACAAGCAGACCGGCGTGGTCTACGTGCGTTCGACCGGCTCGGATTCCGCCGGCAAGACCGTGCTGAGCTATTGCCGCTGGGTGCTCGTGCGCAAACGCGATCCCGACGCGAAGATCGCCGAGGAGCGCGTGCCGGACCTCGCCAAGGTGGTCGACCCGGCCGACCTCGCCCATTCGCTGCCGCCGCTCTCGGCCGAGGCCTACGATCTCGACCTTGCCGGCAGCCCCTATCGCTTCTCGGATTACGTGGCGGGCGAGCGCATCGACCATGTCGACGGCATGACCGTCGAGGAGGCCGAGCACCAGATCGCCACGCGGCTGTTCCAGAACACCGCCAAGGTCCATTTCGACGCGCATGCGGTGAAGGAGACCCGGTTCGGCCGGCGGCTGATCTATGGTGGCCACGTCATCTCGCTCGCCCGCGCGCTGAGCTTCAACGGCCTCGCCAACGCCTTCGCGCTCGCCGGCATCAACGCTGGACGCCACGTGGCGCCGCTGTTTGCCGGCGATACCGTCTATGCCTGGAGCGAAGTGCTGGAGACGGCCGAGCTCCCGGGCCGCACGGATATCGGCGCGTTGCGCCTGCGCACCGTCGCCACCAAGAACCAGCCCTGCAGCAACTACCCCGACCGCCAGGGCGACGGCTACGACCCCGCCGTCATCCTCGACCTCGACTACTGGGCCTTCATGCCGCGCTGAGGCCCGGACCCGAAAAACCGCCGGTCTGTCGAAAGGCCGGCGGGTCAGAGACCGAGCGATCCGAGCACGGCGCGCCTGAGCGGGTTCGCCGGGTCGGAGAGCAGGCGTAAGGCCATCGTGCAGGCGATGACGACGAGGAGTGGGCGGATCAGGCGGGCGCCGAGTTTCACGGCCAGCGCCGATCCGGCCTGCGCGCCGATGACGGCCCCGAGCGCCATGGCGAGGCCGACTGGCCAGACCACGACGCCTTGCGCCGCGAACAGCGCGAGGCTGCCCAGGTTGCTCGCCGCGTTGGCCAGCTTGGTATGGGCCGTGGCGCGCACCACGCCGAGCCCGAGCAGCGTCACGAAGCCGATCATGTAGAACGAGCCGGCGCCCGGCCCGAACACGCCGTCGTAGAAGCCGATTGCGGGCGCCAGCGTCAGCGCGAACAGCCGCGGCGTGATCCGGGCCGTGGCATCTGCGTTGCCGAGGCGCCTCGCGGTCGCGAAGTAGAGCGCGATGCCGACGAGCAGCAGCGGTACCATCGTGTCGAGGGCGCTTTTCGGAAGCAGGCTCACGCAGAGCGCGCCGGCGACCGAGGCAGCGCCGGCCGCGAGTGCCGCCGGGATCGCCTCCGGCCAGCGGATCAGCCCGCGGCGGGCGAAGGCGATGCTGGCGGAGACGGAGCCGCCGCTGCCCTGGAGCTTGTTGGTGGCGATGGCGCTGACCGGATCGAGCCCGGCCAGCAGCAGGGCCGGCAAGGTCAGCAGGCCTCCGCCGCCGGCGATGGCATCGAAGCAGCCCGCGACGACGGCGATCCCGAACAGGCCGGCGAGCGTGCCGGTGTCGACGCCGCCGATCATGTGGAAAACCGGTCGGCTGTCTGGATTGCGCTCACGGGGATCGAGGCTCCGCGCCGGGTCGGCGCGCATGCTGTAGCTCGGGCCGTTCCGCCGGAGAACGTCGTCTCGCGCCGACGGCGACCCGCATTCTGCGCCGTCTCAGGATGCCTGCCGCAGATCCGCGAGCGGTAGCGCAGCCGGATGGCCGGCATCCGCGGCCAGACGGCTCGCGAACACATGCGGCTCCAGGGCCTTGCCGTACCGAAAGCCCTGGGCGAGCCGGCAGCCCATGTCACGCAAAGCCGCTTCCTGCTCGGCCGTCTTGATACCTTCCGCGATCACGTGCAGATCGAGGCCGCGCCCGATGTCGAGCATGCCCTTGACGATCGCCGCATCGAACGGGTCGGTCAGGAGATCGCGCACGAAGCTGCGGTCGATCTTGAGTTTCGTCAGCGGGAAGTTTTTGAGCGTCGAAAGCGAGGCGAAGCCGGTTCCGAAATCGTCGAAGGCGATGCCGACACCGCTCGCGTGGAGATTGCGCAGCGGCCGCAGCATGGTGTCGTCTGGCCGCAGGGCGGTGGTCTCCGTGACCTCGATCTCGATGTCGGCCGGGGCGAGGCCGTGGCGCTCCAGCGCCTCGGCGACGACCGCGTCGAGGGTGCCGGCACGCAGTTGGGCGCCGAAAAGGTTCACGGCGACGCGGGCGGCCGGAAGCCCGGAGGCGCGCCAGGCCGCCGTCTGCCGGCAGGCTTCGTCGATGGTCCACCAGCCGACGGAGAGGGCGAGGACGCTCGCCTCGATCGCCGGAAGGAACTCGCCCGGCAGCAGCAGCCCGCGCTCGGGATGGCGCCACCGGATCAGGGCTTCGGATCCGCAGATCCGGCCCGTCTCGATGTCGACCTGCGGTTGGTAGTGCAGCTCGAGTTCCCCCAGCTCCACGGCGATGCGCAGCCGGTCGAGTAGGTCGCGGCGGGCGGCCTCCGCGCTGCGCATCGCCGGCTCGAACAGCCGGAAGCAGCGGCCGCCGTCGCGGCGCGCCTGATGCAGGGCGAGGTCGGCGCTCGCCAGCACCTCCTCGGCTTCGCTGCCGTGGTTCGGCACGAGAGCTGCGCCGATGGCGACACCGACATGGAGCGGGTGGTCTCCGACCTGGATCGGCTCGGCGAAGGCCGAGACCAGCGCCTGCGCGCAGGCCTGCGCCGCGAGCGGATCGGCGCGCCCCGGCAACAGCACGGCGAGTTCGTCGCCCTGGATCCGCGCCAGAAGGGCGCCGGCATCGAGCCGGGCGGTGAGGCGGACGGAGAGGGCTTCGAGCAGGGCGTCGCCGATGGCGTAGCCGAGGCTGTCGTTGGCGCCGCGCAGGCCCTCGACGCCGAGCGCCAGCACCGTCGCCTCGCCGCCGCCGGCCTGGATGGCGCCGAGTTCCTCGACGACCCGGTTGCGGTTGGGCAGGCCGGAGCGCGGATCCTGGTGTGCGAGACGCAGCAGGCGGGCGTCGCGGTTGCGGCGCTCCGAGCTGTCGCGGATCACCGCGCCGATGGCGAGGCCCGCCTCGCTGCGCCAGCTCGACAGGGACAGCTCGATCGGCAGTTCGGTACCGTCGCGCTTCACCGCCGTGACTTCGACAGACTTGCCGGCGAGCCGCGGCGTTCCGCCGGCGACCATCGCGGCCATTCCGGCGGTGTGCGGGCCGTGGAACCGGGCCGGTACGATCACGCGCACGTTGAGCCCGAGCATGGCGCCCGGTTCGTAGCCGAGCATCCGCTCGCAGGCGGGGTTGGCCAGCCTGATCGTGCCCACGCCGTCGGAGATCAGCATGGCGAATTGGCTCGCACCCATGAAGCTGTGGGCGTGATCGCGGACCGCGCCGGCGCGCCCGGCTTCGAGACGCTCCGTCGCGATCCGGGCGAGACGCTTGAGGCGCGTGCGCGCCCGTCCGGGAAAGGCCGCGCGGGGAAGCCGGTCGGCCACGGAGAGCCAGCCGAGAATGTCGCCTTTCGGGCCGAGGAGCGGAACGCCCGCGTAGAACCGGATGCCGGCCTCTCCGGTCACGACCGCATGGGTGCGGCGGAGCGGATCAGCGAGGGCATCGTGCACGATCACGGCGCCGTCCGCTTCGATCCCGTGCGGGCAGGCGCCGCGAGCGTGGGCGAAATCGGTGAGGCCGGGCAGGCTCGCGCAGCCCCTCAGCCATTCCCGGTTGCCGCCGAGAAGCGAGATCGCGGCGATCGGCGTGTCGGCGATGTCGGCTGCGAATCCGAGCAGGCGGCCGAGACCGAACGTGTCGCGCGGCTCGCATGTGTCGGCCGAGGCCATGCCGAGGCAGCCCGCGGGCGCCGTGGCGACCGTGTCTCGGTCCGTCGGGCCGGCCGCACCGGTTGGCCTTATCGCGTCGTCGAGCATGCGTCGGGCGATCCTCGCCGTATCTCAGCGAAACCACCTTCCCCGCGACCTGCTTTCAAAGAGTTAAGGCCCGCCACCGAATGGACGCGGCACACAGGACGAAGTCGTCGGCACTATTGTCGTCCGCGACACCTGCCGGGACACGCTAGGCCCGACCGTTTTCGGTTCCCTTCCGAGATCGCGCGACGACGCGATCCCACCGAGACCGGCGGATCCAAGCAGGTTCTTCTTGAAGCCGCCGGGTATGTCCCTGCGCGTCAGTTGCGCACGACCACCTTGGTGCCGACCTTCACCCGGTCGTAGAGGTCGACGACGTCCTTGTTGGTCATGCGGATGCAGCCGGACGAGACGGCGGCGCCCATGGTCTCGGGCTCGTTCGAGCCGTGGATGCGATAGAGCGACGAGCCGAGATACATGGCGCGCGCGCCGAGCGGGTTGTCCTGGCCGCCGGCCATGTAGCGCGGCAGGTCGGGGCGCCGGGCCAGCATCTGCGACGGCGGGCGCCAGTCCGGCCATTCCTTCTTCATGGTGACGCTCTTCACGCCGGACCACGAAAAGCCCTGCCGGCCGACGCCGACGCCGTAGCGCACCGCCTCCCCGCCGGGCAGCACGTAGTAGAGCCGGCGCTCGCTCGTGGACACCACCACGGTCCCCGGCTTCTCCTTGCCGCGCCAGGCGACGGTGTCGCGCGGGATCGCCTGCGTCTTGAAGATGTTCATGAAGTCGGCGAGCGGCCCGCTGTCGAGCGGGTTGGCGCCGGCCTGGGGCGCGGAGCCCAAGCAGAGCATCGCGGCGATGGCGGCCGGTGCGATGGTGTGGCGGAAGGTCATGCCGAAACTGCTCCTCGTCGGTCCGGTGCGCGAAGCCGTCTGTCGGGGCCCTGCGCGAGCCTGTTCGGATTGGCAGTGGAGTTGGGGCGGAAGGGAGGCGCGTCTGTGCGCTTCGGGCAACAGCCTCGCGAAACCGACACGACGCGGGACGTCCCCGTTCTCCCGACGAAGGCAGGAACGTGCCGCCCGCGCACGCGCACCGCGGTAGTTTGGTTCCCTTCCAGAATGCACGAATGTACGGACACAATGTCGCGGTGGATTGCGCGGAGAGAGGAATCTCCCCAATGTCCATCCCCGTGACGGCTACGTACCTCTCCAGATGGACAGGCCGAGCTGCCGGTTGCGTGCTGGTTGCTCTCCTCTGCGTCCTGACGACGGCTCTGTTCGCGCTGGCCGACGCATCCGCGTCGAAGGCCGCGCCTTCGGGTTCTCTGCGGTCGCGGGTCGAGACCGCCTTCACGTCGGAAGGGGGCCGGGATCTCCCATCCACCTACGTGTCGGGTCGTGCCGTCGCCGATTCCGACAACCCCTTCGAGCATGGCCGGCTGCCCCTCGCTGATGCCGGCGTGCCGGCGCTGTGCCTCGCGTCGAGCAGGTCCGTGGTGACGGGGGATACGGGGCCTGTCGGGGCCGAAAGGCCGCTGCCGGAGCGTCCGCCCCGCCACTGACCGCGCCTGGACCTGCCCCCGGCACCAGCCGGCAGGTCCGCCGCCCGGATCGCATCGTCGCGGGATCGCCAAGATTTCCCGCTATCGAGCGATGCCGACGACACCGTGCAGGACCGGCACGGTCGCCGCATTCGTCGATGCGCTCCAACCGCGCGCCCGGCCGATTACCGGTCGGGCCCGACGAGACCACGGCTTCGAGACCCTTCGCGCCTCCCTCCGGGAGCGGACCCGGAGGTCCGGGCCAATCGGATCCGAGGAGGCCCCGGCGCCTCCGACTTGAGCGTATCGCAGGAGCGAACCCATCGTGACGTCGTCCCGCCCAAACCTCGGCCGAGCCGCACATGCCGGCCGGACCTGGACCGCCACGCTCGCCGCCAGCCTGATCCTCGTCGCGGTCTCCGCCTGCAACGAACAGAAGGCTGCCGCCCCCGTGCCGCTTCCGCCGCCGGAGGTCAGCGTGGTGAAGGTCAAGTCGCAGCCAATTCCCTACGTGCGCGACCTGCCCGGCCGCGTGGCCCCGATGCGGATCGCCGAGGTGCGCTCGCGCGTCTCCGGCCTCGTCACCAAGCGCCTGTTCGAGCAGGGCAGCGCGGTCCACGAGGGGGACATCCTCTACAAGATCGACCCGGCACCCTATCAGGTCGACCTCGCCAGCGCCGAGGCCACGCTGGCCAAGACCGAGGCGGCCCTGGTGCTCGCCTCGCAGCAGGCCGAACGGCTCGAGACGCTGCTCGCGCGCAACACCGCGAGCCAGGCCCAGTACGACACCGCCTATGCCGGTAAGAAGCAGGCCGAGGCCGAGGTCGCCGGGGCCAAGGCGACGCGCGACCGCGCGAAACTCAACCTGTCCTGGACCGACGTGCGCGCGCCGATCTCCGGCCGCATCGGCCGGGCGCTGCTCACCGAGGGCACGCTGATCGAATCCGGCACCACGGGGGTGCTGGCCACGATCCAGCAGCTCGACCCGATCTACGTCGACATCACCCAGTCGGTCGGCGAGCTGAACAAGCTCCGCCGCGACTTCGCCAGCGGCGAGCTCGACCGGCTGTCGCACGACGCGGCCAACGTCCACCTGATCATGGATGACGGCGCCCTCTATGGCTCGGCCGGCCGCCTGCTGTTCTCGGACGTCACCGCCGACCCGAGCACCGGTCAGGTCACGCTCCGCGTCCTGATCCCGAACCCGCACGACGAGCTTTTTCCCGGTATGTATGTCCGCGCCCGGATCAAGCAGGGCATCGACGTCGACGCCATCGCCGTGCCGCAGCAATCGATCCAGCGCACCAACGACGGCAAGTCCGAGGTCTGGATCGTGAAGGCCGACGGCCGCGTGATGTTGCAGCCCGTGGAGGTCGGGCCGGTGGTCGACGGCAACTGGGTGATCCGCGACGGGCTCGAACCCGGTCAGACCGTCGTCGTCGAAGGCTTCCAGAAGATCGTCGCCGGCATGGAGGTGACGACCCACGGCTGGAAGACCGAGGAGCCGGCCGGCGACAAGCCGCACGATGCCGACGCCTCCGACAAGGACTCGGCCGGGGCCGACGTGCCGGCCCAGCCCGTCGCTCAGGCTCGCTGAGGTTAGGCGAACAGCATGGCTCGCTTCTTCATCGACCGGCCGGTCTTCGCCTGGGTCGTCGCCCTGTTCATCATGCTGGGCGGCGCGCTCGCGATCCCGATGCTGCCGATCGCGCAGTATCCGGTGATCGCGCCGCCGGCGATCGCGCTCTCGACCCAGTATCCCGGGGCGTCCGTCGAAAATCTCTACACCGGCACGACGCGCCTGATCGAGGACGAGCTGAACGGCGCGGCCAACATCCTCAGCTTCGAATCCGCCTCCGACGGCTTCGGCGTCGTCGAGATCACCGCGAGCTTCAAGCCCGGCACAGATTCCGGCTATGCCGGCGTCGAGGTGCAGAACCGCCTGAAGCGCGTGGAAGCGCGTCTGCCCGCGGAAGTGCGCCAGCAGGGCATCCTGGTGGAGGAGGCCTCCGCCGCCACCCTCAACATCATCACGCTGATCTCCACCGACGGAAAGACCGACGAGGTCGGCCTCGGCGACTTCCTGATCCGCAACGTCATCAACGAGATCCGCCGTATCCCCGGCGTCGGGCGCGCGACGCTCTATTCGACAGAGCGTTCGCTCCGCATCTGGATCGATCCGGACAAGCTGCGCGGCCTCTCGCTCAATGCCGCCGACGTCACCAAGGCGATCGGGAAGCAGAACGTCCAGATCGCCTCGGGCGCCGTCGGCGCTCAGCCGAGCCCGGAGACGCACGCGGTCAACTACCCCATCATCGTCAAGGGCCAGATGACGGAGCCGGACGCCTTCGGCGCCATCGTGCTCAGGGCCAACCCGGACGGCTCGAACGTACGCCTGCGCGACGTCTCGCGGATCGAGCTCGGCGGCGACGACTACAAGTTCACCACGCGCCTCAACGGCGGCCCGGCCGCCGGCATCTCGGTGACGCTGGCGCCGGACGGCAACGCCATGGAGACCGCCAAGGCGATCCGCTCCAAGATGGTGGAGCTGTCCCAGTTCTTCCCCGACACGGTGAAGTGGGACATCCCCTACGACATCACGCCCGCGGTCGAAGCGTCCATCGAAAAGGTGCTGCACACGCTGGTCGAAGCCGTGGTGCTCGTCTTCATCGTGATGTTCCTGTTCCTGCAGAACATCCGCTACACGCTGATCCCGACCATCGTCGTGCCGATCGCGCTGCTGGGCACCTGCACGGTGATGCTGCTCGCCGGCTTCTCGCTCAACGTGCTGACCATGTTCGGCATGGTGCTCGCCATCGGCATCCTCGTCGACGACGCCATCGTCGTCGTCGAGAACGTCGAGCGCATCATGAACGAGGAGGGTCTTCCGCCGAAGGAGGCCACCAAGAAGGCCATGGAGCAGATCACCGGCGCCATCATCGGCATCACGCTGGTGTTGATCGCGGTGTTCATCCCGATGGCGTTCTTCCCCGGGTCGGTGGGCATCATCTACCGGCAGTTCTCGATCGCGATGGTGACCTCGATCGCCTTCTCGGCGCTCCTCGCCCTCTCGCTGACGCCGGCCCTCTGCGCCACGCTGCTCAAGCCCATCGAGAAGGGCCACGGCCACGCCAAGGGCGGGTTCTTCGGATGGTTCAACCGCGTCGTCGACCGCGAGACCGCCCGCTATGCCGGCGGTGTCGGCTGGTTCATCAAGAAGGCCGGGCGGGTCATGGTGATCTACCTCGCCCTCGTCGCGGGCGTCGCCTTCGCCTTCATGCGCATGCCCGAAGGCTTCTTGCCGCTGGAGGACCAGGGCTTCTTCACCGTCGACATCCAGACCCCGCCGGGCTCGTCCTACAACCGCACCATCACGGCGGTGAAGAAGGTCGAGGACCACCTGCTCGCCCAGCCCGGCGTCGCCACGGTGACGATGATCAACGGCTTCTCGTTCTCCGGCCAGGGCCAGATGACGAGCCAGGCCTTCGTCACACTCAAGGACTGGTCGGAGCGCGACGCCAGCCAGTCCGCCGCCGCCCTGGTGCGCGGCACCAACGATGCGATGGCGGGCTATCGCGACGCGGTCTTCGACGCGCAGGAGCCGCCGCCGATCGACAACCTCGGCAACGCCGCTGGCTTCTCGTTCCGACTGCAGGACCGTGCCCAGAAGGGCTATTCGGCGCTTCTCGCGGCGCAGGAGCAGCTGCTCTCGCTCGCCAAGAAGAGCCCCGTCCTCGTCAAGATGAAGATCGAAGGCCTGCCGCCGGCACCCCAGGCCGAACTCGTGATCGACCGCGAAAAGGCCGCCGCCCTCGGCGTTGCGTTCGAGGACATCAACGAGACGATCCAGGTCAATCTCGGCTCGGTCTACGTCAACGACTTCCCCAACCGGGGCAAGATGCAGCGCGTGATCGTGCAGTCGGACGACCTGCAGCGGCTCGGCGCATCGGACCTGCTGAACTACGCCGTGAAGAACGCGCAGGGCACTATGGTGCCGATGTCGTCCTTCGCCGACCTGAAATGGAGCGTCGGCCCGGCCCAGATCGTCGGCTTCAACGGCTACCAGTCGGTGCGCTTCACCGGCGAGCCCGCCCCCGGCTACACCTCCGGCGACACCATCAGGGAGATGGAGCGGCTGATGACCTACCTGCCGAAGGGGTTCGGCTACGCCTGGACCGGACAGTCTCTGCAGGAGAAGGAAGCCGGCAGCCAAGCGAGCCTGCTCCTCGCCCTCTCGGTGCTGATCGTCTTCCTCTGCCTCGCGGCGCTCTACGAGAGCTGGGCGATTCCTCTCTCTGTGCTCTTGGTGATCCCCCTCGGCGTCATCGGCTCGGTGGCCGCGGTCTACCTGCGCGGCATGCCGAACGACGTGTATTTCAAGATCGGCCTCATCACGATCATCGGCCTCTCGGCCAAGAACGCGATCCTGATCGTGGAATTCGCAAAAGACCTCTGGAAGCCCGGCACCTCGATCGTCGAGGCGACGATCACCGCCGCGCGCCTGCGCTTCCGCCCGATCGTGATGACCTCGCTGGCCTTCATCTTCGGCGTGGTGCCGCTCGCCATCGCCACCGGCGCCGCCTCGAAGAGCCAGCAGGCCATCGGCACCGGCGTGATGGGCGGCATGATCTCGGCCACCGTGCTCGCGGTGTTCTTCGTGCCGGTGTTTTTCGTGGTGGTGATGCGGTTGTTCAAGCGGCGGGAGGTGGAGGCCGGGGAGCTAGCTACCACGGAGCCGGGGGCCACGCGTGGGATGGCGCCGCATTCGGTGCCTGCGGAGTAAGGCTGGGATCGGCGTCGGCCGTGCTTCGGGGCCCGCGACAGCGGGCCTCGAAGCGTCGTCCAGAGGGCTCAACCGCTCCTGGGACGCACAACCCGCCGCGCGCCGTACCCGACCAGCGCCCAGAGAAACGCACCCACCGTCCGCACCGGAAAGAACGTCGGTAGGTCGGACGCGACCGGGGCCGGCCACGGGATGCCGATGGCGGTGATCATCCACGACGCGAGCACGGAAACCGCGAGCCCGGCGATAGCCGCCAGAAACAGCTTGCCGAACTGGTTCGCGCTCCAGCCGAGCAAGACAGAAACCAGGATCAGCACCGGGTCGAACGCCGCCATGATCCAGACGGCGAACGGGTAGACCGGAACGGAGAGATGCTCGGCGGGGGTCACGCCCACCAGGCCTTGGGCAGGCGCGTGCGCCCGGCCGCGTCTTCGATCACCTGAGAGGCCGCGAACAGCGTTTCCTCGTCGAACGGGCGCCCGATCAGCTGGAGGCCGAGGGGCAGGCCCTGGGCGTCGAGGCCAGCCGGCACCGAGATGCCGGGGAGCCCGGCCATGTTCACCGTCACCGTGAACACGTCGTTGAGATACATCTCGACCGGGTCGGCCGAGGTGGTTTCGCCGATGCCGAAGGCGGCGGAGGGGGTTGCGGGCGTCAGGATCGCGTCGATTCCGGCGGCATAGGCCTGCTCGAAGTCGCGCTTGATCAGCGTGCGGATCTTCTGGGCGCGCACATAGTAGGCGTCGTAATAGCCGGCCGAGAGCACGTAGGTGCCGATCATGATGCGGCGGCGCACCTCCGGGCCGAAGCCGGCGGCGCGGGTGTTCTCGTACATCCCGGCGATGTCCTTGCCGGGCACGCGCAGGCCGTAGCGCACGCCGTCGTAGCGGGCGAGGTTCGAGGAGGCCTCGGCCGGGGCGACGATGTAATAGGCCGGCAGCGCGTATTGCGTGTGCGGCAGCGAGATTTCCTTGATGGTCGCGCCGGCGGCCCGAAGCCATTCCGCGCCCTGGTCCCACAACTTCTGGATCTCGGGCGACATGCCGTCGACCCGGTATTCCTTCGGTATGCCGATGGTCAGGCCCTTCACGCCGCGCGAGACCGCCGCCTCGAAATCCGGCACCGGCACGTCCACCGAGGTGGTGTCGCGCGGATCGTGGCCGGCCATGGAGCCGAGCAGGATCGCGCAGTCGCGGGTGGTGCGGGCGATCGGACCGGCCTGGTCGAGGGACGAGGCATAGGCGACGATGCCCCAGCGCGAGCAGCGCCCGTATGTCGGCTTGATGCCGACGGTGCCGGTGAAGGCGGCCGGCTGGCGGATCGAGCCGCCGGTGTCGGTGGCGGTGGCGCCGAGGCAGAGATGCGCGGCGACGGCGGCCGACGAACCGCCCGAGGAGCCGCCGGGCACGAGCGCCGCGTCGGAGCCGTTGCGGCGCCAAGGCGAGATCACGTTGCCGTAGGCGCTGGTCTCGTTCGACGAGCCCATGGCGAACTCGTCGAGGTTGAGCTTGCCCAACATCACCGCGCCGTCGCGCCAGAGCTGGGTCGAGACGTTCGACTCGTAATGCGGCTCGAAGCCTTCGAGGATCTTGGAGCCAGCCGTCGTGTGGACGCCCTGGGTGCAGAACAGATCCTTGATGCCGAGCGGCAGGCCTTCCAGCGGCCGCGCCTCGCCCTTGGCGATCTTCGCGTCGCTGACCTCGGCCATCTTGAGCGCGCGGTCCGGCGTCTCGACGAGATAGGCGTTGAGCACCCGCGCCTTTTCCAGCGCATCGATATGCGCCTGCGCGATCTCGCGCGCCGAGAATGTCTTTGAGACGAGCCCGTCGCGGGCTTCGGCCAGGGTGAGTTCGTTGAGTGCCGTCATGCGACTTCCGAATGGTCGCCTCGTGGGCGAGACGGGCGCTCTCCTCCCCCTTGTGGGGAGGAGGAAGGAGGTGGGGGTGGTGCCGCTCGTCTGCGCGGCATCAGGCGGAACCACCCCCACCCTCTATCCCTCCCCAAAGGGGCGAGGGAAGGCGGTTCGCGCCTTGATCCTAATCTACTCGACGACCTTCGGAACCAGAAAATAGCCGTCCTCGGTCTCCGGGGCGTTGGCGACGATGTCGCCCGCGCGGCCACCCTCGGTGACTGCGTCCACGCGCTTTTTCATCACCATCGGGGTGACCGAGGTCATCGGCTCGACGCCGTCGACGTCGACCGCGTTGAGCTGCTCGACGAAGGCGAGGATCGCGTTCAGCTCGCCTTGCAGCGGCGCCACGTCCTCATCCGCGACCGCGATGCGCGCCAGATGCGCGATGCGCCGTACCGTCTTCGCGTCGACCGACATGCCGCCCTTTACCGCCCTCACCGGGAACGGCTGGCTATAGCACCGCCGCTCGCACGCGGGCAACGCTCGCAGGCGCAGGGGCCGTCACGTGATGATGTGGCCGTGCGTGCTCGGCAGGTTCACCGAGATCCCGGGCGGGTGATACAGTTCGGCCCGCCGCGCGCCCATCACCAGCACTTCGACCGCGAGGACCAGCATCAGGAGATGCCGGCGCCGCAGCCGCCACTGCCCCAGCCTGACGACCGCCGGGTCGGGCTTCGCGCGATCCATCGTCGGGCTGGCTGCGGTCAAGGGCGGTCCGAAAAATGGTTAAGCAATCGTTAACGCTACCATGCCGGACCCGATCCCGGTCGCGCCATGATGATCTCTGCGTATGGTGAAGCGGCCGGTGGACAACCCGGTCGCGCGGGACGTAAGCCCGTTTCCATCGCTGCGCTTTTCCGGGAGGCCGATCATGTGGCAGGGCGTCTTCACGGAGTTCCGGCCGGGGCTCCTCTCGACCGAGGTGGATCTCGACCGGGCCGAGGCCGAGCTCGGCTTCGCACTCCCCGCCTCCTACCGGGCCTTCGCCCGCGAATGCGGAGCGGGCCGCATCGGCGGGCAATTGCGCATCGCGACGCCGGTGCCGGAGACCGCCGCCGACCTCGTCACCCGCGCGCATGTCATCGCCCACAGCGTCGCCGTGGCGATCGACAGCCTCAAGGAGAATCCCCTCACCCGCGACGAGCCGCATCGCTTCACCGTCGAAGGCGATTCCGACGCGGCGCTGATGGAGCGGGCCGCGTTCTTCGGCGAGACCGAGGGCGGCAGCTTCCTGTTCTGGGACGTGATCCCGGACGCCTCCGAGTACGAGATCTGGGCGCTCGATGCCGATCTCGAAACCATCCACTACGGCGGGCCCGACCTGCTCGCCCTGGTGCGCGGCCTCCAGGGCGCCGAAATCCTGCACATCCTCGGCGGTGCCGAGGCCCCCCTTCCCGCCGCGTTCGCGGGCGACGACGCCGAAGCCCTCGCCCGGATCGGCGCGGAGGCCGCGCCAGCCGAAGGTCGGGCGTGAACCGGGAGGCGATCGCGGCCTTCGTCGAGGCGTCGCGCGGGGCGCCGCGGCTGATGGGTGTCGACCTCGGCACCAAGACCATCGGTCTCGCGCTCTCCGATGTCGGCCGGCAGATCGCCTCGTCGCTGGAGACGATCAGACGCGTAAAATTCACGCCCGATGCCGGCCGTCTCGCCGAGTTGTGCGGACGCCATCAGGTCGGCGGCCTCGTCATCGGCCTGCCGCTGAACATGGACGGCTCGGAAGGGCCGCGGGTGCAATCGACCCGCAGCTTCGTGCGCAACCTCAAGCCGATCCTGCCGCTTCCGGTCTTCTTCCACGACGAACGCCTGTCGAGCGCCGCTGTGAACCGGATGCTGATCGACGCCGACACCTCCCGCGCGCGGCGGGGCGAGGTCGTCGACAAGCTCGCCGCCGCCTACATCCTGCAGGGGTTTCTCGACGTGATGCGGGGCCTTCTGGAGGCCGAGACCGAAGAGCCCGCTACCTGGTGATGCGCGCGATGACTGCCTCGCGCTCGCGCCGGCTGGCGGCCAGTCTCTCCCTCACGGCCGAGACGACGCTGGCCCGCGCCCGCTCCGGCGTGCCGGATTCGAAGGGCGGCGCCGGGGCGTATTCGAGGTGGAGCTGGATCGCCCGGGCCGCGTCGTCGCTGACGAGTTCGGCGACGAGCGTCAGGGCGAAGTCGATCCCAGCCGTCACGCCGCCTCCGGTGATCAGGTTGCCGTCCTGAACGACGCGGCCCTTGGTCGGGATGGCGCCGAAGGGCGCGAGCAGGTCGTGCGCCCCCCAATGCGTCGTCGCCCTGCGCCCCTTCAGCAGCCCGGCGGCGCCGAGCACCAGGGATCCGGTGCAGACGGAGGTGACGTAGCGGGCGCTCGCGGCCTGCAGGCGAATGAAATCGAGGATCGTCTCGTCCGTGAGGAGGGCGTTCACGCCGGCGCCGCCGGGGATGCAGATCACGTCGAGCTTCGGGCAATCGCCGAGTGTCGTCGTCGGCGTCAGGACGAGGCCTGTGGCGCTCGTGATCGGGTCGAGGGTCTTGGCGACGAGGTGGACCTCGACGTTCGGCAGCAGGGCGAAGACCTCGTAAGGGCCGGTGAGATCCAGTTGCTGGACCTTGGGGAAGGTCAGGAGGCCGATCTGAAGGGGCAAGGGCTTCGCTTCAATTCCGGAATGGCAGGATGTTGCAGCCTTAACGGATCGTCCGCGCTCATGCCTGTTCGCCGTCTGCCCGGCAGCCATGCGCGCAGGACGACGCACGAACGCCCACGGCACCGTTGCCGGCGCTGGCGTGCCGTGAAGACTCGGGCGACATGAGCCCGCGTTCCCTCACTCTCACTGCCGCGCTGATCGCGCGTGCCCATCCGGCGCCGGTCGCCGACGACGAGACCGCCCTGCAGGTGCTTACCGACGCGGAGCTCGCGCCCGGCCTCGCCCGGGCCATCGCCGCCCGCTCGGGCGCCGACGCACCGCTCTGGGTCTTCGCCTACGGATCGCTGATGTGGAACCCGGAATTCGCGGTCGCCGAGCGGCGGATCGGGCATCTGCGCGGTTGGCACCGGCGGTTCTGCCTGCTGCAACGCCGCTTTCGCGGCACGCCCGAGCGGCCCGGCGTCGTGCTGGCGCTCGACCGGGGCGGCTCGTGCCGCGGCGTCGCCTTCCGGCTCGACGGGCGCGATCCCCACGCCGTGCTGATGCCGGTCTGGCGGCGCGAGATGAAGGGCCGGGGCTACGCGGCACGCTGGGTCGCCGTCGAGACCGGCGAGGGGCCGGTCACCGCGCTGACCTTCGTCGTGAACCGCGCCAGCGACCGCTACACCGGCCGCCTCGACGAGCCGGCGATCGCCGACACCATCGCGACGGGCTGCGGGCATCTCGGCCCTAGCGCCGAGTACCTGTTCCACACCGTCACGGCCTGTGCCGCGCTCGGCATCCACGATCCGCACCTGTGGCGGTTGCAGGCTTTGGTGGCGGAACGGTTGGGGGCCTGAGGCATCAGCGGGCCGTCAGCGACACCGCGCCGTTGGCATGCCGCTCGACGCGGCCGTCGAGTTCGAGTTCGAGGAGCGTCGTCTGGACGACACGCACCGGGAGGCCGGCGGCGCGGGACAGGGCGTCGGTACCGATCGGCGTCGGGCTGAGGAACGCGAGCAGCCGGGTGCGGTCGTCGCGCGGCTCCTCGGCATCCGGGTCGAAGTCCAGGGAGGCCGACGGAACCCGGATGGCCGTGCCGTCGAGTTCGATCTCGTCCCAGAAGTCCGGCTGCTCCTCCAGGGCCGGCCGCTTCGGGCCGAGGGCCGCGCCTTCGCCGTAGACGTCGGCCTGCTCCACGAGCGGGGCGATTACCGCGAGGATGTGATCCACCTCCCCCACCAGGGTCGCGCCCTGCCGGATCAGGTCGTTGGTGCCCTCCGCACGCGGGTCGAGCGGCGAGCCCGGCACCGCGAAGACTTCGCGGCCCTGTTCCAGGGCATAGCGGGCGGTGATGAGCGAGCCGGATCGCCGCGCCGCCTCGACCACCAGCGTTCCGAGGCCGAGCCCCGAGATGATGCGGTTGCGCCGGGGAAAGTCGCGCCCGCGCGGCTCCCAGCCCATCGGCATCTCGGCCACCAGCGCCCCTCCCCCGTCGAGGATCTTTTCGACGAGCGCGGCGTGGTTGGCAGGGTAGATCCGGTCGTGACCGCCCGCGAGGACCGCGACGGTGCCGGTGGGCAGCGAGGCCTTGTGCGCGGCGGCGTCGATGCCTCGGGCGAGCCCCGACACGATCACCAGCCCGGCCTCGCCGAGGCCGCGGGCCAGCCGCTCCGTAAAGGTCATCCCGGCGGCGGAGGCGTTGCGGGAGCCGACGATGGCGAGCGCGGGTTTCGCCAGCGCATCGACGTTGCCGCGCACCGCGATCAGCGGCGGTGCGGCGTCCGTCGCCTGCAGGCTGCGCGGAAAGGCGTCTTCACCGGTGGCGAGGAAGCGCACGCCGAGACGGCCGGCGGCGGCGATCTCCTTTTCGATCTCGGCCCGGGAGGGCGGCTTCACCGGCTTGCCGGCGCGCCGGGTGATCTCGGGCAGCGCGTCGAGCGCCCCTGAGGCACCGCCGAAGCGGTTGATCAGACCGCGAAACGTGCGGGGGCCGACGCCGTCGGTGCGGATCAGGCGCAGCCAGTCGAGGCGCTGCGCGTCTGTGAGCTGCATCGCCCCCTCCGTGCCGGGAGGGTGATCGCGAAAAATCAGCCCTTCTGCCCGATGCGCCCTTCGGTGCCGCCGATCAGCCGGCGGATGTTGGGCGCGTGCTTCCACCATAGCAGCGCGGCGAGTGCGAGGAACAGCAGCGCGACCTGCCGATGATCCAATGCCCACAGGACGAGCGGCGTCGCGGCCGAGGCCACGAGAGCGGCGAGGGACGAGTATTTCAGCGTGAAGGCGAGTCCGAGCCAGATCGCGGCGAAGGCGAGCAGCGCCGGCGGGCTCAGGGCCAGCAGCACGCCGAGGAAGGTCGCGACGCCCTTGCCGCCCTTGAAGCCGAGCCAGACCGGAAAGAGATGGCCGAGGAAGGCGCCGAGCCCGGCCGCCAGCGCCGGCCCCTCGCCCCAGAGCCCGGCGATCAGCACCGGCAGAGTGCCCTTGAGGGCGTCGAGCAGGAGCGTCGCGGCGGCGAGGCCCTTGCGGCCGGTGCGCAGCACGTTGGTCGCGCCGATATTGCCCGAGCCGATAGACCGCACGTCGCCGAGCCCGGCGAACTTTGTGAGGATCAGCCCGAAGGGAATCGACCCGAGCAGGTAGCCGAGGGCGAGCCCCGCCAGGATCAGAGGCCAGCCGGCATCGAAACTCATGCGGCACTCTCAAAAAAATCGGAGCGGTGGACGATGCGGCCGCCGACCAGCGTCAGCATCGCCGCGCCCTGCAGCCGCGCCTCGTCGAACGGCGAGTTCTTGGAGCGCGACTTCAGCGCGCGCTTGTCGAGGACGTAAGGCACGTCGGTGTCGATCAGCACGAGGTCGGCCGGTGCGCCGACAGCGAGCCGGCCCGCCTCGCGGCCGAGCAGTTTCGCGGGGTTGGCCGAGAGGGCGGCGAGCAACCGGGCGAGCGGCATGTCGCCGGTATGGACGAGGCGGAGCGCCGCCCCGAGCAGCGTCTCGATGCCGAGCGCCCCGTCGGCGGCCTCGGCGAAGGGCAGGCGCTTGGTCTCGACGTCCTGCGGGTTGTGATCGGAGACGATCACGTCGATGACGCCGTCGTTCAGCGCCTGCACCACCGCGTGCCGGTCGGCCTCGGTACGCAGCGGCGGCGAGAGCTTGCAGAAGGTGCGATAGTGACCGATGTCGCCCTCGTTCAGCACGAGGTTGTTCACGGACACGCCGCAAGTGACGGGCAGCCCGTCCTGTTTCGCCCGCCGGACGATCTCGACCGAGTCGGCGCAGGAGATCATCGCTGCGTGGTAGCGGGCGCCGGTGAGGCGCACGAGGCGGATGTCACGCTCCAGCATCACCGTCTCGGCCTCGCGCGGGATGCCGGTGAGGCCGAGACGCGAGGCCATCTCGCCCTCGTTCATCACGCCTTCGCCGACGAGGTCCGGCTCCTCGACATGCTGCATCAGCAGCGCGCCGAAATCGCGGGCATAGGTCAGCGCGCGGCGCATCACCTGCGCGTTGGTGACGGCCTTGAGCCCATCGGTGAAGGCGACGGCGCCGGCCTCCTGCAGCAGGCCGAACTCGGTCATCTCCTTACCCGCCAGCCCCTTCGTTATGGCGGCGGCGGGCAGCACGGTGACGCAGGCCGTATCGCGCGCCCGGCGCAGCACGAAGTCGACGATCGGCGCGCCGTCGATCACCGGGTTGGTGTCGGGCATGCAGACCAGCGTGGTGACGCCGCCGGCCGCCGCGGCGGCGCTGGCGCTCGCAAGGGTTTCGCGATGCTCGGCGCCGGGCTCGCCGACGAAGGCACGCAGGTCGATCAGGCCGGACGTGAGCAGCAGGCTGCCACAGTCGATTTTTTGCGAATTTTCGGGGGTGCCGGGGGCGGTGCCCCAGGCGATGTCGGCGATGCGGCCGTCTTCGATCAGGATGGAGCCGAGACCCTCGCGGCCGGTGGCCGGGTCGAGGAGGGTGGCGTTGGACAGAACGAGCGCGGTCATTCCCCTCTCCCCTCTGCGGGAGAGGGTGGCCCGCGAAGCGGCTCGGGAGAGGGGAGCGACGTTTCCGGAGATGGCGCTCCCCTCTCCCGACCCTCGCTGACGCGAGGGCCACCCTCCCCCGCAGAGGGGGGAGGACTGGGTGCGCGAGCTTCTACTGCGGCGCCAACGACCTCAAGCACCGCATCGCAACTGCTCAGCACCAGATCATTCGAGAACCGAAGCACCTGAAACCCTTGTTGCCTTAGCCAAGCATCGCGCTCGGCATCGCGTCGGCGCCGGGTTTCCGCTTCGCGCGGCGGCCCGTCAAGCTCGACCACGACACGGGCCGACGCGCAGAGGAAATCGACGATGTAAGGTGTCATCGGCACCTGTCGCCGGAACTTGATCCCGCCGAAGCGACCGGCGCGAACCTGTTGCCAGAACAGGGCTTCCGCCTGCGTCATGGCGCTGCGCTGGCCACGGGCGAAAGCGCGAAGCCCTCGGTCGACTGGGTTCAGCGAACCAGAGCGTTCGATCACGGCCGACTCCCGCATGACATGCCAAGGTCGTCCCTCAGTCTTCCGCCTCACAACGCATCTGGGAGGTACCTGCCTGATATCGGCGAAGGTCACCGGCACGCATGTTCCTGTGATCGGCGCAGCACCCGTTTGCCTTGTGGGGCTTGCAGAGCAGGCAGCCCGACCGGGCGTTTTTCGGTCGCTTCCTCTTGTGATGCATCGCGTGCCTCCCGGACACAGATCATGCCACAGCGAAACGGCGCGTCGTGAGAGGACTCAACCTTTCAAAATCAAAAAAGCGACCACAATCACCCGTTCGGCAGATGCGTCGCGAGCACTTCGAGCACCGCCATCCGCACCGCCACCCCCATCTCGACCTGCTCGCGGATCAGCGACTGCGCTCCGTCGGCGATCTCTGACGAGATCTCGACGCCGCGGTTCATCGGGCCGGGATGCATCACCAGGGCGTCGGGGGCGGCCAGCGCCAGCTTGTCGGCGTCGAGACCGTAATAGCGAAAATACTCCTTCACGCTGGGCACGAACGAGCCGTTCATCCGCTCGCGCTGGAGGCGCAGCATCATGACGATGTCGCAGCCGTCGAGACCCTTGCGCATGTCCGTGAACACCTCGACGCCGAAGCGCTCGATGCCGGTGGGGAGCAGGGTCGAGGGGCCGATGACGCGGACGCGGGCGCCGAGCGCCTGGAGCAGGATGATGTTCGAGCGGGCGACGCGCGAGTGCAGGACATCGCCGCAGATCGCGACGCGCAGGCCTTCGATGCGGCCCTTGTTGCGGCGGATGGTGAGCCCGTCGAGGAGCGCCTGGGTCGGGTGCTCGTGGGCGCCGTCGCCGGCATTCACCACCGAGCAGTCGACCTTGCGAGCGAGCAGATGCACGGCGCCGGCCGCGTGATGACGCACCACGATGATGTCGGGTCGCATGGCGTTGAGCGTCGCCGCGGTGTCGATGAGCGTCTCGCCCTTCTTCACCGAGGAGGAGGCGACGGACATGTTCATCACGTCGGCGCCCAGCCGCTTGCCGGCGAGCTCGAACGAGGATTGCGTGCGCGTCGAGGGCTCGAAGAATAGGTTGATCTGCGTGCGGCCGCGCAGCGTGGTGCGCTTCTTCTCGACCTGCCGCGACAGCGCGACCGCCGCCTCGGACTGATCGAGCAGCGCCTCGATGTCGAGGCGCGACAACCCCTCGATGCCGAGGAGATGGCGGTGGGGGAAGCGCGTCGGGGCGGAGGCGGCGGTCATCACAGGGGTTGAGGCTATATTCAGGGGCGAACGGGGCGGCAAGGCGCGCATCGAGCTCCAGGACAATCGGTTCGAGCCCCCCGTTCGGAACAGAGTTTCGTCCCAGCCCCGAATACGTCCTCGAGAAAATATTGAACGATCGCCGGCTAACTCCGTTTCTGAGGTGTCCGGCAGGCGACTTCGTGCGGCGCGGCGACGCGACTCGAACGAGCCTGCAGAAACCTAAAGGTACCCGATGAAGGTTCGTCTTTTCCTCACCGCCAGCGCCCTCTCGCTCGGTCTCGGCCTGTCCTCCGCCGCCGTCGCGCAGGGCATGCAGCCGATGCAGGGACAGCCCGGCATGGAGCAGGGCCAGATGGGTGACGACATGGGCCAGGAGCAGCGGCCGATGAAGCGCACGGCGTCCAAGAAGAAGATGAAGAAGTCCATGAAGAGCCAGAAGGCGATGCGCGGCAATTCCCGCATGAACCAGGGCTCCGGCATGGAGCAGGGCGGCGCAGGAGCCGCAGGCGGCGCCGACGACGGGATGTAACTTTTCGTCCTCGATCGCCGTATGACCTTATGTCCGCCCGTCCGGTTCGACCGGGCGGGCGGTCGTCGTTCGAACAGCATGGACGTGGAAGCCTTGGCCGCCAGCACGATGCCCGCCCCCACCGACCACACCGAGACGGTGCGACGGAAATGGACCTTCCGGCATCCCCTCGTGATCCGGCTGGCCCATTGGATCAACGTGGTCTGCCTCGCGGTGCTGCTGATGAGCGGCCTGCAGATCTTCAACGCGCATCCGGCCCTGTACTGGGGCTCGAAGTCGACCTTCGACGCGCCGGCGCTCGCCATCACCGACGACCAGACCGCGGACGGCACGGCGCGCGGGATCGTCCAGATCGCGGGTCACACCTTCGACACCACCGGCTGGCTCGGGCTCTCGACCTACCAGGGCGAGGATGTCGCCCGCGCCTTTCCGGCCTGGGCCACGCTGCCGGCGAGCCAGAACCTCGCGACGGGCCGGCGCTGGCACTTCCTGTTCGCTTGGGCCTTCGTCATCAATGGGTTCATTTATCTGCTCTACGGGATCGGCAGCGGGCAGTTGCGCCGCCGCATCATTCCCGACGGAGATCAGATCAAGGGCTTCTGGTCCTCGATCCGCGAGCACCTGACGCTGCATTTCCCGAAGGGCGAGGAGGCGCGGCGCTACAATGTGCTGCAGAAGCTGACCTACCTGATCGTCGTACTGGGGCTGCTGCCGCTGATGGTGCTGACCGGTCTCGGGATGTCGCCGGGCGTCAACGCCGTCGCACCCCTCATCCTCGACGTGTTCGGCGGCCGGCAATCCGCCCGAACGATCCACTTCATCGTCGTGAACCTACTGATCCTGTTCGTGATCGTGCACGTGTTGCTGGTGCTCGTATCGGGTGTCTGGAACAACATGCGCTCGATGCTGACCGGTTGGTACACGATCGAGGACGAGACGACCCACGAGCGGAGAGCCGGACGATGACGCGCCGCCTGAACATTCCCGTTCCGCATCGCCGGGGCTTCCTCACCGGGTTCGCCGGCCTGTTCGGCGTGGCGTCGCTCGGCGGCTGCGATAAGTTCGCGGAGAGCACGCGGGGTGTAGAGACCCTGAAGCTCGGCGAAGACGCCAACATGTACGTCCAGCGTCTCGCCCTGACGCCGGCGTCGCTCGCACGCGAATTTTCGGAAGCCGACATTTCGAAGTGGTTCAAGCCGAACGGCACGACCGACCCCGAGGACAAGCCCTACAAGGCGCTGGCAGCCAAGGGTTTCGAGACCTTCCAGCTGCGCATCGACGGCCTCGTCGACAATCCCCAGACGCTGTCGCTGGCGGATCTGCGTGCCCTCCCCTCCCGCACACAGATCACCCGGCACGATTGCGTCGAGGGCTGGAGCGCCATCGGCAAGTGGACCGGCGTGCCGCTGTCGGAACTTTTGAAGAAGGCCGGCTTGAAGCCGCAGGCGCGCTACATCGTCTTCCACTGCGCCGACACGATGGAACTGGCGCCGGGCGGCGACACGGATGAGCAGGCCGCAGACGATGCGGCGCCAACGGACGCGAAGGCCGAATCCGACGGCGGCAGCGCCGCCGCGGATGCCGGCTCGGCCGATACCGGTGCGAAGATGACCGGCGGCGGCGATGCCAAGGGGAAGAAGCCCGACGCGAAGAAGGCGGCCGCCAGCGAAGAGACGCCCTCGGACGCGCCCGGCGGCCGGCCGATCCGCTACTACGAGAGCATCGACCTCACCGACGCCTTCCACCCGCAGACCATCGTCGCCTACGACATGAACGGCAAGCCGCTGCCCGTCTCGAACGGAGCGCCGCTGCGCCTGCGCGTCGAGCGCCAGCTCGGCTACAAGCAGGCCAAGTACATCATGCGCATCGAGGTCGCCGACAGCCTCGCAAAGTTCGGCCAGGGCAACGGCGGTTATTGGGAGGACAACGGGTACGAGTGGTACGCGGGGATTTGAAGGCTACCGAGCCTGATCTGCGATTACCGTCTCTGATGACAGAAGGCGCTTTGCAGGAATGGCAACAGGCCCGTATAATACGTACCGTACGTAACGTCTGTCCCGAGGCTGATCGTGAGTGACCTGACCCGGGTAAGTTCGAAAGAGCTAGTTCGAAATTTCGGGTCGCTCTCGGATAGGGCTTTGAGCGAGCCGGTCGCGATCACACGTAACGGTCGTGACCGCCTCGTACTCTTGTCAGTCGAGGAATACGCTCGGCTCAAGCGTCGCGACCGCAGAGTCCATGACGTTGCGGACCTGTCCGATGCCGCGCTCGATTTGGTCGAGCGCAGCGAGATGGACCCGCGCCACGATCATCTTGATTCGCTCCTGGTCGACTGGACGCCGTGACTCTGCCCAGGCCGGAGCCCGGCCTCGTCATCCGCTACGCCTACCCCTGGCTCTCCGAACATCGTGCCGGATGCGAAGAAGGCGTGAAGGATCGGCCGTGTGCGATCGTGCTGACCGTAGCCGACGAGGCTGACGTGACGCGCTGCCTTGTCGTACCCGTCACCCACAGCGCACCGAGTACATCGACTGAAGCGCTCGAACTGCCTCCCGAGGCGAAGAGGCATCTCGGCCTCGATTCCGAGCGGTCCTGGGTCATCCTGTCCGAATGTAACGACTTCGTCTGGCCCGGCCCCGATCTCCGCCGGGCCGGCACGCAGTGTGATGCGTCCATCGCCTACGGTTTCCTGCCGCCGCGCTTCTTCGCAGAGCTGCGACGCCGGTTCGTTGCGTTGGCACGCGAGCGCCGGAACCTTCGCGTCATTCGGACCGACTGACTCCGCTCCGATTTGACAACCCGCCCGGCCTAACCCACTTCGGTCGCGGTACGAGGCCCCGGCTGTTGCTGGGAGCGCGTCGGCGCATTTCCGAATAACAGGTCGTCGCGCCGAGGCTTCGTGAGGGGCAGAGGTTCATGAAAGTCGTCGTCGTCGAGTCGCCGGCCAAGGCCAAGACGATCAACAAGTACCTCGGCAAGGATTACGAGGTCCTGGCCTCGTTCGGCCATATCCGCGACCTGCCGGCCAAGGACGGCTCGGTCGATCCGGAAGCCGACTTCGCGATGCTGTGGGAGCTGCAGGACAAGGGCTCGCAGCGCGTCTCCGAGATCGCCCGGGCGATCAAGGGCGCGGAAAAGCTCATCCTCGCGACCGACCCGGATCGCGAGGGCGAGGCGATCTCCTGGCATGTCGTCGAGGCGCTCACCGCCAAGAAGGCGCTCAAGGGCATCCCGATCGAGCGCGTGACCTTCAACGCCATCACCAAGGCCTCCGTTGACGCGGCGATGAAGAAGCCGCGCCAGATCGACCAGGCGCTGGTCGACGCCTATCTGGCGCGCCGCGCTCTCGATTACCTCGTCGGCTTCAACCTCTCGCCGGTGCTGTGGCGCAAGCTTCCCGGGGCCAAGTCGGCCGGTCGCGTGCAGTCGGTGGCCCTGCGGCTCGTCGTCGAGCGCGAGATGGAGATCGAGCGCTTCAAGCCCCGCGAGTACTGGTCGCTGGTGGCGACGCTCGTGACCGAAGAGGGTGCGATGTTCGAGGCCCGGCTGACCGGGGCCGACGGCAAGCGGATCCAGCGGCTCGACGTCGGCAACGGCGAGGACGCCGCGCGCTTCAAGAAGGATCTCGAACTCGCGACCTTCCAGGTGGCCTCGGTCGAGGCCAAGCCCGCCAAGCGCCACCCCGCCCCGCCCTTCACGACCTCGACGCTGCAGCAGGAGGCCTCCCGCAAGCTCGGGATGGCGCCGGCCCAGACGATGCGGGTCGCGCAGCGCCTCTACGAGGGCGTCGACATCGGCGGCGAGACGGTCGGCCTGATCACCTACATGCGGACCGACGGCGTCGACATGGCGCCGGAGGCGATCAAGGACGCCCGCTCCGTGATCGGCAAGGAATACGGCCCGCGCTACGTGCCGGACGTGCCGCGCAAGTACACGGTGAAGGCCAAGAATGCCCAGGAGGCCCACGAGGCCGTGCGCCCGACCGAGATGAGCCGGCTGCCGAAGCAGGTCGCGCGCATGCTCGATTCCGAGCAGGCCAAGCTCTACGACCTGATCTGGACGCGGACCGTCGCGAGCCAGATGGAATCGGCCGAACTCGAGCGCACCACCGTCGAGATCACCGCCAAGGTCGGCCCGCGCACCATCGAGTTGCGCGCCACCGGACAGGTCGTGAAATTCGATGGCTTCCTCACCCTCTACCAGGAGGGCAAGGACGACGAGGAGGACGAGGACGGCAAGCGCCTGCCGCCGATGGCCGCCGGCGACCCGCTCAAGCGCGAGCGCATCGCCTCGACCCAGCACTTCACCGAGCCGCCGCCGCGCTTTTCGGAGGCGAGCCTCGTCAAGCGCATGGAAGAGCTCGGCATCGGCCGGCCCTCGACCTATGCCGCCGTGCTCCAGACCCTGCGCGACCGAGAATACGTCAAGATCGAAAAGAAGCGGCTGCAGCCGGAGGACAAGGGTCGGCTCGTTACCGGCTTCCTCGAGAGCTTCTTCAAGCGCTACGTGGAGTACGACTTCACGGCCGACCTCGAAGGCCAGCTCGACCGGGTCTCCAACGCCGAGATCGACTGGCGCGACGTTCTGCGCGACTTCTGGCGCGACTTCTCTGCCGCGATCGGCGGTACCAAGGAGCTGCGCGTCACCGAGGTGCTGGAGGCGCTGAACGGCCTCCTCGGTCCGCACATCTTTCCGGAGAAGGCCGACGGCTCGAACCCGCGCACCTGCCCGACCTGCAACACCGGCCAACTCTCGCTGAAGCTCGGCAAGTTCGGCGCTTTCGTCGGCTGTTCGAACTATCCCGATTGCAAGTTCACCCGCCAGCTCGCCACCTCCGGTGCCGAGGGCGAGGGTGACGGCACGTCCGAGGGCGGCCAGCCGGGCGTGCGGGTGCTCGGCGACGATCCCGCCACCGGCCTGCCCGTAACCATCCGCGACGGGCGCTTCGGGACGTTCCTGCAGCTCGGCGAGGCCTCCACCGAGAAGGACGCCGCGAAGCCGAAGCGCTCGTCGCTGCCGAAGGGCATGGCGGCCTCCAGCGTCGATCTCGCCATCGCCCTGCGGCTGCTGTCGCTGCCGCGCGAGGTGGCGAAGCACCCCGAGAGCGGTGAGCCGATCCTCGCGAGCATCGGCCGCTACGGCCCTTACGTGCAGCACGGAAAGACCTACGCCAACCTCGGCAAGGACGACGACGTGCTCGAGATCGGCGGCAATCGCGCCATCGACCTCATCGTCGCCAAGGAGCAGGGCGGCGGCCGCGGCCGGCCGTCGAGCGATCCGTGCCGCGCGCTGGGCAAGGACGAGGCCACGGGCCGCGACCTCGTGGTCAAGGCCGGCAAGTACGGGCCCTATGTCAGCGACGGCGACGTCAACGCCACGCTGCCGAAGTCCATGTCCGCCGACGCCCTCACGCTCGCCGAGGGCATCGACCTGGTGAACGCCAAGCGCGCCTCGGGCGGCGGCAAGAAGGCGCCGGCGCGGGGCCGCAAGACGGCGGCAAAGAAGCCGGCGGCGGGAGCTGCGAAGAAGGCTCCGGCGAAGAAGCCGGCGGCCAAGAAGGCGGCGGCGAAGAAGAGCGCGAGCTGAGGGCCATTGCCCTCGGCTTCCACCGGGCAGTGCAGAGTCGTAGTTCTCGAATCCACTGCACTGCGTTAGGCTGTCTACATGGCTGATCGCTCCGATAGCTCCACGATTGACCCTGCGCCGCAGCACCCTCCTGCGGGCTCGGCGGACCAAACGCGGTTCGCCGCGGACGCCCTCCGTTTGGAGACGATCCCTGACGAGCACCGGGCCTCGGTGATCCGTGGCCTCGCTGATCTACGAGACGGCCGGATTGCCGCCGCCGCCGACGCCGAGGTCGAAGCCGTCTACCGTCGCTTCGGCCGTTGAGAGTTCAGTACACCCGCAACGCGCTCGACGATCTCGCCGGCATCATCGCCTATCTCGCCCCGCGAAACCCCTATGCCGGTGAGAGACTGCGCGTCGACATCCGCGCTGCCGTAGATCGCCTCGCCGACCATCCCTTCAGCGGCCGTGAGCAGGAACGAGGAAGCCGTGCGGCGGATCGTGTCGCCCGGCTATCGCTACGCAATCTACTACCACGTTGATCCGCAGGCCGATTTGGTCTCGATCCTCGCCATACTGCATCCGGCGTGCGAGCAGCCGTTCCAGAGTGTGTGACGGCAGCGCCCTTGCGGCCAATCCCCGACCCGCCTAGTTTTCCATTCAGCATCACGAGTTGAGCCGACGCTCAACGCCAACCTGCCCTTCCCGGCAAGGTGGCGCCCTGATCAAACAGGGGATGCGGCCGGTCCGGCAACCAAGGGGACTTCGCCGCGCGTCAGCTCATCCGAATGGAAAAGAGCCGTGGCCGACATCCTCACCGAGCAGCAATTCGCCAGCGACAATTATTCGGGGATTTGCCCGGAGGCCTGGAACGCGATGGCCGAGGCCAACACGGGCCACGCCCCCGCCTATGGCGCCGATGCTTGGACCGAGCGGGCGGCGGAAGCCTTCAGAAACCTGTTCGAGACCGACTGCGAGGTGTTCTTCGCCTTCAACGGCACGGCGGCGAATTCGATGGCGCTCGCCTCGCTCTGCCAAAGCTATCACAGCGTGATCTGCGCCGAGAGCGCCCATGTCGAGACCGACGAGTGCGGCGCGCCGGAATTCTTCTCCGGCGGCTCGAAGCTGCTGACCGCGCCGACGACGGACGGGCTGCTGACGCCCGAGGCGGTGCGGGCGGTGGCCGGACGGCGCAGCGACATCCACTTCCCGAAGCCGCGCGCGGTGACGATCACGCAATCGACCGAGACCGGCCGGGTCTATTCCGTCGCGCAACTGCAGGCGCTCTCCGAAACCTGCCGGAGCCTCGGCCTGCGCCTGCACATGGACGGTGCCCGCTTCGCCAACGCCTGCGCCTCGCTGCAGCGCTCGCCCGCAGAGCTGACCTGGAAATCCGGCGTCGACGTGCTCTGCTTCGGCGGCACCAAGAACGGCATGGCGGTGGGCGAGGCGATCCTGTTCTTCGACCGGGCGATGGCGGAGGACTTCGACTACCGCTGCAAGCAGGCCGGCCAGCTCGCCTCGAAGATGCGCTACCTCTCGGCCCCCTGGGTCGGGATGCTGGAGAGCGGAGCCTGGCTCCGCAACGCCGAGCACGCCAATGCCTGCGCCCGAAGGCTCGCCGCCGCGGTGGCCGACGTGCCGGGTGTGTCCGCGATGTTCCCGGTCGAGGCGAACGCCGTATTTCTATCGGCGGCGCCGGACGTGCTCGACGCCCTCGCCCGGCGGGGCTGGCGCTTCTACACCTTCATCGGCGGCGGAGCGCGGTTCATGTTCGCCTGGGATACGGCGCCCGAGCGGGTCGATGCCCTGGCGCGGGACATCCGCGCCTGCGCGGTGCCGGTGGCGGCCTGAGGCTTCCGCGTCAAACGAGGTAGGTGATCGTCGCGGCAACGGCCGTGGCGAAGGTCGCGAGGGTGATCGCGGCCGGCGTCAGCAGCATCGGCCCGCGCAGGGCGGAGACCCGCTCCCCCTCGTCGGCACACCCGAAAGCCTGTCCGGCCGCCTGCTCGAGGCGGACGAGGGAGAGATGACGCGCTTGGGCGGCGGCGGTGGTCATCGAAAAAGTCTCCCTGTGGCGTCGGGTCGGCGGCAAAGCTTGACCATTGCGTTAACCAACGCGCGAATGTCGCACCCGGTTCCGTGCCGGAGGCGGCCTGCGACGCGATGTTAACCACGGCGAGCCGACACTCCGATGACACCGGGCTGCCTGCGCCGGCCGGCGTGTCGGCCGCTCACTGGCTCGGCCCCGGCCCGCATGCGATGATGCGCTGCGCCCGGGCGACGGAATCGCGCTGTTTGTTTCCGTTCTGTTCTGGTACGATCGAGGGATGAAGGCGAATGCTGCGCGACCAAACCCAGGCGTCCGGAGCCGCCGCGTGAGCGACCCCGCACGCGATCTGTTCGGTCCCGGAGCCAAGGGAGCAGCCGCCACGCCGAAGGACGTCCAGCCGGACGCCGCCGAGCGCCGCCGCAAGGTCGCGGTCGTGCCGGCGGTCGAGAGCGCCGAGGCGGGCTATAACGCCTCCGACATCGAGGTGCTGGAGGGGTTGGAGCCGGTGCGGCGCCGGCCCGGCATGTATATTGGCGGCACGGACGACCGCGCCCTGCACCACCTCTTCGCCGAGGTGATCGACAATTCGATGGACGAGGCGGTGGCGGGCCATGCCAGCTTCATCGAGGTGGAGCTCGAGGAAGGCGGCAGCCTCGTCGTGACCGATAACGGCCGCGGCATCCCCATCGACCCGCACCCGAAGTTTCCCGGCAAGTCGGCGCTCGAGGTCATCATGACCACGCTGCATGCCGGCGGTAAATTCGATTCCAAGGTCTACGAGACCTCCGGCGGCCTGCACGGCGTCGGCATCTCGGTGGTGAACGCCCTGTCGGACGTTCTCGAAGTCGAGGTCGCCCGCAACCAGACCCTCTACCGCCAGAATTTTTCCCGCGGGCATGCGCAGGGGCCGATCGTCGAGGTCGGGCGCGTCAACAACCGGCGCGGCACCCGCGTGCGCTTCCACCCCGACGCCCAAATCTTCGGGGCCCACCATTTCGACCCGCGCCGCCTCTTCAAGATGGCGCGCTCCAAGGCCTACCTCTTCGGCGGCGTCGAGATCCGCTGGCGCTGCGCGCCGTCCCTCGTCGAGGGCATGGAGGGAGTCCCGTCCGAAGCCGTGCATAAATTCCCCGGCGGCCTGCGCGACTATCTCGGCCGCGAGATCGACGGCAAGGAGCTCGTCACCGAAGCGGTGTTTTCGGGCAAGATCACCAAGCCCGGCGGCCACGGCTCCATGGAATGGGCCGTCGCCTGGATGGTGCAGGACGACGGGGTGTCGTCCTCCTACTGCAACACGATCCCGACGCCCGAGGGCGGCACCCACGAGGCGGGCCTGCGCGTCGCGCTGCTCCGGGCGCTCCGCGAGCATGCCGAGCGCGTGAACCAGGCCAAGCGCATGGCCCACGTCACCACCGACGACGTCATGGCCACCTGCGCCTCGATGCTGTCCGTGTTCATCCGCGAGCCGGAATTCCAGGGCCAGACCAAGGACAAGCTCGCCACCGTCGAGGCCTCGCGTATCGTCGAGACCGGGATCCGAGACGCCTTCGACCATTGGCTCGCCGCCTCCCCGGCCCAGGCCAACAAGCTCTTGGACTGGGTGATCGACCGCGCCGAGGAGCGCCTGCGCCGCCGCCAGGAGAAGGAGGTCGCCCGCAAGAGCGCCACCCGCAAGCTGCGCCTGCCCGGCAAGCTGGCCGACTGCTCGGCCGCCGGCACGGCCGGCTCCGAGATCTTCATCGTCGAGGGCGATTCGGCCGGCGGCTCCGCCAAGCAGGCGCGCGACCGGAAGACCCAAGCCATTCTCCCCTTGCGCGGAAAGATCCTGAACGTCGCTTCGGCCAGCCGGGACAAGCTCGGCGCCAACCAGCTCATCGGCGACCTGACCCTGGCGCTCGGTTGCGGCACCCTCGCCAACTTCCGCGAGGCGGACCTGCGCTACGACAAGGTGATCATCATGACGGACGCCGACGTCGACGGCGCCCACATCGCCTCGCTGCTGATCACCTTCTTCTACCGGCAGATGCCGAAACTGATCGACAAGGGCCACCTCTACCTCGCGATCCCCCCGCTCTACCGCCTGCAGCAGGGCGCGAAGATCCACTACGCCCGCGACGACGCCGACAAGGACCGGATCATCAAGACCGTCTTCAAGGCCGGCAAGGTCGAGATCGGCCGCTTCAAGGGCCTCGGCGAGATGATGCCCGCCCAGTTGAAGGAGACCACGATGGACCCGAAGAAGCGCACGCTGCTCCGGGTCGCGATTCTGGACGAGGCCCGCGAGAGCACCGGCGACACCGTCGACCGGCTGATGGGCAACAAGCCGGAGGCGCGGTTCGCGTTCATTCAGGAGCGGGCAGCGTTCGCGGATGGGGCTGAGTTGGATATTTGAATTTTCTGATTGAGCAGTTAGTTTGAGAGACGGAAACGTCCAAAAATTACCTGTGAGCTAAGGCATGAAACAGATTTTGATTCTGCATATTGCTTGGATGAGAGATTACTGTGGGTTAAAAAATGATAAGCCTTATGGTCAGTTTGGGCATATGACACAGGGTGGAAGCCCTCACAAAGCATTCAATTTTCTTCCCTATAAAGACCGATGTTATGGTTATGCTGCTGTTAGCAATGGTCGTGTAAATCTCCAAAAGCTTGGTGGTGATACCGAGGCTGAATACTTAGATAATATTCTCGTTATTTGGACTGCAACGCACCCTTCTCAAAGAGATCCGATAAGCAAACGGAGATATCGATACGTCGTAGGGTGGTATAACAAAGCCCGTGTCTCGGCCGACATGCTGGAGCGGTCCAAAATAGCGGCTGCAAAAGAATTAAAGGATATAGACAAACTTATATATATAGCCTCTGCAAATGCTTTTGATTGCTGTCTCCTTAAAGAAGTAGATCGAATATTTGAAGTTCCAGCTATGATAAAAGGGTACCCAGGCGTATCGCCTGCATTTTATCCCAGCGAAAACAGCAATCAAGAATGGATTTTAAGTCTTAGAGATTATATTGAAACAAAAAGCATTTTAGAAAATAAAGCTTTAAAAAATATTATCGACAATCTTGATGGGGCTACTTCTGAGCGTAGAGAGTATCTACGCGAAGTTTTTGTCCGAGATGCCAAGCATGTGAAAGAATTAAAAAAGCTGTATGGTGGACGATGCCAGATTTCCGGTCAGAAAGTCTTGGAAGATTTTTCAGTAGATATAACAGAGGCCCATCATATTAGATGGCTAACGCGCGGGGGCTCTGATGAAAAGGATAATATGATTGTTTTATCTCCTAATCTACATGCCGCTATTCATGCGACCAATGCAGAATTTAATTGGTCTGAACTAAGTTTCGACATTGGCGGGAAAAAATTTCCGGTCATTCTAAATAAACATTTAAAAAATAAATAGTACCGGAAATATTTTCAGTGCCGAGAAGTGCCAAAAATCGCGTAAGGCGCAAAATTTCGGACGTTCTCAGTATTAACGTTCGGCAAGAAAATTGTCATGATTTTCCGGGCGTCCGTCAAGTCTTCGGCGGCTTTGTCAAGATAGGCTCACCCCCGGTTTCACAGCGTCACGCCGTCGCGCCGCAGTTCGCCCATCCATGCAGTCCGCTCTGTGTAGGCGCCGGCCTGCAGCGGCAGAGCGTTGAAGACGGCACCGGTCGCCATCAGGATATCGGTTTCGATCTCGGCGAGAGCCTGGGACTCGCGGTCGAAGCTATGCAGCTCGGTCAGGAAGAGGCCGATATCGTAATCGGAATCGGGCCGTGCGTCCCCTCGCGCCCGCGAGCCGAACAGCACGATGCGGTCGATCCGTTTGCCGTAGATACGGTCCACGGCGGTGCGGAAGCGCATCAAGACTGGATCGTCCGCTGGATTGACGGCCATGACTGCCTTCCTCGGATGCGTGAGAAATAGCATGGAGATCGGCAGTTCCGCCACGGGGCGGGGCTCGCCGCCCGCAACTCTCGCGTTCCCCGTCGGCGTCGCCGGCCAGCGCGTCATCAGCAGGAGGCTTCGCCGTCATTGCGAGGCGGAGCCGAAGCAATCCAGGGCCGACGCGCCGACGGTGCGGTTGTGGCCCTGGATCGCTTCGCTGCGCTCGCGATGACGGAGCGGGCTGCGACGCCGTTGGCGGCCCTCGGAGCCATGCCGGCATCGTCTCGGACGAAGCCGAGCGGACCGTCACTGGCCCGACCTCCAGAATGCAATTTACGATACATCTTAACGTCGGCGTTTCACCCCCCGTGCTGTGGTGCCGGGTGACAGTCTCGATCACCGAGAGCTGAAAGCGCGCGCCATGATCACGACAGACACCGCGCCGGCGCCGTCCGAGCCCGGCGGGCGCGGCGGCCGGATCGGGCGGCGGCTCGTCGGGCAGATCTGCCTCGTCGGCCTGATGATCACCATCGTCCTGTCGGGGTTCTTCTTCACCAACTGGAACCAGCAGAGGCTGATCGACCTGCGCGAGGGCGGGCGGCAGATGCGCATTGCGCAGGAAGGCCTGATGGAGGCCGAGGCCTATGTTCTGAACACCTCGCTCGGCGACCAGGACACAGAGTATTCCGCCTACAGCCGGGCCTTCGAGGCGTTGCACAGCCGTGAAGACAAGCTGGCGCAGCTCGACCGCTTCCTGCGAGCGCAGGACGGCACGCGGCCCTCGGCGGTCGCGCTCGTGAAGGCGCTGGAGACGAGCTGGACGGAGGTCCTGGCGGTCGCGCGCGACGGCCGGTTCGCCGAGGCGCGGGGTCTGCTGCAGCAGCGCCGCAGTGCGGCCCAGGTGGCCCGGCTCCGGAGCGCGTTCGACGCCTTCCTCACCGATTGGAACGCGCATTTCGCGATCCACGAGAGCCGCATCGAGATCGGCAAGGTCTTCGTGCTCGTCGCTCAGATCCTGATCGGCGCGATGATGATCTTCGCCTTCCGCTCCGGCGCGCGGGATGCGAAGGCGCGGCTCGCCGCCATGGCCGAGATGGACCGGTCGCGCACCCAGGTCGGCCACCTCTTCGGCATGACCGACATGCTGCAGAGCGCAGCGGACCATCACGATGCGAACGCGGTGCTGCGGGCGACGGCCGGCGAGCTGATCGGCGGCTTCGGCGGCGCGCTCTACGTCTTCAACAACTCGCGCGACCGCCTCGTGCTCTCGACCTCCTGGGCCTGCGACGATGCCGCGGCTTTGCCCGAGCAGATCACGGTCAATCAGTGCTGGGCGATGAAGCGCGGCAAGCCGCACATCAACCGCAGCGGCGCGCGGGCGCTCTGCTGCGAGCACCACGCCTCCAGCCTCGCCGCCCTGGAAATCCCCATGGCGGCGCGCGGCGAGAATCTCGGCCTCCTGCAGATCTTCGCGCACGGGGCGGGTGCCGAAGAGCGGCTGGCGGCGATCCTGCCGCTGAGCTCGGCGCTGGGCGACGCCATGTCGCTCGCCCTCTCGAACATCGCTCTGCGCGAAAAGCTGCGCAACCAGGCCCTGCGCGACCCGCTGACGGGCCTCTACAACCGGCGCTACATGGAGGACAGCCTCGACCGCTACGTGCGCCTCGCCGAGCGCGAGGGCCGCAAGGTCTCGGTGATCATGATCGACCTCGACCACTTCAAGCGGCTCAACGACGAGCACGGCCATGCCACCGGCGATGCCGTGCTGCGCGAGGCCGCGGCGGCGATCGTCGGCACCCTGCGGGAGACCGACGTGGCCTGCCGCTACGGTGGCGAGGAGATGATCGTGTTCCTGCCCGACTGCAGCCTCGAGGACGCGGCGATCAAGGCCGAGCAGATCCGCGCCCGCATCGAGAGCCTCTCGGGCGCCCACGGCGCCCAGGTCTCGGCCTCCCTCGGCGTCTCCTCGGTGCCCTGCACGTCGAGCAACAGCGCCGACCTCGTCAAGGCGGCCGACACCGCCCTCTACAAGGCCAAGCACAACGGTCGCAACCGGGTCGCGCTCGCCCCGGTGCGCGCGGGACGGCGCAGCTGGGCGGACGGGGGCGAGAGCGGGGATGGTGTGTTGCCCATCGCCGCGGAGTGATGGTTTTGGAGAGGCGCATTGGTGATGGCGGCGTGTCGGAAGCCGTAGCTTGCAGTGTCGGCGTCCCTGTCCCTCGTACCGCTTCCGGTTGATCCGGTCGGGCCGTGCGCATCCCCTCGCCCCGCTTGCGGGGAGAGGGCTTCGGCGACCTCGTCGTCGCCGAAGCGTGGTGGCAGACGACGGTGAGGGGGCTTCGGCGGAGGAGCCACGATCGGCGTCGCCCCCTCACCGTCGCTTCGGCTTCGCCTCCGCTACCCACATGGACGATACGGTCCGTGCGGGCCACTCCCAGCATGCGGGGAGAGGGGGCACGCGCACCAAGCAACCTGATCTGCTGGAAACGGTCTCACTCCCACGTTCGCGGCTGGCGCCCCTCGCCGGCCCCACGACCGCAGACGGTGGTCTTCTGGATAGTGTAGGATTATTAGCATAGGAGCGGCGCGCCGTCAAGACCGTCCGGCGTCGCGTGCGCGCGACGAAACGGGGCGGTTTCGCGGCCCGGATCGCGTGGGACGGCCTGGGACAGGCGGGACGAACGTCCCGAATTTCCGGCGAAACGAACGGCGGCCGAGCCCCTCGGGCCGGCGCCCTTTTTCCCGGCCGGGTACTCGTGCGATACGCCCCGACCGTGCTCCCCGACTTCCGCCAGAGCCTCGCCACCCCGGCCCTCCTCGCCCACCGCCGGCTCGGCTGCGTCGCCGGCGTCAGCGACTGGCGGCCGTGACCCCGCCCTTGCCCTGCGCGGCCTGAGCGAGCAGAGACCGGGCATCGACGGCTTGAGGACACCCGTGAGCGACACGCCTGCCCATTCGAGCCCCGCCGGAGCCGCGGCGTGAAGCCCCTCGTCGATCTCGTGCGGGTGATGCGCCCCCGCGACCGGCGGCGGCTGGTGCTGCTGCTGATCGGGCTCGCCCTGGCGGCCCTGTTCGAGGTGGTCGGCGTCGCCTCGGTGGTGCCGTTCCTGACGCTCGTCGGCGACCCGGCGGCGGCGGCGCGCATCCCTGCCCTCGCCGCGATCCGGCAATCGCTCGGCCTCGTCGACGACCACGCCTTCCTAGTGACGACGGGGATCGCGGCCCTCATCGCCATCCTCACCACCAGCGTCGTCAACGCCGCTCTCGCATTCACCCAGCTCCTCTTCACGAACCTCGCCGGCTACGGCTTCGCGCGGCGCCTGCTCGCCGTCTATGTCGACCGCGAGCGGATGTTCTTCGCGCATACGAACAGCGCCGAACTCGCCAAGAACGTGCTCAGCGAGACCGACCGGCTCGTCGTCGGCGTGCTGACGCCGACCCTGGTGATCGCCTCGCGCGGCGCTTCGGCGCTCGCCGTGATCGTGTTTCTGATCCTCTATCAGCCGCGTCTCGCGCTGCTCCTCGGGGGCGGCTTCGGCGGACTTTACGTGTTGATCTTCCTGGTGATGCGGGCGCGGCTGGCGCGGATCGGCGCCCGTGCGGTGGTCGACAACGAGCGGCGCTACCGGATCGTGCAGGAGACCTTCGGGGCGCTGACGGAACTGAAGCTCTACGGACGGGCCGAGACCTTCTCCTCGGGCTTCGATGCGCCGGCCCGGGCCTATGCCAGGGACTCCGCCGAGAGCCTGGTGACCGGGCAACTGCCGCGCTACGTCATCGAATCCCTGGCCTTCGGCGGCGTCATCGTCGTGGTGCTGTTCGCCCTGTCTCGGGGCTACGATACCGCCGGGCTGCTACCGCTGCTCGGGCTGTTCGCCTTCGCCGGCTACCGCATGCTGCCGGCCTTCCAGAACATCTTCAACTCGTTGGCGCTCATCCGCTTTTACCTGCCGGCAGTGAAGGTGGTGGCGGACGAACTGAAGAGCGAGCGCTTGCCAGAACCGCGTGGGCAGGAACGCCTGCCCTTCTCGAAGGCGATACGGCTGAGCGGCCTCGGCTTCGACTACGAGCCCGGCCGCCCAACGCTCGACGGCATCGACCTGACGATCCCGGCCAACGCCACCATCGGGCTCGTCGGCCGCACAGGGTCCGGCAAGTCGACGCTGGTGGGGCTCGTGCTCGGCATCCTGACGCCCACCCGCGGCACCATCCGCATCGACGGTCACGCCCTCGATGCGGCGAGTCTGCCGGCCTGGCAGAACCGCATCGGCTACGTGCCGCAGGACGTCTTCCTGATCGACGGGACGATCGCCGAAAACATCGCGCTCGGCGTTCCGGCGGATGAGGTGGACCAGGGTGCGATCGAGCGTGCCGCGCGGCTCGCCGGCATCCACGATTTCGTGCTCGGCTTGGCCCAGGGCTACGCCACCGGCGTCGGCGAGCGCGGTACCCGGCTCAGTGGCGGCCAGCGCCAGCGCATCGGCATCGCCCGCGCGCTCTATCACGACCCGGACGTCATCGTGTTCGACGAGGCCACCAGCGCCCTTGATGCTGAGACCGAGACGGCGGTGATGGCGGCCCTCGGAGCGCTTGCCGGCACGCGCACGATCATCATGATCGCCCACCGCCTGACCTCGCTGCGCCACGCCGACATGGTCCACGTTCTGGAGGCCGGCCGCTTGGTGACTTCCGGCCCGCCGGAGATCGTGATCCCCGAACTCGCCAAGGTTCTGCCGGGACAGACGACGGAGGCTTAAGCCTCTGCCAGGATGCGTGTCCCGCCGACGCTGGGCATCAGCCGGCGAAGCACGAGATGCGTCGGCAGGAACAGCAGGGCCGGCAGCCCGACGACCATCGCCGCGAGCCAGGCCCAGGCCGGCATCCAGGCTTGCGCGACCGCATCGCTGAAGCCCCAGACGTAGTTGATGTTCACCGGCAGTAGGCCGGCATCCGGCCGCGGCGACGGCATCAGAAAGAAGCAGATCAAAAGGGTTGCGACCGCCATCGCGCTCCAGATCGGTAGCGCCCGCCGGTCGTAGCCGAGCCGGGCGACCAGGAAGACGAGCAGCAGCGGCAGCCAGCCGTGGAAGCCCGACAACGCCCGCAAGAGCAATGGTTTGGAGGCGTCGAACATGTACTCCGTCATGCCGGTGATCGGAATTCCGACGGCACCGCCGAGGAAATCGACGATCCAGAGCAACTGCGGTGCGAGGATGCCGACGGCGCAGAGTGAGATCAGCAGTGGGCTCTCGATCCAGATCCCGACCAGCGTCAGCAGCACGGCCTGATCGCAGAAGTAAAGGAAGTTCGTCGGCCCGTAATGGGTGAGGTAGACCGGGAGAAGCAGGGCGGCGAAGGCCGTATAGGCGAGCTTCACTGCGATCGGGATTTTCTTGTCGTTTGGCGGCGAGTTGATGGCTGCCGTCGAGACGGCGGTCGGGGAGGTCATCGTCGTCTCCGGGGCGTTCATCGGCTGGTGATGGCCCGCGGCGGCATCGTACCGCCGCGAGTGCAAGCGGTGCGTTTCCTCAATCCTTGCCGACCGACATCAGCAGGCGCTCGGTGCGGGCATCCTCGATACGGTTATGCATGCGGCGCCCTTCGTGAACATCGCGCATCGTCTTGGTGCAGGTCACGCAGGACTGGACGAGCATCACCACGCCCATGGCGAAGTAGCCTTTCATCCAGAAATCGATCGGCATGAACAGAATACCGATGGCGACCATGCCGGCCGAGGCGATGAAGGAGCCGTAGGTGAAGGTCACCCAGGCGCCGGAATGCTGATGAATGGTTTCGGTGGTCATGGCGGAGGCTCCTTTGGACGGCTGTGATGCGGTGAGGGGTCAGGCGGCTTCGGCCCGTCGGCGCAGGCGGTCGAGAACGGCATCGGCGCTCGTGTTGCTGTGCGGGCCGAAACCTTCGCGCTCCATGCGCTCGGCGATGTCGGCGCCGGGATCGGCTTCGGAGAGCGCAGCCTCGGTGTCGGCGGCCTCCTGCTGCAGTTCACGCAGGCGCTCGAGCGTGGACTCGGCTTCGGAAAGTGTCGCCAACTCGCCTGGGCCCGGATTAACCCGCATGCGGCGGACCGCTTCCGCGGCGGCCGCAGTCCGGCGTCCGCGCTCGAGTTCGGCCTGTCGCCTGTTGGCGTCGGCAACGAGAGAACGGATGCGGACGACCTCTGTCTCGTAGCGGCTGCGGGCAGCGCGGATCGCATCGCGCTCGGATTCGAGCTCTGCGATGGCCTGCGCGGCTTCTCTGGCGAGATCCTCGCGGCCTCCGGAGAGCGCGGCGACGGCGCGCGTTTCCAAGTCTGCGGCGCGGGCTTCCACCTCCGCAAGCTTGCGGCCTTCGGCGAGATCGGCGGCGACTGCCGCTGCCAGCGCCCGCCGGCTGCGCTCGAGCGAGGCGCGGGTCTCACGGACCTGCTGGTCGAGGATCAGAAGGGCATTACGATCGAGAAATTCCTCGCTGGCGCGGGCGGTGGCGCCTCTGGCGAGGATGCGGACCAGCTTGAACATCGTTGCGTCTCCACATGCGTGAGCGGTGTCACGCAGGATGAGTCACACGAGTTTGCACGCTGTTCAAGTGACATTTTGCACGTCGTGCAAAGAGAGGCTTCGATCGGGTAGGCGATCCGTGGACGGTACGATGCACTGCCGTTGTTCACGTCACGGCGCGCGGTCTCGAAATTGGCAGTCTTCCGGTGCCTCGGAGGCGGCACCCGGTCCGCCATCGCGGCTTCGAGAAACTCACTGGTTCTCGCGGGCGGCGAGCCAGGACAGCGTGAAATATACGAAGATGGCCAAGCCCTGGATTGCGACCAGCACGATCGGCATCGGCAGCAACTGCGGTGTCAGTACGGCCAGCGTGATGCCGCTGGTGGCAGCGAGGAGCCACACCACGCCGCCCCATGCGCTGGTCAGCCAGAGGCCTACCGCGGCGGTGAAGTCGATCACGGCGAAGTAGACGATCACCGTCTGGCGGCCGAGCGGCTCGCTTTCGAAGGAAGGTGCGCCGGGCAGCACATCGACGATGTCCGCCCAGGTCAGAATACCCTTGGCGATCCAGACAAGCGCTACAATGCGCATGAACCAGACGAGGACGGTGTCCCAGCGGGTCTGCCGGCGTTCGACGCGCTCAATACGGTCGTTGGCGCCCTCGGCACTGCCGATACGGCCGCGGCCGTCCCGTGTGGTACCGACTTTGGTCAGAGCCTTCACAGATGTGGCCTGCTCAAGCGAAGGACGGTTCGGAGCCGCCGATCGGCTCGAAAGCGGTGGCGATTGCAGCCATGTCGACCGCGTCGAGGGTGGCCGGCTGCCAGCTGGGCTTGCCGTCCTTGTCGACGATGACAGAGCGCACGCCCTCGTAGAAGTCGTGGCCACGCATCACGCGGGTGCAGAGGCGGTACTCGATCAGCATCGCTTCCTCGAAACTCAAGTCGACGCCCCGCCGCATCTGCTCGAAGGCAATGAGCGCGCTCGTCGGGGAGCGCGAGCGGATCAGGGCCGCCGTCTCTGCGGCGAAGGATGCGCCGGAGGAAGCCGCCACGTCGAGGCGGCCGAGAACGTCGTGCACGCTGTCGGCGGAAAAACACTCGTCGATCAGGCTGCGCTCGGTAACGAGCGGGCCGGTCCCGGGCGGCTCGGCCGCGTAGGCTGCAAGCGTCGCTTCTATGTCGTCACCCTGGGCAAGCGCATCGACGATGGCGTCGAAGTCGGCGGCCTTGGCCGAATGCGTGGCAAGGCCGAGAGCGAGGGCCTCGCTCGCGCCCACGCGTGCGCCCGTCACCGCGAGGTAGGTGCCGGTGCGGCCGGGCAGGCGCGGCAGCGCGTAGGTCATCCCGACATCGGGAAAGTAACCGATGCCGGTCTCGGGCATCGCAAACATGTACTTTTCGGAGGCCACGCGGATATCGCCATGCACCGAGATGCCGACGCCGCCGCCCATGACCACGCCCTCGATCAGGGCCACGTAGGGCTTCGGGTAGCGCTTCACGTAGGCGTCGAGTTGGTACTCGGCGAGCCAGAACGCGAGGGTCTCCTCGAAGCAGCCAGCCTTGCCGAGCTCGTAGATCTGGCGAATGTCGCCGCCTGCGCAGAAGGCGCGGCCGCCTGTGCCACGTACGACGATCCGGGTGACGGCCTCCTCCGTTTCCCAGGACCGCAGTTGGGCATGCATCGCCTGGATCATCGGCAGCGTCAGCGCATTGAGCGCCTTCGGCCGGTTCAGGATGATCAGGCCAGCGGCGCCGCGCCTCTCCAGGATGATTTCAGGATCGGCCCGATCCGACATGCACGCCCCTCTCGTTGAGGCTCTTAGACGAAGTCTTACGGTTTCCGTCAATCAGCGCGGAACGGCGGCTCACCGGATTGCGTGGGGAACCAACGAGCGCTGCGACGCAGGCGTGCTCATTGATTGTCGACGGCCGCCCTCAATGCCGGCGTCCAGCGCGCGACCTCGCTCTCAACGAGTTTTTGCAGGGCGGCAGGCCCCCGGTCGGCGCCCTGAGGAACCTTGCCGCCGAGCTTGAGCAGACGGTCGCGGGTCGGCGGGTCGTCCAGGGCCGCGTTGAGCGCCTCGACGAGCCTGGCCCGGACCTCCTTCGGCAGGCCCTTCGGTGCGAACACGGCGTTCCAGGCGGTCACCTCGAACTCGGGCAGCCCCGCTTCGCGGGTGGTCGGCACGTCCGGCAGCACCGGCGAGCGTTCGTGGGTGGCGATGGCATAGGCCCGGATCGTGCCGGCCTGGAGATGGGGAGCGACGTTGACGATCTGGTCGGTGAGGAAGTCGACCTGACCGGCGATCAGGTCGTTCACCGCCGGGCCGGTGCCGCGATAGACCACGAAGGTCGGCTTCGCGTTGACGATCGAGTCGAACAGCATCCCGGCGGAATGCGAAACCGATCCGACGCCGGCATGGGCCTGACTGTAGGCCGTGCCGTTGTCGTGCAGAGCCGCGATGAAGCCCTTCAGGTCGCTCGCCGGAAAGTCCTTCCGGGCGACGATCACAACCGGCGTGCCGGCGGCGACGCCGATCGGGTCGAAGGTCCGGGCTGGGTCGTATTTCAGGGCGCGGAACAGAGCGGGCGCCGCCCCGTGCGTGCCCATGTGGCCCATCATGATCGTGTAGCCGTCGGCCTCGGCCAGCGAGGCCTGGGTGATGCCTGTGGTGCCGCCGCCGCCCGTGACGTTCTCGATCGCCACCGGTTGGCCCAGCGCCTTGGCCATCGGGGGGACGACGATCCGGGCGATCGTGTCGGTCGGACCGCCGGCCGCGAAGGGTACGACGAGGGTGATCGGCCGGTTGGGATAGGCGTGCTGCGCCATGACGGCCGCCGGTGCAGCTGCGACCGCCGCCGTAGCAAGAATACCCAAAATCAGCGGTCGGCAGAGACTCAAGGCAGACATCGGACATCCTCCGCGAGGACTACGCCACACTGGTACGAGCGCATGGGCACATTGGGCAAGGCTCGTGCCGATCGGTGTCGAGACCGCGGCAGTGCCCCGACGCATGGGTCGAGGCAAGCCCCATGACCTCTGCCACGCATCAAGAGGCGGCCGTTCCGAGCTTGCGCCGGGCGGGCTCCACGTCCCTGTCGCCGCCTTCTGGCGCGTCCTGCGCCGTTACGGGACTGCGCGCAGCGCCGGTGCCGACGGCGCTCGCGATCTGGCCGAGGGCGTCGCGCATCGGCTCGAGGCCCTGCACGGTGACGACGCTCGAGGCCGGTCCCATCGCCGGGATGAAGCCCGCGTCCGAGAGGGTCTTGAACACCGAGAAGTTCAGATCGCTCTGGACCTTCTGGCCGAGGTTGACGTCGGTCACGAGGGCGATCAGGTCGAACTCGAGGAACGGATCGCCGATCTTCTTGAAGACCACCCGCGGCGGCGGCTCCTTGAGCACGTCGGCATGGGCGCTGGCGCAGGCCACGAGCATCTCGGCGGCCCGGACCGGATCCTGGTTGCGCAGCACGCTCACCGAGATGATGACCCGGCCGGTGCGGTCTCCGCGGACCCGGTTCTTCACCACGCCCGAGATCAGGTTCGAGTTCGGCACGATCACGGCCGAGCGGTCGAAGGTCTGGATCTCGGTGGAGCGGACCGAGATGCGCTTCACGATGCCCTCGCTGTCGCCGATCAGCACCTGATCGCCGACGCGGATCGGGCGTTCCCAAAGCAGCAGCAAGCCCGAGACGAAGTTGTTGACGATCGACTGCAGACCGAAACCGATACCGACGGAGAGCGCGCCGGCGACGATGGTCAGCTTTTCCAGGCTCAGGCCCAAATAGGAGAACGCGAGCGCCAGCGCGAGCAGGAAGCCAACATAGCCGGCTACCGTCGAGATCGAGTTGCGCAGGCCGGCGTCGAGATCTGTCGCCGGCAGGTAGGTGTTTTCGAGCCAACGCTGGATCGACCGTGTGATGAACACGCCGAGCACGAGGATGCCGACGCCGAAGACGATCGCCGAGAGCGAGATCGTGACGTCGCCGACCTTGAAGCCGAAGAAGGCCGAGCGCAGCGAGGAGAAAACGTCATTCGAATCGAGCCCCCAGGGCGCCAGCGCCAGCAGTACCGCCACCGCGACGAGCACGACCCGGGCGAAGCCCGTGGCGAGCACGGCGATCTGGTTCAGCGAGCGCTTGCGGAGGCCCGTATTCGCCTGCAGCGCGGTCGCGATCTTGGTATCGTCCGAGAGCGAGCCGCCGATGAAGACGTCGGCGCTGGCGATGAGCAGCCAGAGCAGGACGAACAGGCTCGCTGTCCAGATCAGCTGATCGACGAGAAAGGCCGAGAGCGCCACGTAGCCGACGATCGCGCCGAGGCCGACGAGGACCGTCGCCGCCCAGCCGAGCAGGCGCAACGGCCCGCCGATGCTGCTCGACGTCTCGGTGGCGACGTAGGGACCGAAGCAGGCCTCCTCCTTCTCGGCCGTATCAGCGAAGCGGTGCAGGCCGATGGCCAGGAGCAGCGCGGCCGTGACCGCGCCGATGCCGCGGGTGGCGATCGAGATCGAGAGCGCGGCGTAGATGCCGGAATTGAGCGCCTCGGTGGATTTCGACACGGTGATGACCACCGCGATGCTCACCGCGAGAAGCTGGATGCGCCAGGCGGCGGCATCGCTCACCGGCGTCGGCCGCCAGGCCGGCTTGCCGACGGCGAGGAGCGCGTCGCTGAGCGCCTGCACGAAAGCGATGAAGGCCAGCCCGATCAGAATTGCGCTGGCTACCGGCATCAGCCGGGTCGGGAGCAGGTCGGTGGCGTCGAGGGCGTAGTAGACGGCGTAGCTTCCGGCGACGGCCGGCACCGTTCCGAGGAGCAGCACGCGCCAAGCCGCCAGGAGCTTTGCACGTCGGGTCGGATTCGCGACCTTCGGATCGCGCCGGCCGAGCTTGGGCGCGATGTTGCGGCGCCCGAAATACAGCGCGAACGAGATGCCGAAGGCGATGCCGAGGACCAGCAGGTTCCAGAGACTGCCGTTGCGCGCGAACAGCGTGACGATGTCCTCGAGTGCCGCCTGAAGGGAATTCAGATCGCGCGGCAGGTCCGCGCCGATCTTCATCCAGAGATCGGGACTGAACAGCGCCGAAGAGCGCTCGAACAGGCCGCGAGTGAAGGCGGCACGGCGCTTGTTGGTGATCTGGTCGACGATCTGGTCGCTCTGGACGAGCAACGACTTGGCGAGCCGCTGGGTCTCGTCGATCTCGGTTACGGCGTGCTCGCGTTCGACGCGCTCCTTGGCGACGTCCTCGCCCTCCTCAGTGTCCTTTGGCTTCGGCCCGAGTTGGGTCTGACGCTCCCGGGCGGCTTCAAGGCGTGGTTCGAGGGCGGCGATGATCGCGCGGATCCGGTCGGAGACGGCCTCCAGCCCGTCGCGAGCGCGGGTGAGATCGCCGGCGCCGACGTTGCGGCCGGTCACGGCCTTCTCGCGACCGTCGAGGTTGCCCTTGATCTCGTCGAGGCGCTCGCGGACCGTTTTGATGCCCTCCGAGACGGCGGGCTTCGGTGCGGGCTTTGCGACGGGCGAAGGTGGCGCCGTTTGCGGCGTCGCGCCCGGCTGCGGAACGGCCTGCGACTTGTCGCCGCCGGCCTGAGGCACGGGAGCGGTCTTCTGGTCCTGCTGCGGGCTCGGCGCGGCTCCCTGCCCGACCGCTCCCGTCGGCACCGCAAGGGCGGCCGCCGCCAGAACGGCCGAGAAGCACGCGATGCGTGCGGCGCGAAAGGTCGATCGAACCATCGTCGTCCTTGTTCGAGTGCGGGGCGCGCTCGGTGCGAGCGTGCCTCCAGGCCGAATCACTTTGAGGGGCTGCTCCGATCTGCACAGGAGCATGGGGCGGCTCGCGGTCTCCGTCCCCGGCATCGCTCCCTCCGTCGCGGATCAATGGGGCGAAACGGTGCAAGGCGCGCGCGTGGCAGCCCGGCAATCGCGGAACCTGTGCGCCCGCCGTCTCGCCGATACGGCCCACCTTCACAACCCTGTCACGTCGATATTAGACTGAGCAGCAATGGACATGGCCTTGTCGTCTCGCTGCCGGGCAGCGACGACCGTCGTGACGACGTCCGACGCTCTTGCTGCCCACGTGTCATCGGCTGCCCTTTTCGGCAGTCGTCGCTGGCGTTTCCAGTCCACTCCCGTCTCGCACCGACGTTTCAGCAGTCCAGCGGCCAAGCTTCCGAAGGCTTGGCCGTGCGCTTGGGGGTGCCATATTGTGCCGTATCGGAGTATTGGACCGAGCCACGAGGTCAGAGCTCGTGCACGCGATCAGAGAGTTGCGTCTATGACGAGCATCCGAGCCTGCGTCGCCGACCCGAATATCTCTAGGCGTTCCGAACGACCGGACGCCGCGCCCCTTGGTGCCAGGAGGGCCGCATGAACGCGCCCGTCGGCAATCTTCGCACCCTCGTCCTCAATGCCGACATGCAGCCCGTGAGCTGGGCGCCGCTCTCCGTCTGGAACTGGCAGGACGCCCTCGTCGCCGTGCTGCAGGACCGGGTGATCCAGGTGAAGACCTACGACGACATCGAGGTCCACTCCGCCAGCCAGGCGTTCCAGGTGCCCTCGGTCGTCGCCCTTAAGAGCTATCACCGGCGCAAGAAGGTCGCCTTCACGCGCTACCACCTCTTCCTGCGCGACGAGTTCACTTGTCAGTATTGCGGCGAGCGCCTGCCCCCGCAGGAACTGACCTTCGACCACGTCAACCCGCGCTCGAAGGGCGGCGAGTCGGTCTGGTCGAACATCGTTGCGAGCTGCAGCGCCGACAATCTGCGCAAGGGCAACCGCTCGCTCGCGAAGAGCGGCCTGAACCTGCGTCGCCAGCCCTTCGAACCGTCGCCCTACCAGCTCGACGCCATCGCCAGGCGCCTGCCCAAGGCGAAGAACGAACTGCACAACACTTGGCTCGACTTTCTGTACTGGGACAGCCCGCTCGAGACCTGAGGACGGGTGCCGGACGCCCGCGTGCGATCCGGCACCACCCCCGTCCCCGATCCTTGTCATTGACGGCCTTGAAGAACCGTTGGGCGAGGAGACCGCCGTGGCCTGGGCCATCCTGTTCGTTGCCGGCCTGTTCGAGATCGGTTGGGCGATCGGGCTGAAATACGCTGACGGATTCACGAAACTCTGGCCGTCTGTATGGACGCTTGTCAGCATGGTCATCAGCGTCGTGCTGCTGTCGTTCGCGGTTAGGACGCTGCCGATCGGCACCGGTTATGCCGTCTGGACCGGCATCGGCACGGTCGGCACCGCGTTCTCGGAATTGTGCTGTTCGCCGAGCCCGTCACCGCCACGCGCATCGGATGCATCACCCTCGTCGTCGCGGGCATTTTGGGGTTGAAGCTCGCTGAATGATGATCAAAGCGGCGGTAAAACCGTAGCGCCCGACCGCCAAGCGAGGTCGAGGATCAGTCCGCGCGGGTGGGTATCGATTACCGGCGCGACCGGCAGGCCGGCGGCGCTGAGCAGATTCGCTGTCCAGTGGTTGCAGACATTCGCGAACGAGAAGCGGCCGGTGCCGGCATAGAACAGGCTCGGCCCGTAGAGGCCCGGGCCGTCCTCGACCGGCTGCTGCCCGTCCAGGCGAAACGCCGCGTCGAGGCGAGCGAGGAGCCGAGCGAGGCCCGCCGGGGAGACGCGGATCGGCACGATCTCGGCATTCGGGAAGGCGGCGCGCAGGTTGTCTGGCAGTCCGACCACCTGGACCACGCCCGCAGCGCCGCCGGGCGTGAACAGCGCCTTCGCCGCCAGCATCCAATCGACATCCGCCACCGTCGGCGTCGTCCGATAGAAGCGGGCTTCGCCCCAGCCGAATTCGATTTTCTGGTAGTTGCGGAAGCGGGTGGCCACGGCACGGAGCGCTGCGCCCGTGCCCTCCCCCGTCAGCGCCTCGTGCGGCAGCACGACGCCCGAATGCCAGCCGTGGCTGACGAGGTGGATCGTTCGGGAATTGGTGTCCGTGGGTGGGTAGAGGGCCGGGTCACCCGGCTTCGCCGTCAGGACGACAGCGAAGAAGAACACGATGAGCAGGCCGGCCGCTGCGAGGCCGAAGCTGCGCAGCCATCTCATGGCGCTTCGATCCGGTCTTCAGCTCTGATCCGTCAACCGCGCCAGCGCCTCTCGGATCTTTTCGAGTTTCGCGGCCTCGCTGTCGCGACGTTCGCGCTGCTCTTCGATTACGTCCTCCGGGGCACGGGCGACGAAGTCGGCGTTGCCGAGCTTAGAGTCGATCTTGCCAATCTCGGTGACCGTGCGGCCCTCCTCCTTCCGAAGGCGCGCGACCTCGGCGCCGAGATCGACAATCCCTTCTAGAGGAAGAGCGGCGACAGTGCCGCGTACCAAGAGCTGCACCGAGTTCTTCGGCGCTTCCGCCACGAAACGGATCTCCGAGAGGCGGGCGAGACGAAGGAGGGTGTCGTGCCAGTGCCCGACGCGCTCGCGCACGCTCTCATCGACGGCGACGAGCGCCAGCGGAATCTGCGCACCGGCCGGAACGTTGGTCTCCGAGCGGGCCGAGCGGATTTCCGAGACGAGATCGACCACGAAGCCGACCTCCGACTCGGCGGAGCTGTCGGCGAGCCCGGACAGATCCGGCCAGGGCGCGAGCGTGAGCAGCCCGCGATCGGCGATGCCCTCCCCCTTGATCGCCCACAGCTCTTCCGTGAGGAACGGCATGAACGGGTGCAGCAGCTTGGCGATCTGGTCGATCAGGAACGCGATGGTCTTCTGCGTCTCGTCCTTCAGCGCGGCGTCAACGCCCTCGCCCTGCAGCACGGGCTTGGCGAGTTCGAGATACCAGTCACAGAAGATGTTCCAGACGAAGCGGTAGGCTGCGGCGGCGGCATCGTTGAATCGGTAGGCGTCGAGCGCCGTACCCACTTCGGTCACCGCGCGGGCAGCCTCGCCGAGCGCCCAACGGTTAAGGACGGCGTTCGCGCTCTCCGGCCGGAAGGCGGGATCGAGGCGGCAGCCGTTCAGTTCGGCGAAGCGCGAGGCGTTCCAGAGCTTCGTCGCGAAGTTGCGGTAGCTCTCGACCTGGTTCGGCCCGAGCTTGATGTCGCGCCCGGGCGCGGCGAGCGCGGCCAGGGTGAAACGCAGGGCATCGGCGCCGTATTGCTCGATCAGGCCGATCGGATCGACGACGTTGCCCTTGGATTTCGACATCTTGGCGCCGGTGGCGTCGCGCACCAGGGCGTGCAGGTACACCGTGTCGAAGGGCACCTTGTCGGTGAGATGCAGGCCCATCATCATCATGCGGGCGACCCAGAAGAACAGGATGTCCTTGCCGGTGACCAGAGTGTTGGTCGGGTAGTAGCGTGCGAGTTCCGGTGTCGTCTCGGGCCAGCCGAGGGTCGAGAACGGCCAGAGCGCCGAGGAGAACCACGTGTCGAGGACGTCCTCGTCACGCCGCAGCGTGACGGGACCGCCACGGGCCGCGTCGGCCTTGGCCTGCGCCTCGGCTTCGCTCATGGCGACGTAGATGCCGCCCTCCTCGTCATACCAGACCGGGATCTGGTGGCCCCACCAGAGCTGGCGCGAGATGCACCACGGCTCGATGTTGGTGAGCCACTGGAAGAAGACCTTTTCGTTGTTCTCGGGGACGAACCGGGTCTGGCCGTCGCGCACGGCCTGAAGCGCGCGCTCGGCCAGCGGCTTGACGTTCACGTACCATTGATCGGTGAGATAGGGCTCGATCACGACGCCGGAGCGGTCGCCATGCGGCACCGCATGGGCGTTCGGCTCGATCTTGAGCAGCAGGCCACGCTCTTCCATCAGCGCGACGACGCGCTTGCGGGCGACGGCGCGGTCGAGGCCGTGCAGTTCGAGCGCCGGCGGCTCCGGCTCGGCACCCTCGAAGAAGGCGTCGTTGCCGACGAGCAGCATCTGCCCCTCCTCGTCGAGCACGTTGATCGGGCGCAAGGAGTGCCGCTTGCCGACCTCGAAGTCGTTGAAATCGTGGGCCGGGGTGATCTTGACTGCACCGGTGCCCTTCTCGGGATCGGAATAGGTGTCGGCGACGATCGGGATCGGCCGACGCACCAGAGGCAGCAGCACCCGCTTTCCGACCAGCGTCGTATAGCGCTCGTCCTCCGGATGCACCGCGACGGCGGTGTCGCCGAGCATGGTTTCGGGCCGCGTCGTGGCGACCGTGATGGTTTCGCCGGTGAGCGCGCCGGCCTCGTCCACGACCGGATAGTCGAAGTACCAGAGGTGCCCCTTGGTCTCGACCTGCAGGACCTCGAGGTCGGAGATCGCGGTCTGGAACTTCGGATCCCAGTTCACGAGGCGCTTGTCGCGGTAGATCAGGCCCTGTGCGTGGAGGTCGACGAAGGTCTTGAGGACGGCCTGCGACAGGCCCTCGTCCATGGTGAAGCGTTCGCGCGACCAGTCGCAGGAGGCACCGAGGCGCTTCAGCTGGCCGACGATGGCCCCGCCCGACTCCGCCTTCCAGGCCCAGACCTTTTCGAGAAAGGCCTCACGGCCGAGCTCGCGCCGGCCCGGCTGCTGGGTTTCCATAAGACGGCGCTCGACCACCATCTGCGTGGCGATGCCGGCGTGATCGGTGCCCGGTTGCCAGAGCACGTCGCGTCCGCGCATGCGCTCGAAGCGACAGAGGATGTCCTGCAGCGTGTTGTTGAGTGCGTGGCCGATATGCAGCGATCCCGTCACGTTCGGCGGCGGGATCACGATGCAATAGGGCTCGGCGCCGGCGCGCTCGGGCCTGCCGGCCCTGAAGGCGCCCTCGGCCTCCCAGGCAGCACCGACGCGCGCTTCGACGGCGGCGGGATCGAAGGTCTTGTCCATCATGAGGCGGTCGGGCCGATCGTGCGGGCGGTCTTTTGAAGATGCCGCCGCTTTCAACCCTTCGCCGCCCTGCCGTCAACCACGGGGCATCGCTCGGCGCCCGAGACCCGGCGTCCGAGCCTCGGTATCCGAAACTTAGCGTCCCCTCGCGACCCGCTCGATCTCCGCGCGAACCAGCCGCTCGACCATCGTCGGCAGGTTGTCGTCGAGCCAGGACTTCAGCATCGGCCGAAGCATGTCCTTGACGAGGTCCTCCAGCGTGCGGGCATTGTTCGTCAGCACGGTGTGGGCGAGCATCGTGAAGTGCTGTCCGACGCTGTCGTCGGTCGTTTTCGAGACGAGACGCTCCACCACCTGCTCTTCGACGGCGGCCTGCAATCGCTCCGGCGCGCTGCTCTGCGGAGGGGGCGGAGGGGCTACCGGGACCGGCTCGGGCTCCGGCGTCGAAAAATCGACCTCGTCGATGTCGAATTCGATCTCGGGCGGATCGAATGCGACGGGCTGTGGGCGCCGCACGGGCTTGGCGACCTGAGCGAGATCGAGCACGTCGTCGAGCCGGGGCTTGGGCGCAGGCGGCGGCGCGGCTTCGGGCTCTGCCTCGGGCGCGTTGTCGTCGGCGATGATGCGACGGATGGAGGCGAGGATGTCCTCCATCGACGGCTCCCCCGCAGAGGAGTCCTTCATCGTATCCGGAAACTTCGGGCTTGCAGCACTCATCCTGACGACGACTCACGCGAGGGGTGCGGAAAAGAATCGGCTATGATGGTTAATATTTTACGCTCATCCCTTGAGGATAAGCCGAACTCTCCGAGTTGCCGAAGAGGATTTTAGCGTCTCGTGCAAGATTCCCGGCCGACGGGATTGCTCCCACTGGTTACGGCAATGCAGTGGGAGTTTCGTCAGATGCACTGTCTCGTCGTCGGCCGATCGATGATTCCCGCTTTAGCGTCCGTCCGGTGTGCTCACCCCGTACCAGAGGTCCTTGACCTGATCGAAATGCTCTTTCGGGCTGTAGGCTGCTACGGGCAAAGAGGTGTAGCGCACGGTCAATCGGCCGATCGTCTGTACGACGTCGTAGGAATTCACCACCCGGTCGCGCTGGGCCAGGATCAGGTTGACGCGCGAGTTCAGGAGTTCCTGCTGTGCGTTCAACACGTCGAGAGTCGTGCGCTGGCCGACGCGGGCCTCCTCGCGGACGCCGTTCAACGCCACCTCGTTCGCCTGGACCTGGGCCTGAGAGGCCAGCACCTGGGCCTTGGCGGCTTCGAGGCGTCCCCAGGCCTGCACGATCAATGAGCGGACCGAGTCGCGGTCGCGCTCGGCGATGAGTCTGGCTTGGCCGACCAACTCCTTGGCCTGACGGATCTGCGAGTACTCGGTACCGCCCTGATAGATCGGAACGGAGATCCGTCCGACGATGGACGCGGTCACGCCGTTGTCGCCCGGCAACTGCTGGTCGTAGCGCTGCTGCACCAAGCCGGAGATGCCGGCCGTCGGGTAGAGCATGCTCTCGGCCACCTTGACCTGCAGTTCCGCCGCGTCGACCGCATGGAACGAAGCAAGGATCTGCGGGTGCTCGCGCAATCCGATATTGACGGCTTCTTCCAAGCTCTTGGGCACGTAGCGGTCGAGCGGCCGGCCCGGAGCCAGCTGGCGCGGTTCGACGCCGATGTTCTGCCGGTAGATGCCGATCGAGGAGCGCAACTGCGACTCGGCCGCACTGACCTGGGAGCGGGCACCAGAGAGACGCGCCTCGGCTTGGGCCACGTCGGTACGGGTCACCTCGCCGACATTGAAGCGATCACGGGTCTGGCGGAGCTGCTCTTCGAGCACCTCGACGTTGTTGCGCTGCAGTTCGAGATTCGCGGTGTCGCGCAGCACGTTCATGTACGATTGCGCAGCGTTGAAAAGCGTTGTCATTTCCGTGAGACGGATGGCCTCCCGGTTGGTCAGCACGTTCGACTCGGCTTGACGAGTCTGGTTGTCGGTTCGGAAGCCGTTGAAAAGCGTCTGGTTGATCGTCAGGGACGCTCCGCCGGGGCGCGTCACGAGCGCGCCGCCATTCGTTGTAGACCCTGACCCAATGCCCGAGCCGAGAAGTCCGCCTCCTCCCGCACGCTGACCGGCCAGGATGCCTTCGAATTGTTGGACGCCGATATCGGCGTCGAGTGACACGGTCGGGCGATAGCCCGCTTGCGCCTGGCTCACGGTCTCATCGACCGAGCGCAGCCGCGCACGCTCCGAATTGAGAGCCGGATTCGCGGCATATGCCCGCGACAACGCGCTCTCCAAGGTCTCGGCTCCGGCGGGTACGGCAGCTACGAGCGCCAGAACTGCAGCGCCCGACAACCTACGCGACCACCGTGCCGCTGGTGTCCTTACACTCACGCTCATCAGCCCTTGCGGTTTCTGAATGAACCGGCGGCCGCGTATTGCAACGCGGCCTCTAACGCGTCGAACACGCGATGCCAGCTTGCCCGCCTCGGAGCGAGCTTAGCCGATACACGGCACCACCGACCAGATTGCGCGGGATGGCAATGTTCGATTGATCGACGGTGCCACATAAAGGCGACACCGCTCCAAGATAGCTGCTGCGCAGGATCAGAAGGTGAAACCGTGTGACGTGGTGAAGTCCCTCAGTGCCGGCAGATTGGCATCGAAGAGCGGACGGGAGCCGAATGCGTCGCCTGCGCGGACGAACAGCGTCACCTTCGCGCTACGGTCCGGGCCAAACAGGCAGACAAGGCGTCCGTCTGTGCGGAGCTGGTCGAGAAGGCCCTGCGGCCGGGTCTCGATGCGGCCCTGAACGAGAATCGCATCATAGGGGCTCTGCGCCGCTGCGCCTTCGCGGAGTGGCCCATGGATGACCTTGGCGGTCTGGCCGAGGCGTTCACGTGCCGCCTGCGCCAGATCTGCCTGGCATTCGAGGGCGACGACGCGTGCGTCGAGTTCGGAGAGGAGTGCGGTGCCGTAACCGTAACCTGCCGCAACGTCGAGGACGCGCGCGCCGGGCCGGATCTTGAGCGCCTGGATCATGCGGGCCAGTACCATCGGAGCGGGCATCGCCCGGCCCCCGCCGTCATCTGCACCGATTCTCAGGGTACGGTCGATGTAAGCGAAATCCTCCGTCCCCGGCTGCACGAATCGTTCGCGCGGCACGGTGGCGAAGGCGTCGAGAACGGCAACGTCGTTCACATCGAAGGTGCGCAGCTGGCAATCGACCATGAGCTGCCGTGCCTGGGCGTGATCGAGCATGAGATGCCGCACCATCTTCGGAAGGCGCCGTCGCAGCCTTGGACGACCCCCTTGGTCGCCCGGCGCTCCAGCAGCGGCCGGGTTGTCGTGGATCGATTCCAAAAACGCAAGATTTTCGCGATAGGGATCGACAGCCGACCGGTTGGCAGAGACGAAAAAGGTGGAGCTTCTGCCCTACCGATCCTCGTCCCTACGGCCCATCGGGCCGACAGTGCGGGCCGCCCGAGATATGGCCGTACTGCTTCACCGGACAGCTTTGTTGCCGGGCGTTGCCTTCGTGTCGCGTTGGCGTGACGGCCGCTGAAAAGCGGCCCATCATCTGCGCCGAGAGTGCCGCAGCCCCGGCTCCGGTAAGCGTAGAAAGCGCGGCGCGCCTCATGCGAAGCTTTGAGCTTGGCATGCCGAGGGTCTGAGTTTGGCGGTGTCGAAAAATTTGATGGAGGCCTCGCCCGGAATCGAACCGGGGTGCAAGGATTTGCAGTCCTCTGCGTAACCACTCCGCCACGAGGCCAACCAGTCCGGGCCGCGCCTAAGGGCGACCATCGTCTCCCGACCGGGCGGCCGATCGGGGGAGGACGGGTCTCTAGCAGAGCCGCAGGCCGATCGGCAACGGTGTTCCTGCAGCGTGATGACAGGTTCGTTCAACTTAATCTTTCCGAGAGGAAGCCGGCTTGGCAGATCGATCCAACGCCGACCACATTCCTGGCGCTCAGCCCCTTGCGTTCTTCGCCGGCGATGGGCTAAGGACCCCGCCGTGACGCGGAAGCGGCGCCGGTGATCCCCGATAGCTCAGTTGGTAGAGCAAGCGACTGTTAATCGCTTTGTCGCAGGTTCGAGTCCTGCTCGGGGAGCCAACCTTTTAAAGTCCTGAAAACCCTCATCTTTCGTGCCGGATCGCTTCTGCGGATCGGGGCGTTGAGCAATGGTGCTTGCTGGGCTGTCGGCCGAAGAAGCGTTTCCGTGGTCTTTGCTTTGAGCGGCTTCGTTCAGGTCGCCGGCATTCGCGCGACGGCTGCGATCCGTGACCGCGGAGGCGGTTGTGCGCCTGCTCCGCACGGAACTCGCGTTTTAGTTCCCAATCCACAGGCCCCTGAAACCTATGCTTGACTCTACCCATTATCGGAGTCGTTATAAGAACAAATAGGGAACATGAATGGCTTCGGCGCAACCCATCACCTTGTCCGCGTTGCGCCGTGCCGTTTCAGCCCTCGAGCCGGGCGAGGTCGTGTGCGCCGCAAATCGGTTTCGGCTGGGCTTGGCCTCGCTCGATGACTGGCTCGGCGGCGGGCTCGCTTACGGTGCGCTGCACGAGGTCTATGCCGAGCGGGTGGCGGATGCCGCAGCGGCGGCAGGTTTCGGGCTTGGCATGGCCGCTCGGGCGGCCGCGGGACGGTCCCTCGTCTGGGCGCGGCAGGATTTCGTCGGGATCGAGACCGGGCAACTCCACGGCGCAGGGCTCGCCGCCTTCGGGCTCGACCCGCAGAGCCTGATTCTGGTGCGCGCGCGCGATCCCACCGCTGCCCTGCGGGCGGTGGCCGAGGCGGCGCGCTGCGCTGCGATCGGTGCGGCCCTCGTCGAGATCTGGGGCGATCCGCGGGTCCTGGACCTCAAGGCGAGCCGGCGGCTGGCACTGGCGGCAGGCGCCTCGGGAGTCACCCTGGTGATGATTCGGCTCCAGGCCGAACCCTGTCCAAGCGCGGCGGCGAGCCGCTGGGGCATCGCGGCGTCGGCCTCGGTGCCGCTGGAGGCGAATGCCCCCGGCCGTCCGGCCTTCGCGGCCTCCCTGCTGCGTCATCGCTCCGGGCTCGGCCAACGCAGCTGGAGGCTGGAGTGGGACCGTGACAGCGCATCCTTCGCACCCGCGTCGCTACCTCGCCCTGTGGTTTCCGTTCCTGTCCATCGACCGGTGGCGGCGGAATCCGGCGTGCTCTGGCGTCGCGCCGGATGAACCCCTCGTGCTCACCCATTCCCTCAAGGGCGCCCTGCGGCTCGCGGCCGTGAGCCGGGAGGCGCTGGCGCTCGGCCTGAGGCCCGGCCTGACCCTCGCCGATGCCCGCGCCCGCATCCCGACCCTTGCGGCGGCCGAGCACGACCCGGCGGCCGACGCGGCCCTGCTCGGCCGCATGGCCGAGGCCTGCGATCGCTGGACGCCCCTCGTCGCCCTCGACTCTATCGACGGCCTTTCCCTGGACGTCACCGGCTGCGCGCATCTCTTCGGCGGCGAAGGCGTCTTGCGGGATCGCATCGTCGTGACCTTCCGCCGAGGCGGCGTCTCGACCCGTGGAACGCTCGCCGGCACGCCCGATGCCGCCCGCGCTCTCGCCCGCTTCAGCCGGGTCCGGCTGGTGGCACCGGGCGAAGAGGAAGCCGCGGTCCGTCCCCTCCCGGTGGCCGCTCTCGACCTTCCGGACACCGACCGTGCAGCGCTTGCACTCGCGGGTCTGAAAAAGATCGCCGACCTCGCCGACCTGCCGAGCCGCCCCCTCGCCGCCCGGTTCGGCGAAGATCTGACCCGGCAGCTGCGGTGCGTGCTCGGTTTCGAAGATCGGCGCATCACGCCGCTGCGGCCGCCGCCGGCCTGCTGCGTCGAGCAGCGATTTCTGGAGCCGATCGCCCATACGGTTGCGATCGAGCGGACCCTGCGCGACCTGATCGCGCGGGCCGCGCTACTGCTCGAAACCGCGGGCCGGGGCGGCCGGGTCTTCGAGGCGAGTTTTTTTCGGACGGACGGCGAGGTCCGGCGCATCGCCGTCGAGACCGGGCGTCCCTCGCGCGATCCGGCCGCGATCCTGCGCCTGCTGCACGAGCGGCTCGACTCCCTCGCCGACCCCCTCGACCCCGGCTACGGCTACGACCTGATCCGCCTTGGCGTGCCGACCACCGAGTCGCTGGCACCGGTCCAGGTGAGTCTCGACGGCGAGACGGTCGGCGACGGCGAGGTCTCCGATCTCGTCGACCGGCTGGTGGCGCGCTTCGGTGCTGCGCGGGTGGTCCGCTTCGTCTCGGTCGACACGCACGACCCGGTGCGTGCCGCGCGGCTGGTCCCGGCCTCGGCCTTCCCTACCCGGCCGGCAGAGTGGCTCATGCCCGAGCCGGGCGAACCGCCCCTGCGTCCCCTCCAGCTCTTCGAGCCGCCACAGCCCATCGAGACGCTGGCCGAGGTGCCGGACGGGCCGCCGATCCGCTTCCGCTGGCGGCACGTCTTACACAAGGTGGTGCGGGCGGAGGGGCCGGAGCGCATCTCCGCCGAGTGGTGGCGTGCGTGCGAACAGCCGACGCGCGACTATTTTCGCGTGGAAGACGCCGACGGCCGCCGCTTCTGGCTGTTTCGCGCCGGCCTCTACGGCAGCGAGACCGACCGGCCGCGCTGGTACCTGCACGGCCTGTTCGCATGATTTCGGGATCGGATGGTCTCGCATCGACCGCCGCGCATCCCCTCTCATCGCGTGCGGGGAGAGGGGATGCACGGCGTGATCGATCGCGGCCGGCATGATCGAGCAGGACAATGCCGAGCCGCCTCTACCACCGGCCTATGCGGAGCTCGTTGCGGCGACGAATTTTTCGTTCCTGCGCGGGGCCTCGCAGCCGCAGGACATGGTGCTGACTGCGCTGCTGCTCGACCAGTCCGGCATCGGCATCGCCGACCGCAACACCCTGGCCGGGGTGGTGCGCGCGCATCGCGCCCTGAAGGAACTGCGCGCGGAAGGGATTCCGCTCCCCGAAAAGCTGCGCGACGGTTCAGGGCCCGGCGAGTTTGTGTTCGTCGAGCATCCGCTGGCGCCCGACACGATCGTCTCGCAGGAGGCGATCAAGCGGCAGGCCGCGGCGTTCAGGCTCGCGGTCGGCGCGCACCTCGTCTTCGCAGACGGGGCGCCGGACGTCGTCGTGTATCCCACAGACCGCGCGAGTTGGGGTCGCCTCTGCCGGCTGCTCACCCGCGGCAATCGCCGGGCAGCGAAGGGCCAGTGCATCCTGCATCTCGACGATCTCCTGGCCGATACGGCCGGGCTGTTGCTGATCGTCATACCCTCACGCCGGGCGGATGGTCTCGCCGCAGCGCTCGGGCGGATCACGGAGGCTGCGCCGGGCGCGGTCTGGCTCGGCGTCGCCATGCACCGGCGCGGCGACGACCTACGCCGGCTCGCCCGTCTCCGGCTGCTGTCGCGGGAGACGGGTGTCCCGCTGCTCGCAGTCAACGACGCGCTCTACGACATGCCGGCCGCGCGCGACCTGCAGGACGTGCTCACCTGCATTCGCGAGGGCGTGACCGTCGAGACCGCCGGGCGTCGGCTCGAGGCCAATGCCGAGCGGCATCTCAAAACCCCGGGGGAGATGGCGCGGCTGTTTCAGGACGCGCCGGACGCGATCGCGGCGACGCAGGACGTGCTCGACCGCATCGATTTCTCGCTGTCCGAACTGGAATACGATTATCCCGACGAGACCGTGCCGCCGGGCTGGACTCCGCAGGGCTGGCTCGAATCGCAGACCTGGCGCTGCGCCGCGGTCCGCTACCTCGACGGCATCCCCGAGAAGGTCGGAATGGCATTGCGCGAAGAGCTCGGCCTCATCGCCAAGCTCGACTACGCCCGCTACTTCCTGACGATCCTCGACATCGTGCGGGTCGCCGAGGACAAGGGAATCCTCTGCCAGGGGCGCGGCTCGGCGGCGAACTCCGCGGTCTGCTTCGTCCTCGGCATCACCTCCGTCGACCCGGCCGAGAACGAGCTTCTCTTCGCCCGCTTCATCTCGGAGGAGCGCCGCGAGCCGCCCGACATCGACGTCGATTTCGAGCATGAGCGCCGCGAAGAGATCATCCAGCACATCTATGCGCGCTACGGGCGCCACCGCGCCGGCATCGCCGCAACGGTGATCCGCTACCGGCCTCGCAGTGCCATGCGCGAGGTCGGCAAGGCCTTGGGCCTGACCGAGGACGTTACCGCCCGTCTGTCCTCGACCCAGTGGGGCAGCTGGGGCAGCCACATCCGCGACGACCATATTCGCCAGACCGGGCTCGATCCGGAAAACCCGTCGATCCGCCGTGCCGTCGCCCTCGCGCGACGGCTGCTCGGGTTTCCGCGCCACCTGTCGCAGCATGTCGGCGGCTTCGTGCTGACTCGGGGACGGCTCGACGAGACCGTGCCGGTCGGCAATGCGGCCATGGCCGACCGCACCTTCATCGAGTGGGACAAGGACGACATCGACGAACTCGGCCTGATGAAGGTCGACGTGCTCGCCCTCGGGATGCTGACCTGCATCCGCAAGGCGTTCGATCTCTTGCGGGAGCACGAGGGCCTCGATCTCGGCCTCGCCGATATCCAGAAGGACGACCCGGCGACCTACGCGATGCTGCGGCGGGCGGATTCGCTCGGCGTCTTCCAGGTCGAGAGCCGCGCGCAGATGAACATGCTGCCGCGCCTCAAGCCTGAAAAATTCTACGACCTCGTGATCCAGGTCGCGATCGTCCGGCCCGGGCCGATTCAGGGCGACATGGTGCACCCCTACTTGCGCCGCCGCGCCGGCCTGGAGCCGGTGACCTATCCGTCACCGGCTTTCGGACAGGGCGATCCCGACGAACTCTATCAGGTGCTCAACCGGACCAAGGGCGTTCCGCTGTTCCAGGAGCAGGCGATGCGGCTCGCCATGGTCGCGGCGACGTTTTCGGATGTCGAGGCCAACCAGCTGCGCCGGGCCATGGCGACCTTCCGCAATGTCGGCACGATCGGCGGCTTCGAAAAGCTGATGGTCGAGCGCATGGTGGCGCGGGGCTACGAGCGCGCCTTCGCGCAGCGCTGCTTCGAGCAGATCAAGGGGTTCGGCTCCTACGGCTTTCCCGAAAGCCACGCCGCCTCCTTCGCCAAGCTCGTCTACGTCTCGTCCTGGATCAAATGCCACCACCCGGCGGTGTTCGCCTGCGCGCTCTTGAATTCGCAGCCGATGGGCTTCTACGCGCCGGCGCAAATCGTGCGGGACGCTCAGGAGCACGGCGTCGCGGTGCGCCCGGTCGACGTCAACCACAGCGCCCGCGACAACACCTTGGAACGGGATGATCGCGGCTCGCTCGCCCTGCGCATCGGCTTCCGGCAGGTCGGCGGGATCGGCGAGGCGGAGGGCAACCGGCTCGTCGCCGCGCGCGGGCGCGGTTTTTCGGACGTCGAGGATCTGGCGGCGCGTACGCGCCTCTCGGGACGGGCGCTGCGGCTGCTCGCCGAGGCGGATGCGTTCCGCTCCCTCGGTCTCGAACGACGGGCCGCCCTCTGGGCCGTACGCCGCCTGCCGGACGACGCGCCGCTGCCGCTCTTCGCTGCCGCCGATGCGCGCGAACTCGGCCCCGAACCGGCGGTGGTTCTGCCGGAGATGAGCTTCGGCGCCCATGTGGCGGCCGATTACCAGTCGACGCGCCTTTCGCTGAAGGGCCATCCGCTGCAGATCCTGCGGCCGCTCTTCGACGCAGAGCAAGTCGTGACCTGCGCAGAACTCGCCGCCCTGCCCGATGCCAGCTACGTCAGGAACGCCGGGGTGGTGCTGGTGCGCCAGCGCCCCGGGGCGGGCAACGCCATCTTCATCACGCTGGAGGACGAGACCGGCGTCACCAACGTCATCCTGTGGGCGGGCACCTTCGAGCGCTTCCGGCGCGCGATCATGTCTGCGCGGCTGCTGCTGGTGGAGGGGCGGGTGCAGAAGAGCCCGGAGGGCGTGGCGCATCTGATGGCCGAGCGGCTCTACGACCGCAGCGGCGAGCTCAAGCGCCTGTCGGAGGACCGCGACGTGACCATCGCCCTGAGCCGGGCCGACGAGTTCACCCATCCCCAACAGCCGCGCGGGCCGCATGGGCATCCACGCAACGTCCGCATCCTGCCGAAGTCGCGGGACTTTCACTGAGTGGAAGCCCGTCGCCAAAAGAAAAAGCCCCGGAATCCGGGGCTCTTCTCGCGACCGTGTGGGCTGGGGGCTCAGACGGCGATGCGCTCTTCAACCTCGTTGGGCTCGCGCAGCACGTATCCGCGGCCCCACACGGTCTCGATGTAGTTCTTGCCCTGGCTGGCATTCGCAAGCTTCTTGCGCAGCTTACAGATGAACACGTCGATGATCTTGAGTTCGGGCTCGTCCATGCCGCCGTAGAGATGATTGAGGAACATCTCCTTGGTGAGGGTCGTGCCCTTCCGGAGCGAGAGCAGCTCCAGCATCTGGTACTCCTTGCCGGTGAGGTGCACGCGGCTGCCGGAGACTTCGACCGTCTTCTGGTCGAGGTTGACGATGAGATCGCCCGTGGTGATGACCGATTGGGCGTGACCCTTGGACCGGCGCACGATGGCGTGGATGCGTGCGACCAGCTCGTCCTTGTGGAAGGGCTTGGTGAGATAGTCGTCGGCGCCGAAGCCGAGGCCCTTCACCTTGTCTTCGATGCCGGCCATGCCCGACAGGATCAGGATCGGCGTCTTGACCTTCGCCACCCGCAGGTTCCGCAGAACCTCGTAGCCCGACATGTCGGGCAGGTTCAGGTCGAGCAAGATGATGTCGTAGTCGTAGAGCTTGCCGAGGTCGACGCCCTCTTCTCCGAGGTCCGTCGTATAAGTATTGAAATTCTCGGACTTGAGCATCAATTCGATGCTCTGCGCCGTGGCGCCATCGTCCTCGATAAGAAGTACGCGCATCGTCGGTCCCCAGCCCGGCCGGCCGTCTAAGGCGGGCGGGCATGCGCCCGCCGCTCGCCCGCCGACGGCCTCGGCGGACGCTGCTTCGTTCCTGTTTCGAAACGCTAACGATTAACCGTTAACAAAACCCGAATCCCGGTTGCAAGCACACTCTTTATGAAGGTCTTTCCAGTTTACCCGAGTCGTTGCCGATCCGTTCCCGTCCGACAGCGATTCGGGGCTGCACGAGCCTCCGAGCCTTCCTGCTAACCCCTTCCCCGAAAACGATTGATGCCCTGCGTGGCCTCTTAGACACGCTGAAGCGCCACTCGTTAACGAAGCGATGCCCGTAGTGTTAATGAGGGAGGTAAACGAACCGTTGAGGTTGAGCGAATGAGTGAGGATCGCCGTGGAACGGTCACTCCGCGAACCGGCCCGAATCTGGCGGCTGCGATCGACGCGCTCGCGGACGTCGAGACGCTGGAAGTCTACGGCCGCGTCACCGCGATTCGCGGACTCCTCGTGGAGGTGGCCGGGCCGATCGCCGCCATGCGGCTTGGTGGCCGGATCGACATCGCCGTCGGTTCCGCCGGCGCGGCGGCGGTGCCTTGCGAGATCATCGGCTTCCAGGGCGACCGCGCGCTCGCCATGCCGTTCGGTTCCCTCGACGGCGTACGCCGCGGCTGCCCGGCCTATGTGCGCGAAGACTCCGCCGGGGCGATCCGCCCGACGCAGGCCTGGCTCGGCCGCACGGTCGACGCGCTCGGCCGGCCGATCGATGGGCTCGGGCCGCTTCCTCAGGGGCCGGTGGCCTATCCGCTGCGGGCCGATCCGCCGCCGGCTCATGCCAGGCGCCGGGTCGGCCCGCCGCTCGATCTCGGGGTCCGCTGCATCAACACCTTCCTGACCATGTGCTCGGGCCAGCGGATGGGCATCTTCGCGGGTTCCGGCGTCGGCAAGTCGGTGCTGCTCTCGATGCTGGCCCGTTACACCGCGGCCGACGTCGCGGTGATCGGCCTCGTCGGCGAGCGCGGCCGCGAGGTGCAGGAGTTCCTGCAGGAGGATCTCGGCCCGGCCGGCCTCGCCCGGTCCGTCGTGGTGGTGGCGACATCGGACGAGCCGGTGCTGATGCGCCGCAACGCCGCCTATCTCGCCCTCACCCTCTCGGAGTATTTTCGCGATCAGAACGCGCAGGTGCTGTGCATGATCGACTCGATCACGCGCTTCGCCATGGCCCAGCGCGACATCGGCTTGGCCGGCGGCGAGCCGCCCACCGCCAAGGGCTACACCCCCACCGTCTTTTCGGAGCTGCCGCGCCTGCTCGAACGGGCCGGTCCCGGCACCGGCGAGGGCTCGATCTCGGGGCTGTTCACCGTGCTCGTCGAGGGCGACGACCACAACGAGCCGGTAGCGGACGCGGTGCGCGGCATCCTCGACGGCCACATCGTCATGGAGCGGCGCATCGCCGAGCGCGGGCGCTATCCGGCGATCAACGTGCTGCGCTCGGTCTCCCGCACCATGCCGCGGGCCTGCGATCCGGCCTTCCTGCCGACCATGCGGCGGGCCCGCGCGCTGCTGGCCACATACGCCGACATGGAGGAGCTGATCCGGCTCGGCGCCTACCGGGCAGGCTCTTCGCCGGAGGTGGATGAGGCCGTCGCGCTCATGCCGGATCTTGAGGCTTTTCTGGGGCAAAGTAAGGAAGAAGCAACCTCCATCGGCGAGGGTTACGCACGGTTGGCCACGATCGTCGGTACCGGCTGAAAGGCCGAGTGCGAGAGCGGCCCGTAGCCCGCGTTGCGTTGAGATGGATGGCTCGAGATGAAATCGCGTGACACGCTGATCCGGCTGCGCCGGTTCCAGGTCGACGAGAAGCGTCGCCGGGTCGCCCAGATCGAGATGATGATGGCCGACTTCAACCGCATGGTTGTCGAGCTCGACCGCGAGGTCGCCCATGAGGAGGCCCGCGCCGGGATCACGGACATCGCGCATTTCGCCTATCCGACCTATGCCCGCGCCGCCGCCAACCGTCGCGACAACATGCGCCAGTCGGCTCTGGCGCTGGAAGGCCAGCTGGCCGAGGCCAAGGCCGAACTCGGCGAGGCCTTCGAGGAACTGAAGAAGGTCGAGATCCTCGAGGATCGCGAGCGCTCCGCCGAACGTGCCGCCGCCGGCGTGCGCGAGCAGGCCGAGATGGACGCCATCGGTCTCAGCCGCGCCCGCGCCTGAGCCGGCCTTCACGCTGCGGATCACGTCCGCGGCACGACAATGTCATGATCCCGGTGCAAGGGTGCGCGCATCACGAGACCTGACCGGTCCCGCTTGCGATGCACGGCACCGTGGCGCATCAGGACCCGGTCCCCAAGCTGCGGCCGGTTCTGCATGAAGAAGATCAGTGAATTCCTCTGGCCGCTCATCGGTCTCGGGGCCGTCGTCGTCTCCTGCTACCTGCTCTACGGCCAGCTCAAGACCCTGTCCTGGGTCCAGCTTCAGGCGGCCTTCGCGGCGATCCCGCTGCATCATTTCCTGCTCGCCGCCGTTTCCACCCTCGTCGCCTACGCCGCGCTCGCCTGGTACGACCGGATCGCGCTGCTGCATCTCGGCGTGCGCCATATCGGCTGGGTCTTCGTTTCGCTCTGCTCGTTCACGACCTACGCGCTGTCGCACAATATCGGCGCGTCGGTGTTTTCGGGCGCGCTCGTGCGCTACCGGGCCTACACCGCCAAAGGGCTCTCGGCCGCGCAGGTCGCGGTGCTGGTGGCGCTCTGCTCCTTCACCTTCGGGCTCGGCACCCTGCTGCTCGGCGGCTTCTGCCTCGTCTACGATCCGCACCTGCTGGCGCGCCTCGACACGCTGCTCCCGAGCCTGCTGACCAACCCGACCACGGCCCGCATCGTCGGCTTCGCCATGCTCGGCTTCGTGGCGCTCTACGTTCTCGGCTCGGTGCTGCACTTCAAGCCGCTGACGATCCGCTCCTTCAAGGTCGAGTATCCGCGCCCCGGCATCATGCTGCGGCAGCTCATCGCCGCGCCGATGGAGTTGCTGGGTGCGGCCGGCATCATCTACTTCGCCCTGCCCGACAGCCTGAACCCGGGCTTCATCCCGGTTCTGGCGATCTTCCTGGCCTCGTTCTCGGTGGCACTGGCCTCGCATGCGCCGGGCGGCCTCGGCGTGTTCGAGCTCGTCTTCCTCGCCGCCATGCAGATCAACGCCGACGACCAGAAGGCCTCGGTGGTCGCTGCCGTGCTGATTTTCCGGCTGTTCTACCTGCTGCTGCCCTTCGCCGTGGCGATCGTCGTGGTGCTGATGTTCGAGCGCTCTCGTCTCGCCGGGGCGCTCTCGTCGCGCAAAGGCGATGCCGACGTACCGGAGCCGCCCCTCGTCGCACCGGGCCTCAAGCCGCAGACGATCGAGCGCAGGCTGGAGAACAAGGCGTTCTGATCGAGCCGGTGGGGCACCGGATCTCTCGTCGAACCTCGCTCCGCCGCACGATGTCTTAACCCTAATCGCGCACGGTCACGCTCACGGCATCGAGCGTGCGTGAGGGGGTTATCGTGCGTCTGGCAACGGTCTTGGTGCTGTCGCTCGCGGGGCTTCCCGCACTCGCCCAATCCGACCCGCCGGTGCGCGGCGTCGTCCGCGCCGTGCGCGATGCCAGCATCGCCACCGATCTCAACGCGCGCATCGTCAAGCTGCCGTTTCGCGAGGGCGAATCGTTCAAGGCCGGCGACACGCTCGTCGCTTTCGACTGCGACCGGACCGAGGCCGAGTTCCGCGCGGCCGAGGCCGAGGACACGGTCAACCGCATCGCCCTCGACAACGCCCAGCAGCTCGACCGCCGCCACGCCATCGGCCGCATCGAGGTCCAGGCCTCCAAGGCGAAATGGGACAAGGCCCATGCCGCGGCCGACGCCCTGCGCTTTCGCGTCCGCGACTGCCGGATCGTCGCGCCGTTCTCCGGCCGCGTCGCCGAACTCCGGGCGCGCGAGCACGAGATGCCCACCGCCGGCCAGCCGCTGCTGCGGATCGTCGACGCGGCGTCCGTCGAGATCGACCTGATCGTGCCGTCGGCCTGGCTCGTCTGGCTGAAGGTCGCGACGCCGTTGCAGGTGAAGGTCGACGAGACCGGCCGGACCTACGCGGCCAAGGTGATCCGCACCGCCGCAGCCGTCGATCCCGTCTCGCAGACCATCAAGATCACCGCCGGCTTCGCCCCCGGCGACACCTCCGCCGTGCTGCCCGGCATGAGCCTCGACGCGACGTTCGAACGTCCGGGCTCCTAGTGTTCGCCCCCTGCTGCTCCGAGGGTTCCAGTACCCTCCGCCGTCATTCCGGGGCCGCGCAGCGGAACCCGGAACCCACGACTGGGCACAGCGTGTCGATTGGGTTCCGGGTTCTCGCCTCCGGCGAGCCCCGGAATGACCGCAGGGGATTGCAAGCCCATCCGCAGGGCCGTGACGAAACGCGAGGGCGGTTGTCGTAATGCCCGCAGGACAACTGAAAACCGACCCTCCGCGTCGCCGCCTCCTCGTCGACCCGACCGGGGAGACGTCGGTGCGAATGCCGATGCCGGTGCCCGTCGACGATGCAGGCGCCGGCCTGCGCCAGCTGCTGGGCATCGAGGCGGCCTTCCGGCAGGCGCCGGACCGCGACGCGCTGAGCCTCGCCATCGTCAACGAGAGCGTCAAGCTCGTCCGCGCCCGCCAGGGCTTTCTGTTGAAGAAGGACCGCATCGGCGGCCTGATCGTCGAGCGCGTCTCCGGCACGGTGCAGGTCGAGCGCAACGCGCCGCTGATCGCCTTCGTCGAGGCGGCCGTCGCCGCGATTCCCGAGTCCGAGCGCAGTGCGCCTCGATCTCTCGACCTCGCGGCCCAGGACGGAGAAGAAGCGAAAAACTATCCCTTCGGCCACGGTCTCTGGATGCCGCTGCGCGACCGCGCCGGCGCGGTGATCGGCGGTCTGCTGTTCGCGCGCGAGCTTGCCTTCGACGCAGCCGATACGGCACTCGCCGCACGCCTCGCCGAGACCGGCGCCCATGCAATGCTGGCGCTGCGCCCTCCTCTGCTGCCGCGCTTGTCCGGCGATCTGCGCAAGCCCGCGCTCGCAGTGGCGGGCGTCGCCCTGCTGGTTTTGTGCCTGCCCGTCTCGATGACCGTGCTGGCGCCGGCCACCGTCACGGCCGAAAAGCCCTTCGTCGTCGCCGCGCCGATCGAGGGCATCGTCGAGGAGATCGCGGTGGCGCCGAACGCAGCCGTCGCGGTCGGCGACGTCGTGCTGCGCTACGTCGACACCGCCCAGCGCAACGCGCTCTCGGTCGCCGAGCGCGAGGTCCAGGTCGCCGATGCCCGGCTGCGGCAGGTCACGCAGGGCGCCTACAGCGACGAGCGCGCCCGGCGGGACGTCGGCCAGGCCCGGGCGGAACTCGCCCTGAAGGCCGCCGAGCGCGATTTCGCCCGCGACACCTTCGCCAAGACCCAGGTGCGCGCCGAGCGCGCCGGAGTCGCGGTCTATGCCGACCGCAAGGAATGGTACGGCAAGCCCGTCGGCGCCGGCCAGCGCATCCTCGAGATCGCCGACCCGAAGACGGTGGAAGTCCGCATCGACCTGCCGGTGTCGGATGCGATCGCCCTCGCTCCCGACGCGCGCGTCCGCCTCTTCCTCGATACCGATCCGCTCAGCGCCCGCGAAGCCCGCGTCGAGCGGGTCACGCCCGTCTCTCGCCTGACCGATGCCGGCGTGCTCGCCCACCGCGTCACCGCCCGGCTCGACCCGTCGGCAGCTGCGCCGCGGCTCGGGGCGCATGGCACGGCGCAGCTCTACGGTGCGACCGTGCCCTTCGGCTTCTACCTGCTGCGCAAGCCGCTGACGTTCCTTCGGCAGAAGATCGGGCTGTGAGCGGCGCCCCAAGCCCTGCCCCCGGCGAGCCTCCGCTTACTGCGCTCCGCGAAGACCTCCGGATCGAGCGCGGCGGCGTGCCCGGCGGCGGCGGGCCGGCGCCCTGGCTACTCTATGATCCGCTGGCGCACCGCTATTTCGAGATCGACGCGACCGGCCTCGCCCTTCTCAAGGCATGGCGAGAGGGCATCACGCTGGCCGAACTCGCCGAGGCCGCCGGCAGCACCCTCGGGCGCGCGGTCACGCAGGCCGAAGTCGCGAGTTTCCGGGGCTTTTGCGAGACCAGCGGCCTCGTCGCCCATCGCGGCGGCTGGCAGGGGCTGGCCCGTCAGGTGGCGGCGCGCAAGCACGGGCTCGGCGCGTGGCTGCTGCACAACTACCTGTTCATCCGCATTCCCCTCGTGCGGCCGCAGGCGTTTTTGGACCGCACCCTGCCGCTGGCGCGCCGGCTGGCCGACCGCCGCAGCCTGATCGCCATCGCGATTGCCGGGCTCCTCGGCCTCTACCTCGCCGCGCAGCAATGGGACGCGTTCTGCGCGACCTTCCTGCAGTTCCTCACGCCCGAAGGCATCGCCGGCTACATGCTGGCGCTGGTGGCGGTAAAGCTGCTGCACGAACTCGGCCACGCCTATGTCGCAACCCATCACGGCTGCCGCGTGCCGAGCATGGGCGTGGCATTCATGGTGCTGATGCCGGTGCTCTACACCGACACCACCGACGCTTGGCGGGTGCACGACCGCCGCAAGCGCGTCGCCATCGACGCAGCCGGAGTCGCCGTGGAACTCGCCGTAGCGGCCATCGCGACGCTCGCCTGGTCGTTCCTGCCGGAGGGCACGCCGCGCTCCATCGCCTTCTTCCTGGCCACCACAAGCTGGGTGATGAGCGTCGCGATCAACCTCAGCCCGCTGATGCGCTTCGACGGCTACTACATCGCCGCCGATCTGTTCGGGGTGTCGAACCTGCAGCCCCGCGCCTTCGCCCTGACGACCTGGGCCCTGCGCGAGACGCTGTTCGTGCTGGGCGACCCCTGCCCCGAGGCCTGGAGCCCGCGTCGGCGCACGGCTTTGATCGCCTACGGCGTCGCGGTCTGGATCTACCGGCTGGTGCTGTTCACCGGCATCGCCGTGATGGTCTACACCATGGCCTTCAAGATCCTGGGCCTGCTGCTCTTCGCCGTCGAGATCGGCGTTTTCGTGGTTCGCCCGATCTTTCGCGAGACGCTGTTCTGGTGGCAGAACCGTGGGCGGATCGCGCCGGGCGGGCGGGCCCGCCTCACCGGGGCGGCGCTCGCCGGCCTGCTGGTGCTGCTGTTCCTGCCGCTGTCGGGCCGCGTCGAGATTCCCGCCATCGCCGAACCCGAGCGCACCGAGCGCCTCACCGCCGTGGCGCCGGCGCGGGTCGAGTCCGTCGAGGTCGAGCCGGGCGCAGCGGTCAGCGCCGGGCAGATCCTGATGCGGCTGAGTTCGCCCCGCCTCGACCACGAACTCACCACCGCACGAATCCGTCTCGCCCTCGTCGAGTCCAAGCAGGACCGCCGCCCCGCCGACGCGCAGGACCGGGCCGGCGGCCTCGTCCTCGACGGCGAGCAGGGCGCGCGCCGCGAGGCCCTGCAGGGCCTGCAGCGGCGCCACGACGAACTCGTCATCCGCGCGCCCTTCGACGGCATCGTCGCCGAGATCGAGCCCGACCTGCAGCCCGGCCGCTGGGTCGGCAAGGGCGAGGAGCTCGGCACACTGGTCTCGAACGGACGTCGGCAGGTGCGCGGTCTCGTGCCGGAGGACGCCATGGCGCGGCTCTATGCCGGCGCCACCGGCCTCTTCGTGCCCGACGATCTCACGACCGGCTCGATCCCGGTCGCCGTCAGCGCCGTCTCGAATGCGGCGGTCGCCACCGTCGAGATTCCCGCGCTCGCCTCGCATCTCGGCGGGCCGGTGGCCGTGCGCGAGGAGAAGGGTGTCGGGCCGGTGCCGGTCGAGGCGCACTACGCCGTCGTGCTCAACCGGCCCGACGACGAGCTTCGCCTGTCCGGCACGCCCGCCGTGGTGCGCGGCGTCGTCGCCGTCTCGGGCCATCGCGAGAGCATCGCTGCCCATGCGCTTCGCCGCGTCGTCGCCGTTCTCGTGCGCGAGAGCGGGTTCTGATCGCCGCGCGACCGGCCGCCCGACCCATCCTTCCTTAACCATGCCGGCCTAGCCTCGCCCGACAGGAATGCCCGGCGTGTTCCCGACGGACGATGGGCTGAGATCGATGTTCGAACGCTTCCGCAGCAGGTTGCGAAACGGATCGGATGCGCAGGCTCGGCACACGACGATGCCGCCCCCGGCGATCCGTGCGCTCGAGCCGCGCTTCGTCTTCGATGGTGCCGCCGCGCCGGCCGCCGCCCAGGCTCAGTCGGATGCCGCCACGCAATCGCATGGCGACCAAGTCGACACCTCCCATGCCGAACCCGCCGACAGACAAACGACTGCCCCCGCCGCAGCGGCGCCTGTCCAAGAGACCGCCTCCGCCAACGGCCGCTACGAGATCGTGGTGATCGACAAGGGCGTGGCCGATCTGGCGACCCTGCTCGCCGGCGTACCGGCCGCAGCCGAGGTCGTCCTGATCGACTCCGCCAGGGACGGCTTCGACCAGCTCGCCAGCGCCCTGAAAGGGCGCAGCGGCATCGACGCGATTCACATCCTCTCACACGGCACGGCCGGCGACCTGCGCCTCGGCACGGGCGACCTGACGGCCGCGTCGATCCAGGGGCGCTACGCCGCCGACCTCGCGATCATCGGCCGGGCGCTCAGCACCACGGGCGACCTCCTGATCTACGGCTGCGACTTCGCCGCGGGCGAGACCGGAGCCCGTGCCGCTGCGCTCCTGGCCCAGGCCACCGGCGCCGACGTCGCCGCCTCGAACGACGCCACCGGCGATACCGCGCGCGGCGGCGACTGGAACCTCGAAGTCCAAGACGGCGCCATCGAGACCGGCGTGATCGTCGATGCCACCGCGCAGGCCGCCTGGCACCATCTGCTGGCGCCGGCCCTGATCCACGTGACTGGTGATCCGACGGTGAAGGATGGAAGCGGAGGCACCATCGCCTTGAACGGCGGCAGCTTCGACGTGAACAACGCCGTGATCGGCGCGACGGCGTTCTGGGCGAATGCCGGCACTGCCGACGGTATCGCGGTCAGCCTGCGGGCGACCGTCGTCGCCATCGGGCAGGCCGACGACGCCGTGTCGTTCTCGACGTCCGCGGCCGGCGGCGATGCCACCATCCTGGTCCGGACGCAGAACAACGGCAATCCGGCGAACAATCAGGCGGGCTCCATCAGCATCCGCTGGGATCTCGTCCGCGCGTCCGATGGAACGACACCGGTGACGACCGATGTCGACTTCCAGATCGGTGACATCGATGGTGTCGGCGGCCAGCCCTACACGCGGGAGACGGTGACGCCCTCGCAGTTCGGCCTGACCTCCTACACCATCGCAGCGACCACGGACCTCGTCATCGACACGAGCGACGATCGCGTCCGCGTCTCGGGTACGCAGGATGAGCAGGCCTCACCGCCGGACTCCGTTTCCATAGTGCGCTTCGACTGGTCGAACGTGTCCTCGTGGAAGGTCACCTACGACCTCGCCCCCAATGGCGTCACCGGTCAGGCCGCCTTCCTGAACGACGGCGACGACGGCCTGAAAATCACCAGCCCCATCACCTACACGATCCCCAAGGTCGACCTCGACGCCGACGATTCGAGCGGTGCCACCGGCACCGACTACAGGACGACCTTTACGGAGAAGGGAAATGCCGTCGCGATCGTCGACACCGATCCGCTCGTCACGAACACCGCCCCCATGGTTTCGAGCGCAACGGTCACCCTAACGAACGCGCAGGCGGGCGATCGGCTGAACGTCGGCGCGCTGCCGAACGGGATCACCGCCACGCCGTCCACGGGTTCGGGCACGATCACGGTGACGCTGTCGGGTGACGCCGATCCCGCCACCTACCAGGCCGCCCTTCGGGCGATCAGCTTCGAGAACACCAGCGGCGATCCGAGCACGATCGATCGGGTCGTCAAGACAAACGTGACGAGCAACACCATTCAGGGCACGTCCGCGACCACGACCGTCTCGGTCGTCGCCGTCGACGATGCGCCCGTGCTCGATCTCGATGCCTCCGGACCGGGCACGGGCCATACCGCGAGCTATACGGAGAACGGCACGGGCGTCGCCATCGTCGACACGGACGTTTCGGTCACGGACGTCGACAGCACCAACATGGCATCGGCCAGGGCGGTGATCACGAATGGGCGTCCCGGCGACTGGCTGAGCGTTGCCGGCAGCCTGCCGTCGAACATCGGCTGGACCTTCGACACCGCGACCTACACGTTGGCCCTGACCGGCAGCGCGACGAAGGCGGACTATCAGACGGCGCTCCAGCAGATCCGGTTCCTGTCGGACAGCGACGACCCGACCTCCGCGAGCCGCAGCATCGCAGTTACCGTGAACGACGGCACAGTCGCTTCCGTCGCTGCCACGACGACGGTGATCGTGACTGCGGTGAACGACGCGCCCGTCAATGGCGTGCCGGCCGGCCAGAGCGTGAACGAGGACACGGACCTCGTGTTCTCGGCGGCCAACGCCAATCGGATCACGGTGTCGGACGCGGATGCCGACGGCGGCAGTCTGACCACGACGTTGAGCGTCGTCCACGGCATTCTCACCGTCGGAAGTGCGGCCAACGTCGTGGTGTCGGGGACCGGGACCAGCACGCTCACGCTCACCGGCACAGTCGCCGACATCAACGCGGCCTTGGAGGGCACTACCTATCGCGGGATGGCCAACTACAACGGCGCGGATACGCTGACGATCACCACGGACGACAAGGGCAATACCGGCACAGGCGGCGCCAAGAGCGACACCGATACGATCGCCCTGACGGTCGTTCCGGTCGCCGATCCTCCGCGGCACACGGCGCCGGTCGGCACCCAGTCGGCGACGGAGGACACGACGCTGGTGTTCTCGTCCACCAACGGCAACGCGGTCTCGGTCACCGATGTCGACGGCAGCGGCTTGACGGTGACGCTGTCGACCACGCAGGGCCGGCTGACGCTGTCACAGCTGACCGGCCTGACCTTCACGGCGGGCGACGGCACCGGCGACGCGGCCATGACGTTCTCGGGCTCGCAAGCCGACATCAACGCGGCGCTCGAAGGGCTCAAGTTCGACCCGTCCGCCGACTACAACGGCTCGGCCGATATCGCGCTCGTCATGCGTGGACCGACCCGGACAGCCGACAATTTCACCAATGGCGGCTTCGAGACCCCGGTTATCGCCGGGGAGACTTTCCAGATCATTCCCGATTCGACGGTACCCGGCTGGAAAACAGACGCAACCGACCGCGAGATGGAGCTCTGGAAATCCGGCTTTCAAGGCGTGACGGCCTATGAAGGCAATCAGTTCGCCGAGATCAACGCCAATCAGGTCGCGGCCCTCTTCCAGACCTTCGCCGCTGCCGCCGGATCGAAGATCTCGCTGGATTTCGCCCATCGCGGCCGCGAGGGCATCGACACCATGAAGGTCGTGGTGACCGATCTGGGAGCCGACAACACCCTCGGCACGGCCGACGACACTGTACTGCTCGACAAGTCCTACGCGGACGGCAAGACCGCCTGGGGTGCGTATCACGAAGACCTCGCCCAGAACGCCAGCGGCAACACGCTGCGGTTCGAGTTCCGCTCGATCAGCGCGGCCGGCCAGTCGCAGAGCGTCGGCAACTTCGTCGACGGCATCAAGATCCAGCAATCCTTCGAGGTCGCGAGCAACATCCACGTCGCCATCGCGGCTGTCCCCGACATCGTGGCGGATACCGTGGCCACCGACGAGGATACCGGCCTCACCTTCAACGCCCTCACCGGCACGAACGGCGCCTCTGCCGACACCTTCGCGGATCCCACCCGATCGGTCACCGCGGTGACGCAGGGCGCGCATGGAAGCGTCAGCTTCCAGCCGGACGGCACGATGACCTACACGCCGACGGCGAACTTCGCCGGCAACGACCGCTTCACCTACACCGTGACCTCCGGTGGTACGACCGAGATCGGCACCGTGACCGTCACCGTTCGTCCGGTGAACGACGCGCCGGTCAACGGCCTCCCTTCCGCCCAAACCGTGGACGAGGACGCCGACCTCGTCTTCTCGACGGGCAATGGCAACCGCATCGCCGTCTCGGACATCGATGCGGGCAACGGCAGCCTGACGACGACGTTGAGTGTCCTGCACGGCACCCTGACCGTCGGCGGCACGGCCAACGTCACAGTCACGGGCAGTGGAACCGGCACTCTTACGCTCACGGGTACGATCACCGACATCAACGCTGCTCTGGACGGCACCGCCTATCGCGGAACGGCCGACTACAACGGTCCCGATACCCTGACCATCACCACGGACGACCGGGGCAACACCGGCGTGGGCGGTGCAAAAAGCGATACCGACATGCTCGCCCTGACGGTGCGTCCGGTCGCGGACCCGCCGGTGAACTCGGTCCCTGCCGCGACACAGACGGTGAACGAGGATACGCCGCTGATCTTCTCCGCCGGCGCTGGCAACGGTATCAGCGTCGTCGATCCGGATGGCGGCAGCCTCACCGTCACGCTGAGTTCGGCGCAGGGCCTGCTGACCTTGTCGCGGACGAACGGCCTGACCTTCCTGCAGGGCGACGGTGCCCGCGACGGAGCGATGCGATTCTCCGGCGCAATCGCCGACATTAATGCCGCCCTCGAAGGCTTGTCGTTCACGCCGAATGCCGACGTGAACGGCCCCGCGCAGATCGTGCTGACGACGCAAGATCCCGAGGGCGCGACGGCCTCCAGCTCCATCGCCGTCACCATCGCGCCCGTCGCCGACATCGTGCTGGATTCCGTCGCGACGGACGAAGACACCGCCATCACGTTCAATGCCATCACCGGCGCGAACGGCGCCTCGGCCGACACCTTCGAGGATGCCGCGCGGGCCGTGACCTCGGTGACGCAGGGCGCCCGCGGCCGGGTGGTCTTCCAGCCCGACGGCACGATGACCTACACCCCGGAAGCAGATTTCAACGGCACCGACAGCTTCACCTATACGGTGACATCGGGCGGTACGACCGAGACGGCCACCATCACCGTCACGGTCCGCGCGGTGAACGATGCGCCTGTCCTCGATCTCGGTTTGGTGGTCGCCGGAACCGGCTATGCGACGCGCTACACCGAGCGCGCCCCCGGCGTGGCGATCGTCGATGCCGACGTGTCGGTGATCGATGTCGACGATGCCGGCATGGCGTCCGCCAAGGCGATCGTCACCAACGGCCAGACCGGCGACACGCTCTCCGTCGAGGGCACGCTGCCCGCGGGCATCACCGCGAACTTCGACGCCGCGACCTACACGCTGACGCTGAGCGGCGGCGCCAGTAAGACCGACTACCAGACCGCTCTTCGGCAGATCCGGTTCTCCTCGGCCGAGCGCGATCCCGCGACCGTCGCTCGCAGCATCGACGTGAGCGTCAACGACGGCAGGCTCGACTCCAACGTCGCCACCACCACCATCGCCTTCACGGCCGTGAACGATGCCCCCGTCAACGACATGCCGGCCGACCAGCGCCTCGCCGAGGACACGCCGCTCGTTTTCTCCACGGCGAACGGCAACCGCATCAGCGTCTCCGATGCGGACGCCCAAGGCCGTCCAATCACCACGACGCTGACCGTCCTGCACGGCGCCTTGACCCTCGGCTCGAGCACCGGGGTCACGGTGGTCGACGACGGCACCGGCTTGGTCACGTTGACGGGCACCGTCGACGCGATCAACGCCGCCCTCGACGGCACCACCTACCGGCCGGCGGCGGACTACAACGGCGCCGACACGCTTACCGTTTTGACTAACGACGACGGCAATACGGGCTCGGGTGGCGCGCAGATCGATACCGACGCGATCGCCCTGACGATCGCCGCGGTGAACGACGCGCCGCGGGCGGGCATCCTTCCGGCAATCGGCTCGCTCGAAGGTGACACCGTCGCCGGCGCCGATCTCGGCCGCTACTTCTCCGATGTCGAGGGCGACACGCTACGCTTCACGGTCGTCGGCCTGCCGCCCGGTCTCGCGATCGATCCGGTGACCGGCGTCGTCAGTGGCACGATCGACCGGTCGGCCTCGCTCGGCGGCTTGGGCGGCGACTACACCGTCACGGTGAGTGCAGACGACGGCAACGGCGGCGTCACGAACCGCACCTTCACCTGGCGCGTGATCAACCCGGCGCCGATCGCGCGGAACGACGGCGCCGTCGTCGATGCCGCGACCCAGGGCACCGGCTCGGTCCTCGCCGACAACGGCAACGGTGCCGACAGCGATCCGGACGGCGACCCGCTCACGGTCGCTGCCGTGAACGGTGCGGCCGCCGATGTCGGACAACCCGTCGCCGGCTCGGCCGGCGGCCGCTTCACCGTGCTTGCCGACGGCAGCTACCGCTTCGATCCGGGTAGCGATTTCGCCGACCTCGCCCCGGGCGAAACCCGCACCACGCGGATCACCTACACGCTCGCGGACGGCGACGGCGGTACGGCCGAGGCGAGCGTCTCGGTCACCGTGACGGGGCGCAACGTCCCGCCTGCTGCGCTCGCACCGGGCGATCGTGCCTTCGCCGACGGACAGACCGTTTCGCTGCCGCTCGGCAGCCTCTTCGCTGATCCCGAGGGCCGGGGCCTCCGGTTCGGCGCGACCGGCCTGCCGCCGGGCCTGAGCATTGATTCGTCCACGGGCGCCGTCGCCGGCACTGTCGACCGTGCGGCCTCCGGCACCACCGGACTCGCCGACTACCGGATCACCGTTATCGCGACCGACCCCCAGGGCACGACCGCGGAGCGCAGCTTCACCATACGCGTCACGAATCCGCTCCCACAGGCCGCGGAGGATCGGGTGACCACGGTCGAGGACACGCCGGTCACGATCGACGTGCTCGCCAACGACCGCGATCCCGACGGCGACCCGCTCGTGATCGTCGGCGCGGGCGATGCCGCTCCGAGCGCCGGCCATGGGCGGGTGACGGTCGTGGACGGCAAGCTCGCCTACAGCCCGGACCCGGACTTCAACGGCACCGATACGATCACCTATTCGATCGCGGACGGGAACGGCGGCTTCAGCACCGCCTCGGTCACCGTCGCGGTCGGCCCGGCCGAAGACGCGCCGGACGCCGGCCCCCTGCCCGACCAGTTCGGCCGGGATGGTGACCCCGTCCGCTACGACATCTCGAGCCGATTCCGCGATGCCGACACCGATCCGTCGGTGGTCCAGGCTCCGACCGGCGACAGCTTGCGCTTCGCCGCCACCGGCCTGCCCCCCGGCCTGAGCATCGACCCGGCGACGGGGCTGATCACCGGTACGCTGCCGAGCGACGCCTCGGCGGCCTCCCGCTACGCCGTCACGGTCAGAGCGACCGATGCGTCGGGCGCCAGCGTCGTGCGCGACTTCACCTGGACGGTGAGCAACACCGCGCCGCTTGCCGCGCCGGACGCGGCCAGCACCCGCCAGGGAACGATGGTCCTCGTCGCGGTCACCGCCAACGATGGCGATGCCGACGGCGACCCGATCCGTCTCGTCGACGAACCCGGCGCGACGGGCGCGGCCCATGGCAGCGTCACGGTCGATCCGCTGACGGGGCTTCTCGCCTACACGCCGGATCCTGGATTCTCCGGGACCGACACGATCGTCTACACAATCATGGATGCGCAGGGCGGGCGCGCCACCGGCATCCTCACGGTGACCGTCACGCCCGTGAACGACCGCCCCGTCGCGCCCGAGCCCCTGCCCGGCCGCAATGTCGCCGACGGCGAGACCTTACGGGTGCCGCTCGGACACCTCATCACCGACCCGGACGGCGACCGGCTCGCCTATTCGGTGACCGGGCTGCCGCCGGGCCTGAGCATCGATCCGGCCATCGGCGAAATCACCGGCACGATCGACCGTGCGGCTTCCGGTCCGAGCGGCCGTGCGACCTACGTCGTGACCCTCACCGCCACCGATCCGGGCGGCCTCGCGGTCACCCGCAGCTTTGCCTGGACCGTGACCAATCCCGCTCCCGCGGCCGCCGACGACGCCATCGCGACGGCCGAAGACACGCCCGTCGACATCGACGTCACCGCGAACGACATCGATCCGGACGGCGACCCGCTCACCGTGGTGCCGGGCTCGATGGCGGCCGGCCACGGCACCGTGATCCTCAACCCGGACGGCAGCCTGCGCTACACGCCCGACCGCGACTTCAACGGCACCGACCGCATCGTCTACACGATCACCGACGGCAATGGCGGCTTCGCCACGGCCTCCGCCACGGTCACCGTCACGCCGGTCAACGACGCCCCGACCGTCGATCCGGCCTCGCCCGCCCTCGCCGACCGCGCGGCGAACGACGCCGACACGGTCGCGATCCCGGCCGGCAGCGCCTTCCGCGACGTCGATGCGGGCGATCGGCTGACCTTCACGGCGACCGGCCTGCCGCCGGGCCTCAGCGTCGATCCGGCCACGGGGCTGATCGCGGGCACCATCGCCTCCGACGCCTCCGGCCGTGTCCCGGGCGGGGCCTATACGATCGTGCTGACCGGCACGGACAGCGGCGGGGCTTCCGCCACGACGCGGTTCACGATCACGGTGGCGAACCTCGCCCCTATCGCAGCCGACGACGAGGCCACGCTCGCCGAGGACGGCATCCTCACCGGCAACGTGCTCGGCAACGACCGCGATCCCGATGGCGACGCGCTTCGCGTCGATCCGGTGCCGGTGGGCGGCCCCGTCCATGGCCGCCTCGACCTCAGGCCCGACGGCACCTTCACCTACACGCCGGACGCCGACTTCCACGGTGCCGACGCCTTCACCTATGCGCTTATCGATTCCGACGGTGGACGCGCGACGGCCACCGTTCACCTGACCGTGGACTCGGTGAACGACGTGCCCACGGCTACGGCCGATCCGCTCACGCTTCCGGCCAACACCGTCGGCACGGGACGGATCACCGCAGCCGACCGCGACGGCGACACCATGAGTTTTCGCCTGACCGGTCGACCGGTCAACGGCACCGTCAGCCTCGCCGCCGACGGCTCGTATGCCTACAGGCCCTATGCCGCCTTCAGTGGCGCGGACAGCTTCGTCGTCGAGGTCGGCGACGGCAACGGCGGACGTACGGTCGTCACGGTCGAGATCGCGATCACGCCGAATCCGGTGCAGGTGCCGCCATCCGCACTGGTTCCGATCCTGTCGCCCCTACAGCCATTCCCTGACGCCCCGGCCGCGCCGCCGGTGCTGCCTTCGGCGTCGGCCATCGCCGCCAACGGGATCATCCTGCCGGCCGTGACCGAGATCGACGCACTCGGCTCCGTCGGCGACGTCATTCTCGCGGACGGAGCCGTGGTGGCGGCGGTCAACGGAGTCGCCTCCCTTCACGGTACGGCGATCCTCGTCGATCGTTCGGTGACGCTCGACGAGAGCGACCGGATCGCCCGTCTCTCGTGGGAGCGGTTCGAGCGCGTTCCGATCGGCGAGACGCCCTGGTTCTCGCCCCGACCCTATCTCGGGCGCTCGCTCGGCGTATCGCTGACAGCGGATGCGCTCGGCTTCCAGACGAACGATCTCATGGTCGAGGCGATCCGGCGTCCGGACACCCTCGCGATCAACCTGCGCAACGATGCGCCAGGCTTCACGGCCGTTGCGGCGGTCCGGCTGTTCGGGATCGACGATGGACCGCGTCCGGACTGGATCGAGAGCGATGGCAGGGGCGGCTTCTGGGGACGTCCCCCGGCCGGCACGGGTCTCGTCAGGCTCGAGTTGGAGATCGAGCTGGAGGACGGACGCATCGTGCGCCGGCCCCTCAGCGTCGATGCCGAAACCGGCGAAATCCGCGCCTTGCCACCCGAGCGGCCTGCTGCAGATTTGAAGCCTCACGGCGCTCGCGACTCGGAGCCCGCTCGCCGCCCCGAGGCTCCCCTCTTCACGATGCAACTTGCTTCCCTGGGTGAGCGCGGTGCGTTCGACCTTGCGTTGATCGAAAAGGCGCTCACACGAGGTCTTTGAAAGGCGAGAGGTTTTCCGGAGGCCCAGTTTGACGCTTCGTTTACCTTAACAATCGAAACAACGAGGGGTCGCGAGAGCGTGTCCCCGGGGCTTCCCGAGTGCGCCCGAGCTGAGGGGGTATCGGGGACCATGGTGGAGTATCGGCACGCTGGCGGTCGGCGGATACGCCGTATCGCCGCGGCTCTGCTTGGGGTGACGGCACTCGCCACGACGATGGCGGGCTGCACCCTGAAGCCGCAGCCGTTGGGACCGGCCGAGCTCGGCGCCTACGCTGCGGACAAGCTGCGCCGCGTCACCGCCGACCAGCCGCTGCCCGGCCCCCAGATCGATCTCTACGAGGCCTTCGCCCGTGCCCTGAAATACAATCTCGATCAGCGCGTCGAGATCATGCAGACGGCGGTGCGTGCGCAGGAGCTGAGCTTCGCCAGCTACTCGATGCTGCCGAACTTCGTCGCCAACAGCGCCTATGCCGGCCGCGACAGCTATGCCGCGAGTTCCTCCATCTCGGTGCTGACGCAGCGCCAGTCGCTGGAGCCGTCGTACAGCCAGGACAAGAACTACGTCTTCAGCGACCTGTCCTTGAGCTGGAACATCCTCGATTTCGGCCTGTCCTATATCCGCGCCCGACAGGCCGGCGACGCGGTCCTCATCGCCGAGGAATGCCGCCGCCGCGTGGTCAGCCGGATCATCGAGGACGTTCGTACCGCGTACTGGCGCGCCTTGACGAGCGAGCGCCTGGTCAACCGCCTGCACAGGCTCGAAGGCCGCGCCCAGGCGGCGATCGGCGACGCGCGAAAGCTCTACAAGGATCGCCAGACCTCGCCCATCACCGCGCTGACCTACGAGCGCGAGCTGATCGAGATCAAGCGCGAGGTCCAGCGGGTCGAGGCCGACCTGCTCGTCGCCCGCAGCCAGCTCGCCGCCCTCATGAACCTGCCGCCCGACCTGCCGTTCCGGCTCGCCGAGATGGAGGGCGTCGAGGCCGGTCTGAAGATCGGTGTGCCCGATTCCGATCTCGTGAAGGTCGCTCTCGAGAACCGCTCGGAGCTGCGCGAGGTGGCCTACCGCCAGCGCATCAACGGCCGCGAGGCGAGCGCCGCCCTGCTCGAACTCCTGCCCGGCATGAACCTCATCGTCGGCGGCAATGCGGATTCGAACCGCCTGCTCTACAACTCGAACTGGGTCGGCTGGGGCGCCCGCGCCAGCTGGAACCTGCTGAACGTGTTCCGTTATCCCGCGCGCCAGGGGCTGATCGACACGCAGGACGCGCTCCTCGACAAGCGCGCGCTCGCGGTGACGATGGCGGTGCTGACGCAGGTCCATGTCAGCCGCATCCGCCACATCCTGTCGATGAAGGAGTTCCAGACCGCCGCCGAGTTCCGCCGGGTCCAGCGCCGGATCGTCGAGCAGCTGCGCGCCTCGGCCGCCGCCGAGTCGGCGAGCGAGCAGACGCTGATCCGCGAGGAGATGAACACGCTGATCGCCGAGGTGAAGTACGACCTGGCCCATGCCGCCGTGCAGAATGCGCGGGCCAACGTCTACGCCTCGCTCGGCCTCGACACCTTCCCGCTGGCGATGATCGACGGCAGCGACCTGCCCGCACTCAGGCAGGCGGTACAGGGCAGCTGGCTCGGCATCGGCGCCGTCTTCGCCGCGGCGCCGCCGATCCCACGCGTTCCCGTCGGGGCCCCGTTGGTGTTGAGGCACTGAACCGGCCGAACTCCTGATACCGCTTCCGGCTAAGCGGACCGGTGGTGCGCGTGCCCTCTCTCTCCGCAAGCGGGGCGAGGAAATGCGCGCAGCCCGATCAGTTCAGCCGGAGACGGTGGATCGAGGGATCAGAATCTCGAACCGAGCGCCGGCACGGCGGGACTCCGTCGCCCGACCAGCCGGTGGGCCGTCATGCCGATCAGCATGGCCGCGACGAAGACCGCCACCGGCAGAACGCCTGTCGAGAGCGCGGCCACGGCCGGGCCGGGGCAGAAGCCCGACAGGCCCCAGCCGATCCCGAACAGCGCCGATCCCCCGATCAGCTTCCCGTCGATCCGGCGGTTCGTCGGAATCTCGAATTCCGGCGCGAAGGTCGGCCTCGCGAGCCGGCGCACGAGCTGATAGCCGAGAGCGGAGACGGTCACGGCACCGCCGAGGACGAACATCAGGCTCGGGTCCCAGGCCCCGGTGATGTCGAGGAACCCACGGACCCGGGCCGGGTCGAGCATGCCCGACAGCGACAGGCCCAGCCCGAAGATCAGGCCCAGCACCAGGGCCGTCAGGATGCGCATCAGGGAGCTCATCACGACCACCACGCGGCGCTGGCCCGCGTGAGGACCACGGTGAGCATTCCGGCCGAAAGGAACGTCAGCACGGCCACGAACGATCGCGGGGAAAACCGCGCCAGCCCGGCGACGCCGTGGCCGCTGGTGCAGCCCGAGCCGAGCCACGTGCCGAAGCCGACGAGCAAGCCCGCAATGGCGAGCACCGGTAGCGAGGCGACGATCGTCATCGCCGGCCAGGCTCCAGCGAGCCATGCGAAGGCCGGCGGCCCGAGCACGAGACCCGCGACGAAGGCGGCATCCACGAACCTGCGCTCGCCCCGGTCGGTGCCGAGGCCGGCGACGAGGCCGCTGACCCCGGCGATGCGGCCGTTGAGCAGGAGCATCAGAGCCACCGACAGGCCGATCAGCGCGCCACCGGCGAGCGAGGCGAGATACTCGCTCACGTCGGATCCCCGTTCGCATCGAGCCAGCGCGCCGCGCCGGTCAGGTCGAAGCCGTGTTCCGAGCCGTAATCGAGTAGTTCGGCGCGGGAGAGGTTCCCAGCGAGCACCTCGCCGATCGCCCAGAGCGTCAGGGAGCGCGTGCCGCTCCGGCAATGCGCGACGACGGGGCCTGGAGCGGCGAGCACCGCCTCACGAAACCGGTCGACGTCGGAGCGGCTGAGGCCCGGCCCGGTGACGGGCAGGTGGAGATAGGCGAGGCCGGCGGCTTCGGCCGCCGCCTGCTCGGCCTCCGTGCCCGGCTGACCCGGCTCCTCGTCGTCCGGGCGGTTGTTGATGAGGAGCACCGTGCCGCCGGACCCGAGCGCAGCGATCTCCGCAGCGTCCGGCTGTCCCGCGACCGAGAGCTTCTCATGGACAGGGGTGAGTTTCATGCGCGGCCTCCCGCCGGCGAGCGCCTCCGCCGACTGTGTCCGCGTATCGCGGCAGCCGATGCGAAACAAGGCTTGCAAAAGCGGCAGCGATCGCCAATTGTCTAATCAGAACAATGACTTAACGGAAGAATCATGCTGTTGGACAGGGTTTCCGCGACGCAAAGTTTCTCCCATTTGGACAGTTCGGAGGAAAGCTACCCTTCCGCCACTTCAAGCGCCGATCGCCCAGATCGGCCGGTGGCCGACTCGCGCCGGCAAAAGGCGGAATCGGGCGTCGGAAACGGCGTCATGGCTCCCGGAGACCAGGTGGTCTTCGCGCGCCTCGACGTGGCCGAGGCCCTCGGGATCTGGCGGCACGCCACCGGCCGCGTAGTCGAGACGCATGGTGAGGCGAAGGGCACCTCGGAGGGCCGGATCACCGTCGACGTGCAGTTCGACGGCCACGAGACCCTGCAGCGCTACCTGCCGGACCTCTTCGAGAAGCAGACAAATTGAGACCTATGGCGCACGCGAGGATCGCGGCATGAGCCTCGGTGCCGTTCTCAGCGGGCGGTCGCCGCTGCCGCAGGCACCGCTGCGGGCGACGAGCCGTTCGTCGACCGTGGACGCGGTCTGGCACGAGCTGCGGGCCGAGGCCGAGGCGGCCCTGATCGAAGAGCCGCTCTATGCCGGCATCATCCAGGCAACGGTGCTCGATCAACGCAGCATCGCGCAGGCTTTCGCCTATCGCCTCGCACACCGGCTCGGCGACGGCGACCTGTCGCGGCTCGCCATGCGTGACCTCTGCCTGTCGGCCTTCGAGGCCGACCCACATGCGAGCGCTCATGCTGTGCGCGACCTCGTCGCCATCCGCGAGCGCGATCCGACCTGTCGGCGCTATCTCGATCCGTTCCTGTTCTACAAGGGACTCGCGGCGCTCGAGGCATACCGCGTGGCGCATTGGCTGTGGCATCAGGGCCGGGCGACGCTGGCGCTTCACGTACAGAGCCGCATCTCCGAAATCTTCGGGGCCGACATCCATCCGGCCGCGCGGATCGGCTCGGGCGTGTTCATCGACCATGCCACGGGCGTCGTCATCGGCGAGACTGCGGTGGTCGCGGACGACGTCTCGATCCTGCAGTCGGTGACGCTCGGCGGCAACGGCAAGGAGAGCGGCGACCGCCACCCCAAGATCGAGCGCGGCGTGCTGCTCAGCGTCGGCGCCAAGGTGCTCGGCAACATTCGCGTCGGAGAGGGTGCCAAGGTCGCCGCCGCTGCGGTGGTGCTGCACGACGTCCCCGCTCACACCACCGTGGCGGGGGTGCCGGCGCGGGTGGTCTCGAAGTTGGCCCGCAACCAGGAGCCGGCCCAGAGCATGGACCAATTCTTCGGAGATGGGATCTGAACGGGAAGCGCGAATCACTGCGCCGGCCGGATGCCGCTCCCCGATGTTGCCGGAAGCCCTTTTCGCATCCTGGCATCGCTGTCCGTGGCGGTTTGTGCCCGCCGGTGGACGAGCAGGCCTCGTTCGGCGGACGCGCGACGATCAATGGCGACGGGAGATGATTTTTCCGGAAAATTCCGTGACCAGCACGGCAATCGAAGAATTAATTTCTACCATAGCCGGCATCTATAGCAGTATAATTTTGTATTAGACTATTTGATGGAACGAAGATCTGCAAAGTCGTAAAAATTAAGAAGATCCTTCCATTGACGGGATGTCGCAGGCGCGGCTAGACCATCGACCGTTCCCAGAGCGACTTAAGTCGTCGATACCGGAACTCAAGAATTCACCCTGTTGACCCGGACGCGCTGCTCCCGAGCGCGGCTTTCGGTGCGGTCATTCGACTGTACCTAAGCCGCCACGTGCCGAGGAGAGCGCAGCCCGACCTTTAAGAATAAAGCGGAGACCACCACAATGAGCGGACAGGGACAGAGCGTGGGCGCATCGGCAGCACGCAATCTATCAACCGCGACCGTCACTTCGGTCCAGAACCTCGCGAATACGCCGCGCTGGCTCCTCCGGCTGCTGCCCTTCGTCAATGTCGACGGCGGCGTCTACCGCGTGAACCGTCGCGCCGTGGTGCTGGCCAAGCCCGGCCGCATCGACCTACCGACCGACGGCAAGAAGCGCGCGGTCAGCCCGGCTTCGCTCCGCGCCGTGCCGCCGTTCAGCCGCCTCGGCGATGCCGAGCTGTCCGCGCTCGCCGACAAGTTCACCGAGAGCAAGCACAATGCCGGCGACACGATCTCCGAAGAGGGCGCGAAGGATCGCAGCCTGACGATCGTCGCCGACGGCACGGTCGAACTCTCCCTGTCCGGCCCCTACAAGAACCGCCTGCGTTCGGGCCTCGCCACCCGCGGCGACTTCTTCGGCGACGAGACCATCGTCGGCGACGGCCAGCCCGCCCCGGCCGTCAAGGCGCTCTCGGCCGTGACGCTGCTCACCCTCGACCGCTCGGCACTCAACGATGACGCGATCAAGACCCGCATCTCGCAGTATGTCGAGGAGCGCGACCGGCTGAAGGGCCACACCAACAGCCACGGCGAGCAGGGCATCGAGCTCCTGGCCGTCCATACCGGCGCGCCGCGCCTGCCCACGACCTTCGTCGACTACGAGATCGACCCGCGCGAGTATCACCTTTCGACGATACAGACGATCCTCAACACCCACACCCGCGTCACCGATCTCTACTCGAACGAGATCGATCAGCTCCGCGAGCAGATCCGCCTCACGGTCGACGCCGTGAAGGAGCGCGAGGAGTGGGAGCTGCTGAACAACTCCGAGTTCGGCCTCCTGAACGAAGTCAACGGCCGCCAGAGCATCCCGACCCGCTCGGGACCGCCGACCCCGGACGATCTGGACGAACTGCTGACGCTGGTCTGGAAGAAGCCCGCCTTCTTCGTCGCCCATCCCCGCGCCATCGCCGCCTTCGGCCGCGAGGCCACCCGCCGCGGCGTGCCGCCGGTCGTCGTCCACCTGTTCGGAGCCCCGTTCCTCACCTGGCGCGGCGTACCCCTGGTGCCGAGCGACAAGCTGCCGATCAACATCGATCCGGTCACCGGCGCCCAGACCACCTCGATCCTGCTGCTGCGCGTCGGCGAGGGCGAGCAGGGCGTCGTCGGCCTGCAGAAGTCGGGCGTCACCGGCGAGATCGAGCCCGGCCTGTCGGTGCGCTACATGGGCACCAACGACCACTCTATCGCCTCGCACCTCGTGACCCGCTACTTCTCGGCCGCGGTGCTGGTCGAGGATGCCATCGCACGTCTCGATAACGTGCTGCTCGGCAACTACCATGACTACGCCTGAGGCCAGCCCTTTGGGAGTATCCGCCATCGGCATCCCCACGGGCGCACCCGGCGATCTCGCCCACGCCGATCTCGTCGGGCGCCTCGCCCGGGAGATCTACGGCCAGGGTAACGCGGCCTCCACGCCGCTGACCCCTGCGCTGCCGGCTTCGCCGCAGCTTCCCCAAGGCCTGGAGACCATTCCCCAGGCCTCCGGGCAGCCGTCCTTCCCCGGTGCCGCTATCGGCACCCCCTCGGCGCCCTCCGGTGCCCTGCCGTCGGGCCTCCAGCCCGACGCGGCCACTCTCGGCGCGCGGAACTTCGGCGGCCCTGCCGTCGGGCTTCCGGGCTTGACCGGACCGTCCGCGGCCAACCCGATCGGCGGGACGCCTGCGCCGGCCAGCGCCGGCTTCCTCGACGTGACGACAATTCCGTCGGTGCATCCTCTCGCCGATGCTCTGTCGGCGCAGCGTGGCCTGCCGGAGTTCTTCGTGCCGAGCTTGCCCGACGTCGCCGCCTTCCTACCCGGCGGACCGGACCTGCACCGGACCATCGCGGCGGACCATCCGCGAGCAACCGCGTTTGCGGGTGCGGTGGCGCCGAGCCTCGTGCCGGCCGACCCGTCGCATCACCGCAAGGACGTCGCCCAAGAAAACTTCCAGCGCACCGGCCGGCTCTCGGGCGACCCCGTGCGCACGGTGGAGCATGGCAGCGACGAGCCGTTCTCGTCAGGCGACTACTACTTCCTGACCGGATCTTCGCGTAACGCGAAGACGCATGCGTCGCCTCGCGTCGAACCCTCGCGTAACGAGGGTCCGGCTCCGCGCGTGACCTCGACCCAGTCGAGCCCCGCCGGCGCGCCCTTCGATGTCGAGCATGTCCGCAAGGATTTTCCGGCGCTCCACCAGAGTGTGAACGGGCACCGGCTGGTCTGGCTCGACAACGCGGCGACGACTCACAAGCCGCAATCGGTCATCGATGCGACGAGCGAGTTCTACGGCCGCCACAACTCGAACATCCACCGGGCCGCACACACGTTGGCGGCGCGTTCGACCGATCTGTTCGAAGGAGGCCGCGAAAAGGTGCGGCGCTTCCTCAACGCGCCGTCGAAGGACGACATCGTCTTCCTGCGCGGCACGACCGAGGCGATCAACCTCGTCGCGAACTCGTACGGTCGCGCCAATATCGGCCCGGGCGACGAGATTATCGTCTCGACGATCGAGCATCACGCCAACATCGTGCCCTGGCAACTGCTCTCGCAGGCCACCGGCGCGACTTTGCGGGTGATCCCGGTCAACGATCGCGGCGAGATCATCTTCGAGCAGTATGCCGCGCTGCTTTCGGGCCGCACCAAGATCGTGTCGGTGACGCATGTCGCCAACGCGCTGGGCACGGTGAACCCAGTCCGCGAGATCATCGCGCTGGCCCACGCCTACGGCGTGCCGGTGTTGGTGGATGCGGCCCAGTCGACCCCGCACATCCCGATCGACGTGCAGTCGCTCGACGCCGACTTCGTGGTCTTCTCCGGCCACAAGGTGTTCGGGCCGACCGGCATCGGCGCCCTCTACGGCAAGAAGCACCTGCTCGAGGCGATGCCGCCCTGGCAGGGCGGCGGCCACATGATCGAGGACGTGACCTTCACGAAGACCGTCTACAAGGGCGCGCCCGAAAAGTTCGAGGCGGGCACGCCGGACATCGCCGGCGCGGTCGGCCTCGGTGCGGCGCTCGACTACCTGGAGAGCGTCGGCCTGCCGGCCATCGCGGCCTACGAGCACGACCTGCTGGACTATGCGCAGGCGGGTTTGGCCGACATCAAGGGTCTGCGCCTCATCGGCACGGCCCGCGAGAAGGCCAGCGTGATGTCCTTCACGATCGAGGGCCAGAAGAACGAGGCGGTGGCCCACCACCTCGACCGCCACGGTGTCGCGGTGCGCTCCGGCCACCACTGCGCCCTGCCGGCCCTGCGCCGCTTCGGCGTCGACCAGTCGATCCGCGCCTCGCTCGCCTTCTACAACACCCGCGAGGACGTCGACATCTTCCTCAAGGCGCTGCACCGCCTGCCGCGGCACTAGCGGATCCTTCGACGAGACGGTTGCCGTTTCGTCGAAGGGAAACGGGGACAACACCAGGACGTGGCCCCGCGATCCGATCGGGTTGGCCACGGGCTTGGAACGAAGAAGGGAGCCGCGTTTCGAGCGCGGCTCCCTTCTTCGTCATGTAGATCGTCGATGGCTCGCTATCGCCGTTCCAGTCCATTCCGGACATGCAGAACATCGAAGCGCGTCGGCCCGCCGACCAAGCGAAACTGGCCCAAGTCGCGACCGCCGATACTTGGGCTTGCGAACCCCAGTTCCAACCGGCTGCACCGATCTACGGCTTCATTCCAGGTGCTTGCCGTAACGCTCGACATGGATGGCAAGGCCCAGCCCGTGATCGCGGACGAGCCGCTCGGCGAGATCGGCATCGCGCGCTTCGAGCGCCTCGATGATCTGGATGTGCTCCGCAATCGACGTCGAGGCCCGATCGCCCTCGCGCAGGGCGATGTTGCGGACGCCCTTCACGTGCATCAGCAGATTGCTGCAGAGATCCTGGATGACCTCGCAATGACCGAGCGAGATGATCTTCTGGTGGAAGCGGATGTTGGCTTCCGAATATTCGGCGAGGTGGTCCGCCGGCGTACCTTCGAAGAATTCGGGGAACATCGTGCGCATGCATTTGAGGTCTTCGTCCGAAGCGCGCGCGCAGGCGAGCCGCGCGGCCATGCTCTCCAGGGCCGCCCAGGCCTGGATCATGCCGACGATCTCCTTGCGGGTCTTGCGCACGACGAAGACGCCGCGCCGCGGCTCGTTGCGGACGAAGCCTTCCTGCTCCAGCACCGTCAGCGCCTCGCGGATCGGCGTGCGGCTGACGCCGAGCGTCTGCGACAGGCCGCGCTCGTCGAGGCGGACGTCACCGGTCTGACCGTAGATGTCCATGTTGGTGATGGCAGACTTCAGCGCTTCATACGCCAGTGTCCGCAAACTCGTCGCCGGGACGATCGGCTTTATTGTGAAGGTCTGCATCGCGTCAGTATCAGTCCGGTATTGGCTTCGGATCGGGATCGCTGAAGGCTTCGCGAACCGTCGGGACCATGGCGGCTCACCGTTGGAAACACAAGGCGGCGGCCGCGCTTGGCAGGGCATAGCCCGAAACGGTCGCACCCGCGGCAGCCAGCAAAATTGACCGCTGGTATTTGGTATGCCAATACTCTGCGAGTCGTCGAACACGAAGCTTTCGCCCTTGCTCCGCGCCCGAGTTTCGTTCGGTCCGCAGCAGATCCGGGTCGCCCGCTTCCAGGCGGCGCGCGCCCCGGTACGGACCGACAAAGGCCCGGCCGGGATCCGCGGAAGACCAACCGCTCCTCGGGAGGAGACTATGACGGGCACGCCACTCGATGGGGTGAGAATCCTGGACTTCACGCATGTCCAGTCCGGCCCGACCTGCACGCAGCTTCTCGCCTGGTTCGGCGCCGACGTGATCAAGGTCGAGCGGCCCGGCGCCGGCGACGCCACGCGCCAGCAACTGCAGGACATACCCGGCGTCGACAGCCTCTATTTCACGATGCTGAACCACAACAAGCGCTCGATCACGATCGACGCCAAGAACGCCACCGGCAAGGAACTCCTCTGGCGGCTGATCCGGGAATGCGACGTCCTCGTCGAGAATTTCGCGCCGGGTGCCCTCGACCGCATGGGCCTGACCTGGGAGGCACTGCAGGCTGCCAATCCGGGCCTGATCCTCGCCTCCGTGAAAGGGTTCGGCCCGGGCCGCTACCAGGATTGCAAGGTCTACGAGAACGTTGCGCAATGCGCTGGTGGGGCCGCCTCCACCACCGGCTGGCGCGATGGCCTGCCGACGGTGACCGGCGCGCAGATCGGCGATTCCGGGACCGGCCTGCACCTCGCGCTAGGCATCGTCACGGCGCTCTACCACCGCACGCAGACCGGCCAGGGCCAGCGCGTCGACTGCGCCATGCAGGACGGCGTGCTCAACCTCTGCCGGGTGAAGCTGCGCGACCAGCAGCGCCTCGCGCGGGGCCCGCTCGCGGAATACAGCCAGTTCGGCGAGGGTGTGGAGTTCGGCGAATCCGTGCCGCGGGCCGGCAACGATTCCGGCGGCGGCCAGCCTGGGCGCATTCTCAAATGCAAGGGCTGGGAGCAGGACCCCAACGCCTACATCTACTTCATCACCCAAGGCGCGGTCTGGGAGCCGATCTGCGACATCATCGGCGAGCCCGGCTGGAAGACCGATCCGGACTACGTGACGCCGAAAGCCCGGCTGCCGCATCTCAACGAGATTTTCACGCGCATCGAAGCGTGGACCATGAAGCACGACAAGCTCGAGGCGATGGAGATCCTCAACGCCTACGACATCCCGTGCGGGCCGATCCTGTCGATGAAGGAGATCGCGGAGGACGACGCGCTGCGCGCCAGCGGAACGGTCGTCGAGGTCGATCACCCGACGCGCGGGCCGTATCTGACCGTCGGCAACCCGATCAAGCTCTCGGCGAATTCCGTGGCAATCACGCGGTCGCCGCTCCTCGGCGAGCACACCGACGAGGTTCTTCGCGACGTGCTGGGCTGCTCCGAGGCCGAGATCGACACGATACGGGGTTCGGGCGCCACCGGCGCGATCCAGAGGGTCGCCGCAGAATAACGTTCACGTGCCGCGGAGATCGCGGATACGAGCATGCATTATATTGACGAATTGTATTTTGGTATGCCAAATACCAAGAGTGGCTACGAAGCTGCGATTCGATGCGTCGGATGGTTGGTGGCGTCTGAGGAATGACGATGATCGACGAACCCCTGGCACTCCTCGCGGAAGCCTTCGGCCAAGACCTGGAGGCACCGATGCCGCCCACCGGCAGCGAGGCGTCGGACCATCCGTCCGATCTCGCCGTCATCGCCGCAGCGTTCGTCGGCCAAGCCGAGAGTGCAGCGAGCCGTCGATGAGCGATCGTCTACCGACCGGTGAACGGCCAAGCCCGTCAGGCGAGCTGTGCGTAGCGGCCGGCGTTCTGGAGGTTCCCGTTGCGGCCATCGGGGCTGGTTGCGGCGTTCGCGGTCAGCTTGTCGGCAAGCTTGACGACGAGCAGACCCTGGAGGGCGAAGAGAAGGACGAGGGCGACGAGGGCGGTACCGAGCATGATGACCTCTTGAACCGATGTTGCGGTGCGACAAGAGAGTGATAGCTCGTGTTATTTTGGATATGAAGTACAAAATACCAGATACAGCCATGCGCCTTGTGCATGCTGGGGCGCGCTGTCGTCGTGATTTCCCTCCGAGGGCCAGCATTTTCGGCCCATCGCGATGCTGCGGTGCGGCACCGCGACCGTTCGGAAGCTTTTTATCCGCGCCCCCATGCTCCCAGCGTGGAGATCTCCGCGGCGCACAGCGTCTCGCTGATCCCGGCCACATCGATGACCCCGGCGGGAAGGCCTGCGGCGAGTAGCGCGTCCCGCATCCCGTCATCCGTGCAGACGGCGGCATACACATCCCGATCGAGGCCGACGAGGCGGCTGCGCTCGAACCGGGCGAAGACGCGGCCGGTCGAGCGCTCGGCGAACCGGACGCTGGCGAGCCGGCCGACGCAGTCCCGCAAAAATCCGGCATTGTGCTCGGGGGCGAGATCGGCGCCCGCATAGACTTCCGCGGGCGAGCGCGCGTGGATGTCGATCCTACGGTAGCGGTCGATATCGAGGAGCGCCCGCGCGTCGAGGACGGTCATGGCACCGTTGCTGCCGAAGCCGATGGTGCGCGGAGTCTCGTCCTTCAGGACGGTGTTGTCCAGGAATTCGAACGCCACCGCCTTGTCCGTCCGCAGGGCCCACAGAAAGAACAGCCGCGGCATGCCCGCGAAGGCCTCGACGTTGTGCGCGAGGAGGTCTTCCACGGCCTTGTAGCGCCCGAATTCCTCGCCGCGCTTCCAGGCCCGCTCAACCGTCGCCTCGGGCGGAGTGATCATGAATTGCAGGTAGATCCGGTGGCCGAAGCGGGTCAGCAGTTGGCTGGTGCCGTCGCCGCGCGCATCGGCGGAGAAGCTGTCGAAGCGGAAGCGGTCGATCAGCAGGTGCGAAATCCGGCCCTCGGCCGCCTTGCGGGCCATGTAAAGGTCGAGCTTGGCGTCGATGATCTCGACTCCGTGGCCGGTCAGTGGGCCGGCATAAAGCCGGGCCGGCCCGAGGCCGTCGTAGTCGAGCAGGAATTTCCGCCAGACGTCGGGTGTGATCACCGCGAAGTCGGACCAGTCGGCGCCGCTGCGCTCGACGAGCGCCCGCTGGTAGGGGCGGATGGTGCTCTTCCCCGAGGCCGAGGCGCCCTTGACGTTCATGACCACGGGTCGGTCCTGGGCGCCGACCCGGCGATAGCCCTCCTGCGCGACGACGGCCGCGATCCAGGGTTCGAGGGTCTCCCCGATCCGCCGGCTGCCATGGGCGTTCGAGACGAGGATGACGGCGAGCCCCCGCAGCAACCTCCGATCGCGGATCAGACAGCCTTGGCGGGTGACGACGCACGCCACGACGGTGCGCAGGGACTCGCGCGCGCAGCGCTCCAGGCTTTCGGGTGCACCCGCCGGCTCTTGGAGGCGGCGCAGGGCACGCGCCTCGCGGTCCTCGGCGGGCGGCGACGGGACACGCCGTGCGAAGACCGACAGGCCGAACGGCCGTTTTTCGCGATCGCCTTCCTCTCCCGGATGGTCGAACAGGGCCGCGAGTTCGCCATCGAGCACGGCGTTCGCCCGGGTACGGATCGACGCCAGGAGTTCGGTGATCTGCGGGAGGCGCGCCGCGACGCCATCGCGAAGAATCGTCGCCGCGATGCGGCGGGTGTTGACGCCGAGATCGGCGTAGACGCTTCCGAGGGGCACCGACAGGTCGGCCATCACCCGGATCAGCACCTCGTGGACGACGAGGCGCTCGGGGCGGAACAGGGCGAGCTGCGTCGCCGGCAGCCCGCTGAAATCGCTGAGTTCATGGATCTCCGCGAACGTGTTCTCGACGTTCTCCGGCCGGAAGACGGTGGCCAGCGGCCGGACGTAGCGCGGCAGGCCCGAGACGAGGCCGGGGTTCCAGGCGTGGAAGCCGGTGCCGTCGCCGTTCGCGATGGGGTCGGGCTCCGGCATAGCCACTTGCGAGGCCCCGGGCCGGATCGCTCAGGCGGCCGACACGCTGTCGATCGTCTCGAACCGGGTCTGGTATTCCGCGCCCCAGATCGCGTCGGCCTTGTCGTGCCAGTCCCGGTCGAAGAACCGCTCGGCCTGGGCTTGGCTCGCCCAGATGCAGACCGCGGTAATCCGGTTCTCCAGGACCCGCACGTGCCGGCTCTCGAGGCCGCCGGTCACGCCGGCGCGGGGCAGCATGTCCTTGCTCGACAGGCCGTGCTCGTTCTCGGCCGGAAAGGCCACCGGGCATTCGACGACGGTGAGGTATTTCATCGGGCGCTCTTTCGGCTCATGCGATGGGGGGCTTGGAGCCGTGCCCGATCGCCCTGCAATCGCCCGCGGCTCCGAGGCTTTGTCTTGCCGCGCCTTCTTTCGGCCAAGCGGTATCCACTTGGCCGGAAGGCGCTCTAGGCTCGCGCAGCCGCGGCGTCCGCCGCACCGGCGCAATCCCAGATGCTCAGGATAGCGCTGACCCGAAATCCGTCCATCAGCGCGATGTGGTCGACTTTGTGGTCGCAGAAGGCCCGCATCCGGTCGCCGGGCGAGGCGGTGACGTCGATCGCCGGAAAGTCGTGCTCGGCGATGACCCAGACGCAATGACCGTAGATGTCCGAGCCGCGTGTGGCGAGGGCCCGGAAGATGTCGCGTTCGGTCAACAGCCCGACGACGGCGGCATCCGCGGCATGGCCATCGACGACCAGCAAAGCCCCGGCGCCCGATTGCGAGAGCCGCCGCGCCGCTTCGCCCACGGAGCTATCCCTGTGGATGCGCGGCGCGTCCGTTCTGCCGCGCGCTCGGCCCGATTCCCGGTCCATGGCGCTCCTCCTGTCAGGTGTCCCCTTATGGCCGGGAACGATCCATGGAGGCCAATCTGGTATACAACATACCTATTGTCAATTCTGAATTTTGAATTATGGTGCAGGCGCCGGTCGGAGAAGCGGAAACATACATCCGCATCTGGCCGTCGAAGCATTCGCATGATTCCGGCACCGCCGGGCTTGTGACGACACTCACTTCTCTCGCGCCTCTTCGCTCCGACGGAGGCCTTGACCCGTGACCGAAGGACGACGTCCCCGAACTTATTTCAATACGGCTTTCCGCTTGCGGCGCTCGTCTGCGCAGGAGCGTCCGAACCTCGTCCGCAGCCATCCGCGCGAAGCCGGCCGGCCGACGACGCAATCAAGAATCAAGACAATCAAGACGGTCCAATAACGCCAAGCATCCCAAAGACCTCTCCTTGGAGAAACGCCATGGTTACCCCCTCCACGACAGCCGGTTCACCGCCCACCAGTCGATGGCTGCAACTGGTCTTCGGCATCGTCTGCATGTGCATGATCGCCAACATGCAGTACGGCTGGACCTTCTTCGTGAACCCGATCCAGGAGCGTCACGGCTGGGACCGCGCCGCGATCCAGGTCGCCTTCACGATGTTCGTCGTCACCGAGACCTGGCTCGTCCCGATCGAAGGCTGGTTCGTCGACAAGTACGGCCCGCGCATCGTCGCGCTGATGGGCGGCCTGCTCTGTGCCGTCGGCTGGGTGATGAACTCCTACGCCGACTCGCTGACGATGCTCTACGCCGCCGCCGCCGTCGGCGGCACGGGCGCCGGCGCCGTCTACGGCACCTGCGTCGGCAACTCGCTGAAGTGGTTCCCCGATCGCCGCGGCCTCGCCGCCGGCCTCACCGCGATGGGCTTTGGCGCGGGTTCGGCACTGACGGTCATCCCGATCCAGGCGATGATCAAGAACTACGGCTACGAGTCGGCCTTCTTCTACTTCGGCATCGGCCAGGGCGTCGTCGTCATGATCCTGGCGCTGTTCCTGATCGCGCCGAAGAAGGGCGACGTGCCGGAGGTGGCCAAGGTCAGCCAGAGCAAGCGCGACTTCACGCCCGGCGAGATGGTGCGCACGCCGATCTTCTGGATCATGTACGCGATGTTCGTGATGATGGCGGCCGGCGGCCTGATGGCCACCGCCCAGCTCGGGCCGATCGCCAAGGACTTCCACATCATCGACACCCCCGTGAGCCTGCTCGGCATCACGTTGCCGGCCCTGACCTTCGCAGCGACGATCGATCGGGTGCTCAACGGCGTCACCCGACCGTTCTTCGGCTGGGTCTCCGACCATATCGGCCGCGAGAACACGATGTTCCTCTCCTTCGGCATCGAAGGCGTCGGCATCTACCTCCTGAGCGTGTTCGGGCAGGACCCGTTCATGTTCGTGATCCTCACCGGGCTCGTGTTCTTCGCCTGGGGCGAGATCTACTCGCTGTTCCCAGCCACCTGCGGCGACACCTTCGGCTCGAAATACGCCGCGACCAATGCCGGCCTGCTCTACACGGCCAAGGGCACGGCCGCGCTGATCGTGCCCTTCTCCAGCGTGCTGACCACGATGACCGGAAGCTGGCACGCGGTGTTCCTGGCCGCGGCCGGGCTGAACATCCTCGCAGCGCTGATGGCGCTGTTCGTGCTCAAGCCGATGCGGGCCGCCTATACGAAGCCGGCGCTCGCCCTCCACGCGGTTCCCGCGGAGTAACCTCCCCACGATCGCCGACGGCCGGTTCGAGCAACCGGCCGCCGGTTTGTTTTTGCGCGGACGCGCGCCGTGGCTGAGACGCCCGGCGCGCGTCGTCGTTTCGGCCCTCCTCCGGCCGCGATGATCAGGCCTTCGGTCTCGACCATGCCCAGCGCGGATCGTACGATCGACCTGCGCGGCACCATATTCTTCGCCCGATCCGATCTCTGGTATATTGCATACCTAGAAATATCATGCTTGATGGACCTGCTACGGAATCAAGAAAACCCGCAACGGGAGGTATCCGGGATGGATCGCCAGGACGCGCCGAACACATCCGCTCGACACCGGGAGGCAGCGCACGACGCGCCCTCGGCCAAATGGTGGCAGCTCGCTTTCGGCGTGCTCTGCATGGCGATGATCGCCAACCTGCAGTACGGCTGGACGCTCTTCGTCGATCCCATCGACGCCAAGTTTCACTGGGGCCGTGCGGCCATCCAGTTCGCCTTCACGATCTTCGTCGCAACGGAAACCTGGCTCGTACCGATCGAGACCTGGTTCGTGGACCGCTACGGCCCGCGCGTCGTGGTCGGCTTCGGCGGCGTGATGATCGGTCTCGCCTGGTTCCTCAACGCCCATGCCGAGTCGCTGCCCGTGCTGTACACGGCCGCGGTCATCGGCGGGATCGGGGCCGGCTCGGTCTACGGTACCTGCGTCGGCAACGCCTTGAAGTGGTTCCCGCACCGTCGCGGCCTCGCGGCCGGCGCCACGGCGGCCGGCTTCGGCGCGGGCGCGGCCATCACGGTGGTTCCGATCGCCAAGATGATCGCCACGAGCGGCTACCAGGACGCCTTCCTGTATTTCGGCGTCGGACAGGGCCTCGTCGTCGTCGCCCTGTCGTTTCTGCTGCGCAAGCCGCGCTCGGCCGGCCCGGTCCAGCGCAAGAGCCTGCGCCTGCCGCAGACGAGCGTCGACCGCAGCCCGAAGGAAGCGGTCCGTACCCCCGTGTTCTGGGTGATGTACGCCATGTTCGTCATGGTGGCCTCGGGCGGCCTGATGGCGGCGGCGCAGATCGCGCCGATCGCCCATGACTTCAAGGTCGCCGACGTCCCGGTGAGCCTGTTCGGCCTGCAGATGGCGGCCCTGACCTTCGCGATTTCGCTGGACCGGATCTTCGACGGCTTCGGCCGGCCGTTCTTCGGTTGGGTCTCGGACAATATCGGCCGCGAGAACACGATGTTCATCGCCTTCAGCATCGCGGCAATGGCGATCATCGTCCTGCTCAACCTCGGCACCAACCCCTACGTCTTCGTCTTCGCGACGGCTGTCTATTTCGGGGTGTTCGGCGAGATCTACTCGCTGTTCCCGGCCACCTGCGGCGACACGTTCGGCTCGAAGTTCGCGGCGAGCAATGCCGGGCTCCTCTACACCGCAAAGGGATCGGCCGCCTTCCTGGTGCCGTTCGGCAGTATGCTCTCGGCGGCCTATGGCTGGTCGGCGGTGTTCGCGCTGATCATCGGTCTCAACATCGTCGCGGCATCGCTCGCGATGTTCGTGCTGAAGCCCCTGCGCCGGCGCTACCTCACCGAGGAGCCGGGCCAGGCCGTGGCCAAAGATCGCTCGCTCACCCTCGCCTGACGATCTCCCAGACGCCGGCCGATCCCCATTTCGGCCGGCGTTTTCGTTGACCCAATTATTGGTATTTGGTATACCAAAGATCGGATCTCAGCCGGATCCCACGCGCCCGCCGATTCCGAACAACCCGGTCGGACAAGGGTGACACCTCACACATTCTCTCGGAAGGGAACGACATGTTTGCAGTGGCCAAGCTCATCGATACGTCGACGACCGACGTCAGCATCGCCGAAGCCGACGCTCCGATGGAGCTGACGGATGGCTTCCACCTCGTCATCGACGCGCTGAAGCTCAACGGCATCGAGACGATCTACGGCGTGCCCGGCATCCCGATCACCGATCTCGGCCGGATGGCCCAGGCCGAGGGCATGCGCGTCATCTCCTTCCGGCACGAGCAGCATGCCGGCAACGCGGCGGCGATCGCGGGCTTCCTCACCAAGAAGCCCGGCATCTGCCTCACCGTGTCGGCCCCGGGCTTTCTCAACGGCCTGACGGCACTCGCCAACGCCACCACGAACTGCTTCCCGATGATCCTGATCTCGGGCTCCTCCGAGCGCGAGATCGTCGACCTGCAGCAGGGCGATTACGAGGAGATGGACCAGCTTGCCATCGCCAAGCCGCTCTGCAAGGCCGCCTTCCGCGTGCTGCACGCGGCCGATATCGGCATCGCCATCGCCCGCGCCATCCGCGCCGCCGTCTCCGGTCGTCCGGGCGGGGTCTATCTCGATCTCCCCGCCAAGCTTTTCAGCCAGGTGATGGATGCCGAAGCCGGCGCGGCCTCGCTCGTCAAGGTGATCGACGCGGCCCCTGCCCAGATCCCGGCGCCATCGGCCGTCGCCCGCGCCATTGAGGAACTGAAGAACGCCAAGCGCCCGCTGATCGTGCTCGGCAAGGGCGCCGCCTACGCCCAGGCCGACGAACTCGTGCGCGAACTCGTCGAGACCAGCGGCATCCCTTACGTGCCGATGAGCATGGCCAAGGGCCTCCTTCCGGACACGCATCCGCTCTCGGCCGGTGCCGCGCGCTCGACGGCTCTGAAAGATTCGGACGTCGTCCTCCTCGTCGGCGCCCGCCTCAACTGGCTGCTCTCGCACGGCAAGGGCAAGACCTGGGGCGCGCCCGGCTCCAAGCGCTTCATCCAGATCGACATCGAGCCGCGGGAGATGGACTCGAACGTCGAGATCGTCGCGCCCGTGGTCGGCGATATCGGCTCCTGCCTCGCGGCACTCCTCGAAGGCATGGGCCAGGGCTGGAAGACCGCGCCGGCCGACTGGATCGAGACGCTGCGTTCCAAGCGCGAGGCCAACGTCGCCAAGATGGCGCCGAAGCTGATGAAGAACACGGCGCCGATGGACTTCCACTCGGCGCTGGGCGCGCTCCGCACCGTGATCAAGGAGCGGCCGGACGCAATCCTCGTCAACGAGGGCGCCAACACCCTCGATCTCGCCCGCGGGATCATCGACATGTACCAGCCGAGGAAGCGCCTGGACGTCGGGACCTGGGGCATCATGGGCATCGGCATGGGCTTCGCCGTCGCCGCCGCTGTCGAGACCGGCAAGCCGGTGCTGTGCGTCGAGGGCGACAGCGCCTTCGGCTTCTCCGGCATGGAGGTGGAGACCATCTGCCGGTACAACCTGCCGGTCTGCATCGTGGTGTTCAACAACAACGGCATCTACCGCGGCACCGACACGGACCCGACCGGCCGCGACCCGGCCACCACCGTCTTCGTGCCGGAGGCGCGTTACGACCGCATGATGGAAGCCTTCGGCGGCGTCGGCGCCCACGTCACCACCCCCGACGAGCTCAAGCGCGCGGTGGATGCGGCCATGGATTCGGGCCGGCCGACTCTGATCAACGCCGCGATCGACCCGGCCGCCGGCAGCGAGAGCGGCAATATCGGCAGCCTCAATCCGCAGAGCGCGATCAAGAAGAAGACGTGAGGGCGGCTCGCCTCGTCGAGTCTCTAACGAGACCGGCCCTGCCCCGGCAGCCAGCGAGGCTGTCGAGGTTGCGCCTTCCGATACCGTGTCCTGTCGATCGAAGCGGTCACCGTGCCACTCCTCGCCCTCTGGGCGAGGGGGACCGCGCGCAGCGCGGTGGAGCGGGCGGCACCGAACCCATGCCGGGGACGACGGCGCCGGCCCCCTCCGTCCGCTTCGCGGCCACCTCCCCCAGAGGTGGAGGAGAGCCCCAGTCGCATGCCGATCCGATCATCCGGAACGGCATGAGCCGACACCAACGCGGGTAACGCCATGATCGACCCCCAGCTCGCGGGCCGGTTGAGCTTCCTCCCCCGGCTGCCGACCGAAAAGCCGCTCCCCCCGGGCCGTCACGACCTCGGGCTGTTTCCCGAGCGCGACGCGGTCCTGTTCGTGCCGCAGGCGGTTCCCGCGCGCCGGCCGGTGCCGCTGGTCGTGCTGTTCCATGGCGGCGGCGGCAGCGCCCAAAAGATCCTGCCGATGCTGGAGGCCCATGCCGAGGCCCGCGGCTTCCTGTTGCTGGCGCCGCAATCGCTCCATCCGACCTGGGACCTCGTGATCGCCGGCAACGGCCCCGACCGCGAACGGTTGGACCTGGCTCTGGCGGCCGTCACCGCGCGCTTCCTGCTCGATCCCGGCCGGCTCGCCTTCGCCGGCCATTCCGACGGCGGCAGCTACGCGCTGTCCCTCGGGCTCACCAACGGCGATCGCGTCAGCCACGTCATCGTGTCCTCGGCGGGTTTTTTGTCCGTCCAGCTCCAGGCCGGCGCGCCGCGCATCTTCCTTTCGCACGGCACCCGCGACGAACAGATTCCAATCGACCGCAGCGGCCGCGTCCATGCTCGCCTGCTCCGGCAAGCCGGCTACGACGTCACCTATGTCGAGTATGACGGGCGGCACGCCTACGACCCGGCCGTCGTGCGGCAGGCCGTCGATTTCTTTCTTCGGGAGATGCTGTCGGCCGTCGACTGATGCAAACGGACGAAAGCTCTGCCCCTTCCTGCGACTGGCCGTTGGTAAGCGCGAAAGCGTGCCGCCGCTGGTCGTGCGGCGGACGCCTTGGACCGGTTATGGTCGAAGGCCGCTGGTACGAGCGGTCAGGACGCTCCGGCGGACGCCAGGCGTAGGCTCGGACCCTCGTCGCCGCGGCTCGCCATGTCGGCGAGCATCGCACCCACCAGATCCGTCTGCGCGACGACGCCGACCAGCCGCCCGTCCGGGCTGGTGACCGGCGCATGGTGGAGACCGGCCTGCGTCATCAGAAGGGCGGCCTCGCCGGCCACCGTGTCCGGGTGCAGCGTGGTGATGTCCGTGGTCATGACGTCGGCGACCGAGCCGTGCGGAGCGCGGCCGCGGTCGCGCGTCAGCCGGAGCCGGCGGCCGAGCCCGAGGCGCGGTCCGCGCATGTCCCACACCGTCTTGTCGATGAGGTCGCTCTGGGTGACGACGCCGAGCACCCGTGCGCCCTCGTCGGTGACCGGCAGAATGGTGACGCGGTGGCCGCGCAGCATCTCGAGGGCGTCGCGCAACGGCGTCTCGGGCGCGATGGCGCGGACGTTTCGCGAGAGCAGCGCGGCGCAGGTGGTCTGGCCCGAGCGGCGCAGCGAGGCATGGATCTGTGCCCGGCGCAGGATTGCCTGGAGGTCGCCTCTGCCGATGTCGAGGATCTCGTCGACGTCCCGGAGCGCCGCATCGAGATCTGCGGCGGTGAGGCCGCTGCCCGAGGCCGGGATCGGATCGTTGCCGCGCGCCGGCCGGCCCGGCGCCACATGCGGGTAGGAGCGTCCCGTCAGGTTGTTGAATACCAGGGCCGAGACCAGCAGCAGGGCCGAGTTCAGGCCGACCGGCCAGAGCACGAAACCGTAGCCGAGATCGCGGATCGCCGGGCCGCCGAGCACGGCCGTCAGCGCCACGGCGCCGCTCGGCGGATGCAGGCAGCCGAGGAGCATCATCAGCGCGATGGCGAGCCCCACCGCAACGGAAGCGGCCAGAACCGGGTCGGTAATGCTCGCCGCCGCCGTGACGCCGACCAGCGCCGCCACCAGGTTGCCGCCGAGGATCGACCAGGGCTGCGCCAGCGGACTCGACGGCACTGCGAAGAGCAGGACGGCCGAGGCGCCCATCGGCGCGATCAGCGCCGGCAAAGCGGCGTCCGATCCGACGGCGCTCCGCGCGATCAATCCGGTGAGGAGGATCCCGACCAACGCGCCGCAAGCGGAGCGGACGCGCTCCCGCGTGCTGATGGCGAGCAGATCCGGAACGAACCGGCTCAGGAACGGGCTCAGCATCGGCACGGGCCTCGGCGCTGACGGGATCGGGGCGGCGACGGCATAGCCCGTCGCCTCCGCCTTCCCAAAAAGAAAAGCCGGACCGACGGATCGGCCCGGAGTTGTCGCAAGGGAGCGTCGGTGGCTCGTCGCCGCCGTCGCGCCCTTGCCAAGAGAGGAGAAATGAGGAGGAGCCGGGCTCGGGGTCGGTCAGGCTCGCGCGCCACCCCCGGGCCGTCTCGTTTCCGAAACCGCGGCTCAGACAGCCTTGGCGTCGTGAAGCTCCGCGATCTGCTGCTGGTTGTAGCCGAGGCCGGCCAGGACCTCGTTGGTGTGCTCGCCGAGCAGCGGCGAGGCCTTGATGTCGACCTGGAGGTCGGAGAACTTGATCGGGCTTCCCACCGTCAGGTACGAACCGAGCTTCGGGTGCTGCACCTCGGCGATGGTGCCGCTGTCGCGCAGGGACTTGTCGACCGAGATCTCCTTCATCGAGAGCACCGGCGAGCAGGGGATGTCGAACTTGCGCAGGATGTCGACGGCCTCGAACTTGGTCTTGTCGGCGAGCCACTCTTCGATCGTGCCGAAGATGTCCATGATCTTGTCCTGGCGGGCGCGGGCGGTGTTGTAGGCCGGGTCGTCGATCCACTCTTCGCGGCCGAGCGCCTTGCAGATCGGGGCCCAGGCGTGGCCCTGGATCGTGAAGTAGATGTAGGCGTTCGGGTCGGTCTCCCAGCCCTTGCACTTCAGCACCCAGCCCGGCTGGCCGCCGCCGCCCGCATTGCCGCCGCGCGGCACCACGTCCGTAAACGTGCCGTGCGGATATTGTGGGTATTCTTCGAGGTAGCCGACGGCGTCGAGGCGCTGCTGGTCCCGCAGCTTTACGCGGCAGAGATTGATCACCGCGTCCTGCATCGAGACGGCGACCTTCTGGCCCTTGCCGGTCTTGTCCTTGTGGCGCAGCGCCGTGAGTATGCCGATGGCGAGGTGCATGCCGGTGTTCGAGTCGCCGAGCGCGGCGGCCGACACGGTCGGCGGGCCGTCCCAGAAGCCGGTGGTCGAGGCAGCGCCGCCGGCGCATTGGGCGACGTTCTCGTAGACCTTCAGGTCCTCGTAATGGTGGCCGTCGGAAAAGCCCTTGACCGAGGCCAGCACCATGCCGGGGTTGAGCTCCTGGATCCTGGCCCAGGAGAAGCCCATGCGGTCGAGGGCGCCGGGGCCGAAGTTCTCGACCATGACGTCGGATTCCTTGATCAGCTTCTCGAGGACTTCCTTGCCTTGCTTGACCTTCGTGTCGAGGGTCAGCGAACGCTTGTTCGAGTTCAGCATCGTGAAGTAGAGCGCGTCCGCGCCCTCGACGTGGCGCAGCTGGTTGCGGGTGACGTCGCCGGCGCCGGGGCGCTCGACCTTGATCACGTCCGCGCCGAACCAGGCGAGGAGCTGCGTGCAGGCCGGTCCGGCCTGGACGTGGGTGAAGTCGATGATCTTGATGCCTTCGAGCGGCTGGCTCATGGTCGTTGTCTCCCTGTGGTCGACGGCGTTGCGGTTTCGAAGTTTTTTTGAGAAATCCGAAGTCTAAAAACAGTGTTTCGACGTCAAATCTGGCTCGTCTTCAAATTCCGCTGAAACGGATGCTTGGATCTCGGCCTCCAGATCCGAGACTCGGCGGCGCAGCTGGCGTTCATCCTCCCAGCGCGTGGTATCGTCGCGGATGATCGCGGCGATGCCGGTGACCGCGCCGTCGGCGCCATGGAGCATGCCCACGGTGAAGGCGATGGAGAGCGCGCGGCCGTCTTTGTGCAGGGCCGGCACGCGCAGCACGTCGGCGCCGTACTTGGTCACGCCCGTGCGCATGGTCTTGTGGTAGCCGTCCCAGTGGCGCCGACGGTGACGGTCGGGGGTGATCAGGTCGAGGCGCTGGCCGAGGGCTTCGGCCTCGGAAAATCCGAAGATCCGCTCGGCGGCCGGATTCCAGACCACGATCAGCCCCTCCGGATCGGAGACGACCACCGCGTCGCCGATGGCGGCGACCAGCCCGGAAACGTCGAAGCCCGGTGCCATGATCACGCCGACGCCGCGTGCCGGATGGCGATGCAGGGATCGGTCATGGCGTCTGATCCTCCCGTTTTCCGGATCGAGAGGCTCGCCCCCTCGCTCCAGTGACTCGGTGATTGGCATCTGGTATACCAAATACGAAATCAGCGTCAAGACCGGGCCGGACCACTTCGATCGCTCACTTCCGGGATACCGGCATGCGGCAGTTCGTTGGGTCCAAGGCGGGACCACGTGGCGGCAGGATCAGGCGAGGACACAGCCGGCATGGCACCGAGCATCACCATCACCCAGGTCGAGGGCTTCAAGTTCCTGATCGATTTCGGCGCGGCCTTTCCGGCGCTGGT
>NZ_BPRA01000006.1 GCF_022179645.1 Methylobacterium thuringiense
GGCCCGATCGGGCCCCTTCATCGTTCAAGCTGCCGGCCGCCACTGGCCTGGTTTTACTCCGCCACAGCGGCCTGGAATTGGTCCGCCCTTTACAAGAGCCGGACAGCGAGAACGCCGAAGATGCTCGCGCCGAAGCAGAAAGCGCCGCTCTGCGAGCCGTGGACGCCGCGGCAACCCTGCAGGCCGCGATACTCGGGTAGCGCGTAGCGGGCGGTAGCGCGGTCGATCGCTGTTCGCTTCTCGGTTTGACCCTTAGTGGAAGTCCGGGATGTCCGGTTTTGGGCAGGGGCTAAGTAGCTTGCGGCTTCGAGCTTGGCTGAGAGATGCAGGTTCGAACAGGACGGGATCTACTCCCTCCAGCAACAGGTCGACGATTTCGAGACCGCAACCTTGCCAAGGTTGGGGTCGAGGGTTCGAATCCCTTCGCCCGCTCCAGTTTCTCTTTTGAGACGAACGATTTAGAGGCCACCTCCGGGTGGCCTTCGTCGTTTTCGTTGCTTGCGGAAGCAGATCGGAAGCAGTCGATGACGTGGCCGCTATCGATCGACGACAACGTGCCCTCACTGCACTCCGCACTCGAGACGTAGGATCACGGCATGCCGATCAGAGCGCTCAACGACCGCAAGAAGCTGTCGAGCGATTTCAACGAGGCCAACGATGCCTTCATCGACGAGGTGTTGGGCGCGCTTCAGGCCGGCCGGATCCCCGTCGACCTTGCCCGTGCCTACCTCGCGCATCCCGTCGCGATGATGCACTCGGAGGGCGCCCAGGCCGTCGCCGGCTATTTCGACCGGATGCTGGCGCAGCGCCCGAACATCGATTGGACGCCGGGGGAGTAGGTGCTGGGTGGGCCTACAGGGGGCGCTAAGTCTCACATCTGCCGCCACCGCCCCGGTCGAGCACCTGAAGGCGAAGGGAAATTTGAAGTGAGCAACGTTCGATTGGTCACCGCGACCGCCCTGTTGTTGATCGGCCTGCCGATCGGTGAGGCCACGACTGCTTCAGCGGGTCCGGCTCAGTCTTACCAGTTCCGTGAGAAGCGTTTCAGCAACACCTGTCGCCCACCACTGAAGTTTGCCGCTGGTGCTTGCGTGCGCAGGTGCCCAGCCGGCTTCCAGGACAACGGCGGTTACTGCCGTCAGCGTTCGATGCGGTATTAATCTAGGGGGCCATTTTCCGTCTCACCGCCCCTCCGCCCTATTCAAACCGCAGCGCCGCGATCCGCTCTGTCTGCTTCGCGGAGGCGGCGAGTTTGGTGTCGCGTATTACCGGCTAGACTCGGACCATGGCGTGGGCGGCCAAGACGATTTGGCTTTCGGCGGAGGTGGCGGCAGTGGCATCCAGTGGGTCGCGCCCAGCAGGATGAGCGTTCCGCTGTCCATCTCCCAAAAGACCTCTCCCGGGCGATTGATGTAGCGGCCGATGCCGTTCACTTTCTCGCCGCTCGCGACAAGAACGCGAGTGCCGTCCCTAGGCGCGGTCTTGATCGGCTGCCAGATGCCGAATGCTGGCGCTTCGGTCATGAGGAGGGTTCCAGGGCCGCGGGCGGCTCAGGCAGGTCGCGCCAGTGCGTCGGACGGTTGTCTTCGATAACAACGACCTCGCGGTTCGCCAAGGAGACGCTCAATCGCATCCGCGCCTTGCTGCTACCCAAAGAGTCGATCAGTGGGTTTGTGAAGATGGCCGTTGAAGCTGTGGTGGGCAAGCGAGAGCGCGCCGCCCGCAAGCCGAAGGACTGACGCCTCGTGAGCATCTACTGCTTTTTCAAGGATTTCGGCGGCCCGCTTGCAACGGTTATCGGCACTATAGCGGCCGTGACTGTTACGAGTATTTTCGCTCACAGTCAGGCCACAACGGCCGAAGCTCAGGCGCGGACGGCAAGCAACAAGCTAAAATTTGATTTATTTAATCTGCGCTTTGCGGCCTATTCTTCAGCTTAAAAGGTATCTCAGGCGGCGCTCTATCAGCCGCCTTTCGATGAGGATACGTGGAGAAGCTGGCGCCAAGCGTCAATAGCGATTGAAGAGAGTGAATTCTTTTTCAACAAGGACAATCATCAACGCCTCAAGAAAATTCTCGGTTTGCCCAACAACTTGATTGCAATGGACGAAGCTCACAAACGGCGCAATGCGAATTACCCAGGATTTGATAAATCTATTGAAGAGCTAGACCGTATCCGAAGCGATTTGCTTTCTTTGACGGCGTCTATGCCTCATGAATTCTCCGACGACCTCAGCCTCGCTTTCCCTGCGGAGGCCATCAAGTCCTAGCCCGATTGACTCTTCGTTAACTCCCCTCCGCCTATCAAACCTCAAGCGAGGACAGCCTCCCGCTCTCACTTTAGCCCCGCAGCTTCACGGCTCGCGGGGTTTTTCGTGCTCGGGCTGATTTGGTGCAACGGGGGCTTCGGCCTCGCGCGCCAGCCGAGCTGCTTTCAATCGCACGGTGGTCTCGTCGCGACGCTTCTGCTCATCGCCGACTTCGGCCCAAACCTCGTCGGCGGATTTCTGGCGGTCAGCTCGCTTGGCAAGCTTGGTATCGAATCGATCCAGATGCCTGCGGGGGTCCAGCGCCATTGGTCGTCCTACGGGTTCAACGCGCCGCTTCGTACCTCACATTGGAATAGAAGGCGCAGCGTCAATTTCGCCCGCCTTTCCGCAGATCCACGCATCAATCCAACCCTATGAAGGAAATGCATCCAGGGTGCTCAGTGTCGGATATCGCACCGAGATGCCGGTGCGCGCAAAAGGCAGGCAGAGATAGCGTGCATATGCATTAGCAATGGTGGCCAATCTTCAGCCGGGGCGGCGAGCCGTACGGCTGGATGAACAGGCTGTCTGCCGTGCCCCATTACTTTTTCGATATTCATGACGGCATTCACGTCATTGACGAGATTGGCCAGGATCTTCCTGGCCTAGAAGCCGCCAAGGCAGAGGCCATAAGAGTTGCCGGGGGCTTCGCGACGAGGCCGGCCATGATGGGCGGGGATGGCGGCGCGTTGATCGTCGTTATCCGCGATGGTCCGGACTCGGTAGTGGTGAACGTGCGCCTGGTGTTCAATATCGAACAGCCGCCGAAGCAGCGTGAGCGAGTGCCGGTTACGCCGGCCGCATAGGTCTCCCGTAAGCAGCCGATGAGGCGACTAATGTCCGCATCGTATGAGGAGCCTTGGCGACCAGCGAACTACCGGGCGGTGCTATTGCGGGCGGATGGTTCGGTCGTTTTTACCAGCAATTTGAATGCTGCCGACGACGACGAAGCCCTCGGCTTTGCGCAGGCTATGGTGGATGGGCATGCCGTCGAGCTGTGGGATGGCCTGCGCTTCATCGAGCATTTCCCTTCAATCGACTGAAGCTGGCTGCACAATACCGTTGCACCGGCCTTATGGAGCAAATGCACCAAGGGCCGGACGTCTGATGCGCGATGGGCTATGGTCCGTACTCCAACTGCATTGCGCGCAATCTAACGGCAGGGCATAGCGCTCTCGCATGCTCAAGCTTTGTGAGGTGCTGATTCGCCGAACAGGTTTACGCCATGCCGCAGCAGACTGAGATCGAATACGGCCCATTGCCGGGCAGCAATAGCGCCGAGCGCCCGAGCTACCGGGTCGTGCTTTTTGATCGGAATGGTCGAGTGCATTCGATCACTCCACTGCTGGTGACTGAAGACGCTTCGGCTAAAATGTCTGCTTGCCGTATGGCTAATGGATTAAGCGCCGAACTCTGGGACGGCCTTCGCTACATCGATCGATACGACGGCACGGAATAAGCTCACCCTGCCTGCACCGGCCCATGCAGAGTCTGCCGGTTAGGTTGTGCGTCGGGTCAGTCGGCTACCTCACAGAAACTTCACAGCACGTACGCGATTGTATCGCGATGCCACGCTATTTTCTGCACATCCGCGAAGGGGCGGAGCTGATAGAGGACGCGGAAGGAATGGAGCTTCCAAGCCTCGAAGCCGCCAGGGCAGAGGCGCTTGAAAGCGCACGCTGCATCCTGGCTGATAGGGTACGTAACGGGCGACCGATCGGCCGTGGGACGGTAGAGGTCACTGACGAAACGGGAGCGGTGCTCGCCTATCTTCCCTTGCGTGCCGCGCTGGATCTGTCGTGAGCGCCTAGGCCGGCAGGGCCGAGACTCGACGTGGATTTACTTGCTATTTTTTGCCACCACTAATGCCACTGCTACCATAATTTGGTATGCCGCGAACATCTTTATTATTTGTCGACCGCGGGATCGGTGCATTACGCTGTGCAGCTATTCCAGTTGCTAAGGGCAACGCAGCAGTTGCAAAATCTAGCAATCCTTTAACTCCCGAAGCAGCCGCGCCCAAGGTATCAGCTTCATCCGAAACTGATGTTGTACTTTGGATAGGCTCGGATTGAGTTGAGGGTAGCAGCGTTCCGTCACGCCGTATTCCTTGCCCGCTATCCGAACTCATATAGCTATCGTAAGCGTCCTGATCACTGCGATTCACGCGAGAAGGCTTGCTGGGAAGCACAGGTGCGGCTGCCGCTCTCCTTCGCGAACGCACTGGCTCGTCACTTTCGGTGCGACCATAATTATAACTGGCTACAGCAGTGCTCTGACCATCGTCATCGTCTGGAACCTCGAAGCTATAGCTCGACTCGCATTTGTAGGATCTATCTTCTTGCTTATAGCAATTTTGTTCTATATTTCTTAAATCAACGCCTTTAGGCGCCTGCCTTTTAGCCAAGTTATATGCAATAATCTTTGCTTTAGGCTCAATTACCGACTCTCCTTGTGAGTTGATCACCCGCTCAAATGCAGCGGATGGACCAGCCATGGCGACTAGGAGATAAGCAAAGCCGCTAAATATTACTGAACATCGAATTTTTAACATATCGAGTTTCCTGGCTCTCTCATAATCTAATGGAGAAACGAAGCCTTTCGACTTCAATTGCTGTCGTCGACCCTAGAACCAGCTTTACAAATTAGTGTTTGATTGCGGCAGCGAAGGAAAATTTATATCGCTACAGCGACTGGTATTGGTCATAACTTATACAAAATCTCACCGTCGAATCTGTGATCAAAGAGACACGCTCGGCAGCAGAATGAGTTTGTGCACCCGCGCCTAAGACTTGGGTCTGGCTCTAATTCCAATGCCGGCGACGGCGTTCACAAGCTCATGTCACCGCATCAGGAGGCGAGTGACCTCGACGCAGCCGTGCGCTTCGCCCTCAACTGGGCTAAGGACCGTCGCAGCATCGAGGGCGATCCGTCCGATCGCTCGCCCTGGCCGCTCGACATCGTCCAGAGCCAGAAGCCTTTCTATCCTCAGCCGGAGGTCGCGCTCTACCATCTCGATGACGTTCAGCCAGACGAATGGGCGAAGAGCTAAGCGATGCCCTGGTGGGCGTAGTCGCCTGGGATGGCGCATCTGGTTTGACACCAGGTGGTCGTAAAGTTCGAATTCCGGGTGGGGGATTCGAACCGATGGAGCTGGATGAACAATGGCTGCACTGACACCCGATCGCGAACTTCAGTTCTCTCCCCTTGGCGGCCGTGTGACCCAACAAGGCATCACGGTCATCGTCTTTATCTACCGATTTGCTGATGCTCCGAACGATCCGTGGCAGCTTGAGGTCGTCGACCACGACGGCGGCTCAACGGTCTGGGATGAGACTTTCACGACCGACGACGACGCTCTCGCCGCTTTCGCCCAGGCTGCTCAAGTGAATGGCATCGGTGCATTTGCCGAGTTGGAAGCCGATAAGAAGCACTAGCTGGCTCACCGAGCACGTGAAGGCGAAAGGCTATCTAAAATGAAGCGCATGCTGGTCGGCCTGATACTCGGCTTCATCCTCGTGCCGGCGATCGGCCACGCTGATCCGGCGCAAGACGAGAAGAGAGACGAGAAGGTTGTGGGTCTCGCCCGCGTTGTCTGCGCCCAGGCCGGCATCGTCCTTCACTGCGGCAAGCTCTACACGCTGGACGATCGGCTTTCCGAGGGGTTGGCGCGGACCGCCCGCCAAACACTCGATCGAGCGCTTGGGCCACAGCCGGCGGCCAATCTCATCAGTGACGAAAGCGATCGGGTGTCACGCGAGATCGCGGATGTGGGCGAGGATCAATGGTGCGCCGATCAGCGCGACATCTTGAACGCCGACGGTGCGAAGGTATTCGTAGATTGAAACTATCAGCTGATGAGACCGCCGGTTAAGAGCGTGTCGCCACCGTGAAGGCCCCGAGGGGGCAAACTGAGGAACGTGTTTTGGCTGACAACCAGAGCAAAGAGCGAATGACGGCCGAGGCAGCATTCGCCAAAACGCAGGGTCGTGCCGGCGGCCGCGCCGCCGAGCCAACGGCCAGCCCCGCGGATCAGAATACGGCTCGTCTTAAAGCTGCACGCCTCGAACGAGATGCCTCGAACGAGCACCTGAAGGCGAAGGGCTATCTGAAGTAGGCCGCGCTCGGCCGCAGCCCCGAGCTATCGCGAGCCCGACCGACGACATGCAACCACATTGACGCCAGCGGGCCGTAAGGTCGGCAAGGCTCTATCATTGAGCTGCACTAGTAAGCCTGTACCAGTGAGCCGTGCGAAAGAGCGTGCTAATGCACCCACTGGCAAAGGGCCGACAGAAATAAAAAGCACGGGGGTAGCGCCATGCCTCGATATTTTTTTGAGTATTACAACGATCGCGCTGTGGAATTTGACGAGACCGGCAGCGAATGCGCGGATCGCTATGAGATCGAACAAACTGCCAAGCAACGATTGCTGGGGTTCCTCGCAAGGCATTCCGGCAAGCCGACACCGTTTTGCATAGCGGTCTTTGCCGCTTGCGGCACCGTCGTGATGACAGCGACTGGCATGGCTCCAGACGAGTTGCGCGAGTTCTGGCGCTAGGCGTTTCTCGATTGCGGTAAAATCCGGACGCACCAGTTGATTGCCGTCAAACTGATGGCAAACTCACCCGCGATCAAACGGCGGGTTCGATCTGGCTTACGCATCGAAGTTGAAGGGCAGCCGCGATGTGGCGGCGCGATGGATCGTATTGTCGGCGCGGCTGCAAGTCCGATTCCCAACGCACGCGAACGGCTCCTTTAAGCCACCCGTGGGCGCTCATGATGATTCCGCCATTCTCTTCATAAACAACAACGGTAGAGGGAAGACTTTCTGCGCCGCGAACTGCCTGTCTCGTACAGGCTTCTTCGATTAGCATGAGAGCATGCCGCTCAATCTCGGAGCGGTCTTTGCACTCCAAATCTTCATCTTCCCACTCGGCATCATCGCCTTCATTCACATCGAATATATATCTATACATAATTAAGTTCACCTAAAATGACAAATTACGGCGCGGCTTGCACATGAGCATTTCGGATTAATGAATCCACAGCGGATAGTGATTTTCAAGGGCCAAAAATACCATAAGTAGTTCAATTTCCCGGGAAACTTAGATGTGAGCCATCAAACGAGATTAGATCGGACTGCTGTATAATAGCGGATGTTTTGCCGGCGTCTTTCCGAGACCGCCGAATATGTCCCCTTCAATGCTAGGTGGGCGCCCGTGCCTGTCAGACATTCGGTCGGACTGCATTGTCTCAGGCTCACGCCGACGATTTCCGCGCCGCTCCGCGGCAACGCGAGCTTGAAGCAGCGCCTCACAGCGCACGAGCCATACCAACCGATAGGTAGACGTCACGAAACCAAACAGTCTAAGAGAAATGTCGCATACCCGACTGTTGTGCGATCTTGCATCCGGAAGACGGTCCCATGCCTCGCTACTTTTTCGATGTGAACGACGGCGCTGAACTGCAGGACGACGTTGGGCGGGTCTTAGAAAGCGGCGCACCCCTTCGAGCTGAAGCTATCCGCACTGTCGCGCTGCTTTTGGCCGCCGAAGCCGACAACGCCAAAGACACCGCATTGGTCCTTAGCGTGCGGGACGCAAATGGCGCTATTCCGCTGAAGGTGCGGATGGCCTGTCATGTTGAGGAAACTTAGCGCTTGTTTTCATCAGTTCTATCAGAGTCATTTCCAGCAAAGTCCTAAGGCGAAAGCTGCCACGATGCCCCAAGGCATCTTTAGCTTGCTGGATTAGTTCTCCTATTTTCTGAGCGTCTGCCTGCTCACTCGACATTTCCAGCCCCGCCAGCGCTCATAAGATGACCACCCGTGAAACGGGCTGAATCATTACGGTCGAGGCGGGGAAAAGTTTCTAGATTTTGGAATAATCAGCCTGCGTCAGAATCGTAGGTCGAATGAATGCTTAATATGTCTCCCTACTAGTAGGTCGACTAAGACCTACTACCGTGTAGAGTTGGGCTATGTCCGAGGCTCGGGGTATTCCACCCAACGGTATGGAGTAGGAGCTTTTTAACTTGAGAGAATTTGCTACCTAATACCGTTCTGGCGGAATTGGGTAGTAAACTCAACTAGGGTAGGAGGCGAGACAGCAGAATCCCATAGCCTTCCGTGACAATTGCACCAAGGCTTCGCAATTTGAGCTAGCCGCCCTAATTCAGTAGTATTGCTGGCCGTATCCCAGGCGCTCGCGACAAGAGACAGATGTGCTCCCGCCTGAAGACCGGATTCGCGCATTGCCTCACTATTATTTTGACATCCACGACGGCATTCACATTACCGACAGCCTGGGCCAGACGTTGCCCGACCTTGAGGCGGCCAAGACAGAAGCAACGCGGATTGCCAGCGGTTTCGCAGCACGCACCGCAATGCTCGGCAGTGATGGCGGCGCGCTTAACGTTATCACTTGGACCGCGCCCGGCGTAGTTGTGATGAAGGTCCGGCTCGTTTTCAACATAGAGATACCACGATAGCCGATTGATCGGCGCGCAGAGTATCCGAACGAAAGAGCCCCGCGAGCGAAGACCGCTGCGGTGCAATGGTGCCTTGAGAGACGCGGCAAATTGCCAAGCCTTGGACGCATGCCATGCAAGACAGCCATGCGCGAAACTAATATGGATTAATGGAGTTGGCCGACCGTGCAGGTCTACGCGCCTGAAGGTTCAGAGCCATGGTGTAACGATGCCGCGCTACTTCTTCGACGTGAACGACGGCACCGAGCATCGCGATGAAATCGGACGCGAACTGAAAGGCTGCGCGGACATGAAATCTGAAGCCCTGCGCGTCATTGCGGCGCTCTTGGCCGCGGAAGCCGAGGATGCCAAAGACGCAATGCTCGTCTTGAGTGTCCGCATTGCGACTGGCGCTATCACTTTGAAGGTTCGGATGGCGTGTCAAGTTGAAGAGATTTAATTACTTCTCTCTGTAGCTCTATAAGAATCATTTCGATCAAGACATGAAGGCGGAAACTACCGCCTTCACCAAGGCAGTTTCTTGCTTGCTGGATAAGGAACAGCGTTTCTTCAGCATCGTTTGGTGGCACTGGCATATATGCCTCGCTGATCCAGCTAACTGTTACCCACCAGGGTCTGCAAAGTCCTTATGGGCCAAAGTGGCAAAAAAGTTGCCATTTTTCTGGAACGGCAACGAGTTTTGTATGGCAGCCGACGGTTCGCAAATACGTTGCTAGCTCGGACGATCCGTGTTGGTTCTGGCGCTAGGCGTTTATCGCGTGCAGCGTCTGCCGGTTAGGTTGGGCGTCGGGTCGGTCGGCTATCTCACAGAAACCTCACAGCCCGTTCGCGATTGTATCGCGATGTCACGCTATTTTTTGCACATCCGCGAAGGGGCGGAGCCGATAGAGGACGCGGACGGGATCGAATTGCCGGACCTCAATGCTGCAAGGGCAGAGGCCCTAGAAGGCGCACGCTGCATCCTGGCTGACAGAGTTCGCAACGGGCGCCCGATTGGACGCTGAACGGTAGAGGTCACCGACGAAACGGGAGCGGTGCTCGCCTATCTTCCGCTGCGCGCTGCGCTGGATCTGACGTGAGCGCCTAGGCCGGCAGTGCTGTGAGATGCCCGACGGCCGTCTTGGTCAAAGATGACTGAGATACCCGAGTTACTCGCAAAGGTCAGCCAGTCTGAAGGGACGACGAGTAGAGTGACTGCAGGAGCGCGGCTCCCAACCGCGGGCCCAAAGGACGCGGACGCTACCAGTGGCCCAGCCATGGGCGCTCATGACGATCTCGCCGTCCTCTTCGTAGACAACGACAGTTGACGGGAGACTTCCGCTACCGCGAGCGGCCTGCCGTGCGCCGGCCTCCTCAATCAGTCTCCGGGCATGTTGCTCAATATCGGCCCGACTGCCGCATTCGAAGTCTTCGTCATTCCACTCGGAAGAGTCGCCTTCGTTCACGTCAAAAATGTATCGAGGCATGGACGTTTCCGCAGCAGTAGCTGAAAAATGATGCAATTTCACCCACCGAAATCTGAATTTCTTTTCTGAAAGATGCCCGATGTTATTAAAAGATTGGTAAGCAAACAAATTGGGAAAAATACCGAAGGTAAAGTCACCCTCCTAACTTCCAAGTGAGATCAAGTCGGCCTATTGTGTAGATGTCGACGATTCGCCGCCGACCTTCCGCGCCCGCTATACCTGACCCCCTCATGGTAGAGGCGGGCGCGGACTGCAGCCCTCGTACCTTGGCTGGTAAGCAACTTCTAGGCTTACGAACCGGCGCTGAGCCACATTACCGGGGCGATGCAAGTCGCCTGCTGCCGCACAAAATTTTAACTGGCCGCCAGCGCTCATGTCGGGGCGTTTTCTGCATGCTTGCAGCCCGCCGCGCCGACGCCGTCAGTCACTCGTTTCCAGTCCAGACAGCAGCTATCCCAGGCTGTCCCTGTTTGGAGATGTGTATGTTCACGCACGTCATGATCGGCAGCAACGACCTGGAGCAGGCCAAAGGATTCTACGACGCCACGTTTGTCGCGCTGGGAGGCGATCCCGGCGTGATGGATGCTCGCGGTCGGCTGATCTATGCCCACGAGGGCGGACGGCTGATGATCACGAAGCCGATAGACGGGAATCCAGCCACTGCAGCGAACGGTGGGACGATTGGCATTGTCGCTGCAAGCCGCGACCATGTTCTTGCGTGGCACATGGCCGGCACCAAGCATGGTGGTACAGCGATTGAGAGCCCGCCCGCAGAGCGCCCAAATCGATCTTTCGTCGCTTACCTTCGCGATCCCGATGGAAACAAGCTCACTGCACGGACCTTGCCCACGAAGTGACGCGAGCCTCCGTCCCGCGCGGAGCCGGTCATGCTCGCACGGTGCTACGGTTCCGTAGCGTCTGCAGAGCGGTATCAATCTCTGATGGGGTAACGATCGCAGATCGCCTCATCAGCCCTCCGGTCGGGCTGGACTGAAGCCTTCTCGCTTTGCGGCTCGACGATGCCCGGCTGGGCGTCGAACTGCTGTCTTGTCCGATCCGGCCGCTGCCATGCAGGTTGGGATCTCGCTCTCGATAGTCGATGTGACGCAGAGCCGGTTGGCGCAGCACCATGTCACCCCTTCGATCCGATCTAGCACCGGACCCGAGCGGCATCGGCAGTCATTGCCGTGTGAGCGATCTGGCTCACGGAAGACGTCACGATGGATGGGTCTGCAACGATCGCTGATGGCATGCTCGGCCGCCCGCACGTTCGAGTTGAGGGGCGTTCCAAGGTCACGGGAACGGCAGTCTATTCCTCCGATACCCGCGAAGGGCCCGTGGCTCACGCCGCGCTCGTCACCAGTGCCATCGCGAAGGGACGCATCTCCGGTTTCGACCTCACTGCGGCTGAGAGCGTCCCAGGCGTTCTTGGCATCTTCACACATCGCGACTTCGCCGGGGCCGTCGCTCCTGTGGCGCACCTCATGGACGGCGGCTACGCCAACAGTTCGCATCGACCGCTGTCGTCGGACCGCGTCGCCTATGCCGGTCAGATCGTGGCGCTTGTCATCGGGCGGACGCTTGAGGTTGCCGAACAGGCCGCTGCACTGGTTGCTGTGAGCTATGCGGCCGAGCCGGCGTCCGGGACCTTCGATGATCCCGGCGCCGAGACCGTGCGGCTCGCCGATCTCAAACAGCATCACGAGGAGGTATCAGTCGGCGATCCCGAGGCGGCCTGGACAGCAGCAGCTGCACAGGTTGCAGCGCGCTACGAGACCCCGATCCAGCATCACAACCCGATCGAGTTGTTCACCACCCGCTGCGCCTGGGATGGCGAGAGGCTGACCGTGCATGAACCGACCCGCTACATCGGCGCCGTCCAGCACGGGCTCGCCGCACAGCTCGGCATGGACCCAATGAACATTCGGGTGGTCTCGGGTCTGATCGGTGGGCACTTCGGATCGAAGTTTGCCCTGTCTCAGCACACCGCTCTGGTCGCGCTCGCGGCGAAGCGCCTGGGCCGCGCGGTCTCGCTGGTGCCGACGCGTCGCCAATGCTTCACCATCGCGAACTACCGACCGGAATCGCGCCACGACATCCGGCTGGCCGCCGACCGCGACGGGCGGTTCACGGCCCTCGTCCATGAGGCGGAGGTCGTAACGTCGCGCTTCGACCCTTTCATGATGGAGGGGACGGATGTCACAGCCAGCCTTTATGCCTGCCCGGCGATCCGCACCGAGGAGCGGGCGGTCCGGGTCGATCGCAACACCCCAGGTCCGATGCGAGCGCCACCGGAGGTGCCCTACCTGTTCGCCCTCGAATCCGCCGTCGACGAGATGGCGTTGCTGCTTGGCGTCGATCCGATCGAACTGCGCCGACGCAACGACACGGCTCGAGACCCGGTGACGGACAAGCCGTTTTCGAGCCGGCCGCTAATGGCCTGCTTCGATGCGGGTGCAGCCGCCTTCGGCTGGGAACGTCGCTCGATAGAGCCCAGGTCGCTACGCGATGGGCCCTGGCAAGTCGGTCTCGGCTGCGCATCGTCCGTGCGGCCGGTGAAGTCCGCCGCGGCGACAATGCGGCTGCGATTGCTCCCGGACGGCTCCGTGGAGGTTGCGACCGCCCATCACGAGATCGGCAACGGCATCACCACGCTGCTCGCCATGGGCGTCAGCGAATGGCTGGGCGTGCCGGTCGGGCGCGTAAGGGTGCTGCTCGGCGATAGCGATCTGCCGCCGTCGAGCCTCTCGGGGGGATCCAGCACCACAACGAGCTTGATGAGCACGCTAGCGCTCGGCTGTGATCAGCTCCGGACTAGGCTCGCGCAGGCGGCGACCGCTACGGGATGGTCGTTCGAAGGCTACGATCCGAACGGCCTGCGGGTCTCTGAAGGCCGGCTGCTGGCAGAAGATGGCCGCGCCGTGCCGCTCGGCGAAGCGGCTGCCCTGGTCGGACCTGCCGGTGCAGAGACCCTCGCCGAGTTCGTGCCGGCTGGCGCACCGGAGAAGGCGCTCGAATCGTTGCGCGCCGGGCGAATCGGCCTGTCCCTCGGCGGCGATGCCCTGTCCTGGGGCTTCGGGGCACAGTTCGCGGAGGTGCACGTCCATGGCGAGACCGGCGAGATCCGGGTCGCGCGTCTGACAGGGGCTTTTGCAGCAGGTCGGGTTCTCAACCCGCTCACCGCTAGAAGTCAGCTCGTCGGCGGCATGATCTGGGGGCTCGGCTCGGCGTTGCTCGAGGAGACCGTCCTTGACGGCGCGACCTACCGGAACGCGGACCTTGCCGAGTATCTCGTTCCCACTTCGGCGGACGTCGAGGCGGTCGAGGCCGTGCTCGTGCCGGACCCAGACGAGATCGTGAACCCGCTCGGCGTGAAGGGCCTCGGCGAGCTCGGCATCATCGGGGTCAACGCAGCCATCGCCAATGCCGTGCATCATGCCACCGGGCGCCGCATTCGCAGCCTTCCGATCCGGGTCGAGGATATGATCTAACAACCTACTGCTTTGCTCGACGGCGCCCGTCATCCGACGGCCATGCACCGGCCCTTCGTCGCCTCAGTGTTCCTCAGCGCATCGGCGAAGGCGGGTGCGGCACTCACGGCACCCGGCTTGTTCGAACCTCGGACCAGCGGCTGCGGTTGTGCAGCCATGTCCGATCAAACCCCCACGTCCGCCTCCGACCAGATCATCGATGCGCGTCGCCGCGAGATGGCGATCGAGCATCTGCTGTTCGGCACGATCCGATTTGTTGCGCAGCGCCACCCCGATCTGCTGGATGATCTCGACGGCAGCCTCGACCACCTCTGGGACAAGGCCCACGGCGAGGAGAAGGACGACGAGGCGGTGCGGGACATCGCTCGGCGCTTCCTCGGGAGCCTGCGGGCCGAACGCTAACATGGGCCGGCCGAGCCGGGCGATCGGGGCGCAATGCGAAGCAGCCAGACGACATGAGCGCACGCAGGGTGCTGGTGGTCGGCGCGTCCCGTGGCCTCGGCCTCGGGCTCGTCGCCAGGTTTCTCGAACGCGACTGGGACGTCACCGCCACCGTGCGCCGACCGTCCGCTGCCCTGGCGAATTTAGCTGCCAGGGGGCGTCTACGGATCGAGGCGGGGGTGGACATCGACGACGACGAGGCCGTGACGGCACTGCGGGTGGCCCTCGCGGATGCGCCGGACTTCGATATCGTCTTCGTTGTGGCAGGGGTCGCCACGCAAGCCGGCACACCGGTCACCGCCCTACCGCGCGCGGTAGCCGGCGCGATGTTCCAGACGAACGCCATCAGCCCGATCCGTTTCGCCGAAGCGTTTCAGAAACGCGTCGCACCCGGTGGGCTCATCGTCCTGATGACATCGAAGCTCGGCTCAGTGTCGCTGAACCGCGGCGGCGGTTGGGGCGGCTACCGAGCGAGCAAGGCGGCACTCAACACCGTTGCCCGCTCGTTCGTGGGCCAGCATCCGAAAGCGCACTGGGGTGTCCTGCTGATGCATCCCGGATGGGTTCGCACGGATCTCGGTGGCCGACGGGCGACACTCGACGTCGAGACCAGCGCTCGGGGCATCGTCGCCGTTCTGGAAGGCCACCTTGGGCAGTCCGGATGTGTCTTTCTCGACTACGCGGGACAGCCGGTTCCTTGGTAAGCCGAGGACCCGAGACCGGATGCACCTGCTTCGTCTTCGTCATTCGTTGGCTATGTTGCTCCTCGCCCTCGCGCTGTGTCTGCCCTGCTGCATCTTGCTTCTGACGGCTCTGCTACGGTTCCGGTAGGCCCAGGATCACACGATGCTCACCCTCTCCTCGATCCTCGCGCGCAGTATCCTGATGATTGCAGCCGTTGGCGGTCTCACGGTCCTTGCAGACGGAGCTGTGCGGTCTCAGCTCGAGCGGGCCGTGCGAGGCAATATGATGTCCACGGAGCCCAGTCCGGTGCCGGTGCACGTCGTTCGGCGGGACGACCACTACGTCATAAAGGGTCTCGACCGCGCCCGTCTCAACGCCACCGTGTTGATGGTCGGAGTCGAGGCAGCGGAGTAGTCGCGTAGGGGGCAGCGAACTCGACGGGTTTCAGGCCCTGCCGTTTGGCCTCAACTTCACGTAGATCGGGTAATCGGCAGGGTCCATTTCTTCGTGCCTCACAGCATTGCCAGCGCCTCGCGCCGTTCCTTCTTGGTCAGCAATGCCTCGCAGGTCCGAAGCCGATCGCGAGCGACATCAGGCGCTCTGGCGGCCCAGTCGATTCCGTAGCGCCGCGTGAGCGCCCGGTAGACGAAAGCGGCCTTCTCCTTCGTGTCAATCACGTCGGTGTTCACCGCGTTCAGTGCAGGAGCGAGTTTGTCGATCACGATCTCACCACTCTCTCAAAAGGACCCAGTGGCTATAGCTTGGCATCCTGCTGCCAGCTTTGAGAACTCCCACATGTCGACAGTGGCCGCCATGCTCGACTGTCGTGTCAGTCATCCTAAGGTTTATCGCGTTTGAACGCCCCACAAACCCTTCCGCCCCGCGTAAGCCTGAGCCCGGCCGAGATCCGTTCGATCCTGTTCGGCTTGATCGCGGCGATGCTGCTCGCGGCCCTCGACCAGACGATCGTCGCCACGGCCATGCCGACCATCGGGCGGGAACTCGGTGACGCAGAGAACCTGCCCTGGATCGTGACCGCCTATTTGCTGGCGTCGACGGCCGTGACGCCCCTCTACGGCAAGCTGAGCGACATTCACGGGCGACGCGTCATGCTGCTGATCGCCATCGCGATCTTCAGCATCGGTTCGCTAGCCTGCGCGCTTGCCCCGACGATGGTGACCCTAGCGCTGGCTCGAGGCCTCCAGGGCGCCGGCGGCGGTGGCCTGATCGCCCTGGCCCAGACCATCCTGGCCGACATTCTCTCGCCGAAGGAGCGGGCGCGCTATCAGGTCTATGTGGCGAGCGTCTTCGTGGTCTCGTCGCTCGCCGGTCCCCTGCTTGGCGGCTTCCTCGCCCAGCACCTGCACTGGTCCGCGATTTTCTGGATCAATCTGCCGATCGGCGTCGTCGCCTACCTTCTCACCAATTCGAAGCTGAAGCTTCTGCCCCGCAACGAGCGCCAGCATCGGTTGGACTATCTGGGAGCCGTCCTGCTCGTGCTGGGATCGAGCGGTCTGATGCTGGCATTGAACTGGGGCGGCGTGCGCTATCCCTGGGTTTCGGCGCCCGTCCTGGGATTGCTCGTGCTGTCCGCGCTCATCAGCGCCGGCTTCGTGGTGCGCCTGCTCACGGTCTCGGAGCCGTTGATCCCTCTGGACGTGTTGAAGGACCAGGTGGTCTACAGCGCGACGCTCAGTGCCTGCTTTGCGATGGGAACGCTGATCGGGCTCACGATCTATGTGCCGATCTTCCTCGAGGGTGTGATCGGGCTCAACCCGAGCCAGTCCGGCATGGCGATGGTGCCGCTCATGGTCGGCACGGTGATCGGCGCCACGCTGTCGAGCCGATCGATGATGTATTTCAAGCACTACAAGCGCGCGCCCCTCGCGATGATGGCGACGAGCCTCGCCTGCTGCATGATCATCGCGGCTCAAGGGGACAGGCTGCCGCTCTGGCTCATGGAAGGGCTGTTCGTACTCCTGTCCATCGGTATCGGCACGGTTCTGCCGCTCTCGACCATCGCCATCCAGAACACCGTGGAGCGTCATCAGCTCGGTATCGCCACCGCAGCGATGAACTTCTTCCGGTCGCTGGGGGGCGCGCTGATCGTCGCCGTCTTCGGCACGATCGTGCTTGGCAGCACAATGGGAGGCGACGTCGGGGCGGGGCACGACATCGGGAGCCTGATACACGGCACGAACGCCGCCCTCCTCGCCGGAGCCTTCCGCTGGGTATTTCTGGCAGCGAGCGTCGGCCTCCTTCTGGCCCTCGGCTTTCTCGCTGCGATGGAAGAGCGTCCCCTGCAGTCCTCACTTTGAGCGTAGCTGATCAGCGTAGCGCAATCGCGCCTTAGCCAATCAGGATCTGCGGGATGTCCTTAAGCTCGACGTTTCTTGTCAGATGCCGATGCGACCAAGCCCGGGAAGCTTGAGGCCGGGACGGCGGAAATCGAGGCCTGCAACCGCTCCAATGATGTTAAATTCCAGCCCTTCAATCCAGCCGATCGTCAGCCCGAAATAGCCGCCGAGATTGACCCGAAAGCCAGTCCTTGACGGAGTCGAGCCGATTCAGCGGCCGTCATAGGGGTAGTCCTTGCCGATCGCTGTCGCCGGCAGGCTCGCCCGCATCTCGGGCACTGAACTCATCACCGCGGCCACGAACGTGTTCGAGTTCGGGCCCGGGCAGAGCTGATAGTCGTCGATCTTGAAATAGCGGTAGTAGGCGATGGTCGCCTTCATCGACGGCAGCATCCGTGAAGACCACGTCCGGCGCGCTACCGAACCAGTGCCCGTCCGGGACGAACCGGTCGATCCAAATCGGCATGCCTCAAGCCGTGTATTCAAATCGCTGATAGGCGCGATCGTCGGCGCCCTTCACGACGATCCAACTGTGACTGACGTTGATGCCGCGCCAGCTTACGGTTCGAGCCGAAAACACCCGCACGTCGGCCTCGGGATGCTTCGCTGCAGGCGGCAGCAGCCCTGCACTCGACCGATCAGCCGTTCGCCAATCGGCGATGTCATTCCTCAGATAATAGAAAGCCGCCGACGCAGCGATTGGGGCAAGAAACACGAGCACGAAGGCGAGCAGGGCAAAATGGAACACGCGGGTCTCATACGGGGCAGGCAGGAGCCGCATAAATCTAGGATCTGCCGCCAAATTCGAGCAGAGCGGTGCGGCGTCAGGTGCCACGGCCTTCGCCATCTAGGACGATCATAGCCGCATCGATGGCATCGAGCTCGACCCCGACGCCCGATCTGATCACGGGTCGACGGAGGATGTCGACGATCTCACCAGCGGGTCGAGCCTGATACGCAACGCGGCTCTTAAGTAAGGATACCGGCTGCTAGTTAGCGCGGGCTCAATGCCCCACCGCCAATCGGTCCCGAAATCGGAAGCACATGCGTCGAAGACAGCCAGGAACGTCCTGTCCCGACAACGGTTTCCATGTGTGGCCTCGAGGAAATATACATTGTCGGTCAAGACTGGCGCAGCTCTATTTGCTCTGGCGACGACTATTGCGTCGCCCATGGCGGCTTTCGGCCAGGGTGGCGGCGGCCCTGGCTGCACCAATCTTCCAGAATATAACCGAGCCCTTGGTGCCCTACAGGGCATGACGAGCGCCTGCGATATGACCTTGGAGGAAGCCTGTCGGATCGTTGCAGCCAGAGGCACCCCAGCCGCGGCGTGCCAGCAGATTGCGCTGAAGCATTCTAAGCGGCGGCGAGGATCCGGCCTCTCATCACAGTGACCAACGACCCCAGGTCCCTCACGGCCAAGTTTGGCGCATTTGCTCCTGGCGGCCGGATTCGTCCGCGCCAGAGATCCACAGTTCGCTCGGCGATCTCGCATCCTTCCGCTTTCGATCATTCGTGCGACTTGAGACCAATGCCGAACGCGCACACCGATGCGGTCGGTTCGAGCTTGTCGCGCTCGGCTTCGCGCCTCGGGATAAATGTGGGGACCGTACGCCTTGAGCATGTGCGAGGCATCGTCTTCAGCGGCCTGCCGGCGTCGCTCAGGGTTTCCGAGGTCAGAAAGCCAACGGCACTGCCGCGTCGGCCATTTCACGCCCCGTCGCTCTTCTTGCCCTTCGCCACGACATTCAGCGCGCCATCGGGCAGCGGCCGTTGAAGCGCTGAGGCTTCGGACCAATCGGCGCGGAGCCAAGCGTCGCGCTCCTCGTCCGTGGTCAGGATCGCCGGCATGGCCTTCGGGTGGATCTCGCCGACCTCCGCGTTCGGATCGGTCGTCAGGAAGGCGTAGAGGTCGTCGGTGGTCTCGCCGTCCTTGAGCTTGCGAACGGACGTCCAGCCTTCGAGCTTGATCCCTGCGAAACAGGCCAAGGGCCGGCCTTCACTGAGCGCGAACCAGATGTCGCCGCCGGCCGCCTTGTTGTGCTCCGAGAACGACGTCAGCAGTACGAGGCAGCGGTGTTCCGGTGAGAGCCAGCGCCGCCAGTGCGGCGACTTGGTGTTGCGGACGTTGGTGACGCCCGGATCAGTCTTCTTGTCCTTCAACGCGAACTTCGGCGAAGGCATGCCCCAACGGTACATCGAGAGGGCGCGCTTGCCGTCGAGCACGTGCACGATCGGCGCCGCGTAGTTCGGGAAGATGCCGGGCAGCGAGGGCAGGTTGCCGGTGCGATCGGTCTCGACCTTGAAAAGGTCGCGGATCGCGGCTTGGCCCTTGGTCAGGCTGTAGAGATTGCACATCTCGGCACTATTCTGTCGCGGCGACCATCGTCGAGCCGGCACGTTACCGAATGCTGCATGAGAGACCCCAATGACAACCGATCCGCGCGAAGCCGGGCCGAAGCCCCCCTACCCGGGCGACCAGCAGCAGCCGCGGCCCGGTCTGTCTTCCAAAATGACGCCGGCGCCTGACCACGGCGAGACGAGCTATGTCGGCAAGGGGCTGCTCATCGGGCGCGTGGCCCTCATCACCGGCGGCGATTCCGGCATCGGTCGGGCGGTGGCCATTGCCTATGCGCGGGAGGGCGCCGACATCGCGATCTCCTACCTCGACGCTGAGCAATCCGACGCCGAGGAGACGCGGCACTGGGTCGAGAAAGCCGGACGGCGGGCGCTGCTGGTGCCGGGCGATCTGCGAAGTGAGTCGCATTGCCGGGTTATCGTCGAACGAACCGTCGCGGAACTCGGTGGTCTCGACATCCTCGTCAACAACGCCGCGGCGCAGACAGTCAACGAGAGTCTCGACGACGTCACCAGCGAGGATCTGGAGGGCGCCTTCCGGGCGAACGTCTTCGCGATGTACTACCTCGCCCAGGCCGCGGTGCCGCACATGAAGCCGGGTTCGGCAATCGTGAATTCCACGAGCCAGCAGGCCAAGATCGCCGACAAGACGATGCTGATCTATGCCGCCACCAAAGGCGCGATCGCGAGCCTGACCATTGGCCTGTCGAACCTACTGGCGCCTAAGGGCATCCGGGTGAACTGTGTCGCGCCCGGCCCGATCTGGACACCAATTCAGCCGATTGTGAAATCCCCCGAGCAGCTCGAAACCCTGGGCTCCGACACGGCCCTCGGCCGCGCCGGTCAGCCGGCGGAGCTCGCCCCGGCTTACGTGCTGCTGGCGTCGCGCGAGGGCAGCTACATGAGCGGCGCGCTGATACCGGTAACCGGCGGCACGCCGATGCTTTGACGGGTAGGTTTTACGTGGGGAGGGTCAGGCTGGATCGTCAGGCAATGGCAACCGGCAGCTCGCCGATCTGCGTCGTGTAGCGCGGCGTCCGCATCTCGAACTTCGTCGACCACCCCGTGCGGGTTCGCTCCAGTCCCACACGCGCGGGCACGACAGCTCCGCGGCCGAAGCGGGCGTTGCAGGCGTCCAGTGCCGCCATCAGGGCGGCACCCTGTTCGCGGTCCAGTTGGCCGATCAGCGCCCGTTGGCTTGCGACCAGAGGCACGAGGTCCACGGTGATGACGCCGGCCTTGCTGTAGCGCCAGGGCGGATCGCCCTGCGGGCGCCACGTCTTCGCAATGCCGTGCAGCGCCGCCTTGATCAGCACGAGGCTGTCGTTCGACGCCTCGGGTAGCGTCACCACCGTCGAGACCGAGCGCTGCGGGTGGTCACGGTCGTGCTCGGAGGTATGGAAGAAGACGGTGACGTGGTCAGTGCCGAGACCCTCGCGACGGAGCTTCTCGCCAAGCCGCGTCGCATGGGCGGAGACCGCCTGCGCCAGGCTGGCCCGATCCTCGACCCGGCTGCCGAATGAGCGGGTGACGGCGCAACCCTTACGCTGGGCCGGCATCAGGCCGAGCGGCAGGCAAGACACGCCGCGCAGCTCGTGGATGATGCGCTCGCCCACCACCGTCATCGCCTTGCGCACTGGCCGGGGATCCAGGTCACGCAGGTCCGCCACGGTATCGACGCCCATGGCCTCGAGCTTCGCGAGCGAAGCCCGGCCGATGCCCCAGACCTCACCGACATGGATCCGGCCGAGCCAATGCGCATAAGCGTCCGGGTCCGTCAGGTCGCAGACGCCGTCGAGCGGCGCGATCGACTTCGCGATGTGGTTGGCGAGCTTGGCCAGCGTTTTGGTGGGGCCGATGCCGACACAGGTCGGTATGCCGGTCCAGGCCCGCACCGTCGCTCGGAGATCTCGAGCGAGTTCGACGCGGCGGTCGGGGCGCACGTCGGTGAGGTCGAGGAAGCTCTCGTCGATTGAGTAGATCTCGATGGCCGAAGCGAACCCTCGGTAGACCGCATTGGTGCGGGCGCTCATATCGCCGTAGAGCGTGTAGTTCGAGGAGAAGACGCGAACGCCCTGTGCCCGGCAGAGGTCGCGGATCTTGAAGTAGGGATCGCCCATCTTGATCCCGAGGGCCTTGGCCTCGGCGGTGCGGGCGATGGCGCAGCCATCGTTGTTGGACAGCACAATCACGGGGAGGCCGGCGAGCTTCGGGTCGAACGTCCGCTCGCAGGAGCAGTAGAAGCTGTTGCCGTCGATCAGCGCGATGGCACGCCCGCCGCCCGACTTGTCGTCAAGGCGCGGTTTCGGCTGGGTCACGACAGCCGCCCACGCGCCAAGTGCCAACGGATCGAGAAGCGCAGTACGCCCCAGATCTCCACCTCGCCGTACTCATCGACGCCGAAGGCCGGCATGTCCGGGTTGTCGAAGTCCAGCCGGGCGCCATTGCCCACGATCCGGTAGCGCTTGCACGAGAGCTGCCCGTCGACCACCGCGACGACGACGCTGCCGTTCTCGGCCCGCAGGCTGCGGTCGATGCACGCCAGATCGCGGTCGTGGATGCCGGCACCGCGCATCGAATCACCCCGGATCTGCATTAGAAAGGTCGCCGGCGGGTTCGGTACCAACCAGCGCGGCAGCTCCAGCGCCCCTTCAATAAAATCGTCGGCAGGGCTCGGAAAGCCGGCGCATAGCGCTTGCCCGATCACGGGCACCCGAACCGCGTCAGAGCTTCCGAGGATCAGTTCGTCGACCGCAAGCGGACTCACTCGGCCGTGCCTGCCGCCTTGGACACGCTACCGCGGATGTAGCCGTACGAGATGAGCCGGTCGCGCTGCGCGGTCCGGCGCTCAACCTCACTGAGATCTGTCAGCGCATCTTGGACGGCTTGGACCAATGCCGCCCAGGTGTCGCCGCGCGCGGCCCGCCGGTAGGCGAGCGCGATCGTCTCGGCTTCTGTGAGCCGGATCTCCACAGGCGGTTCATGGGGGTGGGCGTGCATCGCGGCTCTTGCTCTGAATAGAACATAACATGAACAATCCTATCGCGGACGCGCGGTTCGACGGTGGCGGCCAAGTTCGAGACCGTGACGGTGGACGCCTGTGGAGCGCGGAGTAAAGCATCAATGCCGACGCGGCTTTACCGCTTCCACTGTACCGACGGCCATGACCTGGTCGCCGATCTGCGGGGCAAGCGGCTGCCGACGGTGGCGCTCGTGCGCATGCATGCCGAGAGGGTGGCGCTCAAGCTCATGCGAGGAGGCGGGAAGCTGGACTGGTCGGCGTGGCAGGTCGACGTCTATGACGCGACGGGCCGACCGGTGACGTCGAAGCCGTTCACGGATTTACTTCGGTGAGTGGAGGCTTGTGGACCCGGTGTGCCGAAGGGGGCGAAGACCGGACGGTACCCGGTCTTGGATCAGCTACCGCCCTCGTGACGGTTCGGGCGGATCGCACATGCCGACTTGGCCGACTTCAACGTCTGGGACATCGCGGCTAAGGCCTCGGTCCGGAAGGCCATCGTCCGTCAAAAAGGCAGCAGCAACCCCGATCGGCAAGGTCAAGAATCGTCCAAAGCCGGCCCGCGCGTCGCGTCCAATCCAGCGCTTGTGCCGGCCAATGGACCGACTGGGACCACAGTCCCCGTGCGGGCGGCCTCATAGATCGCCTCCATCAAAATCTGATCCTGCAGACCCTCCTCACCGGGCGTACGCGGCCGGCGGTCCTTGAGAATGCACTCGGCCATGTGGTCGAGTTCAAGGGCGAACTGATTCTGCGGTGCGATGACGACCTCATCTCGCTGCCCGCGCTTGCCCTCTCGGTGCGAAACCACCAGCCGCTGCCCTCGATAGGCGAAGGCGTTCTCGAGATCGATGTCGCTCTTCTCGGTATGCACCTGGAGACGCCGACTCTCGTAGACTCCGTAGCTCGTCGTGCACTGGGCAATGGCGCCGGAAAGAAAGCGCAGGGTGAAGACAACGCTCTCCTCGACTTCGGCAAAGCGGCGCTCGCCCTCGGGCGAATAGGTCTGAGCCTGCACCGAAACCGGCTCCTCGCCGAGCAGCGCCCGCACACCGTTGAGGCAGTAGAGGCCGATATCCGGCAGTGCGCCCCCGCCCGAGAGCGCGCGCTTCAAGCGCCATTGCTCTGGCAGACCCGAGGTTTGGCCGTTGAACGCCTGGATCAGTCGGACCCGGCCCAATTCGCCAGATCGCGACAATCGCGCAACCTCACGATTGTAGGGTTCATATTGACAGCGATAGGCGATCATCAGCCGACGTCCCGCACGTGTGCAGGCCTCGACCATGTCGCGGGCCTCGGCCGACGAAGTCGCCATCGGTTTTTCGCAAAGTACGTGCTTGCCGGCGCCGGCTGCGGCGATAACCTGATCACGGTGCAGGGAGTTCGGGGTGACAATGTAGACAGCCTGGACCGTCGCATTTGCCTTGAGACGATCCCACTCCTCGTAGCTGTAGATCGCCTCGGCGCCGATGCCGTACTGGGCGGCGACGAGCCGCGCCTTCTCGGGCGAGCCCGATACGAGGGCCACCGCACGCGCGGACTTTGCAGCAGCAAACGCCGGAAGAATCTCTTCGAGCGTCAGCCGGCCAAGGCCTACGATGGCGAAGCCGACCCGCTTGTCTGGTGGCATCGGGGCCGGAGGCGGTGGTGGCGGCGTGTCGCCCTCGCCCCGCCAGTTCGGAAATTGGATGCGGCCGCCCTGAACCGCGCCCGTGTCCGCCGGGATGCTGGGGCCCGTTGCGCTGGCGGCGGGGCCTGAAATGCTCAGCGCCGCACCGGTGACGACCGCTCCGCCCGTCTGGAGCAGGTTGCGTCGCGAAAATCGTCTGTCTTCGTGCAAAGTATGCCTCGTCGCGCAGCCTGAACGGCGTTCGAGGAACCGCACTCTTCAGGTACAGTTCCTCGAACGCCGTCACGACGGGGGCCAATGACGGAAGGCATGACACGTGTTGACGGCCTCGAATGGACGGAAAGTCCGTAAGAGAGAGGCGAGATCGTCTGCGATGCGACCGGGGCCTCATCGTCGTGCGCAACGAGGCGTCACTGTCGGATTTGAGGCCGAGCCGGCCCTGACTTTCTGCGATCCCGCAGGAGACGGAAACTTAATGTGAGCGGCGGACCCGGCCGGCCGTCAGCAGCATCGTCGCCGCTGACCGAGAACGTAGATCAGCCGGTAAGACACCCCCCGGTGGAGGATCGGACATGACTCATCCCCGTGCCCCCATCCTAACATCGCCCCTCACGCCCCACTGGGCATCGCCTCCGCGACACCCTCGAACACCGCGACGACAGCCCGCGCATTGGCCTCACGAATCGCTTCCGCATCGGCCGCGTCGGCGTCCGGAATGACAACCTCGCCCATCTGCTCGCTGAGGCTCTGCCCGAGCGAGCGCACCCGCTCCGGCGACAGCCCGCTTTGCCCGAACACCAACACCGCTAGCGTCTGCACGAGCACTTGCTGAGCCGATGCCTCGGCAAGCTGCGCCACCACTTCCTGTTTGATCGCCATCAGCCCCTCCCACCCTTAGGCGTGGCCATGCCCGATCCATCCTCGTCCTGGCAATCGAACGATCCGTGCGGCTCGGCGCGAAAAATGATCGCGTAAGCTGAAGCCGTCGGCCGCCACTTCATGCACGTGCCTCAGCCGGCAGCGTCTCAGTTCCGCGCCGCCATCAAGTCGTGAGACAGAACGGCGAGCTTGCCGATCAGGCTGGTGACGTCGGAGCCCGTACTCGACCATTGGGTCCCGATCGCCGCTCCATCCGTCGACACGGAGACGATCGCCACAGAGCGCACCTTGCCTTCCCGTGCCAGCGCAAGCTGATCCTGAAGCACTGCGATCACCGAGGCGGTCGACTCGTCAGCCGCCGCCGAGACGGCCCGGGGGCGGAACGGCAGAACTGCTGCGTTCTTGGATCGATCGTTCATGCCGGCGACTTCCGCTGCGTCTATCGAGACAGTGGCAGTGCACGATGCGTAGGCGCACAGTGTGGCAGCTTATCCGTATCCAACCTTCAGCTGCGTCGACGATCGGTGCGCCCCGCACGGTTCAACGGACGTGCGGCATCACTGAACTCGGTCCAAGGATCAGTCCATATAGCGCGTAGGCGACTGGCGAGTGTCTCGACGGTGAACCGTCCACCCGAGCCAAGCGACGGCAACTCGTCCCAGGTCACCGGCACCGACACCGGCGCACCGGGCCGGGCGCGTGTCGAGAAGGCGGAAACGGCCGTCGCGCCCCGCTGATTCCGGAGATAGTCGAGGAAGATCCGGCCCGGCCGCGCGGATTTGGCCACCGTGGCGACGTAGAGGTCGGGGGCATCCTTCGCAATCTCCGTCGCCAGACGCTTGCTGAATGCCCTTGCCTCCGCCCAGCTAGCTTCGGGCTCGATCGGCACGACGACATGCAGACCCTTGCCGCCGGTCGTTTTCACGAACGCGGCGAAGCCTAGCGCGTGAAGGCGCTTCCTGACCTCGTTGGCGCCGGTGACGAGTTGCTCCCAGCCGACGCCGTCCCCGGGGTCGAGGTCGAACACGAGCCGATCCGGCTTATCGGGATCGACCGCAGTCGCGCCCCAGGGATGGATCTCGAGGACGCTCGACTAAACCAGGGCCATGAGCCCGTCTCGGTCCCTGATCACTACGACGTTCTCGGAGCCGGCCTTCACGGTGTAGAGGTGGCTCGCATCCATGCCGGCCCAGCCGCGCTTCTGGTAGAAGCAGGAGCCGATGCCCTCGGGGCAGCGCAGCAGCGAGAGCGGGCGGTCTACGACGTGCGGCAGAATGTGATCGGCGATCTCCGCATAGAACTCGAACAGCCCCTGCTTCGTCAGACCGACGTCGTTCCACAGCACTCGGTCCGGATGAGTCAGCGTGACGTCGCTTGTCGGGCCGGTCTTCGAACAGGACCTGGACGGCCTGGGGGCGTCACCGCGGATCACCGCCTGCGGGTTCACGTCGGGGCGTAGCGTCTTGAACGAGGCGTGGCGCACCTGACCGTCGCCAGTCCAGCCGCGAAGGGTCACCTCGCAGACGAGCGTCGGCTCGACCCACTTGGCATTCCGCCTGGCGAGCGGCGGAAGGGCCTCGCAAAATGGCGCAGCCTCGGCCCGCAACGGATCAAGTTGTTTCCACAGCGCGCGCGAGACGGCGTTCGTAAATCCCGTCCCGACCCGCCCGACATGGACGAGGTCGTTGCCGTCATAGACGCCGAGGATGAGCGAACCGACCGCGCGCGGCGCGGAGGTCGACGGCATGTAGCCGGCGATCACGAATTCCTGCGAGGACGTGCACTTCACCTTGCGCCAGTAATCGCTCCGCCCGGATCGGTACGGTGCACTCGCCTTCTTGGCGATGATGCCCTCCAGGCCGAGCCGGCAGGCATGCCGGGCCATGGCCTCGCCATCCGCGTCGAGATGCTCGCTGAACCGGACGCGGCTCTCCGGGCCGGCATCGTCGACCGCCTGCTGAAGCAAGGCCTTTCGCTCGGTAAGAGCCAGGGTGCGAAGGTCGCGTCCATCGAGGTAGAGCAGGTCGAAGGCGTAGAAGACGGCCTGACCGATATCCCCGGTGGTCAAGGCCTGTTGGAGCGCCGAGAAGCTCGAGATGCCGCTCGCCGTTTCGACCACGATCTCGCCGTCGATCAGGGCGGAAAGCAGCTTCAGGGCCTTGAGCGCCTGCGCGATCGGCTTGAACTTCGCGGTCCAGTCCAGCCCGGAACGGGTCAACAGCTTGACCTTGCCACCATCGATGCGCGCCTGCATCCGGTAGCCGTCGTGCTTGATCTCGAACAGCCAGTCCTTCCCGCTCGGTGCAGCCTGGACCAGCGTCGCGAGGGCCGGCTCGACGAAGGGCGGGAGGATGCCTTTCCGGCCCGGGGTTGATGTCGTCGCCTTCTGCTTCGAAGGCCGTTTCGATGCGACGCGTTCACGCGCGGCGTGGTCAGCTCTGATCGTCCCGGTGGCGGCGAGATCCTTGTTCGTCCGGCCCGACAGCACCGACGTGTCGTGCTCGCCGAGGATGTCGCCGTCACCGGCGCCGCGGGCGTGCTCGTCATCGGCCTTCATCAGGAGCCAGGGCTCCTTCTTGTCGCTGCCGCGGCCCTTCATGCGCACGAGATGCCAGCGGCCCTTCAGGCGCTCGCCCTGCAGATCGAACTCCAGGTGACCCTTCGCGAGCGCCGCGGCGAGGTCGCCGACCGGTTTCCAGTGACCAGTATCCCAGACGATCATTGTGCCGCCGCCGTACTGGCCCTTCGGGATCGCTCCCTCCCAGCCGAGATAGTCGATCGGGTGGTCTTCGGTTTGGACGGAAAGACGCTTGTCGCCGGGCACGAGGCTCGGCCCGCGGGTCACCGCCCAGCTCTTGAGGACACCGTCGATTTCGAGGCGGAGGTCGTAGTGCAGGCGCCGGGCGTCGTGCTTCTGGACGACGAAGCGCGCCTTCTTGATGCGGCGGCCGCGACGTCCACTCGGCTCCGCTGAGACGGCGAAATCGCGTTTCGCGCGATAGGAATCGAGGAGCTTGGCCATCGTTGTGGAAGAACCGCGGCCCCCATTCGCAGTTCCGTCAGCATGGCTTCAAGCCGGACATCGATCGGCTTTCTCCAAGTTATCCACAGCATCGAATCCTAAGGAACGAGTCGAACGAGACTCCGGTTGAGTCGCAAGATCGCCGACGATTCGGCTGTATGCCTGTCGATCGCGTCAATACTTCGTCAAGAACTGGAGAAATCGGTGGCTGCTCGCGCAAATTGGAAAGGCCACCTGCGTTTGTCCTTGGTCTCCTGCTCCGTCGGCTTGTATCCGGCGGTGAGCTCCTCGTCTCATCTCAAGTGTCATACGATCAATCGCGAAACGGGAAACCGGATCAAGCAGCTCATCGTCGACTCCGTCACGGACGAGCCCGTCGACCGCGAGGACCAGATCAAGGGCTGCGAAGTCGCCAAGGATGACTTGGTCCCGGTCGAGGCCGACGAACTCGACGAGATCGCGCTCGAGAGCACGCACACGATCAACATCGAAGCGTTCTGCCAGCGCGACGAGGTCGATGAACGCTACCTCGACCGCCCCTACTATCTCGCCGCCGAGGATAAGATCTCCCGCGAAGCCTTCGCCGTCATCCGCGATGCGATGAAGAAGAAGGGCATGGCCGGGCTCGGCCGCCTCGTCATCTACAAGCGCGAGCGCATCGTGTTGCTGGAGCCCTACGGCAAAGGCCTGCTCGCGACGTTGCTGCGCTATCAGGACGAGATCCGGTCCCCCACCGCGTATTTCGAGGATATGCCCGACGGCAATACGACCGACGAGATGAGATCCCTCGCCGAGGAGTTGATCGATCGGGCGACCAAGAAATTCGATCCAACCAAGTTTGAGGATCGCTACGAAGGCGCGCTCATCGCCCTGGTGCAGGGGAAGGCGACGAAGCCCGCGAAGGGTCAGAAGGGCAGCGGGACAAAGTCTCGGCCGCAGAAGTCCGGCAACGTCGTGAGCCTGATGGAGGCCCTGAAGCGCAGCATCGATTCCGAGAAAACGAGCAAACCAGCGAAGGCGGCGACCGGCAAGGCCGCACCAGCCAAGCGGTCCACATCCAAGTCGACCGGTCGCGCCACGAAGACCACCGGCCGGAAGGCGCGGAAGGCGGCATGATAATCTCAAAAGCGGCTCCCGAACGCGCGCTCGTGTTGGTGGCCAACGCCGACCAGCGCGATCAAGCCTGCGCGCGCCTCAGCCGAGACGGCTATGAGGTTCTGGGCTTTGCCGACTGCGAAAACGCGGTTGCTTGGCTGGAAGAGGAAACGCCGACGATTGCGGTGATCGACGGAGACCTCATGCCGGGCTGCAGCGGCGTACTCAACGTCCTCGGCGAGCGCGGCGTTCTCCTGGTGTAGACGTGGGAGCAGACGCGCCGGGCGAGCTACGCCGCCCAACTGATGGGCTGCTCACGGCAAACCATTGCCGCCCGCCGAACCGTAGACCTGAGCCGTGTCGTAGCTGCCTTCTGCGGAGGCGAGCTGCAGCTAGATCCCGGCGAGTTCCACCAGCTGTCCCAGCCGGCCGAACCGCGTCTGGGCGTCGAACTTTCCGATTTTCTCTATCGAGGCGCCGCCTGATACCTGGAGCGGCGTTCAGATCGGCCCCGGCGCAACCCCGTTCACCCGAATCCCCTTCTGCGCCAGTTGCTTGCCTAGGAAGCACACGAAGTTCGTCGTCGCGGCTTTGGTCTGCGCGTAGGCGTAAAGGTCCGGTGTCGGGTCAGTAGCCTGCTCGGACGTGCTCGCGATAATTGTCGAGCCGGGTTTGCCCCGCGAAACGCCCCACTCGAAGCGGATCGAGGTCATCGGCGGGATCAAGCCCACGACTGTCGCTGGGACCATGCCAGCATCGCCTTGAGCGAAGACACGGCCGCGCCACAGTCTGTCGTCTCGCGCGCTGATATGTGCCAGTCCCCGGAATGCGCTTGTCCGCCGGCACGGTCGCTCATAGCTCCCGACCATGACCGCGATTCCCTTCGACAACAGCTACGTCCGCTTGCCGGACCACTTCTTCGCCCGCCGTGCCCCGACTCCGGTCGCAGCCCCACGCCTGATCCACTTGAACCGCGCCCTGGCGGCTAACCTCGGCATCGACCCGGATTGGCTCGCCGGCCCCGCCGGGGTGGGAACGCTCGCGGGAAACGAAATCCCGGACGGCGCCGAGCCGATCGCCACGGCCTATGCCGGGCACCAGTTCGGCAACTTCGTGCCGCAGCTTGGCGACGGGCGTGCCGTCCTGCTCGGCGAGGTCGTCGATCATGACGGGCGGCGGCGCGACGTCCAGCTCAAGGGCTCGGGTCCGACCGCGTTCTCCCGCCGCGGCGACGGCCGGGCGGCGCTCGGGCCGGTGCTGCGCGAGTACCTCGTGAGTGAGGCCATGGCCGCGCTCGGCATCCCCACCACCCGGGCGCTGGCGGCGGTCGCCACCGGCGAGCCCGTCCTACGCGAGACCCGGCTGCCCGGGGCCGTGCTCGCCCGCGTGGCGGCCAGCCACATCCGGGTCGGCACCTTCCAGTATTTCGCCGCCCGGGGCGACACCGAGGCGGTGCGGGCGCTCGCTGACCACGCCCTCGCCCGGCACGATCCCGAAGCATCCTCCGCGGAGCACCCCTACCGGGCGCTGCTCGACGGCGTCGTCGCCCGTCAGGCCGACCTCGTGGCGGCCTGGCTTCTCGTCGGCTTCGTCCACGGGGTGATGAATACCGACAACATGTCGGTTGCCGGCGAGACGATCGACTACGGCCCCTGCGCTTTCCTCGACGCGTACGACCCGCGCACCAGCTTCAGCTCGATCGACGCGCACGGACGCTACGCTTACGACCAGCAGCCGGGGATCGCCCTGTGGAACCTGACCCGTCTTGCCGAGACCTTAGTGCCCCTATTGGCCGATGACGAGGTGGCGGCGGTCGAGGCGGCCGAGACGGCGCTCGCCGGGTTCAGGCCGCGCTTCGAGGCGGCCTATCACGGCGGTCTCGCGCGCAAGCTCGGGCTGTCCGGAGATCGGGACGGCGACACCGCGCTCGCGGAGGACCTGCTGGCGCGCATGGCGGACAACCGGGCGGACTTCACTCTGACCTTCCGCCGCCTGTGCGATGCGGCCGAGCGACCGGAAGCAGACGCCGGGGTGCGCGACCTCTTCGTCGACCCGACCGCGTACGACGCCTGGGCCGTGCGCTGGCGGGAGCGGTTGGCCGAGGGGGGACGGAACCCCGTGGCGACGGCGGCGGCGATGCGCGCGGTCAACCCGGCCTTCATTCCACGCAACCACCGCGTCGAGGCGATGATCTCGGCGGCGGTCGAGCGCGGCGACTTCGGCCCGTTTGAGGAGCTGTCGGCGGTGCTGTCTCGGGCCTACGACGACCAGCCGGACTACGCCCGCTACGCCGAGGCGCCCAAGGGCGGCGGGGCGGGCTACCGCACATTCTGTGGCACGTGACCGTGCGCCGGTATCTGCATCACCCGGCGATCGTCACCCGGCCCTGTTCCCCGGAAACCAGTTCCCGTGGAAGCCCGGCGGGATCCGGTGCTGGAGATGAACCGTGGCGACAGGCGGCGCCTCGAAGGTCCGCGCGTCGAGCACGGTGAAGTCCGTGGTGTCGCGCGCGGTGTCGATGACGAGCCCGACGAGCCAGCCCTCGTCCTCGCCGGCCTCCGGCCCCGCCGGCACGAACACGAATTCTCCCGGGACGCGGTCGGCGCCGAATTCGTGCACGCGCCGCTCCCCCCTTGCTAAGTCGTGCTTGTAAATCTGCGTCGCGCCGACGAGTTGCGTGTTGCCGTCGGCGGGGATCGAGACCGAGTAGACGTAGCGGTGCGGCCTCCCGAAGCGTCGCTCGTCGATCCGTGGGAACTCCTGCGCCGCGGGGTCGATCACCCGCCGGTCGACCCGCCCCGTCGCGAGGTCTGCGGTCCAGCGCTCTAATCGGCCGGGCGCGTCGAGGCCGCCGCCGGGCCTGGTGAACACCGTTTCGTAAGCGACGACGTCGAGAACCACCCGCCCGTCCGCGTCGTCGAAGGCGTTGGCGACGTGGAAGACGAAACACGGCTCGACCGCACACCACACAATGTCGGCGGCCGTGCCGTGCCGGGGGAGCAGGCCGACGCGGGCTTGGTGGGTGAGGTTCCATCGAAACGGGAAGCGGTGGCCGGCGAGCAGCGCCCGCATCGAGAAGGTGAGAGGCAGGTCCAGCACGACCGCGAAACGCGCCGTCATCGCACAGTCGTGGATGCAGGGTCCGTGCTCGACCGGGATCGGCACGGCGCGCACGACCCGGCCCGCGGGTGAGAGGACGACGTGGCGGACGCTGTCCCAGACGCGGCCGTCGTAGGCGACGGCATGCGTCTCCCCGGTCTCCGGGTCGCGGTGTGGGTGCCCGGTGAAGGCGCCGGTGAGTGTGCCATCGAACGGGTCGTAGCGCTGCGTTTCCAGGTCCTCCGACAGCGCGACGGGGTAGCTGCCGGCCTCGACCACCGCGAAGGTACGACCGCCGATCTCGACGACATTGGTGTTGACGGTGTCATCGCCCCGTCGCGGCCCTGGGGCGGCGGGTCGGCCGAGCGCCGCGGAGGCCGCGCGCGAGCCGATCCAGCGGTTGCGGTACCACAGGGCCTTGCCGTCCTCGATGCAGAGACCGTGCACCATGCCGTCGCCCAGGAACCAGTCGTGGCCGCGCGTCGTCGGGCGGGCGGGGTTGGCGCCCATCTTGAGGTAGCGCCCGTCGAGCCCCTCCGGGATCTTCCCGGTCACTGGCAGATCCCGCAGTGTTACCTCCTCGCGCATCGGTGTATGTACGCCAACGACGAAGGGGTGCTGCGTCCCCGGCAGACGAAGTCGGTTGCAGGCCGCTACCAGCGAGACGAGGCCCTCGGCGGCTGCACGCAGGGTCCACTCGGAGGGATTCGGCATCGGTTGTGTTCTCGGGGCGCTGCGGGCGAGGGCCGTCGTGAAGCGGGGCGCTCCCGGCCCGCGGACGATGACAACGGCCTTACTCACGTGGGTCAAATCGGCGGTCTGGCCGACAATGTATCTTCCAACGTCGACCCAGGCGATCAGACCGTTGCACCACGTCGACGGGTTAATCAGCCCCGGTAGCGGCGCGCGGCGATGGCTCGGCCAGGGCGCGGGCGTCTTCAATGAGCGAGTAAGGACTTCCCTCAGGGCATCTCCCCCGTGACCCGAACCTGCGCACCGCCGAACACGACGGCCTGGCGCAACGGCGGCCGCGACAAGCCGTAGATCAGGCGTGGTTCTGCCGGTGCGCTGACTGCATCCAGCGCGGCGCGATGCTCCGGGGAGAGTACGAGATCCAGCGCGGCGATGTTGTCGGCCACCTGCGCCGGCCGACTTACCCCCATCAGCGTGGAGGCCACACCGGATCGCCCGACGACCCAAGCGAGCGCGACGCGCGCCGGCGATTGCCCGACCGCCTCCGCCACCCGTCGCACCCCCTCGACGATGTCCCAGTTGCGCGGGGTGAACAGGCTGTCGCCGAACGGGTTGGCCCCGTCGAGTCGCTTGTCGTTGGCGGGGCGCGCCTCGCCTGACTTCGCCGCGTCTTTCGGCAGGCCGCCGGCACGGGGACCGGCAGCCTCCACCGTCGCGCGGTCGTACTTGCCGCTCAGAAGCCCGTAGGCGAGCGGTGACCACGGCACCACACCCATGCCGAACTCGGCGGCGAGCGGGACGTGCTCGTCCTCCACCTCCCGGTTCACCAGCGCGTAGAAGTACTGCAACGCGATCGGCCCCGGCAGGCCGCGCAGGGCGGCCAGTGTCGCGAGCTTGGCGACGTACCACGCGGGCGTGTTCGAGAGACCCCAGTACCGGACCTTCCCGGCGCGCACGAGACCGGCCATGGTCTCGAGCAACTCCTCGGCCGGCGTGATCCCGTCCCAGACGTGCACCCAGTAGAGATCGACATAGTCCGTCCGCAGGCGGCGCAGCGAGCCGTCCAGCGCCGTATGGACATGCTTGGCACCGTTGCCGCCTTCGTGCGGCCCCTTGCCCGTGGCGAAGCCCGACTTTGTCGCGAGGACGATCAGGTCGCGCAGGCCGCGCTCGCCGATGAAGCGGCCGAGCATCGCCTCACCCTGACCGCCCGCATACACATCGGCCGTGTCCACGAAGTTGCCGCCCTGCTCAAGGTAGGCGTCGAACACGGCGCGGCTGCCGGTCTCGTCCAGCCCCCAGCGCGCGGTGCCGAAGGTCATGGTGCCGAGCGCGAGCGGACTGACCGCAAGGCCGGAGCGGCCGAGCGTGCGGTAATGCGTGAGGTCCATTATTGAATATCCCTGCTGATACCGCACAGGGTAGCGCTGCCGATCGTTGAGGATTAGCCCCAAACATCGGCAAGGGCTTGTGAGCGGAGTTCAGGAATGCGACGGGGCACGCTCAAAGGGTCGACACCGGACCGCTGCCTATCAGCAAGTGAATGTCCGCTTCCGGCCGGTGGGTTGGTGTCCGCTCATGGCGCAACGGCGAAGGGCCTTATCAGATGCGTCGTAAACCTACGGTCGTGGCTTGCTTCCGACCAGTTAGAGGCTTTCAAGCGATCGCCTAAACCGTTAGTTTTTGCATATGGGCCTCGGCGTTTTTATCCATCGTCCTGATTCGGTCTACGATGACAGCCCGGCCGAGCGCTACCAGTTCCCCCAGCAGTACTTGACCCGCGTCCAAGCCTGTCTTGGCGACTGGATCGTCTACTACGAGCCACGCAAAATCACAGGCACACGCGGATATTTCGCGATTGCAAGAGTCCAGGATGTCATCCCAGATCCTTCGGCTGCGGGCATATTCATCGCAGTCATTGAGCCAGGCAGCTACCTGGATTTCGCGCGTCCTGTGCCGTTTGCTGATGAAAATGGTGTCCTGGAGCGAGGCGTTCTGAACGAGCAGGGCCGGATCTCGGGACGTGCGCAGTCCGCTGTTCGACCGATCTCACCGGCTGATTTTGATCGTATCCTCAGCCTCGGCCTGAACGAACGACATGCTGTGCTGCCGCGAGAAGACGAGCGAATCGCTGATCCCGGTTTTGTTGAGCAGCAAGCGCCCTTCGCATTCGAACAGGTGCGGGAGCGTGTGGCCTTCATCACCTCGCGGATCATCCGAGATCGCGTTTTCCGACGGGTTGTTCTCGGTGCCTACGATGAGCGTTGTGCGCTGACGGGACTGAAGTTGTTGAATGGCGGTGGGCGCGCCGAGGTCGCTGCTGCCCATATCCGGCCTGTCGAAGCGAGCGGTCCGGACATCGTCAGCAACGGCATTGCCTTATCCGGTACCGCGCATTGGATGTTCGATCGCGGCCTGATCACCCTGTCTGACGGCCTCGAGATCCTGATTTCGCGTCAGGCGAACGACCCCGATGGGATCCGCGGTTTCATCAATCGGACCGGTCGAGCCTTCACACCCTTGAGGCCGCACGACAGACCGCATCCGCATTTCCTCGGCTGGCACAGGGAAAACTGCTTCAAGCAATGAAATCAATACGGAAGCGCCAGCTTGAGAGAGGAAGCTGGCATTCTGAGCCGGCGCCACGCGCCACCGTCCTCGATTCCTCGTCGCGACCCACTCTGTAACCACCGTGTAACCACGGCCCTCAAAGAGGCTTACGAGCGGCATTCAAGGAATCGAAAAGCCTTGTCTTTCGAAGGGGATAGAGTTCTAGGGCGTCACATATGTCGCGACCGCGACCCCTGCAATGACAATGACTTACACGGACCTCAGCCACGAAGGATCCTACCGAAGGTCAACAAAGCCCTGATTTTGGCTGCCTTCCGTCAGCAAAGTTCCTACCGATGAATGGGCTGAGACGGCCCTAGGTGCCCGAGCCAGGCTTCGCTCCCAAGGGAGCCTGCCCGCAGAGATCAAGAGCCCGCTTGGCGTCTCCCGCTGCATGCGATGGCGGTCACTTGTACGCTGGGACCTCTATCGGTTGAAATGTGCAGGCCGTTCTTCTAAGCCCGGTACGGGGATGGAGTCCCCCGTACAACCGCCCTGATGGCTGATGACTCCTATCGCTAAACTCTGCGGTAGGAGTGCGCTTTGCGTCATCTACAAGCCTGCGGCCAGGACTGGCTTTCGTGCCAGATGCGACCCGTCCCCCATGAGAGGGTCGAGCTGCCGCACCGGGGGCAGCGGTCATGAACCTCGCCACCATTCCCTTCGGCAGCGATGCGCCGCAAGAAGTCAACGTGCTGATCGAGGTGCCTGTAGGCGGCTCGCCCATCAAGTACGAGTTGGACAAAGCATCAGGTGCGTTGTTCGTCGACCGTTTCCTCTACACGCCGATGTTTTACCCCGGGAACTACGGATTCATTCCGAACACGCTTTCGGAGGACGGCGACCCCTGTGACGTTCTCGTGGCCAACACGCGCGCAATCATACCGGGCGCCGTGCTTGCCGTACGGCCCGTCGGCGTCCTGCTCATGGAGGACGAGCACGGCCCCGACGAAAAGATCGTCGCCGTTCCCGCCATGCGGCTGAGCCGTCGGTACGACCACGTTCAGGACTACACGGACGTGCCGGAGGTGACCCGGATGCAAATCCAGCACTTCTTCGAGCACTATAAGGATCTCGAACCCGGTAAGTGGACCAGGATCTCCGGTTGGGGCGATGCGGGAACGGCCAGGAAGCTGATCGATCAAGCACGTTCCCGGTTCCTGTCACGGGCGGAAAGGCCATGAGGGACATGGCTCCCGCGCCACGACGCCGGCTCGTGCTGATGCGTCACGGTGAAAGCGAGGCGAATTCGGCGGGCCTGTTCACAGGACGGCTCGACCCGCCCCTGACGTTCGACGGCGGCGCGGAGGCCGATGCGGTCGGCCGCTACCTGATGGAAAAAGGCTGCCGCATCGATTTCGCAATATCGTCTCCCCTGCTTCGTACGGTCGACAGCTGCAGGCGCGTGCTGGCCGCCGCCGGAATGTCCGACGTCCGCATGCGGCTTTGCTCCGGTATCGTCGAACGCGATTACGGGGATCTCAGCGGGCTGAGTAGGGCGAGCGCCTCCATCCGGTGGGGTGCCGACCAAGTCGACCGGTGGCGCCGGTCCTACACCGCGGTCCCCCCGGGTGGTGAAAGCCTCCGCGATACGGTTTCCAGGGTCGTCCCGGCCTACCTTCGCGAGATCCTTCCCTGCGCCATGCGGGGCACGACGCTCGTGGTCGGGCACGGCAATTCGCTGCGCGCGCTGATCATGGCCCTTGAGGACCTCACCCCGGAGCAGATCGAGGACCTCGAACTGCCACCGGCGGGGATCCGGTCCTACGACCTCGCGGACGACACGACCATCGTCGTGTCCGGGCCCCTTGGCGAAGCGGCCCCGGCGCGGGTCGCGACCGGGCACTGAGCAAGCGTCGTCGTTCGGCGGGCCGCGTCGGCTCCCGATGGCCGCCCAAGAAGGCAAGACGACGATGCTTCGAAAATCCCATCCGAGAACTCGGGCCCGGCCGTCGGTGGCCCTCATCCCCCCGCTCATCCCAGGAGACAATCCCATGTCGGAAGCCACGTTGATCAAGCATCTGACCGCGCTCGAAATCCTCGATAGCCGAGGACATCCAACCCTGCAGGTCACCGTAATACTGGAGAGCGGCATCCATGCGACGGCGTCGGTGCCGTCCGGGGCTTCGACCGGCCTTCACGAAGCCGCCGAGTTGCGCGATGGGGGTGCCCCCCACGGAGGCCGAGGCGTCCGCAAGGCGGTCAGCCTCGTCGAGGGCGAGATCGCGGATGCGTTGAGAGGTGTCGATGTTACCGGCCAAGCCGGGGTCGATCAGAGGCTGATCGACCTCGACGGCACCCAGAACAAGTCTCGGCTAGGCTCCAACAGCATCCTGGGTACGTCGATGGCGGTCGCCCGGGCCGCCGCCCGGTGTCGTCGGCAACCGCTCTACGCGTCCCTCGGAGGCGATAGGGCAACGTTGCTTCCCATGCCGTGCATGAACGTCCTGAACGGCGGCAAGCACGCGGACAGCTCCTTGGACTTCCAGGAGTTCATGATCGTGCCCGTCGGCGCTCCGAGCTTCCGGGAGGCGCTCCGATACGGAGCCGAGGTCTATGCGGCCCTGCGTTCGCTGCTCCAGCAGCGCAACCTGTCGACATCGGTCGGGGACGAAGGCGGTTTCGCGCCACGCCTGGACGGGAACGAGGCGGCATGCGCGCTCATCGTGGAGGCCACCGAACGCGCCGGATATCGTCCCGGCCGCGACATCGCCATTGCACTCGATCCGGCGGCCTCGTCGTTCGCCACGGCGGACGGCTATGCATTGGACCGCTCCGGGGGCGGCACGTTGGATCGGGCGGCCCTCCTTCGCCTGTACGACCGATGGCTCGGCCTGTGGCCCATCGTGTCCATCGAGGATGGCTTCGCCGAGGAGGATTGGGACGGGTTCGTCGCCCAGACCAGCACGCAGGGAGACCGCATCCAGATCGTCGGCGACGACCTGCTGGTGACCAACCCGCGCTTCATCGAGAGGGGCATCGCGGCCCGGGCGGCCAACGCGGCCCTCATCAAGCCCAACCAGATCGGCACCGTCACCGAAACCATCGCCGCGATCAGGCTTTGCCAGGAGGCCGGCTGGGGCACGATGATGTCTCACCGGTCGGGTGAAACCACGGATTCCTTCATTGCGGACCTCGCGGTCGGACTGGGCTGCGGGCAGATCAAGGCCGGTGCCCCCTGCCGCGGCGAGCGATTGGCGAAGTACAACCGCCTCCTTGCAATCGAGGCCGAGCTCGGTGCCCTGGCGCGCTTCGGGAACCCGTTCAGGCCCCGATAAACCGACTTCCAATCGTAAGGAACGGAGGCCGCCGAAGAGCTGGTCCTCGGCATCGCGTAGGCCCCTGAGGCGGGGGCCGACCTTGCGCTTGCGGGGCTTCGCGAAACCCGGCCGCGACGGTCGTGGTCCCGACGCCGGCATCAAGGCTCGGCATCACGTAGGATCGGCTGGAGTTGCCTGATCGCGCTATCGATCCCGATCAGGCAAATCACGGCCCGCCGAAGGCAATTACATTGTCCTTGAACGCGCTTGTCGGCTTTGGCGGTGCCGTCGATGCAGCCTATCGCACGGCCTGCGACCAATCCGTCGGATAGTCGAACACGCCGCCCCATAGTCCGGCACGCCGCCCCCAGGCATGGTCGCGCGCCTGCCTGTACGACGCGGGAGCGTCCCCGGCGGGCATCGCGTAGCCATGGCTGATCATCCAATCGCCGAGATCGGCTTGACCGACCTGACACATCACCTTTGCCGGCCGATCATTCGGGCGTTCCCGCCGTTCGCAGATAAGCGCTTCCGACCCGATGCGCGCCGTCAGCTCGGCGCTGACCTGCCGGCCGCAGGCATATGGCGCCTCGCGGGCATCCCAACATGTCGCATCCGATGCGGGCGTGACGATCCCGAACAGCGTCACCGGAACACCGTCGATCACTAGGGAGGATCCGTCGATGACCGTCGCGCGCCCCTTGAGGAGATCTCCCCCACTTGCGCCGCCCGCCGCGACCGCCGGACTTGCGGCCGAAACCACGACCAGCACGAGGCCGGGTAGTCGGGTTCGGTTCGTGCGTGGAACGGTTGGAGCAAAGTACAGTATGGCGCCGGCGAGCGCGCCGGCCAGGACGACGACGTAGGCGAGGGGCATGGGGCGACGCGGCTCCGCAAGCGACGAGTATGCGGAGCGTTCTGCCGGATCACGAACCCGCCGCCCTGACTGATCCTGTCAGCCTCCCTTCAGGGGCACCCACCCGAAGTACCCGTTCCCAAACCCTCGCGCGGCGATGTCGCCTTCGTCCCACCTCCCATTCGGATGCGGCGGTTCCGTAATCGGCCGAACTCGGTCGAACCGTAGGATCCGGCACGATGTCAGCTTGCGGGCAGACGGAAAAATGGCCTGGAGGGCGAGGCCGCTCCGAGCGTGGGCGGCACGAGGCGTCAGGTTCCTCAACCTATACGCGGCGAACGGCGCCCACTGAGGCGCTGGTCGTCAGCATGGCGTAAGCCCTCAGGGCGGGGCTGACCTTGCGTTTGCGGGGTTCCGCAGGCGCCCAGCCGAGCCGGTCCTGGTCGCGGCGCCGGCGCTCTAGCTCGGCATCGGGCACGACCAGCTGGATGCGCCGGTTCGGAATGTCGATCTCGATTCGGTCTCCGGTTTCGGCAAGCCCGATCAGGCCTCCCTCCGCAGCCTCCGGCGACACGTGCCCGATCGACAGTCCGGACGACCCGCCCGAGAAGCGACCGTCGGTGACCAGGGCGCAGGCCTTTCCGAGTCCCTTCGATTTCAGGTAGCTCGTCGGGTAGAGCATTTCCTGCATGCCCGGCCCGCCGCGTGGCCCCTCGTAGCGGATCAGCACGACCTCCCCGGCCGCGACGCGGCCGTTGAGGATGCCGTCGACGGCCGCGTCCTGGCTCTCGAAGACGTGGGCGGTGCCCGAGAACGTCAGTACGCTGGCATCGACGCCGGCCGTCTTCACGATGCAACCGTCCTCGGCCAGGTTGCCGTAGAGGACCGCGAGGCCCCCATCCCGGGAATAGGCATGCGCCGCATCGCGGATCACGCCCCCCTCGCGGTCGACGTCGAGCTCGTCCCAACGGGCCGCCTGGCTGAACGCCGTCTGCGTGGGCACGCCGCCAGGCGCCGCCCGGTAGAAGCGATGCACGGTGTCGCTGTCGGTCCGGCGCACGTCCCAGCGCTCCAAGGCATCGTGCAATGTCTCCGCGTGGACGCTGCCGACCCCCGTGTTCAGTAGGCTAGCCCTGGCGAGTTCGCCGAGGATGGCCATGATCCCACCGGCCCTATGGATGTCCTCCATGTGGACGTTCGGAACCGCCGGCGCGACCTTGCAGAGCACGGGCACGCGTCGCGAGAGCCGGTCGATGTCGGCCATCGTGAACGCGACCTCCGCCTCGTGCGCCGCCGCTAGCAGGTGCAGCACCGTGTTGGTCGACCCGCCCATGGCGATGTCCAGCGTCATCGCGTTCTCGAACGCCGCGAACGTGGCGATGCTTCGCGGCAGGACGCCGACGTCGTCCTGTTCGTAGTACCGTCGCGCCAGGTCCACGATCAGATGCCCCGCCTCGACGAAGAGGCGGCGACGGTCGGCGTGGGTCGCCAGCATCGAACCGTTGCCGGGCAGCGACAGGCCGAGCGCCTCGGTAAGGCAGTTCATCGAGTTGGCCGTGAACATGCCCGAGCACGAACCGCATGTCGGACACGCCGAGCGCTCGATCACCGCGACGTCCTCGTCCGAGACCCGGTCGTCCGCCGCGGCCACCATCGCATCGACCAGGTCGAACTTGCGTGTGACGCCGTGCATCTCGACCTTGCCGGCCTCCATCGGGCCACCGGAGACGAACACGGCCGGGATATTCAGGCGCAGGGCCGCCATCAGCATGCCGGGGGTGATCTTGTCGCAATTCGAGATGCAGACCATCGCGTCGGCGCAGTGGGCGTTGACCATGTACTCGACGGAGTCGGCGATGAGCTCCCGGGACGGCAGGGAGTAGAGCATCCCGTCGTGGCCCATGGCGATGCCGTCGTCGACGGCGATGGTATTGAACTCCTTCGCGACGCCGCCGGCCTGCTCGATCTCGCGCGCGACCAGCTGCCCGAGGTCCTTCAGGTGCACGTGGCCAGGGACGAACTGCGTGAAAGAGTTCACCACGGCGATGATCGGCTTGCCGAAGTCGGCATCCTTCATGCCGGTCGCGCGCCAGAGGCCGCGGGCCCCGGCCATGTTGCGGCCGTGTGTGGTGGTGCGGGAGCGATAGGCGGGCATGTCAATACGACGGGGTTGGCGAGAGGGTGAACCGCCCGGATGCCCGAGCGATGCGGAGGGCCTCATTGCGATGGGAAGGGACCGGTCCATAGCGAAGGACGGCCGCGACGACCACCGTCACGGGGGGCGACCACCCGGGTGACGGCCGTGGCATCCCGGATAGGCGCGACCGCCGGCTCGATACACGAAGGCGGCGACCCCCTTTGGGTTGGCCTACGCCGTCGACGGCATCCGGAGGTACGATCCCTCCGGATGCCGTCGAGCGGGAATGTCGCCTTCCAATACGAACTCTGCGGATACGTTGTTGGCCAAACGAATGCCGGCGCGGTCTCCCGCGCCGGCATCGTCTCAAGCGTTAATGCCGGTCGGCAGGTTACTGGTTGCCGGGCAGCGAGAACACCGTGAGCTGGCCGCCGAGGTTGGTGTAGCTCGACAGGGCCGCGTAGCCGCCGACGGCGCCGAGGCCGGCGTTCGGGTCGGTCAGGCCGGCCGCGAGGCCGATGCCGGCCCAGCCGCCGACGCCCGACAGGATGCCGATGAACTGCTTGCCCTTGTGCTCGTAGGTCATCACGTTGCCGATGATGCCCGACGGGGTCTTGAACTTGTAAAGTTCCTTACCCGTCTTGGCGTCGACGGCCTTCAGGTAGCCTTCGAGCGTGCCGTAGAAGACGATGTCGCCGGCCGTGGCAAGCGCGCCGCCCCAAGCGGAGAACTGCTCCGGATCGGACCACACGATCTTCCCCTTCACGCCGTCCCAGGCGATGAAGTTGCCCATGCCGCCATGGCTGTTCGGCGCAGGATACATCGACAGGGTTGCGCCGACATAGGGCTGACCCGGGGTGTAGGAGACCTTGAAGGGCTCGTAGTCCATGCAGACGTGGTTGGTCGGCACGTAGAACAGGTTCGTCTTCGGCGAGTAGGCCGCAGGCTGCTGGTCCTTGGAGCCGAGGGCCGCCGGGCAGATGCCCTTGGAGTTGACGTCCTCGCCGTTCTGCTCCGTCGAGTATTTGGCGACGCCTTCCGGGCGCCCCGTCTTCATGTCGACCTTGGTGGCCCAGTTCACGGCCGGATCGAACTTCTCGGCGACGAGCAGTGCGCCGTTCTCGCGGTTCAGCGTGTAGCCGAAGCCGTTGCGGTCGAAGTGGGTCAGCAGCGGCGTCTCCTTGCCGTCGACCTTCTGGTCCGTGAGGATCATCTCGTTGATGCCGTCGAAGTCCCACTCGTCGTGGGGCGTCATCTGGTAGACCCACTTGGCGACGCCGGTATCGACGTCACGTGCCCAGACTGTCATGGACCACTTGTTGTCGCCCGGGCGCTGCTTGGGGTTCCAGGTCGAGGGGTTGCCCGAGCCGTAGTACATCAGGTTGAGCTTCGGATCGTAGGAGTACCAGCCCCAGGTGCAGCCGCCGCCGGTCTTCCACTGGTCGCCTTCCCAGGTCTTCAGCGACGAGTCCTTTCCGACGGGCTGGCCCAGAGAGGTGGTCTTCTCCGGGTCGATCAGCATCTCGTTGTCCGGACCCATGGAGTAGCCACGCCAGACCTGCTTGCCATCCTTCAGGTTGTAGGCCGTGACGTGGCACCGAACGCCGAACTCACCACCGGACACGCCGACGATGACCTTGTCCTTCACCGGCAGCACGGTGGCGGTGTTGGTCGCGCCCTTCGAGGGGTCGTCGTTCTTGACCGACCAGTTGACCTTTCCGGTCTTCGCGTCGAGCGAGACGACGGTGGTGTCGGCCTGGTGCAGGATGATCGCGCCGTCGGCGTAGGCAAGGCCACGATTGACCGTGTCGCAGCACATCACCGGGATCACGGCCGGATCCTGCTTGGGCTCGTACTTCCAGACGATCTTCGACTGCTGGTCGAGGTCGAGGGCGTAGACGATGTTCGGGAAGGGCGTATGCACGTACATCATGTTGCCGATGACGAGCGGCGCACCCTCGTGGCCACGCAGGACGCCGGTGGAGAAGGTCCAGGCGACCTGGAGGTTCTTGACGTTCTTGGAGTTGATCTGATCGAGGGTCGAATAGCGCTGGTTGGTGTAGTCCTTACCCGGGAACGCCCATTGCTTGTCGTCCTTCATCATCTGCTGCAGCCCGTCGTTGGCGGCAGCCGGCAGCATCGTGGCGGCGTAAGCCACGGATGCCAATAAGAGCATCTTCCTCATAGGTGTTCCTCCGCAGCGATCCCGGCCGCCTGATCGTTCTCGCCAAGTCGGCTTCGTCGCGTTGCACTTCCGATCTTTCGACCGGTTCAGGCCGTCGGTCCGTGCGCGATGCCGAACCGATGATGATCCTGTGCCGAGTACCGTTCGGGCAGACGGCAAGATCACCGGCGCAATTGATAGCCCCACTCCAAATAAACACAATAAGATTTTTCTAAGTGCGGCACTTTTTCCAGTATGCGTAAAACATATATATAATATAGGCATGCCAATGCATCCCGAATAATCCTTAGATTAATCAGGGTAAGAGCAATACTGTTTAAAAAAATGAAAGGAAATTGGTTTTTTTCTCAGAATTTCTCATCAGTTTGATGATTGACTCTGAAGCTTTCCAGTTTATCTTTCACCTTGTTTGCGACTGACTGATCTTAGTCATTTCATGGCGACAATATTGCCGCTCTCAAGAAGTTGCCATGAGGCAAGACGAGATCGTTGGCGGAGTCGAAAGACTCCGCCTTTTTTTGACCGGTACTGATTCGGGTTCAGCTCAAAGCTGATCCCATGCGCGGCGATCCGGGCATGGGTTGCGGGCGTCAGAACTCGGGGGAGGAATGGATCATGGGCTACGGCTCACGTTTGACCCCCTCGCGAGGGCTGTTGACGATGGTGAGCGTGCCGGAGAGGGGATGGACAAAAACAGCCCTACCCGCGCCGGAGGCGCTCGGTAGAAGCTATCGTCCAGGTCGTAGGGACCTGGCAGTTGTCGGGGAGCTTCATCCCCATCCCACGTTGGGGAACGTGAACTAATCCGTCGATGGCGTCAATCGCGACGGCGAGGCGTCTTCGAGAGTTCAGCGGTATGGCGACAAGCGAGGGCCGGAAGTCCATGGGGCGGCAGCCGATTTCGGTCCTGGTCCAACGGCGCTGGGCGTCCAGGCGGCCCTTCGGGGATTATTCCGACGAGGCCTTGCATCGAAAGCTGGAGACCGAGGCGTTGAAGCCCTGGGCCCAGATCCTGGCAAGGAGGGAGCTCAAGTCGCGAACGGAACAGTCCGGACTACCCACCCACCACCGCCTGCGACAGGAATTGGCCGCCCTCTCCGGCGACGGCGGAGGCGACGATGCCGTCCAGGTCAATGGAGGGTATGTTTCTCAGGACGCCGGTGGCACCGAGCGCTAGGCTCAGCCCGCCAACGAGGCCTATTCCCATCAGGACGCCTAGGACGGCGGTTGGTGCCGCGCCCCCGGGAGCCGTGGCGGGCGGAGCCGCCAGCACTCCCAATCCTTCGAACGGCAGCGCCCGGCCGGACATGACGTATCCGACCGTATGGAGGGGCTGGATCAAGCTCGCCCTGGCCTGGAGCGGGAGCGCGCGATCATCGCAACGTGCGATCCCGTCGACGGAGAAGTAGGTGAACCGTCGCCTGGTCCGAAAAGAAGCAATGCGGACACCCCGTCGAACCAGCGGAGAACGACTGGAGACTGTACGCCCTGAAGCCCCGCCGATAGCCCCGCGACGGCTAGCACGCCCAGGGCTGAGCCGGACGCCGCGCTGCGCCAGCCGAACCGGAAGGCCATCGCCGTGAGGATGGTGACGCCGGTGAGGACGGCGGCGAATTTCGCCTGGAAGGCCAGGACGGCCATGACAGGTTCGCCACGGGCATCGTGGTCAGCCCCGGTAGGCGACGAGCGCCGCCCCGGCTGCGATGAACGCAACGCCCACCCAGTTGGGAAGCGACAACCGTTCGCCGAGGAAGATGACGCCGAAGATCGCGACGAGGACGACGCTCAGCTTGTCGATCGGCGCGACCCGCGCCGCGTCGCCGAGCTTCAGAGCCCGGAAATAGCAGAGCCACGAACCGCCGGTGGCGAGGCCCGAGAGCACCAGGAAGACATAGCTGCGTGCGGATACGGATTCGAGCGGTTGCCACTGGCCGGTCCCGAGCAGGATGGCTCCGAGCGTACAGAGGATCACGACGGTGCGGATGAAGGTGGCGAAATCCGAGTTGACGTTCGCGATGCCGACTTGGCGAACACCGCGGTCAGCGCTGCGAAGGCGGCCGAGAGCAGCGCCCAGAATTGCCAGGAAACCAGGAGCGGCCTCAAGCGCCGCCTCCATCCAGCATGCTCCGCAGAATGGCCAGGGCGGCGAAGAGCGCCGCTACGGACAGTATGACCGAGGCGAGGACGTAGGCCACGGCCGCGCCCAGCTCACCCCGCTCGTAGAGCAGCGCGGTTTCGAGGGAGAATGCCGAGAAGGTGGTGAAGCCCCCGAGGATGCCCGTCGTCAGGAACAGCCTCCACTGCTGCGGCAGACCAGAACGGAGGGCGAAATACTCGGCGACGAGGCCCATGAGGAAGGAGCCGAGCACGTTGATGCCCAGCGTGCCGTACGGAAACGTGCCCGATCCGAGGAGACGCAGGGCGGCCAGGTTGACGCCATGTCGGAACGCACCGCCGATCCCGGCCCCGAGAAACACGATCAAGAAACCCACGTATTCACCTCACATCGTTCGTTTGCGGGCTGGATCCCGTCGGTACGTCCTCGCCACGTTTCCGGAGCCGGCCAGCATCCGTCCAGCGCGGCGGCGTCCAGCTGCCACCGACACATCATCCGGCCGGTACGTCGGTCGGATATCGGACGCCCGGATACAGGCGGCCCGGACCGACCGGGAGGGTCGGGAGTACGGCCGTCCCCATGACGTGGACCATCGTCCACCGATCCGGTCTGGTGCGCGTCGGTAGGGCGGCCAGGGTCAGGAACATGATCGTCGACATGGCGGCGTGACCGCTCGGGAAGCTCGCGGCGGATATCCGGACGGAAGAACGGATGTGCGGACGTGGCCGGTCGAAGGTCGGTTTGAGCAGGATGCCGATGACCGCGCCACCGAGTGCGGCGGCGACCGTCAGGATGGCGGCGGCGCGGGCGAGGAGCAGGTAGCCGACCACGGCAGCAAACCCGAAGCCGAGGAAGCCGAAGCTTCCGAGCGCGGCCATGTCACGCGCCAATTCTCCGAGCCAGGGCGGTCCGATGGGATTGGGGGGATCGCTGCGGGACCGAAATGCCGTGAGCGCCGCCGGGTCGAAGCCGGCGGTCACCGCCAGTGGCACCCCTCCGGCCAGCAGGCCGAAACCGAGGGTCGGGGCCGCGACGACGAACGAGGCGGCGACGGAGTCGTTTCCTTCCCCAGCCACCTGGGCCGGGCACCGGACGAACGGGAACTTGCAAGGTCTGGCCGCCATCTTGCCCTTCGTCATACGACCGGAAGGCAACGAAAATCCCGCCTATGCGGCGGGTGGCGTCTGGGCGCACTCCCACCGCGGCGAGGTCATTCGCGACCTCTCGCAGCAGGAGCCATCAGCCTCCGTGGAGGCGGTTGTCGGGGAGCTCCATCCCCATCGCGGTTCCAGGACCTAGCTCAGGGAGCGGTCGGACGTCAAAACCTTTCCCCCGCATACCGCGGTCCCCGAGCCCGCGTCCGGTTGCGGCTTCGTGTCGGCCGGTTTGACACTGGTTCTGGAAATCCAACACGCGGTACCCGTCCCGGACGTCCCGGACGTCCCGGACGTCCCGGCAGGGTGGAAAGCGGCCTCGGCAGGGTGCACCCCTTGAGTGGCGAGCTGACCCAAGCCGGGGTCATCGCGTCCGGGTGACAATCGGCTCATAAGGCATCATCACTGGCTTCGGTCCCGGCCGCCAGTGCCTGAGAGCAGCGAGCGCTCCCGCCCTGATCACGCGGAGAACGTCTGTGTCTGACAGCAGACCTTTGGCTATCCTCATCGCAGAGGCTGACCAACTCGTGAGTATGGTCACCGCCGACATGCTGACGGATGTTGGTTATCAGGCCATGGAGGTCAGCACCGCCGCCGAGGCCCTGGCGGTGCTTCGAGGACCGACCACTGTGCGCATGCTGATCACGGGGCGCAGCATTGTGGGCGATGGTGTTGCCCTCGCCCACCTCGTCCACCACCGTTGGCCCGGTGTCGGCATCATTGTCACCTCGGGCGCCGGAGCCGAGCTTAAGCGCGAGTTGCCGCCGGGTACGCGCTTGCTCAGAAAGCCGTACAGGTTTGCGGACCTGATCCATGAGGTGGAAGCCGGCCTCGCACAGGTACGGGACGAGCCCGCGCCAGCGCCCGTATTGCCGGTCGGCGTACCGCCCCATAGGGGACTGGACCTGGGCCACGGCGTGGGCGCCATTGCCGCTCCCTCGACCGAGCCGGACAAGACGTGATCTCTGTCTCCACGACGATTGGTCCGTTTCCCCAACCGGCGGGACGAGTCTGGTGAGCTTGGCGTCCTGATCGACAGACCCAAGGCACAAGGGTCCGCCATGGGCCGCGGGCGGCCCCTCCTGGCAGGTATCAAGCGTCGGAGTCCGACCGCTAGTGCTCAAAATCTGACGGATGGAACCCATGGCCTGGGTCCGCAGCCGACCCTTCTAGGACCCTCGGAAGGTCCGGTTTCAGGCTCTGGATGCGATCGGCGTGTCTAGCGGCACCATGAGTGCGATCTGGATCGTTCTGGGCACCATCCTGGTCGCCGCGCTCGTCGCTCTCGCCCCCGCAATGCGCTGATTCCTGACGAAGGCAACTGCGTTTCATCGATATGATCGATGACAATGTTCATATCGTTCTGTTGGATTGAACTGCGTGGATGAGGAATTGTGGCTCTTGAGTTCTGGAGTCGTCCGATGATCCCCACCACGCCAACCCGCTTCGCAATGATCTCCGCGGGAGCTCGCGCCATTCTGCCGGGCCTTGCGCTCTGCATCGCGGTGACCGCCATAGCCCTGGCGCTGGAGGCGGCGGAAGAAGAAGCCTTCGGCCGTGCCTGGCTCGAAGCCCTGGTGCTGGCGATCCTGCTCGGGAGCGCGATCCGCACCGCCTGGACTCCGTCGCAGCGGTTCTTCCCCGGCATCGCCTTCGGGGCGAAGACCGTTCTGGAGATCGCTGTCGTGCTGTTGGGGGCGTCGCTCAGCCTCGCGACGATCCTCGCCGCCGGTCCGGGCCTACTCTTCGGCATCGCCGGCGTCGTCGTGGTCGCGATCCTGTCGAGCTACGGCATCGGCCGGGCGCTCGGGCTGCATCCGCGCATGGCGATCCTCGTCGCATGCGGGAACTCGATCTGCGGGAATTCGGCCATCGCGGCGACTGCGCCGGTGATCGGCGCCGATGGCGAGGACGTCGCTTCGTCCATCGCCTTCACGGCGGTGTTGGGCGTGCTCGTCGTTCTCGGTCTACCCCTGCTGGTTCCGCTGCTCGGTCTCTCGCCGATGCAGTACGGGGTGCTCGCCGGACTCACCGTTTATGCGGTTCCCCAGGTGCTTGCCGCCACCGCGCCGGTCGCGGCGCTCAGCGTCCAGGTCGGGACGCTGGTCAAGCTGGTGCGCGTGCTGATGCTCGGCCCGGTGGTGCTGGCGCTCTCCCTCAGCGCGAGCCGGCTGCGCGAGGAGACGGACGCGGCCGCACCTCGCGTCACGGCTGGCGACCGGCCGGCCGCCGGCCGTCTCGCGATCCACCGGCTCGTGCCATGGTTCATCCTGGCCTTCCTGGCGGTCGCCGGCCTGCGCTCGGCCGGACTGATCCCGGCCGTCGCTCTCAAGCCGATCTCGCAGACGGCCAACCTCCTCACTATCGTCTCGATGGCCGCGCTCGGCCTGGGGGTCGACGTGCGCAGCGTCGCCAAGGCCGGTGCCCGTGTGACCCTGGCGGTGGTCGCCTCGCTCCTCGCCCTTGGCGCTGTCAGCCTCGGCCTGATCCGCGTGCTCGGCCTCGCCTGAACCTATCGGCTAGGGCGAAGCCGGATCAGGCCCCGGCAAGGCAGGGCGAGACGAAGAGCTCACCGCGATAGGCCCCGCGCAAGGTGCGCACGGACACGACCAGCCAGAGCAGGGTCAGCAAGCCGACGAGGCCCGCTCCGAGCCAGGCGAAGCCGCTCAACTCCGTCACTTCGCCGATCCGCAGGGTCGCCAGGGCATAGACCCCGAGGGGGAAAATGTAGCCCCACCAGCCGAGGTTGAACGGAACGCCGGCGCGTAGGTAGCGCACGGTGACGGCGAGCGAGAGCAGGAACCACCAGGCACCGTAGCCCCAGAGGATCAGCGCGCCGATCAGGCCCGTGATCCGGAGGATCTCGGGCGCACCGGCAAAACCGCCCGCCGCGAGGATCGGGCCACCGGCCTGCCCCAGCACGAGCAGGCCGAGCGCCCCGGTTCCGAGCGGACCGAGGGAGAGCCAGCTTGATGCGGCCATCTCTCGCGGCGGCAGGTTGTGGAGCGCCATGCGCAGCACCAGGATCGCCAGGATGCTCAGCGCGAGCGGCACCGAGACGCCCCAGAGCACGAAGCTCGTGACGATGACGGCGAGTTGCTGGCTCTCGCCGCTCAGGGCCGGCGCGAGCAGGCCACCGGAGACGGCCACGACCTCGGCGGTCACCACCGGCAGGAGCCACACGGCCGTCATCTGGTCGATGCGGTGCTCCTGGCGAGTGAACATCAGGTAGGGGATCGCCACGGCACAGATCAGGGCGAGCGCCACGTCGAACCACCACAGCGGCAGGGCAATGCGGATAGTCTCGGCGCCGAGATAGGGCGGCCCGAAGATCAGCAGCCCGTTCAGCAGCGTCGCCAGCGCCATCGGGATCGCCCCGAAGAACATCGACACCGTCGAGTGCCCGAAGATGCGCCGGGCGCCGTCGAAGAAGAAGATCCAGCGCGCCCCGTAGAGCAGGCAGAACGCGGCGAAGAGAATGACGGAGCCGAGCCAGAGACCGAGCGGGACCGGGGCCAACAGGGCATGCGTCGTGGGCAGACGGTCGAGGGCCAGGGCGACCACACCGGTGCCCATCACCACCGTGAACCAGTTCGGCGTGAACTGCCGGATCACGTCGCGCGGATGCTGGAGGCGCGAGAGCGGCTTCAGGCCGGTGCTGATCGCTAGCAGACTGGACTCGGACACGGGGCGCGCTTCCGGGCTTCGAGGAGAGGTAGGACGGGCTCTAGCACAACGCCGCATCGCGCGTCGTCGCGATGGACAGCGGCTCGAACGCCACGATAAAACATCGAAAGAAACGATGAGAATAAGCTAATCAAACTATTGGAATGAATGGTTTCCGGCCGCTACCTTCTCGTCATCCCGAACCGACGTGACGACCCCACCAGAAGGATATCGACCATGACCCGTACCATCGCTGCCCTCGCTCTTGCCGCTTTCGCCCTCGTTGGAATGACGGGCCTCTCGCAGGCCCAGGGTCTCCGCGCTCCGCAGGCCCGCTCCATCAGCAGCCCATCCGCACTGGTCTACGGCGACACCGATGGCGCCAACGCCAAGAACCCGGCGCTTCCGGCCTACGCGCGTGGCCGCGGCCAGGAAACCGGTGGCCCGGCGCGCCAGCTGATCGGCCGCTGAGAGCGCCACCCCAGCCGCCGGCCACATGTCCGGCGGCACGAGAGGCATGAACCACCCGCTCGACAGGAGATCGATCATGACCCGACCCACCATCGAGACCATCGACGAGGCCCGGCAGGGCGAGACCAGCGGCCATATGCGCTGGGTCCTGTTCTGGACGGTCGCGCTGACCATCGCCGCCATCTGCACCGCCTGGCTGGCGATCATTTGACCGGTCGCGGATCGTCGATGGAGATCGAAAATCTCCCGATGATCTATATCGTAGATCGTTGTGATCTTCAGCTGTCGTTGGATGGAATAATCGTCTCACCGTAGTATCTCGTCCTGAGGAGGACGCCTCCTCGCCATGATGTCCGGGACCGACGATTCGAATTTGCGATGGCGAAACCGAACCATCGTGCTTGACGCCAATTCCATCCGCCGCCGGCGAGGCCGAATCCCAACGACCGGCCGACGTGGCCCAACAGACGATTTTAGGGAGACATCATGCGCCACCTGCACGAACCGATGAACCGCCGCCTTGTCCTGGGTGGGCTCGGGCTCGGCAGCCTCGGCGCCGCAATGCCGGCCTGGGCTGCAGGCTCGGTGAAGCTTCCGCTGCCCGGCGGCCCAGACGAGCGGGCGCTGACCACCGCATTTCCGGGCAAGGGCGAGATGATCCTCCAGCGCACCCATCCGCCGCTGCTGGAGACGCCGTTCTCGGTGTTCGACGAGGGCGTGTTCACCCCCAACGACCGCTTCTATGTGCGGTGGCACTGGGCCTCGATCCCGACCGAGGTCGATGCCGACGCCTTCCGGCTCAAGGTCCACGGGCATGTCGACAAGGAACTCTCGCTCTCGCTGGACGCCATCGCCAGCCTGCCGCGCTTCGAGATCGCTGCGGTGAACCAGTGCTCGGGCAATTCCCGTGGGTTGTTCGAGCCGCGGGTGCCCGGCGCGCAATGGGCCAACGGCTCGATGGGCAACGCCAGATGGACGGGCGTGCGCCTCAAGGACGTGCTCGCAAAGGCCGGCATCAAGCCCGGCGCCGTGCAGGTGCGCTTCGACGGCCTCGACGCGCCGGTGGTCGACGATGCCCCGGACTTCAAGAAGTCGCTCGATCTCGACCACGCCAACAATGGGGAGGTGATGATCGCCTACGCCATGAACGGCGAGCAGCTGCCGCTGCTCAACGGCTTCCCGCTCCGCCTCGTGGTGCCGGGCTGGTACTCGACCTACTGGGTCAAGATGCTCTCCGACATCGAGGTGCTGGACAAGCCAGACGACCAATACTGGATGAAGACCGCCTACCGCATCCCGGACGTGCCGGGCGCCAACATCAAGCCAGGTCAGACCGGCTTCAAGACGGTGCCGATCAACAGGATGGTGCCGCGCTCCTTCGTCACCAACCTTCAGGACGGCGCCAAGGTGGCGGCCGGATCGCCGGTGGCGTTGCGCGGCATCGCCTTCGGCGGCGATTGCGGGGTGAAGGCTGTCGAGTTCTCCGGAGACGGCGGGGCGACGTGGTTCCCGGCGCAGCTCGGCACGGACGAGGGTCCCTACAGCTTCCGCCGCTTCGACGGCAGCCTGCCGGCGCTGGCCGCCGGGACCCACACGGTCAGGGTCCGCTGCACCAACACCAACGGCGTCGCCCAGGGCATGGACCGGGTCTGGAACGCGGCCGGCTTCATGCAGAACGGCATCGAGGCCGTGTCCTTCCAGGCCGCTTGAGGAGAACAGCCATGACCCTTATCCGCCCTGCGGCCCTGATCGCCACGCTCATTCTGTCTCCTCTGATGGCGCTCGCAGCGCCGGCTCCCGAGCCGATGCGCTTTACCTCGCAATCCATCGAGATGCCGACCTCCGACCGGATCTTCCCCGACGGGCCGGGGGTGGAGGCGGTCAACAACAACTGCCTCGCCTGTCACTCGGCCGGGATGGTTTTGACCCAGCCCAAGCTCTCGAAAACGCAATGGACCGAGACCGTGAACAAGATGGTCCACGTCTACAAGGCGCCGATCGATCAGGCCGACGTGCAGACCATCGTCGACTACCTCACGGCGTTGAAGCCCACGCCTTGAGGCCGGATCCTGTCGGGGGATCAACCGGGCCGGGTGCCTTCTCGGCTTCCGGTGCGTTCTCGATGTCGCTACGTCACAAACGATGGACAAAGACCCCATGCTCGGCCTGTTCCAGCGCAAGGACCGCCTCATCGTCCACGGCGAGGCGCCCTACAACGCCGAGCCGCGGCTCGATCGCCTGCGGGCGTCCTTCCTCACCGACCAGGCCGACTTCTACGTCCGCAGCCACGGCAACATCCCGGACATCGACGCCGACGACTACCGGTTGACCGTCGACGGGATGGTCGCCACGCCGCTCGAACTCTCGCTGGCGGATCTCAAGGAACGCTTCGCGCCCGTCACCGTCACGGCGGTGATGCAATGCGCGGGCAACCGCCGGGCCGACATGCTGGCTGTGGCCCCGGTTTCCGGCGACCCGTGGGCGCCCGGCGCCATCGGCAATGCGGAATGGACCGGGGTGCGGCTCGCCGACGTGTTGCAGGCCGCCGGATGCGAGGCTGGCGAAGAGCGTCATGTCGCCTTCGAGAGCCACGACCGGATCGCGGAGTCGGACACACGCTTCGGCGCCTCGATCCCGTTGGCCAAGGCGCTGGCACCCGAGACGCTGCTTGCCTTCGCGATGAACGGCGAGGCGCTCGCCCCCGAGCACGGTCACCCCTTGCGCGTGGTGGTGCCGGGCTTTGCCGGCATCCGCAGCCCGAAATGGCTTGCCCGCATCACGGTGCAGGATCAGCCCTCCGACAACCCGATGCAGGCCGACGACTACAAGCTGTTTCCGCCCGACGTGACGGCCGAGACCGCCGACCCGGCCGCTGGCCACACCATCGAGGCGATGCCGCTCAACAGCGCGATCTGCGAGCCCGCCCGCGGCGCAGCCCTGAAAGCCGGTCGGCACTCGATCCGCGGCTACGCCATCGCCAGCGACCGCGCCGTCGCCCGGGTCGACGTCTCGCCCGATGGCGGCCGTAGCTGGGCCCAGGCCCGGATCGAGCACGACAGGCGCGCTCCCTTCGCCTGGACCTTCTGGGAGATCGACCTCGATCTCGGCACAGGCGAGCATGAAGTCGCGGTGCGCGCCTGGGATTCCGCCGGCCAGACCCAGCCGGCCGCTCCCGACGATACCTGGAACTACAAAGGCTATCTCAGCGCGGCCTGGCACCGGGTGCGGGTCACCGTCGCCTGAGCCCCAGCCCCAGCGCTCAGGTCCAGAGCAGAGCGGTCGCGGCGAAGCCCGAGATCGCGATCAGCAGGATGGCGATGCCGACGGTTAGGACACGCGGCATCATCGGGATCTCGGCCCCCGCGAGGCGCGTGCGGATGGCCCGGTCGCGCCAGGCCGCCCCAGCGAACGAGGCCAATGCGCAAACGATCAGCGTCAGCGAGAGCACCTTCAGCGGCCAGACCGGTAGCACCTCTCGCAGAAAGCGCTGCGCGGCGAGGCCGCCGCCGAGGAAGGCGAGCCCGGTCCTCAGCCATGCCGCGAAGGTCCGCTCGGCGGCGAGCACCGTCCGGTCCTCGGCGAGCTTCACGCGCGGATCGTCGGGCGCGATGTCGCTCATCGGGGCGGCATCCCAATGAGATCGAGGAGCGCGTCGGCGACCCGGCTGCGATAGCGCTCCTTGTGACGTAGCACCCGGAACGGCCGCGTCGGCAGCGCGAAAGCAGCCTCGACCAGGGTTCCGGCCCGCAGAGATGCAGCGACCACGGTCTGCGACAGCATGGCGGCACCACCTCCGGCCTCGACCGCCGCGCGGACGGCCTCGTTGGAGGGCAGTTCGAGCATCACCTTCAGCCGGGCCGGTGCGACTCCGACTGCGGCGAGTGCATCCTCGAAGACCGAGCGCGTTCCAGACCCCGCCTCTCGCAGGACCCACTCGGCCTCCGCCAGATCCTCGGGCGAGAGCGCCCCGGCGGCTGCGAAGGGATGATCCGGCGCGACCACGAGGACGAGCTGGTCCTTGGCGACAGTGGTGCTCGCCAGCGTGGGATCCTCGACGCCGCCCTCGACGAAGCCGAGTTCGGCGATGCCCTCGCGTACGGCATGGGCCGCCTCGGCGGTGTTGCCCACCGATAGACGAACCACGATCTCCGGATGGGCCCGGCGGAAGGCGACGAGGTGCCGGGGCAGCCAGTCGCTGGCGGTGGTCTGGCTGGCGAACAGCGATAGCGTCCCGCGGCGCAGGCCGCTCAGATCGGCCAGCACCAGTTCGGCGGCCTCGGCTCGCGCGAGTACGGCCCGGGCCTCGATCAGGAAGACGCGGCCGGCCTCGGTCAGCTCGATCCCCCGCCCGACCCGGTGGAACAGCTTCGTCGCGTGCCGCCCCTCTATGTTGCCGATCGCGGTGCTGACGGCCGACTGCACGAGGTTCAGCGCCTCGGCCGCCCGCGTCACGTGTTCGCGCTCGGCCACGGCGACGAAGATGCGGAGCTGGTCGAGGGTCATGGCGCAGCCGATCCGGCGGGGCGGGCGGGCGCGAGCCCGCGCACCTGTGCATCCACAGCCTCGGCGACGCCGAGGAGGCGCGCCTCCGGCGTCCGCGCCGTGACGACATAGGCCATGCCGGCATCGATCCAGGAGAAGGCGGCGACGTCCCCCTCGCGGGCGAAACGGAAAATCGTGCGGCCCGCATCTGTGCCGGCACGGCTGTAGAGCGTCAGCCGGGTGCCCTTGTCGTCGTCGTACATCAGCAGTGCCGCCGGCTCCGAGCCCGCCGGCAGCAGGCGACCACCCATCAGGCGAAAGCCGAGCCCGCGCAGGTCCGGTGCCACGAGGCGGCGGCCGAGCCGCTGGGACAGCCATTGCACCAAGTGAGGCATCTCATTGGCACGGACCTCGACGGGATGAACGGTTTCCGAGACGAAGGTCCTGAAGGCCGCCACCGCATCCTGCGTCGCCGGCTCCGCCGCCAGCAGGATCGGGGCGGACGGATGAACGAGACCGCGCCCGATCCAGCCGGCGCCGGCTCCGAGGGTCAGGAACACCAGCGCTGCCGCTGCGAACGGACGCCAGCGCGCGACACGGAAGGCGTTCGGCCGCGTCAGGTTGGCAACGCGCAAGCGGGCCGGGATCGGCTCGTCGGCGACCGGCGCGAGCCGGGCGAGCAATTGCTCGCGCATCGCCCGGTCGGCGGCGATCCGGCCGGCAGCCTCGGGATGCTCGGCGAGCCAGGCCTCGACCATCGCACGGCGCGGCGTATCCAGCCGGCCGTCGACGAACGCATGCAGATCGTCCTCGCCCACCGGCCGCGGATCGGGCCCGCTCATTTTACCCTCCGCAGAAAGCCGGTCCGGCCGGTCTCGAGGAAGCCGCGCATCCGCTCCCGCGCCCGGCTCAGGCGCGACATGATCGTTCCAACCGGCACCCCGAGGACGCTCGCCGCCTCGGCATAGGACAGATCCTCCACCGCGACGAGAAGCAGGACCGAGCGCTGCTCCTCTGGCAGGGTGTCGAGCCCGGCCAGGATGTCGCGCAGCCCGAGGCCCGAAGCCGGATCGGCGCTCGTGTCCGGCACCTGGTCCAACAGGTCCGGCCCAGCCCGCGGCGCGGCGCGCTTCGTCCGGCGCAGGCCGGCGAGAAACAGGTTGCGCTGGATCGTGAACAGCCAGGCCCGCAGGTCGCCGTCGCACCGGCGTTGCGACCAGCCGGCGAGCGCCCTCTCCAGGGTGTCCTGAACCAGGTCGTCGGCGGCCTCGCGCTCGCGCAGCAGGGCATGGGCGTAGCGCCGCAAGCCCGGAATCTGCGGCTCGATCAACGCGGCGATCTCGTCCAAGCGCTCTCCCTTTGCAACGGCCCCTGTCGCGAGAGAGATGCCGGCGCCACGCATCTATTCCCTCGCACGATCCGAATTCGCGATCACGGACGCGGGACCGGATTTTTTTGCAAGGTCGCGGAATGAAAAGTCGCGGGCGGCATCTCTCCTTTCGAACACCGGCAATCGAGGTTTGGAGCGATCATGCGCGGAGCACAGGCATCCCTGGCGACCATCGCCTTGATCGCGACGGGGCTCGTCGGCGGATCGATGATGCGCCCGAGCCGGGCCGAGCCGGCACCGATGGCCGACAAGGCCGGCTTCGACGCGCTGATGCGCGAGTCCATGGAACGGATGCATGCCGAGATGGCGGTGCCGCCCTCCACCGATCCCGACCGCGATTTCGCGGCGATGATGATCCCGCATCACCAGGGCGCGGTCGACATGGCCAAGGCCGAACTCGCCTATGGCCAAGACCCGGTCCTGCGCCGGCTCGCGCAGGGGATCATCGTCGAGCAGCAGCAGGAGATCGAAGTCATGCGCCGGGCGCTCGCCGAGAGGCCGCCCGCAACGCCCGGCGCCGCGCCGTCGGCCGCCCACAGCCATCACCACTGACCGGCGGCCTACCCGCCCACCAAACAGGTATGAAGTTGCGATGAGACAGATCCTCCTGCCCACGCTGACGATGCTTCTGCTCGCAGGGACGGCGCTCGCCGGCCAAGCTCCGGGACCGGCCTCGGCGCCGGACGTGCCGGTCAGCGCGAAGGACCGGTTCTACACCTCCGACCAGTTCTCCAACACGGTCTCGGTGATCGACCCGGCCGCGAACTCCCTCCTCGGTGTGATCAAGCTTGGCGATCCGACGCCGATGAACCTGAGCCCGCTCTACAAGGGCCAGCTGCTCGTCCACGGCATGGGCTTCTCGCCCGACCGCAAAACCCTGCTCGCGGTCTCGATCGGCTCGAACTCCGTAAGCTTCATCGACACGGCGACGAATGCGGTGCGCCACACCAGCTATGTCGGCCGCTCGCCGCACGAGGCTTTCTTTACGCCGGACGGCAAGGAGGTCTGGGTCAGCGTGCGCGGCGAGGACTATCTCGCGGTGCTCGATGCCAGCACCGGCAAGGAGACCGGCCGCATCGCGGTTCCGAACGGGCCGGGCATGACGATTTTCTCGCCGGACGGACAATACGGCTACGTCTGCTCCAGCTTCAGCCCCGAGACCGTGGTGATCGATACCAAGACCCACGCCATCGTTGGCCGCGTGAAGCAGGAGAGCCCGTTCTGCCCCGACATCGCCGCGACGCCGGATGGCGAGCAGGTCTGGTTCACCCTCAAGGATGTCGGCCGCACTCAGGTGTTTGAGGCCAAACCGCCGTTCAAAGCCCTGAAGACCATTGAGACCGGACCGATCACCAACCACGTCAACATCGTGCGCACCAAAACCGGCCAGTTCGCCTACGTCACCATCGGCGGCCTGAACTTGGTCAAGGTGTTCCGCACAGATGACTTCTCGCAGATGGCGACCATCCCAACCGGGGCCCTGCCTCACGGACTCTGGCCCTCAGGCGATGGCAGCCGCGTCTATGTCGGCCTTGAGAATGCCGACAAGGCCGCGGTGATCGACACCGCTACCAACACGGTCGTCGCCGAGGTGCCGATTGGACAGGGCCCCCAGGGCGTTGCCTATGTGCCGAACGCCGTGCCGGAGGGCGACGGCCGGCAGAATCTCCAGCCTCTTGGCGCCGCGGGCAAGACCAGCGCGCTGACGCTGAACGGCACGGACGGAAAGCCGGCGACGCAGATCACCCTGTTCGACCAGGGCGTTCTCCAGACGCTGCAGGCCGCCGTCACCGGTCTCCCGGCGAAAATGCCGTTCGTGCTCGCGCTGTCCGACGATCCGAAGGGTGCGGGTATGATCGAGCCGCTGGCCGCCTTCATGACCAATCCGGCCGGCGCTGCCATCGTCAACGCCATCGGCCCGATCCGTCAGGTGATCCGCACCGATGCCGGTACGGGCCGCCGCTACTTGGTGGTGGCCGAAGGCAAGCCCGGCGAACTCGGCGGCGTCGTGCAGGTGCAGACCAAAGACTGATCAGGCGGCGTCGCGGATCGGGAGGGCGTAAATCCAAGTGTCGACCGAACCTCCCATACGGCTCCGGCCCCCGAGACCGCCGGACCCGCCGCCGCATCCTACCGTGCCCGAGGCGCGCAACGCCCCGGACGCGTCACGGTAAGACCACCGCTCAGCCGAACCATCCGCCGGTCCGGCGTGCCCGAAGCCGGTACATGGCTTTGTCGGGTGCGTGTACGACGACGTGTCGGGTGCAGGACCGGGCCGTCGGTCAACTCGTGCCCCAGCGCCGAGCATTGATCAGGATGCCGGGTTCGTCCCGGCCCAACTCGCGGCCGTCGATCAGGGCTTCGAGCGCCGCGGTGGCCTCGTCCCAGGTCAGGTAGGCTTGGGCCTCGGAGAGATCGGGTCCGTAGGTGCCGTCCGCCGCCCGATAGTAGATCGCCCCGTCATGGCTGACGTAGATGTGGAACTCGTCGGGTGTCGATTGCCTCGTCTCGCTCATGGGTACGCCTCCGCTTGGGTGGGGGAACTCGATCCCGCCGGTGGGTCCGGTCGGGGCGACCGGCCTGATCGGTCCGGCAGCTGCGCCCGGGACCGACGCCTCGGGGGGAAGGCGCTTCGAAACAGTTCAGTCGCGGCCGCGACCTGGGCGAGGAGGTCCGGCCAGGACTTCGGTTCTGGCAGTCGTGGCATGGGGATGCGAAGGGTGGCCCGCAGCCGACCCTCGCATTGCCGGACGTGGAGCCTGCCCTCCGTCGCCGCGTGGGCGAATCGGATCTGGGCGTCGAGTCCGCTTCCCCTGGCGCAATACCGGGACAGGTCGAGGACGACGGCTTGCTCCGCCCCGTGGATGGTCACGTACAGGGCGAGGTCGCCCGCCGTGCTGATGAGTGCGAGCCGCCCGGCCCGGCCGTTTCTCCGGAAGGAGCCGATCCTGCCGAGCTCTTGCAGCAGGGCCGCCTCGAAGGCCCTGGCGCCTCCGCCCTCCGGCGCGTCGGGATCGTGTGGGAGCCCGAGCACCGTCCGTGCACTCGCCCGGTCGACCATGTAGGCGGCGTAGCCGTCGGCCAGGGTCAGGCGCCTCACGGTGACGCCGAGATCCTCCAGGCGGCGCCCCGTCCTCCGGTCCCCGGCCTTGAGGCCGAGTGCGTCCCGATAGGTCTCCGCCGCAGCCCAGGTCGCCCGGAAGCCGGCGACGGAACGGGGCTCGACCCTCCGTGTCCCGGACGGGGCGGGTGCGATCAGGCCGGCATCCAGCAAGGCGTCGACCGTCCCGACCTGGCATCCGATGAGGCTGGCGGCGTCGTACCGGCTGATCGACGCGGGTGCGCGCCTGGGCGGGTTCTCCGCGGCGACGGCCTCGGGCGTGCCGGACTGCGCCCGTTCCGGCAGGAGCAGGTCTCCGACCTTGGGGCCGAGCCGGGGGATCGAGGCGCCGCCCTCGTCGAGCAGACGGGTGATGAGCCTGGCCGGATCGCGCCGATGCGTCCTCTCCAGCGTCGCGAGCCGCACCAGTCCGTCCGGTGCGGCCGCGACCGGCGTCGAGGCCGACAGGAGCCGCCGGGCGAGCGCCGCCACGTCCTCCGGCCTGAAGTGATCCTTGTGGCGCCACCGCCCGATTCCGGCGAACGGCTGCAGCAGGCCCGCCCCCACCAGGCCGTCGACGAGGCTTCGGGCAACCCCGAGCGATGCGGCCGCACCATCGCGGTCGACGAGGGTCAGGACGGTCCTTCGGACGAGGTCGGTCTCCTTCGCGAGCAGCATGAGGTAGCGGTTGCGCATGTGCTTTTCCGGCTCGGCATGGATGCCGAGCGCCTGCGAGACGCGTCGCAGCCTGCCCACCGGAAGCCCGAGTTCGGAGGCGAGGCGGGCGAGGGGAACCCATCCCTCGGCGCGATCCGGCTCGTTGCCCCGCCGCCCGTGCTCCGAACGGTTGCGCTCGACCAGGACGCGGTCGAGCAACCCCTCGAAGAGTTCGCCGTGCGATCCTCGCTCTTCCCTCCAAAGCGCGTCGGGGATCCAGCCGAAGCAGGATTTCTTGACGCGGCCGGCGTCGGTCCCGACCCGCGCGTCGGCGACCGAATGCAGGAGGGCGAGCGCGCCCGGGACGCCACGCACGGCGACGGCGTAGCCGACGCGCATCACGTCCACCACGCCCTTGGAGCCATCGACGTCCAGGGCGGGGCGGGACCGCTCCTCGCCCCAGAGCGCGATCCGACCCAGCAGGCGGATCGCGTCGAGGGCATCGCCGAGGGTCGCGAGCCGGTCGAGGATGGGAACGCCCTCGGCTTCGACGGCTCCCAGGCGGCCTAGGATATAGGCCTCGACCGACGACCTCGGACGCTCCCGTCGCGGTATGCCGAAGCGCGCCAGCGCCAGGCCCGAGGGCGAGCGTTCGAACGACGGCGACCACCAGGGAAGCGGACGGCCGTTCCCGTCGCGGTCGAGGAGGTCGAGGTCGTGGTGGGGGCAGCGCCGGAAGTCCGGCAGGTCCCACCAGGTGCGGTGGTAGGCGTCCTCGGCGAGGCAGGCCGGGCAGAAGCGACGTAGGTCGATCTGCCATTGGCGCCGGCGGACGACCTGGCCCATGAGCGTGACGCCGTCGGGCGAGACCGTCGGCGTGGCGTGCACGAGCGCCTCGTGTCCCTCGAACGGGATGGACAGCGCGAATTCCAGGCATTCGTGGGGTTGCGGGTGGCGGCCGTTGAGCCCGTGGCCGATCAGCATAGTGCGGACGCTCGACCTGTGATTGAGGCCGGCATGCCGCACGACGAAGCCATGCGCGGGCTCGCCGGGCCGGGGACTCCTCCAGGTGGGCAGGGGCGGCTGGTCGGGATGGTAGGGGTCGCAAAAGGTCGCCACCGGTCAGCCCCCCGCGCCGGCGGACGCGCGATCCGCACTCGGGCCGGAAGGTTGCGGACGCGCGAGGGCGCTGGCCCGGGGGGCGGTCGACATGGCGTCCCGGAAGGGGCTGAACGTCATGCCGACCGGCCGGATGCGGCTCCAGACCAGGTCGCAGTGGTCCGTCGTGATCCGCGGCGATCCGTCGTTGAGCGCCTCGCAGCCCGCGGCGAATACGAAGTCCTTCAGTCCGCCGATGATCCCGTCGGTGACCCAATAGAGGGAGTGGGCGAAGCCTTGCTTCCCGAGGCCAGATTTCTCCAGGAACGGCAGGCGGTCGTCGATGTAGTCACAGAGCAGTCGGAAGACGCCGCGTTCCTCCTTGTTCTCCCACTCGTACGGCGTGACGATGAAGTGGGGGAGCAGGCCCCGCCCCTTGAGCTGGCGGTCGGATTCCATCATCCGGTAGGTCTCGACGAGGCCCGCCGCGACGACGTTGAGCGTGCGCAGGTTCAGGATCTTGCGCACGACGCCGTTGCATTGCTGCACGGCCCTGGAGTCCGCCTTCACGAACGCTTCCTGGTATTCGTCCAGGATCAGCAGCTGGACCTCCTGCTCGCGCAGGGCGTTCAGCACGGATGCCTCGACGTCGTCCTCCCGGACCGTGGGATCGCGGCCGGCGTTGAGCGCGACCGCGATCCTGTCGAGCATGCTGCGGCGGCGGCAGCCGATGGGCATGTCGACGTAGACCACGGGGCGCAGCAGGCCGTCCTTGCCCCGTACGACGGGGTACCGGTCGGCGTAGCGTTCCAGGGCGTGGCTCTTCCCGGTGCGGGGGTCGCCGGCCAGGGCGAAGAGGGAGCCGACGTCATGGACGCCGCCGTTCACCGGCATGTGGAAACGGGCGATGGCGTCGGTCGTCTGCTGGAACCTGTCGTGGTCGACGAACAGGTTCTTGAGGATGTTCTGGCGTTCGGCGGGAGGCTTGCCGGCACGTTCCGCGCGAACCTGGGCGTCCTTGTCACTCATCGCTGCTGCTCCATTGCTTCAGTGCCCTCAGGACGGCGAGGTCGTCCTCGGCATCCTCACCGTCGATGTCGGTCAGGGGAGGCGACACCTCCTTCGGGACGGGCTCCGACGTGGGTTCGGGAGGCATCGGCCCGACCCCGTCGAGGACGGGAGCCGCGGGACGGCCGGATCCCCTCGCGACCGTCAGCGGATCGAGGTGGGCCGCGGCCGTGGCGGCCATCTCGGGGGCCTGCCCCGTACGGACCTCGCTCGCGAGGCGCCGTACGCCGTCGTTGTGGATGAACCGGGCGAGCCGGCGCCGCGTGCGCTGCCGGTCGGGATTGGCTCGGGCCTTGGCGGCAGCCTCCCCGAGCATGTCCATCGCCCGCATCAGGCCGTCGAAGTCGAAGGCTCCCTTGACCATCCGGCGCGCCTCCACGACGGCAAGGTCGTGGTTGTGGCGGTGACGCCCCTCGGCATAGGCGCGGTGGGCCGGGCAGGCTGGGACGACGAGGATGCGTCCGTCGGGATCGTAGGGGTCGACGACGTAGAGACGGCCGAGATCGGACGGGTCCCGGACGCACTTGTACCGGCTGCCGCTGCCGTTCTCCCGCGCGTTCCTGTGCTTGGGATTATTGACGAGGGCGATCAGCGCGGCGCCCTCGTAGGTGATGTAGTCCCAGGTGATGCCGTCGTTCTGGATCGTGCGGAGCTCCCATTCGCCGCACAGCGCGATGAACAGCTCGGGTGGCGGCAGCGGACCGCTCGGATGCCGGCTTGCCTTCTCGTTCCAGACCCGCAGCGGAACGTCGCCCATGCCGCGCAATAGACCCAGCCCCTTCGAGACATGGGCGTTGGCGACCTCGCAGATGAAGAAGGTCAGGAGGGCATCGAACTCGGAAACGCGGACCTTGGCCCGATCCAGCCTTTCCTGGTCGACTTCCCTCCTGTCGACGACGTTCGAGAGGGTCGTGCCCGGGAGGAGGTGGACGAGCCCGGTGTTGAGGAACCCGAAGAAGCGCTCCAGCGCGCCCTTCATCCAGGGGCTGCGGGCATGGAACCTGGGCTTGTTGATCTTCAGCTCGCGGGCGGCCGACTCGATGTCGTCGCCGATGAAGTGCAGGGCGTTGTCGACCCAGAGGTTCTCGATCCGGCCGAAGCACGGCCACGGCCGGCGCACGGCCGGGTACCGCCCCATGTCCTTGGGGTACATGGCGTGCCGCAGCCCGGCGACGAAGCTGGCGTAGCTCGGCGCCTCGTAGCCGAGACCGTAGCCGATCACCATGCCCGTCGCGCGGTCGCGGAACACGATCAGGTCCGGCCGGCCGAGGACGAGGTCGGTCTCGTCGTCGACCAGGAGGAGGTCGAGGGTGCAGTGGTCGACCTCGACGTCCTCGTAGGGCCGGTCCGGCAGGGCCTGCCGGGCATAGGTCCGGTCCATCCTGGCCGCATAGGCCGAGCCCATCCGGTAGTAGTCGCGCGTATATCGGTCGACGGTGTTGCACCGGCGCCCGAAGGTGCTGGCCGAAGGCGTCTCGATCAACGCGAGCTCCTCCGACGGCATGTGCCGGCCCAGCTTGCGCTTATAGGCCTTCACCCTCGCGACGACCTTGGCGTAGGCCATCTTCTTCGACATCTTCGGGCTGAGCCATCGCCGGATGCCGCTTTCGAGCGCGACCTCGCCCACGTGGCCGAAGTGGGAGCGCCTGTTGCCCTTGTGATTGTGGCGCTCGACCAGGCACGCGAGGCCGTGGACGTCGCCGAGCGCCATCCACCGGTCGAACCAGTCGAGCACCGTGGTGAAGTGGGGAGCCCTGTCCCCCGCGAGCGCGGCGGCCCTCGCGATGATCGGCACCAGGGCCTTGGATCGCCTGAAGGCCCAGCAGCCCCTCGGTTCCTCGCCGTCGAGGCAGCCCCTGATGCAGGCGTTGACATAGGCGAGCTTGCGCCTGGCCTCGGCTTCCTGCTCGGGCGTCATCTGCAGGCGGTTCGGGAGCGGGCCGCGCGGGTTCCCGACCAACGACGGCGCGCTGATGAACCGCGCCGCCCCGGTGGACGACATGAAGGCGAGCTTCATGTCGGTCAGGAAGATGACGTCCTTGTCGGCGACCTGCAGGAACTGCAGCTTGCCGTCGAGGCGCCGCTCGAATTCGGCCGTGCGCCCGGAGATGGTCAGCACGTCCCCCTTTCGGAGGTCGAACCGCAGCGTCGCGGACTCGGTTTCGGTCTCGCGGGGATCGAGCGGGGACTGGCTGCCCGGGGGGATGCGGAAGGGTGCATTCACGGCTGGGCGTTCTCCAGGATGGCCGTTCCGAAATTGAAGGGCTTGGCGAGGTCGAGCCGCACCTCGCCCGACAGGGCGAGGTTCATCACCGCCGAGTAGGCGCGGCACTCCGGTGGTCGGTCGACGAGGCCGGCCTTCCGGACCACGGCGGCGATCGTCGTGGGCAGCCCGAGTTCGACCAGGGACCGCCGCACGCGGGCCATGGCCTCGTGGTCGGGTGCGATGAATCGGTGCCGCTCCATGATGCGGCTGTTGTCGAGCCTGGGCTGCGCGCGGATCTCGTGCTCGGTGATGACGACGAACGCGACGCCGTGGTCGATGCGGTACGCTTCCCGGATGTGGGCTTCCTTGAACGTCCAGCCCGGGAGCGTGGCGAGGTAGGCGGCCTTCGCGTCGATCACGACGACCTCGCCCGACCGATACCGGCAGACGACGTCGGGCGTGTATTGGTGCTTGGCGAAGCCGCCCTTGCCGTCGGGCACGAAGAATTCGAGCGTATGTGGTTCGACGGCGTAGTGGGCGATGGCCGGGTTGGCGCCGAGCAGGGTCCGCAGGTCGCGTTCGTTCAGGGAGCGGAAGGGCGACCTTCCGAGGGCCTTGTGGTCGGCGCCGTCGCCGCCGATGGCGCGCAGCGCGTTGCGGCGCGGCACGGGGCGGACGACGGGCGCGCCGGGGAACAGCCCGAGGTTCGCGGGATCGGCCGATGACTTCTTGCGATGGGGTGGGTCGGTGTCGCTCACGCATGTCTCCGAAGGTGAGGGCAGACCGTGCCGGGGCCGCCGGCACGGAAGGCGAGGTCGGGTCGCGACGATCAGGCGAGCGGACCGCGCCGGATGCCGGTGTCGCCGCCGAAGGGCCGGTCGAGGTCGAGGCCGATCTCGCCGGCCAGTGCGGGGCCGAAGAGGCAGCGCAGGGCTCGCCCGGCGCCACCGCTCACCGGGAGGCGGGCCCGGCGGCGCAACTTCTCCACCGTCGTCGGCAGTCCGAGCAGGGCGAGGGCGTCCCGGACCTTTTCGACGTCGCGCGTCCGCTCGTCCTCGACCCGGTGCCGCAGCATCGCGCGTCGGTTCTCGCGCGCCGACTTGGCGAACGTGAGCGTCTCCGTGAGGACGACGAACTTCACGCCCTGCTCACGGTAGGCTCGCCGCAGGCTGCGCTCGGTCGCCTGCCACGCGGGTTCCGCGCGGTCCCACGTGAAGCGGAACGCATAGGCGACGACGCCCCGGTCCCGGCACAGCGCCACCGCATCCGGCACGAACCGCAGCCAGGCGTCCCCGACCCGGTAGCCGAGCGTGTGTGCCCTCGGCACGACCCGGGTCAGGGTCGGATCGCACAGCAGGCCGAGCAGGCCGGCGGCCTCCAGGGCGCTCGTACTGACGTAGGCGCCTCCAGGCAGCTTGGGCGAACGCAGCGATTCCGGCACGAGCGTCCGAATTCGGGGAGCCGGCACGGGGGACGGGGCGTCGCCGAGGCCGAGATCCGCCGGCACGACGAAGGATCGGGGCAGGCCCGATGGCTCCGGATCGAGCGCGATCATCAGCGCGGCCCGGCTGACGGCGACGGTGGTGGTGGCGATGGCGTTCATGGGTGTCTTCCCTCAGCGGATTGCGATGACGTCGGCGTCGATGACGGCACCGGTCGCGGGATCGACCCGGACGCGGATCCAAGGGCGGCGGAGCACGCCTGCATGGGACACCAGGATGTCCAGGCGCTCGTCCTCGGCGTGCGGTTCGCACCCCTCCGCGTCGAACGCGTCGGGTTGCCAGCAATCGGCCGTGGGCTGGTTCGAAACTGAGGTTAACCGTCTCATGACAAAGCTCTCCCGTTGGGCCGCGACGGCATCCCGTCCGGCTTGTGGTCTCGACTTCGTCGGGCTAGGTTTGAGGGCGTGCGAGATTGCCCAAGGCGGTATGCCGGAGGCCTGCGCCAGGCCCGAATTCTGGCGCGTGCATCCCGGCACCGAGGCTGCCGACTGGCGTTCGGTCATCGACCGAGCGTCATGCGAAGGCCCGGAGTGCTGTCGTCCCGGTCGGATTGGGGCGGCTATGGAAACGCTGCGTTGGGACTGCGCGGGACTTCCCAGTTCCGTTGCGATGGGGGCGCAGTCGTTGCAGCGCTGCGTCCCCATTTCCCTTCACCCCGATCCGACCGGTGAGCACCCCCTTTCATGAGCCGGCCCCGGGACAGGGCCGGCGTTGGTCGTGTCGGGTCGGGCCGCGGCCGGTCGGGACGGTCGCCCTCCTGCCGGGCCCGGCAGGGAGAGCGACGCCTTCGCGGCATGCGGGACCAGCCCGGCAGGTAGCGACTGCCTTACGGGAGAGACCGCGAGGTCTCGTTCCGGGCGCTATCGGTGGTTGCGGAGTATGGAAGGGCCAGGGTCGCGCTTAGGCGGGCAGCCTCTGGAGACTGCCGGCCCGGGCGCTGGGGCCCGTCCGTATCCGCTCGCACGCGAGCGCGTATTTGGCAGTCGTTTCCATGGCTATAATGTAGTCCAACTGACGGTATTTGTCACGCACTGCAAAGCTTTGGCTCGATAAAACATCGGCTTTCCATGGTGCTTTGGTTAACGCCGTCCTTGCAGAAATTTGCTTCCTGGCCTCGGTATCGTTCTTTCCCAGATCTCTACAATTGTCTTGATTGAATTAGGTCCATCGATATATTTTCGGGGTGCTGTCATGATGTTCCCCGAAGCAACGCGTCGGGGCTCTTCGAGAGGCAGATCGGCATTGGCCGGTCGGATGCCTTCCAGTCGTCGAGGAACCTGGCGAGGTGCGGCCGGTGGGAGCCCTCCGAGTGCAGGTACCTCACGAGGTCCCCCATGGAGGCGTCGTGGCCCCGCTCGTCGGACCGGCCGCTCGACAGGCAGAAGCGATAGTAGAGGCCGAGGGTGTTCAGGACATCGGTCTCGCAGTAGGCGCGGACGCGCCCGGCCTGGCCTTGGGCCAGTAGCGCCTCCACGTTCGAGCCATGCTCGCCGCCCTTGCCGGGCAGGCCCATGGCGAGCGCCATCTCGTCGAGTCCCATCCTGGCCGCGGCGCCGTGATGGGACATCAGGTCCATGACGTCGGCGTGGTGATCCTGGTCGTAGCGCTTGCCGTAGCCGGACCAGCGGTCGCCCCTCAGGTGGTAGGCCCCGGTCGGGATGCCATGGATGAAGGCGCGGGTGAGCAGCACCGGCACGTCGAACGACCTGCCGTTCCAGGTGACGAGCCGGTAGGAGCCGGCGGCGAAGAAGCGCCAGAATCCTTCGAGGAGTTTTCGCTCGGTCCACCCGGGTTCGCCGCCGCTCCTGCAGGTCTCGATGGCGTAGCTTTCGAGGCCCGTCTCCGGATCCTTGTCGATCCGCGCGACTGCGAATGCGATCGACACGATCTCGTGCCAGGCCGGCTTCGGGAACTTCTGGCGGTCCCAGTCGCGCGGAAGGAGGGCCTCGTCAGGCACCGACTCGATGTCGAGGCAGAGAAGCTTGGTCGGCCGTGCCGGCGGCGGGGTCCGCAGAGGGGGACGGCGGCCCGTCGTCGCCCTGGCCTTGCTGGCGAACGGCATCTCGGATTGCGTCTCGGCGTCCATTCTCAAGCTTCCACGATGAGGGCCGGGTCGAAGGTGGACGCGCGCCGCGGGCGGTCGCGCGGATTGGCGACCACCCGGGTCCTGCCGATCCGGTAGTCGACCGGGTCGGCGACGTGCCCGTGGGCCCAGAGGGTCGGGCCGCTCCAGGCCGTCATCACGTCCTCCAAGTCCGAGGCCTGCGCGGCGGAGATCCATTCCTCGTAGGCCTCGGCCCCCGGTCCGGTCAGGACGGAGCGCCGCGATGGCGCGTGGTGCGTGACGACGGCCGCGCGGTCGCCGGGCCTGACGTCCCCGACGAGGGCGACCGGCGACAGGCCGAAGCCCTCGGCGGCGACCTTCACCGAGGCGAGGCAGTCCTCGATGAAGGCGCGGCTCCGGGCATGGGACCCGGCCGCATCGTGCGGCAGGTGCCGCGCGCGCGAAAGGTTGATGCGACGGCAGTCGTGGTGGCCATGGCGGGCGTATCCGCGGGCGAGGGAGGCGCGTTTGCGTCCGTGCAGGCTCCAGTCCGTCCAGAGGGTGGCGCCGATCAGGTGGACGCCGACGCCGGCCGCGTCCTCGAAGCGCACGGCTGCGTCCGAGAGCAGCGTGATGCCGAGCTCGGCCGCGAGCGAGCGGCCGCGGTCCAGGGCCTCGCCGCGCGGGACCCCGTCCCAGAACTCGGCGTTTCCCGGCACCAGGACGACCGGACGCCCGGCGCGTCGTTCGCCGAGGGCGTCTGCGAGCCAGAGCAGCGACCGGTGCAGGCTGTTCGAGAGATTGCCCGCCGCGACCAGGACGTCGAAGCCGGGCAGCGCTTCGGGCAGCTCGAAGGGGGACCTGTCGATCCGCAGGTCGCTCAGCAGCAGGATGCGAAGGCCCGGGCACCGGTGGCCGTGCATGGAAGGCAGCGGGTCGGCGGGGTGGACGGGAACGGCGACGTTCATCATCGGCGGTCTCCGCTTGCCCCGGCGATCAGCCGGCGAAGCTCGTCGCCGTCCACGATCCTGTTCCTGACCAGCCGTTCCGCGACGTCCTCGACGACGTCCCGGAACCGGGAGATCAGGCGTTCGGCCTCGGAGTGCAGGCGGTGCAGGTCGGCCTCGACCGCCGCCCGCAGGACGGAGTCTTGCCGCAGGCCACCCGCCACCTCCGACGGCTGCCCCAGGTAGACGAGGCCCTGCCCGAGCCCGAGCGAACCGTGCAGGCCGGCCAGGAGGGCGCTGGCCCGGGCGAGGTCGGAGTCGGCGGATCCTCCGGATCCGCCGCACGCCTCGCCCAGGATCACGACCTCGGCGGCGCGGCCGCAGAGAAGCGATACGACGAGGCGCTCGACGTCGTCCCGGAGCGGCATGATCGGGAGCCGCGGGCGCATCGCGGTCGACCCGCCGTTGCCGTTCCTGGCGATGATGTCGACCTGGATGACGGCGCCTGCGCCGACCACCTGTGCGCCGAGGCCGTGACCCGCCTCGTGGATGGCGCCGCGGCGGATCTCGGCGTCGGTCCGCGTATCGGGCGGGGCGACGCACCGGAGCAGATCGTCCAGGGCCAAAGGCCGCCCGGCGGTTTGAGCCCGTGACCGAGCCTCCTTGACCCAGCCTTCGACCTCGGCGCCGGTGGCCCCGAGCCCGAGCTCGCCCAAGGTGCGAAGGTCGGCGCCGGGCAGGTCCGACCCGAGATGCTGGCGCGCGATGCCCGAGATCGCCTCCGCGCCTGGGCGGCCGATCTGGATCACGCGGGTCAGGCGACCGGGTCGGATCAGGGCCGTGTCGAGCCGGTTTGCGTAGTTCGTCGCGCCGATCAGGCAGACCTTGGCGTCGGGATCGTTGTTGAGGCGGTCAATTCTGAGAAGAATATGCGTACAGACAGGGTTCCACCACGAACGAGATCGATCATCCAGCGAATTTCTATCCGGGATACTGTCAATTTCATCCAAAAATAACAGTGATGGAGACGTATAGCGAGCCTGATCGAAGACAAGATCGATGTGCTTCAATACGCCATCCAGATATCCATTGGAGGACGTGAACCACGATGAGACCGAGCTGATGGTCAACGGCAGTTTCGCCGCCTTGGCCAGCGCCCGCACCATGGTGGATTTTCCAAGTCCCGGCTCGCTTGCTAGGACCGCGCATCGGTCGGCCGGGAACGCGGTGCCGTTGCGGCGCCAGTCCTCGATCCCGCGCAGGAGTCTCGTTCCCCATTCGTGCGCCGCGCCGAAACCGAGCAGCGACGCGAACGGCGGGGCCGTGGCCACGGCGGGGTCGATCACGGTCTTCGCCCGCGAGGCGGCCGCGAGGCGTTCGAGGCTGGCCTTCGACGTTCCCCTGATGCAGGCCGCGAGGTCCCAGTAGGACAGGCCGGCCGCGGCGCCGTCGGGAAGGTCGCGTACGGCTCGACCCGTGACGGCGCGGATGACCTGTCCGACCAGCTTGTTGTCCGGCGGCTCGATCCTGACGTTGATGTCGGCGGATGAGAGGGCTGACGGCAGGTAGGCATGGCAGTCCTGCGAGACGCCCAGCACCGCGCCGCCCTGGCCGACGGTCCTCGCGACCTTGTCGTTGCCGCGTGAGGGCATGTCTTCCCTGGAGCCGGTCCGCGCGAAGACCGCATCCCAGGGCCTCAGGCGTTCGCAGGCGCTACGGATGGCGTCGACCCATTCCGCCGCGGGGACCTGTACGACAAGAACATTGTTCGGATCGCGCGCGATCCGCCGCCTCTGCGCGGGCGTGAGCGCGGCTTCCAGGGCAAGCCGGGCAAGGGCTGCGGAGGCCGTCTCCCGCAGGGGGCGCCCTCCACCGACCGTGGCCTCCTCGTCGGTATCCTCGCGGAAGAAGGCTAGGTCGGATCTCATGGTGCTCCTGTCGTCCGATGGGGCTGGGGGCGGGGTCGCGGCGGCTTCGGGTGCCGATCTCGAAGCGGGGGAGGTGATCGGAGGCGGGACTCCCGCCGCCGCATCCAAGCGGTTCGGTCCGATCCGATGGTCTGGGGGAGTTCCGGCCGTGCCCGTGTCACCGGAGGTCCGGTCGCCCGGTCCGGACGGGGGCTTCGAGGATCGAGGCGAAGTCCGGGCTCGGCGGATCGCCCGGGCCGGCCGATGCGACCGTGTCGGCGACCGCGACGACATCGACGCCTTTGCACGGCGCCGATTGCGGCGGCCGCGCAGGGCGGGCGAGGTCCCGATGCGGGCCGGACAGGAACGGGATCCTCACGTTGGGCAGCTCCCTGGGCTTCGCGACCTTCGCTGGCTCCCGGTCGGCCTGGGCCTGCCGTCACCACGGCGGTCGAGCCTTCCCGTGGCGTGGTCGAGGACGAGGATGGCGGCCGGGTCCCGTGCCGCGGCGTGGAGGAGGAGCCGGCTCATCGCGACGTCGGTCGCGAGCGAGCACGGCTGCCCCCGAGGGAGGCAGTCGATGGCGACGGCGATTGCCGCGGCGGCGTCGCCGCGGAGAGCCTCCGGCCAGCGGCGATGGTGCAGCAGGGGGGAGCCGGCGAGGGCGACCCGCACCCGTGCCAGCGCGGCCGGGCCGAGACGCCCCGGATTTGCGCGACGCCACGTTGTCAGCGCAGGGACGCCTGTCTTCCCCCTTCCGCTACCGGCCGCGTCCATCCCATGCCTCCCGCTTCGGTCAAGGCTTCGCCGGCCCGGTCGCGCGGGTGGTCGATGCCGGGTTGTTTGGGCTTCAGTGCCGCGAGCGTCCGTCACGCCGGTCGGCGCGATGGCCGAGCAGGTAGTATCGGGACAGTGTCCTGGCCCAGGTCTCGCCGTCCGAGGCGTAGAGGTCGCTCGTGGTGATGTGGCTACCGTCAGGAAGGACCGGATGCGCGAAGACGGTGCCCGAGACGACTCGGACTGACCGTTTGTCTACCGTCCAGTCCTCCAGCCGCGGTGCGCCGGCCAGGTCGTCGTCGGTGGGCTTGGTACCCTCCGCGATCCCGGCGACCTCGTCGGCGAGTTCGTGGAGGCGTTCGCCGGCGTCGCGCTCGTCGGGCAGGGTGTTCCGTCCGGTCGTTTCCAAGAGGAACCGTGCGAAGGTCTCGGGGTCGGCATGCGACGCTTCCGGCATCGCGGCCACCATCCGCAGCGCGGCGGCGATGGCAAGCCCCGCGCTCAGGGTGCGGGTGGTTCGGTCCCCGTCGGCGACGCGCTGGGCATCCCGCCGTCCGAGGGCCGGAAGGGCCGCCGGCAGGATCCGGCTCGGCTGCCGCGCGGCCAGCGCGGCGGCCTGGAGCCCGACGTTGCGGCCGAGGGCCGCCACCGTGGCGGAATTCCCACCGCCCCCGCAGGCGAGCAGCCAGGGTGGCGCGACCGGTCGGAGGCCGGCGTCGGCCCTGGCCGGAAGCGATGCGATCATCGTGGCGGCCTCGTATTCGGAAAAGGCGCTCGTTCCGACCGTGGCGACCGCTACGTCGATCCGGGCCAGGACGCCTGCGTCACGCAGGCCGGCGGGAGGTAGATCGAGGATGACCTGCGCATCGGTGGACGTGGCTCCGGGCAGTTCCCCGTCAAGCGCAGGGCCGATGGCATTCGCGTCCTCGATGCGGCGTTCCACGACGGTCAGCAACTCGGAGACGACGCTTCGCAGGGGGAACTGGGCCTCGTCCGGTAGCGTGAGGCGTAAAAGGGTCACCGGCTTTCCGATGACGGTGAACGCGTCCGCCACGATCAGGGCGGCGTGGGCGGCATCGGCGCGCGCGGAGAGGCCGAAGAAGGCATGGATCAAGCGCTTCCTCCGTAGGCAGACGGGCACGCCGGACCGAAGGGAGAAACTCCCGAGCGGTCGGCGTGAGGTCGATTGTGTGAAGGACCGAATTATAGCGCAAAAACCTGCAGAATTGCAATAGATTGGTCAGTTAGGCAAATGAATCAGTGAATCATGGTTAATTTTATACAGCTTCACGTCTGCGGCCGCCGTGCTGTCGTCAGCAGAAGCGGGCGTCGTCGTCTTCCTCGTGCAGCAGTCGAAGGGCGACTGCCATGGTCGTGCGAAGGCTGACCGAGGCGTCGTCGGCATCGAATTCCTCGTCCAGCAGGCCGGTCAGCGATGCTTCTTCGTCGTCTGGGAAGTCCGAGGCAGCCGTGACCGGATCGGCGGCGATGCCGCGCCGGGAACGGTCCCGGGCCAGTACGGAGGGGTGGCGGCGTCCGAACCTTGGCTGTTCGGCGAGGCGGAAAGGGGCCGGGTTCGGCCTGGGGGTGGCGTTGCGTTTGTTCATGGCGGAGATCCTTCAGCGTCCGGCCGTGTAGGCACAGTGTGGTTCGTGGATCGCGGCGGAGGACGCGGGCCGGCGATGGACGGAGCTGCGGGTGCCTCGGGCCTGCGTACGTCGGCGGCCAAGGCTGTTCATCCGCCGACTGGGCGCAGATGTCGGAGGACCGTCGGCGAGGTCTGTGGCCAGATCGAGCAGATCGTCCCTCAGGCCCGACGCGTGGATCCCGGATGCGGACCAGGCTCCGGGCGGGGCCAGGAGTTCCGCGACTTCCGCCGGGTCGACGGCGTCCGCGTAAGGGTCCTCGGCGGCGATGCGCAGGGCGGCGGCGAGGCCGAAGGCGAGCCGATGCAGGCGGCCGCAGTGGCAGCCGGCGCGTAGGGAGACGGATTCCCTCAGGGTCAGCGGCGTTGGCGTGCCGGGTAGTCGGCGGATGGTAGCGTCGGTAGCGGCGTCCGGACCGGCCAGGAGCCAGGCCGGAGCGACCGGTGGCCTCGATTGGCGTGCGTCGAAGGCGACGGCACGCCGTGCGATGGCCTGGCAGACGGGGCTGGGTCCCGCCGTGACGACGGCCAGATCCATGCGGGCGCGCAGGACGACGTCATGGATGCGGGCGAGCGGGAAGGCGACCATGAGGTCGCGCCCGTCGACCCTGGCCGCATCGAGGAGGGCCGGGATGGAGCCAAGCACGTTTCCCGAACCGCAGGCGACTTCAGGCTCGCCTGGGCGATGTCGGTTGAAGGCCGTATTGGCGAGGAGGGCGGCTTGTGCGCCCGATCTGTCGTCTGAGAAGAACCCGATACGCATGGTTGAACCCCGGATTGGTCCACTGGTTTTCCAGTAAAGATAGTATACCCCATGGGGGTATATTTACTCAAGATGGTGGGGCGGATCACCAAGACCGGTGGTCAACGATTCCCTGGGCTCGGCATTAGGATCCTCGCGAGGGATAGCCCTGAACGGGGCTCCGGGGCTCCGGGGCGGCTTGGGCTGGTTGCTGGCGGCTGTGAAAGCGTGACTCCTTGGGCCATAGTAACGGATAACGTGATCCGTGATGCGTTACCTTCGGCGCCGGAATCGTTAACCTTGTTCCGTAAGGTTTCGTTATTCGAGGTGGGGCGCCGTCGCGGGATGGACGATGCAGACGAACATCAGGCGGGCAGCACCGCGGATGCGGCGCGACAGGTGTCTCGGTTGCGGCGCATCGAGGGACAGGTCCGCGGACTTCAGCAGATGGTCGAGGCTGGTCGGTCCTGCCCGGACGTGACGGCCCAGGTCGACGCGGTGATCGGTGCGCTGCGCCGGGTTCGGTCGGACCTGATCCGCGGTCACCTTCAGGGCGCGGTCAGGGCGGCCGTCGCCGGAGACCTATCCGCCGACGAGCGGCGTCGCCTGGCGGACGAGCTGGACGCTATGGTGTCCAAGGTCGTCTGATGCGGGATTGGAGATCAGGCGGTGGCTGCGACGAGGCGCGGACGGGCAAATCCTGCGACGGAAGCCGACGTCGGGGCGCCGTGTAGGCACCGATCAGGCGTAACGCTTCCGAACGTCTGGGTGCCGGCGGTGGTCAGGTAGCACGATCTTCAGAACCTCCATGGATGATGGCCTGGAAGCGTACGGGGCGCGGGTCATGGTCGACAGGGCTGAAGTCTTCAAGGAAGCCGACAGGCTGCGCGCCCAGCGCGGCAAGGAGGCCGTCCGGGTCTCGGTTCGCCGCGTCCGAGAGCGTTTGACCAGGGGCGGATCGTTCAGCGACGTCGCCCCGGTGCTTGCGGACTGGAAGGCGTCCCGCAACTACCAGCCCGTCATCGAACTGATGGAACTGCCGATTGCCTTGCAGAGGCGCCTCGGCGAGTTCGGCAAGCTGGTGCTGGACGAGGTCCAGGCGAATGAGAGCAAGATCCGGGATCAGGAGCGGGCGAACCTGGACATCGAGCGCAGGTCCTACCAGGACCTGCTCGACGAGGCGTCGCTGACGGTCGACGCGCTGGAGGCGCGGGTTTCGGAGCTGACCGCGGAGGTGGGGCGCCTGCGAAGGTCTGGCGCCACCGAGGCGGGGGCGGTCGAGGGGGCGAGGGTCGGAGCCCCCAAGCCGGTGGAGAAGCCCTCGAAGTTCGGCCAGTTCGTGGGCGCGCTGCACGCCCGCGGCCTGGAGCGGAAGGCTACGGTCACCGAGCAGGACGACTTCTGGCAGGCGGTGGAGGCCGAGGCGCTGGCCTTGATGCGCTTGCGCGGGCCCATGTATGCCGGGGACATCTACGTGGCCCTGCCGCGTCATTTGAGCGAGCGGGGAATGCAGGTCGAGATGCCGTTGTCGGTCGGATGGCTGCGGTACCGTCTTCGTGCCGCCGCCGCGGCGGGGGCAGGGTTCGTCGAACGGGAACTGCGCTTCTTCCCGGTCGATGGGGCCGGTTCCGATCAGGCGGCCGGGTCCGAGACGGGGAAGAAACCCTTGCGGCCACCCGTTCCCTGACGTCCGACGAACGTCGTCACGCGCGCCGCGTCCCCGAGGTCGAAGGGCGGCGCGTCGTTCTCAATGACGATGAACTGAGCCGTCTCGGCGAGACCGAGGAGGTGCCTGTAGAAGTGGGCGTTCAGCCCGCTCTCGGCGACCTGCCTCTCGTCGGCGCCGACGGCGCCGTACCGCGATGTCAGGGCATCCCGGTAGCTGAGCAGGGGGCTGTCGAGGGCGATGATGCCGGGATGGGGAAGGTCCTTCGACCTGCAGTGCAGCAGCACGCCGATCTTGAAGGCGGCGTTCATCAGGGCCCGCACGCCCTTGCCGTTCGCGCGCCGGTCCTTGCCGTTGATGAGGATGTCGTGGCTGCCGGGATCGAACGACACGGTCGGCAGCCCTGGGAACCGCCAGGCATGGAGGACGGACTGGATCGTCGTGGCCAGTTCGTGGCCGACGACGCCGCCGATGCCGACGCTCACCGACCCCCTCGCCACGGCGGTTGGCTTGAAGGCGGCAAGACGGGAACGTCGGGCCCGCAGGGCCTCGATGGACTGCAGATGGGCCAGCCCCCGGCGAGCCTCGTGCCGGGCGCGGTCAAGGCTTTCGTAGGCGAGGCGGCTGGACGCCTCCAGCGGCTTGGTCGCCTCGATGGCCTTTCCGAGCTGCGCCACCTCGGCGGCGAGCCGTTCCGCACGCCTCGACAGTCCCGCCCGTTCCGCCTCCAGCGAGGCCACCGCCTTCCGGAGGTCTGAGCGTTCGAGCCTGATCTTGGCGATCTCGGCGCGCGTCGCCTCCTGCGTCACCTCGATCTCGTCGAATCCGTGGGCGTGCCGCTGGTCGTCGGGGTCGGCTCCGCAGAGCGGGCACGTCCGGCGCGCGCCGACCAGCAGCGCGGCGCCGCCTTCCTCAAGGGCCTGTAGCCTCGCGACGTCGCTCTCGTACACGGCATCGAGCAAGGCGAACCGGTCCAGGGTGATCGCGATGTCGGAGCGGCGCTCCTGCGCCTCCGTCGCTGTCTCGACCGCCGCCCTTCGATCCCTCCGGAGTTCGTCGAGCCGAAGCTGATGCGCGGACAGGGTTTGCTGGAGCCCCCCGATGCTGTCCGCGATGCGCTCTTCCTGGCCTTCCAGGTCCGCACTGTCCGGCCAACGCCGGGCGAGCTCGTCCTCGGCCGCGGCTATCATGTCGTCGATCAGCTCGATCTTGCCGAGGTTGGCCGTCCTCTGCGCGTCGGTGCTGCGCGTCGTCTGCTTGGCGCTGTCGTCGACGCCCGTGACGATGAACTTGAGGACGTTCCTGTCGAAGGTATCGCCGCTCTGGGCCGAGATCCGGGTCGGGCTCCACTCGCCCATCATGTTCGTCTCTTCGGTGAACACATACGGCGCGAAATGGCGGAACGTGAACGAGCTCTTCTCGGAATTCTGGTTCCGCGCGATCCTTCGGTCGACCACGTCGAGTTCCGACAGGAGGAAGCTGGAGAGGCTTTCCCCCTTCGCACGATGGTCGGCGGCGAGGGTTCGCGCGGGCTCGGCGTCGGGATCATGTGCGATCCCGGCCTCGTACGATCCGAACGCCCCGCCCGAGACCGACCGGACGAGCGTGACGCGCCCGCTCTTGGGCAGGTCGATTTCCAGCCACGCCCTCTCGTAGCCTTGGATCTCCTCGATGTCCGGCAGAGGGGAGCCGGCGCCCGTCATGAAGTCCAGTGCCTTCATGATGAAGGTCTTGCCGGCGTTCGACGCGCCCCAGACGACGTTGACGCCGGGGACGAAGCCGATCTCGGCCAAGGGGACGCGCGGTCCCGTCAAGGACAGCCGCCTCAGGACGAAGCGCGGTGGATCGGACGCGGTCATCCGAGCCGGACCCCGCCGTCGACGGGCCCGAACGCCTCGTTCCAATCGCCGATGTGGTCGCGCATGCGCGCCTTGAAGCTTGCCTTGTCGGTCAGCCTGATCTCGCACGCGATCCATCTGGCGCAGGCCTTCAACCGCTCGGAATACGGCGTCTCCAGGAGCTCGACGTAGGACGCCGCCTCGTCGGACGCGCGGTAGAGGATCCCTTGCGGAACGCTGTCCTGGCATACGAGGTGGCATCGCCGCATCAGATCCAGGCTCCGCTCGACCAGGCGCCTTCGGACCAGGAGCTCGCCCTTCCGTCCCGGGACCTCGGGGTGGAGGCTGGGCGGCCCTCCGACGTCGGCGGTGTGGACGACGACGTGGTCCAGCAGCACCATCTCGGACAGGTCGACGCGCTCCGGGCGCAGGTGTTCGAGGACGACCACCGCCCTGATGCCGGCCTCAAGCGGGGAGTTGAACAGGCGGCCGAACGTATCGACGCTCACGGCACCCACTTCATCTGCCCCTCGTTGGCGAGGTGGTGGCACATGCCCTGCCGGACGGGAACCCGTGCGAGCTTCCCCAGGATCGCGCTCGGCATCGTGGCGGCGTGCCGCATGACGGCGGCGACGCGGTCGAGCCGGCTCTGATGGACCTGCCGGTAGACCTCGATGACGCCATGGTAGATCTCGGCCTCGAAATCCCGGAGCGCCTCGACGGACGTGTTGTCCCGGTGGAACAGCCTGAACGACCTCGCGTCGAAGAACCGCGTCCGCTGCTCGCGGAGGTGGTCGCCGTGCTCGCCGTCCGCCAGCACCGCGTCCGCCGTCGCGAAGGGGGCACCCCTGGCCTCGCCGTAGACCCGGCGTAGCTGATCGACGTATTCCATCTCCTCGGCCAGCAGAACGGCGGGGACGCTGCCCGCCGGTGCGTCGCCGGGAGGTTCCTTGAGGACCATGGTCAGGGCGGTGCGGGCGGCGGGGTGCTTGGCAAGCCCGGTTGCCGAGAGGTGGCTGATCGAGCCGAAGTCGTAGGCATCGATCAGGGTGCGGAGGGCCGGCGAGAGCGGTATCCGCCGCCGCCGCGTGATCGACCCGGCGCAATGCTGGTCCCACTGCGCGATCAGCACCGCCTTCAGGTCGGAGGGATTGAAGATCAGGTCCTGCAGCGGGCCGGCGACGCCGCGGGGAGCGACGAAGAAGTACCGCTCCGGCAGGGTCCGGTAGGCTCCCTCCCGGTGGTGGTGGAACACCTTGCCGAGTTCCGATAGGGCCTCGGGCACCCCGAGGGCGCTGCGAAGCGTCTTCCGCTTGCATTGGTAAAGGTGCCAGGGTCCCTCGTGCTTCACCGGGGTCATGAAACCGATGACGTCACGGCCCTTGTCGTTAGCCTTGCCGATGCGCTCGACGAGGTGGTAGCCGGCGCCGAGCCGCTCGCACCAAAGCTCGACGAACTCCTCCAGCTCGTCGTCGTCGAGTTCCTTGAGGCGAATGGCGACGCTGGTCACGCGACCCGTGCCCGTCCTTCGAGGGGAGGTGGGGAGGATCGGCGACGTGCCGGTGCCTGGCCACGCCGCGACCATACCCCGTGCGGTCGGCGCGGCCAAGGTTGTACGGCGTCCGGATGCCGCCCGATGCACCGCTCTCCCGCGGCCGTATCCTGCCTCTTGCCGCGTTCACGGTCCCCAGCGCGAGACCTCGTCGGCCGTCGCCTCGTCATGCATCCGCGTCAGGGTGTCCATGAAGCGGGCAAGCTCGCCCTCGGCGAGGCAGGGAGCAGGCTTCCCCTCGACGAGGAAGTTGCGGATCTCGAAGGTCTGGCCTTCCAAAGCGGCCTGGCCCGTCAAGGCCTTCGCGTCTCCCAGGCTGGCCATGAGCGTGCGGGCGAGGGGCCGGGCATCCCTCTCGACGCTTGCGGCGATCGCATCGGGCGGCAGGAATCCCTTGCGGAGGTGTGGGAGTCGCCCCCGGATCGCACCGACCAGGCGTTCGGCGTCGTCCGGATGGATGAACCAGCGCTCGTTGGCGTGGACGTGGCCGCGTCGCAACTGGATGTCGAGCCCGGCGATGCGGGCGAACCCCGCGTAGGCCGTACCCTTGGTCAGCGCGCGCCAGGCATCGGCGAGCACGTCGGGATCGACGTCACGGCCGGCCCGCTCCGAGGCCTCCTCCAACGTCAGCCAACCCTCGGGCCGCGTCGGCCATCGGCGTTCCCTTTTCTGGGTGTATGGGGCGAGAAGGTGAATGTCCTCGCTATGGGCGCACCAGCGGTCGAAGCCGCTGATGCGGCAGGCCGCCATCCTGACGGTGACGTCATGCACGGTCGTCGGCTCGCCACGCGCCGCGGCTGATACTAGGGCCTGCCAAGCCCGCCTGAAGTTCGCGGTTTCCTTCGTGGTGCCGATGGCGGCCGCGGCATCGTCGATGGCCAGCCATTCCTCGGACTTGCCGATGGCGCCGGGAATGCGACGTGGCATCCGCGCCCAGGCCGCCGCGATGTTTCTCGAACGATCTCGGGTTCCGGCTTCCGGTTCAGGGAGGAGCATGATCGATTCTCACGTTTGGGTCTGCCAAGCGTGCGGTCTGACCAAGCAAGCCACCAGCGCTTACGCTTCGGCATTGCGGATGGGCGCGACCCGGGGTCGGCGTATCGCTCGCCGCGGGCCGAGCTCCCGAGCCGTACTCTCGACGTCGATCAAGCGCCCGTCGCGAAGCGAACCCGCTGCGGCAGGGCCGCCCGGCCCGGAACGTCGGTGTTCACCATCGGTTCGGGTCCCGGAGCGCCAAGGCCTTGCATTCACTGAGGACCGTCATTCGTTTCATCGTGGTGGAGGGCAAGCCACCCGATGCCCGCACGGAGCGCCGGGAGAACGTCGGGCGCTCCTCCGGCGAGACATTGAACCGCCTCACGCCGAGTGCCGTCTGCCACCGCATCATGCCAGCCGGTACGGAGTGCGCCCTTCCTAAGGGTGAGAGCCTGGCCGGGTACGATGCCGTGTCCCTGTCGGGCTCGCCCATGTCGCATCGTCGTCCCGTAGGTAAACGGACCCGGTCATTGCACGCGCCTGGGACGCGGACGTTTCGAATGCCGGATCCACAGGTCCTCCCCGGGCGGTCCGCATAGGTCGGCAAGCCGGGTGCCGATGGGGCTTTTCCACCCGCCGGAAAGATGGCACCGTGTTCGGGTGACGTTCTGGCTCGCCCTCCGGCGGCTGCTTCCGCTTCTCGCGGTCCTCAGCCTCGCCCTCGCGCCGGTGACCGCTTCTGCGGCCGCCGCGGGTATGCACGTCCCGATGGCGATGAAGGGTCACGTCATCGCCATGCCCGACGAGGCCATGGAAGACATGGCCGGCATGGCGATGGACGACATGCCGTGCTGTCCGAAGGAGCGATCCGACCTGCCGGACTGTTCCAAGGACTGTCCGCTGATGGCGCTGTGCCTGGCGAAGGTGGTGACCGGCCTGCCGGGCGTACCTGGAATGCCGTCACGCGTGGCCGTCATCCAGGGAGCGTCGTGGGCCGTGACCGCGTCCTTCGACAGCCTCTCGCACGGGCCGCCCTCCGAGCCTCCCCGAGCCTGAACCCGATGCCGCCGGCGCTTGCGCCGGCACGGTGACGCGCGCCCGCGCGTGGCCATCAATCGCGTTCAGGAGACGACCACAGTGACCAAGAACCCTTTCGCGCGCGCCATGACCGCCGCGCTGCTCGGCCTCGCCCTCACCTCGGCCGCCAGGGCCGACATCAAGGACTACGCGTTCCAGCTCGTGAAGGACGAAGCGAAGCAGGGCGAGGCGATCCTCGACGTCCGCCTCGTGGACAGGCGCACGTCCAAACCCGTGTCCGACGCCGTGATCTTCGCCAAGCGCATCGACATGGCTCCGGACAGCATGGAGGAGATGACCTCCAAGATCGAGCAGATGCCGTCGCCGGAGCCGGGGACCTACCGGTTCAAGGCGAAGCTGACGATGGCCGGCGGCTGGCGCCTCTCGCTCGGGGCCAAGGTCCCCGGCGAGAGCGGCACCGTCGAAAGCAAGCTGGTGTTCAAGGCCACCAAGTGAGCCGGTCGGCCTGGGCCGCCGGGACCCTCGCCGCGCTCGCGGCGGGGGTTCTGGGATTTGCCGCGGGGCGCGAGGGCAGCGCCGTGCCGACGTTCGTCCAACAGGCGCGGACCGGGATCGCCCACTGGCTGCCCGGCGCGGGGGCGGCGTCCTCGCTGCCTTTGCCGGTCAAGGCCACGGGGCCCGTGGTCTACTACCAGGACCCGGACGGGAAATCGGACTACGCCTCCGAGCCGAAGCGAACCGCGGACGGTCGCGACTACCGCGCCGTCCGCGCGAGCGAGGACGTGCGCTTCGACGAACCCGACGAGGCGGAGGCAATGCCCGACGCCGGGCACGGCGACATGGCCATGGCTCAGGCCACGCCCCCTGCAAGCGCCCGCAAGGTGCGCTTCTACCGGAACCCGATGGGCCTTCCGGACACCTCGCCGATTCCGAAAAAGGACTCGATGGGAATGGACTACCTCCCCGTCTACGAGGGCGAGGACACCGACGACGACACCGTGAAAATCTCGCCCGGCAAGCTCCAGCGCACCGGGGTCCGGACGGCGGTCGCCGAGCGTCGCGTCCTGTCGATGCCGGTTCGCGCGCCCGGGGCCATCGAGGAGGACGAGCGCCGGATCTCGGTCATCGCGATGCGCACCGATGCCTTCATCGAGAAGGTCGAGGCCGTCACCACCGGCGACCACGTGCACAAGGGCCAGCCGCTCCTGCGCCTGTTCTCGCCGGAGATGAACGCGGCTGCCGCGCAGTACCTCACCGGCATAGGCTACGAGGGCGCCCGCCGGCGCCTGGAGAACCTCGGCATCCCGCCCGAGGTCATCGACGAGATCGAGCGCACCCGGAAGGTGCCTTCCACCATCACGTGGTCGGCGCCCCGCGACGGCGTCGTGGTCGAGCGCAACGTCTCCGACGGCATGCGCGCGAAGTCCGGCGACACCCTCTTCAAGCTCGTCGATCATTCCAGGGTCTGGGTCCTGGCCGACGTGACCGAACGCGACCTAGCCGCTGTGGCCGAAGGCCAGACGGCGACGGTGCGCGCCCGGACGTTCCAGGACCGCGTCTTCACCGGCGCGGTGACCCGGATCTACCCGCACCTCGCCATGGCGACCCGGACCGCCCGCCTGCGGATCGAGTTGCCGAACCCGAACGGCGACCTGCGCCCGGGCATGTTCGCCGACGTGACGATCGCCACCGGCAGCGACAAGCCGGTGGTCGCGGTGCCCGATGATGCCGTCATCGATACCGGCACCAGGCAGGTCGTGCTTCTGGACAAGGGCGAGGGCCGCTTCGAGCCGCGACCGGTCATGCTCGGCACCCGTGGCGACGGCTTCGTCGAGATCCGCGACGGCATCGCCGCGGGCGACCGCGTGGTGACGTCGGCGAACTTCCTCATCGACGCCGAGAGCAACCTGAAGGCGGCGCTGCAAGGGCTCTCCGAGCCCAAGCCCGATCCCGGCCCGCAGGCCGCCGCCCAAGGGAAGGCGCCATGATCGCCCGCCTCATCGCCTGGTCGGCCCGGAATCTGGTGCTGGTGCTGATCGGGACCGTTTTCGCGGTCGGAGCGGGCCTCTACGCCCTGAAAACCCTGCCGCTCGACGCGATCCCCGACCTCTCGGACGTCCAGACCATCGTCTACACCGAGTACCCCGGGCAGGCGCCGCAGGTCATCGAGGATCAAGTCACCTACCCTCTGACCACCGCGATGCTGACGGTGCCCCGGTCGAAGGTCGTGCGCGGGTTCTCGTTCTTCGGGGTCTCGTTCGTCTACGTCATCTTCGAGGACGGCACCGACCCGTATTGGGCCCGCAGCCGGGTGCTCGAATACCTGAACACCGTGGCCAAGCGCCTGCCGGCCGGTGTCACCCCGACGCTGGGACCGGACGCGACGGGGGTGGGCTGGGTCTACCAGTACGTCGTGGTCGCCAAGGAACGCACGCTGGCCGAGCTCCGCTCGCTCCAAGACTGGGTCGTCCGCTTCGGGGCGTCCCGGGCCGAGGGCGTGGCGGAGGTCGCCGGCGTCGGCGGCTTCGTGAAGCAGTATAACGTCGTGGTCGATCCGAACCGGCTCCGGGCGCAGGGCATCACCCTGTCCAAGCTCCGGGAGGCCATCCGGTCGAGCAATGCCGACGTCGGCGGCCGCACCGTCGAGCTCTCCGAGTTCGAGTTCGTCGTCCGGGGGCGGGGGTACCTCAAGAGCGTCGCCGACATCGAGAGCATCGTCCTGAAGGCCGAGGCGGGCACGCCCCTCCGGGTCAAGGACGTCGCCAAGGTCGAGCTCGGCCCGGACGAGCGCCGCGGCATCACCGAGATGAACGGGGACGGCGAGGTCGCCGGCGGGATCATCCTGCAGCGCTTCGGTGCCAACGCCCTGAACGTCATCGAGGGCGCTAAAGCCCGGCTCGCCGAGGTCGCCGCCAGCCTGCCCAAGGGCACGGAAATCCTGCCGGTCTACGACCGCTCGCACCTCATCGAGGCGGCCATCGAGACCCTCAAGGGCACGCTGATCGAGGAGAGCGTCATCGTCGCCCTCGTTTGCGTCGTGTTCCTGCTCCACGTCCGCAGCGCCCTCGTCGCAATCCTCATGCTGCCCGTGGGCATCCTGATGGCGTTCGCAGGCATGAAGGCCCTGGGGCTCGGTGCCAACATCATGAGCCTCGGCGGCATCGCCATCGCGGTGGGCGCCATGATCGACGCCGCCATCGTGATGATCGAGAACGCCCACAAGCACCTGGAGCGGGCGGCCCCCGGCAAGTCTCGGGTCGAGATCCTGATCGAGGCGGCGAGCGAGGTCGGGCCGTCGCTGTTCTTCTCGCTCCTCATCATCACGGTGAGCTTCCTGCCGATCTTCACCCTGGAGAGCCAGGAGGGGCGCCTGTTCGGTCCGCTGGCCTTCACCAAGACCTTCGCCATGGCGGCGTCGGCGGTGCTGTCCCTGACCCTCGTGCCGGCGCTGATGGTCCTCTTCGTCCGTGGCCGGATCATCCCCGAGCACCGCAACCCAGTGAACAGACTCCTGATCTGGCTCTACCGCCCCCTCATAGCAGGCGTCCTGCGGGCACGGGTGCTCACCATCCTGCTGGCCGTGGTCGTCCTGGCGGCGACGGCGTGGCCCGCGAGCCGGCTCGGCTCGGAATTCATGCCCGACCTCGACGAGGGGACCTTGATGTACATGCCCACCACCCTGCCGGGCATCTCGGTGACCAAGGCCGGCGACCTGCTTGCGACCCAGGACCGGATCATCAAGTCGTTCCCCGAGGTGGCCTCGGTCTACGGCAAGGCCGGACGGGCCAACACCGCGACCGATCCGGCGCCGAGCGAGATGTTCGAGACCATTGTCAACCTGAAGCCGAAGGTGAATTGGCGTCCCGGGGTCACGACGGCGAGCCTGAAGGCCGAGATGGACGCCGCACTACAGTTCCCAGGGGTCTCGAACGCCTGGACCCAGCCGATCCGCGCCCGGATCGACATGCTCTCGACCGGCATCCGCACGCCGGTCGGGATCAAGGTTCTGGGGACGGACCTCGCGGAGATGGAGAAGGTCGCCCGCCAGGTCGAGGCGGTGGTGAAGGCGGTCCCGGGCACGTTGAGCGCCTACGCCGAGCGCGTCCAAGGCGGCTACTTCCTCGACATCACCCCCGACCGCGAGGCGCTCGGCCGGTACGGGCTGACCGTCGGCGACGTGCAGGACGTGATTGGGATGGCGCTCGGCGGCGAGAGCGTGACCAATACCGTCGAGGGCCGCGAGCGCTACACCGTGAACGTTCGCTACCCGCGCGCCTACCGCTCCGACCCTCGATCCATCGCGGACGAGGTGCAGGTCCCGATCCCGGGCGGGGGGACAGTGCCGCTCGGCGAGGTGGCCAAGGTGCAGTTGAACCGCGGCCCGACGCAAATCCGGACTGAGAACGGGCAGCTCGCGGTCTTCATCTACGTCGACGTCGCGGGCCGTGATCTCGGTGGCTACGTCGCCGAGGCCAGGGCGGCGGTCGCCAACGAGGTGAGCCTGCCGCAGGGAACCCTCGTACAATGGAGTGGGCAGGTCGAGTACCTCGACCGGGCGACGGCCCGGCTCAAGGTCGTGGTGCCCCTGACGCTGCTGATCGTTTTCCTGCTGCTCTACCTCAACTTCCGTAGGCTCACTGAGACGCTCATCGTTATGCTGTCGTTGCCCTTCGCCCTCGTCGGCGGGGTCTGGCTGATGTGGTGGATGGGCTTCAACCTGTCGGTGGCGGTGGCGGTGGGCTTCATCGCGCTGGCCGGCGTCGCCGCGGAGACCGGCGTGATCATGCTGGTCTACCTCGACCACGCGCTCGCCGAGGTGCGCGCCGATTGCGAACGCGACGGGCGGACGTTCACCCGCGACGACCTGCGGCGGGCGATCATGGTCGGCGCGGTCGAACGGGTGCGCCCGAAGATGATGACGGTCGTCGCCATCATGGCCGGGCTCCTGCCGATCCTGTGGAGCACCGGCTCGGGCTCCGAGGTCATGCAGCGGATCGCCGTGCCGATGATCGGCGGCATGGTCTCCTCGACCGTGCTGACCCTCGTGGTGATCCCGGCGGTCTACGGGCTGGCGAAGGGATGGGGCCTGTCCGGAGCCGGGATGCCGACCAAATCCGTCGAACGTATCGAAACACCCTTGGCGGTGGAGTGAGACAGATGGATCGTGTCCTCGACCAGGCCTCTCCAATCCGATGTGGAAGGCACGCTTGGCACGACCTGCGTGATCGGGTTCCGGAGCCTTGGGGCGGAGGACGTCCGAAACGATGAGGGGCCCCGAAGGGCCCCTGGACGATCACATGCGGTGGTGGCGATGGCCATGGCCGTGGCGCATCATGTGCCCGCGATGATGGTGATGGTGGCGCATCATGTGGCCGCGATGGTGGTGATGCCGCATCCCATGGCCGCGGTGGCCGTGCATGTCGTCCATGCGGACGTCCACGACGTTGGTGGTGGCGTCGACGGCGCCGATCATGCCGGGAGCGGCCGAGGCGGGTGCGGCGATGCCGATGGCGCCGAGGGCGGCCAGGGCTGCGACGGCGAGAAGGGACTTCCTCATGGGGGGCTTCCTCGTGCTTTGTTGGTGGCCTGGATCAGGTCCGGGACCGATCCGGCGACATCGGGGAACGGCCATGCTTCCAGGACCGTTCCCCGGGGTGCGTACTTCCAAGCCCGGCATGGATAAGGGAACGTTCATCCCGAGGTCGCCTCGGATCGGTCAGGAACCGCCTCTACCTCTGATCGCCGTCTTCCCCATCGATGAGGCGTCCGGCATGGACGTTCGCCGGATGGCCCGTCGTGGAGGCGTGCGCGCGGGAGCAGGCATCGTAGCGTTCGCCGCGCGAGAGCATCACCAGCCGACTGCTGCCGGGTCCGGGCTTGCCCACGGCGAGCAGCGTGCGGCCATTCGGCCAGGCCACGGTCTCGGAACGGGTATCCGACCGGGGCGGCCCGTTGCGGCGGGTGCCTTCCCGGAGGATGGCGTCGTAGCGCGCGGGCAACTCGGCGGCGGAGAGGGGCCGACTCAGCCAGACGACCTGCTGCAGCCCCTCGTCCCTGCACACTTCCAGGATGACCCGGTCGGTGTCTGCGCCCGATGCAATGGGCTTGTCGTGGAGGTAGGTCAGCGCCGTGACGTTCGCCTCCCGGTCAACCATCGAGGGCCTCGGAACGTCCGTCACGGGCCCCCAGGCGAGGCCGAAGGGCGCCTCCTGCGCGGCCGCCGCGGTCGCCCAGGCCGACAGGAGAAGCGGCCCGAAAACCCTCGCGTCCATGACACGCTCCTCCGGAACCCGGCTACTCGGCGGCCTGCGGCAGGACGGGATGAGACCGTGTCCCGACCTCCGCCGCCACGCTCTTCGCCGGTGCGATGGCCGCCGCGAACCTGGCGTAGAGCGCCGGCAGGACGACGAGGGTCAGCAGGGTCGCGCTGATGAGACCGCCGATCACCACCGTCGCCAGGGGGCGCTGGACCTCGGCGCCGGTCTCGGTCGCGAGCGCCATCGGCACGAACCCGAGGGACGCCACGAGGGCGGTCATCGCCACCGGACGGAGCCGGGTCATGGCGCCTTCCAGGATGGCCTCGCGCCTGGGCCGACCTTCCGCGATGAGCTGCTTGATGTAGGTCAGCATCACCAGGCCGTTGAGGACGGCCACCCCGGATAGGGCGATGAACCCAACCGCCGCCGGCACCGAGAACGGCATGCCGCGGAGCCATAGGGCGGCGATGCCCCCCGTCAGGGCCAGCGGCACCGCGCTGAACACCAGCAAGGCGTCCCGCGCCGAGTTCAGCGCAGAGAACAGCAATAGGAAGATCAGGAAGAAACACACCGGCACCACCACCATCAGGCGCTGTCGGGCCGAGGCCAGGTTCTCGAACTGGCCGCCCCAGGTCACGTAGTACCCGGCCGGGAGGCTGACCCCAGACCCGACCTTGGCCTGGGCCTCGGCCACCAGCGAGCCGATGTCGCGACCGCGGACGTTGGCGGTCACCACGACCCGACGCCGCCCGTTCTCGCGCGAGATCTGGTTCGGGCCCTCGGTCACCGAAAAGCTCGCGACCTGCTTCAGGAGCACCGAGGCGGCCCGACCGTTCAGGCCCGGGGGCAACGGCACGGGGATGTTTTCCAGGGCCTCGCGGTCCTCGCGCACCTTGTCGTTCAGGCGCACGACGATGGGGAAGCGACGGTCGCCCTCGAACACCATGCCGGCCTCGCGGCCGCCGATGGCCGCGCCGATGACGTCCTGGATCGCGGAGGTGCTCAGGCCGAGGCGGGCGGCCTCCGACTTGTTGATCTTGATCTCCAGGAACGGCAGCCCCGCCGTCTGCTCCACCTTGACGTCGTCGGCCCCTTCGACGCTGCGCAGGATGGCCGCGACCTGGTTGGCCGCCTTGAGCATCGGCTCGAACTCCTCGCCGAACACCTTCACGGCGAGGTCGCCGCGGGTGCCGGCCAGGAGTTCGTTGAAGCGAAGCTGGATCGGCTGGGAGAACTCGTAGACGTTGCCGGCGAGCGCCCCGAGAGCCTTCTCGATCCGCTCCTGCAGCTCGCTCTTGGACAGGTCCGGGTCGGGCCACTCCTCCTGCGGCTTCAGGATGACGAAGGTATCCGACGAGCTCGGCGGCATCGGGTCGGAGGCGACTTCCGCCGTGCCGGTCTTCGAGAAGACGTAGGCGACCTGGGGGAATCTGCTGATCGCCTGCTCGACCTTCAGCTGCATCGCCTGCGACTGGGTCAGCGAGGTCGACGGGATGCGCTGGGCGTTGAGTGCGATGCTCTTCTCGTCGAGCTGCGGGATGAACTCCTGGCCCAGCCCCCTGAATAGGAGCCCGGCGCCGACGAGCAGCACCAGGGCGACCGCGACGAAGGTCATTGGGATGCGCAGGGCCGCCCCGAGGACCGGGCGGTAGGCGGCCTTGATCCCGCGGATGAGGACGTTGTCCTTCTCCGTGACCTTGCCGGTGATGACGATGGCGATCATCGCCGGCACGAAGGTGAGCGACAGGACGAAGGCCGAGACGAGGGCGATGATGACGGTGAGCGCCATCGGCTCGAACATCTTGCCCTCGACCCCGGTGAAGGTGAGCAGCGGCACGTAGACGAGGATGATGATGGCCTGCCCGTAGAGGGACGGCTTGATCATCTCCTCGGCCGAGGCCCGTACGGTGGCGAGGCGCTCCTCCAGGTCGAGCTTGCGACCGAGTTCCCCCTGGCGCTCCGCGAGGCGGCGCAAGGCGTTCTCGGTGATGATGACGGCACCGTCGACGATGAGGCCGAAGTCGAGCGCCCCGAGGCTCATCAGGTTGGCGCTGATGCGGCCCTGGACCATCCCGGTCATGGTCATCAGCATCGCCACGGGGATGACCAGTGCGGTGACGATGGCCGCACGGATGTTGCCGAGCAGCAGGAACAGGATGACGATGACGAGGGCGGCACCCTCGGCCAGGTTCTTGGCCACGGTCCGGATGGTGGCCTCGACCAGCAGGGTCCGGTTAAGGACGGTCTGGACCTCGACGCCGGGCGGGAGCGTGCGCCGGATCACCGTCATCCTCGCGTCGACGGCGGCCGAGACCGTCCTGCTGTTCTCGCCGATCAGCATTAGAGCCGTGCCGATGACGACCTCACGCCCGTCCTCGCTGCCCGACCCGGTGCGCAGGTCGCGCCCGATCCGGACCTCGGCGATGTCGGAGATGCGCACCGGGACGCCGCCGCGCGTGGTGACGACGACCGAGCCGATGTCCTCCATGGTCTCCAGGCGGCCGGCGGCGCGCACGACGTAGCCCTCGCCGTTGTCCTCCAGGTAGCGGGCACCCTGGTTGGCGTTGTTAGCCTCCAGCGCCCGGCCGATGTCGGCGAAGGACAGGTCGAGGGCGGTCAGCTTCATCGGGTCGGGCTGGACATGGTACTGCTTGTCGAAGCCGCCGATGCTGTCGACGCCGGCGACCCCGGGGACGGTCTTCACCTGGGGGCGGATGATCCAGTCCTGGACCGTGCGCAGGTAGGCCATGCGTTCGAGCTCTGTCGCAAGCCGCTGGCCCTCGGGGGTCAGGTAGCTCCCGTCGCCCTGCCAGCCCGGCTTGCCGTCCGGGGAGACCTTACGATCCTCCGGCTTGGCGTAGTGGATCGACCACATGTAGATCTCGCCCAGGCCCGTGGAGATCGGGCCCATGTGCGGCTCGGCCCCCGGCGGCAGGGTCGACTTCGCCTCGCCGATCCGCTCGGCGACCTGCTGGCGGGCGAAGTAGATGTCGAGCTTCTCGGAGAAGACGGCGGTGACCTGCGAGAAGCCGTTCCGCGAGAGCGAGCGGGTGTATTCGAGGCCCTTGATCCCGGCGAGCGCAGTCTCGACCGGGTAGGTCACCTGCTTCTCAATATCGACCGGGGAGAGCGACGGGGCCGTCGTGTTGATCTGCACTTGGTTGTTGGTGATGTCCGGCACCGCGTCGATGGGCAGCTTCGTCAGCGAGAACACGCCGAAGCCCGCCGCGAGCAGCGACAGGAGCACCACGAGCCAGCGCTGGTGGACGGAGAAGTCGAGGATCTTCGAGATCATGGTCGCCCCCCTCAGTGGTCGTGGTCGGCTTCGGCCTTGCCGAGCTCGGCCTTCAGGACGAAGGAGTTGGCCACCGCGACCTCCTCGCCGGGCTTGAGACCGGTCAGGATCTCGAAGGCGTCGTCGTCGGCCTTGCCGATGGTCACGTCCCGGCGCTCGAAGCCCTCCTGGGTGCGGACGAACACGACCTTCTCGCCACCGATGGTCTGGATCGCGGACTTTGGCAGCCGCACCCTCACCGGGTCGCGGGCGATCTCGACCTCGGTTGTCACGAAGGTGCCCGGCCGCCAGGCCATGTCCTTGTTCGGCAGGGCGACGATGACCCGGGCCGAGCGCGTCTCGGCGTTGAGGATCGGGCTGACGAAGACGACCTTGCCCTCGCCGCGGGAAGCGTCGTCGCCTCCGACGATGGTCACCTTGGCGCCCTCCCGGACCTTCGAGAGCTCCGTGGTCGGGACGGAAAGCTCGATCCACACGGAGGACAGGTCGGCGACGGTGTAGACGTCGGCCGGATCGCCCTCCTTGCCGACGGCGGTTCCGACATCGACCTTACGCTCGACCACACGGCCGGCGAGCGGGGACTTGAGCTCGTAGCGGCGCAGCGAAGATAGGTTCGGGGTAGTCTCGTCCTTCTTGGCGGACGTCGCGACCTCGGCCGCGTTGAGCCCCAGGGCCGATAGCTTCTGGCGGGCGAGATCGACCCGTAGGGTCGCTTCGGAGTAGGCGGCCTTGGCGTTCAGGAATGCGGACTCGGCCGAGATCCGCTTGTCCCAGAGAGCCTGCTGGCGGTCGAAGTTGGTCTTCTCCAGGTCCGCCTTGACCGTCGCGGTGAGGAAGTCGCTCTTGGCCTCGGCGACCTCACGGCTGTCGAGGATGGCCACGACCTCACCCTTGGCGACCTCCTCGCCGAGGCGCTTGCGCATCTCGGCCACGGTTCCGACGACCCGCACGGGGACGCGGGCGATCCGGTCGGCGTCCTGGGCGATGGTGCCGGGCACCAGGAGATGTCGCGAGAGGATGCCACCCTCGACCGTGGCGAGCTTGATGTCCTGCTCGGCGGCCTGCTCGGCAGTCATCTTGATATTACCCTCGCCCTCCTCGTCGTGGCCGTGCGCCTCGCCCCCGGCATGCTTGTGCTCTCCTGCGGCATGCTCGTGGCCATGCTCGCCATGACCCTGGCCATGATCGGCTGCGGGTGTCGCCGGCTTGGTCATGGCTGCGTTGGTGGGCGGCGCTGCCCGGGCGTTCGTCAGGCCGGCGGCGGCGAGCGCGCCCTGCACGACCTCGGACACACGGGGGAAGGCACCGCCAACGGCGATGCCGATGGCCAGGAAGGCCACGGAGAGGAGTGCACGCATGGAGGAAGGCCATTCGCCTGGGATCCGGCGAGCCGGTCAAGCGGCTTCCTGGATCCGGTTCGGATCACGCTCGATGAGGAAGCCGGCATCCGCAAGGATGGACGGCAGGCAAGCGCCACGGTCGTGGCGATGCGGCCTCAGGCGCGAGGCGGCCTCGGTAAACGGTCCGGTGAGATGGACCCGATGGCGGTGGTCACGGTCGCGTACAGAGCACGCCCGGTCGCCGGGGACGGCAACGCAGGTGCCTCGTCGACCCCAAGAGCCTGATGGCAACCGCAGTTGGCGTGACAGGCCGGGCAGGCATCGCCGTGGCCGGTGCCGGCCGCCTCGGTCGGGGCGGACACCGACAGTCCATGGCTGGCCGGGCGATGGGCCTCGGCGGAATGGACCGTGCCGGGGACGACGAGCGACAGGACCAGGACGAGCGACAGCACGCGGACGGTGGTCGCCCACCAGCCGCGCATCGTCTCGTAGGCCCTGATCCGGGGTCCCGTGGTCATGGTCGCCTTATGAACGATTCAGGGTCACGCGTACATGCCGGGTGAGCCACGACGAGGACGGAACCTCAATAGTCGTCGTGATGATGGTGGTGCCTGCGCTCGCCGTAGAACCGGCGCTCGCCATAGTACGCCCGGTCGCCGTAATCCCGGTGCGGTCGGTGGATGACGACGTCGTCATGGTCGCCATGGTGGTAGCGGTCGACATGGACGTCGCCGCGCCGGTCGAAGTCGCCGCCGTAGTATTGGGCGGACGCCGCGGCCGGGGCGAGGATCAGGCTGACGGCGACCAAGGCCAGAATGCGGACACGCATGGCTCGTTCCTCAAGGGATGATGCCGTCAGGATCGGCTTCGACGGTTGAACTAGGCCTGAAACCGCCGTTCATCCATCGGTGGCCGGAAGCACCGAACCGATGTCTCGCGACACGGATACAGGGCTCCTCCGGTCGCACGGGTTGAAGGCATCCCCTTACGGTCGGGCAAGTTTCCGATGGCTCACACGACGTGGGCGGGGGGAGGGCGCAGGCGGTGTCGGCGCTCGTCTCGACCTGCAGGGTGGTGTGGCCGATGCCGAACCGTTCCCTGATCCCGGCGGCGGCGTCCATCAGGAAGGCGTCGTCTGGTCGGCCGCCGGGCATCAGGAGATGGGCGGTGAGGTAGGTCTCGGTGGTGCTCATCGCCCAGACGTGCAGGTCGTGCAGGGCGGCGACCCCGGGCAGTCCTTCGAGATGGCTTCGGACCGCGTCCGGATCGATGCCCGGCGGGACGGCGGCGAGGGACAGCGTGAGGCTGTCGCGCAGGAGGCCCCAGGTGCTCCAGACGATGACCGCCACGATGGCGAGGCTGACGACGGGATCGAGCCAGGTCCACCCGGTGTAGAGGATCACGAGGCCGGCGATGACGACGCCCGCCGAGACGGCGGCGTCCGCGGCCATGTGCAGGAAGGCGCCCTTGATGTTGATGTCGCCCTTGGCCCCCGAGGCGAATAGCCAAGCGGTGATGCCGTTCACTAGGATGCCGATCGCGACCACGATCATCACGGTCTTGCCGGCGACCGGGACGGGCTCGCCGAAGCGCTGGATAGTCTCCCAGGCGATGGCGCCGACGGCGAAAAGCAGGAACACCGCGTTGAACAGGGCCGCTCAGCAAGTAGGTCACGGTACGCGCGGAGGAGTTCTGAGACCGAGTTATGGCCGAGGTGCCCGAGATGATGGCGGTCGGCGGCACGCGGCCGCTGGAGGAGATCCTCGTGGCCTGAGGGAGTCGGTACATTGGGGCGCGAGGCTGCATAAGGAGCCGCTCGACGTGGACACCCTGAGGACGAAGATGATCGGCCGAAAGGAACACGGGAAGTATTTTGAGAAGGCACCGGACGGCACCCCCGTGCGCAAGGCCGGGTGAAAGTCAGGTGGCCTTCTCGGGTTTCGGATCGCGCCTCGTCGTCGAGGCGGGTTGTTTGAGGGGCCACGCCGCCTTCCTGGCGAGCACCGTGCAGACGAAGCGCTCGCCGTAGGTGGCTGCGGTGTGCCGCACCACGAGGAACTGCAGCAGAAGGCAGCCAAGGTAGACCATCAGGACCGTGGGCGGCTCGATCATGACGGCTGCGGCCGCACCCAGCCCGATCAGGCACAGCGCCGCGAACCCCGTGTAGTCGCGGGTGAAGAGGTACTCGCCATGGCTGTAGAGGACGGCCGGATCGTTCGCGCTGTCCTTGAAGAGCCGGTACCACATCCGGTTCTCGGCCACGGGGTCGGTCGGCCAGTCCTTGCCCAGCAGCTTCCTCAGGCCGTCGAGGTCGATGCGCGGATCGGAGACTGCGAACACGCTGAAGGCCCGATGGCCGGGTAATGCGTGCGTCCACCGCAGGAAGACCAGCCGGGTCTTGGTGGGGTCGCTCAACAGGCCGTTGGCGACGGTGGTGAGGATGAGGGCCAAGGACAGCGGGACGAGGCTCGTGGCGCCCGCGACCACGCCCTTGAGCCCAACGGTGGAGGCGGCTTGGTATTGCGAGAAACCGTAGAGGACGGCGACGTTCGCGGCGATGGTCGTCCAGAGCTTCGGCCGGTTCGCGTCCTTCAGGGCCTTGGACGTGGCTTCCTTGCTCACGTGTACTCCTCCACTCGGGAGAAGAACGGCAACGGCTGCGCGGCCGAGTATCCGGGTCTGGCGGGAAAGCCGCCCCAATGCACCTTGGACACGCCCTGGGTGGCGGTGACGTAGCCGCCGCGCCGGGTGAAGGCGTTGAGCACGATGTTGCGCGGATGCTTGCTGTCGTCGGTCGGGGCCGAAACGTAGGCATGGAACCGCGTCGGGCCGTGCTGGGGCTGGATCGGGCCCAGGATGCGGTCCAGCATCGTCGGACCGGAATTCCGGCGGCTGCCGTGATGGGGAACCTGCACCATCTGGAAGCCTTGCAGCGGGAGCCCCAACCGAACGGCTTCTTCCGCCGCCCATCCCAGCCCGCGATTGCCGGCATCCCCCGTCAGCAGGGCCGGGCCGCCCTCGAACGAGCCGTACAGGACTACGCTCGACTCGTTGCTGGCGCTGGTGATGCCGCCGTCCCTGAGACGCTCCCGGTCCCATGTCTCCGTCGTCCAGCTCTGCAGGGACGCCTTCACCGACTCGAACAGGCGGCTCGCCGGGCTGGCCTTGCCGATCCATAGGCCCTGTCGCTCTATGGCTCGCTGGTCGGGGTCCGGCGTCTTGTCGAACTGGGGCAGCAGATGGAGGTAGGTCCGCATGCTCGGCGACAGCACGCGGAAGGGCCCGATCTGGTAGCCGGCGAAGGCGGCGTGCACGTAGCATCGCTGGGCGACCGCGAGATCGCATATGTCCGAGATGATGTCGTAATTGCTCTTCAGCGTGCGGGCGAGACCGTCGACGGTCATCGTCTTGTTGGCGAAAAGCGGCAGTGCATCGGCGGCGTGAAGCCACGGAGCGTGAAGCCAGAGGTTCGCGACGCGGATGGTCTTGAGGACCGTGGGCAGGCCGTTGGCATGGTCGCCGTCCGAGTGGGTCAGAAGGGCGTGCTCAAGGGCGGCGTCGGGGCCGAAGTTCTTCCTGAGATGGGCGACGATCCGATCCCCGGTCTCGGCATGCCCGCCGTCGACCAGCATCAGCTTGTAGTCGTAGGGCTCGCCGTACCGGATGACGATGGCGTCACCGGCCTTCGACACGTCGCCGACCGGCAGGAACTCGATCTCGCACTTCATCGGCTATCCCCGACGACCGTCGACCGCTCGATGCCTCGGCTCGAAAGCTATTCACGCAAAGTCGTCGGCCGATGGCAACTTCAGCCGAATGCTGTCAGTTAAGGGTTCTGAACCCGTTTTGTTCCTCAAGCTTGATCCGTCGGGGCGCCATGAGAACAGCTTTCAGGTGGATCGAGCGGATCCTGCTTTGGGCGGGCGCCGCGGCCGCGCTCCTCGCCCTGGTCGCCGTCGCGGTGATCGTCGCCCGCCCCTCGGAGAAGGGCGGCACCCAACCGAACTTCGCCGGCGCGGACCTCCAGCAGAAGCGTCTCGTCGTGTACCTCGACGGCACCTGGAACAGCGTCGACAGCAACACGAACGTCTGGCGCATGCGGGCGCTCACGGCGTCCAAGGGCAAGGACGGCCGACCGCAGCTTGTTTACTACGGCCTCGGCGTCAACGGTTTCCTGGGCGGGGTTTTTGGCCATGGCCTCGATGACAACATCCGCCTCGCCTACGAATGGCTGATCGAGAATTACAACGAAGGGGATGAGATCTTCATCTTCGGCTTCAGCCGCGGCGCGTTCACGGCCCGGAGCCTCGCGGGACTCGTCGCAATCGACGGCATCCTGAAGGCGGGATCGCCCATAGGCACCTCGGAACTCTTCAGGCGCTATCGGAAGGGCGACGAGGAGAGCATCTGGAAGTTGAAGGAGGCCGAGCAGGCGGGGGACACCGGCAGGCTCACCGATCAGGAGAGATGGCTTCTCAAGTATTCCCAGCCGGCCAACGTGAAGATGATCGGCGTCTGGGATACGGTCGGCTCGCTGGGCCTGGCGACGGGCAAGATACCGGGGGTCAGCCGCTCGTCGTTCGACTACCTGCAGACGGGGCTGCGCATTCACATCCTGAACGGCTACCATGCCCTGGCGATTGACGAGCACCGCGAGGATTTCGCTCCGACGCTGTGGGACGTTCACCGGTCCAACAACGATAAGGCCGTCTTCGCGACGCCGCGAACGCTGTCCAGCGTCGAGCAGCGCTGGTTCGTCGGCGCCCACGCCAACGTCGGCGGCGGTTACGAGACCGACCTCCTTGCGCAGGCCCCCCTGCGGTGGATCATGGAGAAGGCGCATTCGCACGGCCTTGAATTCCGATCCGAGGTCGAGCTCGACGGCGACGCGCTCAAGGCTCCGACCGTCGACTCCTACGGCCTGTTCGGACGCGGATTCTACAAACTCATCTCGTCGCCGCTGTACCGCATGATCGGGCGAGAGCCGGAACAGCGCCCGGACGGTAGCCACACCAACGTCAACGAGACCGTCGACGTGTCGGTCTTCGACCGCTGGCGTGCCGATCCGGAATACCGTCCCAAGAACCTGGCCGAATGGGCCGAACGGAAGAAGGTGGACCCTTCACATGTCCGGTCATCGGTCCGAGCCGACGATCCGAAGGTCGCCGTGCCCGAGTAGGGCGCACGCCGGAGACCCTTCATGGCGGCCCTTGGGCTTGGGGATTCGCGACTCCGAGGGCAGCGCATAGCGGGACGCGCGTCCCGTTGCCCGCTTCCGGAGTCAACGGCCCGTAAACCATGACCGTCTGGCCCGGGATCGTGCGTCACGATCCGCCGCCGGTCCCCGGGATGGTTACAAGAGTCTCCTGACGAACCCGATGTCGGCGGCGACGGCCTTGAGCCGATCCGTTTCCCGCTCCTTGCGTTCCGAGTAGCGGTCCACGAGGTAGTCGGATCGCTCGCGGGTCAGGAGCGTGAACTTCATCAGCTCCTCGCAGACATCGACGACCCGGTCGTAGAGCGGCCCGGGTTTCATCCGGCCGGCCTCGTCGAACTCCTTGTAGGCCATCGGCACCGAGGACTGGTTCGGGATGGTGACCATCCGCATCCAGCGCCCGAGCACGCGCAGGCCGTTGACGGCGTTGAAGGACTGCGAGCCGCCGGAGACCTGCATCACGGCCAGCGTCCGCCCTTGGGTCGGGCGCACCGACCCCTCGGACAGGGGCAGCCAGTCGATCTGGCTCTTCATCACCCCGGTCATGGCCCCGTGTCGCTCCGGGCTGACCCAGACGTGCCCTTCCGACCAGATCGAGAGGTTCCGGAGTTCCTGGACCTTGGGGTGATCGGCGGTTGCATCGTCGGGCAGAGGGAGGCCGTGCGCGTCGTAGATGCGGACCTCGCCGCCCATCACCTCCAGCAGGCGCGTGGCCTCGTAGGCGAGGAAGCGGCTGAACGAGCGCTCCCGGAGCGAACCGTAGAGGATCAGGAAGCGCGGGGCGTGGGCGAACGGCGTCGCCACCTCCAGGTCGGCGCTCGTCGGGACGACGAAGTGTCCCTCGCTCAGGTTCGGCATTCCATCGGCGAAGGGCTGGAAGGGCTTGTCCAAGACGTTTCGTTCCTCTACGTTTCAACAATGGTTGAAATGTTGACATCATGATGGACGAACGGCAAGCCGTCGCTGCCTTTGCGGCCCTCGGCCAGGAGCATCGGCTGCGCATCGTGCGCCAGCTCGTCACAGCGGGGCCTGACGGGATGGCGGCCGGCATGCTGGCCGAGGCGGTCGGCGTGTCCGGCACCAACCTGTCGTTCCACCTGAAGGAACTCACGCATGCCGGGCTCGTCGGTTCCCGCCGAGAGGGCCGGTCGATCATCTACAGCGCCGCCTACCCGGACCTGTCGGACCTGATCCAGTTCCTGATGCGCGATTGCTGCCAGGGACGTCACGAGGTCTGCGCCCCCGCCGTCGCCGCGCTCGCCGCCTGTTGCACCCCCACCGGAGACGACTCCCATGCCTGACCGCGTCCACAACGTCCTGTTCCTGTGCACCGGCAACTCGGCCCGCTCGATCCTTGCTGAGGCGATGCTGGCCAAGGACGGACACGGGCGCTTCCGTGCCTTCTCCGCCGGCAGCGGTCCCAAGCCGGATGTGAACCCGATGGCGCTTCAGGTCTTGCGCGAGAGCGACTACCCGACCGAGGGCATGCGCTCGAAGTCGTGGGACGAATTCTCCGGTGCCGACGCCCCGGTCATGGATTTCGTGTTCACGGTCTGTGACGCCGCCGGCGGCGAGGCCTGCCCGTTCTGGCCCGGCCAGCCTGTGACCGCCCACTGGGGCATCGAGGACCCGGCCGCCGTCGAAGGCAGCGAGATCGAGCGGAAGACCGCGTTCGTGACCGCCCAGCGCTACCTGAAGAACCGGATCTCGGCCTTCCTCGCCCTGCCGGTGTCGAGCCTCGACGAAGTCACCCTAACCGCCCAGGTTCGTGAGATCGGCCACCAGGCCGGCGCCACCTCGCCCCGTTCGGAGGTCGCGTGATGGACGTCGTCATCTACCACAACCCAGATTGCGGAACGTCCCGCAACACCCTGGCCCTGATCCGCAACGCCGGCATCGAGCCGCACGTGGTCGAGTACCTCAAGACGCCGCCGAACCGGGTCATGGTCCGCCAACTCGCGGAGCGTGCCGGCATCACCGTGCGCGACCTGCTTCGGGAGAAGGGGACGCCCTACGCCGAGCTCGGCCTCGCCGACACGTCCCTGTCGGACGACCAGCTTCTGGATGCCATCTTCGAGCACCCGATCCTGTTGAACCGCCCCCTGGTGGTGAGCCCCAGGGGCGTCGCCCTCTGCCGACCTTCCGAGGCCGTCCTCGACCTCTTGCCGACCCAGCGAGGCGAGTTCGTCAAGGAGGACGGCGAGCGCGTCGTCGACGAGCACGGGCGCCGCGTCGCCACCGCCTGACCGGTCCTGAAAGCACGAGAACAAGAAACGGTCCCGATGCTCGCGCTCGCCATCTTCGTCGTCACCCTCGTCTTCGTCATCTGGCAACCCAAGGGCCTCGGGATTGGATGGAGCGCCCTGATCGGCGCCGCCGTGGCCCTGGCGGTCGGGGTGATCCATCCCGGCGACATCCCGGTGGTCTGGCACATCGTCTGGGACGCCACCTTTACCTTCGTCGCCCTGATCATCATCTCGCTGCTGCTCGACGAGGCCGGGTTCTTCCACTGGGCGGCGCTCCACATCGCCCGCTGGGGCGGAGGCAGGGGCCGGCTGCTGTTCCCGCTGGTGATCCTGCTTGGGGCGGCCATCGCGGCGGTGTTCGCCAACGACGGGGCGGCGCTGCTGCTCACCCCCATCGTCCTCGCCATCCTCGTCCGCCTCGACTTCAGGCCGGCGGCCGCCATGGCCTTCATCGTCGCCTGCGGGTTCGTGGCCGACTCGACCTCCCTGCCGCTGGTGATCTCCAACCTCGTCAACATCGTCAGCGCGAACTTCTTCGGCATCTCGTTCGGCCGCTATGCGGCGGTGATGGTGCCGGTGAACCTCGTCTCGCTGGCGGCGACCCTGGCGGTCCTGTGGCTGTTCTACCGGCACGACGTGCCGGCGACCTACCCGGTGAACGACCTCGAATCACCGCGTTCGGCGGTGAGGGATCCGGTCGTGTTCCGGGCGGCCTTTCCGCTGCTCGCCATGCTTCTGATCGCCTATTTCGTGACCGCGCCGTTCGAGGTTCCCGTGTCGGTGGTCACGGGAACCGGCGCCCTCGCGCTTCTCGCCCTGGCCGGGCGCTGGTTGCCCGGCGGCGACGGCGGCGTCATCCCGATCCGAAAGGTGCTGTCCGGCGCCCCCTGGCAAATCGTCCTGTTCAGCATCGGCATGTACCTCGTGGTCTACGGGCTCAAGAACGCCGGCCTGACCGACCATCTCGCCCATGGTCTCGCCTGGCTCGCCGGCCACGGCCCCGTGGTGGCCACGGTTGGCACCGGGTTCGCCGCCGCGGTCATCTCCTCGGTGATGAACAACATGCCGAGCGTGCTGCTCGGGGCGCTCTCGATCCAGCAGGCTCCCGATCTGTCGCCGCTGATGCGCGAGATGATGGTCTACGCCAACGTGATCGGCTGCGACCTCGGCCCGAAGTTCACGCCCATCGGCAGCCTGGCGACCCTGCTGTGGCTGCACGTGCTGGCCGGCAAGGGCCAGAGGATCGGCTGGGGGCAGTACATGAAGGTCGGCCTCGTCATCACCCCGCCGGTACTGCTGGTGACGCTCCTCGCGCTCGCCGTCTGGCTTCCGATCCTCGGACCGCAATGACGGTGGGAGAACTCGGGGCACGGCCTGACGAGCAAGCCCTATCGGACTTGCGCACGACATCCCGAACATCGAACGACGCTTACTAGGCTCGTGACCAAGGACGGAGCCTCTGGCTAAGCCGCTCGATTAGCGTTTGTCGGTCGGGGCTTACATGACGTTTGGTAGGATCTTCGTGACGCTAGTCGGACGTTATGTGACGTCCAAGAAGAGTGGTGCCGGTTGCGGGACTTGAACTCGCGACCTACCGCTTACAAGGCGGTTGCTCTACCAGCTGAGCTAAACCGGCATCGGGCCATTGGGCTACCAGCCGTTTCCGCCCCATGCAAGCCGGTGCGAACTGTCTCCGTGGGCGATGCAGGCGATCGAGCACTGCCCTGCCAATCTTCTGGCGGGTCGGGAGGCTGGCGCGGGTTTCCTGGCATGGGCAGGCGAAACGTCAGGCCGCCAACCCGAACCGCCCGGTGAAGGCAGTACCCTCGGTCAGGATTACGGTGAAGACGCCTACGAAGGTGTCTCCGACCCCGATGGTCTCCACGGCGTTCGCCATCGCGGCGCCGGTTGAGCTGGGGAGATGCGTGGGACTCTGGTGACGAGATCGGCGTCGATCGTTCCGGGCACGAAGAGCAGCGCTGGAGCTTCCGGCCTGTGCCTGGATGAAACGAAGGTTCCTCGAAGGCGATCAGCTCCTGCGGGAAGTACGATGAAGGCAACGTTCCGATTTCAATGCGCAGGTCTCAACGAAGCTTGACTATAAGCTGCGGATTTTCATGTTTCCGAACGGTTTCTGCTTATTGAAGGCCAACTGAATACATACTTCAGAACCGGTTAAATCGCTGCTCTCTATCACATGCCTCCTCAGCAAAAGCCGCGTCCGGCTGGAGCGCAATCCCTCTCAGGGCGACTGCACTCCCGGTACCGGCCAGGGCCGCGCGGCAGGGATGATGACGGGGAATGATGAGCGACGATCGGCGCGACGGCGAGGGGGCCACCCCTTCCGATAGACCGAAATCCGGCCCGGATACGGCCGGGATGCTCACTGGCGGCATCGGCGCCGACGACCGCCGTCGCATAGGGCGCAACCTCCGTCTCCTCTACGGAAGCGTCCTCGACCAGCCACTCCCCGAGAGGTTCACGCGGCTCATCGACGAACTGGCCGCCGCATCGAAAAACAGTGAGGGCTCATGATGACCCGGACCGCAGCCGCGATGGTCATGCCGACCGGCACACCGCTCGGGGCCGATTCCGAGATGCGGGATCTGCTTCTCGGAGCGATTCCCGCGCTCAGGGCCTTCGCCTTCTCCCTGACCTACGATCTCGATCGCAGCGACGATCTCGTCCAGGACACGCTGATGCGGGCCTGGGTGAAGGCCGACAGTTTTACCCGCGGCACCAACCTCACGGCTTGGCTGTTCACCATCCTGCGCAACCTGTTCTATTCGGAGCAGCGCAAGAAGAAGCGTGAGGTCGAGGACGCCGACGACGTCATGGCAGGCAAGCTCACGAGCCTGCCCGAGCAGGAGGTTCGTCTCGAGCTTCGTGAATTCCGGGAGGCGCTCGACCTGCTGCCTTACAGCCAGCGCGAGGCGCTGATCCTGGTCGGTGCGCAGAACTTCACCTACGAGGAAGCGGCCGAGATCTGCGGCGTGGCGGTCGGTACCATCAAGAGCCGGGTGAGCCGTGCCCGGTTCCGGTTGACCGAGGCGCTCGGCATGAAGGGCTGCGTCGATATCGGCGCCGACGCCGTCACGCGCGCGGCGCTCGATCGCCCGTGACGGCCTCCACCACACGATTCGTACCTATCGATCATCCGAACGGAACGCATCGAAATCGATGCTGATCGACGCGACCGCCTTCCCGTCGAACGCTTGCTCGACCGTTATGTTGTCTTCACACTCGCCTTTTCGGCGGGCCGCGAGGGAAGCGAACCGTCAGATCGACGTTCCCAGAGGATTTCGTGCCGAGCAGCAACCTGACATGGCAGGCGTTCCAGCCGCGTGAGGCGCGGTGGTCGCTCCTCGGCCAGAGGCCTGCGATCGCTTGGCTGACGGGTTTTTCGGGATCGGGAAAATCGACGATCGCCAACGCTGTCGATCGGGCGCTCGCCAGCCAGAAGCGGCACAGCATGGTGCTCGACGGCGACAACCTCCGCCATGGCCTCAACCGCGATATCGGCTTCAGCGCCGAGGACCGGGCCGAGAACATTCGCCGTGCTGCCGAGGTCGCCCGCCTCATGGCCGAGACCGGGCTCATCGTCATCGTCTCGCTGATCTCGCCCTTCGGCGCGGAGCGCGATGGCGCGCGGCTCGCAGCCGGCGACATCCCGTTCCTCGAAGTGTTCATCGATACGCCGCTCGCCGTCTGCGAGGAGCGCGATCCAAAGGGCCTCTACGAGAAGGCGCGCGCCGGGAGCATCCCCGACTTCACCGGCATCTCGTCGCCCTACGAGATTCCTCGGGTGCCGGATCTGCGCATCACGACGCGCGTCGAGACCGTGATGGAATCGGCGCAGCCGCTGATCGCAGCACTGCTGAAGCTGTCGACCGTGCCGGCCTGAAGCGGATCGCTCGCGACGTCAGACGTCCCGCAATTCGTCATCGAGAAAGGCGCGCACGTCGGCCGCATCGATGCCGGGCGCGATGAAGCTCCGGCCGATGCCGCGGGCGAGGATGAAGGTCAGTCGTCCCTCGCGCACCTTCTTGTCCTGCGCCATGGCGTCGAGAAGTGCCGACGCGTCACCGCATCCACCCGGCACCTGGGCCAGCCGCGTCGGCAGGCCGGCCAGCGCCAGGTGGTTGGCGACGCGGCCCGCATCCTGTCCCGGGCAGAGGCCGAGACGCGCCGAGAACCGGAAGGCGAGGGCCATTCCGATCGCGACGCCCTCGCCATGGACGAGCCGGGCCGAATCGTAGCCCGTCAGGCGCTCCAGGGCGTGTCCGAAGGTGTGGCCGAGGTTGAGCAGGGCGCGCTCTCCGTCCTCGCGCTCGTCGCGCACCACGACGCCGGCCTTCGAGCGGCAGCAGATCGCCACCGCCTCATCGCGCTCCGGTCCGCCGGAGAAGATGCCGGACCAATTCGTCTCGCACCAGTCGAAGAAGCCGGAATCGTTGATCAGGCCGTACTTGGCGACCTCGGCATAGCCCGCCCGCATCTCGCGCGCGGACAGGGTATCGAGGGTGCCGGTGTCGGCCAGCACGAGGCGCGGCTGGTGGAAGGCGCCGATCAGATTCTTGCCGAGGGGCGAATTGATGCCGGTCTTGCCGCCGACGGAGGAATCGACCTGGGCGAGCAGGCTCGTCGGCGCCTGGACGAAGCGCACCCCGCGCCGGAGCGAGGCCGCCGCGAACCCGGCGAGGTCGCCGACCACGCCGCCGCCGAGCGCCACCACGAGATCGCCGCGCTCGATCCGGTGCCCGAGCAGGCCGTCGCAGACCTGGGCGAAGGTCGCGTAGCTTTTCGAGGCTTCGCCGGGCGTGACGCTGACGATGCCCGAGCGCAGGCCCGCCGCCTCCAGCGCGTCCCGGACGCGCTCGGAATAGAGGGCGGCAACCGTGTCGTCCGTGACGATGGCAGCCGCCCTGCCGCCGAGCGCCGCGATCCGCGCACCGGCTTCGTCGAGCAGCCCGCGGCCGATGACGATGTCGTAGTCGCGGCCCTGGTCGAGGGGCACGTGGACGATCAAGCGTTCGCTCATTCTCTCAACTCACTGGCCCGAATGGCCTATACAATGATGCGGGAAAGCAAAATCCGGTTTTCCGAAAACATCATGCGATAACAAGAACCTAGAGCGTTCTGCTTCCTTGAAGAAGCAGCACCCTCTATTGCGCGGCGACGCGGTGGGCCGGCGGGTTCAGGCAGACGTCGAGGGCTTCCAGCACGTCCTGCACCACGCGGTCGTGCGAGACCTCGCGGGAGAGCACCATGACGTCGGCCTGCCCGTAGACCGGATGGCGCACCGCCATGAGTTCGCGCATCGTGGCTTCGGGGTCGGCCGTCTGCAGCAGGGGACGCGTGTTGCGTTTCTTCACGCGCCGCATCAGCACGTCGAGCTCCGCCCGAAGCCAGACCGAAACGGCGCTCTCGGTGATCCGTTCGCGGGTCGTCTCGCGCATGAAGGCGCCACCGCCCGTGGCGAGCACCATGGGACCCTGGCGCAGAAGCCGGGAGATCACACGCTCCTCGCCCTCGCGAAAACTCGCCTCGCCGTAGATGGCGAAAAGATCGGTGATGGTGAGGTTCGCGGCGGCCTCGATCTCGGAATCGGCGTCCTTGAACATCAGGCCGAGGCGGCTGCCGAGCCGTCGCCCGACCGTACTCTTGCCGGCGCCCATCAGGCCGACGAGCACGATGGAGCGCGCGCCGAGGGCGCGGCGGATGCGCGCCTCGATCGGGTCTTCGGCATCTGAGCCCGTGGCCTCAGGGTCGGTCATTCGGCGGTCATAGACGGTTTTCGAGAGCGGGCGAAGCGCCTCGCCAAGCTCTGCTGTGGCTTCCTGGACCTTGCCTTCCCGGGCGACGCATGGGACCAGAACTCCCTGGTCCGAAACGCGCAACCGGCTCTGCCGGGCGCGATGGTGAGTTCGTCCGAAAGGTTCGCACGACGTGCCGTCCCTGTTCCGTTTCCTCGCGATCCTGGCCATCATCGCGGGCGCGATCTTCGCAGCCGTCTTCGCCCTGGCGACCTTCGTCGAGCCGACGCAGCGCGAGATGAGCGTGTCCATTCCGAATTCGAAACTCCAACCGGGCAACAAGTGAGCCCGATCCGTCCGGGAGCGTCACGGCCAGGCAGGCGCCCGGCGGCGGCTCCCTCGGCGGGCACGCGGGCTGAAGTTGCTACGGAAGCGCTGCCGGCGGACGCCGCGCAGCCGTATCTCGACATGCTGGCGGCCGAGCGCGGTGCCGCGGCCAACACGCTGGCGGCCTATCGGCGCGACCTCGACGACTATCTCAGGTATCTCTCGGACGCGGGCATCGATCCTGCCGAAGCCGAAGCCGCGACGGTGCGCGCCTACATCGCCGATCTCGAACCCCGTGGTCTGAAGGCCTCCTCGGCTGCGCGGCGGCTCTCATGCGTCCGCGGCTTCCACAAGTTCCTCTACGCGGAAGGATATTCGGAGGCCGATCCGAGTGCGCCGGTCGCCGGGCCACGGCGGGCTCAGACTCTGCCGAAGGTGCTTTCGATCGCCGAGGTCGACGGATTGCTGGCGGTCGCCCGCGCGCGTGTCGCCGCCGCCGAGAGCCGCATCGACGTGGCCAAAGCCAACAAGTTGCTCTGCCTGCTGGAGCTTCTCTACGCCACGGGCTTGCGCGTCTCGGAACTGATCGCTCTGCCGCGCTCGGCGGCCTCGACCCGCGAGCGCTTCCTCGTGGTGAAGGGCAAGGGCGGCCGCGAGCGGCTGGTGCCGCTCACCGACGTCGCCCGCGAGGCCATGCGTGAGCATCTCGCCCATGTGCCGGGGGAGGGGCCCTGGCTGTTTCCCGCCGACAGCGAGAGCGGGCATCTCACCCGGCAGGCCTTCGCGCGCGACCTCAAGGTGGCGGGGGCGGCCGCCGGCATCCGCGAGGACCGGATCTCGCCGCACGTACTGCGCCATGCCTTCGCCAGCCACCTGCTGCGCAACGGTGCGGATCTCCGTATCGTGCAGGAATTGCTGGGACACGCCGACATCTCGACCACGCAGATCTACACCCACGTCCTCGACGACCGCCTCAAGGGGATGGTCCGCGACCTGCACCCGCTGAACGACGGGTAACGGCGTGCCGCGAAGCGGCCGATCGCGGGAGCGCCTATGGCACCGGCGCCATCCTGCGATGATACCCGGAGCTTGAGCGGATGGCTGGAGCGGGATAGGCCGGCGCCAGCCACCGACATCTCGAAAAAACATGACCGCGTGGAAACAGGCCGTCGCGCGGGCCTTCGATCGTGCGCAGGACTACGACCGCGCCGCCATCATCCAGGCGAGCGTGGCCGAACGCCTCGCCGCGACCATCGCCGACGAGCCGCTGGCGCCGTCGCCCCGGACGCTCGAGATCGGTTGCGGCACAGGACTGCTGACAGAGGCCCTGCGCCAGCGTGTGGCAACCGGCTCGATGCTCGTCACCGACATCGCCCCGGCGATGCTGGCGCGCTGCCGGATGCGGATCGAGCCGGCCCACGGCCTTCGCTTCGCAGTGATGGACGGCGAGCGCCCCGCCGTGAATCCGGGGTTCGATCTCATCGTGTCGAGCCTTGCCGCGCAGTGGTTCGTCGATCTGGAGGGTGCGTTCGAACAGCTCGCCGGTCTGCTGCGGCCGGACGGCCTCCTCGCCGTCACGACGCTCGCCGCCGGCACCTTTCGCGAGTGGGAGCAGGCTCAGGGAGGCTCACACGGAATCGTCGCGACACCGGCCTATCCGACCATCCCTGCGTTACGAAACATGCGCTTCGCGGGCTGCCTCACCGAGATCCGGCTCGACACCCTGCACGAGGACCATGAGGACGGCGCGGCCTTCCTGCGCGCACTCAGGACGATCGGCGCTCAAACGCCGGCCGATCGCGCCGTGATCCGCTCCCCCGGTGCCCTGAGACGGGCGTTGCGCACCTTCGAGGCGCAAGGGTCGAGCGTTACCTACGCGGTCGCAACCTGCCTGATTCGTCGGATCGACCGCCCTGCGGGATAGAGCCGCCAACGCCTTTGCCGCGCCGTGAGGCCGGTTCGAGCCCCTGCGACGCCTCAACCTTCAATAGCTGTTTCTTGGCCAATTCACCGACAGATGGTGAAACCCCGCCAATCTCACGTTGCGTAAACGCATTCTTCGCTGTTGAGGAACAACAATCCCGGCAACGGACCGCCCATGGTCGGTGTGCAACGGACAGGCCGCGCCGGATGCGTCTCGATACGCCGACCCTCTTCCTGATGACGGTGGTCGTGACCTTCATGGTCGGCGTGCTCTTCCTGCTGTCGTGGGGGCAGTCCCGGCGGACGCGCGCGCTCGCAATCTGGGGCGTCGCACATCTCGGCGGAGCAGGAGCTTCGGCGCTGCTCTGCCTGCGCAACAGCATCCCCGACAGCCTCTCCGTCGGCTTCGGCAATGCGATGATGCTGGCGGCCTACGGCCTGATCTGGAGCGGGGTACGCGCCTTCGAAGGGCGGAAGCCGGCCTATCTCGTGGCGGTGTCCGGTGGCGTGCTCTGGGGCGCCGCCTGCTTGGTGCCGGCCTTCTACGGCTCGCTTGCGGCCCGCATCATGCTCGCCTCCTCCGTCGCCGGGCTTTTCTGCGCCCTTTGCGCCGGGGAGATCTGGCGCGGGCGTCGCGAGCCGTTGGCCTCTCGCTGGTCGGCGATCGTACTGATGGCAGCCTATGCGCTGCTCTATTGGGTGCGGGTGCCACTCGCCGTGTTCGCGCCGCTGCCGCCCTCGACGCGCTCGCAGGATTCTCCCTGGCTCGCCATCCTGTGCTTCGCCGGCGTGCTGTTCACGATGGCCATCGCGTTCGTGTTCATGGCGATGACCAAGGAACGGGCCGAGCTGAAGCAACGCCTCGCCGCCGAGACCGATTCCCTCACCGGGCTCGCCAACCGGCGCGCCTTCGTCGGCCGGACGCAGATCCATCTCGGAGGCCGGGTCCAGCCGGTGGCGCTGATCCTGTTCGATCTCGATCACTTCAAGACGATCAACGACACCTACGGTCACGCCGTCGGCGACGGCGTGCTCCTCGCCTTCGGCCACGCCGCCAACGCCGTGCTGCCGGCGGGCGCCCTGCTCGGACGCATGGGCGGCGAGGAATTCGCCTGCGTCCTCGTCGGTTGCGAGGCGGAAGCGGCCGCACGGGCCGCCGAGCAGGTCCGCACCACCATCGCCAAGATCGCGCTCGCCGCCTATCCGCGCCTGAAAATCCGCGTCAGCGCCGGAGTCGCCGTGACACAGCCGGGCCAGGCCGGCAGCTTCGACGACCTGATGCGCCGGGCCGATGCCGCGCTCTACGGGGCCAAGGATGCCGGTCGCGACCGGGTCGTGACGGCGCTGGCGCTGGCGGCCTGAGCCTCCCGGCAGGCCTCGCGCTGGCCCGCTTTCATCTGGCAACGACAAAGAGGCAGCAGCAGGTCGAAATCCGGCAGGAAGTCCGTGTCGTGGGATACATCACAAATATCCGGCGCCGATGTCATCGGCGAAATTAGACAGTTGGAATTGCAAACTGTAAAAATCTGAATCCGATTGCCATATATCGCGCCCCGTACCGATAGATCCGGGAGTTATTCCGGCTAAAAATCGGAGCTTTCTCAAATTACGGATGCGGTTTCACCGCGACACGGTGTTTGCGCCGGGGGCGCGCGTTCCCGCTTCCTGTGCCCCTTCACCCTCGCTACAACCTCCCTCCAGGGCCGAGCTTGGGCGGGGGACGGCAATGGCGGGCAGGGGTCACACTGGCGGGACGACGGGCTCGGGCCAAGGTCTCGAACGCAGTCTCGAAAACCGCCATATCCAGATGATGGCGCTCGGCGGCGCCATCGGCACCGGATTGTTCATGGGCTCGGGCAAGACCATCTCGGTCGCCGGCCCCTCGATCCTGCTGGTCTACCTGATCATCGGCCTGATGCTGTTCTTCGTGATGCGGGCGCTCGGCGAGCTCTTGCTCTCGAACCTCGCCTACAAGTCCTTCACGGATTTCGCCGACGACCTTCTCGGGCCCTGGGCCGGCTTCTTCACCGGCTGGACCTACTGGTTCTGCTGGATCGTGACGGCCATCGCCGAGGTCGTCGCCATAGCGGCCTACGCGAAGTTCTTCTTTCCCGACCTACCGAGCTGGATCCCGGCGCTGGTCTGCGTCGGGCTGCTGCTGAGCCTCAACCTCGTCAACGTGCGGGCCTTCGGCGAGCTCGAATTCTGGTTCGCGATGATCAAGATCGTCGCGATCCTGGCGCTGATCTTCGTCGGCATCGCGCTGGTCGCCACCGGCTTCACCGCGCCCTCGGGGGCGAAGGCGGACCTCGCCAACATCACCCGAGACGGGCTGTTCCCGACGGGAATTTCCGGGTTCTTCGCCGGGTTCCAGATCGCGGTCTTCGCCTTCGTCGGGATCGAGCTCGTCGGCACCACGGCGGCCGAGACGCGCGATCCAGAGACGACCCTGCCGCGCGCCATCAACGCGATCCCGATCCGCATCCTGCTGTTCTATCTCGGCGCCCTCGCCGTGATCATGGCGGTGACGCCCTGGAAGACGCTGAGCGCCGACAAGAGCCCCTTCGTCGAGCTGTTCGTGCTGGCCGGGCTGCCGGCGGCGGCGGCCTTCGTCAATCTCGTGGTGATGTCCTCGGCGGCCTCATCGGCCAACAGCGGCATCTTCTCGACGAGCCGCATGCTCTACGGCCTCGCGGGAAAAAGCGATGCGCCGGCCGCCTTCGGCAAGCTGTCGTCGCAGCGTGTGCCCTCGAACGGTCTCTACTTCACCGGGCTCTGTCTGCTCGGTGGCGTGCTGCTGGTCTACCTCGTGCCCGATCTCGGCACCGCCTTCACGCTGGTCACCACGCTCTCGGCCGTGCTGTTCATGTTCGTGTGGGCGATCATCCTGTGTTCGTATCTCGCCTACCGCCGGACCAGGCCGGCACTGCACGCCCGCTCGGCCTACAGGATGCCCATGGGCGTCGTCATGTCCTATGTCTGCCTTGCGTTCTTCGCTTTCATCCTCGTGCTGTTGACGCTGGAGAGCGATACCCGGATGGCGCTGCTGGTCTCGCCGGCCTGGTTCGCGGTGCTGGGCGGGGCTTGGGCAATCCAGCGTTCGCGGCGCGCCGTTCCGGCCTGAGCACTTTCCGGCGGGAAATCGGCGTAATTCGACCACGCTGCACGGCGAATCTGCTCGATCGAAGACGCAACCCGGCATAAAGCCGCGGACGATCGACGGGGGAATGACCATGCGGGGCAGAACGGCGCGGTTCGGCGGTCGGGTGCTGGCAGCCGCCCTGTTGGCGTGTTTCGTCACATCGCCCCGCGCAGAGACGACCGACGCGCGCATCGAGGCACTCCTCGAAAAAATGACGCTGGAAGAGAAGGCGGGGCAGCTCAACCTCGTCTCGCTCGAGCCCGGATTCGACCCCGAGAGCGTCCGGCGCGGCGAAGTCGGCGCCGTCATCAACTTCTCCAACCAGAATCTCGCCTCCAATATCGATGGCTATGCCCGCACCTCACGGCTCGGCATCCCGCTGCTGATCTCGCTGGATATCGTCCACGGCTACCGCACGGTGTTTCCGCTGCCGATCGGCATGGCCGCGAGCTTCGATCCGGATCTCGTCCGGCGTGCGACGGCAGCCGCCGCCCGCGAGACCCTGGCAGCCGGCATCAACTGGTCCTTCGCGCCGATGGCCGACGTCGCCCGCGACCTGCGCTGGGGCCGCATCGTCGAGGGGCTCGGTGAGGATACCTGGCTCACCGGCCAGCTCACCGCGGCCCAGGTCGAGGGGTTTCGCGACGGTGGCGTCGCTTCGACCCTGAAACATTTCGCCGGCTATAGCGCCGTCTATGGCGGGCGCGACTACGACGTCACCTGGGTGGCTCCGACCGAGCTCTACGACACGCATCTGCCGCCGTTCCGCGCCGGCATCCGGGCCGGGGCCGATTCCGTCATGACTGCGCTCACCGCCCTCAACGCCGTGCCGACCACTGCCGACGGCCACCTCATGACGCAGATCCTGCGCCGCGAGCTGGGCTTCAAGGGCGTCGTCATCGCCGATTGGGAGGCCGTCGCCAGCCTGATCAAGCACGGCGTCGCCGCAGACGGCGCCGAGGCGACCCGCAAGGCGTTTGCCGCCGGCGTCGACATGGACATGACCAGCGGCCTGTTCGTGAAGCACCTGCCCGAGGAGGTCCGCGCCGGACGAATCTCGCAGGCCTCCCTCGACGATTCCGTGCGCCGCGTGCTGCGCCTCAAATTCGGTCTCGGGCTGTTCGACCGGCCGGTGCTCGACCCAGTCACCGCGGAGGGTCGCCTGCTGACGCCGGAGACACGCGCCGTCGCCCGCGAAGCGGCGCGCGGCAGCTTCGTGCTGCTGAAGAACGAAAAGAACCTGCTGCCGATCGACCCGAAAATCGTAAAGCGCATCGCGCTGGTCGGCCCCTTCGCCGACGCGCAATGGGACCAGGTCGGCCCGCACGAGGGCAATGGGCAGGTCGGCGACGTGATCTCGATCCGCACCGGCCTGACCGAGCGCGCGGCCAAGGCCGGGATCGTCCTCGACTATGCCCGCGGCTGCGACCGCACCTGCGCCGACCGGTCCGACTTCCCGAAGGCGATCGAGGCGGCCAAGGCTGCCGACATCGTCGTCGCCGTGGTCGGCGAAGGCCGCGACCAGTCCGGCGAGGGCTCGTCGCGAGCCTATCTCGGTATGCGCGGTGTGCAGCAGGACCTGATCAAGGACCTCGCCGCCACCGGCAAGCCGCTGTTGCTGCTCGTCTTCGGCGGCCGTCCGGTCGAGTTGCACGAGGCGATCGACCGTGCGCAGGCGGCGATGATGATCTGGATCCCCGGCACCGAGGGCGGCCCCGCAGTGGCCGAGACGCTCTTCGGCGATGCAGACCCCTCCGGAAAGATGCCGCTGAGCTGGCCACGCACCGTCGGCCAGCTGCCGCTGACCTACGACCGCCGCGCGGGAGGACGCCCGCATATCGACGGCGCCCGGTGGACGCTGGGCTACAACGACGAGACCATCTCGGCCCGTTTCCCCTTCGGCTACGGCCTGACCTACACGAGCTTCGCCTACGGTGATCCGGAGGTGCTGACCCCGAAGGTCGGCGTCGGCGACCGCTACGAGGCGGCGCTGGAAGTGAAGACAACTGTGACCAACACCGGCACCCGGTCCGGCCGCACGGTGGCGCAACTCTACCTCAACCAGCCCGTGGCGAGCCGCAGCCGGCCGCTGCGCCTCCTGAAGGGCGCGGTGCCGCTGGTGCTGGCGCCCGGAGAAACGAAGGTCGCAAGTTTCCGTATTCCCTCGCGCAATCTCGGCTTCCACGAGGCCGACGGCACGCTGGTGGTGGAGGCGGGCGGCTACCGCGTCTTCGTCGGTGAGGATTCGGATGCCGCGAAGAGTGCGGATTTCGCGGTCGAGACCGGCTGGCGCGGGCCGCCCGGCAATGTCGAGGCGAGCAGTCGATAGCGCAGCGGCCGGGGCTGGAGACGCGCGCGCGCGTCTCCATATTCCTTGGATGACCGACAGACCCGATCCCAAGACCGATGCCAGCGCGGAGGGTGCACGCGCCCGCGCCCACGGCCGCCCGAAGGATTCGTGCCCTTATCCAGCCGAGTCACCGGAGCGCCGCTCGTGGTTCGAAGGCTACGACGGCCTGCCTGCCGACCGCGCCCCGGACTTGCCGCTCGAAAACGGCTGAGTACGTTTGTGAACGACCTCGGCCGTTCGACGCTTGACGCCCCCGATTCGTGCGAACTAAAAAGAACAAATAGCGAACATACGAATCACGGAGAACGGCCATGCGGGAAGAGCGACTGAGGACGCTGGACAGTCTGCGCAGCACTCCGGCCATCACCTTGAGTGCTTGGCGCGGCCGGTCCGGCCGGCGCTACGTCGTCGGAATCCACGATCTGGCCGAGCCGGACCTGATGGAGATGGACGATGCCGTGGTGATCGCCGTGCGACGCGACGGCGCCGGTATCGCCCAACCCGTGTCGGTGACGAGTTCCGGAATCGGCCCGCGCGAGCGGCTCATGCAGGGCTGGCTGGCCCATGTGGCACGCAGCGGCGCCACCGAGATGCATATCCATCGTTTGGCCGAGGGTGAGGACGGGCGCCGCGCCGTGATCGAGGATCTGGACATTCGGCCGGTCACGCAGAACTGATCGGCCGGCGTCACGACGGACGGTCCGCTCCGGTCCTCGCCCTTGCGCCAACGGGCTCCTGTCTCCAAAGACGGGCCGCCCGCGACGCGGGGTACGCAGCGAGGGACAATGATGGCGCAGGGACCGCACCCCAGGACGGAGCCGACGCAGCCCATCGGCAAGCGCCGCTCGCGGCTTGGATTGTTTCTCCCCTACATCCTGCTGCTCACGTTGGCGCTCGTCTGGTCCGCCGGCTGGTATTGGGTTCGCGGCAAGGCCGCCTCCGAGATGGATGCGTGGCGCGCGCGCGAGGCGGCGGCCGGGCGCAACTGGACCTGCGCCGACCGTTCGATCACCGGCTATCCGTTCCGGATCGAATTGCGTTGCGCCTCCTTGAAATTCGCGCGCTCCGATGGCGGCTTCAGCCTCGGGCCGCTGACGGTGCTGGTGCAGGTCTATCAGCCGCGCCACGCGATCCTGGAGGCGACCGGGCCTTTCCACGTCGAGCAGGGCGATCTCATCGGCGATGTGAACTGGACTGCACTGGAAGGCAGCTTCCATGGCGCATCGGACGGATTCGTGCGGGCCTCGCTCGTCGTCGACGGGCCGAAGGGCAGCATAAGCGGGGGCGAGCCCGGTCCGATCGACTTCGCCGCGAAACATCTGGAACTGCACGCACGGCCGACTCCCGGCCGCTTCGAATCCGACGGTGCCGTCGATCTCAACCTGCGCCTGACCGACGGGACGTTTCCGCAGCTCGATCCGCTGTTCGGCAACGCCGATCCGGTGGAGGCGTCCCTCGACGCCACCTTGGAGCGCGCCACCGTGCTGCGCACCCGCGCCATCGAGAAGGAACTCGAAGCCTGGCGGCTGGCCGAGGGGCAGCTCGACATCACCGCACTCTCGCTGGTGAAGGGGAACCGCCGGCTTCAGGCGAAGGGCGAAGTCGGGCTGGACGAGGCGCATCGGCCGGAAGGTCAGTTCGACGTCCGCGCCGCCGGGCTCGGCGACCTGATCGGCCAGATCATGGGCAAGCGCTTCGGCAACGACCGGGGCGCGCTGATCGGCAACCTCGTCGGCCAGTTCCTCGGCGGCATGAAGCGGCGCGATCCCGAGGGTGAGGCCGGGCCGGGGCAGGGGGACGCCTCCCTGCAGCCGCTTCCCACCGTGAAGCTCGCAGGCGGCCGCCTCATGCTCGGCCCCTTCGCGATCCCGAACGTGGCGCTGCCTCCGCTCTATTGAGTGCTCGCCGACCGGGCGGATGCGGGTTCGCCGTCGGAAAACGCGACGCGGATCCGAGTTCAACCAGGGTTGGCGGCGTCTTCGTCGGAGCGTAGACAGAGCCCAGTCCGCGGATCTCCAAACAAAGTCTCATGAGCCGAGAAGACCAGGCCGTCGCCGCCAGCAATCGGCGCTCGCCAGAGCCGCCCATCCATGGCCCGGAGGATTTCGAGGGAATGCGCCGCGCCGGCCGACTGACGGCGGAAGCGCTCGACATCCTCGTCGAGGCGACCCAGCCCGGCGTCACCACCGAGCATCTCGACAGACTCGCCTATACTTTCGCGATGGATCACGGCGCCTATCCGGCATCGCTGCTCTATCGCGGCTATCCGAAGTCGATCTGCACCTCGATCAACCACGTCGTCTGCCACGGCATCCCCAACGACAAGCCGCTGCGCGACGGTGACATCGTCAACCTCGACATCTGCCTGATCCTCGACGGCTGGCACGGCGATTCGAGCCGCATGGCCTATGTCGGCGAGGTGCCGCGCAAGGCCCAGCGCTTGTGCGAGATCACCTACGAGTCGTTGATGCGCGGCATCCGGGCGATCCGGCCCGGCGGCTCGACCAACGACATCGGCCACGCCATCCAGTCCTACGCGGAGGCCGAGCGCTGCTCGGTGGTGCGCGATTTCTGCGGCCATGGCCTCGGCCGCGTCTATCACGACGCGCCGACCATCCTGCACTACGTCGAGGCGAGCTACGACGTGCCGCTGAAGCCCGGTCAGTTCTTCACCGTCGAGCCGATGATCAATCTCGGCCGGCCCGCCGTGAAGGTGCTCGCCGACGGCTGGACCGCCGTGACCCGCGACCGTTCGCTGTCCGCCCAGTTCGAGCACACCGTCGCGGTCACCGAGACCGGCTACGAGATTTTCACGCTGTCGCCGAAGGGGCTCGACCAGCCGGTTCCGCAGGACTGATCGTCTCCGATGACGCGCCGGCCGCCGCTGCCCGATCTGCTGGCCCCGGTCACGGCCGAGGAGCCGCATTACCACGGCCACCGCGACCGCCTGCGCGCCCGCTTCGCCGAGTCCGGGGCCGATGCGTTGGCCGATTACGAACTGCTCGAACTCGTCCTGTTCCGTGCGATCCCGCGCCGCGACGTCAAACCGCTCGCAAAGGCGCTGATCAGGCGTTTCGGTTCCTTCGCCGAGGTCATCGGCGCCGAGCCGTCGCGGCTCGCGGAGATCGACGGGATCGGGCCTGGCGTGATCGCAGACCTCAAGCTAATGGAAGCGGCCGGCCGCCGGCTCGCGCGGGGTGCCATCGCGGAGCGGCCGCTGGTGACCTCCTGGAGCGCCCTCATCGAGTACCTGCGCGCCACGATGGCCTTTTCGGCGCGGGAGGAATTCCGGCTGCTGTTCCTCGACAAGCGCAACCATCTCATCCGCGACGAGGTGCACGGGCGCGGCACCGTCGACCACACGCCGGTCTATGTCCGTGAGATCGCCCGCCGCGCCCTCGAACTCTCGGCCACCGCGGTCATCCTCGCTCACAACCACCCCTCCGGCGATCCGACGCCGTCGGGGGCCGACATCAGGATGACCCGCGAGATCGTCGCCGTCCTCGACCCGCTCGGCATCGTCGTGCACGACCACGTCATCCTCGGCCGCGAGGGTCACGCGAGCTTCAGGGGACTCAAGCTTCTCTGACCAAGCTTCTCCGTTAGTGTCGGTCTCGGGCCCTTTCCATGGCCTGCCTCTTGCCTAGGTGAACGGCGAGCCAAGCGATCGCGCGTCGGCATGCCAACGCGTCGTCCGATCGGCTTTTTGTCGTGTCGCAGGTTTCTGTCGGAAAGCCGCGGGGCACCTTTCCGGAACCTGCTGAGGGGAGACTTAGATGGCGCTGGCGAAAGCCTTCGACGAGATGACCGGGCCGGGCGATGCGCTCGCGGGGGCCGCCGTGCGCGACGCCTACGACGCCCTCAAGTCCTGGCTCGACACCACGCCGCCGGAGCATTTCAACACGCGCCGCAGCCAGGCCGAGATGCTGTTCCGGCGCATCGGCATCACCTTCGCCGTCTACGGCTCGAGCGATTCCACCGAACGGCTGATCCCCTTCGACATCATCCCGCGGGTGCTGACCAAGCCCGAATGGAGCTTCCTGGAGCGTGGGCTGAAGCAGCGCGTCACCGCGCTCAACATGTTCCTGAACGACATCTACGGTGCGGAGGAGTGCATCAAGGCGGGCGTGATCCCGGCCGACCTCGTCTACCGCAACCAGCACTACCAGATGGAGATGCGCTCCTTCCGGGTGCCGCACGACCTCTACGTCCACATCGCCGGGATCGACATCGTCCGCACCGGCGAGAACGACTTTTTTGTTCTGGAAGACAACGCCAGGACGCCGTCCGGCGTCTCCTACATGCTGGAGAACCGCGAGGTCATGCTCCGGCTGTTCCCGGAGCTGTTCTCGCGCCACCGCGTCGCACCGGTCGAGAACTATCCGGACGAGCTTCTGGCGACGCTCCGCAGCCTCGCCCCGCAATCGGCCACGCGCGATCCCACCGTCGTGCTGCTCACCCCCGGACGCTACAACTCGGCCTTCTACGAGCATTCCTTCCTGGCCGACAAACTCGGCGTCGAACTGGTGGAGGCGACCGACCTCTTCACCAAGGACGACGTCGTCTACATGCGCACCACCGAGGGGCCGCGCCGGGTCGACGTGATCTATCGCCGGCTCGACGACGACTTCATCGATCCGCTGGTGTTCCGCCCCGATAGCGTGCTCGGTGTGCCGGGGCTGATGAACGCCTACGAGCGCGGCAACGTCACGTTGTCGAACGCGGTCGGCACCGGCATCGCCGACGACAAGGCGGTCTACAGCTACATGCCGGAAATCGTGAAGTTCTTCACCGGCGAGGAGCCGATCCTTCACAACGTGCCGACCTATCGCTGCCGCGAGAAGGAGGCGTTCTCCTACGTCATGGACAACCTCAAGGACCTCGTGGTGAAGGAGGTCAACGGCTCGGGCGGCTACGGCATGCTCGTCGGCCCGCACGCCACGCGGCGCGAGATCGAGGAGTTCGGGCGCCGGCTGAAGCACGCCCCCGACGGCTTCATCGCCCAGCCGACGCTCTCGCTCTCGACCTGCCCGACCTTCGTCGCCTCCGGCGTCGCCCCGCGCCACGTCGACCTGCGGCCCTTCGTGCTCGCCGGCGCCGACGAGATCCGCATCGTGCCCGGCGGTTTGACGCGCGTCGCGCTCAAGGAGGGTTCGCTCGTGGTGAATTCCAGCCAGGGCGGCGGCACCAAGGACACCTGGGTGCTCGACGCTTGAGCAGCCCGCGGCCTTTTCGGGCGCCCAGCCGCCGAGCGCGCAGTTCTCATGCGCGAATAGCCGGCGAGTGCACATTTTGCGAGCAGGCGTGCGTCGCAGAGGTGGCGATCCCCGCCGTCTCTTGCGATGACGCCACGCTCTTCCCCTTCGACGCCGGCCCGTTTCGGCCGGAAGCGACCGTGATCTGAGCCATGCTGTCCCGTACCGCCGACAACCTCTACTGGCTTTCGCGCTATGCCGAGCGCGCCGACTTCGTCGCGCGCATCCTCGACGCCGCGCACCGTCTCGCCGCGCTGCCGTCGAGTTACGGCGGGCGCGAGTCGAACGAGTGGGCCTCGGCGCTGGCTTCCACCGGCGACGCCGACGAGTTCAAGAAGCACTACGATGCGGTCAACGAACACACGGTCTGCGACTTTCTCGCCTTCTCGCGCCATAATCCGTCCTCGATCCGCTCCTGCATCGAGACGGCCCGCGAGAACGCCCGGTCGATCCGCACGGCGCTCACCACCGAGATGTGGGACGCGATCAACGGGGCGTGGCTCGAGCTTCGCAACTACGAGGGCCGCGATCTCACGCGGGACGAGTTTTCGCATTTCCTCGACTGGGTGAAGCAGGTCTCGCTGGCCTTCGACGGCTCGGCCTACCGGACCATGCTGAGGAACGACGGCTATTGGTTCACGCGGCTCGGTACCGCGATCGAGCGGGCCGACAACACCGCCCGCATCCTCGACGTGAAGTACCAGATCCTGTTGCCAGCCTCGGAACGGATCGGCGGCAGCCTCGACTACTTCCAGTGGACCACGATCCTGCGCGAGGTCTCGGCCTTCAACGCCTATCACTGGGTCTATCGCGAGAGCATCAAGCCACTGCTGGTCGCGGATTTGCTCATCCTGAATAGACAGATGCCGCGCTCGCTCACCAACTGCCTCGGCATGCTGGTGGAACATCTCGACTTGATCGCCGATTCCTACGGTCGTCGCGGCGAGAGCCAGCGGCTCGCTAGCAACCTGCGCGCCCACCTCCTCGGTGCGGATATCGACCGGATCTTCGCCTCCGGCCTGCACGAGTTCATCGAGCACTTCATCGGCGAGAACAACAAGCTCGGGGCCGCGATCAGCGAGCAGTATCTGGTGTAGATTCGTTCGCGATTCGTCTCTCGCTTTTCCTTATCGACGCATCCGGGACCAAGGCATGCGCATCCGCGTCCTCCACGACACGATCTACACCTACGAGCAGCCTGCCCGTGGCCTGATCCAGGTGTTGCGGCTGACCCCACGCGACCATGACGGCCAGCACGTGCGCGAATGGCGCATCGAACCGTCGGTCGACGGCCGGCTGACCGCCCGCGAGGATGGCTTCGGCAACATCGTCCACTGGTTCACCGCCGACGACGCGGCCGAGGCCCTGACCGTGCGCGTCACCGGCGAGGTCGAGACCTTCGACACCAGCGGCATCGTGCGTGGCGGTGTCGAACGGCTACCCGAACCGTTCTACCTGCGCGATACGTCGCTCACCCTGCCGAGCGCCGAAATCCAGGCCTTCGCGGGCAAGGCCACCGCGGGCGGCGACCAGTCGAGGCTGTCGGTCCTGCATCGGCTGCTCGAAGCGGTGCACGAGCGCATCGAATTCGAGCCGGGGCCGACCAGTGCCAGCACGACGGCCATGGAATCCTTCGAGGTCGGCAAGGGCGTTTGCCAGGACCTCGCGCATATCTTCATCGCGGCGGCGCGCCACCTGGAAATTCCGACCCGCTACGTCTCCGGCTACTTCCTCCATGACGACGACGGCGAGGATCCGAGCGCAGGCCATGCCTGGGCCGAGGCACTGCTGCCCGATCTCGGTTGGATCGGCTTCGATGCGGCCAACGGCGTCTCGGCGACCGAGGCGCATGTGCGTGTCGCGATCGGCCTCGACTATCTCGGAGCGGCCCCGATCCGTGGCAGCCGCGTCGGCGGCGGTACCGAAAAGCTGGAGGTGCGGCTGAAGGTCGACGAGCCTCAGCGGGGCCAGAGCCAGACGCAGAGCCAAGGCACGCAGAGACAGTCGCAGGGCTGAGGGGCAGGGCCGGATCGGCCCTCCACACCGCTTGAAACGGCACATTGCGAAAGATCGCCTTGCGTCGCGGCGGCACGACATGCGAACGGGACGCCCGCTTACCCCGTGACGAGGTCTCTCTCGCGATGACTTACTGCGTCGGAGTCCTGGTCGAGGACGGTCTCCTCATGATCGCCGATACCCGCACCAATGCGGGCCTCGACGACATCTCGACCTACCGCAAGCTTCATCTGTTCAATGCGCCGGGCGAGCGGGTGATCATGCTCGCCTCGGCCGGCAACCTGTCCGTGACGCAGACCGTCGTGAGCATGTTGCGTGAGGGCGTCGACGACATCGAGGGCGAGGAGCCGGAGAAGCTCGCCGACGCGCCGACCATGTTCAAGGCGGCTCAGCTCGTCGGCCGTGCGATCCGGCAGGTCCGCAAGATCGAGCATGACGGCTTCGAGCAGGCCAAGATCCGCTTCGAGGTGTCGTTCCTTCTCGGCGGCCAGATCGGCACCGACGAGATGCGGCTGTTCATGGTCTACTCGGCCGGCAACTTCATCGAGTGCGGGCACGACTCACCCTTCCTGCAGATCGGCGAGCACAAATACGGCAAGCCGATCCTCGACCGGGCCGTGACGGCGAAGCTCGATCTCTACGACGCCCTGAAGGTCGCGCTGGTCTCGATGGATTCGACCATGCGGTCGAATCTCGGCGTCGGCCTGCCGATCGACATCGCCGTGGTGCGCCGCGACGCCCTGACGCTCGAAGTCGACCACCGGATCGAAGCCGGCGAGCCCTACTTTCACGATCTTCGCGAGCGCTGGTCGGCGGCGTTGCGCGCAGCGCACCGCGCGATCCCGCGCCCGCCCTACGGACCGGCTGCCGTCAAATAGCCGGCGGCCTTTGATCTCCGACGGGCGAGGGCGCATACCGGTCGCAACGGATGCAACCGGGATCGGGAGGGCGGGACGGATGGTGACACGGGGCTTTTCGGGCCGCCCGCCGGCGGCCGAGATCGCCGAGCGCCTGCCGCCGGGCCAGTACCTCACCGACGACTTTCCGGTCCTGCAGCTCGGCCCGACTCCGCGGGTCACCGAGGAGACCTGGAGCTTCACCCTTCGCGACGGTCCCAAGCCCCTCAAGCGCTGGACCTGGAGCGAGTTCGCCAAGCTGCCGCGTACGCGCTGGAAGGGCGACATCCATTGCGTCACCAAGTGGTCGAAGTTCGACACCGCCTGGGCCGGCGTGAGCGTCGACGACATTCTGAGCGATGCCGGCGTCACTGCGCCCACCGCCTTCACCCTGTTCGAGGGCTTCGACGACTACACCACCAACGTTCCGTTCGCCGATCTCACCGGTGGCAAGGCCATTGTCGCGACCTCCTATGAGGGCAAGCCGATCCCGCCCGATCACGGCGGCCCGGCGCGCCTCCTCGTGCCGCACCTCTATTTCTGGAAAAGCCCGAAATGGGTGAAGGGCCTGCGCTTCACCAGGAAGGACGAAGGCGGTTTCTGGGAGCTGCGCGGCTATCACATGTACGGCGACCCCTGGCGCGAGCAGCGCTTCACCGGAGATTGACGCGTGGCCGCCGAGAAGATGCCCTGGCGGACCGCCCGGATCGGCGCGATCGCGCCGGTGACGCCGCGGGTGAAGAGTTTTCGGTTCGAGGGGCTGGAGGGCCGGCACCGTGCCGGCCAGCACGTCGAGGTGCGGCTCACCGCGCCGGACGGCTACAGCGCGCAGCGCAGCTACTCCATCGCCTCAGCACCCGGCGACGCCGCCGGCCTCGAACTCATGATCGAGGGGCTGGAGGAGGGCGAGGTCTCGAGCTACTTCGCCGGCATCGCGGAGGTCGGCGACGAGGTCGAGTTGCGCGGGCCGATCGGCGGATCGTTCGTCTGGTCGCCGGAGGACGAGGGCCCCGTGCTGCTTATCGGCGGCGGTTCCGGCGTGGTGCCGCTGCTCTCGATGCTGCGGGCACGTTTCTCGGCGCGCAGCGAAACGCCGATGCTGCTGATCTATTCGGTGCGCAACGCCGCCGAGGCGATCGCGCGTGAGGAATTGCAGATACGGGCGCGCGACGAGCCGGGCTTCGATCTCACGCTCCTCACCACCCGCGAAGGTGCCACCGCCGGGCGCCGGGTCGACCGGGTCATGATCGAGACCGCACTCGACCACGTCGGCAAGCCGCGCCACGTTTTCGTGTGCGGCAGCAACGGTTTCGTCGGATCGGTGTCGGACCTTCTGGTGGATGCCAGCGTGAAGCCGTCGATCATCCGGACGGAGCGGTTCGGCGGCTGAGGTCTTCAGCCTTCCAATCGCCGAGCCACATCCTCCGCGAGCGACAACGCCGAAGTCAGCCCCGGGCTCTCGATCCCGAAGAGTTGGACCAGCCCGGGCATGCGATGCTCGGCCGGCCCGTCGACGAGAAAATCCGCGGCCGGCTCGCCCGGGCCGCTGAGCTTGGGACGGATGCCGGCGTAGTCCGGCGTCAGGCGCCCGTCGGGCAGCGCAGGCCAGTAGCGCCGGATCGCCGCCTCGAACATCGCGGCCATCTCGGGCTCGACCGCATAGTCCGGCATCTCGACCCAGGCGACGTCGGGACCGAAGCGCATGCGGCCGGCAAGATCGAGGGTGAGGTGGATGCCGAGCCCGCCCTCGACCGGGGCCGGATAGATCAGCCGGGTGAAGGCGGGCTTGCCGGTGCAGCCGAAGTAGCGGCCCTTGGCCAGCACCTGCCGCGGCACGCGCTCGGGCGGATAGCCTTCGATCCCGTGCGCCACGGACTGCGCGCCGAGTCCGGCCGCGTTGACGATCGCGTCGACGTCGAGGGTCCCGGGGCTGTCTCCGCCGAAGCGGACCCGCCAGCGGCCGCCCTCCCGGCCTGCCGATTCGATCGGTGTGCGCAGGGCGAGTGCGCCGCCGACATCCTCGACCGCGCCGAGCAGCGACAGCATCAGGGCGTGGCTGTCGACGATGCCGGTGGCCGGCGATTCCAGCGCGGCGACACAGGCGAGGTTCGGCTCGAGGCGCCGGGCCTCGCCGGCCTCCAGCAGCCTCAGGCCCTCGACGCCGTTGGCGATGCCCCTGGCATGGATCGCCTCGATCCCCGCACGCTCCTCCTCGCAGACCGCGACGATCAGCTTGCCGCAGGCGCGGTACGGCACGCCGTGGCGCTCGCAGAAATCGTAGAGCAGCCGGCGTCCTTCGACGCAGTGGCGGGCGCGCAGGGAGCCGGTCGGATAGTACATCCCGCCATGGATCACCTCAGAACTGCGCGAGGACACACCGGTGCCAAAGGCCCCCTCGGACTCGGCCACGATCACCGCGTGCCCGCGCAGGGCCAGCGCCCGCCCGATGGCGAGACCGACGACGCCTGCGCCGACGACGAGCGTGTCCATGGTTCTAGATTCGCATCATGTTCGTCCGCGCAAAGCGGGACCCTTCGCGGAACGATGCGGGATCACGGGGCAAGGATCAACGGGCCCAGCGGCTCGGCGAGGGCCGGTCGGCAAGCCAGCCCTGGATAGCCACGGTGAACACCGCGATGCTTGACCGGACGGGCACCATGCGCAGCACCGATCCCACCCGCTCCCGCGTTCCGTCAGACGAGAAACGACGGTCCCCGGCGCGACGAGCGGACAACGCCTGCGCGCAGTCATCCGGCGGCGTCGCCGCGCCGGAGCGTTCCGCACCGCAAGAGCGCCATGCGTTGCAGGGCGTGGCGTTTGCACGCGCTTGCGGGTACGAACTCCTCTTGCTTCTCGTTCGAGACCGGCTCGCGGCCGGAGGAACGCCGACGCGACCCGCGCCGTGTTCCCCCACGATCCCGCCCCCCGCTCTCCAAGGTCGATTGCCCGTGCCGTTTCCGACGCTTCCAGCCCCGCTTGCGCGGACGCTTGCCGCACGTGGCTACGAGGAGCCGACGCCGGTCCAGGAGGCCGTGCTCGATGCCGCCTCGCAGGGGCGCGACCTCCTCGTCTCGGCCCAGACCGGTTCCGGCAAGACCGTCGCCTTCGGCATCGCCGTGGCCGAGCGCCTGCTCACCGAGGAGGGCACGCTGCCGCCCCCCGGCGCCCCGCTCGCGCTGGTGATCGCGCCGACGCGCGAATTGGCGCTTCAGGTCGAGCGTGAGATCACCTGGCTCTATGCCGAGACCGGCGCCCGCGTCGTCTCCTGCGTCGGCGGCATGGATCCGCGCCGCGAGGCCCGCGCGCTTGACGCCGGCGTCCACATCGTCGTCGGCACGCCGGGGCGCCTGCGCGACCATATCGAGCGCGGCCGTCTGAAGACCGAGACGCTCGAAGCCGTCGTGCTCGACGAGGCCGACGAGATGCTCGATCTCGGTTTTCGCGACGACTTGGAGTTCATCCTGTCCTCGGCGCCGACCACGCGCCGCACGCTGCTGTTCTCCGCGACGCTGCCGAAGCTCATCACGGCTCTGGCCGAGCGCTACCAGCGCGATGCGCTCCGCCTCGCGGTGGCCGGCGCCTCGCGCGGCCACGCCGACATCTCCTACCGCGCCGTGCGCGTGCTGCCGCGCGAGATCGAGCACGCCGTCGTCAACATCCTGCGCTACGTCGATGCGCCCACCGCCATCGTCTTCTGCAACACCCGCGAGGGCGTGCGGCACCTGCAGGCCTCGCTGATCGAGCGCGGCTTCACCGCCGTCGCGCTCTCTGGCGAACTCGGCCAGGGCGAGCGTAACGCGGCACTCCAGGCGCTGCGCGACGGCCGGGCGCGCACCTGCGTCGCCACCGACGTTGCCGCCCGCGGCATCGACCTTCCCGGCCTCGACCTCGTCATCCACGCCGACCTACCGCACGACGCCGAGGTGATGCAGCATCGCAGCGGGCGCACCGGCCGTGCGGGCCGCAAGGGTACCAGCGTGCTCCTCGTCCCGGCCTCGCGCCGCCGCCGCGCCGAGCAGATGCTGCAACTCGCCGGTGTGAATTTCGAGTGGAGCGGTCCGCCCACCGCCGAGGAGGTTCGCGCGCTCGACCGCGACCGCATGCTCGACGACCCCTCCTTCGCCGAAGAGCCGAACGAGGAAGACCGCGAGTGGGCGGACGCCCTGCTCGCCAAGCTCCCGCCGGAGAAGCTGGCCGCGGCCCTGGCGCGCGCCTACCGCGCCCGCATCCCGGCCCCCGAGGATGTCAGCGACCCGAATTTCTCCACCGATTCCCGGCAGAGCCAGCGCAAGGCGACCCAGGGCGAGCGCGGCACCGTGCCGGTCGGCGCCCCTCGCGTCGGCGACGACGGCCCTTCGGTCTGGTTCCGGCTGAACATCGGCCGCCGCGATTCCGCAGATCCGCGCCGCCTCCTGCCGATGCTCTCGCGTCGCGGCGGCATCGGGCGCGGTGACATCGGCGCGATCCGAATCTTCGATCGCGAGACGAAGTTCGAAATCCGCGCCGCCGCGGCCGCCGACTTCGCGGCCGCCTTCGCCGAGCGCGGACCGCCGGACGTCGCGATCGAGATGCTGGCCGGGGAGGGCGTCGCGCCGCCGAAGCAGCACAGCCCCCGCGCCGCCAAGCACCGCCGCGAAGTCGGCAAGCCGCCGAAGCGCCAGCGGGGCTGACCGGCCCTCGGACGGACCGTTCGCGGCATCGAACCTGCGGGCTGGACCATCCGGTCGCGGGTCGATCCAAGGCTTTGTCGCATCGCCACGTTCGGGCTGACGCCGTGCTCGGCGCAGGTCGAGGCAGAGCCCCGCTACCGATAGCCCTTACGTCTGACGCCTTTGCCGCCCGCCGCATGCGCGGCGCGCGCATCGACGTACGCCAACCGTCGGCGGCTTCGAGAATCGAAGCCCGCAATGTTGAGATGTCATACCGTTTCCGGTCGATTTCTTCGGCTTACTACGCACGCCCCCGTCCCTGGACGGGCGGAGCGTCAGCGGAACCCGATCCGGGGCCCAGCATAAGGACGTCGCGAAGCGTCGAAACGTCTGCGCCGTTCGTATCGAGCCGCTGGCGCGGCCCTTGTCACGCTGGGTCCCGGATCACCGTCCACTGCGTTCCCGGCGTCTGGGAAAGGGGCGCGGCATCGAACGGATCAACCGGAAACGGTATCAATCGTCCTTGCCGTCGCCGCCGAAGAGGCCGCCGATCGCCTTGACGCCGGCGCGGAACTGACGGGCGCCGGGGATGTCGGATTCGTCCGAGGCCGCGCTCTTGGCAGAGGATGCGGCAGCTGCCGGCTCCGGATCGGAGGCATCGGCGACTGTCTTGCTCGTCGGAGCTTTCCGCGCAGCCGTCTTTTGCACGGGCGGCTTGGCGGCGACGGGTTTGCGGGCGGGCTGAGCGGAAGCCGTTGCCGTCGATGTCGGCTCCTTCACCGGCTCGTGGGTCTCGCTCGGCGCGACCGATGCGACAGCATTGGTCTGAACCGGCTTCGCCTTGACGGTCTCGGTGCGGGCCGGAGCGATCGTCGCCACGGTGCGGGCCGGTGCGGCGACGGTCGCGACCGTGCGCGTCTCCGGCAACGTCGCCGCGTTCTGGATCGGCGGCGGGGTTTGGCCGGTGCGCAGGGCCGGAACCTGCGGCTCGCTGACGGCAGCCTGTACGACCGGGGCGGGTTTAGCGACCGGAGCAGGCTCGGCAATCGGTGTCGAGACGGCGGCGTGCTCGACGGGAGCCGGCTGCGCTGCTGCCGACTCGCTGACGATGGGCCGCGGAAGCTTGAGGGTGGCGGCCTTCGGGGGCGCAATCGCCTCGCCGTTGACCAGCGCCGGCATCCCGTCCTTCAGGTCGGGCATGGAGGCCGCAGCCTGCATCGGGCGTGGGGTGCGGGCACGAGGATCGGCCAGCGTCGAGAAGAACGAAAAGGCGCCAACGGAGAAGGCGAGCAGTCCTGCTCCCCCGAGACCGCCGATCAGCACCGCACGGGTCGGAAGCCGAAGTCGCGGCTTCGCCGTCGGCTGCGTGGTGGAGGTCCCGTGACGGACCTCGGACGGATCGATGTTCACCGCCATCAGGTCGGACTCTCGAACGTTGTACGATGGCAACGACCCGACCCCGACATTGCGGCTACAAGATGACTGGAATCGTCGAGGCAGTCGTCGCGCCTCGGGATTCACAGAGAAACTGATATAGATTGGTGCGATTAACGAAGGGTCACCGATCAGCACTTGGGTCGCATCGGGATGCGGACGAATGAGATTCTTCGCGGCGACTCCCGGTCCCCCTCTCGACTCTGCGTATCGTCAGGAAACGCGGACGCGTGGGACGGCACTCTGGCTGGCGATGCACGACCTCGTGTTTTCCTTAAGAGAATCATCAGTGCATCCGGCCGACCCGCAACATGGACTTCGCCGAAGCGATCGGCGAGGTTGCGACCCAAGTCGAAACAGCAAAGATTAAAGTCGCTTATCCGATGGCCGGTTGCCGAAATATCCCGTTCTCCGGGGCGGCGCAGACACATGCGGCGGTGGTCTGAGCATTTCGCCGATGACCATGATGCCGAAGACGACGCAGTTCGACAGCCCCCCCATCGCGCGGGCCGGGACTTCCGGCCGCGCCTCGATCTGGGCTGCCCTCCCGACGCGCACGCGCCTGATCCTCGTGGTGATCTTCATCGATCTGATCGCGGCGATCGTCTCCTGCGGCGTGATGGTGCTGAATGCCCGCTCCGCCGTGAAGGTGGAGATGAACGCGACCCGTGCGACCGTCGAGCCTCGGGTTGCCGACACCATCCGCATGGCCCGTAGTCCGACGCCGGAGAGCCTGCTCCACACCCTCGACCTGCGCTTCCAGACCCTTCGCCACGTCCGCGTCGCGGTGTTCGATGCCAGCGGTGCGCGCACCGGCTCCGTGCTGTCGGACGGCCGGCGCGACCGGCACGTCGCCCCGGCCTGGTTCGTCGCGCTGATCGCACCGCCGCCCGAGCAGCACGAGTTGCCGATCGTCGCCAACGGCGAGCGGATCGGCAAAGCGGTCATCACCGAAGAGCCGCTCGACGAGATCGACGAAGTCTGGGGCTACGCCGTATCCCTGTCGCTGGCAGGCCTGCTGCTCAACTTCGCGGTCCTGGTCGCCCTCGCCATCGCCTTCGGGCGCGTGCTGCGGCCCCTCGAACGCCTCGCCGACGGACTGACCCAGCTCGAGCGTCACGATTACACCGCCCATCTCGATCCGCCGGCTTCCCGCGAACTCGCGGTGATCGCCGAGCGCTTCAACAGTGTCGCCGGTGCGCTCGGCGAGGCGCGCGCAGCCAACGGCCGCCTCAACCGGCAACTCCTCACGGCGCAGGACGACGAGGGCCGGCGTATCGCGCTGGAACTCCACGACGAGTTCGGCCCCTGCCTGTTCGCGTTGGAGGCCAACGCCGCCTCGGTCGCGCGCATCGCGGAAGGGACGAATGCGCCCGATCGCGCCAAGCTCGCGGCGCGGGCGGCCGACATCGGCGGCATCGTCGGCCAGGTCCAGACCCGCAACCGCGAGCTGCTCAACCGGCTGCGCCCGCATGCGCTCGGCCAGGTGCCGCTCGCCGAATGCCTCAACCTGCTGCTGGCCGATTTCGGACGGCGCCATCCCAACACGCGTTTCTCGGGCAGCTTCGACGGGCTGGCGCGGACCTACGGTGATCTCGTCGATCTCACCGTGTTTCGCTGCATCCAGGAAAGCATGACCAACGCCGTCCGGCACGGCAGCGCGACCGATATCCGCGCTGAGGCGCGCGCGAGGCGCGAGCCGGATGGTTCGGATACGGTCCTCCAGGTCAGCGTGCGCGACGACGGCGTCGGACTTCCGCCCGATCACGGCACCGGCCTCGGTCTGTCGGGCATGCGCGAGCGCGTCGAGGCCCTCGACGGCGTGTTCGAACTTGACAACGCCGCTCCCGGGGCAGTTGTGCGGATCGCGATCCCCATCGACCCCGAGAGAGGCGAGGAGGCACGGTCCGCCGATCCGCCATCCCCGCCCTCGTCCTGAACGCTCCCTGACCATGAACGCCCAGACCAGACCCGACCCCACCCGAAGCCGCGCCGTGCTTCCGGTCCTCGTCATCGACGACCATCCCATCGTCCTGCAAGGCTGCCGTCGCGTGCTGGAGGATGCCGGCATCGAGACCGTCGTCGAGGCCACCGGCGTGGTCGCCGGCTACCGTGCCTTCTTCCGCCTTCGGCCGCCGGTGGTGATCTGCGACCTGACCTTTCAGGGCAGCGGCCTCGCCGGCCTCGGTTTGATCCGGCGGATGCGGGCCGTCGAGCCGGCGACGCGCATCTTGGTCTTCTCGATGCACAACGACCCCGTCATCGTCTCGCGGGCGCTGGAGGCGGGGGCGCTGGGCTACGTGCTGAAGGATCACGCCTCGAACGAGCTGTTCCAGGCCTTCGAGCAGGTGCGCAAGGGCGACGTCTATCTTGACCGCCGGCTGGCCACCGAGGTTGCGATGCTGCGCGCCGATCCGCGCCGCACGCCCGAGACGCAGTTGACGCCGCGCGAGCAACAGATCCTGGCGCGGCTGGCGCAGGGCAAGTCCTACGGCACGATCGCGTCCGAACTGTCGGTCAGCTACAAGACCGTCACCAATGCCTGCTCCCAGATGCGCCAGAAGCTCGGCGTCCGCACCCTGGCCGAGCTGATCCACGTGGCGGTGACGCAGGCACAGCGTCAGGGCTGATCGTTTCCGGCGGATCAGGCACGCGGGATCGCATGCGATCCCGCGGTCGAGCGGCGTCTCAGGTTCCGCCGCCGTCCTCTCCCGCGAAGAACCCGAACTGCGTGCCGGGATCGCGCCGCGGTTCGGCGAGGCCGATATGACGGAAGGCGTGGGCGGTCAGCACACGCCCGCGCGGCGTGCGCTGCACGAAGCCCTTCTGGATCAGGTAGGGCTCGATGATGTCCTCGATCGCGTCGCGCGGCTCGGACAGCGCGGCTGCGATGGTCTCGATGCCGACGGGGCCGCCGCCGAACGATGTGGCGATCATCGTCAGGTACTTGCGGTCCATCACGTCGAGCCCGGCCGGGTCGACGTCGAGGAGTTGGAGCGCCCGATCGGCGACGGCGCGGCTGACGCTGCCCGATTCCGCGACCACGGCGAAATCGCGCACCCGTCGCAGCAGCCGGCCGGCGATGCGCGGCGTACCGCGCGCCCGCTTGGCGATCTCGTTGGCGCCCTCCGCCGACATCGGCAGGCCGAGCACCCGTGCGCCGCGGGCGACGATCAGCTCCAGCTCGTCGATGTCGTAGAATTCGAGCCGGATCGGAATCCCGAAGCGGTCGCGCAGCGGCGTGGTCAGCAGGCCTGCGCGGGTGGTGGCGCCGACGAGGGTGAATTTCGGCAGTTCGATCTTGACCGAACGGGCCGCCGGCCCTTCGCCGATGATCAGGTCGAGCTGGTAATCCTCCATCGCCGGATAGAGAATCTCTTCCACCGCCGGATTGAGCCGGTGAATCTCGTCGATGAAGAGGACGTCGTTCTCCTCGAGATTGGTGAGCTGCGCCGCGAGGTCGCCGGCCTTGGCGATGACTGGGCCGGAGGTCGAGCGAAAATTCACGCCGAGTTCGCGCGCCACGATCTGCGCCAGCGTCGTCTTGCCGAGGCCCGGGGGCCCGACGAAGAGCACGTGGTCGAGGGCGTCCTTGCGCGCCTTGGCCGAATCGATCGCGAGCTTGAGCTGCGCCCGGCCTGCCCGCTGGCCGATGAACTCGGACAGGCTCAGGGGCCGGATCGACTGGTCGGAATCGTCCGGCCGCTTCTCGGGCGTCAGGAGCGGGTTCGGCGTCGGATCGATCTGGATCTCCTCCAGCGGAGGCCCGGATGCCCGACGGGGAGGAGACCTGCGCTTGCTCAACGGAACTCGCTCGGGGATTTTTCGGGTGCTGCCGCAGCGATCGAAACGCGAAGGGGCCGGGGCGCGGGCGTTGCCCGATGTCGCATACCGGGACCGATCGCGCTACACTTCGCGACGACGGCCACCAGTCGCTACGGACGAGGCCCGACCATGGGCTACCGACATCGCGAATTCGACCACCTTGCCCTCGACGACTTCGAGGAGCTTTTTGCCGATAAGCCGCGCGACGAACGCTGGGAACTGATCGGCGGTCGCTTGGTGTGCGTGCCGGCCGGCACGCGTTGGGAGCATGCGCGGATTGTGCGGAACATCGCGGATGGGCTGGACAACGGGTTTGCGGCGTCCGGGTCGCCCTGCCAGAGCTTCACGGAAACCTTCTACCTGAAGAGCCGGCAACTCGACGTGGCGATGCTGCCCGATGTGATGGTCGTCGATGGCGATCTCGAGCCGGGCGCGACCTCGGTCGACGATCCGCTCGTGCTATTCGAGGTTTTCTCGCCCGGCACCGAAGCGCGCGACAGGGTCGAGAAATGGCATCTCTACCAGCAGCTCGAATCGCTGCAGCATTACGTCCTGGTCTCTCGGGACCGTCCGCACCTCGAAGCTTTCGATCGCATCGATGGCGTCTGGAGCCGGTGGCGACCGCTCGAAGGTCTCGATGCGGTCCTGACGCTTCCTGCTCTCGGCGCCTCTCTGTCTCTCGCCGAAATCTATCGGCGGGTCATCTCCGTTTGAGCGCGGGGCCGACGGCGCTTCGCGACGCGCAGCCGGCCCTCGCACGTTATGTCAGCCTTCCTCGGGCGGGACCTGCTCCAGGCCACCGACATGCTTCTGCGCGTAGAGCGGCAGGCCGATCTGGCCGATCAGGTCGAGCTGGGTCTCGAGGAAGTCGATATGGCCCTCCTCGTCGGTCGCCAGGGCCTCGAACAGGATCTTCGTCACGCGGTCGTTGATCGAGTCGCAGTACTGCGCGGCTTCCAGGTAGAGCGCGCGCGCCTCGGTCTCGGCGGCGAGATCGCACTCGATGATCTCCTGGACGTTCTGGCCGATCCGCAGCGGATCAAGCTCCTGGAGATTGGGGAAGCCGTCGAGGAACAGGATCCGGTCGACGAAGCGATCGGCGTGCTGCATTTCCTCGATCGATTCCTTGCGCCAGAACTTGGCGAGGTCGACGTAGCCCCAGTCGTTGAGCATGCGGAAATGGAGCCAGTACTGGCTCACCGCGGTCAACTCGCTGCGCAGGCCCCGGTTGAGATACTCGATGACCTTGGCATCGCCCTTCATTCGCTACTCTCCTCTTGTGTCCGAGGGCCGTAGCGAACCGACGATGCGTCCTAGGCTGCGACCTCTTCGAGGTCTTCTGTAGTTTGGAATTGTACCAAACTGCAAGGGGTAGAGCAGCTGGTCGCGCATGAGGCATGCGCATCGCCGCCGGCTTCCATCAGGGCGTTCTGCATGATGGAGCGGATGGTGCGGGCGCAGCGCCCGCATTTCGCGCTGCATCCGAGGCAGGCATAGACCTGGGCCGGGGTCCGCGGACAACCGGGGCCCGGCGTGATGCAGCCGCGGACCTGGCCGTCCGAAAGGATGTTGCAGGAACAGACGATCATGCGTGCAGTCGCGGACTCGTCGGGGTGGGAGCGGAGTGTGGGCGCCCTTCGAAAAGCACCATTCCATCGCCTTCGCGCGATTTCATGGCGGTTTTCGGCCGACGCCTCATGGAGCAACCGCAGTTTAGAATTCTTAAAAACTTTAGCCTTATCAGCAGTTTAGAGTGCGAATGACCCGTTTGCAATGGCGGGGCGGTACCGATCCGAGGGCGCAGCCGGCGCGTGTGTGACCCCGCACCTCAATGGGCCATCAGCACGGGAATGGCGGCGTGCGAGAGGATGTGGCTCGTCGGTCCTCCGAAGATCATCTGGCGCAGGCGGCTCTGGGTGTAGGCCCCCTTGATGAGCAGGTCGCAGCCGAAGGTCGCCGCCTCGTCGAGATAGACTTCTCCGGGCGTGCGTCGGCCTGCGGGCAATGCCTTGTGGAACGCCTCGATGCCCTCGCAGGCGAGCGCTCGCGCCACGTCCTCGGCGCTTGGTCCGGGCACCATGCCGCCGTCGGCGCTGAGCACCAGGATGCGGCGGGCGCGGCGCAGGAACGGCATGGCGAAAGCCACGGCGCGCGCGGTCTCGGTGGAGCCGTTCCAGGCGACGACGATCGCCTCGCCGAGCGAGGAGGGTGGCTTCGGCGGCGCCAGCAGGATCGGGCGGCCGCTCTCGAACAGCGCCGTCTCGACGGTGGTCATGCGCGGCGACGATTCCTCCGAGCCGGGCCGGCCGACGATGGTCGCCGCGAAGAGCCGGGCGTACTGGCCGAGGAAGGCGTCGCCCGGTGGCACGTCCGGCCGCCAGCGGAAGCGCGGGCCGGCGCTCATTGCGGCCTCCGGCGCGCAGGTGCCGACGGCATCGCGGCGCGGCAGACCCGCAGCCTCCATGAAGGCGATGAAACGGTCGCCTGCGGCCTCGGCTTCGGCCCGGTCGGCCTCCTCGTCGCGCAGCCATGTCATGCCGCCGACCATGTCGACGGGCACGTATTCCGCGAGCGCCGGGCGCAGCGAGACGCCCTCGATCAGGCTGCCGAAGCGTTGGGCGACGAGCAGCCCCGTCTCGAACACCGAGGGCAGGGCTTCGTGCAGGGCGACCGGAACCAGCAGAGTCTTCACGACGCAGGACCCTCCATAGAGCGCTGTCCGACGTGGCGGATGCCGGTTGGTCGGAAAGCGCCTCGCAACACGGATCTGGAACCGCCGGCCGGATGCAATCCGGTCGGTCACGGTTCCAGGACCGGGGCGAGGCTAGATCCGTTTCGGCTCGGCGGAAACGTGAGGGCCCGCCTCCTCAAGAGTTTTCTCGTCGCCCGGCCGCTCATGATGGCCGGGGTCGAGCAATCTGCGTGCCCTTCGCGTCAGCGGCCGCTCGACCACGCGATAGACGACGAGCGATACGACAACCGCCAGTCCGACCATGAATACGAGGCTGCCCCAGGCCCCGAGATGCTGTGCGAGCCCGGCGCGCAGGATCGCCTCGCGCGTCGCGCGCAGCACGAAGGGGTGGACGAGGTAGAGCGCGTAGGAGGCGTCGCCGAGCGCGGCCGCCGCGCGGACCGGGAGGGACGGCGCGCCGTCGCCGCGGGCCGCCGTATCGCGCCCGAGGGCCGCCGCCGCGACGAGCAGGGCCGACGGAATACCGTAGAGGATCGGGTGAAGCGCCGGGCTCGGCTCCGGCACGAGCATCAGCAGGCCGATCCCGACGGCCAGCAACAGACTCCGCACCGGCCATCCGATGCGCACGCCCTCGGCGCGGGCAAGGCCGAGCGCCGCACCGAAGGCGAATTCGAGGATGACCGGGCTCGCCCAGAAGGCCAGCGGCATCGGCATGTCCGGAAACGCCGCGCGCGCCAGGGCGAGGATGCCCAGCGTCGCGACGAGCCACACGACCGCCGCGCGGCGTCCCCAGCCGAGGCCGATCGCGAACAGCGCGTAGAAGAACATCTCGCAGTTCAGCGTCCAGCCGAGGCCGTAGAGCGGCAACGCCGTGCCGTCCGACCGCAGCATCGGCCAGAACAGGAACGAGGCGGCAACATAGACCGGATCGAGACCGGCCGCCGCAACGTCCCCGGTGAGCATTCCCGGAACGGCGAGGGCGATTGCGAGATAGGCGGCGCTCACCAGCCAGTAGAGGGGCACGAGCCGCGCCACGCGATGCGCGAGGAAGCGCCGTCGCCCTCCCGGCCGGCCGTAGAGCGAGCCGGAGGCGTAGACGATGATGAAGCCGGAGATCACGAAAAAGACATCGACGCCGGCCGGCCAGGGCAGCAGCGTACTCGGTCTGAAGCCGAGATCCGTTCGGTTCGCGAGCGCGGCCGTTTCGAACTGGGCGTGGTGCATCACCACGAGCAGGGCCGCGACGGCCCGCAAGGCCTGGACGAGAACGAGCTTCACGCTGGGAGCCCTGCATGCGGGCGGAAAACCCGGGCGGGTATCGATCCCAGGGTCCGGCCGGTCAAGGTCGGGTCCAGGCACGGCTTGCCGTGCAGTGCAAGTCACCGTGGGATCTATCGGCGCTCGCCACCGACCTTGGATTCAAGATCGGCATTCGTGCCGATCAAAGCTTTACTGTATTCAGTGTATATCCTGGTCGGGCATTCAAGAACAATAAGTGTGTTAGATTTGTAACTTATACTCGATATAACTCACAGAAATACACATAGGTTAATGTTTTTCTCGTGTCTTAGGCTGTAGTCGAAGACTTGATTGAACAGGGTTGCGAACTAACTCAAATGGCTGCCCGCACCGCGATGGCCCTGTTGAGGAACCCGGGAGGAAATTCTGAATACGGCGGAATGCGAGAGGATCGAGGCTGTCATCGAACTCTGTCGCGAGGCGCGGGAGCGGCTTCAGCCCGATACATCGTTCCGCTTGCGGGTCCTGATCGACATGGCGCTGCTGGAACTCGGCAAGGAACTCGCGCGGTTGAGCCTGGGCCGGCAGGCCTGAGCCATCCAAGCACATCGCAGGGTGCCCAGCCGAAGCGGCGTGCATTCCGGCTGAGCGGGCATCGTGGAAAAGAAGTCGCAGCCGCCCCTGTTTGCAGGGCGGCCGGACGGAACGCGACGCATCGAGCGGTGTCAGACGCGATGGCCTCGGGTCGGCTACGGAAAGGTTCTCGCCTGCCGCCTGCTTTGTCGAGCCGTGGGCATGCCCTGCTCGAACAAGGATCTCAAGCTTCCGTGCAACCGATCAGGGCCGAGGTCTTGAGCTTCGTGCCATCGCTTTCCACGACGGAATGGAACTCCCCCGTCTTCGGATCGCGGATCCGCAACTCGCCCTGCTCGATACCGAAATGTGCGCCGTGCAGGTGCAGCTCGCCGGCTTCGACACGTTCGCGCACGAAGTCGAAGGTGAGCAGATTCTCGAGGCTCTGGGCGATCGAGGCGTATTCGAGCCGGGTCAGATAGCCGGGCTTCTCGACCGAATCTCCCTTCTCTTCGAGGGTCTTGGAGGCCGGCTCGACCAGCGAGACCCACTGTCCGATGAAGTTGCCCTGCGAAAGGGGTTTGGCATCGGTGGCGTAGGCTTTGATGCCGCCGCAGGTGGCGTGGCCGAGCACCACGATGTGCTTCACCTTGAGACCCTGGACCGCGAATTCGATGGCCGAGGACGTGCCGTGATAGCCGCCGCCGTCCTCGAAGGGTGGGACGATGTTGGCGACGTTGCGGATCGTGAAGATCTCGCCGGGGCCGACATCGAAAATCACCTCGGGGGCGACGCGGCTGTCGCAGCAGCCGATCAGCAGGACCTCCGGCTTCTGCCCGTCGGCGAGTTCCTTGTACTTCTTCTTCTCCTCGGGAAGGCGCTCGCCCAAGAAGCTGCGGTAGCCTTCGGTCAGGACATCGGGAAACATCGTTCGTTCGCTCCGTTTGTTCATTGGGGGATCGTACGCGACAGCAACGGTTGGAAGGCGATCAGGCTCCCCGCCACATGAGCGTTTCCGGGGTCTCCGGTACCTCACCGCGTGCGATCCGGCACGCGAGATCGGTGAGGCCGGCCGGCTCGATGCGGGCGTCGGTGGTCGCGAGCTCGTCGAGCGGCCACCAGCGCGTGCCGATCACCGGGTTGTCTTCGGTCTCCGCGAGCATGTGCGTGTCGATTCGGTCGTCGGGCAAGCGCACGACGAAGTAGCGCTCGCGGGCATCGCGCGACTTGTCGAACAGGTGGAACGGCCCGTCGCAGAGTGCGACCTGCGGTCCGATCGCGGCGTCATGGACGCCGATCTCCTCGCCGAGCTCGCGCCGGCAAGCCTCTTCGTGCGTCTCGCCGGGCTCCAGCCCGCCGCCGGGCATGAACCAGAAGTTCTTCGCCTCCGGATTGGCGGGCGCGGGCCTCACCGCCTCGTATTCGATCAGCAGCAGTCGGTTGGCCGGATCGAACACTAGGGCGCGGGCGATGTGGCGGATCGTCAGGGGCTCTGAGGTCGTGCGAAGTTCTGAGGTCATGGCCGAGACCTATCAGGAATGATCGGCCGGTGCCCAGATCACGATCGGTAAGCCGTAGGCGTCGTGCTCGATGGCCGCCGGCAGCGGGACCGCACGGCCCGCGGTGATGTCTCGGGCGACGACGAGCGCCGCCATCGCATCGAGATGGTCGTCGCGCCCGACCCCGCGCGGTGGAGGCGAATGTACCAGGGCCTCGGGGAGCCCCGCGCCGATCAGGAGATCGCGCCGCTCCGCCAGCCCTTCCTGCCGGCGCGGCCCCTTCTTGCCCGCCTGCAGCCGGCGGTCGCCGTTGAGTCGGAAGAACGCGACCTCGGGATGAACCTCGTGAACGCGCGCGCGCAGGCCCGGCCGCGCCCGCAAGAGCGTGTCGACCGAGCGCACGGAGCGCAGGATGTTCCAGCACTGGATCGAGGGCGCGAAGGGCGGATCCGAATACGCTCGCGAGAGCGCCTTCGCCTCTTCGTAGTCAGCGGCGTAGACGGCCACGCGCGGCGGCACAGGAAACACGCTGGATCGCCCGGAGCCGAGGAACAGGCGCGCCGCGCGGTCGGCCGGCCGGCCCTTGTCGACGACGCGGTCGGGAAGCCCGATCGGTACGTCGATGCCGACGACGGCCGGCGCCTCCGGCCCGTCCACGACATCCTCCACAGTCGCGAACAGGGCCGAGCGGTGCCGTTCGGGCGCGTCGAGATCGAGCAGCACGCCGGCCCAGGCGCCGCGACATCCGTCGAGACCCGCGATCCATCGCGGCATGGGTCGATCCTTCCGGCGGCGCCGTTGCTTGTCGGACGGTGGCATAGGACGGTATCGCCACGGCGGTCGATGCCGGGAGAGATCAGCCATGTCCTCGATGCGCCTTCCCTGGGCGGCAGTCTGATGCGGATCGCCGTCCGGCTGCTTGATCCCCGGCTCCGGGACTGGGGGTTTCCGCGCCGCGGCTCGGCGCATTCGGCCGGCCTCGACCTGTTCGCCTGCCTCGATGGGCCGTTGGCGATCGCGCCGCAGGCGCCGGCGATCCTGATCCCGACCGGGCTCGTCGTGATGATCCGCGATCCGGACTGGTGCGGCCTGGTGCTGCCGCGCTCCGGCCTCGGCCATCGCGAGGGCCTCGTGCTCGGCAACGGCACCGGCGTGATCGACGCCGACTACGAGGGCCCGCTCATGGTTTCGGCCTGGAACCGCAACCGGGCGCCGGCCGACGGCGAACTGCCCGCCCACATCGTGATCGAACCGGGCGACCGGATCGCGCAACTCGTCGTGGTGCGCGTCGCGCAGCCCACCTTCGAGATCCTCGACGATGCGGGCGCCGACGACCGGCCGGCCGGCGGGGGCGCACGGGGCGGTGGAGGTTTCGGGTCGAGTGGCCGGCGCTGAGATCCGTCGCCGAACGAGCCGATCCGGTTCGCTTGCCCGAAGGTGCCACATGCCGGCACCCGAACCGATCTCACGCATGCGTGCCGCGCGACGTTCGGCGGCGCGGACTTTCAACCCCGATTAACGGCTATCGGCTAGGTTTCGCGAGTCGTTGGGGTGCTGGGGGGCATCGGCTCGACAGTGACGGGCCGGCAGGACGACGGGCAGGACGACGGGAATGTTGGAAGCCACGCGTGCGGAGACCGGCAACGCCCTCGTGGCGGTCGTCGCAGCCAAGACCCCGATCCAGCTCGTCCTGGCCCTGCGCGGCTTCGACTGCACCACCCATGTGATCCAGAGCGCCCATGCCGCGCTCGCCGACCTCCCCGCCCAGCCGCCCGACGTTCTCGTGATCGAGCACGATGCCGGCCTCGACGCGTTCGGCCTGACCCGGTCGCTGCGCGCCGTTCCGGCTCTCGTCCGGACGCCCATCCTGATCGTCGCCGTCGGCGAGGGACGCACCGAGCGCCGGGCCGCCCTCCAGGCCGGGGCGACGGACCTGATGCTCAAGCCCGTCGACACGCTGGACCTTCAGATCCGCCTGCGCACCCTCATCGAGCTCGCCGCCGCCCGCCGGGACGGCGAACGGCAGAATGCGGCGATGAACCGGCAGATCGAAAACGCCGTCGCCGAGGTGTCGGCCCGTGAACGCGAGATCGTGCGCCGCCTGATGCTCGCCGCCGAATTCCGCGACGACCAGGCCGGGGATCACCTGACGCGCGTCGCCGGCTGCACCATCGCCGTGGCCGAAGGGCTTGGGCTTTCGGAGCCGGAAGCCAACGACATCGCGCTCGCCTCCACCATGCACGACATCGGCAAGATCGGCATTCCCGACGAAATCCTGCTGAAGCCGGGCCCGCTCACGGAGGCCGAGCGGGAGGAGATGAAGCAGCACGCCCTGCGCGGCTACCGGATGCTGCACGACAGCCCCTCGCGCCTGCTCCAGCTAGCTTCCGAGATCGCCCTGACCCATCACGAGCGCTGGGACGGAAACGGCTACCCGCAAGGCTTGAAGGGCGAGGAGATCCCGCTTGCGGGCCGCATCGTCGCGGTCGCCGACGTGTTCGACGCCCTCATCTCCGCCCGCGTCTACAAGCCGGCCTGGCCTCTGGAGCAGGCTCGCGCGCATCTCGAGGCCCAGGCCGGCACGCATTTCGACCCGGCCTGCGTCGCGGCTTTCGTCTCCCGCTGGGAGGACATCGTCGCCCTGGTGCAGGATCGCCCGGCGACGTCCCACGCCGCCTGACGCGCCGCGCGCACTGCCGTGTGCTTGGGCGATTTGATCGCGCATCGGGCAATTGCGCGACTTGAATCGGCACGATGACCGCGTATTGAGCAGGCGCTCGACCGTGGCCGTTCCGAAGGCTTTTCTTGATGCGCTGTCTCGCCCTGTGCGGCTCGACCTGTTTTGGGCTGGTGCTGCTCGCCACGCCCGCGCTCGCTGCCGCGCCCGTGATCGATACCGGCCATACGGCCTGGATCCTGACCGCCTCGGCTCTGGTGCTGTTCATGACGCTGCCGGGCCTCGCGCTGTTCTACGGCGGCCTGGTCCATGCCCGGAACGTGCTCTCGGTGCTGATGCAGTGCTTCGCGATCTGCAGCGTCGCCTCGGTGCTTTGGGCGATCTGCGGCTACAGCCTCGTCTTCGACGGAACCGGCGCTCTGATCGGTGGCCTCGGCAAGGCGTTCCTGACCGGCCTCGATGCCGTCCGCACCCCGACCCTGCTGCCGGAGAGCGCCTTCGCGCTCTACCAGATGACCTTCGCGGTGATCACGCCGGCGCTGATCGTCGGCGCGTTCCCCGAGCGGGTGACGTTTCCCTTCGTGGTGCTCTTCTCCGCCCTCTGGCTAATGCTGGTCTACGTGCCGGTGGCGCACTGGATCTGGGGCGGCGGCTGGCTGTTCGGCCTCGGCGTGCTGGATTTTGCCGGCGGCATCGTGGTGCACACCACGGCAGGCATCGCGGCGCTGGTCCTAGCGGTGATGATCGGCAAGCGCCGCGGCTTCCCGGCCCAGATGACGCCGCCGCACAGCCCCGGCATGACCATGGCCGGCGCCGGCATGCTCTGGGTCGGCTGGTTCGGTTTCAACGGCGGCAGCGCGCTCGCCTCGGACGCCAGCGCCGCCAACGCGATCCTGGCGACGCACCTCTCGGCGGCGGCCGGCGCCATGGCCTGGACCGCGGCCGAGTGGATCAAGATCAGGAAGCCCACCTCGATCGGCATCGTCACCGGCGCGGTGGCGGGGCTTGCCACGATCACGCCCGCGGCCGGTCTCGTCGCCCCGGGTGCCGGCATCCTCATCGGCTTCGCCGGCGGCATCGTCTGCTTCTACGCAACGCTGTACGTCAAACAGCGTCTGCAGATCGACGATTCCCTCGACGTCTTCGCCGTCCACGGCGTCGGCGGCATGCTCGGCTCGCTGCTGCTCGCGGTCTTCGCCCTGCCGGCGCTCGGCGGCATCGGGCTCGGCGAGAGCGGCACGGTCTGGACCCAGCTCGGCGTACAGGCGCTGGCGATCGTCGTGACCATCGTCTGGTCGGGCGTCGTGACCTATGGCCTGACGCGGGCGATCGGCCTGCTCACGCCCATCCGCGTCGACGCGGAGGCCGAGTACGAGGGCCTCGACCTCACGTCCCATGGCGAACGTGCGTACGAGTACGGCTCGTAGCCGGACGGATCCGCACCGCCGCGTGATCGATCCGCACGGAGCTGCCGAACCCGGCTGAAACCGGCCGATCTTGCTCGTCGCCGCCGCCCGCTCTGCGGGTCATCAAGGACGCATCGAAACGCAAGACTCCGGCTCCTCCGGAGGCAGGAGGCGACGATGCAGCAGAGTGTTCGCGAGCCGACCATCCGTCCGTATCCGGGCACCCGCCCGATGGCGCTCCTGGTGCTAGCCTTCGGCGTGGCTATCGGCGGCGCGCTTGCCGGGACGCCCGTGCGGGCGATCGACCCGCCCGATCTCGCCCCGGCCACTGTGCCGTCGGGCACGCTCGCTGGTCTCGCCGATGTCGTTCGGAAGCCGGTACGCATGATCCCGCTGCCCGTCCGCGACGAGCCTCAAACCGCCGGCCATTGAGCCGTGGCGATGCGCGCGCTTAGGTCGTCATCCGTGATCCCGCTTTCAGGATGACGCTCCAAGTTCCTGTTTTGCGTCGGTTTTTCCGAAGACCGGTGACCGCTTTCGAGCCCGATACCTTAGCAAGGCACGTAGACAGGGCCGCCGTAGCACGACTTCGATTGGTTGGGATCGCGGGACAACGCAGTGCCAAGACCCGGGCTTGGATCACGCGTATTCATCGACGCGCAGCCGGACGCGAGGCAGGCAAGGATCAAGGCCGAAATGAGATTCTTGCGCATCGTTTCCCCCTCTTTCCGCGCCGAGTATCAACCCGGCATGGGGGTGAGTCTGCTGCAGGCCGAGCACAGGTGCGAAGATTGTTGAGGGGGGCTGATATGTCTCCGAGAGCTACGACAAGCACGCTATCGCAGCCTTAATCTTACGACGATAGCTTGGCGTCACGAAACGCCAGCGCCCACAAAGCCTTGGATCTACTCGAATCCTAGGGTGTCACCTTGGATATTGTATCCACGATAGGGCTCGGCGTTGCCGAGTTGCATCGGATATGCGGAAAAACAGCGACCGCTCGTCGGGTCGATGCTCTAATGATCGCCCATGACGCCGGCCTCGTCCTGTGCCTGCAACACGTCGGGGCGCGGCATCGAGATAATGTTGTAGCCCGAATCGACGAAGTGGACCTCGCCGGTGACGCCGCTGGAGAGGTCCGAGAGCAGGTAGAGGGCCGAGCCGCCGATATCGTCGAGGGTCACCGTGCGCCGCAGCGGCGCATGCGCCTTCTGGTGGTTGAACATCAGGCGGGCGTCGGCGATGCCGGCACCGGCCAGCGTGCGCATCGGTCCGGCCGAGAGGGCGTTCACGCGGATGCGGTCGGGTCCGAGGTCCATGGCGAGGTAGCGCACGGAGGCCTCGAGGGCCGCCTTGGCCACGCCCATGACGTTGTAGTTCGGCATGACGCGGGTCGAGCCGCCATAAGTCAGCGTGAGGAGCGAGCCGCCGTTCTTCATGCGCTTGGCTGCGCGCTGCGCGATCTCGGTGAAGGAGAAGCACGAAATCGTCATCGTCCGCGCGAAGTTCTCACGCGTCGTGACGTCGACGTAGCGGCCCTTGAGCTGGGTCTTGTCCGAGAAGCCGATGGCGTGGACGACGAAATCGAGCTGGCCGTCGAAACGCTCGTCGAGGGCGGCGAAGGTGGCGTCGACCGATGCGATGTCCTCGACATCGCAGGGCAACACGATCCCGGAGCCGATCGAGGCAGCGAGTGGAGCCACGCGCTTTCCCAGGGCATCGCCCTGATAGGTGAAGGCGAGTTCGGCGCCCTGGGCATGGAGCGCCTGGGAGATGCCCCAGGCGATGGAATGGTTGTTCGCGACCCCCATGACGAGGCCGCGCTTACCCTTCATCAGACCTGTCATGAGACGCTGCCTTGCCCGACCTGCACGCTCGTCGGGCTCGAAGACCCGATCCTGAACGGGGACGCTTAGCGTGCGAGCGGCAGCCCTGTCCACGTGCGAGGGTTCCGGACAAACAAAAGCCCCGCCTCGATCTCGGTCGCGCGACGGGGCTCAAGCCAGATACGCTGCCTGGAAACTGAGCGCTTAAAAGTAACCCTTGGTTGCCGACTGGGCATCCTCGATCAGGCTCTGCTTGGCAATCACGGCTGCACCGGTCGCCAGGGCCAAGCCTCCGAACGTGATGAACGCGATCCAGACCATGAGCGGTGTTGTCCTGCTATCCGCAAGCTCAACGCAAGTCGGCAGGAGCAGTTCCGCAACGGCGATTGCCGGTCCGTCGAGGTTACCTTGGCCATTCATCTCGCAATCGCGAGATGGATGACCGCAGAAGCGAGAATTTACGTCAAGTCCCGAGCGAACAATTCTCGACGACCGTCCCTCAGGCGTCGACGTTCTTGAGGATCAGCGTCGCATTGGTGCCGCCGAAACCGAAGGAATTCGACATCACGTGGCCGAGCTCCACGCCGTCGCGACGCTGCCGGAGGATCGGCATGTCGGCGAAGGCCGGATCGAGTTCGTCGATATGGGCGCTCTCGCAGATGAAGCCGTTGTTCATCATCAGCAGCGAGTAGATCGCCTCCTGAACGCCGGTGGCGCCGAGGGAATGGCCGGTGAGCGATTTGGTCGCCGAAATCGGCGGACAGGCGTCGCCGCGGCCGAAAACCTCGCGGATCGCCTCGATCTCCTTGTCGTCGCCGACGGGCGTCGAGGTGGCGTGCGGGTTGATGTAGTCGATCTTCGCGCCCTTCACGGTTTCCAGCGCCTGTCGCATGCAGCGCATCGCGCCTTCACCGGACGGGGCGACCATGTCGTGCCCGTCCGAGGTCGCACCGTAGCCGGCGATCTCGCCGTAGATGCGGGCGCCGCGTGCCTTGGCATGCTCCAGCTCTTCCAGAACCAGCACGCCGGCGCCCCCGGCGATGACGAAGCCGTCGCGGTTCTTGTCGTAGGCGCGCGAGGCACGGGCGGGCGTGTCGTTGTACTTCGAGGACATCGCGCCCATGGCGTCGAACAGGACGGAGAGCGTCCAGTCGAGGTCCTCGCAGCCGCCGGCGAAGATGACGTCCTGACGACCCGCCGCGATGATCTCGGAGGCGTTGCCGATGCAGTGATTCGAGGTCGCGCAGGCGGAGGAGATCGAATAGTTCACGCCGCGGATCTTGAACCACGTCGCGAGCGTCGCGGAGGCGGTCGAGGACATCGCCTTCGGAACGGCGAAGGGGCCGACTCGCTTCGGTCCCTTTTCGCGCGCGATCGCTGCGGATTCGACGATGACGCGGGTCGAGGGGCCGCCGGAGCCCATGACGATGCCGGTGCGGTCGTTCGAGACGTCTCCGGCCTCCAGCCCCGCATCGCGAATGGCCTGGTCCATGGCGACGTGGTTCCAGGCGGTGCCGCCGCCGTGGAAGCGCATGGCACGCCGGTCGACCAGCGACTCGGCATCGAGGTTCGGCGCCCCCGAGACCTGGCTGCGGAATCCGTACTCCGCATAGGAGGCGTCGCGGGCGATGCCGGAGCGCGCCTCGCGCAGGGAGGCCAGCACCTCCTGGGTGTTGTTGCCGATGGATGAGACGATGCCCATCCCGGTGATCACGACGCGCCGCATGATGGCCTGGCTTCTCCGCCGCGGCGCTTCGAACCGCACCGCGAGACGTCACCTAGGATGATGCGCGTCCAATCTCAACAGCAGGACACCCATACGGCTCAGCTGTTCAGGACTGGAACAGGGCGACGCGCAGATCCTTCGCCTCGTAGATACGCCGTCCGTCGGCTTCGAGCCAGCCATCGGCGATGCCGAGGACGAGCTTGCCGGTGCGCATCCGGCGGATGTCGATGCCGTAGACGACCTTCTTCACGGTCGGCAGCACCTGCTCGGAAAACTTGACCTCGCCGACGCCGAGCGCCCGGCCGCGTCCGGGGGCGCCGGACCATCCGAGGAAGAACCCGACGAGCTGCCAGAGGGCATCGAGGCCGAGGCAGCCCGGCATCACCGGGTCACCCTTAAAGTGGCAGGGGAAGAACCAGAGGTCCGGCCGGATGTCGAACTCGGCGAGCACGTGGCCCTTTTCGTAGGCGCCGCCCTCGGTGCCGATCGAGGTGATGCGGTCGAACATCAGCATCGGCGGCAGCGGCAGCTGCGCGTTGCCGGCCCCGAACAGCTCGCCGCGCCCGCAGGCCAGCAACTCCTCGTAGGAATAGCGCGAGGCGCGCGCCGGCGCGCCCGTGCCCTCGGCGGAGGCGTTATCGTGATCCGATGGGGTGGTCGCGTCAGGCGGCATCGGCTGAATGTCGTGTCCTGGTTTCCGGGGTCGTAGTCCCGTCCGGCGCGTCCGGTGGTAGGCCGGTCGCGATGACGGCGGAGCGGGGAAGTCGGCGTCTCGTTAACACAGGGCCGAGGCGCCTCAAAGCCGCGTGCAGCTTGGAAGGAGGGTCACCGCGACCGCATCGCGCGGTACCCTATCGCCACCTCACGAACAGGGCGACGGCCAGGATCGCAAGCAGGGCGACGAACCAGGTCGTCCCGGAACTCAGCGCGTAGAGCAGCGCGGCTGCGAAGCCGATCATGATGATCGCCATCGTGGCGAGGGCGACAGGATTCATGGGTGTCGGCTTACGCGCGCTACAACTCGGCCCTCATGAAATGACAGGCGAATCGGAGCAGTTCCAGACTTTACCGAGGGCATGCCGGCGATCCTGCGCCATGACCGTGCCCGGCGCGTTCTCCGCCATTGGGAACGGCCCGGATTTCTCGGTGGTGTCGGAACTCTCGTCGGCCGCCGGGTCATAGCCCCTCGGGGGTCAGGGCAGCGTCTTCCCAAGCCGTTCCGTTCCAGAGCCGTACGGTCACCGTCGCGGCGCCGTTCTCGACGACGATGCGGTTATAGGCGTTCGGCTCCATGCCGCGCAGGCGCGTCGAGGTGGCGGAGCCGGCTTGGACGGCGAGCAGGCGGTGTCCGGACGCAGCATCGCAGGCATCGGTGCGCACATCGCTGCCTTCGACGAAGCGCGAATAGTGGCGGTGGAGATGTCCGGCGAGCGTCAGGCCGACCCGTTGCCGTTGGAACGCGGCCAGCGCCGTGTCGGCCCGTCCGACGCGCCGGGCCTTGGCGTTCCAGGGCGGCGCGATGAAGGGGTGATGGCCGACGACGATGCGGAAGACGTTGTCCGGAAAGGCCGCGAGCCGCGCTTCCGCCCGTGCGATCTGGTCGTGACTCAGCCGGCCCTGCGACCAGTCCGCATCCCATGCCCAGCTGCGTACGGTGTTCAGGCAGACGACGCCGATCTCGTCGTCGACGAAGGTCGGTTCGGTCCGCGCGTCGATGAAGCGCCGGTAGCGCCGGAACGGCCGGAAGAATCGGGTCGGCAGCGCGAAATAGGCGATGTCGTGGTTGCCTGGCACGCCGATCCAGGGCGAGACGAGCCGGTCGAGGAAGGCGCGCGCCTGCACGTATTCGGCCCGCCGCGAGCGCATGGTGAAGTCGCCGGACGCGATGATCAGGTCCGGCCGGTCCGCGTTCAGTTCCGCGACCAGCCCGTCGACCACCTCGGGGTTCGTGCAGCCGAAATGCAGGTCCGAAATATGCGCGATGCGTTTCAAAAGGCGGTCCGGAGGCGGGATGGAGAGGGCTCAGCCGCGTGGCGGCCGGCGCCCGGCGATGCGGGTCTGGAGCCAGTCGCGTATCAGCTCCCGCTCGTAGGTGAACGCGCTGCCGCCGAGGCTGCGGGCATAGCGCGAGAGGAAGTTGATGTCGCTTACCGTCTCGTCTGCCGAGAGCACGGTGCGCCCGCGCTCCTTGAGGACGTAGCGCAGGCGGAACCGCGGCGGCCCGACATCCGATACGATGCGCAGGCCGCCGGGACCGGCCAGGCCGGGACGCTCGTAGCCCGCGAGGTCGATGTCGAGCACGGTGATGGCGAGGCTCTCGCCCGGTCGGAGTACGCGGTCGCCGAGTTCCGTGAACAACCGCCGGATCTCGGCCAGGGTGACACGCAGGGTGAGGCCGGATCCGAAACGGCTCTCGGCGTCGGTGTAGCGCTCGGGATCGACGAACGTGACGCTGACCTGGGCCGTCGCCGGCAGGGGCGCCAGCAGCAGGCCGGCGAGGACGACGGCGCGGGACGCCCTCATGCGCAGGCCCGGGTCATTGCTGCGCGCGGTTGATGATCGCCTGGAGGGCGCGGGCGACCGGCTCGGTGACGGTGCGGCGGTACTTGCGATGGACGAGCTGTCCGTTGTGGTAGACGTCGTGCTCCACGTAGAGGCGATCGCCGTCCCACCGGACGATGTTGTCGGATTCGCTCGTCTCCTCGACGCCCAGGTCCGAGCGCAGGGTCGGCGCGCCGGCTGTGGTCTGCATGGGGTGCCTCAACTCTCAGATCTCTGCCCCGTCCTTCTTACGAAGTCGGGAGGCCGTGCACCAGAGCGTGGGCGATGCGAATGCGTTCGCGCTTCGGCCCGGAAAGGGGCCTCCGGTTTTCGGGAAAGCCGATGCGGCACAACAATTTGGAGCCTCGTCATCGATGCAATATCCAGGGCGACGCCCTAGCGGACCGTCACCTGGTCCTTGATGCGCTGGTAGATCGCGCGGCTGAGCACGCGCTTCGACAGCAACTGGTCCGTCGATGCGTAGGGGCGATGCTGGATGATCGCGCGACCGATCGCGCCGCCGCCCTTCAGGCCGTTGAGTTCGGCGAGCGAGCCGGTGTTGAGGTCGGCGAGATCCACCGCGCGCGGGTCTGCCGCTTCGGCTGCAGCGATCTCAGCCTCGCCAGCTTCCGGCCGATCGGCGGCTGGCATCGGTGATGCAGGAGCCTGTGGCGGCGGCCGAACCGGAGGGGGATTGGGCGCGAAGGCCGAGGACGCCGTTTCAGGGGACGCGACGACGGCCGGGTCTGGCGTCCGCATTGCCGGACTCGGTGCGGGTTGGGCACTTGGCGCCGGTAGAGCACTTGGCGCGGGTTGCGGGCTCGGCGCCGGCTCCGGCGGGGACGCCGGTTGCGGCGCGGGGGCAGGCGGCCGGGCCGGTGCCGGATCAGCCCTGCGTACGGGCGTCGTCCTGGCAGGGGGGCGTGGGGCCACGGCCGATGCCTCCGGCGGGCTGTTGTCGAGGATCCAGTAGTGCTGGACGAGCCCGGTCAGGACAGCTGCGGCGATGACCACCAGGAAGACGCGCAGGAGCGCCGGTCCGTTGAGCATGCGAGGGCCCTTCCCCCAGAGGTTCCGGGGCGTCCCTCGTATCCGGCCGCACCTTCCGCCGTTCCCTGACGCTCAAGCATGGCAAACATATGTTGATTCGAAGGGCTTAACCCACGTTCCGTGAGTGCTGCGGTATCCACGGGGTCGGCCTGAGATGAGGCCGGAATGCAACAGGAGCTCGCATGTGCAGCCGAGGCCTCGAAATAGTCAAGCTTATGAAGGAACGAGAAACGGCCAAGCTCGTTTCGTGGAAGCTGAGCCATTGGTCCGGACATTTTTCGCCATGCCGTTGCCGTCCCGTCTGAGGGTCCTTCGCGCCGTCGCCGGGCTCGCGCTCGTCTTCGGGGTCGCAGCGTGTTCGTCGCTACCTCGGACACCCTACACGGCGCAGCAGGCCTCGCTCGCCACGTTACCCGGCATGGGGCCGGTGCGGGCCTACGCCGATGCCACGGCCTCCGAGATCGCGACGATCGCGGAGCGGCCTGAGGGGCGCCGCAACGGTTTCAATTATCTCGCGCTCTCGGGCGGCGGCGGCGACGGGGCCTATGGCGCGGGCGTGCTGAACGGCTGGAGCGCGTCCGGTAAGCGGCCGGACTTCGCCATCGTTTCCGGCGTCTCGACCGGCGCGCTGATCGCGCCCTTCGCCTTCCTCGGCTCGGGCTATGACGGCTACCTCACGGACTTCTACACGAGCGGCATCGCCGAATCCCTGGTCCAGGCGCCGAGCATCACCAACGTGCTGTTCGGCTCCGGCCTGTTCGGCGACGGCAAGCTGCGGGAGATCATCGGGCGCTACGTCACGCCGGACCTTCTCGCGGCCGTCGCCGCCGAGCACGCCAAGGGCCGCCGCCTCTACGTCGTGACGACGAATCTCGATCAGCAGCGCGCGGTGATCTGGAACATGGGCGCCATCGCCGCCAGCGGCGCGCCGAACGCCGCCGACCTGTTCCGCGACGTGCTGACCGCCTCGGCGAGCGTCCCGGCCGTGTTCCCGCCGCAACTCGTGGACGTCCAGGCCGAGGGCCGCACCTTCCAGGAGATGCATGTCGACGGCTCGGTGGTGATCCCGGTTTTCACTCTGCCCCAGGGGTTCCTGCCGCGCACACGCGCCGGACGCGGCCAGGCGGACATCTACGTGGTGATCAACGGGCGGCTCGAGCCGGAATTCGACGTCACCCAGAACAACACGCTCGCCATCACCGGACGCTCGTTCACGACCGCAAGCCGTGCCCGCACCCGGGCGACGCTGTCGGCGACCGAGACGGTGAGCCGCAGAAGCGGCATCGGCTTCAACCTGACCTATATCGACGAGACCGGGCCGACCGCTACGGCGGGGCGCGGCTTCGACACCGCCTACATGCGCAACCTCTACGATGCCGGCTACGAGAAGGGGAAAACCGGCCGCTTCTGGCAGCACTCCGTCCCCGGCGCGCCGTCCACGGTTCTCGAAGCCTCCGTCGTCCACTGACGGACACGAAGAAAACCGCTTCCGCGTGGGCGGAAGCGGCAGGATCGTTTCGTCAGCGGCGGACGTGAACGCCGAAGAACTACTTGCCCAGGATCTTGGTAACTAGGCGGCCGAGCGGCGTGCTCGAACTGGCGTTGCGGTCGTCGCGTACGACCTGGCGGTTCTCGTTGCCGAGGATCTTGGTGACGATGCGTCCGATGAGGCTCATGGCCGTACTCCGTAGAAATCCGTGACGCCGCGAACGGTGCAGCTTTCACGTCTTCAACGGAGAAGCCGCTCGACCTGTTCCGGCGGCGCAGGCCGATCGGCGCCCGGCCGGCCGCGCAGGATGTTGACGCCGACGATGACGGCATAGGCCGCGAACATCGCGAACAGCGTCCAGGCGAAACCCTGCGGCACGACGAGGTCCATGCCGGCCCCGATCATCGGCGGCCCGACCATGAGGCCGGCGCTGTAGAGCGCGACGAAGGCCGCGTTGGCGCCGGCGAGATCCGGTCCGCGCACGCTCGCGCCGAGATGGGCAAGGCCTACGGTGTAGAGCGTGCCGGCGACGCCGCCCCAGAGGAAGAGCAGCCCGACCAGCACCGGCAGCGAAGCGCTCGCCGCCGGGATCAGCGCCGCACCGAGCGCGCCGACGATGCTCGCCGCAAGCAGCACCAGGCCGCGATCGGTCCGGTCGGCGAGCCAGCCCACGGGGATCGCAAACAGAACGTTGCCGAGCGCCACCGCGCTGACGAGGCCGGCGGCGGTCTGCGCATCGAACCCGACCTTGAGCCCGTAGAGCGGCAGGATCGCGAAGCCGCCGGTCTCGACGGCGCCGTAGATGAAGGCGGCCAGCGTCGCCGCCGGTGCGAGCCGGAGATAGGCGAGGAAGCGCACGCTTCCGCCCTCACGCGAGATCGTCGGCGAGACGCCACGCGCCAGCACGATCGGCAGGGCCGCCACGACGAACAGGGCGGCGCCGGCGAGATACGGCGCGAACCCTTCCGTCCCCAGCAGCACAAGCAGTCCCGGCCCGATGGCGAAGCCGAGCGCCAGCACGGTGGCGTAGATGCCCATCACCAGCCCACGGCGCGCCGGCGCAGCCGCCTGGGTGATCCAGAACTCGGATAGTACGAACAGCGCTCCGAGCGTCGCCGAGAAGAACAAGCGGAGCGGAAACCACCAGGCGAGGTCGTAGAAGGCCTTGAAGCCGACGAGCAGCGCCGCCCCGAGCCCGATCGAGAACAGCAGGAGCGGCAACACGCCGACCCGCGCGGCGAGCCGCGGCACGAACGGCACCGTGAGGATGCTGGCAAATCCGCCCACCGCCGTGTTGAGGCCGATCATCGCGCCGGAGGCGCCCATCCGCTCCATCTCGAGCGAGAGCAGCGGGATCGACAGGCTGAGGCCGATCCCGACCACGGCGACACATGTGATCGCGGCGGCGATCGCGGTGAAGCGGTCGCGGTCGGATGGCGGGGAAGGGGCGAGCATCGACATGTCGGGGGTTTTCGGACGGGCGCGGCGTGTGCTGGCGCCGACGGCAGGGCCGTCACATCGGCGCGATGGCGCCGGGTGTCGAGGGCGCTATCGCACCTTGCAACCCCCTCTGCCTGGACGGGCCCTGCCCGTCAGGCCGCGTGCCGGTCGGCCTCGGCGCCGAAATGGCCGATGTAGCGGGCGGCGATGGCCTCCACCGGCAGCACCACGAAGACGTCGGTGGTGCCGAACTGGCGGTCGATCACGGCGCCATCGCCGAAGGTCGCGCCGATGCGCAGGTAGCCCTTCATCAAGGGCGGCAGGCTCTGGAGCGCCACCTTCGGGTTCACCGCCTCGGGTGCGAGCCTGTCCATCGCGACGAAGCGGTCGGAGACCGCCCGCGCCCGCCACGCTTCGGGGGCGCGGGCATGGTGGTGGAGGAAGCTGAGTTGCAGGGCGAGCCGGTCCGGATCGGTGCCTTCGAGGCTGGCGCAGCCGAGCATCGCGTCGATGCGGTGGTGCAGCACGTAGGCCCAGATGCCGTGCCAGAGCAGCTCGACCGTGCGCTTGGTGCGGTAGGGCTTGAGCACGCAGGAGCGGCCGAGTTCGAGAAAGCGCTTACCCGGGTGACGGTCGAGCAGCGGCCCGATATCGAATTCGCCCGCCGAGTAGAAGCCCGTGCCGCCCTCGGCCCGGTCTCCGCGCAGCAGCCGGTAGGTGCCGACCACCTTCGGTCGCGGCTTGCGGAAGGGTTTGGCCTTCACCGCCGCGTGGTCGATCACGAGCAGGTGGTCGCAGATCGGATCGTAGGCGTCGATGTCGCGCCGCTTCAGCATCGCGAGCCCCGATGGAATCGCCGACATCTCCTCGTAGAACACCTTGTAGCGCAGGCGTTGCGCCCGTCGGATCTCCGACTTCTTCGTCGCGAGCCGCACTTCGAGGCTGCCGATGCGGCCGAGGCTCGGGCCGAAGTCCGGTGCCGGTTTCGGCATCCGCGATTTCAGCAGGATCGGCGCGCCGCCCGGCAGCGCGAGGCCCGGAATGCCGCCCTCGAAGGTCTGCTTGAAACGGGCGAGGGGCGCCTGGACGTGAGTCTCCCAGCCGGTCTTCCACGCCGCGGACGCGTCACGCCCGGAAAAGTTCGGCACCATCGTTGAGCCTGCCCCGCGAGGCCGATCCGGCCTTGACCGGCGCACATCATCACGAAGGGCGCACGCTTTTATGACATCGGAAGGCGTGGCGGGACAGGGGTTTAAGGGTCAGACACCGTTGCTTGTGTGGGTTCGGCCCAGGCCGTCACATTCGTAGCCGTCGAACGAAACCGGCTAAGGATGCCAGGGGGTTAGGGGCAGCCTGGTCGCTGCGAAAACCCTCTCCCGCAGAGGAGAGAGGGTTTTTCTTCGCCTCACACGAACTGGCTCACCCCCGGGATCGCGCCGATGATGCGGCCCATGGTGTCCTCGCCGGCCTTTTCGCGACCATAGGCGAAGAGTTCCTGGCCGAGCGGCTGCATCTGGCCCATCGAGACGCCGGACGACATCAGCTTCTGGCCGAGAGCCATGACGCCGCCGCCCATGCCGCCGAGCATGCCGAGCAGACCGCCGCCGCCCTCTTCGGCATTCGATTCGGCGATGGCCGCATCGGCGCCCGGCAGCTTGGCCAGAAGCTGCGCCACGTCCTGGGGCGGACCCTCCTTCTGCAGGAAGGCGAGGATGTGCCCGATCGCGGCCTTGGCGGTCTCGGCATCGACGCCCGTGCGGGTGGTGATGCGGGCAATCAGCTCGTCCATGGGGTGTCCTCTCCTCGTTTCGGCCCGTCCTTCCGACGGGCGAACGCTGAAATCAAGGCCACGGCGATCCGGCCTCGCCGCCGAGCCTGGAAAACGGCCGCGCTCCCGGAGTAGAGTGAGGTCCTATCGAGAAGGAATGCACGGCATGGCGGGCGACGGCACGATCCTGGTCGGCAAGAGCACGGGCAAGACCCCGAAGCCGGAGGTGCTGGCGCTCAAGCTCGCCAACCGGCACGGCCTCGTCGCAGGCGCCACCGGCACCGGCAAGACCGTGACGCTGCAGGTGCTGGCCGAAGGGTTCTCCAATGCCGGCGTCCCGGTCTTCGCCGCCGACATCAAGGGCGACCTCTCAGGGCTTGCCGCGGCCGGCGAGGCGAAGCCGCACTTCGTCAAGCGCGCCGAGGAACTCGGCATCACCTACGAGCCCGACCGCTTCCCCGTGACTTTCTGGGACCTGTTCGGCGACCAGGGCCACCCGATCCGCTGTACCGTCACCGAGATGGGGCCTCTGCTGCTCGGACGGCTGCTTGAACTCAACGACACCCAGGAGGGCGTGCTCAACATCGCCTTCCGGGTCGCCGACGAGAACCAGTGGCCGGTGATCGACCTGAAGGACCTGCGCTCGCTGCTGACCTTCCTCTCCGAGAACTCCAAGGAACTCGGCGCGAAGTACGGCAACGTTTCCGCCGCCTCGATCGGCGCGATCCAGCGGGCGCTGCTCGTGCTGGAGAACCAGGGCGCCGACAAGTTTCTCGGCGAGCCGGCGCTCGACCTGAACGACTTCATGCGCACCGACCGCGACGGGCGCGGCGTGATCAACATCCTCGCCGCCGACAAGCTGATGCAGCGTCCGCGCCTCTACGCCTCGTTCCTGCTCTGGATGCTCTCCGAGCTGTTCGAGCAGCTTCCCGAGGTCGGCGACCTCGACAAGCCGAAGCTCGTGTTCTTCTTCGACGAGGCGCACCTGCTGTTTTCCGACGCCCCGAAGCCGCTGCTCGACGCCGTTGAGCAGGTGGTGCGCCTGATCCGCTCGAAGGGTGTCGGCGTCTACTTCGTCACCCAGAACCCCCTCGACGTGCCGGAGACCGTGCTCGGCCAGCTCGGCAACCGGGTGCAGCATGCGCTGCGCGCCTTCACCCCGCGCGACCAGCGCGCCGTGCGCGCGGCGGCCGAGACGTTTCGGCAGAACCCGGATTTCGACGTCTCGAAGGCGATCACCGAGCTTGCCGTCGGCGAGGCCCTGGTCTCGTTCCTCGAGGCCAAGGGCACGCCCTCGATGGTCGAGCGGGCGCTGATCGCGCCGCCGCAGGCCCGCGTCGGGCCGCTGACGCCGGCCGAGCGCGCCGACCTGATCGCCGCGAGCACGATCCGCGGCAAGTACGACGAGGCGATCGACCGGGAGAGCGCCTACGAGATGCTGGCCGCGCGCAAGAATCTCGACGGCGAGACGGCCGAGGCCGCCCACCAGTCCGAAGGCGGACTGGGCGGACTGCTCTCCAGCCTCGGCGGCCTTTTCGGCGGCGGTTCCTCCGCGAAGGAAACTCCGAAGGGGAGGGGACGTGCCAAGCCGTCCCTCACCGAGCAGGTGATCGGCAACGCCGCCCGCTCGATGGCGCGCACTGTCGGCACCCAGGTCGGCAATGCGATTCTTCGGAATGTGCTGGGCGGCCTGACCAAGCGGTAGGCCGTCTCCAGACGCCGTGACGCGCGGTGTCGAACCCGGGACCGGCCCGCGTCGTCCGGGAAGCCGGGCGCCACGAATTCGGGCGCCGGCGCAAGGCGTTGAAGCGACGCCGATCCGAGATTTCGCAGAATGGCTTAAAGCTTCATTATCTCTGCTCGGAAGAAGCCGGGTGCCGGCACGCCGTGTGGCATCTGAAATAGTGATTCTTTACCGAGACCCGATACTCACCGGAGCGGACAAGACCGCTTTCGGGACCGCATCCCATGTTCACCAAGGACCAGTCGGGCAGCGTCGCGCTGCTGTTCGCGCTGATGCTGCCCGCGCTGATGGTCGGCGTCGGTGGCGGCATCGAGGTGTCGCGTGCGGTCGACTACAAGCAGCGGCTGACCTCGGCCGCCGACCTCGCTTGCCGCCAGGCGGAGGTTTACGTCGAGAGCTTGCCCGGCCCCGTCATGCCGCTGGATTATTCCATGAAAGTACGGGACTACGGGACCATGAACCTAGTCGAGCGTGCGCTGACCGACACGGCACAAATTGCGGCGACGCCGACCGTGTCGAAGACGGCCCTCGGAATGCCCCTGCTCAATCTCCGTCCCGGTAACATTCATGTCGTCGCGACCGGTACGGTCGATCTCGTTTTCAAGAATTTCCTCAGCAAGAACAGCTTAACGTTCACGGTGACACGTGACTGCACTGTGACGGCGAACGCATCATCTGGCCCGCCGACCCTGCTCATGTCCGAGTCATTCGAAGATTACGCCGTTAAGAACGGCTGGGCGCTGTACGGAACGCTCGGAAAAGCGAACTGCGTGGGTTCTGCGTGCCCAGGCAAATTTGGTACTACAAATGCTGGCGTCGAAATCGACCAATTGTCAGCTATTGAAACGGGCGACGGCGTGCAATATGGTCAGCAGTTTGCTGAGCTAGACAGTGATTGCACTGCAGATCAGCGGATCGGTGCAGTCACCGATCCTCAAAAAACCGCCTGTAGTGCAAATGGGCAAACAACTAACTCGTCAATCAATATGCCTTTTAACGATCTTAAAGTGGGCGTTTACGAAGTTCGGTATGTCTATAATGCACGTAAAAATATTCCAGGTGTTTACGAATATAATGATAGCGTTATTTGTTCAAGTGTTCCGGGTACAGATGGATTAACTCGAAATTCCGATGTAGCGAAGAACGCTGCAGGGGTGAGTACCACCTCTCTGGATTATCAAACTCGCCGAATCGAGCTGTGGGTCGAGCCAGAAAGTAGCGGCTACTTGTCCGACAGCCAGAGCTTAACGGCTACATCGAATGCGTCTTACATGCAGAAATACATGGTTGATGTATGCGTCTGGTCTAAAGTATGGACCGAGCGGTCTTATCGATTTACTGTCACAAAGCAGCAAAATTATAGAGTTTCCTGGCGGGCGGCCGGACGTGATGATAGTTACGGTGGTTTAATTGACTATATCCGGATATGCAGAAACGCCTGCCCATGATTTTACGAAATCTTGCTGTTCAGGAGTATTCGGTGATGCTGGTTCCTTCGGAGTGCCATTTGCCAAAAGACACCCTTTTTCAAAGTGGTGCTAATCATAAGAGCAATAAAAAACTAGCGCATATTAAAAAAAATATACAAATCAATATTCGAACTGGCCGGCACGACGAACGGGGTGCGTCTGCCGTCGAATTTGCGCTAGTCTTGTTTCCTTTCCTGATCCTTTGCCTCGGTGTACTACAGTTTGTCTTCCTGAATTATACCCAGCAAACGCTTAGCGACGCATTGTATAGCAGCGCCTCGAACCCTGAAAGCGAGCTGATCTCAGGGGATAGGTCGGGATACAGAGCTCGAGTGTGCGCCAAAATGCCATTCCAGACGGACTGCCTCAATTTGCTGACGGGCATCAAAATCGAGATGATGCGGCTGGACGCCCTGCCGACGGCAACCACGGCAATCACCGGATCCGACTTCCTTCCCGGTACGAGCGGCGACGTCTTGGTCTTGCGGGCGACGATGCCGGCGCCGCAGGTCGTCGCGTTCATCCCGCAACTGACGGCGAAGGATTCGGTGATATTCCGTCGCCCTTAGAGCGCTTTCCGACCGAGTGGATACCGGTCGCTCGAAAGAAAGCGCGTCATAACAACAACCTAGAGCCGCCGGCCTGATGCAATCACATCGGATACGGCTCTAGCCGCCGGTAGGATCGCTGTGCGGTCGGGCGCAACTCCGCGCCGTCGGGCGAGCCACGCGCTACGGCACCAGTTCGGTGTCGCGAAAGACATTGAAAGCTCCGGTCCTGTCGAGACGGGGTCGAAGACAGTGCCACGAACTGCTAGGACTTCAGCGCATGCGTTTGCACTTTCGACGCTTCCGCACCGAGCAGTCGGGCCTTGCGTCCATCGAATTCGCCCTGCTGAGTACCGTGCTGCTGCTACTATTCGCCGGCGGCTTCGATCTCGTCTTCATGGTGAGCGCTAAGCGCGACGCCGATCGGGCCTCGACGCTGATCGCACACGCGATGGCGACCTGCCCGAATTCGAGTTGCATGTCGGCGCTGATCAACAGCTACTCACCGCGCCAAGCGAACGCGCTGGTGCGCTACCCGAACGCGGCGATTAAGTTGTACATGATCCAGAACCAGAGCGGCACGATCAAGCCCTGCTCCGGAACCGACACGACGTTGACCGACACCAAAATCATCGCTTCGGCAAAGAACATCCTGCGGGACGACGACGTCGGGTCGGCAGTGATGCTGACGACCACCTACACATCGATCTTGCCGAAGGCGCTCATGAGCTACATCAGCGCGACTGGCGCGACCTATACTGGCCGCACCGTCGACGTGATGAGCAATATCGGCGCCGTGTGCTGACGGGACCAGGTCGGCCTTCCAGCCGTTCCAGCGCAGCCGTTACCTTCTGTCGCGGATAGGACCGGCGCGTCGCGCCGCTTCATTGACATCCGCCGGGTTCCCCCCTATTCGCCCATCACGGCGCGCGGCTTCCTCGACGAAGTCCGCGCGTTTCGCGTTCGCGGCCCTTGGGCTGCGGATGACCTCAACAAGAAGACGGCCCAGGCGCTTCGCGGCGCGGGAGGCCGGCAGAGAACACGAGAGCCAACGATGTTCGCAGTCATCAAGACGGGCGGCAAGCAGTATCGCGTTGCCGCCAACGACGTCATCACCGTCGCTACGATCGAGGGCGAGGCCGGATCGGCCATCAACTTCGGCGAGGTCCTGCTGTTCACGGACGGCGATGCCATCCAGGTCGGCGCCCCGCTGCTCGAGGGCGTCACCGTCTCCGGCGAGATCGTCGATCACGGCCGTGCCAAGAAGGTCATCGCCTTCAAGAAGCGCCGCCGGCAGAACTCGCGCCGCAAGCGGGGCCACCGCCAGCACTTCACCACCGTGCGGATCACCGAGATCGGCTTCGGCGGCAAGTCCACGAAGGCCGAGCCGCGCAAGGCCAAGGCGTCTTCCTCCGAGGGCGATGCTCCGGCGGTCGTCTCACCCGCCAGCGCCTGATCGCCCTTTCGCAGACCCCTTTAGAGATCCTGGAGTAGCCCTATGGCTCACAAAAAAGCAGGCGGCTCGTCCCGCAACGGCCGCGACTCGGCCGGCCAGCGCCTCGGCGTGAAGAAGTTCGGCTCGGAAGCCGTGATTCCGGGCAACATCATCGTGCGCCAGCGCGGCACCAAGTGGCATCCCGGCGTCAACGTCGGCATGGGCAAGGACCACACGCTGTTCGCCCTGATCGAAGGCCGCGTCGAGTTCCAGACGAAGCGCGGTCGCGCCTTCGTCGCGGTGGTACCGGTACAGGTCGCCGCAGAGTAACGGCGGACGCCTCGTAACGCGTCCCGCCGGTGTCCCACACCGAACCGGCGGACCGGCGCACGACGCGAGACGCGGACAGCGCAGATCGGAACGCCGGGGAGGATGGGATCCATCCTCCCTTTCGTCATTCCAGGGAGCGGCTTCCGCACGGAGGCGCCCGAGGAGCGGACGCGATGTTCCCCGATCTGACCCGAGACGACGTCTTTCGCATCGAGACCCGGCGGCTCTGGCTGCGCTGGCCGCGGGCCCGCGACGCGGCGGCGATCGTACGGCTCGCCGGCGAGCAGGCGGTCGCCGAGATGACGGCGCGGATCCCGCATCCGATCGAGCCGCTCGGAACCGACTCTTTCGTCATTGAGGCCCGGCGCGCAAACGCGGAGGGCGAGTCGCTGACGATGGCGCTGGCCCTGCGCTCCGCACCGACCGCGCTGATCGGCATCGTCTCGATCCACGCCGATCCGGACGCGTCCGGTCCGCATCTCGGCTACTGGCTCGGCGTTCCGCATTGGGGCGCGGGCCTGATGAGCGAGGCGGCAGAGACGCTGGTGAACGCCTATTTCGCCTATGCGGGCGGGACCGAACTGACCTCGGCGGCGATCACGTCCAACGCGGCCTCGCGGCGGGTGCTGGAGAAATGCGGCTTCGTACGGCAGGGTTCGGCCCGGCAGTCGTTCCCCGCACGCGGCGGCGAACGCGACGTCGACCTGTTCCGGCTGACACGCGCCGGATGGTCGGCCACACGGAGCGACGGGTGATCGGATGAGGCGGCTCGGCATCATCGGGGTAGGGATTGCGGCCATCGCCCTGGTGGCGGCTGCAGCGTTCGCGCTTCGCCCGCATCGGGACGTGCCGGCTCCCGATGCCGCCAAGCCTGAGGCTGCCCTATCGGATGCCGCGAAGCTGGAGGCGGCCGCCAGGAAGGGCGCGGTGCCGACGCTTTATTGCGAGTTCACGAATTTCGCGGACCGGACGCCGCTGGTTGGCTTTTACTTCACCATCGAGGAGGGTGGCCCGAAGCCCGTCTACGCGCAGGTCTTCCAGCGCGAGCAGGACGGGACGCAGGACGATTTCGGCGGGGCCACCGCGCCGCGCCCGGAATGGTCCTATGACGGTAGCGAGAGCCCGGCCGTCATCCATTCGCCCGACGACGCCATGCAGATCAACGTCTACGATTACGACCCGTCGAAGCCCGGCACGAACTGGTTCGAGGCCGGCCTTCGCAGCGTCCGGTACCGCAACCTTGGCGGCAAGTGCCGCCACAGCACAGCATAATGTGGGTGGCCCTCGATGCTGACGCCTCGAGGGCCGTCCGCCGCATGAGCGGCCACGCGCAGTCGCGCTTGCCAATGGCCAGCGACTGGAAAGCTCGGGCCGGATGGCCATTGGTATGAAACGAGAACAGCCGTGAAATTCCTCGACGAAGCCAAGGTCTATGTCCGCTCCGGAGACGGCGGGCGCGGCTGCGTCGCGTTCCGGCGCGAGAAGTTCATCGAGTTCGGCGGCCCGAACGGCGGCGACGGCGGGCGCGGCGGCGACGTCTTCGTCGAATGCGTCCAGGGCCTCAACACCCTGATCGACTACCGCTACCAGCAGCATTTCAAGGCCAAGAAGGGCGAGCACGGCATGGGCTCGAACTGCCACGGGGCCAAGGGCGCGGATACGGTGCTCAAGGTCCCCGAGGGCACGCAGATCATCGCCGAGGACGGCGAGACCTTGATCGCGGACCTCACGCAGGTCGGCCAGCGCGTGCGCCTCGCCAAGGGCGGCAACGGCGGCTTCGGCAACGCCTACTTCACCACTTCCACCAACCGCGCGCCGAAGCACGCCAATCCGGGCCTCGAAGGCACGGAGATGTGGATCTGGCTGCGCCTCAAGCTCATCGCCGATGCCGGCCTCGTCGGCCTGCCCAACGCCGGCAAGTCGACGTTCCTGGCCAGCGTCACCGCCGCCAAGCCCAAGATCGCCGACTACCCGTTCACGACCCTGCATCCGGGTCTCGGCGTGGTCCGCTCGGACGAGCGCGAGTTCGTGCTCGCCGACATCCCCGGCCTGATCGAGGGCGCGCACGAGGGCGTCGGCCTCGGCGACAAGTTCCTGGCCCATGTCGAGCGCTGCCGCGTGCTGCTGCACCTCGTCGAAGGCACCTCCGAGCATGCCGGCAAGGCCTACAAGATGGTGCGCGGCGAGATCGAGGCCTACGGCCACGGCTTGGCCGACAAGCCGGAACTCGTCGCGCTCTCCAAATGCGACGCCCTCGATCCGGAGACGCTGAAGGAGCAGAAAGCCCGGCTGAAGCGGGCCTGCAAGAGCACGCCGCTGGTGCTGTCCTCCGTGTCAGGGCAGGGCGTCCAGGATGCTCTGCGGGCGATCCAGGCCACGATCGGCACGCACGAGGCCCAGCTGGCAGAGGCCTCGCCGGCACCGGCCTGGGAGCCGTGATGGACGGGTTTCAGTCGTCCTTGGTCTGCAGGTAGGTCCGGCTAGCCTCCGTCTTGAAACTGGCAGCCGCGAGGTCGATCCGGTCGCCCGGTTCGTCGGCCGCATCGTAGGCTTGGCTCGCCGTCGCCTCGATCACCTCCCGAAGCGTCTCGAAATCGGCGAGCGGTTCGAGCCGGCTCTCGCCGAATTCCGAGCGCATCACGGAGAGCGGCAGGTTCACCGTGACCATCCGGTCTCCTGCGGCCATGGTGAAGCGGATCGAGGTGCCGTCCTCCGGCGGGATATGCGAGCCGCCGTCGAGATGTCGCTGCAGCGGCATGGTCACGTCCTGATGAGATCGGCCCCCGAGCAATTCGGCGGCGTCCATCGAAAATAGTCGCGCTGTTCTCGACAACAATCGGCCGCGACACCGACGCCGCCGATCGCTGCGTCATTTCGATGCGACGACCATGCGCCGCAATCGGGGAACGCCGGCTCTCGCGAGAGCTTCCCTCGCCGCGTCGGCTGCCGTCGCAGCCGACTTTTGGAGCGTTGTTCGATGCGGATTTCCTACCTGTTGCCGGCTTGTCTCATGCTCGGCGCGACGACCGCGCCAGCCCTGGCCATCTCGTGCAAGGAGGACATCAGCACGATCGAGCGGCGTCTGGACAGCGCCGGTGCCGAGAAGGTCACGGGCAAGGAACCCGCAGGCGGTGCCACGTCTTCGAACTCGCCCAAGGCGCTCGACAAGGCTCCCGACGGCAAGCCCTCCGATCCCACCACGCAGTCCACGGCCGGCGGCGTAGCGGAGGCCCGCAAGCTCCTCGACACGGCCAAGGCCCAGGACAAGGCCGGCGACGAAAAGGCCTGCCAGGACACGATCACCCAGGTGAAGGAGAAGGCCGGCGCGCTGCCGTAGTGCGAACCGGAACTTTCGCTCACGCCTGAGATAGAAGTGGCGATCGGCGCTCGTCCGGTCGCGCTTCCGGCGCCGCCGCCGCTTTCAAATCGCCGGCCGTACGATGTCCGCTAGACCCATCTTTTGGCCACCGCGGACGATTCCGCGATACTGAAATCGATCCGGTACAGCACGAGCCCGGTATGGTCCGTGACCTCCAGGCGCCACTCGTTGCCGAGCTTGGTTCTGCGGCCTTCGTCCACCATCAACTCCCCCGCGAGGCGAATTGCCATCGTGCGGGCGGCCTCGTGATCCTCCAGTTCGGTGCCGGCGTCGTCGCGGGCGGTGTAGCCGTCATAGATGTTGAAGTGAAAACGAGGCATGGGGCGCAGGGTTGGGAAAAGGCGAGAGCCTGTCGCCCTCCGCCGCCGACGCCTCGGGATTGCCGGCCGGCGATGTGCATCAATCGGATCGCAACCGGGCGGTTCCTGTATTTTTCCCGACAGAACCGCTGTCGTGTCTCGAGAGTCGGACGGCTATACGACGAGCGGTCTAGGGCTCACGGAGCCCTGGCGGCGTCTGTCGGCCCGTCCAGCGCCGAGAGGATTTTGTGCGCGGCCTTTACGCGGTTTGGGATCGGATAGTTCCGGTTCGCCAGCATGACGAGCCCGATCCGCTTGGCCGGCACGAAGGCGACATAGGCGCCGAAGCCATTGGTCGAGCCGGTCTTGTCGAGCAGCATGCCGGGGTTGGGTGACAGCGGCGGATCGAGCCGCACGACCGGGTTGGCTTCGAGGATCACCCCAGCCGCATTGCCCGCGAGCAGAGTGTCGAGGTCGGCCGGATCGGCATACATCTCCCAGCCGAGGCCCTGCACCATGCCTCCGAGCTTGAAATAGCCGGTTTGCGTCGTGCGGATCGCGCGTCCGAGCATGTCGTCCAGTCCAGAGGGATCGATGTTCGCTTCGACGAAGCGGAGCATATCGCCGGCCGTCGTCTTGATGCCGTAGGCCTCGGAATCCAGCATGCCCGGCGCCACCCGGACGGGCTTGTCGTCCTTCGCATAGCCGTAGGCGTAGTCTCCCATGCGAGCCGGAGGCACCGTCACGAAAGTGCTGCTTAGCCCGAGGGCCGGGAACAGCTTGCCCTCCAGGAGTTCGCCGAAGGGCCGGCGCATGCTCGCGGCGGCGATGAAGCCGAACAGGCCGATACTGGTGTTGGCGTAGAGCCGGTGCGTGCCGGGGGCGTAGCGCGGTCGCCAGCCCCGGTAGAAGGCGATCATCCCGTCATGGCTGGTCACGGCGTCGGGAAACTGCAGGGGCAGGCCGCCGGCCGTATACGTGCCGAGATCGAGCAGGCTGATACCGTCGAAGGCGCTGCCTGCGAGCGCCGGCAGATGCTTGCTGGCCGCCTCGGAGAACGACAGGGCGCCGGTCGCCTGCGCGTAGGCGGCGAGGGTCGCCGTGAAGGTCTTGCTGACCGAGCCAAGCTCGAACAGCGTCTCGCCGGTGACCGTCCCGCCGGTTTCCTTGTTGGCGACACCGAGGTTCACCACGTGGCGGCGGCCCCCCACCACGACCCCGACCGCCATGCCCGGAATGGCGTTCTCGGCCATGAGCGGACGGATGACGTCGGTGACGATGCGCCGGATCCGATCGCCGTCGGGACCGTCGGCCGAAGCCGCGTTGACGCTGCCGAGGAGGCAGGCGGCGGCGATCAGCGCACGCCGTGCTGCCAGGATGAGGGGGAGGCCGGCAGCGTTGCGCACCGCGCCTCCAATGGTCCGCGGGCTCGACCGTTCTTTCGCGCGTGTCATGATGAAAGAGTAGCGGCTCATGTCGGATCGCCGCGTGCGATCCCTCACGAACGAAAAAGGCCCCGGCAGCGCTGCCGGGGCCTTTCGATGTTTGGCTGCTTCGCAGGGATCAGCGACGGTCGCCGAGCAGGGAGAGCAGGAACTGGAACATGTTGATGAAATCCAGGTACAGCGTCAATGCGCCGTTGACGGACATTTTCGCCGCGCCTTCGGCATCCGCGCCGCTGTAGAGGTACATCTCCTTCAGCTTCTGGGTGTCGTAGGCGGTGAGGCCCGCGAAGATCAGCACGCCGAGCACCGAGATCGCGAACTGCAGGGCCGAAGAGGCCAGGAAGATGTTCACGACCGAGGCGATGATGATGCCGATCAGGCCCATGATCAGGAACGAGCCCATGCCCGAAAGGCTGCGCTTCGTGGTGTAGCCGTAAAGGCTGATGCCCGCGAAGGTGGCCGAGGTGATGAAGAACACCCGCACGACGCTGGCGCCCGTGAACACGAGCATCAGGGTCGACATCGAGGCGCCCATCACCGCCGCGAACGCCCAGAACATCGTCCGCGCGGAGGCGGCCGACATCCGGTCCATCCGGAAGGAGAAGACGAAGATGAAGGCCAACGGCGCGAACATCAGCACCCACTTGAAGGGGCTGGTGTAGAGGAACTGGCCGAACGGCGTCAGCAGGGGCTTGGAGCCCTGGTAGCTCGCGACGGCGGCCATGTTGATGGCGAGCGCCACGAGACCGGAGATCCCGAGGCCGACGACCATGTTGTTGTAGACGCCGAGCATGAAGCTACGCAGGCCCTGGTCGACCTCGACCTGCGGCGCCGCATAGCCCTGGGGCTGGGCGCCCTGGCGGAACGGAGAGTTTTCGAATGCCATGAAAGTTTCCTTTGGAAGCCTTCTCAGCGTGGGATGGAGGGCCGCACGCGATACCTGTGGCCCCTCGCAAGGGCCTCATGCTGAAATATGTTCCGTTGCACTGCCATAAACAAGAGCCCCGTCGAGCTTGCCCGCGCGAAATCCGAGCACGGTTCGGCCCAGGTTTTCATCCCGAACAACAGCGTTAAGACTTGATTTCTCGACGGCTGACCAAGTTTTCGCGGAGGGGGGCGCCCGATCTCGCAAGACCGTCCTCGACCTCTCACCGCTGCCGGTCGATCGGTTCGGTCGATGAAGGCGCTCTCCTCCCCACAAGGGGGAGGAGAGGACATGCGTGGCCCGTTTCGATCGACCGGAAACGGTATGCGAGGGGGAGGATAGTGTCCGTATCGACCGTCGCGATCGATCACGTAAGACTCAGAACTGACGCAGGTACGGCGCCGGTTTCTGTCCGAGGATGCGCCAGGTACCGGCGAGCCCGATCGCGACGGAGAGGATCACGGCGCTCGCCGCAGCGACGAGAGCGCCGCTCAGGTCGAGGCCGAAGTCGAGACGCATGACCTTGGTGACGATGACCCAGCCGGCGAGCGTACCGGCCAGCAGCCCGAACAGCGCAGCACTGAGCCCGAGCGCGCCGTACTCGATCCCGTAGGCGATCATCAGCCGACGGCGGCTTGCACCCAGCACCTTCAGCACCACGGCGTCGTAGAGCCGCGCCCGGTGCCCGGCCGCGATGGCGCCGGCCAGGACGAACAGACTCGCCAGCACCGCCACCACGCTCGCCCCGCGGATCGCCAGGGTGAGCTTGTGGACGAGCCGGTCGATCGTCTCCAGCGCGTCCTTGACCCGCACACTCGTCACCGAGGGGAACGCCTTGGCCACGTCCCGCAGGACTGTTGCCTCCAGCGCCGGATCGGGGCCGCCCGGCAGCGTCAGCGTAGCGAGGTCCGAATGCGGCGCCCCGCGAAACGTGCCGGGCGAGAACACCATCACGAAGTTGATGCCCAGCGAGCGCCACTCGACCTTGCGGAAATTCGCGATGGTCGTGGTCAGCGTCCGGCCGAGCACGTTGACGGTGACGGTGCTGCCGATCTTGAGCCCGAGCGCCTTGCCGAGGTCGGCCTCGAACGAAAGCTTCGGGGTCTTGCCCTCCTCCTCGGTCCACCACTGCCCGTCGGTGAGTTTCGAGCCATCGGGCAGGCTGTCCGCGGTGGTGATGCCGCGGTCGCCGTCGAGCACCCAGGCTGCGTCCTCCGGCGGCTTGATCTGCTCCACCGGCACGCCATCCAGCGCCGTGATGCGCCCGCGCAGCATCGGCACCCGCTCGAGCTTGGCCGCCGGCGCCTTGCCCTGGAGGAACCCCGTGAACGCGTCGGCGTCGCGCGAGGGCACGTCGAGGAAGAACAGGTTCGGCGCCTTGCCCGGCAGGGTGTTGGTCAGCGCGCGGGTGATGTTGGCGTCGATGACGCTGAGCGTCACCAGCAGCGTCACCCCAAGCCCCAGCGACAGGATGATCGCCGGGGTCAGCGCGCCGGGGCGGTGCAGGTTGGCAAGCGCCATCCGCGGCCCTGCCGCCCGCGGATGCGGCAAGCGCCTTGCCCCCGCCATCAGACCGATCGCGACGAGGCGAAGAAGCCCGAAGGCGAGCGCTGCCGCTGCCATGAAGATCAGCGCGATCTTCCGGTCGAAGGCGGTGGCCAGGGCCAGTCCGGCCAGCGCCAGCAGGGCCGCCCCCAGGATCGCCTTGTAGCGCAGCCGCGTGCGCTGCGCCGACGGGTCGACGGTGTCGCGAAACAGGCCTGAGACCGGGATGTCGTGAGCGCGGCCGAGCGGCAGGATCGCGAAAGCGAGCGCCGTCAGTAGGCCGTAGGCGGCGGCCAGCGCGAGTTCGCCGGGGGCGAGCGTCGGCTCCAGAGGCAGCGGCAGGGAATCGCGAAACAGCGCGTCGATCAGGAACGGCATCGCCGCGCCGATGCTCAGCCCGATCGCTATGCTGAAGGCGGCGATCAGCATCACCTGCGTCAGGTAGAGCACGACGACCTGCGAGCCCGGCGCGCCGACGCTCTTTAGTGTCGCGATCGAGCCGCGCTTGCGCTCGACGAAGGCGCTGACGGCGTTCGCCACACCGACGCCGCCCACGATCAGGGCGGTGAGCCCGACCAGCGTCAGGAACTGCGTGAAGCGCTCGACGCTCTTGGCGAAGCGCGGGTCGGCATTGAGACGCGAGCGCACCTCCCAGCCGGCATCGGGTAGCGCCTTGCCGATGGCGTGGCTCGCAGCCTCCAGCTCCGGGTCGGTGGCGGCGGGAAGCTGGAGCCGGTAGCTCCAGCGGTTGAGGCTACCCGGCTCGCCGAGGCCGGTCGCCCGCAACGCCTCCATCGCAACGATCAGGCGCGGGCCGAAGCCGATGCCGGCGGAGATGGAGTCGGGTTCCGTCACCAGCGCGGCCCGGATCTCCAGCGGCTTGCCGGCCACGGTGATGCGATCGCCGACCTTGAGGCCGAGGCGGGTGAGCAGGACGGGGTCGGCCACGGCGCCGAAGACGCCGTCGCGCGTCGCCAGCAAATCGGCCACGGGTGCCGCCGGGTCGGTGGCGAGGCTGCCGACGGCCGGATAGCCCCCATCCACCGCCTTCAGCTCGACGAGGGCCGCACTGCCATCGGTCGCCACCGCCATCGCCCGCATCGTCGCGACGACGGAGACGCGCCCTTGGCCCTCGAGGATCGCGGTCTCGGCGGTCGTCGCCTCGCGGTTGATCAGGCTGTAGGTGAGGTCGCCGCCGAGGATGCGCCGGCCCTCGCGGCCGAGGCCGTCGCCGAGCGAGCGCGAGATCGAGGTCACGCCGGCGATCGCCGCGACGCCGATGGCGATGCAACTGATGAACACGACGAAGCCGGAGAGGCCGCCGCGCAGTTCGCGCAGTGCGAGGCGCAGCGTGAGGGGCAGGCCGGAGAGCGGACCGCGCAGGGGGCGGCCGGGCTGTGGCGATGGCAGGGTGCCATGCATGGCGTCGGCCCTCACGCGATCCGCTGGAATGGACGCCGCATCACGCCGCCACCGGCTCCTCGACCCGGCCCGCCCGCAGGCGGACCGTCCGGTCGCAGAGGCGCGCGAGGCCCGGATCGTGGGTCACGAGCACCAGGGTCGCGCCGCGCTCGCGCTTCAACGTGAACAGCAGGTCGACGATGCCGCGGCCGGTCGCCTCGTCGAGATTGCCGGTGGGCTCGTCGGCGACGAGGATCGCCGGATTCGGCGCGAGCGCGCGGGCGACGGCGACGCGCTGCTGCTCGCCGCCGGAGAGCTGGGCCGGATAGTGATGCAGCCGGTGGCCGAGGCCGACGGCGTCGAGTTCGGCGGCGGCGCGGGCCTGGGCGTCGGGTGCGTCGGCGAGTTCGAGCGGCAGCGCCACGTTCTCCAGCGCCGTCATGGTCGGCACCAGGTGGAACGCCTGGAACACGATGCCGATGTTGCGGCCCCGGAAGCGGGCCAGCGCATCCTCGTCGAGGCCGCCGAGATCGGTGCCGGCCACCGTGATCCGTCCGGAATCCGGCCGCTCGAGCCCGGCCATCACCATCAGCAGCGTGGACTTGCCCGAACCCGAGGGCCCGACGAGACCGACAGCCTCGCCCTTCGCCACGTCGAGCGCGATGCCGCGCAGCACATGCACCCGCGAGGGGCCGCGCCCGAGGCTGAGATCGATCCCGGACAGGATGACGGCCTTGTCGCTCACGACGGGACGACCGATGTGTGCGCGGATGGGGAAAGCATCATCGGCGAAAGGCTGGGTCCAGTGGGAGTTGCTTCGGGAATCGTCCGGCGCCTTGTGTCACGCATCGCGGACACGGGCGAGGCCTCCATGCCCCGCGAGGCTCCGCATGTGGGGTGGCGGCCTGGCCGCCGCACGGCCGCGCTGGCACTCCTCTTTGCCGCAGTCACGCTTGGCGACCCGATGAGCAGCGCCCGCGCCGCCCGCCCGCTCAAGCTCGTCGCCCTCGGCGACAGCCTCACCGCCGGTTACATGCTGCCGGCCGAATCCGCCTTCCCGGTGCTGCTGGAGAAGGCGTTGAAGGCCCGGGGCCACGATGTCGGCATCGCCAACGCCGGCGTCTCGGGCGACACCTCCACCGGCGGCCTCGACCGCCTCGACTGGTCGGTGCCGGACGGGACCGACGGCGTCATCCTCGAACTCGGCGCCAACGACATGCTGCGCGGCACCGATCCGGCCGTCACCCGCAAGGCGCTCGACACGATCATCGCGCGGCTGAAGCAGCGCGGTATCCCCGTGCTGCTTGCCGGCATGCGCGCCTCGACCAATCTCGGACCGGACTACGTGCAGACCTTCGACGCGATCTATCCCGATCTCGCCGGCCGCTACGGCCTGGTGCTCTACCCGTTCTTCCTGAACGGCGTCGCGGGCGATGCCGCCCTGGCCTTGCCGGACAGGCTGCATCCGAACGCGAAGGGCGTCGCGCGGATCGTCGAGAGCATCCTGCCATCGGTGGAGAGCTTCTTGGCGCGCCTCCAGCCGGGCGCACACTGAGTGCCGCGGCTGTTCACGGGGCTGGAGATTCCTGCAGACGTCGTCGATCGGTTGAGTGCGTTCTGCGGCGGGCTGCCCGGTGCGCGCTGGGTCGACGAAGACGACCTGCACATCACCCTGCGCTTTCTCGGCGACGTCGACATCGACACGGCGAACGCGGTGCATGCCCTCTTGGAAGAGGCGCGTCCCCGCGCGCCGATCGCGATCGAACTCGACGGCCTCGCGATCTTCGGCGGGACCAAGCCGCGCGCCGTTTACGCGTCCGTCGCCACCAACACCGAACTCGCCGACCTGCAGGCCGAGCACGAGCGCATCGCCCGCCATGCCGGCCTCGACCCCGAACCGCGAAAGTTCACGCCGCACGTGACGCTGGCCCGGCTCAACCGCAGCACGGGGGCGGAGGCCGTCGCCCACTACCTCACGCAGACCGGCATCTTTTCGCGCGTGAGCTTCACGGCCAGGCGGGCGGCGCTGTTTTCGGCGCGGGCCTCGCGGGGCGGCGGCCCGTACGTCGTGGAGACGGCGTATCCGTTCGTTCTCGGCGAAGCCTAGAGCGCTTTCCGACCAAGCGGATACCGGTTGGTCGAAAGAAATCGCGGCAAAACACAGCCTTACAGACGCCGAGCCGATGCAATCGGATCGGATACGGCTCTCGATCGCCTGCGTTCATCGCTTTTCAGCGGCGCTTGCCCGAAGCTCAGGGGCAGTAGCGTAGCGGGCGGCCGAAAGGGTCGTTGCGGCCGAGGCCGGGACGGAAGCCGTAATAGCTCGGTTTGCCGAGGCCGTATTCCGAACCGACATAGCTCGGATCGTCCGGCGCATCGGTCGGCACCGGGACACGCCAGGGTGCGCAGCCGGCGAGGCGCCGCCGGGCCGGTCGCGGCACCAGGACAGCGGCATCGGCCTCGCCTTCGCCGCGCGGGAAGTACCGGGGGCCGGGGGCGGCCAGCGGTTCGTCGACGAAGTCGGGGAAATCGGCAGCCAGCACGCTGGCGCTGAAGCCGAGCGACACGCCGAGCGTGAACGGCAGCAGGGCGCGGCCGGCGGCCCTCCATCGTGCAGCGTGCATCGTCGACTCCGTGCCAGAGCGCGCGACCCTGCCACGGCATGGTGAACGCAAAGTTACCGGCTGCGCCCGTAGCGACTACAGGTGTCGCCGAAATACAACACGGTCTGGCGCTTGAAAAGTACGGCGGATGAAGGCCGCTCCGGCAACGTCAAACCTTTGATAGCCACGTTGCATCGACACGTCGGAGCCGAAAAATCATCCGCCGCCGTCCGGCCGTTTCCCGATCGACCCTGCGGTTCCGATTGCGGCTGTGCAATCTCCACTCAAGCAGGTGAAGTATTTTTGTGACTGTCTCCGCAAGAATCAAATTCTGCTTTTGCACGTCAAGTAAAGAATAATTGTCTTTCCACTTGTTTACGGATCAAGTCCTCTTGATTTGCCTACAAGATCCCGATTAATACCGATTTTGTGCGCAGATCGCTCATGCGTCTTCATGCGTTGAGGATGTATGAGTACGTCGTGTGGCCGGTCGAGGGAGCGTTGCGTTCGTTTCGGCTCGCCGAGCTCCACGCGATCGTATCATCGGCGCCGAAAACAGCATCGATACGGAGTCGCTTCGCGGCGTCCGTGTGTGGAGTCTATCTGTGACCCGTCTCACCTTGTTTGCGGCTCTCTTCGGAGCGCTCGTTCCATCCGCCGTGTCGGCCCAAGCCGTGTCCACTCAAGACGCGCCGGTAACGACCCCCGCGGCAGCCGGCGCGGCACCGCGAGCCAAGGCAAAATCGGTCAAGGCCGCGTCCGCCAAGGCCGCGTCCGCCAAGCCGGCGGCGGTTCCGGCCGCTCCGGGTCAGGCCCTGCAGCTCCGGCCGTTCTTCGCGCTCTACGAGGCCCTCGGCAAACCCGACGGCTGGAAGATCAACGGCTCGCTCCGGCCGCGGTTCGAAGGCCTCGGGGGACAGTTTCGGCCCTCGCCCGTGCCCGGCACCAACGACGTGTTCACGATGCAGGCGACCCTGTTCGCCGAGTACGACACCGGCCCGGTCCGTATCGGCGGCGAAATCTTCGATAGCCGCGCCTACTTCCAGCGCCGCAATTCGAACTCCATCGCCACCACCGAGGTGAATGCGCTGGAATTGGGTCAGGCCTATCTCGGCTTCGACCTCGAAGACGCCGTGGGCGCGGGCACGACGAGCACGTTGCAGGTCGGCCGCTTCACGCAGAACATCGGATCGCGCCGCCTGATCGCCCGCAACCAGTTCCGCAACACCATCAACAGCTTCACCGGCGTCGCCTACGACTGGCAGAATGCGGACAAGGACCAGCTTCGCCTGTTCTACACCCTGCCGCATTTCCGCGAGCCCAGCGACCGCGCCGGCATCCTGAGCAACAGCGTCGCGTTCGACCACGAAGGCTTCGATGCGCAGTTGTTCGGCGGCATCTTTACGAAGGCGAACGTGCTCGGCGGAATCCTGGAGGCCTACGGCTACGGCTTCATCGAGCGCGACGAGGGCAGCCAGCTCGAAGGCATCCAGACGCGGGACCGGCGCCTGTTCACGCCGGGCTTCCGGCTCTATCGCGCCCCAAAGGCCGGCCAGTTCGACCATGAGCTCGAAGCGATCTTCCAGACCGGCGTCGCCCGCAACACGGCGGCGATCACGGACGTCACCGACGTGCCGGTCAAGGCCTACTTCGTTCATGCCGAGGCCGGCTACACCTTCGACGCGCCGTGGGTACCGCGGATCTCGGCCGTTTACGACCACGCCAGCGGTGACGGCAGCAATCCGAACAGCAACAACCGGTTCGATACGCTGTTCGGCGCACGGCGCTTCGATTACGGGCCGACCAGCCTCTACGGCCCGGTGCAGCGTGCCAACCTGATCTCGCCGGGCATCCGCTTCGAGATCGCGCCGGACCCGGTCTGGGACGCCTTCGTCGCCTATCGCGGTCTCTGGCTGGAGGACCCGACCGACAGCTTCGCCGCAACCGGCATCCGTGACCGCACCGGCCAGTCGGGAAGCTTCGCAGGCCAGCAGATCGAGGCGCGCCTGCGCTACTGGGTCGTGCCGCGCTCGATCGTGATCGATACCGGCGCAGCCTACCTCATCAAGGGCGACTTTTTGCGGAACGCCCCCAACGCGCCGAACACCGGCGATACGATCTACGGGTATCTGACGACGACGTTCTTCTTCTAAGCGGACGCGAAGGTATTCAGCGACCACCTGCCGTCATCCCGGGGCTCGCCGCGCAGGCGAGAACCCGGGATCCACCCGGGATGCACCGTTGGAGCAAGCCGTCGAGGCAAGTTTTGGGTTCCGGGTCCCGCTTCGCGGCCCCGGAATGACGTGGAAGGACGCGGCCCGCCGGCTCAGCCGAAATGGCTGGCCAGGATCTCGCGGACCCGCTCGACCATCTCGGCGACAGGCACCGAGACCTGGGCCGGCCGGGCGGCCTTCCACTCGGCGTTGCTGGCGATGCTCTCGGCGGCCTTGGCGCCCGCGATCAGATCCTTGATCTGGATCTCGCCGGCCTCGCGCTCGTTCGAGCCCTGGATCAGGGCGATCGGCGAGCGGCGGCGGTCGGCGTATTTCATCTGCGCCTTCATGCCCGACGCACCGAGATAGAGCTCGGCCCGGATGCCGGCGTTGCGGAGTGCCGCAACGTGGGCCTGATATTCGGCGATGTTTTCGCGATCGAGCACGAGCACCACGACGGGACCGGGCTTCGCGGTGCCTTCGAGCAGCGGGCTCTTCACGAGTTGCAGCGCCGAGAACAACCGGGAGACACCGATGGAGAAGCCCGTGGCCGGCACCGGCTCCGAGCGGAAGCGGCCGACCAGCCCGTCGTAGCGGCCGCCGCCCGCGACCGAGCCGAAGCGCACGGTCTGGCCGTCCTCGTTCTGGACCGGGAAGGTCAACTCGGCCTCGTAGACCGGGCCGGTATAGTATTCGAGACCGCGGACGACGGAGGGGTCGGCGCGGACGCGGTCCTGCCCGTAGCCCGCCGCCGTGCAGAGCCGCATGATCGTGTGCAGTTCGGCGATGCCCTCGCGGCCGGTTTCGGAGTCGCCGACGACATCCTGCCAGGTGCCGAACAGCTTTTCCCAGAAGGTCATGCGGTCGCCGCCCTCGTGCGGCGCGGCCTCGAACGAGACGTAGGCGAGGATGCGCTCGATCGCGTCGGCGCCGAGGCCCGCGCCCTTGGTGAAGTCGCCGCTCTCGTCCTTGCGGCCGGAGCCGAGCAGCAGGCGCACGCCGTCGGCGCCGAGCCGGTCGAGCTTGTCGATGGCGCGCAACACGGTGAGCCGCTGGCCGGCCTTGTCCGCGCCGGCGAGCCCGCAGGCCTCCATGACGCCGTCGAGCACCTTCCGGTTGTTGACCTTGACCACGTATTGGCCGGCCAGGCCGAGCCGGTCGAGCGTGTCGGCCATCAGCATGCAGACCTCGGCATCCGCCGCGACCGAGGCCGCGCCGACGATGTCGGCGTCGAATTGCATGAACTGGCGGAAGCGGCCCGGACCCGGCTTCTCGTTGCGGAAGACGTAGCCCGCCCGGTAGCTGCGATACGGCTTCGGGATCGCGTCGAAATGTTCGGCGACGTGGCGGGCGAGCGGCGCGGTCAGGTCGTAGCGCAGGCTGAGCCACTGCTCGTCGTCGTCCTGGAACGAGAACACGCCCTCGTTCGGCCGGTCGAGATCGGGCAGGAACTTGCCGAGCGCCTCGGTGTACTCGACGAACGGCGTTTCGAGTCCTTCGAACCCGTAGAGTTCGAAGGCCTGCTTGATCGTCTCCAACATGCGGTGCTGGGCGACGATCTCGGTTTCGCTGCGGTCGAGAAAGCCGCGCGGCAGCCGCGCCTTGGGTTTGTCGCCCGTCATGTGGATGTCGATCGTTCTGGAGGCCGGAGGCTGGACCCCGGCTCTATCGCAGGGGCCGGTCCGGCGGCAAGCGAAGGCGGAGTCGGACCAGCGCCGGCCCCATCATCGCCGCATGGCGATGATCATCAGGCCGGAATAGGCGAGGGCGGCTGCCATGAGGGACAGGGGCGCGAGGCCGAGGAGCAGGATGTCCATGCCCACCATGAACGCCATCCGCAGCTGTGTCGTCGAGCCGACGTTCGGTCGCTGCGTCACCGCTACCCACGTCGGGAGAGCGATTCCGAAGGGCGACGAGCCCTGCTCATCGCCCTTCGGCTGGCCCTTTGCGTACGCGACTGCGCGGCGGCGGCCATCTGCCGAAAGCGTCGATCGCGACCAGCGGTCGGGATCGAGGCAGGCCGGTGTAAGCCACGGTTAACCATGACGACCGAACCTCCCTACCTCCGGAGACAGCCGCGAGGGCGTCGCGTGCGCAGTCTGCTTTTCCTGGTTCTCGCCGGCTCGTCCTTGGTCGCGCCGCCGGCCTTCGCCGAGGAACCGCTGTTCCTGCGGATCCGCCCGAGCGACGACGACGCGGCGGTCGCGGCGCGGGCGCGGGCCTTGCGGGAGGCGGTTTGGGCGCGTAGCGACCGTCGCGCACGCATCGCCATCGCGTCGGTCTGCACCGGATGCCTGAAGCCGCTTCCGTCCGCTCCTCCGGGAGACCGCGACGGCGCCACCGCCGGATCGATCGCCGACCCGCCTTCCGCCCCCGCCACAGCAGGTGACCCATGACGCAGTCCCATCCGACCACCGGCGCGGAACCCGACGTGGATTGCCCCGTCTCCCTGGAGCTGCTGGGCCAAGTCTACCGGGCCGACGATTACGACCTGCCCTATATCCTGGAAGAGATTCAGCCGCTGCTGCGCGCCCGGCTCGCGGGTTATCTCTACAGCAAGAGCCACATGCACCAGCTCGGCCTCAAGGTGGCCCGCTCTTGCGAGCGCGACGACCTGATCCGCGCGATGGGCGAGATCGGCTCGGTCATCCACGGCCAGGCCTCGTTGAAGCCCGCCCCCGTGGCCGTGGACCCGAAAGCGCCGCCGCCGCCGAAGAAGATCAGCCTCGGCGGGGCGCAGGCGAAACCCCCGGCCAAGAAGATCAGCCTCGGCGGTTCGGCCGCCAAGGGCCGCAACTTCGACTTCGATTGAGGCGCACGGATTGAGGCGCACGGCGGAACGTATCGGGCCAAGCGGGACTTTAGAGCCGTACCCGACCCGATTGCATCGGGCCGGCGTCTCTAAGCCTTCATTGTGACGCGCTTTCTTTCGACCAACCGGCAACCACTTGGTCGGAAAGCGCTCTAACCAGCCTCGATCGCAGGAGCCCTTCGCATGTTCGGACCGTGGTGGACGCTCGGCATGGACACCGCGATGCTCGCCCTCGAATCGCAGGCCGTGATCGGTCTGCGGATGGCGAAGCTCGCGGCAGGTGGTGCGGGCGCCCAGGCCGAGATGCAGCGCATGGTCAGCGAGAAGGTGCTCGCGGCCGGTGAGACCGCGATGCTGATGGCGACCGGCGGCACGACCCAGAGCATCGTCTCCGGCTACCGCAGCAAGGTCCGTGCGAACCGGCGCCGGCTGTCGGGACCGCAATGAGCGATGGGTAGCGTGTCCCGGATGTGACGCGCAGCGGTTGTACCGATCCCGCGCATGTTGCGGCGCACGCCCGTTAACGCCCTCTTAACCATGGCCTTCCATCGTCCGACTTGGACGGACCACAGGAGAGCTTCATGGACGTGATCGAGCACCGGGTGCGTGAGCGCGCCTACTACATCTGGGAAGGCGAAGGCCGCGTCGTCGGCCGGGCGGACGCCCACTGGTTCCAGGCCGAGGCCGAGTTCGCCGCCGAAGCCGTCCCCGTCGCCGAGGTGAGCGTGGGCAAGGCCGCGCCGGCCGCCCGCGCCAAGGCTCCGGCCAAGGTTGCCGCGCCGAAGCCGGCCAAGGCTGCAGCGAAGGCCGCTGCCCCCAAGGCTCCGAAGGCCGTCGCTGCCAAGGCGCCCGCCAAGCCGAAGAAGTCCCCGCCTGCCGCCGAGGTCGGCCTCTCGCTTCACTGACGCGGACCACCGCCCTTCGAGGCCCGCCGCCCGTAACCCGGGCGGCGGGCCTCGCGCGTTTCGGAGGAACGCGGCGGCAGCTTGGCCGTTGACAAAGCGAGCGCGCGACGGCGCGACCGAGGACGAGATCGATGCGACCCCTGTTTGTGCTGCTCGGCGCCATCGCGCTGATGCCCGTTCCGGCGTCAGCGGTGCCCTCTGGCCGCGACCGGCAGGATGCTCCGGTTCTCGTGGGCCAGCCGATCGGTTCGCCCGGAGGCCGGGCCCCCTGGAGCAGGCCCTGGGAGTACGATTCCGGCAGCGGCAACGACCGCCGTCCGGAGCTGCCCTACTACCAGCAGGGCCGCGGCCAGCAGACCGGCGGACCGGCGCGTAACCTCCTGCCAGATGACGGCCTGCAGCTGTTTCCGCGCTGACGCGGCCGGCGTCCGACCCCGGACGTGGCTGCATGGCGGCCTTGCATGGAGCCGTTCCAAGCTGTGAGCAGCCTGGGGATAGTCGGCAAAGCTATGGCGTGACGCGCCGGAAGGCCGTAAAGCGCCGCGTCGAGACACGCCCCAGCGGATCCTGATCATGCAGATGACGGCCGAGCCGAGTTCCATGCTGGCGACCCAAGCGCTCCAGCAGCAGGTCGCCGACGCCATGGGCAATAACGCCCTCCCGATCAGCAAGCTCCTGCGTCTGATGTGGGCGATCGAGGCCGAATCGAGCCCCACCAAGGAGCGCCTGCGCGCACAGCTGCGCGCCCGCATCGGCGCGCCGCTCTCCAGCTGAACGGCTCTAGATCACGCTGCGTTTCGATCGAATCGATCAAAACGCAGCGTGATCGATTCAAAAGGTTAGAGCAGGCTTCGCGCGAAAAACCGTTGCCACTTTTTCGCAGCCTGCTCTAGCGCCGGCGCTGCCGGCGCTGCCGGCGCGTCTTGGCGTGGCGGGCCGGCCGCGTCGAGCGCTTCATGCAGCCGAAATAGAGCTGCTTGCCGATCTCGCGCAGGCCGAGATTCAGCGGGTCGGGAATCGAGAACACGCGGGCCTTGGCCTCGGCGCGGCAGGCGGCGTCCTGCAGGCTGGTGATCGGAGCCTCCTGCGCCCGCGCGGAACCGGCGAAGGCCAGGCCGGCGAGAAGCAGCGTCGCGCCGAGGCATCGGGACGGGACGGGCCGGGAGGCCCCTCGCGGACGCACGGCGTGACGCTGCATCGAACTGTCTCCCCAAAAGATCTGATTCCGCGCGCGCATCGACTGGCAACGGCCACGCGCTTCGTCTGTACGACGGCCCGCGCACTCTGCAAGAGGGGCGGACGACTGACGTGTGAATGGTGACGGGCGCCGCATCACGTCCAGTTCATGCAGAGTGGGCGCCGATGCTCTGCCGTCGCGCTTTTGTCGACTTGCTGACCGAGCGTCGCCACGGCGATGCAGGCAATAGGGTCAGTCTCGTCGACCGCGGCGAGCAGATCTCGACTGCGATCGACTGCCGAAACCGTCGGCCGCCGCTCAGGGCCGCACCCACAGGCACGGGCCGTCCTTGAGGCTCCGGCACTCGTAGGGCGCGTCGCCGATCATCGCGCGCTTCTCGACCTCGCCCACTCCCTCCGCCGGGATCGCCCGGCATCCGCCGAACTCCGCAGGGATGGTGTCGCCCTCGGGCTGCTGCACCATCAGGCGGCGCAGGGTCACGAGGTTGTCGCAGGCGATCACCGCGGGCTGGGCGGGGGCCGTCTCGGCGGCCGCTCCGGTGCAGGCGAGGACGAGGCAGGCGATCAGGGGCAGTCGCAAGGCACGGTCTCCGACGGTTCGAGGCGTCGCCGGAAACTAGGCCGCCTGCCGGATTTTCCCATGCCCGGCCGCGAAGATCGGCAGCGGCGATCCGGTTCTCGCTCTCCGTCTCAGCGCTTGGGCTTCCCTTGCGGCGGAGCGGCGGGGGCAGGGCGGACCGGCGCGGCCGTCGCCGAGCCGGCCACGGTCCAGTGGCAGATCGCGGTGCCCTGAAGGCTCAGGCACTCGTAGGCCCGGCCGTTCAAGGCCACGAAATCGGCGACCCCCGTCACGGCCTTCCGGTCGAGCACGCTGCAGCCGAGGTCGGATTTCGGATCGGTGATCGCCGGGATCGCGGCGGCGGCCTCGTCCTTGGCGTCGCGCAACACGGTGCGCAGGTTCGCCAGGGACGCGCAGGAGATCACCGGTGGCATCGGGTCGGCCGGCCGCGGGGGCGCCTGCGCCGCGGCCGGCAGGGCCGCCGCGAGAACGAGAGCCGCGATCGAGAGACCGGTGCGCATCGACCCATCCGTGCGAGATCGTCCGCGCTCTAGAGCATCGCCCCGGAGATCGGATCCGGGGCGATGCTCCAGGTTTTCGTGTTGCATCGGCTTTTTCCGAAAACCAGCGGCCACGTTTGGGGCCGATGCTCTAGCACAGCGCTTCAAGAAGGATCGACAGCCCTGTCCCCGGTCACGGCGTCGCGCGCTTCAGCTTGGCGAAGCGCTTCAGGGCCCGCTCCCGCCGCAGCCGCGTCAGGCGATCGATCCAGAAGATGCCGTCGAGCTGGTCGATCTCGTGCTGGAGGCAGGCGGCGGCGAAACCCTCGGCCGCTTCCTCGTGCGCGCTCCCGTCGAGGTCGCGGTAGCGCACGCGGATCCGCTCGGCGCGCTCGACGGATTCGGTGATGCCGGGCATCGAGACGCTGCCCTCCACCTGCGAGGCCCGCTCCGCCGAGGCCTCGACGATCTCTGGGTTCACGTAGACCGTATGCGGCATGTCGGGCTGCAGCCGGATCACGACGATCCGCGCCGGCTCGCCGATATGCGGCGCCGTCAGCCCGATCGCGGAGACGGCGCGCAGCGTGTCGAGCACGTCCCCGGCGAGGGCGCGAAGGCCCGGATCCCAGGTCTCGACCGGCCGTGCCGGCAGCTTCAGGCGGGGGTCGGGAAACAGAATCAGATCGCGCGCAGGCATGTTGGGTTCGAACCGGACACTATTCGCTTCGGGAGGTAGGGATGAGGCGGGCCGACGATCAGTCGATCCGACAGGAACGGACCTGCCGGCATTCTCACGCATTGGAGAAAGAATTTCTAAGCGGGCGGCCGTGTTGATTTTATCGGAACGAAGCCCGTTGCCATGGGTTGGCCCCGCAATCTGTAGCATGGGAAAGGAGGTCTCATCGTGAAGACCGCAAAAATCTTGCTCGCCGGCGCCGTCCTGGCCGCCACCCTCGGCGCCACCATCCCGGCCTCCGCGCAGCGGCTGACCATCGGCCCCGACGGTCCAGGCATCGACCTTCGCAACAGGAACCAGCGCCAGCGCGACCGTGAATGGTCCCGCCGCGACCGCGAGGACGGCTATTACCGTCAGCAGCGCTACCGCGACCGCGACCGTGGCTACCGCCGCGACTACGATTACTGAGTTTTACGGCAGCATCGCTGTCGAGGGGCCGGGCAACTGGCCCCTTTTTCGTGCGTGCTCGGTCGATTGTGCGTCCGCCGGATTCGTTTCGACGCGATGGCGTCGGGCCATAGGGGCTCGAATTTTGTTTTGGAATTCCGTCTTTCGACCAAGTGATGTTTCCTTGGTCGAAAAGCGTTCGCCTGATGAGGATCAGATGCTCGGCATCTATTCGAACGTCCGCCCAAGGTGGAAAGCAGCCGTAAGACCAAGGGGCAATTGCTCTCAGGCACCGAGCACCCTGGGGTCGTTCGGATCGCGCCAGAAGCATTGAACGGCACGCAGGCTGATCGGCACGAGCCGTAGCCATACAAGTGGACGGTGGATCAGTGATACCGCCTGTATCCGAGCACGTACGAGTTGAGCTTCGGCAGGGATGTGCCCCAAGGCAACAGCCCGCCGCCACGCCGCGATTGCTTGATCCATGTCCCTCGGCGTGATCCGACCGGCCCGGTAGTGCCCGCCGAGCGCGTAGGCTGCGGGCGGGAACCCTTTGTCCGCCGCATCCCGCAGCAAATCCAGCACGCGCTCGACTTGGCCCATCGCATGAAGAAACGAGGCGAAGCGGTAGCTCGCCTCCGGGTCGCCGCCTGCTGTCGCGCTCTCCAACCAGCGAGAAGCGAGGGCGAGATCAGGCGCGATAAACTTACCTTCCCAGTATGCCCAACCGAGCCACATCTGGTCTGCGACGCCACCTCTCTCGGCCGCGCTGACATAGCCGTGCAGTTCGACATCCGACCACTTGCTCATACGACGGTTATGCGAGGGGTTGGGGTGTATGTCTGCAAACGGTGGAAAGCGGATGCGCCTCGCCGGTGCCGGACGTCGGACGCCCTTCACCAGAACGGGCAAGCCCTCACCGTCATCGCGAGCATAGCGTTGCGATCCGGAGCCGGTCCCGCAACGGTTCGGCGTTTGCGGCCCTAAATCGCTGCGCTCGCGATGACGGGAACGGCCTTCTACCGCAGGTCGCGAACCGCCCCTACCACTCCCATTCCGCGCCGACGCCGAGGGAGGTGCGGCCGTCGCTGCCGGCTTCGCCTTTCAGCTTGATCCGGCGGGTCACGTCGTAATCGACGGTGGCGGCCGTGTCGGCGGGCTTGGCGCCGGCCTTCACGCCCACGCTCAGATCCTTGGCGAGGTAGCGGGAGGCGCCGATGGCCGGGCCGCCGCTCGCGCCGGTAGACACGTCGAGGCTGTCGAGCCCCAGGCCCTTGCGCGCCGCCTCGAACGCATCCGGGCCGCCGGCCGCGCCGGAGAGCTGGGCCGCGGCCTGGGCGAGCTGCAGCGCCTGGAACGGCGACAGGTTGCCCGACGCCTTCTTGAACAGAATGCGCGAGAGCACCTCGTCCTGCGGAAGGGCCGGATCGGAGGTCAACGCGAAGACGGGCTGGTTGGCCGGGCCGCTCACGGCCACGCGGGCGGTGACGTCCGAGGCCTTGGTCTCGGCGACGAAGTCGAGGTCGGGCGCGGTGACGTCGCCGGCGAAGTTCAGGCGGCCGCGGGTGAAATCGAGGCGCTGGCCGACGATGCTGATGCGGCCGCGCCGCATCTCGAAATCGCCGACGGCGCGCGGATCGCGCGAGGAACCGGTGACGTGCAGCTCGCCGCCGAGCTCGGCATCGATCCCCCGTCCGCGCACGAAGATGCGGTTCGGTGCGCTGATGACGAGGTCGAGGGTGGCGTCGAAGGGCGCGGCGCTCTTGGCCTTCCCCTTGCCCTTGCTGCCGGCTCCGGCGACCTGCGCCTTGCGGTCGGCCCGCTTGGCGAGCCTTTCGCGGATCTCCGGCGTGGTGTTGACGCGGCGGATGCCGGGGAGCGGCTGCACCGTGGCGGGGAGGCGGTCCGGCACCGCGACGTCGATCGTGACGACGTCGACGCGGCCCGAAATCCGCGGCGTGCGGGCGAGGGGGCCGCTCAGCGCGAGGTTGAGGTTCGTCACCGCCGTCATCAGCGGGCTCGAGACCAGCTCGGCCCGGTCGGCGACGATGCGCAGGGTGCCGGGGAAGCCCGAGGCCGGCTGCAGGGCGACGCGGCCGTCCACCGAGACGCGGCCGCCGTTGCGGGTCGCGGCAGTGAGCCGTTCGAGCACCAGCGTCTCGCCCTGGCCGGTGACGCGGCCCTGGATGTCGGTGAGGCGGATGCCGTTGAGCGGATCGCTGACGCTGCCGCCGGAGAGCGTGGCCGAGCCCTCGACGCGGGGTGCGGCGAGCGTGCCCGAGACGCCGGCATCGAGGGCGACCCGGCCGCCGACGCGCTGGCCGCCGGTGCTGAGCAGCGAATTCGCGAGTGCCGCGTCGAGATTTCCGCGCGCCCGCAGCGCCAGCGCGCCGCCCGGCTCGATCGGCAGCGAGCCGGTCACGGTGATCTCCGCCCCGCGCCCGGCCGAGACGCGGCCGTCGATGCTGGCGCTGCCGTCACCGAGCGTGCCGCTCGCCTTCGCATCGATCGGCGGCAGACCGGCCTTGCGGGTCTCCGGCGCGACGAGGCGCGAGACCGTGAGGGCGTAGCGCCCCTCGGGCCGCTCCGCGGACCCGTGCAGGTCGGCGTCGCCGTCGAGGGTGCCGGAGAGCGCGAGGCCGGGCGAGGCGATGCGGGCCAGCGCCAGGGGCAGGGCGCGGATGCCGATCTTGAGGTCGAGCGTCTGTCCCGCACGGCCCTGGACGGTCACGCGGCCCGTGCCGGCGGCGAGGCTCAGGCCGTCGATGACGGCCGCGCCGTCCGCGATCGTGACGCTGGCGGGGCCCGTGAGCGCGACCCGGTCGCCGCCGCGCGCCGCCGAGAAGCGCTGCAGCTCGATCCGCGTGGCCTCGCCGGGGACGAGCCGCGCCGCGCCGTCGAGGGCGAAGCCGCGCGCCTGCGCCGTCAGGGTCACGTTGCTCGCCTGCGGGGTGCCGGAGGCGGTCAGCCGGACGGTGTCGACGGTCTGGCCCACTGCTACGAGGCGGTCGGCGTTGAGCCGGCCGTCGATCACCGGGCGCGCGAAAACGTCCCGCGAGGTCAGGTCCGCATCGAGCCGGGCAAGGCCGTAGCGGTCGTAGCGCAGCGACTCGCCGGTGGCGCGGATCGCGGCGTCCTGCCGTCCGCCGTCCCGCGAGAGCGTCACGGCGGCGTCGAGGCTGCCCCCCATCGGCGCGAGCGCCAGGGCCGAGAGATCGTCGAGGTTGCCGGCGCGGACCGTCAGCCGGCCCTCGCTCAGCAGCGTCCCGGCATCGACCGCCGCCCGGCCGTCCACCGCGACCGATCCGAGGGCGAAGGCGAGGCTGTCGAGGGACCAGCTCTGCGGGGTCGGGCGGGCGATCCGCGCCGCGCCGGTCAGCGGTTTGCCGGCGACGCTGCCGCTCATGCGGACGTCGCCGTTTAGCGCGCCGGTGAGATTGGCCAGGGCCGCATCGACGCGCAAATTCGTGATGGCCTTGGCGCTGGCCGTGGCATGCGGCACGGCAAGCGCCAGGTCTATCCGTGGCTCACGGAGCGAACCGGTGAGATGGGCGTCCAGATTCGCGCGGCCGGCGAGCCGTTCGTCGAGGGCCGCGAGGTCGGTGAGATCGACCCGTCCGGTGACGTCGGCCCGCGTCGCCGTGGCCTGACCCTGCAGCGTCGCCGTCATCGCCGCACCGGCCAGCTTCAGCGCCTCGAAGCCATATCCATCAAAGGCTTGCGACACGCGGCCGGTGACGATGGGCGCCCGTCCGAGCAGGTTGTCGGCCGCCTCGATCCCGAGGACGAGATCCCGGCCGCGCAGGTCGAGGTCGGCGGCGACGGACTTGCGTGCCGGGTCGCCGCTGAGCGCCGCCTTCGCATCGAGACGCCCCGCGAGCGCCCGGCCGGCCACTCCCGAGAACACGCCGACATCCGGCAACGCCGCCTCCAGATTGCCCGTCAGGACGTTCTGCCCGACGCGTCCGGCGTATTTGAGGTTGGCCGTCTCGGCGTCGAGCACGAGATGTGCGACATCCAGGTTGCCGTCCGTCGTAGATGTCGCGCGCAACGTGAAGGCGGCGCGTGAGCCGATCGCGCGGCGCAAAGCCGGGTCCGCAAGGCGCAAACCCTCCATCTTCGCGTCCGCTGTGAGGGCGAAGCGGGTCGCTTTCGGATCTGTGCCGACTGGTTCGGCGCCGATCCTCGCCTCGATCCGGTCGAGCGACGAGTCCTTGGTGCGCAGGCCTGCCGCGTTGAGGGTGCCCTTCACCACCGGTGAAGCGATGGGGCCCTTCACGCTGCCGTCGAAGACGAGCGTCTGCAGCTCGGTCTCGGCAGCCTTGGTAACGCCGCCTTCCGTGGGGACGGCACGGGCCTGGATCGTCAGGTCGGCGACGCGATCCGCGGTGATGCCGCCGCCAAGGTTAAGGCGGGCCGTCCGCGAGGTCAGGTCGAGACGGTCGATCCGAAAAGCGCCGCTATCGGAAAAGCTTAGGCCTCCTTCGAGCTTCGTGGTGCCGGAAAAGATCGCAGCCGCCGGGCCGGGGACGAGCCCCTCGATGCGCGAGGCGAGGTCGAGGCTGAGGCGCCGGTCAGTGCCGATGCGCGAGATGCGTGCGCCGCCCTTGGCGCCGATGTCGGGGCCGGCATCGAAGTCGAGCCGGGCGTTCCAAGCGTCGAGCGTACCGCGCCCGTCGAGGTCGAGATTGATCGGCGGCTCGCCGGGCAGATTGCCGGCCTTCGAGAGCAGGCCGCCAGCCGGCTCGACGAGGCTGGCTTTCAGTTCCAGCGTTTCACCCTTCGGCACGAAGAGCAGCTTGGCGATGAAGCGTCCGGCCGCGTCGAGGCGGCGGGCATCGACGTTGAGGTCGAGCCCCTCGGACGGATTGCCGAGCTTCACCTTGCCGTCGGCCGCGAGCCTGGCAGCCTGTCCGGCGATGCTCTCGCCCAGCACGAGTTCGGCGAGCTTGAACGCTTTGATCTCGACCTTCACGGGAAGATCGGGAAGGAGCTTGCCGTCCGGCTCCTCGACCGGCACGGCGGTCGGGTCGGGCAGCGGCTTGCGCAGCACGTCGAGGCGGCCGATCTCCAGGCTGTCGACTTCGAGCCGGCCCGACAGCAGGGCGAGGCGGCTCCAGACCAGACGGGCGCGGTCGAGCTTCAGCCAGATTCCGTCGCGGTCGCTGATCGTGACGTCGCGGATCGTCGAATCCGAGGACAGCGCACCGTCTACGGCACCGATCGAGACTTTCGACGACGAGGTCGAGAGCGCCTTCGACAGGAGGCCGCCCAGAACCGTCTTCTCGCCGTCGGCCGCCCGGCCCAGACCGGCCGGGATCAGCACGGCCAAGATCACAAAGGCGAGGGTCAGGGCGCATAGAAGGGCCGCGACGGCGCGGCGTCGTCCCGTCCCGGCAACCACCATCAGAATGCCTGACCTAAGCTGATGTACAGGGCGACCGGGCGCTCGCGGTTGCCCTTGATCCGGTCGAGGGGGAAAGCGAGGTCCACGCGGATCGGCCCGATGCCGGTGTAGTAGCGAAGACCGAGGCCGACTGCCTTGCGGATACGCTCATCGAAATCGGGCAGGGACGAGGCGAAGGCCGTGCCGGCATCGAAGAACGGCACGATGCCGATCGTGTCGGTGACCTTGATGCGGGCCTCGAGCGACGCTTCGAGCAGGCTGCGCCCGCCGATCGGCAGGTTGAACGGCCCACGCGGCCCAAGGGTTCGGAAAGCGAAGCCGCGCACCGATCCGCCGCCGCCGGCGAAGAAGCGGAAGTTGTCGGGGATCTCGGCGAGGGAGGCGCCGGAGACCGAGCCGAACCCGATGCGGCCGGCGAGCACCGTGTTCGCCTCGTCGTCGAGGGCGTAATAGGTCGAGCCCTGGGCCTTGGCGACGAAGATGCCGGGGTCCGAGCCGAGGAAGCTCGGATAGGGTGTCGCCGAGGCGAGCACGCGAAACCCCTGCGTCGGGTCGAGCAGGCTGTCGGTGGAATCGTAGGTCACCGAGACCGGAACGCCGATGAGCCGGTAATCGACCTTGCCGAGCGCATCCTGCGATCGGCCGACTTGGCCGTCGAGCCCGACCTGGGCCGAGAAGGTGTCCGAGAAGCGGTGGCGCAGTCCCACCGACGCCCCGGCCGCATCGACGAGATAGCTCTGCTGCACCTCGCGGGTGACGAAGACGTTGGCGAGCAGGTCGTTGCGGCTGCCGTCAAACGCCGGCTTGACGAAGGTCGCGGACAGCCGGCCGCCGAGGCCGGACGTGTCGATGCCGGCGAGCTTGCGCTGCTGCGCGAACGGATCGAAGCCGAGACCGAGATAGTAGATGTCGGCGTCCAACCGGAAGGTCTCGCCACCGCCGAACAGGTTGCGGTTGGCGTAGTAGGCGCGCACGCCCGGACCGTCGACGGTGGAGTAGCGGGCCGATACGCCGAGCAGGTTCTGCTCGCGCTCGCCGAGCTCCACGAAGACCGGCAGGTTGCCATAGGCATCGAGGCTTTCGCCCTCGCGCACGCGGACCGATCCGATGCCCTCGACCTTCGCGATCGTCCGGCGGATGTCGGCGATAGCTTTCGGCGAATACGGATCGCCCGGCTCCGAATAGATGAACGAGCGGATCACCGCCGGATCGATGCCCTCGGCGCCCTTCACGGCGACCTCGCCGATGCCGGCCTTCGGGCCGGGATCGACGGTGAAGGTCACGTCCATGACGTGGGCCGCGTCGTCGACCACTGGATCGCGGGAGACAGCCTTGGCGAAGGGGTGGCCGAGCGCCCGGAAGCGATCGACGATCTTGGCTTCGCGGGCGAGTACGGTCGCGGAGCGGGCCGGCACGTCGTCGTCGGTGCGGGTGAATCGCTCGGGCAGCACCTCGGTCGAGAAGGCTCGTCCGGCCCGATCGCGCACGGCCACCGAACGCACGGTGTAGGCCGGGCCCAGATCGACCACGATCTTGACCGGCACCAGAGCCTGGGCACGCGAGCCCTCGGCCGCGCGGGCCGCCGCATTGAGCGAGGCTTCGCCGGTGACGGCGATGTCGTCGACGCGGATCGTGACCGTTCCCTGGTAGTAGCCGTAGCCGGAGAGGACGTCCGTCAGGCGGCGCAGGTCGGCGTCGGCCCGGCGCACGAGCCCTTCGCCGTCGGGCGGTGCCTCCTGGCGCAGACGGTAGAGCGTCGAGGTGTCCTGCAGTGCCTGGACGACGTCGCTGTCGTCGACCCCGGTGATGCGCACGCTGTAGGGGAGGGCGGTGGCGGTCGGCTGTGGTGGCTCCTCCTCGGAGCCGAACAGCCCGAACAGGTCGAAGGCCTGAGCCGGCTGGGGCACGGCCATGGCGAGGCCGCTCGTCGCCAGCAACGCATAGGCGAACCGGCGCACGAGACGCCGGCCATGATGATTGGGGGCCCGGAGCAGGGTCAGGACTGGCACCTAATCGCGGGAGCTCATCCGGCCGAATGCGACCGCACAACGAAGCTGTGCCCGCAAATGTCGAACGAACCGTCTACCATCTGCGCCACCCCTCGACGGATCGGCCGCTTGGCGGCACGGATGGAGCGGGAAGGCTCAACCCGCGCGCTGCATCGCAGCCTTTGTTGAGTCCAAGCCTAGCCGCAAGGGGATACCCGGGGCAACCTTGGCCGCCGACCGCTCCACCTTCGCGAAACCCTGACGGCGGCGCCGACCGGCCGCGGACTCTTGTCGCTCGCCAAGGGGCGACCTACCTGACTTTTCATGACCCGACCCCGTCGGCCGCATTTCCCAGGCTCCGTCCGTGTGACGGCAAGTCGCGGCCAGACGACCTCTTCCACATCGACGGCGGCCCCGGCTTCGGACCGGCGCCCGGACACCCTTTTTCCGGAGAGGGTCGACCAAGCGGAGATGAACGCATGCAGACAGGCACCGTCAAATGGTTCGATGAAATCAAAGGTTACGGCTTCATTGAGCCGGATACCGGGGGGCGGGACGTCTTCGTCCATGTCTCGGCGGTGCAGGCCGCGGGCCTACGCGGCCTCGCCGAAGGCCAGAAGGTGAGTTTCGACGTGGAGAACGACCGCCGCAGCGGGAAACCCGCCGCCATCAACCTTCAGGCAAGCTGATCGTCCGGACAGCCGTCGCCGTCGTTTCCGTCGGGCAACGGTCCCAAAAAATCGCTTCGGTCCCCGATCGACAGCAACGGTCTTCGTTGATCGTTCACGTGACGTCGTGCATCGGCTGCGCGCGTCAGCAACCCGGCCTGTTTCGGCCGTCCACGAGCCCACAGAAGGGGCGCTTCCACCGGACTGTGCAGCAACACGGCTCCGGAGGGTCACTGCGTTACGACATGAGAAAGGTCAGATGAGCGCATTCGACTATCGAAATTTCGACGATCGCCGCCAGCACTCGCAAAATGCCAGGGCGGCCCTGCTTGAGAAGTTCAAGTCCCGGCCTTCCTTCGACGATCCGGAGATGATGGCCAAGGCCAAGCACCGCCAGGAAGTGGCCCAGGCCCGAGACGACCGCGCCCGCGAGCGGGAACGTGTCCGGGTCGAGGCCGAGCGCAAGGCGGCTGAGGAGAAGCGCCTGCGTGAGGAGGCTGAACTCAAGGCTCAGATCGAGCGTGAGGAGGCTGCCGCGGCTGAACTGGCTGCGCGCAAGGAGGCGGAGACGGCAGAACGGAAGGCGCAACGGGATGCGCGTTATGCCGCCCGTAAGGCCAAGGTGAAGATCCGACGATGACCGATCCGGGCGCCGATGCGTCGGCGCCTCATCGTTGAAGAATGTGAATCGACCCGAGCCGGGCTCCTCGCGAGCCTGGCTCTTTCGTTCTACATTCGTCGCCGAATCCGCGTCGTTCGTGCTGCGGAACTGTGTCTCGGGAGAGTGGAATGGCCAGCGTCGACGTCAACATGGTGAAGTGCGCCTGCCCCGACTGCGTCTGCGTGGTTTCGGTCGAGAAGGCCGTGAAGCGCGACGAGAAGGCCTTCTGCTGCGACGAATGTGCCGACGGCCATCCGGATCATTCCGGCTGCGACCACGCCGGCTGTGCCTGCCACGGCTGACCCGGCCCGCTCGGAGCCATGAAAGGCGCGTCCCCGCGGGCGCGCCTTTTTCGTTTCAGAACCGTGCCGTCAGGGTGAGCCGGACGTTCCGGCCCGGCAACAGGATCTCGTCCTTCTTGAAGGAGGCCGAGTTGCGGAAGTCGTCGTTGAGCAGGTTGCGACCCTGCAGGCCGAGCGTGACCTCGCTGACGCCGTAGATCCCCGGATCGAGGGGCTTGGTATAGGCGACCTCCGCGCGCAGATCGTTCCAGCCGGGCGTCGTCGTCTCGAACGGCGCGACCTCGGTGTGATCGAAGGCGTGGAGGATGTTCACCCGCGCGAACCAGCCGTCCGCCCGCACGAAAACGCCGCCGCCGAGACGGTGAGGCGGGATGCGCGGCACGTTGCTGCCGTCGTCGAACTGCGCCCGCACGAAGTCGTACTGCGCCTCGATCCCGGCCCAGCCGTTGCCCACCGGGATCGCGTCGAGCTGTGCCCCGATCTCGGCCCCGTAGAACGTGGCGTTCTGCTGCGAGTAGACGATCTGGCGCAGCTCGTCGTCGCTGCCGCAGGAGCCGAAATCGTCCCCGCAGCGGATGCCGGTGTCGCGCTTGAAGATGAAGCCGGTGTAGCGCGTGTAATAGCTGGTCGCGTCCAGCCGCAGCGGTCCTTCGGCCCGGCGGATGCCGACCTCTACGGTCCGAGCGCGCTCGAGCCGCAGGGTCGGGTCGCCGATTTCGAAGGTTGCGGTCGCGTCGTGCGGTCCCTGAGAGAACAGCTCGTAGCCGGTAGGTGCCCGCTCGACGTACGAGCCGTTCAGGCTGGCGACGAAGCCGTATGGCAGGTCCTGCAGGGCGCCGAGGCTGAGACTCTTCGGGGGGAAACGGCGCGTCAATGCATAGGCGGCCGGGTCTTCGCCGGCGACCGGCAGGTAGTCGCTCGGGAATTGCCGTGCGGTGCTGTTCAGACGGTCGCCTTCGATCCGGCCTGCCGCCTGGAAGCGCAGGCCTTGGACAGGCGTGAGCTCCTCGAACAGGTAGACCGCGTTCGCGCGTGATTCCGTCGGTGGCAGGAAGCTCTCGCCCTGCGTGTTCAGCACGCGCCGGCCGCTCTGGAGGCCGAGCGCGCCGGTGAGCGTTCCGAGCGCGGTCGTCACCGGCACGTGCTGCAGCTCGACCCGGCCTTCCGCCTCGCGGTTCTTGAAGGTCGCCTGGATGCCGTCGATCCCGTCGCCGCCGATGCCGATCTCGTCGTGGCGGTAGACCGAAGCGCCGGCCCAGTATCGGATCACTTCGAACGGTCCGTCCAGCGGCCGGTACTCGCCGCGGGAGAGCACGCGGTCCTGGCGCGGATCGAGCCGGGTGCGGTTCTCGGCCGCCTCGCCACCTGGGATCTGGTAGAGCGAGTCGTAGTGGCTGAACGAGACGCCGACGAAGCCGCGGTCGCCGATGGCCGAGATGCCGACGGAGCCGCCCTGCGATTCGTTCGCAGAATTCCGCTGGATGCCGGCCGGGGTGTCGTAGCTGTCGGCCGCCGACCGGAAGCCGTCGGCATGAACGGCGAAACCGTCACCGCCGGCATCCACCGTGGCGGCCCCGAGCCGTCCGTTATCAACGCTGGAAAAACCGCTGGTGACCTGTCCCTGGACACCGTTGGCCGGGATGAAGGTCGGGACGCGGTTGTTTTCCGCCGAGACCACGCCGCCGATCGCACCGGAGCCGTAGCGCAGGGTCGCGGGCCCCCGGATCACCTCGATCCGGTCCGAAACCAGCGGGTTGATCGGGACTGCGTGATCCTCGCCGAGCTCCGACACGTCGCCGCTGACGACGCCGTTCTCCTGGATACGCACACGGGCATTGTCGAGACCCCGAATGATCGGCCGCGAGGCCGCACCGGGTGCATAGCTCGACGACGACAGGCCCGGGCGATCGAACAGGGCGTCGCCGAGGCTGGTGGGCTGGTTGCGCGAGATCTGGTCCTGCGTGACCACCGTCACCGGGGAGAAGGTATCCGTCACCACCGGCAGCACGCCGGTCGGAACGCGCGAGCCGGACGCGCCTTTGGTCTGGACCGGACTGACCGAGGTCACGCTGAGCTCTTCCAGCGTCGCTTCCGCCTGCGGTGCGGCGATGGCACCGAACGGAAACAGGCCGAGGGAGAGCACTGTCCCGGTCAACAGGGCACTTCGCCCAGATACGCTCCGTCGTCCGGCCCACGTCACGCCACGCATCATGCCTCACAGATAAACGTTACAACGTTTCATCGCGTGACTGTGATAATGTTACAAGCGATGAATCGAGAACGCTGATCGTGGCCTTGCAGGTGTGGCCGAAGCGCATCGTTTCGAGCGCCGGCACCGTGCCGAAATCAAGACGACCTTGCGGTTGGCGACGCGACGTCTGCCGAGATCAGACCGGCCCGGTCGCCACGGGGCGAGACTCGTCGGAGCCCCAATCCGCCCAGGATCCGTCGTAGAGCGCGCGGGGCGGCCGGCCCAGCGTCTCGAGGGCAAGCGAGACGATCGCGGCCGTCACGCCCGAGCCGCAGGTCGTGATGACCGGACGGTCGAGGTCCACGCCGGCCTCGGCGAAAGCGGCCCTCAGCGACGCCTCGTCCTTGAGCCGGCCGTTGGCCTGCAGTGCCGCGTAGTGGACGTTGCGCGCGCCCGGCATATGCCCCGGTCGGACGCCGGGGCGCGGTTCGGCCTCCTCGCCGCGAAAACGCGGGCCGGAGCGGGCATCGACCACCTGGGCCGCGTTTCGATCGAGGGCGCGCGCCACATCGCCCGTATCGGCGACGGAGCCGTGGTCGAAACGGGCGGTGAAGTGGCGGCGCTCCCGAGGGCGAACCTCGCCATCCTCTGTCGGGTAGCCAGCCGCGATCCAGGCCGGCAAGCCGCCTTCGAGGATCGCAACATCGCGCACCCCGAAGGTTCGTAGCATCCACCAGACGCGGGGGGCCGAGAACAGGCCGAGCCCGTCATAGACGATGATCTGTGCACCATCGCCGATTCCGAGGGCTCGCATGCGCGATGAAAACACCTCGGGATGTGGCAGCATGTGGGGTAATGGCGAGGTCTCGTCGCTGACGGCGTCGATGTCGAAGCGGATTGCGCCGGGAACATGCGCCGCGCGAAATTCGGCCTCTGCGTCGCGCCCCTGTGCGGGCAGATACCAGGAAGCGTCGAGCACGACGATGTCGGGCGCGCTGAGGCGTTGATGAAGCCAGTCCGGCGTGACGAAGGGCTTGGTCGCCATGATTGCTCTCGTTCGTCGCCTTCGCCGTGGGAGTGAAACACATCCAACCCGAGCATGCACCCCGCGTGAGGACGCAAATGCTCCACGCGGCGGCGTGGACGTCACGGGGGTGTACGCTGCTATCGGCTTGATGCCAAAGCCCTCGCATCCGGCAAGAGAGGCCCCGATGGCTTAGTTGCCGAACGTTCTATCTCAGCCACCGACACGCCCATGGGAGCCGCCCGGCCTTTGACCGTTCGCGAGACCTTTCACATCGAACTCCTCGGACCCGACGACGGTACGGACGCAGCGCCCGTACAGCAGCGCGTTTCCGTGCGGGTGAGCGACCTGGAAGTTGCTACCGAGCGGGCGCTGCGCCTGTTCGCGCGGGCTCGCGCGCCGCAGCGCTCGCAGGCACGCGCCGAAGCCGTTCGCGTGATCGACGGTGCCGGACGGGAGGTGTTTCGCTGGAGCCGGTTCGATGAGCCGGGCGGTTGAACTCCGGACCCGCCTATGCGGGCCCGCCCGTGCGCAGGCGGCTCGCCTGCGCACGCAGACCTTCCAGTGAGGCGGCGAGCCGAAACAGCCGGTCGCCGCCTCCGGCCTCGATCAGTCCGTGCGCAAGCCGGCGCCGCTCGCCCCAGAAGGTCTCGATCAGCGGAAAATTCGGAGGCGCACACGAATCGGCCGTCTCGATCCGGTTGTCGGCGAGCAGCGATCGGGTGACCCGCTCGACGAGTTGCGCGCCGGGAGAGTTCTTGGCCTCGGCCTCATCGTAGGAAATCTTGAGGAACCACAACGTCGATGCCGTCTCCAGCGCCAGGGACGACGCGAGGCTGCGGCCGTCCCGGCGCAGGCGATCGATGCGCACGCATCCCCGCTCGCCGTACGACGCGATCAATCCGTTCAGGAAGCCGACTTCCGCCGGCCGCCGTCCGACCGCCGTGCCGGCCCGCCCTTTCCAGCCCGCCGTTTCGAGCGTGACGTAGTCGGCGAGCGCCTCCGTAAGCGCCCGTGGATCACGGACGATCTCGTGTTCGACCACGCCGCCTGCCGACATCCGCCGGAAGAACCGGGCAAGTTGGGCCGCCTTGCGGGGGGAGACATTCACATCGAGATAATTCTTACGCGCTGATGCCTCGTTGCCAGAGACGTCGAGGAAGCCCCGCTCGTGGCTCCAGAAATCGGTCCGACGCTGCCTGGTCTCGCTTAGCGTCCGATCGAGCAGAGCGGCGAACGGACCGTCGAGCGGCAGGTAGGGCATCAGGAGACGGCGCGGCAAGCCGAGGGCCCTCGGCGCATCGAGCAACCCCTTCAGGCCACGTTCGGCCTCGTCGCGGGCGAGGAGGGGAGCCCCGAAGATCGAGAACCCGTGCGTCCAGCCCATCAGAGCCGGCAACGGAACGCCCCAGCGGTGGACGATGCGACAGGGCCAGAGCGCGAGGAGGCGTGCTCCGGGCTCGTCCGGCGGCCGGTCGCTGACGGTCACGATGCGGATACCCGCCCCGAAGGCGCGGGCTGCCGACATGGCGAAGTCCGCCTCGAAGAACAGGTTCTCGACGAGGGCAGCATGGCCGAGATCTCGCCAGGCTCCGAGCATGGGCACGGCTTGGTCGAGCGGACGGATCGAGACGATGACGCCGTCGGGCGTTCTGCCTGTGCGGGATTGGCCTGACGCGGTCCGCATCAGGGCGCACGCCGTACCCGGCGCGCGATGCCTTCGGCGAGGCCGATGATGTTGAAGTGCCAGACCGCTCCGACTGCGAAGAGGGCGATCACCATGACCTTGAGCGCGAGCAGGGCCGGGCTCTTGGTGCCGAACATCAGATCGATGCCCGAATTCGCAGCAGAGGCTACGAGGGCGCAGGCCGTGATCAGCAGAATGTCGAGGATCGGCACCGGCATTCGGATCCGGCCGTTGGCTCCGAAGATGTAGACGAGGCAGGCCAGCGCCTGACCGGTCGCGAGTGCGATCGCCGCACCCCTGACCCCGTGAAGCGGGATCAGCGCCAGCGACAAGCCGCCCGTGGCGACGAGGAGGATCGTCGAGGCGATGGCGTCGAGCGTGCTCGATCCCGTGAAGTAGATCACCTGCCCGAAGTAGTAGGCCCTGAACATCATGCAGACGCTCGCCGCGATCAGGAACGGGGCCACGGTCATCGCGGAATCGCGGTAGGCCGGCCCGAGCAGGATCGAAACGATCGTCTCGTCGAAGGTCAGGAAGAACACGGCGCCGAAGGCTCCGATCAGCGTCAGGGCGCGGGCGGCATCGCGCAGCACTGGAACTGCCGACTCCATGCCTCCGTCGCGTGCATCGCGCTTGGCGATCGAGATCATGGACAGTGCGATGCTCTCGCCGAACACGACGAAGCTCTGGCGCAGAAAGTCGCCGATCGCCCCGTAGGCCCCAAGGTCCTCCGTGCCGACCGTTTTGCCGATGATCAGCCGGTCGATGGTCTGGGCCAGGGCAGCGATGCCGAATGAGAGCACCAGCGGCCAGCCATAGGCCAGGAGCCGTCGCGCTTCCGTGACGCTGCCCTTGCCGTGCCGGACCAGCGGCCAGACCGATAGCCCGGCCGGGATCGCGGCCAATGCGTTGGCGAGCCCGACTGCGAGAACCAAGTCGCGGGCATCGCCCTCGTAGGAAAGAGCGAGGCTGCCGAGCCCGAGCACCAGTGCGCCCCGCGAGACGACGGACACGGCGACCGTCTCGGCGGCGAGCCGGGTCCGCGCGATCTCGAGAGTGCCCTCGAAGATGGTGGTTCCGGCCGTCGCAGCGATCACCGCTGCCGCGAAGCGGGCCTCCACGAAGCCGAGGCCGGCGGCTGCTGCCGTGGCGAGCGTGGTCAGCGCGAGCAGGCCCACGAGAATCCGCACCAGGGTGCCGATCTGTTCCGGCGCACGCGCATCGTCGTAGAGCGCGAAGAACGCGAATTTCGGCCATTGGCAGGTCGCGCCGTAGAGCACGATCGCCCAGGATAGGATGAACAGGTAGGTGCCGAAGGTGTCGACGGGTGCAAGCCGCGTGAAGACGGCGAGCGAGGCCATGTTGAGGGCCGCGGCCACGGCGCGGGACCCGACATAGGTGAGGGTATGGCGCGCGATCATCCCGGTCCCCGGCGCATGCCTGACCGACCCGGGACTGACCCCGTGCGTCGAAGCGCCTTCGGCTTGGGTAGCATAAGATATGTTACGGTCCCGCTTCCGCACGGCCGCCCGCGATCGCGACGTGGATCGCGTTGCGATCGTGTCATGTCGAAACATCCGCTGCCGCTTCGTGTCATTCAGGCATGTGCAGTGCACTCGTCATGCCGCAAGGCCACGCTTCGCCATCCTGTGGCGCGCTACTCGCGAGTTCGATGCATGGCGAGCGTTGACTTTGCGCTGCGGTATGCGCATATCGCGGTTGCAGCGTCAGCGACCGAAACAGGGTTCGCTTGAGAGGGCTGCGTGACGGTCCATGTCCGCGCATCGCGTCGGACGCGTTCCGGCCCCTCTCTTCATAACGTGCATGCACCCTGACTGCCCCATCACGCGGGCTGTCCCCGAGACACCGGACCCACACAGATCTCGCGCCCGAGAACGGCTGTCGAGAAGCGGTCCCGCTGCCCGAAAGACACCACTTGACCCAGTTTACCGATTTCGGCCTCGCCCAGCCCGTGCTGAAGGCGCTGGAGGAGGCCGGCTACACCACGCCGACCCCGATCCAGGCCCAGGCGATCGCCCCCGCCATGGAAGGCCGCGACATCTGCGGCATCGCCCAGACCGGCACCGGCAAGACCGCAGCCTTCGCGCTGCCGATCCTGCACCGCCTCTCCCTGAAGCGCACCCGCGCCCCGCGCCGCGGCTGCCGCGTGCTGGTGCTGTCGCCGACGCGTGAGCTCGCCAGCCAGATCGCCGAGAGCTTTGCGGATTACGGCAAGCATCTTCCGCTGACGAGCACCGTAGTGTTCGGCGGCGTGACCATCAGCCGGCAGGAGCGGGCGCTCGCCAACGGCGTCGACATCCTCGTCGCCACGCCGGGCCGCCTGATCGATCTGATCGAGCGCCGCTCGCTGACCCTCGAAGGCGTCGAGATTCTCGTCCTCGACGAGGCCGACCAGATGCTCGACCTCGGCTTCATCCACGCCCTCAAGCGCATCGTGAAGATGCTGCCGAAGGAGCGGCAGAGCCTGTTCTTCTCGGCCACCATGCCGAAGAACATCGCCGGCTTGGCCGACCAGTACCTGCGCGATCCGATCCAGGTCGCCGTGACCCCGGTGGCCACCACCGCCGAGCGCGTCGACCAGCAGGTGATCTTCGTCCATACCGGCGCCAAGCAGGCGCTGCTGAACCACATCCTGCGCGATCCGGACTACGAGCGTGTGCTCGTCTTCACCCGTACCAAGCACGGCGCCGACCGCGTCGTGAAGGGGCTCGAGAAGGCCGGCGTCAACGCCTCCGCGATCCACGGCAACAAGTCGCAGCCGCAACGTGAGCGGGCGCTCGCCGCCTTCAAGGACGGCTCCTGCCGGGTGCTCGTGGCCACCGACATCGCCGCCCGCGGCATCGACGTCGAGTCCGTAAGTCACGTCGTGAATTACGATCTGCCGAACGTACCGGAGAGCTACGTCCACCGCATCGGCCGCACGGCGCGTGCCGGCAAGACCGGTCTCGCCGTCTCGTTCTGCAATGACGAGGAGAGGGCTTACCTGCGCGACATCGAGCGGATCACCCGCCAGAAGGTGCCGGTCGGCGCCTTCCCCGAGGGCTTCTCCGCTCCGTCACGCCAAGAAGCGGCCGAGACCGCCGCCGACGAGGCACGGCGTCCGCCGCGCCAGCCGCAGGGCCGTCCCGGCCAGCGCCAGGGCCGTCCCGGCGGCGGGGCCCCGGGAGCGGGCCGCAACAACGGCCGTCCGGCCCGTCGCGACGGTGCTGCCGTCGTCAATCGTGCCACGACCCAGGATGGCCGCCCGGGCGACCGCCAGGACCAGCGTCCCGCACGCCCTGCCGTTCGCCAGGGTCAGCGCACGGACACCCGCAACGACGCCCGTCCGCAGCAGGGCCGCAATCCCCGCCCGGCGGGCGGTGGCGGTGGCGAAGGCCGCAACATCGGCTGGCTGGACCGCGCTCCGCGCTCCTGATCCGACCGACACGATTTGATAGGGGCCGTCGGCTCCGGGCGTTGTCGCCCGGAGCTGGCGGCCCCATCTTTTTGGCCAAGGCCATGGCGGCTTGGAGTGTCAGCGCATGCGGTTCGAATTGTATCGGGATGCCGGCGGCGAATGGCGTTGGCGGCTGCGTGTCCAGAACGGCAACGTCGTCGCGGATTCGGGCGAGGGCTATGTCCGCCGCGAGGATTGCGAGCACGCCATCGGCCTCGTGAAGGCCAGCGGCGAGGCTCCGACCGTCGACATGACGGCGCAGATCGCCTGAACCGCTTCGGGAGGCGCAGCGAACCGGCGCTTCCCGAACCGCCTCATCCTGCACTATACTGCGTCTTCGGCCGTCCCGCGTCAGATGGGATGCCCAGGAGGTCGCCCATGGATGAGACCCTCACGCGCGCCGCGCGCGCGGCGGAACCGTCGCCCGCGCTTTGGACGTCGCTCCCGCTCGAATTCATCCTGTCCGCCGTCGCGATCCTTCTGGCCGCGGGATTGAAGCTCGCGGGCGTGATGCCGTGATCCGCGGCAAGATCGCCTGACGGCGCCGACGAAGCGCCGCTTTGATCTCTCCGGCGGCAGCTTGTGAGAGTCGAATCGCGATTCATGCACGTCTTCCGCAAGACGGGGACTAAATCGCGACCGGTCCCGCTCGTCCTATGGATATGGACCTGAGCGAGAAACAGCGGTTTTTGTTGCTGGCATTGCGCCGCAACCCCATGACCTTCACGGGTCAGGAGCCACAGGACGAACACCTGGCGATGCTCCAGCTCTGGATGCAGGGCCTCGTCGACCGGGAGGACGATGAGCAGCCCGGCCCGATCAAGTGGCGCATCACCAAGCGCGGTTCGGCGGAGGCGTCGCAGCTTTTACGCTGAGACGCGTTTCGATGGTTCGAGCATCGAACCCGGTTTGGACTCGATCCGACCCGATGGAATCGGACCGGATTCTTCATGCTTCTGCCACGAATAGCTTTCCTTCGGCCGGCTGGCATCCACTCCGCCGGACAGCGTCCTAGGACAGCGAAATCAGGACGATCCCCCCGATCATCAGGGCGGCACCGCCCAGACGCGAGGCTCCGGCCTTCACCTGCTTCATGCCGAGCCAACCGAAATGGTCGAGCGCGATCGAGGTGAGCAGGTTGGCCGTGATCAGCAGACCGTTGAAGGCGCCCGCGCCGACCTTGTCGACGAAGAGCAGGCCGCCGAACACGGCGACCGCGCCGGTGATGCCGGCCAGCGGCATCCACCAGCGGATGCCGGCGATGTCCTGCTTCGTCGGCAGGGGCGTCGGCCGAATCAGGAAGACGAAGACGAACACGAAGACGACCGGCAGGAACGAGACGGTCGCCGCCAGCCACGGGTTCACCAGCGCACCGCGCAGCTGCGCGTTCCAGACCACGCCGATCGCCTGAAGAGCGCCCGCGACGACGATGAAGGGATAGAGCAGCCGTGGGTTGAGGCCGTGCCCCTCATCCTTCTCCGCGCCCTTGTCCGGGGTGACCCGCGCGATGAAGGCCACGCCGACGGCCATCAGCAGGCCGCCGATCCAGGGCATCGGCTTGAAGCCCCCGCCCTGCAGCCCGAACAGGCCGAAGCTGTCCATCGCCACCGAAGTCAGGATGTTGGCGGTCAGCGTCAGGCCGTTGAACGGCCCGGCCCCGACCTTGTCGATGAAGGCGAGCCCGCCGAACACCGCCACCGCGCCGGCCACGCCGCCGAAGGGCGCGTACCACGGCATCGCTGCGAGGGTGTCGAGGGTCGGCAGCGGCGTCGGCAGCGCGAGAAAGATCATCGTGAAGACGAACACGATCGGCAGGAACGACACCGAGGCGGCGAGCCACGGGTTGATCAGCCGCCCCCTTAGCTGCGCGTTCATGGAGTTGCCGAGCGCCTGGAGGCAGCCGGCGATGATGATGAAGGGATAGAGCAGCGAGGCGTTCACGGAGGTCTCTTGCGAAAGAAGGGCGCGGATCAGACGAGCAGGAGGCCGGCGAGCGCTAGCAGCAGGGCCGGCGGCATCACCAGGAGGCCGAGCTTGAGGAAGCGGAAGGCGCCGACATCCTCGCCCTCGCGCCGGATCGCCACGATCCAGAGGATGGTGGCGAGCGAGCCGGTGACCGAGAGGTTGGGGCCGAGGTCGACGCCGATCAGGATCGCGCCCGCGATCTTCTCGCTGACGTCGGCGGTCTGGACGGCGGCGCCCGCGAGCAGCCCGGCCGGCAGGTTGTTGACGAGGTTGCACAACACGGCGACCAGCACGCCGCCGCCCCAGGCCGTCGCCTCCGGCGCGCTCTGCGCATAGGCCTTGAGGGTGTCGGCGATCGTCTTGAGCACGCCGGTGGTTTCCAGCGCCTCGACGAGCACGAACAGCCCGGCCACCAGCGGCAGCACGCTCCACGACACGTCCTTCATCACATCGACGAGGCCGCCGCGCTTGATCGCGAGCACCAGTAGAGTCGCCGCGACACCGGAGATGAACGTCGGCAGGCCGAGATCGAGGCCGTAGGCCGAGGCGCCGAGCAGCACGAAGGCGGTGGCGACGATGCCGAAGCCCGCGACCTTTCCAGTCGCCGAGAGCGTGACCTTCTCGATGTCCGTGGCGACCTGCGTCTGCTTCAGCGCGGAATTCTGCGTCATGCGCAGCACCGCGTAGGTGGCGACGATGGCGAGCAGCGACGGCAACGCGAAGCGGGCGAGCCATTGCAGCAGCGGCGGCATGTGCGTGGCGTAGACGACGAGGTTCGCCGGGTTCGAGATCGGCAGCACGAAGCTCGCCGCGTTGGCGATGAAGGCGCAGATGAACAGGTAGGGCAGTGGGTTCTCGACCTTCGCGGCCTTGGTCGCGGCGTAGACCGCCGGGGTCAGCACCACCGCGCAGGCGTCGTTCGACAGGAACACCGTCACCAGCGTGCCGACGCCGTAGACCAGCAGGAACAGGCGGGTCGCCGAGCCCTTGGCGTGGCGCACGGCGATGCTCGCGAGCCAGTCGAACAGGCCCTCCTTCCGCGCGATCTCGGAGAGCAGCATCATGCCGATCAGGAAGAGGTAGACGTCTGCGCCCTTGAGGACGCCGTCGAGGGCGGAGTGCCACGACAACAGCCCGAGCACGACGAGCAGCACGGCTCCCGCCACCGCCCAGATCGCCTCGGGCCATCCCATCGGCCGGAGGATCACGCCGAGCGTCGCGAGCCCCGCGATCCCCCAGGTCGCGAGATGAGGTGTCAGCGTCAGCGCGCCCATTATTGCTGGTCTTTCGCGAGGATTCGGGTTCGGTCGGCGAAGGCGCGCGGCCTCACCACTTGCGGCCGTTCTTGTTCGGCCCGAGCTGGTCGCCGCGTACGCCCTTCTGCAGCCAGGGCCCGAGCGCGAAGGCGTCGCTGCCGGGTTTGCTCGGCATCGGGCAGGAGGGCAGCGGTGGATCGGGGAAGCCGATCACCGGCTCGATCACGTCGGTGTCGACGTAGTCGGGGCCGTGGCCCGGCCAGCGCCGGTCGACCGCCTCGACCTGGATGCTGCGGCCGTCCTCCGGCCAGGGCAGCCGAGCCTCGTAGCAGCGCGACTCCGTCAGCTCCATCAGGACCCAGGGGCCGGTATCGACCCGGCAACGGCAGTAGTCCGGGGGCTGATCGGACAGCACCAGGGCGCGAACCGTCACGCGGCCCTTGCCGTCGAGTTCCATGCCTGCGGCGACGCGGCCGAGGGGTTGCATGGCGACGCGCCGGTCGGCCGGGCTCGTGATCATGACGAAGGGCCAGGTCCGGTCGAGCGCCCGGAAGCGCCAGCTCGTCACCGGGCCGTCGATGGCGGCGACGGCGTAACCGGCTGACCCGTCCTCGTTCTGCCCGACCGAGCGCGCGGTCGCGTAAAGGGTGCGGCCGTCATGGGCGAGTTCGTTGTAATGGGTGTGCCCCATCTCGACGAGGCGGACGCGGGTGCTCCAGAACAGCCCCGCGATGTCCAGGCGGTCGTAGGGCTCGCGAAGGTCGTCGGGATAGCCGTGCATGAACACGGCGCAGGGCGTCTTCGACTCTGCGGCGGCCGCGAGTTCCGAGCTCAGCCATTGCGTCTGACCGGCGCCCAGACGGAAATCGAGCCCGATGCCCTTGCGGCCGAACCCGGCGCTGATCACGTCGAGGAACAGGCATTTCACGCCCGCATGCATCTCGCCGTAATAGTATTGGTGGACGGGCTGCTTGTCCTCGGGCTGTGGCAGCCGGTTTTCGATCGGCGCGTGGCCGCCGCCGCGTTTGCTTCCTGCAATCTCGATGAAGACCCTCTCGAAGTCTTCGATATCGCCGTGCTGCTTGTCGTGGTCGCCTGGGATCAAACGAATCGGCATCGAGGGATGCGCGCGGAGTGCATCTCTCAGAATGTCGTACTGCGCGGTGGTGCCATCCTCGGCGAGGTCCCCCGGCAGGTAGACGAAGTCGTAGACATGCCGGGGCAGTTGCCCGAGCTGGTCGAGGATCGCGCGCAGGTCGCGGGCGCTCGGCGCGTCGGCGCCGGTCAGATGCAGGTCGCCGACATGCAGGAGCACGAGCGTACCCTGCCCGCCGTCATTGCGGCGTGCGTGTTTCCTGGCCATGGCGACCGTCTCCGCTCGCTCAGGCGCCGACGGGAATTGCGACGGCCGAGGCCGGCGGCGTCTGCACGCCCGGCGGCTCGTAGCCGCGCGTCTCCGGCATCAGCGTGAGATAGACCACGAAGCCCGCCGCCGAGATCGCCGCCAGCACGAGGAAGGCCGTCGAGAAGCCGGCCCCGACGATGATGACCCCGGCAAGCGTCGCGCTGAACGAGGCCCCGACGCCCTGCGCCGTCGCCACCGCGCCCTGCGCCACGTTGAAGCGGCCGGTGCCGCGGGTCAGGTCCGCCACGACCAGCGGAAACAGCGCGCCGTAGATGCCGGCGCCGATGCCGTCGAGGCATTGCACCGCCACCAGCCAGAACGGATCGTCGGAGAAGGTGTAGAGCACGCCGCGGATCGCCAGGAAGCCGAAGGCGGTGAGGAAGATCGGCTTGCGGCCGATGATGTCGGCCTTGGCGCCGACGAAGACCGCGACCGGCACCATCACGAGCTGGGCTGCCACGATGCAGAGCGCGATCAGCGAGGTCGCGTGATCCTTCCCCGAGATCTTTGTCAGCAACTGTCCAACGGACGGGAGCATCGCCGCGTTGGCGAGGTGGAAGGCCGCGCACAGACCCGCAAACAGCATCAGGTGCTTGTTCTGCAATAAGGCGCCGATGCCGGATGGCTGGTCCGCGCCTTCGGCCACGGTCTTGGTGTGATCCATGCCGCGGGCGAGGTCGTCGTCGATCGCGTCGCCCGGGATCATCAGCGTCGCGGCGATCGAGACGAAGGCGAGGATCGCCATCAGCCAGAACACCACGATCGGCCCGAAGAAATAGGCGCTGCCGCCCGCGATCATCGCGGAGGCCGCGTTGCCGGCATGGTTGAAGCCCTCGTTGCGGCCGACCTGCCGGGCGAACATCTTCGGGCCGACCACACCGAGGGTGATCGCCGCGATCGCCGGCGGAAAAATCGCCCCGGCGATGCCGGCGACCGATTGTGTCGCCGCCACGACGTAGAAGTTCGAGACGAAGGGCAGGGCGAGGCAACTCAGCGTCACCGCCACCGCCGCGGCGATGACGACGCCGCGCTTGTTGTTGGTCCTGTCGATCAACGCCCCGGCCGGCGTCTGCGCGATCAGCCCGGCAATTCCGGCGATGGTCATGACGAGGCCGATGGTCGCCTCGTTCCAGCCCTGCTCGGGGCCGCGCACGGCGAGCAGGTAGATCGCGAGATACGGTCCGAGTCCGTCACGGACATCCGCGAGAAAGAAGTTCATGGCGTCGAGGCCGCGCAGCGAGCGTGCCGATGGCAGACGCGTCGGGGCTGCCGGCGCATCGGTCTGCTGCGTCATCGTCGGTCTCCGGAGCGGGAAGCTGCCGTCACGCCCGCAAAGGGCCCCGTCCGGCAAGGCCAAGAATGCACCGGGGGCCAATCGGTTCCGGGTTGAGGATTATACTTGGCTCGATTTCGTGGCTCTGTTGCACAACGGCCTCAAGTCACGGGAATGAATACAGAATCGCGCTCCTTTGGCATCGGCGCGCGGGAACGGCCGTCGGCCACGTCCGAGCCGGGCTACGGAGCCGAGGTCCACTGCGCGGAAAAGCGTGGCTTGACGGGAGTGCGGGCGGCTGTGAACGATCGCATGACGGCTTCGGCCGGTATGTCGGACGGACGGGGCGGCCGTCGCGAGGAGAACGAGATGGGGTTCTTTCAGGACGCGCTGGTCCGCATCAACCGGGCCGTCATGTCCTATGCGGGCGATGCCGTGTTCATGCAGGCGGCGGTGGCGGCGGCCGCAAACGTCATCGTCGCGGACGGCGACACCGACGAGGAGGAGATCGAATCCGCTCTCGTCAGCATGCGCGCCAACCCGATCCTCGAGAAATCCTACGACACGCTGACCCTCGAGAAGGAGCTGTTCGAGGCTCTGGCGCGGGCCGAGCTGCGGGCCGGGCGGCTCGAGAACATGACGCTCGTCGCCGCCATCGCCGACCGGCCGCTGGAACACCGCCAGCACGTCTTTCTCATCGCCGCCGACGTGGCGGACAAGGGCGGCGTGACCGAGACCGAGCACAAGGTGCTCGAGGCGCTGGCCGAAGCGCTCGCCGTCGACAAGGCGGCGCTGCTCGGCTGACCGAGCGTGCCGTTTCCGAAGGGGATCGCTTAGGTCCGGGGGACCCTTCGGTTCAGACTGCCCGCTTCTGGTAGTCCTTCACGTCGGTGAACCGCACCTTCTCCCAGCGCTCCTCTTCGTAGCGCAGGGAGAAGGCGGTGGTCGCCATGAAGACCGGGGCTCCGTCGAGGTCCTTGGCCATGGCCGAGCCGTGCGACTCGACGAACCTGTCGATCTCGATCTCCGACTCCGATTCGATCCAGCGGCAGACCGAGAACCGGGTCTGGTCGTAGTCGATCGGCAGGCCGTACTCGGCCTGGAGACGCTCCTTCAGCACGTCGAGCTGCAGCGCGCCGACGACACCGACGATGGCCTGGGAGCCGTCCTGCGGCACGAAGACCTGGACCACGCCCTCCTCGCCCATCTGCTGCAGGGCTTCCTTGAGCTTCTTGGCCTTCATGGCGTCGCCGAGCTTGATCCGGCGCATGATCTCGGGCGCGAAGCTCGGCACGCCGCGAAACACGATCTCCTCGCCCTCGGTGAGGGTGTCGCCGATGCGCAGGGTCCCGTGATTCGGGATGCCGACGACATCGCCGGCAAAGGCCTCGTCGGCGATGGCACGGTCCTGCGCGAAGAAGAATTGCGGCGCGGTCAGCGGGATCGGCTTGCCGGTGCGCACCAGTTTGGCCTTCATCCCCCGCCTGAGCTGGCCCGAGCAGACCCGCATGAAGGCGATGCGGTCGCGGTGGTTCGGATCCATGTTCGCCTGGATCTTGAACACGAAGCCCGTCATCTTCGCCTCGGTCGGCTCGACGCGGCGCTTGTCCGCATCCTGGCCTCGCGGCGGCGGCGCGACGCGGGCCAGCCCGTCGATCAGGTCGCGCACGCCGAAATTGCGCAGTGCGCTGCCGAAGAACACCGGCGTGAGATGCCCCTCGCGAAACGCCGCGAGGTCGAAGCGCTTGAGACCGCCCTCGGCGAGCTCCGCCTCCTCGCGCCAGGTCGCGGCCTCGCCCTGCTCGGTGAGCAACTGGTCGAAGAGCGGATCGCCGATGCCGGTGACCGGCACGGTGCCGGCATCGTCCGCCGCGTCGAGCCGGCGCACGCGGTTGTTGCCGAGATCGTAGGTGCCGGCGAACGAGCGCCCGCGCCCGATCGGCCAGGTGACGGGCGCCACGTCGAGCGCCAGCGTCTTCTCGATCTCGTCGAGCAGTTCGAACGGGTCGCGCGCCTCGCGGTCGAGCTTGTTCACGAAGGTGACGATCGGGATGTCGCGCAGCCGGCAGACCTCGAACAGCTTTCGCGTTCTGGCCTCGATGCCTTTCGCCGCGTCGATCACCATCACCGCCGAGTCGACGGCGGTCAGGGTCCGGTAGGTATCCTCCGAGAAGTCCTCGTGGCCCGGCGTGTCGAGCAGGTTGAAGACGCAGTCGCCGTACTCGAAGGTCATCACCGAGGTGACGACCGAGATGCCGCGCTCCTTCTCGATACCCATCCAGTCCGAGCGGGTCGAGACGCGGTTGCGCTTGGCCTTGACCTCGCCGGCGAGCTGGATCGCGCCACCGAACAGCAGCAGCTTCTCGGTGAGCGTGGTCTTGCCCGCATCCGGGTGCGAAATGATTGCGAAGGTCCGCCGCCGCGCGACCGGGTCGGCCGTCTTGGCCGCCGCCTCGGCGCTCGCGGGTTTCGGATCGGTCTGCATCAGCATGAATGGCACCGGCCGCCGGTGGGCGGCCGCTCTGAACGAGGTCCTACGGGTAGAGCCCGCTCTCTACGCGTTCCGTTTCGCGCACGCAAAGACCGGCGCGCTCAGCCCCGGCCGACGAACGGCATCGTCGTCGCCATCACGGTCATGAACAGCACGTTGGCCGCGAGCGGCAGCCCGGCCATGTAGACCACGGCGTCCGCCGCGTGGCGGGCCTCCATCACCGCTTCCGGCTTCATCGTGCCGTCGGCCTGCCGCGCGCCGTGCTGGAAGCTTCGCGTCATCTCGGTCTCGGCATTGCCGATATCGATCTGGCCGCAGGCGATGTCGAAGGCACGGCCGTCGAGGGCCGTGGAGCGGGTCAGCCCGGTGATGGCGTGCTTCGTCGCCGTGTAGGGCGCGGAGTTCGGCCGTGGCGCCGCGGCGGCGATCGAGCCGTTGTTGATGATGCGCCCGCCCCGCGGCGACTGCGCCTTCATCTGCCGGAAGGCCGCGCGTGTGCACCAGAACGCGCCGGTGAGGTTGGTGGTGACGGAGGCGAGCCAGTCCGCATCGGCGATCTCATCCACCGGCACGGCCGGCGTGAAGATGCCGGCATTGTTGAACAGCAGGTCGACCCGGCCGAAGCGCTCCACCGCCTGCGCGAACAGCCGGTCGACGCTACCCGCATCGCCGACATCCGCCGGCACGCAAGCCGCCGCGCCGCCGGCCGCGGCGATCTCCCGCGCCACCGCCGCCAGCGGCTCAGGCCGCCGCCCGGACAGCACGACCCGCCACCCCGCCGCGGCGAGCCCCAGGCTCACGGCCCGGCCGACGCCGGACCCGGCCCCCGTGATGATCGCGATCCCGCCCATCCGGCCCATCCCCTTACCGAAACACGCCCGCGCCGCTGTCGCGCCCCACGCCACCAGTTGCAAGCGCCCCGGCGGCCGTCTAGACACGCCCGGCCGAGCGCGATGGGGCGTCGCCAAGTGGTAAGGCACCGGTTTTTGGTACCGGCATTCGGAGGTTCGAATCCTCCCGCCCCAGCCAGGCTTCGCGCATGCCATTGATCGCGCTTCGTTTTTACCTTGAGAATTCGAAGGTTGCACATGTCTCTATAGCACATGACTGTACTACAGAGCGTGCCCGATGCCTGCCATCGCCCTTGACCCGTGTGTCATTTGCTGCCCAGATATTCTATAAATGGCTTGAGGATTTGGATGACCGAACCCATTAACAAACATTCAGCGGGAGCGCTTTAAAGATTGAGAGCGAGCGACGCTTTGGATTCACGCTGGTATCGTCGTCCAACCTAAGAAGGCTTGCGTGTAACTGCTGGGTAGGAGCTGCGGTAAGGAGAGGCGAGCGCCCCAAAATGCGATGGCGATTCTCAACGGAAAGCGTTCTGACTGAACTTAGATTTTGTCGCTGACCACGTAAACCTAAGAATTCAAATTGGAATTTTGATGATGAATAATGATATAGTATTTTCCTATTTTGTTACTTCTGATAAGTTTTATAGGCTTGAAAAATCCATATCAGAACAAATCAAAATTGGGCTGGGAATTTCACAAAATTCATATCTGATTACCGACGGCGTGCCGAATGAGTTTCCAGATGTTTTGAGGGATTTCTTTGGAGATCGCATTTTCTCAATCGAATCTTATGTCCTGGATCGTGAAAATAATAAAGCTTTTTCATTTTCCAAACTAAGGAACGGTGCAATTCAGGCCGCTAGAAACTCCACAAAATCGTGGATGTTTTTTTGTGATGCTGATACCGTTATTACGAAAATTTCTTTGCCGAATAGTGGTACTAAGTATGCTTTACCGTATGTCTATTGGCAAAAGGAAGCCGATGAATCGGTTTGGGAATCGGTGCGCGCGATTGAAAAAGGCGGAGAAAGCGCATTTTCTGAGGGAAATTCCTGGTTCGTGATCCATCGCGATGTTTTTGGCCAATTAGATTTTAATGAACAGATAATTGGCTATGGTTGGGAAGATCTCGAATTTTCTGTTCGGGTTCAGGCAAGCGGGTTTGCTGTTGGACGATGTGATACCCACGTTGTTCATCTTTTTCATACGCAGGAAGAACGCCAAGTTCATTGGCAACAATTTCAGCGAAATCAAAAAATATTTGAAGCTGTTCAGCTTGGAACGCAAAATAAATATCTCCCCGATTGGAGAAATTCAGAATTGTTAGAGGCAAGGCATCACGAGTGGGTTGCAAATTTATATTTAGACTACACTGCAGAGATGGTTGTAAACCTTCTGAGTAAAACGGCAAATCCATTTAGTGTCATTGATGAAAATATCGTAATACGATGGAACGACTGGCCGGCCGAGCTTTTCAGGCGTGACGGCGCTTGTCTACAATATGTCGGTCCTCATTAAGAACGCAGCTATGGATGTCCGTCTGATGAGACGGATTTGATATTGATCTGTCGCGAACTGTGTGGCGGTGGCTGGTCGGGTTCTCTGATCAATCCGACTGTCGCGATAGGCTCGAATATGACATCCATTGCAGGCGGTTGTCGAATTCGTAGTAACTGTCGTCTGACGAAGATTTGTCGTATTTTGCTATTTTATACAAGAAAATTGGGTGTTCGGTAATGTCTATGATCTGTTTCTTGGGAAGGGTTGGTTCGTATTTTTGCGCTGAAGACTTGTAATAGCCATTTTCCTATGGCCTGTTTGGACTGATGGGACACAGTTGACCCGCCATGGCCACCCGAAGAGTGTCTGGTGGGAAAGGACGGTGGGGATTGGCACCGCCTGCGCTGGATCGTAGAGCGTCGGAATGATCGCAGCCCAGGCCATGAGATGCCTTCCCGATCTGCTGGCTCAACGCTCGCAGGGCTTCGGAAGCCGCAATTACGCATTCAGCACGACGGGCGAGACACGGCTGGGATTTAGTCAGGCTTCGGCTGCGTCCGGACTCGATGCGCCTCCGGTGGCCATGGCGATCCGGTCGCGCGTGGATGCCTTGCTCGCCTCAAATCGCGGGCAGACCGTATCACATTGCGAACAGAGCCTGCTGTCCGTCCTTGTCCTTCTCGATATGATGACCTCGAACGAAACGCGACGCCTGGTTCTTGCCGGACGCGATACGCCATCGCTGGCAGCGTATGGCATGTCCTACGATCTCGACGTTCGGCTTCTGCCTTCAAGGGAGGGTGAAGCCTGCCCGGCCATGGACGACGAACACACGCTCCTTGCCGTCGGCCTGCCACTGCACACCGTGGCCGAACACGCTCGGAACCCTTGGGCGGTGAGGGGGATCGTCGTCTCGGCCATCATGGATGCCGAGGCAGCGCGCGCTTTTGCTTTGCAGCTTCCGGGTGCAGCTGACGAAATCGCAACGGGCGTCGATTTCGGCGAGGGCGAGTTGGTCGCCTGGCTTTGGCCACGCCTGTGACATCCGCCCTCACACGCTCGCAGTGCTGCTCGTGATGACATCCCGGCTCGTCACCGAACTCCCGCTCGGCTCACTCTGCCTGCTGCCATCGGACAGGGCGGGCTGGCATGAGTTCGGCTCAGCCAAAGCGATCGAGATGCCGTCGCCATCGTTTCTCGGCGGTGCGGGCGGGCTCGATCTCTTCACACGTTTTGCCGGGCGAACGATGACGATGCCGGCTCATGGTTGCGCCGTGCTGACCGATGCGTACGCCTACGGCGACGGCTTGGCTTTCATCGACGATCATCTTCTGCTCGAACCGTCGGTGACAGCATCGCCGATCGATATCGGCGCCTGGGGCTTTTTCCGCGATGTCGGCCCTCTCGATGGCGGCAAGCGCCGCATCGACAACTGGTCGGAGCATCCACACCGGCTCGGCGAGGCCGTGCTCCTCGCCCGTCGCAGCGACTTCGTCTACGGCCATTGGCTGCTCGAGACGCTGCCACGGGTGCGGCTCGCGCTACGCTTGTGCAGCGATCAGGCGGCTTTCGTCGTCAGCGCGTCGATCGCAGATTACCAGATCGAGATGCTGGAGCAGCTCGGGGTCGCGCGGGAGCGTCTGTTTCCCCTCAATCCCGGCACGGCCGTTCACTGCGACCGGCTTATCGTTCCGAGCCTTGCCCATTGGAGCAGCAACGTCGTTCACGACTTCGCTTGCGAAACCTACGACACGCTCATCGCGGACTGCATCGCCCGTACCGGTCAAGGTCGAGCCCATGACAGGATTCTCGTGACCCGGAGCTCGCGCAAGCGCGACCCTCGGCCGCTCTTCAACCTTGCCGAGGTCGAGTCGGTGACGCGACGGCACGGGTTCGTGACGATCGATCCTGGAGCCGTGCCGTGGTGGGAGCAGATTGCGATCTTCGCGCAGGCCTCGACCGTCGTCGGCCTGTCGGGATCGGGGCTTCACAATACGGTCTATACAGGGGATCGCAGCCATGTCCTCGTTCTGCAGCCCAACCACAGCCGCAACTTCCTGCAGACGTCCATCGCGGCGATTCGGCACCACCGGATCTCCTATCTGTTCGGGGAGTCGCTCTCGGCCTTCGACCGCGACGGGTCTGAATGCGGCTATGTGATCGACGTCGATCTGCTCGATCACATCCTGCCGACGATCGTCTGAGCCGATCGGACGATCGGCCGCCTGCAGGGAGGAGGATCGCTGTTTGCAACGAAGCGATCAGGCTGCGCGCCCTCCGTCCGGTGAAACTCTTGCCTCGGCTCTTCTCCGCCCCTACCGCCCAAGGCTCTGGAAAAATTGATAATCTGCCGTCACAGAACTGGATCGGTAGACGGCAGGCGTCGACGCACCCGCACATCTGCGGGCTTATGCGTCGGGCAAGGCGCTCAAGCGAAAGCGTGGCTCGCTGCGGCGGTATCGTTTGATGACAAAGACCGCACTGCCGCCTATGTGTCCCACTCGATCTTCGATGGTGCGGTGCGGGAGCATCGCATGCGACTGGAACGATCCGAGCCAGAGATACACCGTCTGTGAAAATCCTCCTGGACTTGCAAGGGCTCCAGTCGTCGAGTCGTGAGCGCGGCATCGGGCGGCTGACCCGGCAATTGGCGCTCGCGATGATCGCGGAGGGGGGGCACGAGTTTCATGTGCTCTTCGGAGAAGATCTTTCCCATGAGATCGATGCCGTCGAAACGGAGTTCCGGCGCCTGCTGCCGCCGGGGCGGATCCACACCTTCGGACCCTATGGGCCGACGGCCTGCGTGCATGAGGCCAATGTCTGGCGTGCCCGCGCGGCCGCCCTGTTGCGCGAGGCGCGTATCGCTCAGATCGCTCCCGACATCGTTCATGTCGGCTCGCTGTTCGAGGGCTTCGTCGAGGACTTCATCACCTCCGTCGGGCTGCTCCAGGGCGACCACGCTACCGCGGTGACGTTGTACGACCTGATCCCCCTGGCCGATCCTGACCGCTATCTCGGATCCCCCGCCTACAAGAGGCACTACCTGCGCAACGTGCAGGATCTGAAGCGCGCCGACCTGCTGCTCTCGATCTCGGAATACTCCAAGCGCGAGGCGATCGATCTCTTGCAATTGCCGGAGGAGCGCATCGCGGTGATGTTCGCCGGCGTCGGCGATCATTTCCGCCCCGTCTCCCTGTCGGCACCGGAGAAGGGCGCGTTGCTCGGCCGATACGGCATGAGCCGGCGCTTCGTCCTCTTCGTCGGCGCCGCCGATCCGCGCAAGAACATCAAATTGCTGGTCCGCGCCTACACGCAGCTGCCCGCGGCCTTACGCGCCGACCTCGATCTCGTCTTCGCAGGCAAGCTCGTGGCGCACGAGAAGGACGCCATTGCAGCGGCGGCCGAGCGTCACGGCGTGCCGCCCGAGCACGTGATCTTCACGGGCTACATCGCCGATGCCGACCTGATCGCCTTGTACGGCTTGTGCGACGTCCTGGTCTTTCCGTCCACGCACGAGGGTTTCGGGCTTCCGCCGCTCGAGGCGATGGCCTGCGGTGCGCCGGTGCTCGTCGCCGACAACACCAGCCTTCCCGAGGTGGTCGGCCGGCAGGACTGCCTTTTCGACCCGTTCGACGTGGAGTCGCTGCGCGAACGGCTGCTCTTCGCCCTGGGCAATCGCCAGTGGCGCGAGGCCATGCGCGCCTACGGCCCGCAACGGGCGAGGATGTTCACGTGGCGGGCGGCGGCTCGGCGCGCACTCGACGCCTTCGAGGAGCTTCACGCACGCCGAATGCGCGAGCGCGCCGAGATCCGGTTCCCGGAGCGTCCGACGCTGCCTGCGCCGACGCGCCGGCCCCGTATTGCGTTCGTCTCGCCCCTGCCGCCCGACCATTCCGGGATCGCCGACTACAGCGCCGAGCTGTTGCGCGAACTGCTCGACCATTACGAGATCGATCTCGTTCATCCGGACGGCATGACCGAGGATCCCTGGCTCGCCGGCAACTGCGCGGTGCGGGACATCGCCTATTTCGAACGGCACGCGGGCGGCTACGACCGCATCGTCTATTCCTTCGGCAACTCGACCTTCCACACCCACATGTTCCGGCTGCTCGCGCGCTTTCCGGGCACCGTCATCCTCCATGACGCCTTCCTGTCGAATCTCGCGATCCACCTGATGCACGTCGCCGGCAAGCCTGCGGACGTGATCGTCGAGGAAATCTACGCGTCACACGGCATCACCGGGCTGCGCCTGTTGGCCGACGAGGGATATGACGGCGTCAGCCGCGAACTGACCATGAGCGGCGCGATCTTCCGCAACGCGCACGGCGTCATCGTGCATTCCGACTTCGCCCTCGGGATCGCCGAAGCGGCTTTCGGGCCGACGGTGCGGCCGATGATGACGGTCGTGCCGCATCTGCGCTCCCTGCCGAAGCCCGGCGCGCGCGACGTGGCGCGGGAGACGCTCGGCATCCCGCAGGACGCCTTCGTGATCGCAAGCTTCGGCATCGTCGATCCGCGCAAGCTCAACCTGCTGACGGCCGAGGCGTTCGTCGCGAGCGGCCTCGCCGCGGACCCCGAGAGCCGCCTCGTCTTCGTCGGCCCCTATCATGAACCGTATGCGGGCGAGGTGCTGGCCGCCGTCACCGGTCGTCATCCCGATGCCGTGGTGGTTTTCGCTGGCCGCCTCTCCGACGCAGAATACGGGCACTACATGGCGGCGGCGGATGTCGCCATCCAGCTTCGGACCGAATCCCGCGGCGAGACTTCGGGCGCCACGCTCGGCGCCATGGCCTACGGCCTGCCGACGATCGCGACGGACCTCGGACCCGTGGCCGAGTTTCCGGACGATTGTCTGGTCAAGCTCGCGCCCGATGCGGATGCCGAGGAGGTCGGCGCCGTCCTGCTTCGTCTCCGCGAGGATCGCGAGGAATCCCGTCGCCTCGGCGAGGCGGCGCGCGCTCATCTCGCCGTCGCGCATGCGCCGAGAGCCATCGGCCGTCGCGTGCGGGATATCGTGGAAGGCTTCGCGACGACCTCCGGGCGTGTCGGCGAACGCGTGCTCGTCGACGCCGTCGTCGACATCGCTACCGAAACACAGCCAAGTTCGGCCGACCTCGGGCGTCTCGCAGACCATGTGCGGGCGCTCTATCCACCGCCGCGCCGCCGGCAGATGTTCTACGACGTATCGGGTGTGGCTCGCGAGGACCTGCGCACAGGCATCGAACGCGTCGTGCGGGCCGTCCTCGAACGCCTCATCGTGACTCCTCCCGACGGCTTCCGCATCGAGCCCGTCGTCATTCGCGATGGAATCCCGCATTACGCGCGCTCCTTCGCGCGGGACCGGCTCGGCCTTCCGACCGGCGCGCTTGAGGACGCTCCTGTCGTATTCGGGCCGGGCGATCAGTACCTCAGCGTCGATTGGGTGCCGGATCGTTTGCCCGACGCCGCGCTATGGCTCGGCCGCTTCCGGCGTGCCGGCGGAACGGCGACCTTCGTGGTCCACGACCTCCTGCCGCTTGAGATGCCCCAGTACTTTCCGGACTGGCTCGAGGACATGGATCGGCGCTGGCTCGATACCATCACGACCTGTGCAGACCGCCTTGCCTGCAATTCGGTGACGACAGCCGAGAGCGTGATCCGGCTTGCCGACCCCGAGGTGATTGCCAAGCGTGCCAGCCCCCTCGAGATCGGTTGGTTCCATCTCGGTCATGACCTCGCAGTGAGCATGCCGACCACCGGCGTGCCGGAGGACGGCGAGGCCGTGCTGGCGGCGATGGGCCGGCGGTCCACCTTCCTGATGGTCGGCACCGTCGAGCCCCGTAAGGGCCATGCCGATGCGCTCGACGCCTTCGACACCCTTTGGGCGGAGGGGGGCGACGTCGCGCTCGTCGTGGTCGGCAAGGAGGGGTGGATGGTTCAGGAACTCGCCGAGCGCATCCGCGGCCACCGGGAATACGCGACACGTCTCGTCTGGCTGCCGAAGGTGAGCGACGAGTACCTCGACAGGCTCTACGGTGCCGCCACGGCGGTGGTCGTCGCTTCGCATGGCGAAGGCTTCGGCTTGCCGCTCGTCGAAGGGGCGGCACGGGGCACGCCGATCATCGCGCGGGATCTGCCGGTCTTCCGGGAGGTCGGAGGGACGAGCGCGGACTACTTCGACAGCCGGCCCGGCGGCCTCGCTGCCGCGATCCGATCCTGGCTCGCCGCCCGGCAGAGCGGACGGATCGCTGCGCCTGCACCGGTGACGCATTTGACCTGGGCCGATTCGACTGAGCAGCTTCTGGCCGTGATGCGCGGAGAGCGGGTCTATCGCACGTTGGATCCCGACGAGATGTCCACGGGCCGCGCGCGCCTCATCGGAGCCGCCTCATGAAGCGCTTCGTTCGCGGGACATGGTATCGGATCCGGCGCTTCCGTCGGTCGATGCGGTCCGACGCGGTCACGGTTGCGAGGCTCGCCGAGATCTTCGACGCCGCGTGGTATTTGGAGCATTATCCCGATGTCGCCGCCGCCGGGGTCGACCCGTGGCGCCATTTCCGTGATCACGGCATCGACGAGGGTCGGCGACCGAACCGCTTCATCGACCCTGACTGGTACGCCCGCTTCTATAAGGACGTCGGGTCGCAATCGGCGTTGCTTCATTACGCGCGCATCGGCCGCCGCGAGCGGCGGGATCCTGGGCCGGAATTCGGCGTGGGCGCATATCTCGCGGCCAATCCGGATGTCGCCGCCGACGGCATCGAGCCGCTGCAACACTACATCCGGCACGGCAAGACCGAAGGGCGCCTCGCGTTCCGGTCGCCGCTGGCCGCCGACCGCAGGACGACATCCCGTTCCGTGGAGGCGCTCGTCGCCCGCTTCGCCTCCGACGAGCGGGAGGCCGGGTTCAGCCTTCACGTGCCCGACGAAATCCTCCTGCGGATCAACGAGGCCGTCCTGCGGCGCGGGACGCGCGTCGCGGATTGATAACAAACCAAACGCGGTCAGCCGCCGCGTTCAGGCTGCGATGCCAGCCGAGCGGAATGATCCATCCCGTCATCCGGGGCTGCGTAGCGGAACCCGGATGACGGGCGCGCAGAGCGTTTCATCCAAGGCCGGCCGCAGCGTGTCGGGCGGATCCCGGGTTCCCGCCTTCGGCGAGCCCCCGGGCCGACGGCATGGGGATCAGTAGTCGATCACGTCTTCCAGCGCGTAGTGCTTCACCGTCTTGCGGTTGGCGATCAGCTCGTCGATCGTCGGCTCGCCCTTCATGGCGCGACCGATGGCGAGCTTCGTGGCTTCGTAGTTGGTGCGGTAAAGGTCCTTGCGATCGACGTTCGGGTCGCTGCCGCAACGCTCGTCGAGCCAGATCATGATGATCATGCACAGCTCGTCGAGGCCGTCCTTCGGCAGGATGCCCTCGATCACGCAATCGACGATGGCGTCGCCGGTGGCGGCCTGGACCACGCCGCCGAGGAGCTCGGCGTATTCCGCGGTGTGGATCGTGACCTTGGTGGTCATCATGGTGGAGGGACGCACGAGCTGGTTGAGGTTGCGCACTACGAACATGCGGGTGTGACCCTGGACCTGGCCCATCATGCCGGCGAAGGCTTGGCCGACGGGGCCGCGGGTCGAGCCGATCAGCACTTCGGGCATGGCGTCGGTGTACTGACCTTCGGCGGCGAGCACCGTCGCCTCGCCCGTGCGGAACCAGATCTCGGCCATTGTCGTCGCGTCCTGCGTGAAGGGAGATGCGCCGGTGAGCGGCGCGAGCCGGCCGCAGACACCATCCCGCACACCGCTCGTCAATCGTCTTCGACGCATCGCCCACTGGTCTCCGGCGCACCGATCGGTCATGCAGGCGGGGGTGGAGGAAAAGACGATGAGCGGGCCGGGCGGCGGCAGATCTTCGAGCGGAGAGCGCGGCTGGAGCCTGTCGGCCCGTGCCGAGGGCGATGGCGTGCGGCTCGAACTCGGCCTGCCCGATGTCGGCGGTCAGCCGGTGACCGCCGTTCTCAGCCTCGACCGGACCGAAGCGCGGGCGTTCGCGCGGGCGCTGCTGGCGGCGGCGGGGGACGCGACGGAGCGGACCTTTACGTCGCCGGCGGATGACGCCTGAGCGTCGTCCGGCCGATCACATCGTCCCGACGCGGCCGCGGCTCGGCAGGCGCGGGGTCTTGGTGCCGCGGCGCTCGATCGGCGCCTCGCAGGTATAGGCGAACTCGGTCTGGAGATCGGCGAACACCGTCTCGCCGGTGATCCGGCAATCCTCGCGCACGGTCTCGTCGAGGAAGGCTCGGGCTGCCGTGCGGAAGCGCTCGGCGCGGGACGCAGCCGGATCGCGTCCTTCGTTGCGCTCGCCGATGCCGCAGCCCGTGACTTCGCGCAGCGAGTTCGAGACGACGAGCATGCGCCGACGCTGGCGGTTGTCGTAGACCTCGTAGGGCTCGTTGCAGCCGATCGTCACCACCTGGGAGGGCAGGGCGACATAGGTCTTCGAGATGTATTCGAAGCCGGTGCAGCCGGAGAGGACGGTGCCGAGGCCGAGCAGGATCGCGAACTGCTGCATGTCGTCGCCTCCTGCGCCCAATCCCAAATGCGGGCGCATTGAAACAGCTACGCTTGTGCGGTCAAGCCCGACGCGGGCCCCCGGCGGCGTGATTCGCCGGGTGCTGTCTTTGAGGTGACTCCCGAACGGCCGTCGAATCCTGTAGCTCTGCCGGGACTTCTTGCCCGAAGCCACTGGCCAGCCACCGTTTGTACCTCCTCACCGACATCGCGCTCTCGAACTGGTATCTGATCCGCCGCCAGCAGATCCAGATCCGGGGCGCCGCCGCACTGGTCGGGCCGACGGGCGCCGGCAAGTCGACGATCTTCGACGCGGTCGGCACTGTGCTCGCCGGCAACAATGCCAGCCGCCTCGCGCTGAACGCCTCGGCCTCGGGTCGCAGCTCGCGCACGGTACGCGATTACTGCCTCGGCTGGATCAGCGACCCCGCCGAGGGCGGGCGTCCGACGCGGGAATCCTGCGAGACCGTCATCGCGCTCACCTTCGAGAACGAGGCGAGTGGGCGCATCGTCTCGGTCGGGTTGGCGCTCGCCGCACGCTCCGACGAGCAGCGCGAGGAGACGATCTCGCGCTTCGTCGCCGTCGGGCACCGTTTCGAGATCGCCGACTATGTCCGCGAGACCGACCGCGGCAGCTTCGTCGCCCCGTGGAGCGAGATCGCCGCCGATCTCAACCGCCGCGCCGAGCGCTTCGAGCAGTTCCGCTCGTCCGGCGAGCGCTTTACTGCCGAGGTGCTGGCCCTGATGCGCGAAGGCGCGCCGGCGCCCGAGCCGCGGCACTTCCTGCGCACCTTCTCCAATGCGGTCGCGTTCAAGCCGATCTTCGACCCGAGTGCCTTCGTGAAGAGCTTCGTGCTGGAGCCGGCGCCCCTCGACGTCGCCCGTATCCGGCAATCGGTCGAGAACTGGCGCCGGCTCTGCGAGACCATAGAGGAGCTGGAGACGCGACTCTCGCATTTGCGCCGGATCGTCGGGCGCTACGAGACCTGGGCCGAGTCGAGCCTCGCGGCCGCCCTCGACGAGATGCGGGCGGCGAGCGCAGAGCTTCGCCGCCGCATCGTCGACTGGACCAGCGCCCGCACGCGGCTCGTCGAGACCGGCGACGCGCTGCGGATCGCCCGCGAGAGCGTCGCCACCAGCCAGGGTTTCGTGCGCGAGATCGATTCCGAGATCGCCCAGCGCAAGGCCCTCGTCATCGGCAGCGCGGCAGAGGGCAAGCTGGCCGCTTCGAATGCCGGCCTCACTATTCTCGCCCGCGACCGGCGCGACCTCGCCGCCCGCGTCGCCGAGCTCGTCGGGCTGGTGCAGGAGGCCGGACGGCTCTCTACCGTCTCCGCGACGATCCGCGCCAGCGCACCGGAGGCCGCCCGCCTGATCGAATCCTGCGCCCGCTCGGGCCTGCGCCGCGACGCCCCGCCGGAGGAGACCCTGCGCGCCGACGGGGTGCTCGGCCGGCTCGTTGCAGGCCTCGCCGACCTGCCCGACATCGCGGCCGGCCTCGACGAGGCCGCCGAAGACCTCGCCATCCGTGCTCGTACGGGAGAGAAGGAGGCGCAGGCGCTGTCGGCCGCCTTCTCCTCGGGCCACGGCAGCGCCGGGCGACTCTCGCCCCACACGCTGGCGTTTCGCGATGAACTCGCGCGCATCGGCATCGACGCGACACCGATCTGCGAGCTCGCCGAGATCACCGATCCGGCCTGGGGGCCGGCGCTCGAAGGCCTGCTCGGCGGCGCCCGCGAGGCGCTGGTGGTGGACCCGGACCGGCTGAACAAGGCGTTCGGCCTGCTGGAACAGCAGAAGGCCCGGTTCTACCGCTGCCTTTTGGTCAAGACGACCGACACTGCCCGCCGCACGGCCCGTCGCTTCGACGACGGCCCGCTCGGGCTGATCGAGACGGACAGCGACCACGCCGAGGCTTTCCTGGCCGCGCGCCTCGGCGGCTACGACCTCGCCCCGAACGACGCGGCGCTGGCCCATATGAGCCGCGCCGTCGCGCCAAGCGGCCGCTCGACCTCCGGCATGGCCTACTCCGTAGTGCGCCCCGTGCAGCTGATGATGACCCGCGGCCAGCGCGGACCCACGGCCGAGGGCCGCCGCAACCTCGAAACCGCCGTGGAGGACGCGCGACGCCTACGCGGCGAAGCCACGGTGATGCGGGAGGCCGCCCGCATAGCCGCCTCGCTTCGCGTCCGCCTCTCCGCAGCGAGCCTCGATGTCGCCGCCCTGCGCGAAGAGGCCGACACGATCGAGGGCCGGCGTCGTAGCCTCACCACCGAGCACGAACAGCTCAAGCAGGCCGATACCGGTGCGCTGGAGGCCGAGATCCGCGAGCTCACCAAGGAGCGCTCGGCCTATCTCACCGAGCTGGTCCAGGTGCTGGAACCCAAGCGCGACGGATTTTTGGCCGAGGAAGCGGGACTGAAAGCGAAGCTGAGCTCCGCTCGGGACGCCGCCCGCGCCGCGTTGGGTGCCCGTCGTACGGCCTATGCCCGCTGGGCCGGCGGCGATTCCCTGCGCATTCGGATGGCGCGCGCCGAGGGGCTGGATCCGGCGTTGCTGCGCGAGATGCGCGCCGATCTCGCCGGTTTCGATTCGAAGGAACTCGCGGCTGTCGCAAGCGCCGCTCGTACGTCCGCCCGCTCAGAACTCGAGACCGCCCGCACCGAGGGTCGGGCCGCCGAGCGCGATCTCGCCGAGTACTGCGTGCAGCGCCGCATCGACAATCCCCTCGGCCGCGATGAGGCCACCGCCGCCTTCGGCTATGCCTGGGCGCGGCGCGAGCACGATTCGGTCGAGGGGCACGAGCTGCGCCGCTACCGCGACCAGGCGGAGCGGGCGAACCGCGAGATGCGGCGCCTGATGACCGAGGACCTGCTAACCCGCCTCGCCGACCGCTTCGAGCGCGTGAAGACCCGGCTCGACGCGCTGAACGAGCGTCTGTCCTCGCAAAAATTCACGGGCCAGACCTATGCCTTCGAGGCGGTGGTCGACAGGCGCTACGCCGCCGTCCACGCGCTCGCCACCGAGGTTGCCCGCTCGCCCGACGCCGCGCAGGCGGTGCTGCCGGAGGTCGAGGACGGTCCGTTGTCGGCCGCGATGGAAGAGATCACTGCGCTGATCGCCGGCGAGGAGAGCGCCGCGCGGCTCGCTGACTACCGCAACTACTTCGTCTACGAGATCGGCATGCGGGACGGGGCCGGCAACCGCACCACCCTCTCGAACCGCGCCACCCGCGGCTCCGGAGGCGAGGCGCAGGCCCCGTTCTACGTCGCCATCGCCGCCTCGCTCGCCTCCGCCTACTACCCCGGCGACCGCCCCGGCCACGAGCATCCCGGCCTCGGTCTCTGCCTGCTCGACGAGGCCTTCTCGAAGCTCGACGTGCGCAACTCTCAAGCGCTGGTCGACCTGTTCCACGCCTGGGGGCTGCAACTCCTGATCGCCGCGCCCGAGGACAAGCGCACCACCCTCACCGAGGTGATGGACACCATCGTCACCGTCTATAAGAGCCCCGACCTCGCCTCCGTCCGCATCGAGTCGGAGCATCCGCTTGAGGCGGCGAAACGCGCGCTCGCGGCGATCAATCCCGAGCGGCGGGGGATCGAGGCTTTTCGGGTGACAGAGCCGGCGTGAGCAACACGCGTCCTGCCCATCGGACGAGCCCGTCGATCAATTGATTATAGCAAATTGCTATAGATTCGGCTTCCCGATCCTGCTAAAGATCCATCGTGAGGCAGATCGCTTACAGCAAGGCGGCTTTGAGGACGCTGAGCCGGATTCCGGCGAACACCTCGAAACTGATCCGTTCGAAGATCGAGCAATACGCGAGCGACCCGCTTTCGTTCGTCAACAACGTCAGGACGCTGAAGGGTGAGGAAGGCGTCCTTCGGCTTCGCGTTGGTGATTGGCGTGTGCTTTTCACCGAAAGCGGCGAGATCATCGCCGTGATCCGCGTCGCTGCCCGAGGCGATGTCTACGAATGAGAGCGGTCGAAAAGGCCCAGGCCATGAACGCACAGACCATCGTCACGCCGGCCGGCGAACGTCTCGTCATGCTGTCCGAGGCCGATTTCAAACTCCTAGCCGAGGCCGCCGAAGACAATGCGGATCGCCTCGCCGTTCAAGAGTACCGTCGCAGGCTCGCGGCGGGGGAGGAGGAGTTGGTCCCGTCCGAGATCGTGGATCGCCTGCTCTCCGGCGAGAGCCGCATCCGCGTCTGGCGCGAGCATCGTGGCATGACCGCCAAGGTGTTGGCGGAGGAGGCCGGCATCGCGCAGCCGTTCCTCTCCCAAATCGAGACGGGCAAGCGCGAGGGTACCGTCGATACGCTGAGAAGCTTAGCAGACGCGCTTGGGGTCACGATCGACGACCTCGTCGGATAGTCTTTCAAAGCGCGAACCCATCGATCTGCGCCAAAAACCCGGCCTCGTCCTCCAGCGTCCGCAGGTCGAGCCGCAGCGCCCCGTCGCTGATCCGGCCGATCACCGGCATCGGCAATCCCCGAAAACGCTCCGACAGCCGCTTCAGCCAAGTGCCTTCGCCACGCGCGCTCTGTTCGGGCGGGTGGAAAGCGAGGCAGGCGCTCGGCAGGGTCTCCACCGGCAGCGCCCCCGAACCGATCTGGCTCATGCAGGGTTCGACAGTGACCCGTGCCCCCGCGCGGATCCGCGTTGCGACCTCCGGCAGCAGCCGTCGCGCCTGCGCCTCGATCTCCGTCGTCTTGCGGGTGAGAAGCCGCAAAGCCGGCAGCCGCTCGTGCAGGCGTTCGGGGTGGAGATAGAGACGCAGCACCGCCTCCAGCGCAGCGTAGGTCATCTTGTCGACCCGCAGCGCGCGTTTCAGCGGGTTCTTGCGGATGCCGGCCAGCAGCTCGCGCCGGCCGGCGACGATGCCGCATTGGACCGCGCCGAGCAGCTTGTCGCCGGAGAAGGTGACGAGGTCGGCGTTGGCGACCGCCTCGCGCACGGTCGGCTCCGGCGGCAGGCCGTAGGCCGCGAAGTCGATCAGGTTGCCGCTGCCGAGATCGACCGCGAACGGGATCGCACGCTCGCGGCAGAGCTTTCCGAGCGCCGCCTCCTCGACTTCCGCCGTGAAGCCGCGGATCTCGTAGTTGCTCTGGTGGACCTTCATGACGAGGCCGGTTTCGGGGCCGATCGCCTCGGCATAGTCGCGCAGATGCGTGCGGTTCGTGGTGCCGACCTCGCGCAGACGGCTGCCGGCCCGCATCATCACGTCCGGTACGCGGAACGAGCCGCCGATCTCCACGAGTTCGCCGCGCGAGACGATGGTCTCGCGGCCCATGGCCAGCGCGTTTAGCACGAGGAGCACGGCCGCCGCGTTGTTGTTGACGACGAGCGCCGCCTCCGCGCCGGTCAAGCGGCAGATCAGCGCCTCGACATGGTCGTCGCGCTCGCCCCGCTCGCCGCGGGCGAGGTCGTATTCGAGGTTCGAGGCCTGCAGCATCACCCGCGAGACCGCCTCCGCCGCCTCCGGCGGCAGCGGCGCCCGGCCGAGATTGGTGTGCAGCACCGTGCCGGTGAGGTTGAAGACCGGACGCAGCGAGGGCCGGTTGTCCTGAACCAGACGCGCATCGACGCGGGCGAAGATGGCTATCGGGTCGACCAGGGCTTCCCGGCCCGTGCGCCCGTCCGCCAGCACCGAGCGGATCGCGTGCAGGACGGCGCTGCGGCCATGGGCCGTCAGGCTGGCTGCGGCCTCGGGTGCGGCGAGCAAACGTTCGACGGAGGGCGGCCGGGCAGGGGCTGCCGAGGCCGGCGGCGGGGCGTTGGCGTTCATGGCCTCAACATAGCAGAACCAAACGATGCGGTGATCGCGAGCCGGCTGCGCTTCCGCGTCGCCACGCCCTGATCTAGGCTCCCGGAATGAACGACGACCCTTTGCGCGAATCACGCCCGCAACTGATCCTCATGGCGCTTGCCGTGGCGGCGGTTCTGGTGTTCGGCGCTGTGACCTTGATCGCGCAGATGGGCTGAACCGAACCATGACCGTCCTGGCCGATCACTCCGCGATGGTCTTGAGGTGCTGGTCGAAGCTCTCGAGCGCCTTGGCCTGCTCCGGATCTGGATTCGGGCCGCTGACATAGGCGAGCGTTACGCGGGCGATGCGCAGGGCCGTCGCGAGGTCGCGCCCTTCGAGGCGTGCCTGTTCGATCACGGCGGCGACATCCGCCATGATCTGCGCATTGGCTGCATAGCCCTTCATGGCGTCGCGCGCCCCTGCACCGGATCTCGTCTCCGCCGCGCCGATCGCGGGTCCGTTGTCCGTATCATCGCGGCTCTGGCGCTGGAAACCCGCATCCGATGCCGACCGTTCCCAGGACCAGCTCGACCCTCGACCGCGCGCGGCAAAAATTGCGCTTCAGATTGGATTTAATCCCGAAAATTCTTCTACCCGGATCAGGCTCGTGTGGAAATGCACCCTGCGTCTGAGTTGAACGGATTAGAATCTGAGTATTGTTTGGTGATAAATCGCACTGATATTCAAGTAATATTGAAGTAGGCTGTCGATGTGCCGCGGGATTCGGACTCCGGCGGCGACCGAATTCAAAATAGAGAGTACGTCCCATGAAGAGCCTTGCCGCCTGCGCTATTCTCGCCGGCACCCTCGTCCTGCCGATGGCCGCTCAAGCCGAGAGCAGCGGCGGAAGCCGTCAGGCCGCCGGTGGCGCTCACATGAGCTCCTACGTCAGCGACCCGTACCACGATCCTCGATCGGCTCACTCGCAGCACCACAGCACGGGTCAGATCCTCGGCCAGCCGATGGTTTCCGAGAATGCCGGGGCGCACAACGTCCGTAGCCGCCTGGTCGAGCCGCATTGGGCCGCCGGCACCACCGGCCGCCGCGCCCGCTGATCCGCATCGGCGCTATGCCGGGCCCGGATGGCGGACGCCATGCGGGCCCTTTTTGTGTCGATCAGGCGCTCGGCACCGGGGCAGGGGTCTCGTCGGTCAGGGCGTAGAGGGCCGGTAGGCGTCCCTCCTGCACGTCGGCCGTGCCGGCGCGGGTGGTGCGGAAGCCGTCTGGCAGGTGTCCGGCGAGGAGGCGCACGACCTCGTCGGAGGCGGCCAGAGCGAGGTTCTCGGACTTCGCCTGCGCTTCGAGGCGGGCGAGCATGTTCATGGCCGGCCCGAGTACGGTGAACTCCGCCCGCAACCCGTCGTCGAAGACCCCGGCGAGGACGTGGCCGGCATGCAGCGCGATGGTGATGGCGAGCGGCGGCAGCTTCGCCTCCCGTCGCTCCCGGTTCAGCGCGTCGAGGCGCGTGCGGATCGTCCGCGCGGCATCGAGCGCGGCGCGCGCCTGACGCTCCGGCGATCCCACCAGGAAATGAGCCAGCACCCCGTCTCCGATGTACTTGTCGACGATGCCGTCGTGTTGCGTGACGCTGGTATGGGTCAGGGCGCGCACGTCGAGGAGCGCACGCACGACCTGCTGGGGCGGCTGTTCGCGCGTCAGAGCGGAGAAGCCGCGGATGTCCAGCGCGAACAGGCAGGCATGCCGCTCCCGTACGCTGCCGAGGCCGCCCTCGCGGGCGAGTTCGACGGCGACGCTTCCTGGGACGAAGCGGGCGAGCATGGTGCGTTCGTGTTCGAGGCGGAGCGCCATCGTCACTGCGCTGCGCAGGCGGCGGACGCCGTCGACGACGACGAGGCTCGCGGCAATGAAAGTCAGGAGCGTCGGCGCCTCGTCCGACAGGCTGACATGTGGACCGAGCAGCGCCTCCTCCCGGACGGCCAGGAGGATGGTGCCGCTCCAGGCCAGCGTCACGGCGCCGGCGAATGCGACCGTGTGCGAGACCCGCATGGTCAGCCCGGTCTGCAGCAGGAGCAGGAAGGCCGGCAGCTTGCTCACTGCGCCGGCCGCGTCGTCGAAGCCGGCATTCGCGCCGACGAGGAGGTGTTCGACCTCGACATAGATCGCGACGCCCGCATTCAGCGCCGTCGAGGCCCAAGCCAGCGCCTCGGCGCGGCGGCTGGCGAAGCTCACGCCGTTGCGCGTCTCGCCGCTCCGGTCCCGGCGTTCGGCGAGGCCGAGCCCAAGCGAGCAGATCGCGTAGGCGACGAGCACGATCCAGTGGCTGATCGGATGGATCGAGCCGTCGTAATTCTGGGCGGTGGCGAGTAGCACGACCACGATGAGCGCGTGCATGGCGAGAAGGCGACGGCCGGACGCCGCCTGCAGGAGCCGCAGCGCGCTGGCTTCGCCGTTGCCGTTCGTCCCGGCCGTCCGAGAACCGTCGCGGTCCTGCTCCATCAAAATCCCGTGTCTCCCTGGGCCGAGGTTCTTACACGCCGTACCCGTTCATCGCGATGGCTACGGCATGGTGCTTGACGCACGTGCTCGGTGCACGGCAAGCGGGCCGGCAATGACGTCGCCTTCCTCCACCGGCTTGGCGCTGTTTCGCAACCGCGATTTCAGGCTTTTCGGCGCAGCGCGCTTCCTGACCAGTCTGGCCAGCGAGATGCAGGTCGTCGCGGTGGGCTGGTTCGTCTACGATCTCACCCGCAGCCCATTCGCCCTCGGCCTCACCGGGCTCGCTGCCTTCCTGCCGGCGATCCTCGCCGCGCCGATCAGCGGTCACGTCGCCGACAGCCATGACCGGCGTCTGATCGCTGCGGGCGCCTGGAGTCTGGCGACCCTCGCGCAAGTCGGTCTGTTCGCTTTCGCCCTGCTCGGCGGCCACTCGGTCTGGCCGATCTATGCCCTCGTCGTGGTGATGGGGATCGGTCGCGCCTTCGCCAGTCCGGCGCTGAGCGCGCTCCTGCCGACCCTGGTCCCGCGCGAACACTTCGGCACCGCCGTGGTCTGGGTGTCGTCGTTCTGGCAGAGCGCCGCGGTGATCGGGCCGGCGCTCGGCGGCGTCCTCTACGTGCTCGGGCCGACGACGGTCTTCGGGGTTTCGGCCGCGATCTATGCGCTTGGCAGCCTCCTCGTCGCCGCGATCCGCTTCCGGCCGGAGAAACCGGCCGCGCGGGGCGCGATCACCTGGGCGAGCCTGTCGGCGGGGTTGTCCTACATCCGTGCGCAGCCGGTGGTGCTCGGCGCGATCAGCCTCGATCTCGTCGCGGTGCTGCTCGGCGGCGCCACCGCCCTGCTGCCGATCTTCGCCGCCGAGATCCTGCATGTCGGCCCGCTCGGGCTCGGCGCGCTGCGCAGCATGCCGGCCGTCGGCGCTGTCGCGGTGGCGATCTGGCTCGCCTACCGCCCGCTCACGCGCCGGGCCGGGCCGAAACTCCTGATGGCCGTGGCCCTGTTCGGCCTCGCGACGGTCGTGTTCGGCCTCTCGCACGATTTCTGGCTCTCGATGGCGAGCCTCCTCGTGGCCGGCGCCGCCGACATGGTCTCGGTCTATGTCCGCCAGAGCGTGGTTCAGGGCGAGACGCCGGATGCCATGCGAGGCCGGGTCTCGGCCGTGGAATCGGTGTTCATCGGCGCCTCGAACCAGCTCGGCGAATTCGAATCCGGCACGCTCGCAGCCCTCGTCGGCGCCGCGCCGGCCGTCGTTGCAGGTGGACTGGCTACGCTGCTCGTCGCGATGGTGTGGGGGCGGCTGTTTCCGGCGCTGAAGGCGCGGGATCGATTGATGGTGTAGCGGGGGACGGTTCGCCTGCTCTCGGCAATTGCTGCAGAAGCGATTATCCCTCCTTGGACTTCCGTTTCTTGCGGAAGGGATAATGGTATTTAGCTCAAGGCTTTAACCGCCCCGCGTAGTCGCGCGAGCGCTACAGATGCCGCGCGACGTCCATTCGCTGGTGCAGCACGCGGATCACGACGACGTCGCCTGCCGCGGCGTGGCGATAGAAGACGACGTGCGAACCGACCGGCACCTTAAAGTAGCCCTTTCGGATGTCGTTCGCGGCGCGGCCCGGAATTGATCCGTCAGCGATATTGCCGAAAGCCTCGGCCAATTGGCGAATGTAGCGGTCGGCCTGATCCGCGTTCCAGTGCTCGGCCGTGTAGTCCCAGATGCCGTCGAGATCAGCCCGCGCCCTGGGCGAGAGCGTGAAGCCCATGGCCTATCTCAGTGCGCGCTTGGCGAGAAGGAAGGCTTCTGTCTCGAAGGGCTCCGGCGTGCCGCTGGCCTCACCCTCGATCAGCGCGGCCCGGAGAGTTTCGAGCCGCGCCTCCTGCTCCTCCAACAGGCGCAAGCCGGCCCGTACGACGTCGCTCGCCGAACCGTAGCGCCCACCATCGATCTGCCTGTCGATGAAATGTGCGAAATGATCGCCGAGCGAGATGGACGTGTTGCGCGCCATGAAGGCTTCTCCTCACGACAGAATGTACCAAAAAATGGTACATTCAACCTTGTCGGTGCGTCGATAGAGGCTTGGTCTACCGCCCCGCCAGCAACGGCGACCACGTCGGATCCGACGCGAAGGACGGCGTCGGCACCGGGTTCTCCACCTTGCCGGTGATGTCGACCATGTAGAGCTTGCCGCCACCCTGGCCGCCCGGATCACGGAAGAACATCACGTATTGGCCGTTCGGCGCGAAGGTCGGGCCCTCGTTGTGGAAGCCTTCGGTCAGCACGCGCTCGCCGGAGCCGTCGGGCTTCATCACGCAGATGGCGAAGCCGCCCTTGCGCTGGCGGGTGAAGGCGATGAGCTCGCCCTTGGGCGACCAGGCCGGCTGCGAGGCCGAGCCTTCGCCGAACGAGATGCGATGCGGGTTTCCGCCGTCGGCGCCCATCACGTAGATCTGCTGCGAGCCGCCTCGGTCGGATTCGAACACGATCTGGCCTCCGTCCGGCGAGTAGGTCGGCGACGTGTCGATGGCGAGCCCTTGCGTCACCGGGTGCTGGGCCTTCGAGGCGATGTCCACGGTGACGATGTCGGCGTTGCCGCCCTGCTGCACGCTCATCACGAGGCGGCGGCCGTCCGGCGAGAAGCGCGGGCTCGTGCTCATCGAATCGAAGCTGCCCACCGTCTGGCGGGTGCCGCTCTCGAGGTCGATCATCTGCACCTTCGGCTGCTGGCCGGAGGCCTGCGTCATGAAGGCGATGTCCTGGCCGGCCGGGGAATAGCGCGGGGCCACCACCGAGACGTCGCCGGAGGTCAGCGCGCGGACGTTGGCGCCGTCCTGGTCCATCACCATCAGGCGCTTGCGGCGGCGCTCCTTCGGCCCGGACTCGTCGACGAAGGCGACTCGGCTGTCGAAGTAGCCGCCGATGCCGGTGATCTTGGTGTAGACCACGTCGGAGATCAGGTGGCCGGCGCGGCGGGCATTGCCCGGATCCGTGCCGTATTGCTGGCCGGTGACCTGCTGACCCGAGGTCACGTCCCAGAGCCGGAACTCGACCTTGAGCTTGCCGCCGGCGTCACGGCCGACGCGACCGGTGACGAGCGCCTGGATGCCGGTGCCGCGCCACTTTTCGAAGTTCGGCGCCGCGTCGAAGCTCGGAGCTTCGGGGAAGCGGGCCTTCTCCAACGGCGAAAAATAGCCGGAGCGGCGCAGATTGTTCGTCACCACGCTCGACATCAGCGTGCCGAGGCTCGGGTCGCCCGCGAAATCGACGACCGCGATCGGCAGCGGTTGGAACGCGCCGCCGCCGATGCGCAGCTGGAGCTGGGCCTGCGCGGGTGCCGCGGCGGCCAGGCTCAGCGCGAGCGCGGTGAAGGCGGCGGCGAGGCTGCGCCGGGTGAGGAAGTGCTGCGTCATGATCGCTTCCGGATAGGGAGAGGGTCCGGGTGTGGCTCCCCCCTCCCACTTGTGGGGAGGGGTAGGGGTGGGAGTGGTTCAGAAGGCACCGTGGCGGCTCATCCGACGCCACCCCCACATCCAACTCCTCCCCACAAGGGGGAGGAGCGCGCGTCGCGCTTGGCCTACACCCGCGAGAACTCGAACTCGGCGTTGATGGCTTTCCAGTCGTTGTAATACGGCGCGTATTGCGACGGAATCTTGTAGGGCGCGCAGCGGCGCACGGCCCGGAGCGCGGCCTGCGCGATCGACTGGTCGACCGCGTTCTGACCCGAGCGCAAGATCCGCGGCTCGGAGGTCAGCGATCCGTCCGCGTTCAGCTTGATGTCGAGCATCGGCAGGATCACGCCCTGCGCCGCGCCGGGCGGAGCCGAGTAGCAGCGCTCGATCTGCTGCTGAAGCATGCCGACGAGGGCGTCGCGCAAGGACGGCGACAGCTTCTGGGCGTTGCCCGTCGTGGTGCCGAGGGAGGCCGTCCGCTGGACCTCGCGGCCGGTCGAGCCGGTGGATTGCGACGGCGCCTTATTGGCGAGCAGTTCCTTAATGTCGCCGGCGTTGAACTTTTCGGCCATCTCGGCCTGCTTGCGGGCCTTGGCTTCGGCATCCGCCTTGGCCTTCGCCTCGGCCATGGCTTTCACCTTGGCCTTTGCCGCCGCCTCGGCCCGCGCCTTGGCGACCGCATCGGCCTTCGCCTTCGCGTCGGACTCAGCCTTGGCCTTGGCTTCTGCGAGCTTCTGTTGGGCCTCGGCCTTCGCTTCCGCCTCGGCTTCCGCCTTCGCCTCGGCCTTGGCTTTCGCGTCTGCCTTCGCTTTGGCCTCGGCTTTTGCCTTGGCTGCAGATTCCTTCGCTGCGGCTTCCTTGGCGACCGCCTCGGCCTCCTCGTGCTCGACGAGTTTCTGCAGTTCGTCGCGCTTGGCAGCCTCGGCCTTCTCGGCCTTCGCGGCGGCTTCCGCAGCCTTCGCGGCTTTCACTTCGGCAGCCTTCTCCGCCTTGGCGGCGGCGGCGCGCTCGGCTTCCGCCTTGGCTTCGGCGGCCTTGGCAGCTGCGGCCGCGGCCTCTTCCTTGACGGTCTCGGAGGGCTCGGCGCGCAGCGGGATTTCGTCGACCGAGGCGACCTTCATGTCGGCGGGACGGGTCGGGGGCGCCGGCTTGTCGACCTTGGCGTTCTCGGGCTCGCGATCTTCGACCTTCTCGGATACGCGGTCGGCCTTGTTCGGCTTCTCCTGCGGCTTCTCGGCGTTGCGCTCGCCGCGGGTCAATTCCGAAAACTGCTGTTCGGTCAGCACCTCGACCGGCACGCCTTCGTCGGCATTCGGCAAAGCGGGCGCCGCCACCGCGAACAGGGCCAGCGCTAGCAACGCGACATGCGTGCCGGCGGAGACCCAGACGCCGGGCTCGCTGCGATCGAAGGAAGGTAAGGGGAAGCGCACCTGCCGGCGTCCCTCAGTTCTGTTCCGGTTCGGTGACGAGCGCCACCTTCTTGAAGCCGCCGCCGGTGACGATCGCCATCACCTGCGCGATGCGGCCGTACTCGACGCGCTTGTCGCCGCGCACGAAGACGCGCTCCTCGGTGCCGGTGCCGGCCTTCGACGTCTCCATGAGCTGGGGCACGATGTCGTCGTCCTTCAGCTCGGTCTCACCGAGGAAAATCTGGCCCGACTGGCGCACCGAGAGCGTGATCGGCTTGACGTCGGAGTTGAGCGGGCTCGCCTTCGATTGCGGCAGGTCGAGCGGCACGCCCACGGTCATCATCGGTGCGGCGACCATGAACACGATCAGCAGCACTAGGACGACGTCGATGAACGGCGTCATGTTGATCTCGTTGATCGGGCCGGGACCGCGCTTGCCCCGCCGGCGGCGCTTGCCGCCACCACCCGCACCGTGGCTCATGCCCATCAGGCTGTTCCTACGTTTCTGGGATCAAGCGGCGAGCGAGAGGCGCTCGTCGATCTGGCGGGAGAGGATGGCCGAGAACTCGTCGGCGAAACCTTCGAGCCGCGACTGCGACTTCGCCACCGAGGCCTGGAGCTTGTTGTAGGCGAGCACCGCGGGGATCGCCGCGAACAGGCCGATGGCGGTAGCGAACAGCGCTTCGGCGATGCCCGGCGCCACGACGGCGAGCGAGGTGTTCTTCGAGGCCGCGATCGAGGTGAAGGCGGTCATGATGCCCCAGACCGTGCCGAACAGGCCGATATATGGGCCGGCCGAGCCGATCGAGGCGAGGAAGAGCAGGCGCGATTCGAGCTTCTCGACCTCGCGCTGGATGGTGACGTCGAGCTGCTTCTCGATGCGCTGGCTGAGCGACTGGACCTGACGGCCCGAACCCTCGAACGACCGCTTCCACTCGCGCATGGCGGCGACGAAGACTGCGGCGAGACCGGTGGCCGGGCGGTCGTTGTAGGAGCGGTAGAGCTCTTCCAGCGAGCGGCCGGACCAGAACGCCTCCTCGAAGGCGTCCATCTCGGCATCGGTGCGGCGGAAGAGAAGCGTCTTGTCGACGATGATCGACCAGCACCAGACCGAGGCGACGAGCAGCCCCACCATCACGAGCTTGACGACGAAGTGGGCCTGCCAGAACAGGCCGAACAGGCTCATGTCGATGGCAGGTGCGGCCTGCATGGCATCGGCTGGATTCATCGGTCGTGATCCCAAGAGTCCCCAAGGCGCGACGACGGGTGCGGCGTCCCTGCCGGGCCCCGCGCTCTCGCCGGATCCTTGAGCGATATCAAAGGAGATCGCTCGGGAATCTGTCGAAAGTAAGGGTCGAGCTTGTCCGGCCGCCGCATGGTCGTCGCGACCTTTTCGCGATCCAGTTTAGGCGCGCGTCAAGGTTAAGGAATGGTTGTCGATCCGGGCTATCTTACGGCCGCACGGTGTTCGTACGGCCGATCCGGTGAGCCGTGCGACCTTCGGCGCGGACCCGGTGGGGGCGGCCTGAAGCCCCACGGCCACGGTTTTAACCGCGTCGTCAACTTCCGGCCGCGCCCGGCTCGATTGCGCGTGCACTTCCGTCCGAAACGATGTTCAGTCGTCGGCAACAGGAGTGCATGATGTCGTCCGACGCAATCTGGCAACGCTACGGCGAGAGCGACCCGTATTACGGCGTCCTCACCCTCGACGCCTACCGGAAGGACAACATCGCCGCGAACAAGGGCGCCTTCTTCGCCTCGGGCGAGCGCTCGGTGGAGCGGGTCCTGGCGCAGGTCGAGGCCGCCGTCGGCCCGGTACGGCGCGACCATGCGGTGGATTTCGGCGCCGGCGTCGGACGCCTCAGCCTGCCTCTCGGCCGCCGCTTCGCGGACGTGACATCGATCGACGTCTCGCCCGGCATGCTGCGGGAACTCCGGAGCAATGCGACGGCTCAGGGCGTGCCCAACCTCACGCTCTGCAACCGCGTCGACGAGGTTTCGAAGCCGATCGATTTCGCGATGAGCCTGATCGTGCTCCAGCATATCGATCCGCAGCGCGGCCGCGACGTGATCCTCGGCATCGCGGACCGGCTCGCGCCGGGCGGCGTGCTCGCCCTCGACGTTCCGATCATGAGCCGCCGCTCGCGCGGCTGGCATCTCGTCCGCAGGTTGCGCGACCGGGTGCCCTTCGCGCAGACCGCCTGGAATCTGCTTCGCGGGCGCCCGCTGCACGACGGCGGCATGCAGATGAACCTCTATCCCGTGGCGGAGATCACCGAAGCGCTGTTCGCTCGCGGCATGGCGTCGGTGACGCTGCTGCCCACCGAGCCCGACCCGTATTTCGCCGGAGCGCTGATCGTCTGCCGGAAAGCCGGTTAGCCGACGACGGGGATCGAGGGGGTGAGCGAGCGCCTGAGCGAATCGGGCAGCCGGATCGCGCGGCCGTCGCGCACGCAGGCGACGACCACGTCGGCACGGGTCAGCGTCTCGCCGTTGCGACGGACCTCCTGCGACAGGTGCATCGAGGCGCCGCGCAATTCGCTCGACCAGGTCAGCACGTCGAGCAGGTCGTCCATCCTCGCGGGCCTCAGGAAGTCGAGGGTCATCTTCCGCACCACGAAGACGAGCCCGCGCGCGTCCCGGTGCAGGTCCGACTGATCTCCGGCGAGCGAACGCAGCAACTCCGTCCGCCCGCGCTCCATGAAGCGCAGGTAGCTCGCATGGTAGACGAAGCCGGAAAAGTCGGTGTCCTCGTAATAGACCCGCAGCGTCAGCCGGTGGACGCCGTCGCCGAGGGCTCCGCCGATAGGGGGTGTCGTCACACGGCCTCCGCGTTTGCGACCATTCGTGGCTGCGCGGCACCATCCCGGACGATCCGCTGCGCAGCCGAGGGCCGGGCTAACATCCGGCGGCGGCAGGCGCAAAACGCTCGGATACCTATCGTGGGAAACGGCAAGGCCGTACAAACCCGCGGCTGCGCCAGATACTCCGGCTTGCTCCGTCCGCGGAGCCTCAGGCTGCGACCGCAGCCGGCACCATTCCGATTTCGTCGTCGAGCGCCCTGCGACAGAGCGCCGTGGCGTCGCGGATCATGAAGTTCACCAGCGTCGGCGAGACGCCGTTCTCGGCGGCGATGGTCTTCTGCGGCACGTCGTCGAGGCGATGGGCGAGGATCGCCCGGCGGGTGCGGGCGGGTGCCAGGTCGAGCGCCGCGAAGACGGCCTTGAGGGCCTGGCAGGCCTCCATCCGCTCCTGCGGGCAGGCACACGGGCTGGCGGTGCCTTCGGCATGGGCGATCGGCGCGAGCAGCCGGCATTCGAAGCCGACCTGCCGTACGGCGTCGATGGCGAGGTTGCGGATCATGCGGCGCACGTAGCCCTTGGGGCTGTGCAACTCGGTCCCGGAGCCGCTCTGCCAGATCCGCAGGGCCGCCTCCTGCACGACGTCTTCCGCTCGGGCGCGACATTTGAGGACGCGTTGCGCCACCTCGACGAACCGTTTGCGGTCCGCGAGCAGGATATCGATGAGGTCCTGCCTCGCAACGGCGTCCTGCATGGTCTGTACTGGTTCGCCCGTCGGCGAGCGCCTCTACGATCGGAGCCCGGCATGCCCGAACAGGCATCGTCCGGGCCGACATGCCGGGAGCAAACCCGTATCCGGAAGCTTGGTTGCCGGACTTGGTCGATCGGCTCGGTCTAGCAGCGGAAAAATCCGTACTCAATACGATAATATCACGGGAAAAGAGCAGACTTCTTGCTGAAAGATCGAAGTTTTTATTTATTCTAACTTCGATGTGAGCGCTGGATAATCCTATCTGCTCGCCGTCGGCGCTGCCGGCTCGGGGCGTTGATCTTGCCGATTCGGCTTTTCGGTCCGTCATGCCCCATGCCGATCCGTGACGCCGAAGCGTCGCTCGACGTCAGTCCGATAGAGTGGACTCTCCTGGCAGTTCCGTAGCTCGGAGACCCGGTCCGCTGCGTGCTTGACTCCGGCAGTCGTGGGTCGACCCGGCAGGGCGTGGCACGCTCTCTCAGCCACGTTGCACGCAGATCGCCTTGGTCCCGCGACCGCCCTTCGCTCCGCGGAGCGATTCCGGGCCGATCGACTCTTGTCGCGATCCAGTCGCAAAATCTCAGAATTTATATCTGTGACCAAACACCTTTATCCCGGCAAAGGTGATGGCTGCCAAGATAATACCCGCCGAAAAGCCCAGACAGGCCGCTTCAAGACCAGGAGATATTGCATAAAAAAATGTCATCGAGCTGCAATCCTTCGATGTTTGGCCGCATTAAGGGTACGTGGTGATTTTTATTACCGATATTATAACAGAATTTGTAAATACTTCAATTTGGCGGCGATCGAAATTGTCGTGATATGAAGCTGCTGAGAAAAGCGAGCGCAAAAATCGCCGCGCTGGTCAGTGCCGGGATCAAAGCCGAGGTGAGCATGCCGTCGTCCTGCTTCCTCCGGCAGCGCTGCGGAGCGCACGCTGTTTCGCCGGGGGCACTGTCTTGTGACATCGCGCCTCCTCGCAGGGCTGACTCGACCTGTCAGGGAATTGTCAGGAGGCTTTAAACTGCCCGACTGCCGATGCGCGGCATTGTGAGCCGGGTGTGCGCCTTCCGCCTGAGGCCGGCGTCTCTGATCGGATCGGATCGGATCGGATCGGATCGGATCGGATCGGCGCGTCGTTGCCGTCGTATGACGGTTTGCCGCCGTTCAATGGCAGCGTTTCCCGACCTCACGATCGAGTGCGCGAGGATGTCCGCATCGCCGGCGACGACCGGGCGATCCTGCGCCAGGAATTTCAGAAAACGATCGATGTTCGGAATACGGGCCCAGCGGCACTGTCGCCCGCTCGCCGTTCGAGCCCGGTGCCGCGGATAGCGCAGCGCGGACTTCATGACCGTGAACCCCGCCGCCGCTTTCGGCCGGCGGGGTCTTCCGTTGGCGGCTAGCGGCGATTGCCGCTGTTCAGGAGGAGCGCGAGGCCATAGCCGACGGCGCCGGCGATGAGGAGCGCCACCATCGGGTTCTCCTCGACGCGCGCGGTCACGGCGCGGTGGCCGTCCCGGACATAGGAGCCGCCGCGGTCGTAAGCGTCGCGGGCGTAGTCGCTGCCGCGGTCATAGGCCTCCCGTGCATAGTCGCTGCCGCGCTCGTAGGCGTCGCCGACGTAATCGCCGACATTGTCCGCCACGTCGCGGGCCTTGTCCTTGGCTTGGCCGTAGGCCTCCTGGGCCTTGCCCTCCGCCTCGCGGTAGCGGCCCTCGACTGAGTCGCGCGACGTGCCGAGGGCGTCGCCAACCGCGCCCTGGACCTTGCCGCCAAGGTCCTTGGCACCGCCGATGACCCGATCCGTGTCCACCATGTCCGTACTCCTCGAAACCATGCTCCATCCGCCCGGCGCCAGGTCCCGCGCGGCGGGTGGATCGATCACAGAACGCCCGAACGCCGAATGTGTCCCGCGCTGCCGCGAATTTCTCGGACGGAGAGTGAACGGTAGGAGGGCGAGCGCAAAGCGGCGCGCTCAGCGTCCGCCGCCTCCATCGCAGACGCAGCCGCCCGGGCCGGCGCGCCGTCGATCCGCACCGCGACGTCATGCGGGTAGCCGATGCGCAGGTCGTTGACGGCGATGGAGCCGAAACGGCGGATCGTGCCGATCACGCCCGTTCCGCCGATGCCGCGGTCGCTCGGATCTGCCTGCTGCGCATGCGGCAGGCGCACCGAGGCGAGTAGGCGGCGGCGTCGCGATAGAAAAAGCGTCGCTCTCGGCGCGTCTCCTCAAGCGGTCGCGACGGGGGCCGGGGGAGTGATCGCAGGCGGGGTCTCCTCGCGAAACACGTAGATGCCGAAATTCCAGCGATGCGTCCCGCCGGGATCGTCGATGCAGGCCGCGTGCGCCTCGGCGTTGGCCTGTCTCAGGGCGTCCATGGCGATCTCGCAAGCCCGCGCCTCGAGTTGCTCCGCGAGCGTCTGCGAGAGGCCGTCGTAATGCACGGCCCGCTCAAGGAAGCGCGGCGCCTCGCCCATGATGTTCTCGACGGCCGCCGCGACGTGGTCGTGCAGGTTGCGGCTGAAACAAGAGAACTGCGGCTCGCCTCCGCCGCGTGGCAGGTAGGCGCCTTCGAGCAGCACGACGCGGCCCTGGTCGTCGAGCACGGCGAGGCCACGGTCGAGCCATTCGTCGAGGACCGCACGGGGGCGCACGTCACGCGTCACGCCGGCGACCAGCGCCTCGAAGGATGGACCGGCCTCCTCGGCGAGGCGCGGAAGCGGCAGCGGCCGACCCTGGCCGTCGGTGAATTCCGGGGCGGCAATCCAGCGGGCGATGATCCGGCTGGTGCGCGAGACCACGCCCGGCACCTCGCTCACCGGCGCCCCCGCCCCGCGCAGGCGCCGGACCTCTTTGCGGTGGATTCCCGTCAGCAGGCTCACGCGGCTGTCCGTCTGCTCCTTGCACGCCAGCGCGAAATCGTACTCGGCCACGTTCACGTAGAGCTCGCGCAGCAGGTTGGTGAGGGCCGGGAAGGTGATGCCGCGCGCCACGAACAGCCGCACCAGCGGCCGAAGCAGGCGAGCCACGGGCGCATGAAGGCTCGCTGCCTGGGGGGATGCGGCGTCGGTCGGCTCGGGCCTGTCGGTCGGGTCGGACATGGCCGCGAGCTTAGTCCGCTTCATGTGGGATACAATCCCACGACGTGTGTTTCGGCACCTTCTCTGTTGCGATCTCGGATTAAGTGGAGAAAATACCCACATACAGTGTGGGTGTCGCCACTCAATGGCTCCTGCGTCGGAAACGCCCGCGCGGGTCGGAACGATCGGTTCTGGCCGCGATCTCCCGACAGGACGGAGCGCCCGCCGCGGGGAACCCCGACGGGAACGCCACCGTTCTGATCCATCGAGACCGGACACCTTGCGCCTGTCTGCCGGCGTCTACGACGATGGGAGCTTCTCGCAAGGGGTTTATGATCGATCGAGGAGAACTGAACGTGGTCTTCTTCCCCCTCCGTAGCGCGGGCCGGCGTCTCGCCCTGGCGCTCGCCCTTTCGTCGGCCTTCGCCGGCACGGCGGCCCTCCCGGCCTTTGCCCAAAATCTGCCCGGGATCGAAATCCCGAACATCGAGACGCCCGACGTCGACGGTTCGGACGGCGATCAACCCGATACCAAGGGCGATCTCGTCTTCCACGGCAATTATTGCGGCCCCGGCAGCCGCGGCGTCGGCCGTCCGCCGGTGGATGCCCTCGACGAAGCCTGCATGCATCACGATGCCTGTTCTCCTTCGGTCGGCACGGGCTTGCCCTCTTGCGGCTGTAACGCCCGCCTCGCCCGGGAGGCCGCTCGCGTCGCCCACAGCCCCCGTGCCGATGCGGAGCAGCGCGTCGCCGCAGAGTTCGTCGCCGAAGGTGCCAAGGTCCTGGCCTGCCGCTGATTTCTCTTCGGGGGTGGCCGGCCGGCTTCGCTTGGCCGGACTGCGAGAATTGAAGCCGATCGTCTCGGCTTCACCTCACGGACGAAACCCCTCGAACACCATCTGGTCCGCATGGGCGGCGGCGGTCTTGCGCTGGTCGTCGGTGCGAACCGTCCAGGTCATGACCGGCATCCGGCCGAGCTGGCGGCAGAGATACGGCACCCCGCCCGGCAGGTCGTCCACGCGCCAGGACACGAAGTCCGGCCTGCTCTGGTGCAGATGCAGCATGTTGGCGAGGCCGAAGCGCTGGGTGCGCGTCAGCCGGGCGTAGGACGGATCCTCCTGGCTCTTCTCGGCGACGATCCCGCGCGGCACGCCCTTCGCCAGCTCGCCCAGCGCCGCGACGATGCGTGGATCGAATGACTTCAGCGCCACCGGCCCGGTATAGCCGGCGATGACCTCGGCGACGCGATGGGAGAGACGCGGATCCTCGTTGAACTGCGTCTTCACCTCGATGATCAGCGGCGTGCGGCCGGCGATCATGCCCAGGAATTCCGGTAGCGTCGGGATACGCTGCTGCGTGCCCGCGACGGCGAGCTTCGACAAGTCGGCGGCGTTGCGCGACGCCGTCGGCTCGCTCGACGTCGTCAATCGTCCGAGGCCTTCGTCGTGAAACACCATGGCCTCGCCGTCGAGGCTCGGCTGCACGTCGCACTCGATGGCGTAGCCTCCGGCGATCGCGGCCTCGGCCGCCGCGATCGTGTTTTCCGGAATGCCGGCGGCACGGTCGTGCAGCCCGCGATGGGCGATCGGCCGCGCGGTCAGCCAGTCGGGTGCGGCCACCCTCAGCGGACTTCGAACATGGCTTCGACCTCGACGGCCGCGTCGAGAGGCAATTCTGCGACGCCGACGGTGGAGCGTGCATGGCGCCCGCTGTCGCCGAGGATCTGGACCATCAGGTCCGAGGCGCCGTTCATGATCGGGGCGAGGCCGGCAAAGCTCGGCACGGCGTTGATGAAGCCGCCGAGCCGCACGCATTGCACGACGCCGTGGTCGAGATCGCCCACCGCCGCCTGGACCTGTGCCAGCACGTTGAGTGCACAGAGCCGTGCCGCCGCGATGCCCGCCTCGTTCGAGACCTCCGCGCCGAGCTTGCCCTTGTGTTCGTCGGCGAGCTTGCCGTCGGCGCCGAAACAGATCTGTCCGGAGATCACCACGAGGTTGCCGACGCGCACGAACGGCACGTAGTTCGCAACCGGCGCCGCCGCCTTCGGCAGGGTGATGCCGAGCTTTTCCAGGCGTTCCTTGACCGAACTCATGCGCGTCCCTCCGAACCGAATGGCTGATTGCCAGCGCTCTGAGCACGGGCCGAGGCCGGCGCGCAAGGCGTTGCGGTGATCCGAATCCCGTTGGCAACGCTGTCACAATTGACACGTAGAGCCCATGTCATAGTAATCGCCCGCGTGCCGCCCGTCCTCGAGGCGGCACTTTCATTTGGAACGGCCGCCCGTGCGGCCCCGTCACGGAGAGCCCCTTGGCATCCGCTTCCACCTCCGCCCTCGTGCCGACTTATGCCCGCGCGCCGATCGCCTTCGAGCGTGGCGAGGGCGCTTGGCTCGTGGCCGACAACGGTGAGCGATACCTGGATTTCGGCGCCGGCATCGCCGTGAACGCCCTCGGCCACGCGCATCCGCATCTCGTCGAGGCGCTGACCACGCAGGCCCAGAAGATCTGGCACACTTCCAACCTGTTCCAGATCCCGGACGGCGAGCGGCTCGGCCGGCGGCTGGTCGACGCCACCTTCGCCGACGTCGCCTTCTTCGCTAATTCGGGCGCCGAGGCGAACGAGGCGGCCATCAAGATGGCGCGCAAGTACCATGCGGTCGGCGGCCACCCCGAGCGCTACCGGATCGTCACCTTCGAGGGTGCCTTCCACGGCCGCACGTTGGCGACGATCGCGGCCGGCGGGCAGGCCAAGTACATCGAGGGCTTCGGACCGAAGGTCGACGGGTTCGACCAGGTGCCGGCCGGCGATTTCGAGGCGCTGGACGCCGTGATCGGCCCCGAGACCGCTGCGCTGATGATCGAGCCGATTCAGGGCGAGGGCGGCGTGCGCGCCATCGACAACGATGTGCTGCGCCGCCTGCGCGCGATCTGCGACGAACGCGGCTTGCTGCTGATCTTCGACGAGATCCAGACCGGCGTCGGCCGTACCGGAAAATTCTTCGCGCATGAATGGACCGGTGTCGCGCCCGACATCATGACCGTGGCCAAGGGCATCGGCGGCGGGTTTCCCCTCGGTGTCTGCCTCGCCACCACGGAGGCCGCGCGCGGCCTGACTGCTGGCACGCACGGCACGACGTTCGGCGGCAATCCGCTGGCGATGGCTGTCGGCAACGCCGTGATCGACGTGATCCTCGCCGACGGATTCCTGGAGCAGGTCCAGCGGACCGGGCTGCTGCTGAAGCAGCGGCTCGCGGCGCTCGTCGACCGTCACCCGCGGGTCTTCACCGAGATCCGGGGGCAGGGGCTGATGCTCGGCCTCAAGCTCAACGTACTCAATACCGATTTCGCCGCCGCCGCCCGCGCGCAGAAACTGCTCGTGATCCCGGCCGGCGACAACGTGGTGCGTCTGCTGCCTCCGCTGATCATCACGGAGGACGACGTGGCCCAGGCCGTCGAGCGCCTGGATGCCGCGGCGAGCACCCTCGAGGCGCAGGTCCGCGGAGCGGCCTGACCGACACGTACGAACACGAACGACAAGCGAAGCACGAGATTATGGCCGCGATTGCAAACGGTGCGAGACGGGACGTCCGCCACTTCCTCGACCTCAAGGATTTTTCCGGAGCCGACCTGCGCCGCATCATCGATGCGAGCGCCGCCATCAAGAGCATCCGCCGCAAGGGCCGGCCCGCCGACGAGCAGCCTCTGGCCGGGCGCCAACTCGCGATGATCTTCGACCGGCCCTCGACCCGCACCCGCGTCTCCTTCGACGTGGCCATGCGCGAGCTCGGCGGCGAGACCTTGATGCTGACCGGCAAGGAAATGCAGCTCGGCCGCGGCGAGACCGTCGCCGACACGGCGCGCGTGCTCTCGCGCTACGTCGACGCGATCATGATCCGCATCCTCGATCACGGCCTGATGGTCGAGCTGGCGCAGAACGCCGAGGTGCCCGTCATCAACGCGCTCACGAAGGTCTCGCACCCGTGCCAGATCATGGCCGACGTGCTGACCTTCGAGGAGCATCGCGGATCGATCCAGGGCCGCACCGTGGCTTGGTCGGGTGATGCCAACAACGTGCTGGCGAGCTGGGTCCACGCCGCCGCGCGCTTCGACTTCACCCTCAACGTCGCCGCGCCGCCCGAACTCGCGATGCCGCCCGCGCTCGCGGACTGGGCCAAGCGCGAGGGCGCCCGCGTCAACGCCACCACGGATGCTTATGCGGCGGTGGAGGGGGCCGACGCGGTCGTGACAGATTGCTGGGTCTCGATGGGCGACGACGACGAGCACTATCGTCACAACCTGCTCTCGCCCTACCGGGTGGACGCCAAGCTGATGAAGGCCGCACGCAAGGACGCGCTCTTCATGCATTGCCTGCCGGCCCATCGCGGCGAGGAGGTCACGGCCGAGGTGATCGACGGTCCGCAATCGGTGGTGTTCGACGAGGCCGAGAATCGCCTGCACGCGCAGAAGGGTATTCTGGCGTGGTGCCTGGAGGCGCCGGGACTGGCCTGAGCTGGCAGCGCCCTCGAGAACGACCGTCCACGGCCAAGTGCGACTCGCCACTTGAGACGGCCACGCTGGAGTCCCATTTCAGGGGCTCATCCTGTGGAGTCGAGAACCCGTGACCGAGCGCCGTCTTCTGCGCCGCCTCAGTGCCGCGTCCGGCCTCGGCCTCGCCGCCGGCATCCTCACGGGCTGTGCCGGCGACATGCAGCCGAGCACTGGGCTGCCGAGCCTCTATCTCCCGCTGACCACGTCGAACGCGCATGTCGACACTACGGCGGCGCGCGACATGATCTCGGCCTATCGCAAGGGTCGCGGCGAGCCCCCGCTCGTGGTCGATCCGGAGCTCCAGAAGCTCGCCGAGACCGAGGCCGCCGCCATGGCGGTCGCCGACAAGCCGAGCCATAGCCGCACCGTCAGCGCGGCGATCGGCCGTCTCGGCTACGCATCCCCCGGCGCCAACCTTTCGGCCGGCTACCACACCCTCGCCGAAGCCTTTTCGGGGTGGCGCGACAGTCCTCCGCACAACGCGGTGATGCTGAGCGCCGAGGCCGGGCGCATGGGCATCGCCACCGCCTACGCGCCGGGCTCGAAGTACAAGGTGTATTGGGCGCTGCTCGTCGCGAAGTAGACCGACGGATCGCTACGGCAGACCCTTGCCGGCGGGCGTCGGCGGCGCCTCCGACAGCAGCGTCACCGTCACTCGGCGGTTGGCCGCGAGGTACGGGTTGTCCGGAAACATCGGTTCGGTGTCGGCCTTGCCGGTGACGGAGGCGAAGCGGTCGTCGGGTACGCCGGACTGCGCGAGGATGTCGCGCACGCTGATGGCGCGGCCGGCCGAGAGCTCCCAGGGCGGGGCAGCGGGCCTGCGGCCGGGCTTCTCGCTGGCGGTGTAGCCGGTGACGGTGATGCGGTTCGGCATCTTGGCGAGGGCCGGGGCGAGCTTTTCCAGCAGCCGGCGCGTGAGTTCGTTCGGCCGGTTCGAGCCCTCCGGGAACATCGAGCGCCCGTCCTGATCGACGATCGATACGTCGAGGCCCTTGTTCGTCGGCGAGACGATGACGTTCTTCGACAGCTCGGAGATTTCCGGCATATCCTGCAGCGCCTGACGCAGCGAGGCGGCTGCGAGGCCGAAGCCCTCCGGGTAACCGTTCAGCGGGATGCCTTCGTCGATGCCGAGATCCACCGTCGGCGGCGCGGTGTGATCCGAGGCCTGCTCCGGCGGGATGTCGCGCTTGTTCTTGACCTTGTCGGCGATGGGCAGCCCGTTGACCTCGATGATGCCGGCGAAGCGCGAATCCTTGTTCACGCCGAAGGCGTCGCGCATCGAGCCCGCGACGAGCTGCATCTTCTTCTGGTCCTGGGTCGAGTACGCCGCGATCATCACGAAGAAGCTCATCAGGAGCGCCATGAGGTCGGCGAAGGTCACGAACCAGCCGTGACCGCCATGCGCCCCGCCGCGTTTCTTCCTGGCCACGACTCACGATCCTCCCCGCTCAGGCCACGGCCTCGGACATGTCCTCGCGGGTGTTGTGCGGCAGGTAGGCGATGAGCATCTCGCGCACGAGGGTCGCGCTCTTCTGGTCGCGGATCAGCAGGATGCCGTCGATGATGAGCGAGCGCGAGACGTCCTCCTCCTCCAGCTTGAGGTGGAGCTTATCGGCGAGCGGCAGCGCGATCATGTTCGCGATCAGCGCCCCGTACAGCGTCGCGAGTAGCGCTGTCGCCATGGCGGGGCCGAGCTTCGAGGGGTCCGACATGTGGGCGAACATCGTCACCATACCGAGGATGGTGCCGATCATGCCCCAGGCCGGGGCGCAGTCGCCGAACGCGCGGTAGATCTTCGAGCCCTCGTCGAGATGCATCAGGAAGTTGTCGCGGTCGCGCTCCATCGTGTCGCGGATGAACTCGCGATCGTAGCCGTCGGCGATGTAGCGGGCGCCCTGCGCCAGGAACGGATCGGAAATTTCCATGCTCTCCAGCGCGATCGGGCCGGACTTGCGCACGACCTCGGCGATCTTGGTGATCTCCTCGATGAGTTCGCGCGGCTTCACGGCGCGCATGGTGAAGGCGAAGCGCAGGCCCATCGGCAATCCGTGCAGGATCGTCGAGAACGGAAACCGCATCATCGTCGCCATGGTGGCGCCGCCGAAGATCACGATCATGGCGTGCTTGTCGTAATAGGCGCTGAAATCGCCGCCATCGATCATGATCAGCGTGAAGACGACGCCGAAACCGCCGAGCAAACCGACACCGGTTGCGAGATCCATGACGCGACGCTCGACCCTAGGCCCTGCGCAGATGGCGGAGCGGTGTCACAGATCTAAAAAATTACACTGAACGAACCGTAAAAGCGGACCCGGAAATGATTCCGCGGGTCATGCAGCGTTCAGCCTGGATTTGCGATAAGCCCTTCGTCACGATGCGATAAGGGCCGCCAGAGCCGTGTTCGCGATCGGACGAAGAATCGGTGCCGCGGCCTCTGCCCGGACCGTTTCTCCGGGGCGGGTTGGGAGCTGTGTCCACCATGTCGATGATTCGTCTCTATGCGCGGGTCATGGGTCTCCTCGGCGCCGACAAGCGCCTTGCGATCGGCCTCGTCTGCGCGAACGTCCTGCTCGCGGTGGCGGCCTTCGCCGAGCCGCTGATCATGGGCCGCATCATCGACGGTCTCACGCACCTCACGCGCGGCCACAACGCCTTCGCGACACTCGTGCCGTGGATTGCCGCCTGGGTCGGCTTCGGCATCTTCACCATCGGTGCCGGCGTCACCATCGCCCTGCATTCCGATCGGCTCGCCCACCGCAACCGCCTCTCGACCATGGCCGGCTATTTCGAGCACGTGCTCGACCTGCCGCTCGCCTTCCACTCGGCCAACCATTCCGGCCGCGTCCTCAAGGCGATGCTCGAGGGCACCAACGGCATGTCCTGGCTCTGGCTCGGCTTCTTCCGCGACCATTTCGTCGGGCTGGTCTCGCTCGGCGTGCTGCTGCCGATGACGCTGTTCATCAACTGGCAGCTCGGTTCGATCCTGGTCGTCCTGGTCGTCGTGTTCACGGCGCTGACCTCCTTCGTCATGCGCCGCACCGAGCAGCTGCAGGGCAAGGTCGAGCAGTTCCATTCGGGCCTCGCCGCGCACGCCTCGGATGCCATCGGCAACGTCGCCGTGATCCAGTCCTTCACCCGCGCCAAGGCAGAGAAGGAGGCCATGCACGGCATCATCTCGAACCTGCTCAAGGCGCAGATTCCGGTCCTGTCGTGGTGGGCGCTCGCCGCCGTCGCCACCAAGGCCTCGGCCACGCTGACCATGACCGCGATCTTCATAACGGGCATCGTCCTGCACCAGAACGGCGCGGCCACCGTCGGCGAGGTCGTGGCCTTCATGAGCCTCGCGACCATGCTGGTCTCGCGCCTCGACCACGTCGTTACCTTCGTCAACGGCCTGTTCCAGCAGGCTCCGAAGATGCGCGAGTTCTTCGAGATCCTCGATACGGTGCCCACCGTGCGCGACCGCCCGCACGCCGTGCAGGTCGCCCGCTTCGAGGGCGAGGTCAGCTTCGACGACGTCGCCTTCTCCTATGACGGCCGCCGCCAAGCCCTCGACGGGGTCTCGTTCAAAGCCGCGCCTGGGCAGACCATCGCGCTGGTCGGCACTACGGGCTCGGGCAAGTCGACCACGCTCGGCCTGCTGCACCGCAGCTTCGACCCGAGTGCCGGCTCGATCCGCATCGACGACACCGACATCCGCGACATCGGCCTGACGAGCCTGCGCCACAACATCGGCGTGGTCTTCCAGGAGCCGATGCTGTTCGCCCGCTCGATCCGCGAGAACCTCCAGGTCGGCCGCCCGAATGCGACCGACGAGGAGATGCTCGACGCCCTCGATCGCGCCCAGGCCAGCGAGTTCATGGCCCGCCAGATGGACGGCCTCGATACAATCATCGGCGAACGCGGCCGCTCGCTCTCCGGCGGCGAACGCCAGCGCCTCTCGATTGCCCGCGCTCTCCTGAAGAACCCGCCGGTGCTGATCCTCGACGAGGCCACGAGCGCACTCGACGCCTCCACCGAGCGCAAGCTCCAGGGCGCCCTGGAGGAGGTCATGAAGGACCGCACCACTTTCGTGATCGCGCACCGCCTCGCGACGATCCGCAACGCCGACCGCATCCTGGTCTTCCACGAAGGCCGGATCGTCGAGAGCGGTACCTTCGACGAGCTGGTGGCCGAGGGCGGCCGCTTCACGGACCTCGCCCGGGCGCAGTTTATGGCGGCCGAGGCCGACGTGATGCCCGAAGATCGGGTCGCCATCGCCGCCTGACCGCCGGGCAGAGACACGTAAGGCCGAAGCGGACCGCTTCGGCCTTTTTCGTACCTGCACCTCGGTCGCCCCTCGCATCGCGCGACACGTTCGCGAGTGACGCGACGTCCGTCGCGATCATCCGACGGTCCGGAGAGTATCGGCAAAAAAAGACCTGCCGTCCGGGAGGACTGCAGGCCGATCAGGCGAGGGATGTCACAGAGAGCGCAGGGTCAAAGCGCCGCAGAGGGTCGAAGTTCCGTCACCGACCCGACGGATCGGCTGGGTATCCCGAAATTCTTCGCGAAACGGACATCGTCAGAGAACACGTTCAGTGACGGACAGGCAAAAGCCCACCTCCGGCTGCGAAGCCGGAGATGAGCGTCGGAAGTCGATTTGGAAGGGGAAGGCGTTACTTGCCGGAAGCGCCCTTCTGCTTCTCCTTGTCGGCCGAAGCAGCGTTCTCCTGCATGTTCTTGTCGGCCGAACCACCACCCTTGCTGGACGGTTCCGCGGTGCTGCCTGCTGCAGAACCGGAGGTCTTGCCGTCGGAGGCCTTCTCCTCGGCAAATGCGCCGGAGGTCGCCAGCAGCGCGAGTGCGAGAACCGCACCGAGGCCGGCGCGCGAGATCATCTTCGTCATTGAGCGTTTCCCTTCGCTTTCAGCAAGCCGATCGGTGCGCCTTCAGGCGCACTCGTCTGCTGCTGCACAATCAACGACGCCGATCCGCATAAAGTTCACGACTGTCTTGCTCGAAGATCCCGTAAGTTCATCAATTATATGTTTTTATACAATCTGATGGTTCTCGCCGGTATCGTGGTCATGCCAGAACCACAGCCAAAAGAACTGTGTGATATCTGACGGACCTTATCCTGTCGGGCGTCGTGATCGCAGGGAGCCGATCCAGGCACGTGCTCGCGAAAGCACGCCGACGGGGCCGGCTGGGGAGATATTGCTCGAACGGCGGTCGAGGACAGCGTGCATCAGTGCGTCGGGGAGCCCGACCTCCGGCTCCAATCGCTCGCCGAACACGGCGATCTCGCCGATGTCCAGATCCGAACCCGGCATCACCTCGATCCGAACGAAGTGGCTCGGGAGGGGGTAGCCGGACCGAAACGTAAATACGGTGGCATGGGGGCCGTCCGGCCTCGCTTCGATGGCGTCCGGCCCCGAAACGGTGTTCCAGGTAACGGCGTCGCCCGAGACCTGCACCGAGAGCGCCGCTTTCCGGGCCGAGCCGGCGCGGTCCCGGACCGTGATGGCGTTGACCGAGCGCACCGCCTTCCAGCCGATCTGCCAACGGGTGATCCGGCCGTTCCGGCGCTGGGCCTTCACCGCGCCTTGCCCGGCCATATCCGCGCCGAACGGGGCGGGACCCGATGGAATCGTCCAGAGCCGTCGCGGTACGCGCGCAGACGCTTGCGGCGAGATACGTCCGTCGCGGAAGGCGTCGGCGATCCGGGCGAGTTCGGCCGCCATCCAGGCCGGATCCGCGATGACCATCGAGACGGTGAAGCCCGGCACCGTGCTCTCTTCTTCGCGCAGACCGTCGATCGCGTGCAGGAACAGGCTCCGGTTGCCGCAGACGCGATCGATCAGGGCCTGGTTGCTCGACGCGGCAAGGTTGTTCGACAGCGTGCAGAGCTGCCGCCCGCCTCGGAACGCCGTCGTGTGGAAGGCCGAACTCGAGAAACCCATGGCGAGGCGGGTGCGCGACCAGAGCCGAAGCTGGTCGGCGAAGCCGAGGCGCTCGGGATGCACGGTGGCGATGCCGTGGCGCGCGAGCGCCTCGGTCAGCTTGGCCTCGTTGACGATGGTGCGGTTGCCCGACGTGATCAGCGCCTTCGACAGCCAGAGGTCCGCCGGGGGGCCGGTCTCGGCGGCGGCCTCGCCGAGGATGCGGTCGCCGATGTCGCGCATCATCCGGCCGTAGACGGGCGAGGCGGAGAAGTTCTCGACGAAGGACGGCTCGGCGATGGTCAGCGACGGGAAGCGCATCGGCCCCTCGACCCGCACCAGCTGCTCCTGCCGGACGCCCAGGGCCTCCAGGCAGAGCCGGACGTGATCGTGTCGAAACAGCGCGTCCGGCTCGGCGGTGCCGACGTAGGCGATGCGGGTGGCGGTGTCCGCGTGCTGCGCCAGCGCCCAGAGCCGCGCCAGCGTGCCGACCAGGAAATGGCCGAAATGGACTTGGAACAGCCCGAGCCAGAACACCTCGCCCTCGGGCATGCAGGGCGGGGCGGCCGGCGGTTCGATCCGGGGCGGGCCGCCGACGCTGGCGTGGTCCGGGAAGGCGCGAAAGAAGCCGCTGTCCTCGATCATGCGGCCGGAGCGGTCGTAGATCGACCAATGGTGCAGAAACACGTCCCGGTGGCGCACCACGCGCAGCGCCTCCTCGACGACGTTGCACCGGCCCCACAGGATCGGGCACTTCGCGAGCATCATGGCGGAACGGTCCGCGCGCCGGCCGCCTCGACCTGCTTCGCCTTCATCCGGGCCTGAAGCCGCTGGCGGCGGGCGGCGATGACCGTGCCGTTGATCTCGCCGCCGAACAGGAACATCGCGGCGAGCCAGTACAGGAACACGAGGAAGACCATCGCCGTGGCGAGGCCGCCATAGGTCGAGACGTAGGCGTTCGAGAATCGGTCGAGATAGAAGCCGAATCCTAGGCCCGCGAGGAACCACAGCAGCAACGTCACGGCAATTCCCGGCAGCACCGCGATCAGCGGCCGACGCCCGGCCGCGACGAACTTATGGGCAATCACCAGCACCACCGCGATCAGCAGGGCCGTGATGCCGATGCGGGCGATGGTGACGGTGAGGCCGAGGGATTCGAGACCCGGGGCCACGAACACCGCCTGCCGCCACAACAACGGCCCCAGCACCACCAGCAGTGCGAAGGCGAGCATCGCGAACGCGCCGCAGATCACGTAGCCGATCGATTCGAGCCGGGTCAGCCACCAAGAGCGCATCTCGCGCCGGCCATAGGCGCGGTTCAGCCCGACGCGCAAGGATTCCACGCCGGAGGAGGAGAAGTAGAGGGCCAGCACCGCGCCGAGCGTCAGCACGCCGCCGCGCTGCTCGGTGAGCACCCGGTGGACTTCGCCGACGATGGGGTTTGCCACCTCGCGCGGCAGCGCGTCGAAGAGCAGCGTGCCGGCCTCGTCCGCCAGCGACTTCGAGCCGAACAGGCCGGCCAGCGCCGCGAGCAGGATCAGGAACGGAAACAGCGAGGTCAGCAGCGACAGCGCGATGTGGCTTGCGATGGCCCAGCCGTCATGGGCGACGAAGCGCTGCGCGGCGATTCCGGCGACGTCGAGGCTCTTGCGGGTGCGGTTCACGGGTACGGCGGCTTCGGTTCGGTCCGGGTGCCCGCAGGCGGGCTTGGGCCGACTTACGCGGAACCGGCGCGGGTCCGTCAACGTGGCGGCGGGCGTCGCGCCGTTTCGCGGCCGGCGGTGGCGTGCCGGTCACAGCCGGCGCATGGCAGCCCGCCGACGCCGGAGGTTGCATCGCCGCCCGTCGCATGGTGCAGGCCGCGCATCATGCCGAGGACCTCCGCCGGGCTGCAGGCCGCCCTGATCCCGAGCCTGTTCGTGGTGATCTGGGCGACCGGTTTCGTCACGGCGCGCCTCGTCGCCCCGCATGCGGAGCCGCTGGCCTTCGTCGCGGTGCGCGTCATCGCCACAACCGTGGTGCTTTTCGCGATCGCCTGCGTCCGGCACGTGCGCTGGCCATCGGGGCGCGCGGGGCGGGACGCGCTGATCGCCGGCGTGCTGATGCAGGGCGTTTACATCGCCGGCGTGTTCTGGGCCGTGCATCGCGGCCTGCCCGCCGGCATCGCCGCCCTCGTCGGCAGCCTGCAACCGCTCCTGACGGCTGCCATCGCCGGGCCGATGCTTGGCGAGCATGTCGCCGGCCGGCGCTGGGCCGGTATCGGTACGGGATTTCTCGGCGCGGCGTTGGTGCTGATGCCGAAGCTCGGCGCAGTCGACGCCTCCGGCATTCCGCCCATGGCGCTTGCCGTATGCATCGGCGCGATGGTGTCTATGACCTTTGGCACGCTGTGGCAGAAGCGCACGGGCGGCGGCGTGGATCTGCTCGCCAACGCCACCATCCAGTTCGCCGGAGCGTCGCTGCTGATGGTGCCGCTGGCAGCGTTCCTCAGTGATTGGCGTTTCGATGTCGGCTGGCCGCTGGGCCTCGGCTTCGTATGGTCGGTGCTCGGAAATTCGGTTGCCGGCATTCTCCTGCTGATGGCGCTGATCCGGCGCGGAGCGGTCGCGGGGGTCGCGTCGCTGTTCTTCCTGGTCCCGCCGGTCTCCGCCGTGATGGCCTTCGTGATGTTCGACGAGGCCCTGAGCCCGATGCAGATCGCCGGCATGGCCGTCGCTGCGGCAGGTGTCGCCTTGGCCAGCCGGGGCTGACTGCATTTTGCATTCAGCCGGGATCGCAGCGGGGTGGGGCAACAAACCTCTACTGCAGGGCCGATCCACCCTATAATGACCCTCAAGGACTTCATATCACGAGAGAGTGAGACATGGCCGCTTCCCCCGCCATCAGCCCCGCCAACGACACCCAGGACCTCGTCGGCCTGACCCGCGATGCGGCAGTATCCGCCAAGAAGCTCGTCGCCGAGGCGACTGCCCGCGTCCGCAAGCTGGTCCTGACGCCCGAGGGCAAGGTCGACGCCGCCAAGCTCGAAGCCGAGCAGCATGCCGCCCACGGCCTCGCCTGGCTCGCGACTTACGGTGAGGCGGTGCGCGAACTCGCCGGCTACGCCGAGCGCCTGCAGTCCGAGGGCAAGCTCGGCGAGACCGAGACGCTGCTCGTGAAGATCGGCGCGGGCGAATATCTCGACCAGATGTTCGGCGGCATCCCGATGAGCCAGGGCGAGATGGTCCGCCCGACCTCGTCGCTGGGCTTCCAGCAGAGCGAGCTCGCGCAGTACCGCACCGAGGCCGTCGAGGCGGCGATCGCCGACGGCAATACGGCGGCCAACCGCAAGGCCCTCGTCGTCAAGATCCGCGAAGGCGTCGGCGCCGGCTCTGCGACGATCGGCGATTCCGGCCTCGACGAGGACATGGAATCCATCCGCTCCGAGATGCGCCGCTTCGGCAAGGCCGAGGTCGTCGATCAGGCGCACGAGTGGCACCTGAAGAACGACTACATCCCGATGGAGATCGTGGAGAAGATGGCCGAGCTCGGTGTCTTCGGCCTGACGATCCCCGAGGAATACGGCGGCATGGGCCTGCCGAAGATCTCGATGTGCGTCGTCTCGGAAGAGCTGTCGCGCGCCTATATCGGCGTCGGCTCGCTCGGCACCCGCACGGAGATCGCGGCCGAGCTGATCCTCGGCGGCGGCACCGAGGAGCAGAAGCAGCGCTTCCTGCCGAAGCTCGCCTCGGGCGAGATCCTGCCCACCGCCGTCTTCACCGAGCCGAACACCGGCTCCGACCTCGCCTCGCTGCGCACCCGCGGCACGAAGGAGGGCGACGTCTGGAAGATCAACGGCAATAAGACCTGGATCACGCACCCCGTGCGCGCCGACATCATGACGGTGCTGGTGCGCACCAAGCCCGAGGAGAAGGGCCATCGCGGCCTCTCCATGCTCATCGCCGAGAAGGCCCGCGGCACCGACGCGGAGCCCTTCCCGGTCGAGGGCCTGTCGGGCGGCGAGATCCACGTGCTCGGCTATCGCGGCATGAAGGAATACGAGCTGTCCTTCGAGGACTTCTCGGTCCCCGGCAACAACCTGCTCGGCGACGTCGAGGGCAAGGGCTTCGCCCAGCTCATGCAGACCTTCGAGTCGGCCCGCATCCAGACCGCCGCCCGTGCCATCGGCGTCGCCCAGTCGGCCCTCGATGTCGGCCTGCGCTACGCTGAGGAACGGGTGCAATTCGGCAAGCCGCTGGTTGAGTTCCCCCGCGTCGCCGACAAGATCGCGATGATGGCGGTGGAGATCAACATCGCCCGCCAGCTCACCTACTTCTCGGCCCGCGAGAAGGACGAGGGCAAGCGCTGCGACCTCGAGGCCGGGATGGCCAAGCTGCTCGGTGCCCGCGTCGCCTGGGCGGCCGCCGACAACGCCCTGCAGATCCATGGCGGCAACGGCTTCGCCCTCGAATACCAGGTGAGCCGCCTGCTCTGCGACGCCCGCATCCTCTCGATCTTCGAGGGCGCGGCCGAGATCCAGGCGCAGGTGATCGCTCGCCGGCTGCTGGAGCAGTAGACCGCTCCGGTCGAAGATGCCGCGACGACAAATGAAAAACGCCGGGGCATCCACCCCGGCGTTTTTTCGTTTCGTGGCAGCTTCTCGACTACTTCGTGATCTTCACCGAGACCGGGTCGCTCGACGGAAACGTTTCTTCGAGGGCTTCGTCGAGGCGGTCTTCCATCTTGCCCTGCGTGTTGGCGGGGTTGGACGTGTCGCCGGTCGGTTTGTCGCTCGGACGCTTGCCGTGCTCGTCGGCCTTGGCGTCGCCGCCGGCCGGATTTTTGGCTGTCGTCTCGGACATGTCGGGTCACTCGCTACTTCGGGTCGGCATCCGCATCGCGGTGCGCGTGCCCGGTCAACGCAGCGCGCGCGGCGGTGTTTCCGTGCCGATCGGCGGTGGGCGACGGGTGGCCCCGGCGGCGATGCGGTGGCGCTGCCCCGCCGCCTCGCGGGCCACGCGCTCGTAGACCTGCTCGAGCCGGTCGAGATGGGCGTCGACGCTGAGCGGGCCGGACCAGTAGCGCTCGTGCGCCTGCCGGCTCAGCCTGTCGGCGAGTACGTCGTCCGTGAGCCGCGAGAGATGCGCGGCGAGCGCGGCCGGATCGCCGGAGCGGAACCAGAAGCCGTTCTCGCCGTCCTCGATCGCCTCACGTCCGGCACAGGCATCGCTGACGACGACCGGGCAGCCGACGGCCAGAGCCTCGTAGACCGTGAGCGGCTGGCCCTCGTACCAGATGCTCGGGAACACCAGCGCCCGTGCCTCGCGCATCAGCGCCTGGACCTCTCCCGCCTGCTTCCAGCCGAGCATGACGCTCTCGGGGTAGTGCGCCTTGAGCTCTGCCGCGCTCGGCCCGTCGCCGACGAAGACCGGCCGTACCCCCGCCCTGCGCGCGGCTTCCGCGAAGATCGGCGCACCTTTCTCGGTCGAGATGCGGCCGACGAACAGGAAGTCGCCGGGCGGGCCGGAGCGGGGCGGGGCCTTGGCCACCGAGATCGGGTTGTCGACGCGGTGAAACACCGTGGTTTCGGGCAGCAACGGCGCGATCACACGCTCCTGCAATGCGCTGATCGTGACAACATGGCGGAACAGGTCGGGCAGACGGGCGACGTGATCCAGGCCGACATGGCGCACGACCCGCAGGAGTTTTCGCGGGTAAGAGCGCGCATCGCAATTTGTGCCGAGGCAGGAGAGCGACATCGGCGTGCGGTGGCAGATGGCTTTCGCCGGGTAGTCGTAGAAGCCGCCGTTCGGGCAGACCAGGAAGAACTCGTGCATCGTGTAGAGGCACGGCAGGCCCGATGCCCGGATCGCCGGGCCGATTGAGGGTGAGAGCGACTTGGCGAAGGCGTGGACATGCACCAGCGTGTCGGCGGGATCGTAGTGCCGGAGTTCCCTGGCGAGTGCGGCGGCGGCCTTGCGGTTCCAGATTGCCTGGGTCGCGAAGGCGAGTTTGTTCGTCGTGGAAGCGATGTCGTCCTGCCCGAGGCAGACGACGCGGATGCCGGCGGCTCCAAGTCGCGGATCGACCGGGCCGACGGCGGCGAAGACCGTGACGGCGTGTCCCCGCGATCGCAGCCCCAACGCCGAGTCGAGCGCGACTTTCGCCTGCCCTCCATTAATGTGGGCGTGATCGAGAACCAGGACGACACGCACGACGGCAGCCGATCATTCCGGGGAAAGTCGATCATCTTTACCGGTCGGCAGTTGATCGTGCGTAAACCCGAAGACGATCCGGGCCGCGAGACGCCCGGCGACCGGGGCGTCCTGCCATGCATGTCGTGATCCTCGCCGAATTCGCCGTCGCAAGCGGCGGCGCGGAGAAGGTCGCCGTGGAATCCGCCCGCGGCCTCGCTGAGGCCGGCGTCGCCGTCAGTTTCATTCAGGCGGTCGACGGGCCGGCGGACGCGCTGCTCGACCATCCGCGCATCCGGCATATCAGTCTCGGCCTCGCCGACGTCTGGTCGCTGCCGGCCTGGAAGGGGGCGGTCACCGGGATCTGGCACGGCGAGGCCGCCCGCAGGCTCGGCGCCGCCCTCGATGCGCTGCCTGTTCGGGCCGATTGCATCCACCTGCATCAATGGACCCGCGCGCTCTCGCCGTCAGTGCTGCCCGTTCTGCTCGCCCGCGGCGTACCGGTGGCAGTGACCTTGCACGACTACTTTCTAGCCTGCCCGAACGGTCTCTATTACCGCTTCGATAGAGCCGAGCCCTGCACGCTGAAGCCGCTCTCTGCCTCCTGCATCGCGGCCTCCTGTGATCCGAAGAGCCGGCTGCACAAGCTGGTGCGCGTCGCCCGATCGGCCGCGATGCGGACAGCGATCGGCGCCGGCCATCTCGACGTCGTCCATGTCTGCGATGCCAGCGTCGGACGGGCCGACGCCCTGCTCGCCGGCTTCGACCTGCGGCATCACCGCCTCGACAATCCCGTGCGCACGCCGAAGGGGCCGGCAGCCGAGCCGGCCAGGGGCGACGCCATCGCCTATGTCGGCCGGCTGACGCCGGAGAAGGGTGCAGACCTCGTCGCCGACGCGGCGCGGCAGGCCGGGATCCCGGCTTTGTTCATCGGGGCGGGTCCGCTCGAAGAGCGGCTGCGGGCAACGCCCGGCGTCGAAGTGCTCGGCTGGCGCAGCCCAGTGGAGGTCGAGGCGGTTCTGCGCAACCGCGCGCGCGCCGTCTGCGCACCGTCGCGCTGGTACGAGACAGGGCCGCTCACCGTCTACGAAGCACTCGCTGCCGGTATCCCGGCGGTCGCCTCGACCCGCGCGGGCGCCTCCGAAAAGGTCGAGGACGGTGTGACCGGGTTCACCGTCGAGCCGGATGTTGGGGCACTCGCTGCGGTCTTCGCGAAGCTCGCCGACAGCCGGCTTGTGCAGCGCACAGGGCGAGCCGCCTATGAGCGCTATTGGGCCGCTCCGATGACGCTCGCGGTGCATGCCGCCGGCCTGATCCGGATCTACGAATCGGCGATGCGTGGCACTGCACGCAAGCTCAACGATATCAATCCGGATTCTGCATTTAGTCTCGCCATGAATCGTTAGCCAGCAGCGCGGCCTCGAGCTCTTGGCTTACAGGTTCCGCCAATTGTCACGTCTTCGGCTGGTACGTTTGACCACGGCCCATCCGGGCTGCTAGCCTCTGTTTAGCCGATTTCAGTTTTAGATCAATTACATGCCGTACAAATGTGGCGCACGGAGCGTCCTCGAAAGCCGTCTTGACTTCAATGTTGCACTGCAACATATCTCCGACGGGCTGGACGCGACGAGTCGCCGCGGCCGGACGAAAATGTCCACAGGAGAGATTGCTTTGGCTACGCAAGGTTTCGAGATCCCGACCGAATTCCGCGATTTCGCGGACAAGAGCGTCGACCAGGCCCGCAATGCTTTCGGCAGCTTCCTGAGCGGCGCCGTGAAGACCTCCGAGCAGCTGCAGAGCACCGGCGTCAACGTCCAGTCGACCGTGCATGCCGCCGTCCTCAAGGGCATCGACCACGCCCAGACGAACGCGAACGCCACCTTCGACTTCACGCAGAAGCTCGTTCGCGCCCGCGACCTCCGCGAGGCCTTCGAGATCCAGTCCGAATACGTGAAGTCCCAGTTCGCCGCCCTCCAGGCGCAGGCGAAGGACTACGGTTCGCTGGCCCAGAAAGCCGCGCACTAAAGCGTTTCGCGCCTGACGCGACGAAGCATCTCCCGGAGAACCCGCGACCGGTCCGGTCGCGGGTTCGACCCCACGGAGAGGAGGCAGCCCGGAATTCCTCGTGTGGGATCCCGGCGCAACGCCTCGCACCGATACGAAACGACGAGGAGGCGGCCTGATGGCAACGCACACTGATCCGACGCGGAAATCCGATGCGGCCGCGAAGAACGCGCCAGCCGAGGATGCGAAGCCAGTGACGAAGCCGGCCGCCGAGGCGATCGCAAAGGCCGCGCAGAAGCCGCCGGCCGCTAAGCCTGCCCCGGCTCCGGTACCGAAGGCTGCCGCGGACAAAGCCGCGAGCATCACCTCCCCACCGGCCAAGACCCAGCACAAGACCGAGCCGGCGCAGACCTTCAGGCCTCCGGCACCGAAAACCGAGACCGCTGGATTGAAGCCCGTAGCCTCCGAGAAGGCCGCTCCGGCGACGGCGAATGCGTCCGTCCCGAAGGCGGAACCTGCAAAGCCTGTTCCGGTCGAGAGCAAGGTGGCCGCGGAGGCCAAGCCTGCGTCGAAGGCGGCCGACACGGCTGCCGCCGCCAATTCCAACGCGAAAACCGCTCCGCCCACCGCCAAAGTCGAGCCCAAGGCCGAGCCGGCCCCGAAGCCCGCGCCGGACACGGTGGAGGCCCAGCCGGCCCCTGCACCGAAGCCCGTTGCCGCAAAGCCGCCGGCTCCCGAGGCCAAATCACCGGAGTTCGAAGCTCCGGCCCCGAAGGCACCGGCTGTCGAGACTGTCGTTGCGGCGGCTGCCAAGCCTGCCGCGATTGCCGCCAAGGCGTCCGCAACCTTCGGTGTTGGTGCATCCTCGGCTCAGTTCACCGAGATCAACGAGACCGTGCTCACCTTCGTCCGCAAGGAAGGCGAGGCTGCGCTCGCCCACATGCAGGCGCTCACCAGGGTGAAGTCGCCGGCCGAGTTGATCCGTCTCCAGGTCGGCGAGTTCCAGCGGGCGGCCGATTCATCTCTCAGTTGCATCAGCACCATCGTGCGCAGCGCGAGCCGGATGGGCGGCGTGCGTCTCCCCTGACGCAACGGGGCGTGTGAAGCCACGCGCACGCCCGATTCGGCGTGATAGACACCCCGAAAGCCTCATCGCCTTCGGGAGACCACCATGCCTCGTTCGCCGCTCATGCCGGCCCTCGCCGTCGCCCTGACCGCCGCGGCCTGCCTCGCGCCGCCGCCCGTCATCGCTCAGATGGCGGCGACGCCCGAGAAGGTGCCCCCGCTCTCGAAGGGTGAGATCCAGCTCTCCTTCGCGCCGATCGTGAAGCGGGCCGCGCCGTCGGTCGTCAACGTCTACGCCACGCATGTCGAGAAGCGGAACGCCCGCTCCAACGCTATGGCTGAGTTCATGCGCCGCTTCTTCGGTGAAGACGCGCCGGGCCGCGGCCCCGGCGGGACGCCCGGCGAACGGGCGCAGCGCTCGCTGGGCTCCGGTGTGATCGTCGACGCCTCGGGCCTCGTCATCACCAACAACCACGTCATCGACAACATGAACGAGGTGAAGGTCTCGCTTGCCGACCGCCGCGAGTTCGAGGCCACCATCGTGCTGCGCGATCCGCGCACCGACCTCGCCGTGCTCAAGATCAAGTCGCCGGCCGACGTCGCCCCAATGCCGATCGGCGATTCCGATCATCTCGAGGTCGGCGATTTCGTGATGGCGATCGGCAACCCCTTCGGCGTCGGCCAGACGGTGACGCAGGGCATCATTTCGGCGCTCGCGCGCACCCAGGTCGGCTCGTCCGACTACCAGTTCTTCATCCAGACGGACGCCGCGATCAATCCGGGCAATTCGGGCGGCGCACTGGTGGACCTCAAGGGCCACCTCGTCGGCGTCAACACCGCGATCTATTCGCAATCCGGCGGCAGCCACGGCATCGGCTTCGCCATTCCCGCCAGCATGATCCGCGCCGTCGTCGATACCGCCAAGGGCGGCGGTTCGACCGTGCGGCGGCCCTGGCTCGGCGCACGCCTGCAGACCGTGACGCCGGATATCGCCGAGAGCGTAGGCCTCGACCGCCCCACCGGCGTCCTGGTGGCCAGCATGCAGCCCAAGAGCCCGGCCGAGGATTCCGGTCTGAAGCGCGGCGACGTCGTTCTGGCCATCGACGGCCAGCAGGTCGACGACCCGGAGGCCTTCGGGTATCGCTTCGCCTTGAAGGGGACGACGGGCAAGACGACCCTCAGCATCCAGCGCGGCGCGAAGAAGCAGACGGTCGAGGTGAAGCTCGGCTCCGCACCGGAAACCCGGCCCCGCGACATGCTGAAGGTGAAGAGCCGCTCGCCCTTCGTCGGCGCGACGCTCGTCAACACGTCGCCGGCGGTCGCCGAGGAAATCCAGGTCGACCTGCCGGCGGACGGCGTGGCCGTCGCCGAAGTCGAGGAAGGCTCGATCGCCGGCCGCTCTGGCTTCAAGAAGGGCGACGTCATCGTCGCGATCAACGGCAGCATCGTCTCTTCGACCAAGGACCTCGAACGCATGACCCGCGACAGCCTCGGCGTCTGGGAGGTCTCGATCAACCGCGGCGGCGAGGTGATGACGACGGTGTTCCGGGGGTAGCCGTCAGCTCCAGGGTCCGCGCCGAGATGGATCCGGCGATCCGGCCCAGGGCGCGTCTCTGAATCCGCCGCCACCCACTCCCGCCGGCATCCCGCCGACGAGTTGCCGCAACGCCGCGACTCGCTCGCGCGTGGGCGGATGCGTCGAAAAGAGCGCGTCGATGCCCCCGCCCGTGAGCGGGTTGATGATGAACATCGGCGCGGTGGCCGGGTGGCTCTCGGCCGACGGGCTCGTCACCTGCCTCACGCCGGCCTCGATCCGCTCGAGCGCCGAGGCTAGCCAGAGCGGGTTGCCGCAGATGGCGGCACCCTCGCGGTCGGCCTCGTACTCGCGGGCGCGGCTGATGGCGAACTGCACGATCATCGCGGCGAACGGTGCCGCGATGGCGGCGGCGATCGAGACCAGCGGGTTCGGCCGGGCATCGCCGCGCCCGCCGAACAGGAAGCCGAACTGCGCCAGCGTCGCGATTGCTCCGGCGAGGGTTGCTGAGACCGTCATGATCAGCGTGTCGCGATTCTTGATGTGCGCCAACTCGTGCGCCATCACCGCCGCGACCTCTTCGCGGCTCAGCGTATTCAGCAGGCCGGTCGTCGCGGCGACCGCCGCGTTCTGCGGGTTGCGGCCGGTGGCGAAGGCGTTGGGCTGCGGATCGTCGACGAGATAGACCCGCGGCATCGGCAGGCCGGCCCGGCCGGCCAGATCGCGCACCATCGCAACGAGATCCGGCGCACTGTACGCATCGACTTCGCGGGCGCCGTGGGCGTTCAGCGCGAGGCTGTCGGAGCGCCAGTAGGCGTAGAGGTTCGTCAGCGCGGCCATGCCGAGCGCCAGCACCATTCCCTTGGCGCCCCCTAGCGCCAGCCCGACTGCACCGAAGAGGGCGGTAAGGCCGGCGAGCAGCACGGCGGTCTTGAGGGAGTTCATCGGTTCGCCGCCTCGCCTGTCGTCACCGGCTCGATAATGGGCGCTCGGCCGGCGCCGTTGAAGACATGGAGGTGTGACGGCAGGCACCGCGCGGTTTCGGTTCGGTCTTGTGGGCGCGGTACGGGACGGGCTTGCCGAGCCGTCCGCCTGAGGTGTTGATGCGCCGATGTCCGACCTCTTCGCCTCCGCCGGCCTCGATAATTCCGCGCCGCGCCCGCTGGCCGACCGCCTGCGCCCGCAGACGCTCGCCGAGGTGGTCGGCCAGGAGCATCTGACCGGGCCGGACGGCTCGCTGTCGCGGCTGCTGAATTCGAAAGCGCTCGGCTCGCTGATCTTCTGGGGGCCGCCCGGCACCGGCAAGACCACGGTGGCGCGGCTGCTCGCCCACGAGGTCGACCTGCATTTCGAGCAGATCTCGGCGATCTTTTCCGGTGTCGCCGACCTGCGAAAGGTGTTCGAGGCGGCGCGCGGGCGGCGCTCCACCGGTCGCGGCACGCTGCTCTTCGTCGACGAGATCCACCGCTTCAACCGGGCCCAGCTCGATGCCTTCCTGCCGGTGATGGAGGATGGCACCGTCACCCTCGTCGGCGCCACCACCGAGAACCCGTCCTTCGAGCTGAACGCGGCGCTGCTCTCCCGCGCCCGCGTCCTGCTGTTCCGGGCGCTCGACGCGGCGGCGATCGCAAAGCTGCTCGCCCGCGCAGAGGACCTGACGGGTCAGCCGCTGCCGCTCGACGAGGAGGCCCGCGCCGTCCTCGTGCGCATGGCCGACGGCGACGGCCGCGCCTCGCTGACGCTCGCGGAAGAGGTCTGGCGCTCGGCCAGGCCCGGCGAGACGCTCGATGCGAAGACGCTCCAGGATCTCGTCCAGCGCCGCGCGCCGATCTACGACAAGGCGCAGGAGGGACACTACAACCTGATCAGCGCACTCCATAAGACCGTGCGCGGCTCGGACCCGGATGCGGCGCTGTACTACCTCTGCCGGATGCTCGACGGCGGCGAGGACCGGCTGTTCATCGCGCGGCGGCTCGTGCGCATGGCGGTGGAGGATATCGGGCTGGCCGATCCGCAGGCGCTGGTGATCGCCAACGCGGCCAAGGACGCCTTCGACTTCCTCGGCTCGCCGGAGGGCGAACTCGCGCTCGCCCAGGCCACGGTCTATCTGGCCTGCGCGCCTAAATCGAACGCCGTCTACAACGCCTACAAAGCCGCGACGCGGGTCGCGAAGGATCACGGCTCGCTGCCGCCGCCCCGCGTCATCCTGAACGCGCCGACGAAGCTCATGAAGACCATCGGCTACGGCGACAGCTACCGCTACGACCACGACGAGCCGGACGCGTTTTCGGGTCAGGATTACTGGCCGGAAAAACTCGACCGCCAGCATTTCTATGTGCCGACCGACCGTGGGATGGAGACGCGCTACGGCGAGCGGCTGGCCTATTGGGAGAGATTGCGGCGGGAGCGGCGCGAGAAGTAGCCGACCCCGATGGCCGCCGTCTGCGGTCCGCGATGACGGCGTTGGATCGGTTCAGCTTTCACCGGGGATTGCTCCCGGCCAGCAGCCGCCCCTCCAGCCGATTCAGCATCCGCCCGAACAGTTCGGAGTCCTGCAAGGCCCGCGATGCGACGAGCGCGCCCTGGATCATCGCGACGGCCTCTTCGGCGAGACTCGCCGCCATTTCCTGGGCGACGCCGGTTCGAACCAGCGCCGAAGCGAGCGCATCCCGCCACGCCAGAAAATACGAATGGATGCGCTCGGCGAAGCGGTCGCGCACGTCGCCGAGCGCCAGCACGCCGACGAGGCAGACGCGCCGGCCGGAGCGGAAATAGGCGTCCGTGTCACGCAGACTCGCCCGAATCGCGGCGGCCGCATCCGGCTCCTCGCGCAGCGGCCGAAAGATCCGGGTCTCGAACCAGCCGTCGATCTCGTCGAGCACGGCGTTGGCCATCTCCTCCTTCCCGCCCGGGAAGAAGTGATAGAGGCTGCCCTTGCCGAGGCCCGTGCGCTGGCCGATCAGAGCAAGGCTCGCGCCCTCGTAGCCGTGCTCGCGAAACACCTCCGCGAGCGCCGGCAGGATATCCGCGCGCTCGGCGACGATACGCGGCATCGGCGGGTCAAAGCCCGAGTTCGGTCAGCCCCGGATGATCGGCCGGACGCGGGCCCGAGCGGTCCCAGTGGAACAGCCGCTCGCCCTCCTGGATCGGCAGATCGTTGATGCTGGCATGGCGGACCTGCATCAGGCCGTTGGCATCGAACTCCCAATTCTCGTTGCCGTAGGCGCGGAACCACTGTCCGGCTGCATCCTGGTACTCGTAGGCGAAGCGAACCGCGATGCGGTTGTCGTCCTGCGCCCAAATCTCCTTGATCAGGCGGTACTCGTGCTCACGCTGCCACTTGGCGGTGAGGAATGCGACGATCGCCTCCCGGCCCCGAAAGATGTCCGAGCGGTTCCGCCAGCGGCTGTCGGCCGTGTAGGCGAGCGAGATCTTTTCAGGGTTGCGTCCGTTCCAGCCGTCCTCTGCGGCGCGAACCTTCTTGATCGCTGTCTCCTGGGTGAAGGGCGGCAATGGCGGGCGGGTCTCGGTCATGGGGCGTCCTCCTCGGTCGTTCTTGTACCGAACGGTACAGATTGTTCCGATTGGTTAAGAGGGGCGGCCTCCGTTGTCAACGGCGCGTCGCCAGCACGGCACGGGGCATGTTAGGCCGCTCACACCTCCTCCTGCCAAGGACACCCGACATCGATGCAGGCCTACCGCTCGCTCGCGACCACCTTCTCCCGGCTCGGCGCGCTGGATGACGCCGCCGGCATTCTCGGCTGGGACACGCAGACCCTGATGCCGGACGGCGCCTCGGACACGCGGGGTGAGCAACTTGCGACGCTGAGCGTGCTCTCGCACGAATTGCTGACGGCCCCAGCGATGGGGGACCGCCTCGCGGAGGCCGAAGCGGATGCCGCCGCGCTCGGCGAATGGGAGCGGGCGAACCTGCGCGAGATGCGGCGTGTCCACACCCATGCCTCCGCCGTTCCGGGCGATCTCGTCGAGGCCAGCTCCAAGGCGTCCACCAAGTCGGAAATGGTCTGGCGCGAGGCGCGCCGGAACGCCGATTTTGCGAGTCTGAAGCCGCATCTCGCCGAAGTTCTGCGGCTGCAGCGCCTCGTCGGCGAGGCGAAGGGCGCGGTCCTCGGCCTTTCGCCCTACGATGCGCTGCTCGACGGCTACGATCCGGGCATGCGCCGCGCCCGCATCGATCCGCTGTTTTCCGAGTTGCGTTCCACCTTGCCGGGCCTCGTCCAGCAGGCGCAGGCGCGGCAGGCCTCGCAGCCCCCGGTCAGGCCGTTGCCCGGTCCGTTCCCGGTGGAGAGCCAGAAGACCCTGGGGCTCGCGCTGATGAGCGCCGCCGGCTTCGATTTTTCGCGGGGGCGGCTCGATGTCAGCCTGCACCCGTTCTGCGGCGGCGCCACCGACGACGTCCGCATCACCACCCGCTACGACGAAGCCGACGCCACCCGCGCTCTGATGGGCGTGATGCACGAGACCGGGCACGCCCTCTACGAGCAGGGCCGCCCGGCCGCCTGGCGTCACCAGCCTGTGGGGCAGGCGCGCGGCATGAGCTTGCACGAGAGCCAGTCGCTGCTGATCGAGATGCAGGCCTGCCGCACGCGCGAGTTCTCGGAGTTTTTGGCCCCGCGCCTCCGCGAAGCCTTCCGGGGGGAGGGGGCCGAGTGGAACGCCGACAACGTTCACCGGCTCTACACGCGGGTGGAGCCCGGCTTCATCCGCGTCGATGCCGACGAGGTGACGTATCCGGCCCACGTCCTGCTCCGCTACGAACTGGAGACGGCGATGATCGCCGGCGACCTCGCCGTCGCCGACCTGCCGGGCGCCTTCAACGACGGGATGAAGCGGCTCCTCGGGCTGGATGTGCCGAACGACCGCCTCGGCTGCCTGCAGGACATCCACTGGCCCGGCGGCAGTTTCGGGTATTTTCCGACTTATACGCTCGGTGCCATGGGTGCGGCTCAGCTTTTTAAAGCGGCTTGCGCGGCTTTGCCGGGCAGCCTGCCGGCGTTGGCGCAGGGCGATTTCTCGGAGTTACGCGGCTGGCTGCGCGACAATGTCCATTCCAAGGGTAGCCTGCTGCAGACCGACGATCTGCTGGTCGCGGCGACCGGCAAACCACTTGGCGCAGAGGATTTTCTGGCGCATCTCGACCGCCGCTATGTCGCCGACGCCGCCGTGTCCTGACGCCGAAAACCGCGTCCCGCGGTAGACCGGCCGGGCCGCATGCCGTAGGCAACCGCCCCTTCCCAGGAAATGGCCGGAGACCCTTCGTACATGGCGGCCTGCGGCCTCGATTTCGGCACCTCGAACACCACGCTTGGCCTTGCCACGGCTGGCCGGCCCTCATTGTCGCCCCTGGAAGGCGCGCATCGGACGATCCCCAGCGCGATCTTCTTTCGTCCGGGGCACGAAGCCGTCATCGGGCGCGCGGCGATCTCGGCCTATGTCGAGGGTGAGCCGGGCCGGCTGATGCGCAGCCTCAAATCTGTGCTGGGATCGAGCCTCATCGAGGAGAGCACCCCGGTCGGCCGTGAACGCCTGCGCTTCCGCGAGGTCATCGCCCGCTATCTCGGCGCGGTGAAGAGCCGGGCGGAGGCCGCCGGCGGCGTCGAACTCGACACGGTGGTGCATGGCCGCCCTGTCCACTTCGTCGACGGCGACGAGGCCGGCGACCGCAAGGCGGAGGACACGCTCCGCGCCATCGCCGGCGAGGTCGGTTTCCGCCATGTCCGTTTCCAGTACGAGCCGATCGCGGCGGCGCTCGACTACGAACAGTCGGTCGCGAGCGAAGAAATCGCGCTGATCGCCGATATCGGCGGCGGCACCTCGGACTTTTCCATCGTCCGGCTCTCCCCCGAGCGGCACCGCCGCGCCGACCGCGCCGAGGACATCCTGGCCAATGACGGCGTGCGAATCGGCGGCACGGATTTCGACCGCCGGCTCAGCCTCGGCACGGTGATGCCGCTGATGGGGCTCGGCAGCCCGATGAAGCGCGCCGACCTCCTCGTTCCGAACGGCTACTTCCACGACCTCGCGACGTGGTCGAGCATCAACCGGCTCTACGACCGCAAGGTGTTTCGCGAGTTGGAGGAGGTCGCGCGCGATGCGGCGCGGCCCGAGCTGATCGATCGCCTTCGGACCGTGGTCGAGGCCGAGCGCGGCCATGCGCTGGCCATGGCGGTGGAGGGCGCGAAGATTGCGGCCTCCGACAGCGACGACGGCCGCATCGACCTCGATTGGGTCGAGGCGGGCTTGGTGGTTGCGGTCGACCGCGCCGGCCTCGCCCGGCAGACCGATACGCTGGCGGAGCGGGTCGCCGAGCGGATCGGGCGCTGTCTGGCTCAGGCGGGGCTGACGGCTGCGGGAATCGATGCGATCTTCCTCACTGGCGGTTCGACCGGCCTGCCGCATGTGCGCGCGGCGCTCTGCGCCAGCGTGCCGGAGGCGCGGGTCGTCGATGGCGACACCTTCGGCTCGGTCGGCGTCGGGCTGGCGATCGAGGCGGCGCGTCAGTTCGGGCCGGTGCGCGTGCTGGCGGGTGCCGATGCAGGCTGATCCTCAACGCCGGCCGGCCTCGTGACATCCTACCAACATCCCTCATCCTGAGGTGCCGCGAAGCGGCCTCGAAGGAGGGCTCCAGGTAACGCGCGATCCCTGGAGCCCTCCTTCGAGGCCTCCGCTTCGCTTCGGCACCTCCGGATGAGGGGGAGGGTGGAACCGGTCTCTTCGCCGTCAGACGCGAATTTGGGCGTGGTCTGCGCACGCATCGTCTCAGCCCCCACGCTTGGATCGCTTTCCGCACCGACGTCGGGGTGCTAGCAGCGTGCGATGACGGGAAGACCTCCACAACGCGGCGGAGCCGGCAAGGGTGCCGGCAGGGGCGCGGGTAATCGCGGCCCGCGCCATGGCGCCTGGCCGGAACGCGCCGGTACCGGCCCACGCACGACGGCCCTCGACGCGGCCCGCCGCGCCGCGAGCAATCGCGGCGGGGACACAGCCGCGCGCTCGCCGTGGGATGCGGCCTCCGAAGGCGCGAAGCCCGTGGCGGCTAAGCCGGCGGATTCGGCGCCGAAGTCCCCATCGGGATTTGGCGCGTCCGCGGCAGGACCATCGAACTCGACACCGGCGAAGCCACGCGCGTTCGCGCCGCGGCCCCCGGCGAAAGCAGGCCCTGGCACCTTCGCCGATCCGAAGCCTCGGAAGTCCGCAGAGGCGCCGCGCCGTCCGGCCACGCCTCCCGTCGAGGGGCCGACGCGCCGCGAGCAGCGGGCTGCCGCCTCCGCGACGCTCGCATCGGGCGTGCAGACCCTCACCGTCGAGGCGGACGAGGACGGGATGCGGATCGACCGCTTCCTGACCACGCGGTTCCCGCAGCTGCCCTTCACGCGCGTCCAGAGCATCGTCCGCAAGGGCGAGCTGCGCGTCGACGGCAAGCGGGTCAAGCCGAACGACCGGCTCGAACCGGGCATGGCCATCCGGATTCCGCCGCTCAAGCTCGACCAGCCGACCGAGCGTCCGCGCAATCCGGCCCGCGAGGCGGACGACGCCGAGTTCCTGCGCTCGCTGATCCTCTACGAGGACGCGGACATGATGATCCTGAACAAGCCGTTCGGGCTCGCGGTCCAGGGCGGCTCGGGCACGGTGCGCCACATCGACGGCATGCTCGAAGCGTTGACGGACAAGCACGGTCAGAAGCCGCGCCTCGTCCACCGCCTCGACAAGGACACCGCCGGCTGCCTGATCGTCGCCAAGACGCGGCTCGCCGCGGCGACGCTCGCCAAGAGTTTTCGGTCACGCGCCGCGCGCAAGATCTATTGGGCTTTGGCCGCCGGAGTGCCGCGGACCCGACAGGGCCGCGTCTCGACGTACCTCGCCAAGGACGAGCCCACCGATGCGGATGCCCGCATGAAGGTGGTCAAGCACGGCGACGACGGCGCGACCCACGCGCTGACCTACTACGCCGTGGTCGACCAGGCGGCCCAGAAGCTCGCTTGGCTTTCACTCAAGCCCGTCACGGGGCGGACGCACCAGTTGCGCGCCCATGCCGCCCATATCGGCCACCCGATCGTCGGCGATCCGAAATATTTCGATGTCGAGAACTGGGAGCTGCCCGGCGGCATCCAGAATCGGCTGCATCTTTTGGCCCGCCGCATCGTCATCCCACATCCCCGCACCAGCGTGCCCATCGACGTCAGCGCTCCGCTGCCGCCGCATATGGCGCAGAGCTGGAACCTGCTCGGCTTCGAGACCGGGCACTACGATCCGATCGTCGAGGCGCCGGAAAGCTGAGGACGGGTCCGTGTGACGCAGCCTGGACCCGGCTTGCGCCTTGGCAAAGGCGACCCGCGGCTTATTCTTGAGCTGAGTACGACCCGTGGCGACGCGGCGGCCCAAGGGCCGCTGTCACGAGCCTACGGCGCCTGTGGTCACCGACACCGGAAGAGCCTGGATCGATGAGGGTCGTGACGTTGATCTGCTTTGCCGTCGCCGGCGTTTTCGGCATGGCAGGATCAGGTGCTGCGGTGCTGGCGCGCGGACAGAGTGCGCCGCCCGCCGCTCCGCCTCAGGCCGCGCCCGTTCAACCGGCACCGGCAACCCCTGCCCAACCCGCGACGGCGGCTCCTGCCCAGCCTGCCGCCGCAGGCCGCAGCACCGTGCCGGCCAGTATCCGGGCTGCCGAGAAGCGCCGTCGCTCCTACGCAAGCTGCAACCGGGAGTCGCACAACCGCAGCCTGCGCGGCGGTGCCCGGCGGCGCTTCCTGATCCGGTGTAAGCTCGGCTACGAGCGCCGCCGGCCCGGCCAGGGTCAGAACGTCCAGCCGCAGCCTCCGCAACAGCCCCCGGCGAAGGCCGCTCCGGCACAGGGCCAGCCCCTGCCCAAGGGCACTTCATCGCAGCCCCAGCCGCAACAGCCGGCCAAGCGGCCATGAGAGCGGGCGCCGCCCCGCCGTGGTGACGCTCGTCGTCTTCGACGTCGACGGGACGCTCGTCGACAGCCAGCACCTCATCGTCGAGGCGCAGTCCCGTGCTTTCAAGGAGCATGGGATGACGGCACCGAACCGCAAGGAGGCGCTGTCGGTGGTCGGCCTGTCCCTGCCCGAGGCGTTTCGCCGGCTGGTGGGCGAGGCGGGCCCCATCGCTGCTTTGTCGGAGAGCTATCGCCGGGCATTCCAGGCGCTGCGGATCGATCCGGCCTACGAGGAGCCGCTGTTTCCCGGCATGGGCAACCTCCTCGCGGCGCTGCATGGCCGTGAGGATCTGCGGCTCGGCATCGCTACGGGCAAATCGCGCCGCGGCGTAGACCACCTCATCGACAAGCACGGCTGGCACGGCTGGTTCACGACGACCCAGACCGCCGACGACGCGCCTTCTAAACCGGACCCGACCATGCTGCGCCTCGCCATGCAGGAGGCCGACATAAGTCCGGCACGCACCGTCATGATCGGCGACACCACCTACGACATGATGATGGCGGTGAGCGCGGGTGCGGCGGCGATTGGCGTCGGCTGGGGCTACCACCCGCCCGGCGCCCTGTTCGGCGCGGGCGCCGTCACCGTGGTCGAGAGCGCCGACACCCTGTCCGACCTGTTCGCGCGGCCGCTCGATGAGTCCGCACGCACCGTCGCCGACCAGATCGGCACGCGCTGAAGGCTTGGTGCCGAGCGTCGAGATCGCCTAGAGCCGTATCCGATCCGACTGCATCGGCTCGGCGTCTCTAAGGTTTTGTTTTGCCGCGCTTTCTTTCGACCAACCGGTATCCACTTGGTCGGAAAGCGCTCTAAGGGCCAGCCATGACCGAGCCGAAGAACGCCGCCGAACCCAAGGCCGACGATGTCACCCGCGACTGGCTCGGCGAGCCGGGCGAGACGCCGCGGCCCGATCCGCGCGCCGCCGCCCGCGGTCACGGCAAGCCCGTCCTGCCGAAGCGCTTCTACGAGCAGGCGGCTTTCGACGAGGCCGAGGGCGGATACCGCCTGACGCTCGACGGACGACCGGCCCGCACCCCGGCGCGGCACTTTCTGGTGCTTCCGACGCGTGCTCTCGCCGAGCGCGTCGCGGAGGAGTGGCAGGCGCAGGTTGGGGTGATCGATCCATCGAAGATGCCGCTCACCCGGCTCGCCAACTCGGCCATCGACGGCGTGGCCGATCGCCGGGAGGCGGTGGCCGACGATCTCGGCGCCTATGCCGGCACGGATCTCGTCGCCTACCGGGCCGGCGATCCGCCGCGGCTGGTTGCAGCACAGGGCGAGACCTGGGATCCGATCATCGCCTGGGCCTACGAGGCGTTCGGCGTGCGCCTGATCCTCTCGGAGGGCGTGATGCACGTCGAGCAGCCGGAGGACACGGTCGCGGCTCTGCGCCGCGAGATCGGTAAGGTCGACAGCCCATTCCGTCTGGCCGCGCTGCACACGATGACCACGCTCACCGGGTCTCTGCTGATCGCCCTCGCCGTCCTCCATGGCCGCCTGACGCCGCAGGAAGGATGGGCCGCCGGCCATGTCGACGAGACCTTCCAGACGAGTGTCTGGGGTGGCGATGCCGAGGCCGCGGCGCGTCTCGTGGCGCGAAAAGCGGAGTTCGAGGCGGCAGCGGAAACCGCTGCCTCGGCCTAACTGCCAAGGATCCAATAGGCCCCGATCGTCAGCAGGCCGCCTAAGATGGCGAGGCCAAGCAGCTTGATGCTGCTTACATCGCCGTCAGTATCGATGGGATGGGCATTGGGAGCCATGTGCGCCTCCTCTGAATTACCGACAACGTTCCGTGCCGGGCTCCGGTTCGATGTCTTCGGCTTCTCAGCATAGCGCAGAAAACCGTGCTCTCACGCACGTCCCGCCGCGCCGCGATGCAACCCGCGCGCACGCCGCGACTTGTCCATGGGCAGGTAAGCGTAAGCGTACGCTCCTGAGAGCCCCCATGACGATGATCGATACCCTTCACCTCCTTCCGCCGGATCTCGGCCCGCGCTCCAATCCCGTGCTCCATGGGGTTGCCGAGGCCATCGCCGAGCTGTTTCCGCCGGTCGTGCTCACGTCGCCTCCCCGCGAGGATGGCCCCCGCGCGTTCAGCGCGATCGAATCCGTGGATGCGCCGGTCGAGGCCATCGCTGCCAACTGAGCCGCGAGGAGGAGCCGCAAAGGGTCGCCGGGCAGGCGGAGCCGGTTGTACACCGAAGGTGGTTGCCATGCGACGGCACCATCAAGACGTGTGCCGGATGGCGCCCCATCGACGCCCCGGAACGGCCATGTTCATCCGGAGACTAAGGGCATCGAAACCGCAGAGTTGTCTGGCATGTCCTTCCTCAACGAGTTGCCGGTCACGGAGCTCATCGCCTCCTACGGCTATCTCGCGATCTTCGTCGTGATCATGCTCGAGAGCGCCGGCGTGCCGCTGCCGGGCGAGACCATCCTGATCACCTCCGCCGTCTATGCCGGCAGCACCGGCAACCTCAGCATCTTCGTCATCGTGGCCGCCGCCGCCGCCGCCGCGATCCTCGGCGACAACCTCGGCTACTGGGTCGGCCGGCGCTGGGGCATGCCGCTGCTTTTGAAGCACGGCCATCTCATCGCCCTCGACCACGGCCGGCTCAAGCTCGGCCAATACCTTTTTCGCGAGCACGGCGGAAAGATCGTGTTCTTCGGCCGCTTCACCGCGATGCTGCGCGCCTATGCGGCCGTATTGGCTGGGGTGAACAAGCTCGATGCGCGCCGCTTCATGATCTTCAACGGCCTCGGCGGCGTCGCCTGGGCCGCGATCATGGGCTTCGGGGCCTTCACCTGCGGACGCTCGATCGAGCACATCGTCGGTCCTGTCGGCCTGGCGCTCCTCGCTTTCGTGATCTTCGGCGGCCTCGCGCTGTGGCTGTTCATGAAGCGTCACGAGCAGCGCCTGCTGATCAAGGCCGAGGAAGCGATCCCCGGCCCGCTGACGGTCTGATCCTGCAGCTGCAGTCACCGCGAAAAGGCCCGCCGCAGGGAATGCGGCGGGCCTTTTCGTATTCGGCTCGGTCGGCGCCCATCGGTCCCGGGTCAGTCGCCCGCGAGCACCAGCGCCCAGTAGCGCTTGTACCGGCTGCCCGGCGCGTCGACCCGGGCGATGCCGATCCGCCGTGCCTGCGGCATCAGCATGTTGCTGTTGTGAGCGGGCGAGGCCTTCCAGCGTCCGAGGACCTGATCGAAGGTCTCGGAGCCCGCACTGAGATTTTCGGCCGTGTATTTCCGGCCGAACCCGGCGCTCGCCATCCGGGTCTCGAAGCTGCCGCCGTGGTCGTGGCTGAGCTGTCCGGCCTTGGCGTTGGCCCCCGCTTCGTAGGAGGCTGCCTGGATCAGTCGAGAATCGATCGCGACCGGCCCGAGCCCATGCTGAGCCCGGTAGCGCGAGATCGCGCCGGCCGCCGCCTGCTCGTCGAGGATGACGGTGCTCGTCGGGCCGACGCCGTCGAGAATCGGCGTACCCGTGCCGCAGCCCCCGAGTGCCAGGGTGGCGAGCGCCGTCGCGGCGGCGAGCGAGCGGGCGATGTAGGTTATCGACATGTTGGCTGGCACGTATCGAATGAGATCGGTGCGCAGGCTCTTCTCGGACGGTGAGGCGAAAGCGGGGCGAGTAGCCGGCGCCCATCCTCATGCGATGCCGGGTGTGACAGCCCAGTCACGCTTTCAGATGCGCGTGCCTGACCCACGCGGCGGCGAGCCGCAGCGCCAGGCCGTGATCCGATAGGTGGGATGACCCTCGACCCAGCGTGCCAGATTTGGCTGGGCGACGACGAGGCAGCTTTCAGCGTCGGCGACCTCCAGCGGCAGGCGCTGTGTCTCGCAGGTGTCGGGGGCGCTCGACACGCAAGCGGTGAAATAGAGGAAAAAAACACCGCTCATCCGCGCACCTCAGCTTCCGGCGCGAGACGGTTCTGCAAGCCGGCACCGGCATTCGCGCAAGGAAAGGAGATTGGGCGCAACCAGTCGGACGTCGACCCCAACAGGAGTACGATGACTGTCGATCGGTGCTGAGGACTGGAAAACACTCTGGCGCGGGCGACGGGACTCGAACCCGCGACCTCCGGCGTGACAGGCCGGCACTCTAACCAACTGAGCTACGCCCGCGTACTGGCCGCCGGTGCGTGTTCCGCTCGGCGACGGCCGGGGTTTAGGGGCGGGTGGCCGTTGCTGTCAAGCCGCTCAGGCATCCTGCCGTCCTGCTTTTTTGCCGGACCCTTCGCTCGCCACTGCTGCCGGCCCGTTGCGGGTGAAGAGGAGCGCCGCATCTGTGCGGATCGGCCATAGTGAACCGGTGTGGAAATGCGCCATCTACGAGGCTGTCGCCGACGTTTGTGCGACGCGCAACGCCCTTGTTTCACCGGGGGGGCTCGTCTAAGCCTCCGCCGTGCTCACACTGGCATTGGATCAATTCCAGGCGCGGCTCTCGTGCGATAGTGAGCCTGTCGGTATCCACCGGAACGCGGAGGTGTCGCATGACGGGCCTGTTGGCGGACTATCTGCCGCTCATCGTCTTCATCGGCGTCTCGCTGTTCATTGCCGCTGCGCTCCTGGTGGCCCCGTTCCTGGTGGCCTATTCGAGCCCGGACCCGGAAAAGCTTTCGGCCTACGAGTGCGGCTTCAACGCGTTCGACGACGCGCGCATGAAGTTCGACGTGCGCTTCTATCTCGTCGCTATCCTGTTCATCATCTTCGACCTCGAGGTCGCCTTCCTGTTTCCCTGGGCGATCACGTTCGGGGAACTCGGCTGGTTCGGGTTCTGGTCGATGATGATCTTCCTCGGCGTCCTCACCGTCGGCTTCGTCTACGAATGGCGCAAGGGAGCTCTCGAATGGGATTGAGCGCTCCGTTGCCCCCTCACCACGCTCAGAGGCACTGATGGCCCTGACCCCCACCTTCGATCGCGTCCCGCAGGTCGCGCCGGCGCCGAAAGGGATCATCGATCCCAATACCGGCCGGCCGGTCGGCGCGAACGACGCTACCTTCCTGTCGATCAACGACGAGTTGGCCGATCGCGGCTTCCTCGTCACCAGCGCCGACGAGCTCATCAACTGGGCCCGCACCGGCTCGCTGATGTGGATGACCTTCGGGCTCGCCTGCTGCGCCGTCGAGATGATGCAGATGTCGATGCCGCGCTACGATTGCGAGCGCTTCGGCTTCGCGCCGCGCGGCTCGCCCCGTCAGTCCGACGTGATGATCGTCGCCGGTACGCTGACCAACAAGATGGCTCCCGCGCTTCGCAAGGTCTACGACCAGATGCCGGAGCCGCGCTACGTCATCTCCATGGGCTCCTGCGCTAACGGCGGCGGCTATTATCACTATTCCTACTCGGTGGTGCGCGGCTGCGACCGGGTGGTGCCCGTCGATATCTACGTGCCGGGCTGTCCGCCCACGGCCGAGGCGCTGCTGTACGGCGTTCTTCTGCTCCAGAAGAAGATTCGCCGTCTCGGTACGATCGAGCGGTGAGCGGCATGGGCGAGGCCATCACCACCAACGGTATCACGCTGCGCGCGAACATCGCGGTCGCACAGGGCGCCGACTCGCTGACGGCCCTGGCCGAGCGCGTCACTGGCGCTCTCGGTCCGGCTATCACCGAGACGAAGATCGCTTACGGGGAGCTCACACTGACCGTGCAGGCCTCCGACATCGTCTACGCGCTGACCTACCTGCGCGACGACCCGGCCTGCGCCTTCCGCTGCTTCATCGACATCTGCGGCGCGGACTATCCGGAACGCGCCAAGCGCTTCGACGTGGTCTATCACCTGCTCAGCCTGCGCCATAACGCCCGCATCCGCCTGAAGGTGCTGACCGACGAGACCACGCCGGTGCCCTCGGTGATCTCGGTGTTTCCCGCAGCCAACTGGTTCGAGCGCGAGACCTACGATCTCTACGGCATCCTGTTCTCGGGCCATCCGGACCTGCGCCGGCTGCTGACCGATTACGGCTTCGAGGGGCATCCGCTGCGCAAGGACTTCCCGCTGACCGGCTTCGTCGAGGTCCGTTACGACCAGGACGAGGCGCGCGTGGTCTACGAGCCGGTAAAACTGGTGCAGGAGTTTCGCAACTTCGACTTCCTCTCGCCCTGGGAAGGCACGGACTACGTGCTGCCCGGCGACGAGAAGACCTCGAAGTGAGGTGACGCCATGCCGGATGCCGAGCCCCTGCCAGGACGTTGTCTGTGTGGAGCGGTGCGCTTCACGGCGCAGCCGAAGCACGACACGATGGATGTCTGCCATTGCGAGTCGTGCCGGCGCTGGTCGGGTGGGGCCTGGATGACGGTGGAATGCGAGCCCGACATGACCATCGGGGACGAGGGTGCGCTGGGTATCTACGGGTCGTCGGGTCACGCCGAGCGCGGCTTCTGCAAGACCTGCGGTACCTCGCTGTTTTGGCGGATGCGCGACGGCAGCCTGCTGACGGTGTCGGCCCAGGCGTTCGACAGGCCCGATCGCTTCCGCTTCGCCAGCGAGATCTTCGTCGATCACAAGCCGGGGAACTACGCCTTCGCGAACCCGACGCAGAAGAAGACCTCTGCGGAAGTCTATGCCGAATTTCCCGACATCGCGGGCTGACCGGATGACCGAACACAACATTCGCAACTTCGCGATCAACTTCGGTCCGCAGCATCCGGCGGCGCACGGTGTGCTGCGCCTCGTGCTCGAACTCGACGGCGAGGTCGTAGAGCGCGTCGATCCGCATATCGGTCTGCTGCATCGCGGCACCGAGAAGCTGATCGAGCACAAGACCTACCTGCAGGCGACGCCCTATTTCGACCGGCTCGACTACGTCTCGCCGATGAACCAGGAGCACGCCTTCTGCATGGCGATCGAGAAGCTCGCCGGCATCACCGTGCCGCGCCGGGCTCAGCTGATCCGCGTGCTGTTCTGCGAGATCGGCCGGCTGCTCTCGCACCTCCTCAACGTCACCACGCAGGCGATGGACGTCGGCGCACTCACGCCCCCGCTCTGGGGTTTCGAGGAACGCGAGAAGCTGATGATCTTCTACGAGCGCGCCTCCGGCGCTCGTCTGCACGCCAACTACTTCCGGCCCGGCGGCGTCCATCAGGACCTGCCGCCGGCACTGATCGACGACATCGAGGCCTTCTGCGACCCGTTCCTGAAGGTCGTTCAGGATCTCGACGACCTCGTCATGTCGAACCGTATCTTCAAGCAGCGCAACGTCGACATCGGCATCGTCACCCAGGACGAGGCCATGGCCTGGGGCTTCTCCGGTGTGATGGTGCGCGGCTCCGGCATCCCCTGGGATCTGCGCAAGTCGCAGCCCTACGAGTGCTACGAGGAGATGGAATTCGACATCCCCGTGGGGAAGAACGGCGACACCTACGACCGTCAGGTCATCCGCATGGAGGAGATGCGGGAATCGGTGAAGATCATGAAGCAGTGCGTGACGAAACTGCGCGAGCCCGCCGGCCAGGGGCCGATCGCCTCCCTCGACGGAAAGTTCGCCCCGCCGCCGCGCCGCGAGATGAAGCGCTCGATGGAAGCGCTCATCCACCACTTCAAGCTCTACACCGAGGGCTTCCACGTGCCGGCCGGCGAGGTCTACGCCGCCGTCGAGGCGCCCAAGGGCGAGTTCGGCGTCTATCTGGTCTCGGACGGCACGAACAAGCCCTACCGCTGCAAGATCCGCGCGCCGGGCTTTGCCCACCTGCAGGCCATGGATTGGATGTGCCGCGGCCACTTGCTCGCCGACGTGTCCTGCGTGCTCGGCACGCTCGATATCGTGTTCGGCGAAGTGGACCGCTGAGAGGATAGCCGGAAGACAATGGCGAACCGTAGGCTAGCGCCCGCCTCCGAGCAGCCCCGGGATTTCGCGTTCTCCGATGAGAACGCGGCCTGGGCGCAGGGCCAGATCGAAAAATATCCCGAAGGCCGGCAGGCTTCGGCCGTGATCCCGCTGCTGTGGAAGGCGCAGGAGCAAAACGGCGGCTGGCTGCCGCAGAAGGCGATCGAGGCGGTCGCCGACCAGCTCGGCATGCCGCATATCCGCGTGCTCGAAGTCGCGACCTTCTACACGATGTTCGCGCTGGAGCCGGTGGGGCGGTTCTGGATCCAGCTCTGCGGCACCGTGCCGTGCGATGCCTGCGGCGCTCGCGAACTCAAAGCCTCCCTGCAGGAGCGCCTCGGTCCCGCCGGTCACGTCTCGGCGGACGGCAATTTCTCCTGGCTCGAAGTCGAGTGCCTCGGCGCCTGCTGCAACGCGCCGATGGTCCAGATCAATCAGGACTATTACGAGGACCTGACGCCCGAGAGCCTGAACACGCTCCTCGACGACCTCGCCGCAGGGCGCCCCGTCAAGATCGGCTCGCAGACGGGCCGCACCTCCTCCGAGCCGAAGGACGCGGTGGACACGCTCACCGATCCCACACTGTTCGACGGCTCGCGCGTCGGCGCCTGGCGCAAGCGCTTCGAGCAAACGCGCGACGGCGAAGATCAGGACGACACGGCGGTCAAGAAGGACGAGGCCGCCTCGACCGAGAGCCGCGCCAAGACCGAGGCCGAGCCCGCTCACCCACAATCCGGCCGCGCCGCCGATAGCCCGGCGACCGATTCTCCGACCCAGCGTGCCACCGACGGCAAGGAGCCGATCAAGCCGGAGGAGACGGCCAAGGCCAGCGAGTCCGAGACATCGTCGGAGGTACCGCAGGTCGCCGATCAGGTCGGCGCGCCGAAGCCCGCGAATGCCTCCGAGCGGATCGCCGAGGACGAGAAGGCGGTCGAGGATGATCTGGCTTTGCGCACCGAGCCGCCGCAGCAACCGGTCGCGTCCGGCGCGGACGATGCGGTGCCCGAGGAGCAGGACCCGGAAAAGCGCGCAGACGCCGCAGGTACGCGTCCCGAAGGGCTCTCTGCCGCACGCGACGATCGGCCGGACGACCTCACGTTGATCAAGGGTATAGGTCCGGTCAACCAGCGCCGGTTGAACGACCTCGGCATCTGGCACATCGATCAGGTCGCTGGCTGGACGACCGAAGAAATCGCTTGGATCGGCGCCTACCTCGCCTTCCCGGGCCGGATCGACCGCGAGAACTGGGTCGGTCAGGCGGGTGCACTCGCCGAGAAGAAGGGCTGAGGCGCGCAATGCTCTCCGATCAGGATCGCATCTTCACCAACCTCTACGGCCTGCATTCGCCCGATCTCGACGCGGCGAAGAAGCGCGGCGCGTGGGACGGCACCAAGTTCCTGCTCCACATGGGTCGCGACTGGGTCATCGATGAGATGAAGGGCTCAGGCCTGCGCGGCCGCGGCGGCGCGGGCTTCCCGACCGGCCTGAAGTGGTCGTTCATGCCCAAGAAGTCCGACGGGCGCCCGCACTACCTCGTCGTCAACGCCGACGAATCGGAGCCGGGCACCTGCAAGGACCGGGAGATCATGCGGCACGATCCGCATCTCCTGATCGAGGGCTGCCTGATCGCCTCCTTCGCGATGGCCGCGCATGCCTGCTATATCTACATCCGTGGCGAGTACGTCGCCGAGAAGCATGCGCTGCAGCGCGCGGTCGACGAGGCCTATGCCGCGAAGCTCGTCGGCAAGGACAACGTCCACGGCTATCCGTTCGACATCTACGTCCACCACGGTGCCGGCGCCTATATCTGCGGCGAGGAGACGGCGCTTCTGGAGAGCCTCGAGGGCAAGAAGGGTATGCCGCGGCTGAAGCCGCCGTTCCCGGCCAATATGGGCCTCTACGGCTGCCCCACGACGGTGAACAACGTCGAGTCGATCGCGGTAGCCGGCACGATCCTGCGTCGCGGTGGCGCGTGGTTCGCCGGGCTTGGGGGCAAGAACAACACCGGCACGAAGCTGTTCTGCGTATCCGGACACGTCAACAAGCCCTGCAACGTCGAGGAGGTGATGGGCATCACCTTCCGCGAGCTGATCGACAAGCATTGCGGCGGCATGCGCGGCGGCTGGGACAATCTCCTGTGTTCCATCCCCGGCGGCTCCTCGGTGCCGCTGGTGCCGGCCGATCAGATCATCGACGCCAAGATGGACTTCGACACACTCAAGAACCTCGGCTCGGGCCTCGGCACGGCGGCGGTGATCGTGCTCGACAAGTCCACCGACATTGTCTCGGCCATCGCCCGCATCTCGTACTTCTACAAGCATGAATCCTGCGGCCAGTGCACGCCCTGCCGCGAGGGCACCGGCTGGATGTGGCGCGTGCTCAACCGCATGGCCCATGGCCGGGCGCAGAAGCGTGAGATCGACATGTTGCTGGAGGTCACCAAGCAGATCGAGGGGCATACGATCTGCGCGTTGGGCGATGCTGCGGCATGGCCGGTGCAGGGCCTGATCCGGCATTTCCGTCCCGAGATCGAGAAACGCATCGACCAGTACAGCCGCAACCCGCATTCCGAGGCCGTTCCGATGGCAGCGGAGTGAGTGGCGATGGCAGCGCGAATTCCTGAGATGAGCCGATGACCAAACTCCTCGTCGACGGCATCGAGGTCGATGTTCCGGCCGATTACACCCTGCTGCAGGCCTGCGAGATCGCGGGCGCGGAAATCCCGCGCTTCTGCTTCCACGAGCGGCTGTCGATTGCCGGCAATTGCCGGATGTGCCTCGTCGAGCTGAAGGGCGCGCCGAAGCCCGTGGCCTCCTGCGCCTACGCGGTGAAGGATTGCCGCCCGGGGCCGAACGGCGAGCCGCCCGAAGTCCTCACGCGGTCGGGCATTACGAAGAAGGCCCGCGAGGGGGTGATGGAGTTCCTCCTCATCAACCACCCGCTCGATTGCCCGATCTGCGACCAGGGTGGCCATTGCGACCTGCAGGATCAGGCCATGGCCTACGGCGTCGACTCGACGCGCTACAAGGAGAACAAGCGCGCGGTCGAGGAGAAGTATATCGGCCCGTTGGTGCGCACTGCGATGAACCGCTGCATCCACTGCACTCGCTGCGTGCGCTTCCTGGCGGAGGTGGCCGGCGTGCCGGATCTCGGCGCGATCGGCCGCGGCGAGGACATGGAGATCACGAGCTATCTCGAGAACGCTATGGGCTCGGAGCTGCAGGGCAACGTCGCCGACCTCTGCCCGGTCGGCGCGCTGGTGCCGAAGCCCCAGAGCTACGATTTCCGACCGTGGGAGCTGTCGAAGACCGATTCCATCGACGTGATGGATGCCGTCGGTTCGGCGATCCGGGTGGATGCGCGCGGCCGCGAGGTCATGCAGATCGGGCCGCGCGTCAACGAGGACATCAACGAGGAGTGGATCTCCGACAAGACCCGGCAGGTGGTCGACGGCCTGCGCCTACAGCGCCTCGACCGGCCGTTCCTGCGCGAGAACGGCCGCCTGCGTCCGGCCTCATGGGGCGAGGCCTTTTCGGCGATTGCCGCAAAGGTGAAGGCCGCCGATCCGAAGCGGATCGGTGCACTCGCGGGCGATCTCGCCGGTGTCGAGGAGATGTTCGCGCTCAAGCAGCTGATGGGGTCGCTCGGCACGGCGAACATCGATTGCCGGCAAGCTGGTGAGAAGATTGATCCGAGTTGGGGCCGCGCGGCTTACACGCTGAGTGCGACGATTCCCGGCATCGAGCAGGCCGACGCAATCCTGCTGATCGGTACGAATCCACGGCTTGAAGCCTCGCTGCTGAACGTCCGCATCCGCAAGCGCTGGCGCATGGCGCCCCTCGCGGTCGGGCTGATCGGCGAAGATGCCGACCTGACCTATCCGCACGTCTATCTCGGCGCCGGTACGGACACGCTGTCCGAGTTGGCCGCCGGAAACCACAGCTTCTCAGAGACGCTGGCCAACGCCGAGCGGCCGCTGGTGATCGTCGGCAGCGCCGCGCTCTCGCGTGCGGACGGTGCGGCCGTCTTGTCGGCGGCGGCTTCACTGGCGAAGACCATCGGCGCGGTGACTGCCGATTGGAACGGTTTCGCCGTGCTGCATTCGGCCGCGGCCCGGGTCGGTGCGCTGGATCTCGGCTTCGTGCCGGGGGAGGGCGGTCTCGACGTGGCCGGCATGATCGCGCCGGGCGCCCTCGACGTGCTCTTCAACCTCGGCGCGGACGAGATCGAGATCGGAGCCGGCGCCTTCGTGGTCTACCAGGGCACCCACGGGGATCGTGGCGCCATGCGCGCCGACGTGATCCTGCCGGGCGCGGCCTATACCGAGAAGTCGGCGACCTTCGTGAACACGGAGGGCCGCGTGCAGATGACCAACCGCGCCGGCTTCCCGCCGGGCGATGCCCGCGAGGATTGGGCGATCCTGCGGGCACTCTCCGACGTGCTCGGCTACACGCTGCCCTACGATTCGCTTGGGAGCCTGCGGCGTGGGCTCTACGCGGAGCATCCGCATCTCGCGGGGATCGACGCGGTGGAGGCGAGCGACGTTGCCGCGACCGTCGATACGCTGGCGGGTCTCGGCGGCAGCCTGTCGAAGGACGCCTTCGCCCCGGCCGTCGCCGACTTCTTCATGACGAACCCGATCGCCCGCGCCTCGCGCGTGATGGCGGAATGTTCGAGCGTCGCCCACGGGCGTGTGCTCCAGGCGGCCGAGTGAGGATCCCATGACCGGCCTTGAGATCCTGGGCACCGTCCTACTGCTCGTGCTGAAGAGCTTCGTGCTGCTTTCGTGCCTGCTCGTGTTCATCGCCTACGCGCTGCTGGCCGATCGCAAGATCTGGGCGGCGGTGCAGCTGCGGCGCGGCCCGAACGTCGTCGGGCCGTTCGGGCTGTTCCAGTCCTTCGCCGACCTGCTGAAGTTCGTGCTGAAGGAGCCGGTGATCCCGGCCGGCGCCAACAAGGCGATCTTCCTGCTGGCGCCGATGGTGTTCGCCACTTTGGCGCTGGCGAGCTGGGCGGTGATCCCGCTGGCCGACGGCTGGGCCATCGCCGACATCAATGTCGGCATCACCTACATTTTCGCGATTTCCAGTTTGGGCGTCTACGGCGTCATCATGGGCGGCTGGGCTTCGAACTCGAAATACGCCTTCCTTGGTGCCCTGCGCTCGGCGGCGCAAATGATCTCCTACGAGGTCTCGCTCGGCTTCGTGATCATCTGCGTGCTGCTCTGCGCCGGCTCGCTGAACCTCTCGCGCATCGTGATGGCGCAGGACACGGCCTACGGCATCCTGGGCTGGTACTGGCTCTGGCTGTTCCCGATGTTCATCGTGTTCTTCATCTCGGCGCTGGCCGAGACGAACCGCCCGCCCTTCGATTTGCCCGAGGCCGAATCGGAGCTCGTGGCCGGGTACATGGTCGAGTATTCCTCGACGCCGTACCTGCTGTTCATGCTCGGCGAGTACGTGGCGATCATGACCATGTGCGCGCTCGGAACCGTGCTGTTCCTCGGCGGCTGGCTCTCGCCGATCCCGTTCGCGCCCTTCACCTGGGTGCCGGGGCTGATCTGGTTCGCGCTGAAGGCGAGCTTCCTGTTCTTCATGATCGCGATGGTGAAATCCATCGTGCCCCGCTACCGCTACGACCAGCTCATGCGGCTCGGCTGGAAGGTCTTCCTTCCGCTCTCGCTCGTGTCGGTCGTCGTCGTCGCGTTCGTCCTGAAACTCGCCGGCCTCGCGCCGGGCGCATGAGAAGGATCGCGCCGTGAAGCTCGATCAGGTCGCCCAGAGCCTGCTGCTCAAGGAGTTCGTGTCGGGGCTGATCCTCGGCATGAAGTATTTCCTCAAGCCGAAGGCCACGATCAACTATCCCTTCGAGATGGGGCATCGCGGCCCGCGCTTCCGCGGGGAGCATGCCCTGCGCCGTTATCCCAACGGCGAGGAGCGCTGCATCGCCTGCAAGCTCTGCGAGGCGATCTGCCCGGCCCAGGCCATCACCATCGAGGCCGGCCCGCGCCGCAACGACGGCACGCGCCGCACGACCCGTTACGACATCGACATGGTGAAGTGCATCTATTGCGGCATGTGCCAGGAGGCCTGCCCGGTGGACGCCATCGTCGAGGGGCCGAACCTCGAATTCTCCGTCGAGACCCGCGAAGAGCTTCTCTACGACAAGGACAAGCTGCTCCTGAACGGCGATCGCTGGGAGCGCGAGATCGCGAAGAACCTCGCGGCGGACGCGCCGTATCGCTGACGCGGAGCGGCGCGCTGTTGTGCGCTGCAGGAGCGAGTTCTATAGACGGCCGGCTTCCCGCCGGCCCCTGGCCCCGAGGCAGAAGGAGCCGCTGATCCAGCGGCTGATGCTGATCACCGCATGACCGCAGCCGCCGCCTTCTTCTACCTGTTCGCGGGCTTCGCCATCGCCAGTGGATTCATGGTGATCGCCGCCCGTAACCCCGTCACCTCGGTGCTCTTCCTGATCCTGGCCTTCGTGAACGCCGCAGGTCTGTTCGTTCTAATGGGGGCCGAGTTCCTCGCGATGATCCTCGTGGTCGTCTATGTCGGCGCGGTGGCGGTGCTGTTCCTGTTCGTCGTGATGATGCTCGACGTGGACTTCGCCGCGCTTCGCCAGGGCTTCCAGCAATATCTCCCCATCGGCGGCCTGATCGGCGCTATCTTCGCGATCGAGCTGATCCTCGTCGTCGGCTCCTGGACGATAGACCCCGGCATCGTGCGCACGCCGATCGGCTCGACCGCCGCCAGCGAGGGGCTCACCAACACCCAGGCGCTCGGCCGCGTGCTCTACACGGACTACGCCTACTTCTTCCAGATCGCCGGCTTGGTGCTGCTCGTCGCGATGATCGGCGCCATCGTGCTGACCTTGCGCGACCGTCCCGGCGTCAAGCGCCAGAACATCTCCGTCCAGAACGCGCGGACGCAAGCGATGGCGGTCGAGAACCGCAAGGTGCCCTCCCGCCAGGGCGTGGAGGTCTAAGCGCCATGATCGGTCTCAGCCACTACCTCACGGTCGCCGCGATCCTGTTCACGCTCGGCGTGCTCGGCATCTTCATCAACCGCAAGAACGTCATCGTGATCCTGATGTCGATCGAGCTGATCCTGCTCGCCGTGAACATCAACCTCGTGGCGTTCTCGACCCATCTCGACGACATCACGGGACAGGTCTTCGCCCTGTTCGTGCTGACCGTCGCCGCGGCGGAGGCCGCGATCGGGCTCGCCATCCTGGTGGTGTTCTTCCGCAACCGCGGCTCCATCGCCGTCGAGGACGTGAGCATGATGAAGGGCTGACCGGTCCCGGCCACCCCTTCGTCCGCCTGCTGCGAGGCCGCACAGAACCATGTATCACGCCATCGTCTTCCTTCCCCTGATCGGCGCCCTGATCGCCGGCCTGTTCGGCCGCCTCATCGGCGCGCGGGTCAGCGAGTACGTGACGACGAGCTGCCTCGCCTTCGCCTGCCTGATCGCCTGGGGGGCGTTCTTCATCGTCACCGGCGAGGGCGGCCATGCCGAGCGCGTACAGGTGGCGCAGTGGTTCTCGGCCGGCGACCTGAACGTCGACTGGGCCTTCAAGATCGACACGCTGACCTGCGTGATGCTCGTCGTCGTCACCACCGTGTCGACGCTCGTGCACCTCTACTCCGTCGGCTACATGGAAGAGGATCCGCACCGGCCGCGCTTCTTCGCCTACCTGTCGCTCTTCACCTTCGCCATGCTGATGCTGGTGACGGCCGACAACCTCGTGCAGATGTTCTTCGGCTGGGAGGGCGTCGGCCTCGCGAGCTACCTGCTCATCGGCTTCTGGTACGAAAAGCCCTCGGCCAACGCCGCCGCGATGAAGGCCTTCATCGTCAACCGCGTCGGCGATTTTGGCTTCTCGCTGGGCATCTTCTTGGTGTTCGTGCTGACCGGCTCCGTGTCGTTCGATGCGATCTTCGCCAAGGCCCCTGAGCTCAAGGACGCCGCCTTCCACTTCCTTGGCTACGACTGGAACGCCCTGACGCTTGCCTGCCTGCTGCTGTTCATGGGCGCCATGGGCAAGTCGGCTCAGTTCCTGCTCCACACCTGGCTGCCGGACGCGATGGAAGGCCCGACGCCGGTCTCCGCGCTGATCCACGCCGCCACCATGGTGACGGCCGGTGTGTTCATGGTGGCGCGCCTGTCGCCGCTGTTCGAGCTGGCTCCGGTAGCACTCTCGGTGGTGACGATCATCGGCGGCATCACCGCCTTCTTTGCGGCGACGATCGGGCTGGTGCAGAACGACATCAAGCGGGTCATCGCCTATTCGACCTGCTCGCAGCTCGGCTACATGTTCGTCGGCCTCGGCGTCGGCGCCTACGCCACCGGCGTGTTCCATCTCTTCACGCACGCCTTCTTCAAGGCGCTGCTGTTCCTCGGCGCCGGCTCGGTCATCCACGCGATGCACCACGAGCAGGACATGCGGAACATGGGCAACCTGCGCCGCTACATCCCCTTCACCACGGCGATGATGACGATCGGCACCCTCGCGCTGATCGGCTTCCCCTACACCGCCGGCTACTACTCGAAGGACGCGATCATCGAGGCGGCCTACATGTCGGACCGCCCCGGACATGTTCTCGCCTTCCTGGCGACGGTAATCGCGGCCTTCATGACTTCGTTCTATTCCTGGCGCCTGTTCTTCCTCACCTTCGAGGGACCGGCCCGCTGGGGCGCGGCTGCGCATCACGACGCCCATCCGGCGGTGGCTCACGCGACGCATGCCGACGGCAAGCCCGGCCACACCGAGGGCGCGGCGCATGACGAGCACGGCTCGAACGTCGAGCCCGCGCACAAGAGCGACGTGGTGCCCGATCACGCGGGCGATCACGGCCATGGGCACGACCATACCCCGCACGAGAGCCCGCTGGTGATGACGATCCCGCTGGCGGTGCTGGCCTTCGGCGCGCTCTTCGCCGGTGTGATCTTCAAGGATCGCTTCATCGGCGAAGGCATGGACGCGTTCTGGGGCCACTCCCTGGCGCACGGCCCCGACAACCACATCATGCACCAGATCCACGAGGCGCCGGGCTGGGTCTCGGCCTCGCCGTTCATCATGCTAGTTCTCGGCTTCGTGCTCGCCTTCTGGATGTATATCCGCCGGCCCGAACTGCCGCACATCCTCGCCGAGCAGCAGCCGAGCCTGTACCGCTTCCTGCTCAACAAGTGGTACTTCGACGAACTCTACGACCGCATCTTCGTCCGGCCGGCCAAGAACTTCGGCCTCTTTCTCTGGAAGGAGGGCGACGGGCGGATCATCGACGGGATGGGGCCGGACGGCATCTCGGCGCGCGTCGTCGACGTCACCCGAGGCGTGGTCCGTCTCCAGACCGGCTACGTCTACCACTACGCCTTCGTCATGCTGGTGGGCGTCGCCGGCCTGATCACCTGGTACATGCTGACCGGCGCGGCCGGGGGAATGCACTGATGCTCGGCCTCGGCATCCTCTCCGGCCTGCTCATCGTCCCGCTCTGCGGCGCGGCCTTCATCCTGACGCTCGGTGACGAGACCGAGGCCGTGAAGCGCAACGCCCGCTGGGCTGCGCTGATCACGACCATCGTCACCTTCCTGCTCTCGCTCGCCGCCTGGGCGCGCTTCGACATCGCGTCCCCGAGCTTCCAGCTCGTCGAGACCCATTCGTGGCTCGCTGAGACAATAAAATTCAAGCTCGGCGTCGATGGGTTCTCGATGCCGTTGATCCTGCTGACCACCTTCCTGATGCCGTTCTGCATCGGCGCCTCGTGGCGCTCGATCGACGTGCGGGTGAAGGAGTATTTCGTCGCCTTCCTCGTGCTCGAAACCACGATGATCGGCGTGTTCCAGGCCCTCGACCTGGTGCTGTTCTACCTGTTCTTTGAAGCCGGCCTGATCCCGATGTTTCTCATCATCGGCATCTGGGGCGGCAAGCGGCGCATCTACGCGAGCTTCAAGTTCTTCCTCTACACGCTGCTCGGCTCGGTGCTGATGCTGCTCGCCATCATGGCGATGTACTGGGAGGCCGGCACCACCGATATCCCGACCCTGCTGACGCATCGTTTCCCGGTCGAAATGCAGACTTGGCTCTGGCTCGCCTTCTTCGCCTCCTTCGCGGTGAAGATGCCGATGTGGCCGGTCCATACCTGGCTGCCCGACGCGCACGTCGAGGCGCCCACCGCAGGCTCAGTAATCCTCGCTGGCATCCTGCTTAAGATGGGCGGTTACGGCTTCATCCGGATCTCGCTGCCGATGCTGCCGGACGCCTCGGCCTATTTCGCGAACTTCGTGTTCGCACTCTCGGTGGTGGCGATCATCTTCACCTCGCTCACCGCGATGATGCAGACCGACATCAAGAAGCTGATCGCCTACTCGTCCGTCGCCCATATGGGCTTCGTGACGCTCGGCCTGTTCACGCTGAACGAGCAGGGCATCCAGGGCGCACTGTTCCTGATGATCTCGCACGGCATCGTCTCCGGCGCGCTCTTTCTCTGCGTCGGCGTGGTCTACGACCGGATGCACACCCGCGAGATTTCCGCCTATGGCGGCCTCGTGAAGCGGATGCCGCTCTACGCCGCCGCGATGATGGTCTTCACCATGGCGAATGTCGGCCTGCCCGGCACGTCCGGCTTCGTCGGCGAGTTTCTGGCGATGATGGGGGCCTTCAAGGCGAACCCGATGGTCGCTTTCTTCTCCGTCTTCGGCATCATCCTTTCGGCCGGCTACGCGCTTTGGCTCTACGCCCGCGTGATCTACGGGAAGCTCGAGAAGCCGAACCTTCAGGGCATCCTCGACCTCGACCTGCGTGAAAAGATCATCATCGCGCCGCTCGTCGCGCTGACGATCTGGTACGGCGTGCACCCCGCGCCGATCCTAGACACCTTCGCGCCCTCCACCGAAGCGCTCATGGTCAACATGAAGACCGCCCTCTCCAACACGCAGGCCGCCGAACGCGCGGTCGCGGGCAAGGCCGAGGTCGCAGCGCGATGATCACCCATCTCCATTCCGTGATGCCGTCGATCGGCCCGCTGCTGCCGGAGATCATCCTTTCGGTCGGCGTGCTGGTGCTGATCCTCTACGGCGCCTTCCGTGGCGACCGTTCGGTCGAGGGCGTCAATGTCGGCGCGCTGATCCTGCTGATCCTGACCTTCTTCGTGGTGGTCTCCGGCCACGGCAAGGTCGTCACCCTGTCCGGCTCCTTCATCTCGGACAATTTCTCGCGGATCATGAAGGCGCTGATCCTGATCGGATCGGCCGCGACCATTCTGCTGTCGCGGGACTACTTTCAGCGCCAGCGCATCGACCGCTTCGAGTACCCGGTGCTGATCGTGCTCTGCACCATCGGCATGATGGTGATGGCCTCGGCCAACGATCTCATCGCGCTCTATCTCGGCCTCGAACTGCAGTCGCTCGCCGCCTACGTCATCGCCGCCTTCAACCGCGACGACGTGAAGTCGACCGAGGCCGGCCTGAAGTACTTCGTGCTCGGCGCGCTCTCCTCCGGCATGCTGCTCTACGGCGCATCGCTGGTCTACGGCTTCACGGGTACGGTCTCGTTCCCGGGCATCGTCACGGCACTGAACGGCGAGCCGGCCGGCTTCGGCATCGTCCTCGGCATCGTCTTCGTGGCGGCCGGCGTCTGCTTCAAGCTCGCCGCCGTGCCGTTCCACATGTGGACGCCCGACGTCTACGAGGGCTCGCCGACGCCGGTGACGGCCTTCTTCGCCTCGGCCCCGAAGATGGCGGCCATGGCGATGACAGTGCGGGTCTTCATCGGCGCCTTCCCCGACGTCACCGCGATTTGGCAACAAATTATCGTTTTCGTCGCCATCGCTTCCATGGCGCTCGGCTCCTTCGCGGCCATTGGCCAGACGAACATCAAGCGCCTGCTCGCCTATTCCTCCATCGGCAATGTCGGCTACGCCCTGATCGGCCTCGCGGCCGGCTCGGAGGAGGGCATCCGCGGCGTCGTGATCTACATGATCATCTATCTCGCGATGACCCTCGGCGCCTTCGCGGTGCTGCTGGCACTCCGCCGCAAGAACCAGATGTTCGAGACGATCGGCGATCTGTCGGGCCTCTCGCGCACGCATCCATGGCTGGCCTTCAGCCTCGCCGCGATGATGTTCTCGCTGGCCGGCATCCCGCCGCTCGCCGGCTTCTTCGCGAAGTTCTACGTCTTCGCGGCCGCCATCAAGGCGGGCCTCGTGACGCTCGCCGTGATCGGCGTTGTGACCAGCGTGGTCGGTGCGTTCTACTACCTGCGCCTCGTCAAGGTGATGTATTTTGACGAGCCTCAAGCGCCTTACGAACCGATGGCTCCGGGGTTGCGCATCGTGCTCGGCCTGTCGAGCGCCGTCGTCGTGCTGTTCTTCCTGGCGCCGGCCCCGCTGGTGGCGGCGGCGGGTGCGGCGGCGAAGTCACTCTTCTAGGACATGGGGTTTCGGCTCAGCCCGGAGGCCCGGGCCGCGGGCTATCGCCTGCACGCGCACGACGTGCTCGGCTCGACCAACACCGAGGCGCTGGAGCGGGCGCGTGCCGGCGAAGCCGGGCCACTCTGGGTAGTGGCCCATCGCCAGAGCGAGGGCAGGGGCCGGCGCGGCTTGGCCTGGGTTTCGCCCGAAGGCAACCTCGCCGCGAGCCTGCTGTTTCCGATCGCGGGCGTGGCACCGGACGACGTCGCGACACTGGGCTTTGTCGCCGGGCTGGCGCTGGTGAACGCGCTGGACGATGTCGCCTTTAGTGGATGGGACGCGGGCTCTCCTCCCTCCTGTGGGGAGGAGTTGGAGGTGGGGGTGGCTGAGCCTGCCTGCGCCGGACCAAGCGGAACCACCCCCACCCTCGATCCCTCCCCACAAGGGGGAGGGAAGGCGCCCTGCAAGGCCAACGCTACGTTCCGCCTGAAATGGCCCAACGACGTCCTCGCCAACGGCAAAAAACTCGCCGGCATCCTGCTCGAGGCGGATGGTCGGCGTGCCGTCGTCGTCGGCTTCGGCATCAACGTGCTGGCGGCGCCCGAAGGTTTGCCGTATGCGGCAACGTCCCTTGCTGCGCTGGGCTGCGCCGCGGACGCTGCGGCCGTGCTCGATGCGCTGTCGTGCCGGTTTGTGGAAGCGGCCCGGATCTGGAACAAGGGGCGCGGATTTTCGAGCGTCCGGCAGCGCTGGCTACAGCGCGCCGCCGGGATCGGGGCGCCCGTAACGGTGCGCCTGCCCGACAGGACGCTCAACGGTCTTCACGACGGAATCGACGAGAGGGGGCGGCTCATGATCCTCGCCCCGGATGGAATGACGCATACCGTGACGGCGGGCGAGGTGCACTTCGGAAGTGCCGCGACGGCGGCTTGAACGTGGACACAAGAAAAAAATGACTTCACGGCAGGACGAACTCGTCTTCGTGCCGCTCGGCGGCGTGGGCGAGATCGGCATGAACGCGGCCCTCTACGGGATCGGTCCCGAGAAGAGCCGCAAATGGATCATGGTCGATCTGGGCATGGGGTTCGCGGGCGAGGAGGGGCTGCCGGGCATCGAACTGATGTTCCCGGACCTCACCTTCATCGAGGAGCGCAAGCAGGATCTGCTCGGTATCTTCATCACGCACGCGCACGAGGACCATATCGGTGCCGTGAGCGAGCTGTGGTCGAAGCTGAAGGCGCCGGTCTACGCGACCCGCTTCGCCAAGCAGCTCCTCGAGACCCGCCGCCTCTCGGAGCCCGGCGCGCCGAAGGTGGTACTGAAGGAGATCAAGATCGGCCAACGGCTGCAGATCGGTCCGTTCGAGATCGAGTACGTGCCGGTGGCCCACTCGATCCCCGAATCGAACGCCGTCGCCATCCGCACCGAGCACGGTCTCGTGCTGCATACGGGCGATTGGAAGCTCGACGACACGCCGGTAGCCGGCGCCAGCACCTCGCCCGAGGCCTTCAAGGCGCTGGGCGACGAGGGCATCGTCGCGCTGATCTGCGACTCGACCAACATCATGCGCGAAGGCCGCAGCCACAGCGAGGCCGAGGTTTCGGCGACGCTCAAGCGCCTGATCGCCGAAGCGCCGCACCGCGTCGCGGTGACGACCTTCGCCTCGAACGTTGCCCGCATTCGCGCCGTCGCCGAGGCCGCGCAGGCCTGCGGCCGCGAGGTGCTGGCCGTCGGCCGCGCCATGGACCGGGTCATCGACGTCGCCCGCGAGTGCGGCTACCTCGACGGCCTGCCCGACTTCCGCAGCGCCGATTCCTACCACCACCTGCCGCGCGAGAAGGTGGTCTGCCTCCTCACCGGCTCCCAGGGTGAGGACCGCGCCGCCATGGCCCGCGTCTCGCGCGACGACCATCCGGCCGTCTCGCTCACCGCCGGGGACCGCGTGATCTTCTCCTCCCGCGCCATTCCCGGCAACGAGCGGGCCGTCGGCGCTATCGTCAACGACCTGATCGAGATGGGTATCGAGATCATCACCGACCGGACCGAACTGGTCCACGTCTCCGGCCATCCGCGCCGCGACGAGATGGCGGCGATGTATGCCTGGACGCGGCCGAAGGCGGCGATCCCGGTCCATGGCGAGGCGCTGCATCTCGACGAGCATGCCCGCTTCGCCCGCGCCCAGGGCGTCGAGACGGTGGTGAAGGCCCGCAACGGCACGCTGATCCGCCTCGCGCCGGGCAAGCCCGAGATCATCGAGCACGTGCGGGCGGGGCGCCTCTACAAGGACGCCAACGTCCTGATCGATGCGAAGGACCGGGCGATCCCCGAGCGCCGTAAGCTCTCCCAGGCCGGCGTCGTCTCGGTGGCCATCGCCATCGACAACCGCGGCACCGTGCTGGGCACGCCCGCCGTCGACATCATGGGTCTACCGAACAAGGGCCGGGGCGGCGAGGCGCTGATCGACACGGTGGCCGAGACGGTCTCGCGCACGCTCTCGGGCCTGTCCCCAGGCAAGCGCCGCGACTCGGAGGCGGTCGAGAACGCCGTCGACCGCGCCATCCGCTCGGCCCTCAACGACGTCTGGGGCAAGAAGCCGGCCTGCCACGTGCAGGTAGTGGAGGTCTGAGAACCAAACCCTCCCCCCTCTGCGGGGGAGGGTGCCCAAGGAGTGGGCGGGCGAGGGGAGCGACCTCTCAGAATACGTCGTTCCTCTCGCCCGACCCGCTTCGCGGGCCACCCTCTCCCGCAGAGGGGAGAGGGGACCTACGTTGAGTTTGAAGATGCGAGAGGGAGCAACACGATGATCGGCCGGCTCAACCACGTCGCCATTGCGGTGAAGGATCTCGATGCGGCGACCGCGATCTATCGCGACACGCTCGGCGCCAAAGTCACCGAGCCGCTGCCGCAGCCCGACCACGGCGTCACCGTCGTGTTCGTGGAACTGCCGAACTCGAAGGTCGAGCTCATGGCCCCCCTCGGCGAGAATTCGACCATCCAGGGCTTCGTCGACAAGAACCCGTCCGGCGGCATCCACCATGTCTGCTACGAGGTCGACGACATCATCGCAGCCCGCGACAAGATGAAGGCGGCCGGCGCCCGCGTGCTCGGCTCGGGCGAACCGAAGATCGGCGCGCACGGCAAGCCGGTGATCTTCCTGCACCCGAAGGACTTTCTCGGCACGCTGGTCGAGCTGGAGCAGGTCTGATCCCGTTGCGCCGCCTCTTCGCCAGCATCGCGATCTCGACCCCGAAGACCCTCGGGGTCCTCGTCGTCCTCATCGCGGCGATCGTCACGGTGGCGGTGAAGGGGTTCGCGCTGACGGTGTTCGGGGCGCTGGCGCTATTCTTCGTGCTGTGGTGGACCTTCCTGTTCGCGGTGCTGCCGCTCGGTAACCAGGCCGAGGCCGATCCGGGCCGGCTGGTTCCGGGGCAGGATCCGGGCGCGCCCGCCAGGCCGCGGCTGCGTGAGAAGGCCCTGCTGACGACGGTGGCCGCCGCTTTCGCGTTCTTTCTCGCGATCACCGTGTTTCCGCTCGCGCGGCTGTGACGAACGCTGCCTCTGCCGCCGGCCTTGTCGTTGCCCGGAACGGTCGTTATGCGCAGCCGGCATCCCTGGACATTCCGGCGACGCCGCCTGTCGCGATGAGCAATTCCGACGAAATCCTCGAAGAGCCCACGCCCGTGGCATCTGTCCGTCCGGGGCTCCCGCGCCCGGGGCGGCCGCGCTGGATCTATCATCCCGCCCTGATCCCGCGCCGGGGCAACCGCTTCGAGGGGCGGGGCCTGGGAGCTGCATGGCTCCGGCTGACGACGCTGTTCTACGGGCCGTCCTCCGACAATCTCGTGAAGGTCGGCCGCAAATTTCGGACGAAAGGCCTCGTGATCACGGTGGCCGGCGCCGGCAATCGCGTCGAGATCGGCGACGACGTCAGCTTCTCCGGCCGGATCGAGGTGCGCGGCTTCGGCCTGACTGTGAAGATCGGCGACCGCTGCGACGCCAAGCGGACCCGGATCATCGCCGCCGATGCCGGCGTCGGCATCGGCGACGATTGCCTGATCGCGGCCGGCGTTCACATCCGGACGAGCGACATGCACGTCATCGTGGACCGTGCCGGCGGCGAGCGGGTGAACCCGCCGCGCGCGGTGGTCGTCGGTACCGGTGTCTGGATCGCCGGCGAGGCTGCTCTCCTGAAAGGCGCCGGTGTGCCGGACGGGTGCGTGGTCGGGTTCCGCTCCGTGGTCACGCAGGTCTTCGACGAGACCGATTGCGTCCTGGCGGGTGTGCCGGCCCGTGTCGCCCGCCGGGGGATCGCCTGGACCCGCTGAACGGGCCTGGCCTCCCGAGGCGGGCGATTGACAGGATCTGTCGCGGCTTCGACAGTTTCACGCGACGGTTGTGCCCCTTCGCGGGAGAGCGCGGCCGCGCCGAGGGAGACGATCATGGCCATGATGCCGGGTGCTTCGAGCCCGCCCGCCGATGACGGGGGCGCCGGCAGCGTCGGCCACGCGTACCTGCTGCCCTGCATGCTGGCCCTGTTCTTCACCTGGGGTTTCGCGACCGTTCTCGTCGACATCGTCACGCCGAAGCTCAAGAGCCTGTTCGAGCTGAGCTACACCGAGGCGACGCTGACGCAGTTCTGCTTCTTCTTCGCCTATGCCGTGATCTCGCTACCGGCCGGCGCCCTCGTCGGGCGGATCGGCTACATGCGCGGCCTCGTCGTTGGGCTCCTCGTGATGGCCTGCGGCTGCCTGACCTTCGCGCCGGCCGCGCGGATGGGGCTGTTTCCCGTCTTCCTGCTGGCGTTGTTCGTGATGGCCTCGGGGATCGCGATCCTGCAGGTCGCGGCGAATCCCCTGGTGACGAAGCTCGGTCCGGCCGCGCAGGCGCCGAGCCGGCTGACGCTGGCGCAGACCTTCAACTCCCTCGGGACCACCGTCGGCCCGGCGGTCGGCGCCTGGGCGATCCTCTCGCACGTCTCCGAGATCAAGGACCCGGGTGCGATGGCGCCCGCGGCGCTCGCCGCCGCGCGGCAGGCCGAAGGCGCGGTGCTGCAATGGCCTTTCCTGATCATCGCCGCTGGGCTCGGGGTTCTCGCGGTCTTCTTCTGGAGCGTGCGCGCCTGGGTCACGGAGGATGCCCGCAACGGTACGCGGACGGAGACGCACGGGCTCGGCCTCGACCTGCTGAAGCGGCCGAAGCTCGCGCTCGGGGCTCTGGCGCTCTTCCTCTATGTCGGCGCCGAAGTCGCGATCGGCACGCTGATGGTGAGCTATCTGGAGCAGCCGCGCGTGCTCGGGGCGAGCGCCGAAGAGGCCGGTCATTTCCTGAGCCTCTACTGGGGCGGGGCTCTCCTCGGCCGCATCGTCGGCAGCGTCGTGCTGCGCTACGTCCGCGCCGGCTTCGTGCTCGGTTGCTGCGCCCTCGCTTCGGGCGCGCTCGCGACGATCTCGGGGCTGTCGAGCGGGATGCTCGCCGCCGTCGCGCTGATCGTGGTGGGGCTTTCCAACGCGGTCATGTTCCCGACGATCTTCGCCATGGCGATCGACGGCCTCGGCAAGCGCACGGCGCAGGGCGCCGGCATCGTCTGCGTGGCCATCGTCGGCGGCGCCGTCGTGCCGGTGGTGACGGGCTACCTCGCCGACACCGTCGGTCTCAGCCTCGCGCTGGCGGCCCCGGTCGTCTGCTATCTCTGTATTGCCGGCTATGCCTTCGCCAATCTTCGCGAAGCACGGGCAAATGAACGACGAGTTCTCGAGGCTCAGGCCGTCTGACCAAGGACCTGCGAAGTTTCGGCGGGCCGCTCCAAATAAAAAAGCAAGGCATTGAGCCTTGCTTTGAAGCGATAAGACGGTACCAGCCTATATTATCTCACGTTCTTGAGACGACGTGGCGGCTGTTTGTTCCTCCCGAGACTCGGACCGTGCGCTGCCTCTAGAGGGCTGCGACCATCACGGCGCTGCTTATAGGAAGAAGATTTCTATTTGTCACCGGTCTTGGAGCGTTGTGCTGCGTTTTTTTGCCGAGACTGCGACAGTATGCTCCCAGACCGTCCGGCGGATTGCTCGCTCGCGCCGCCGCCCTCGGTCCGAGGTGCGGATCCACCGCGAACGCTTGTCTTTTCCGGGCGCAATGTGTTGTGTGCGCTCGCGCGTATCGGGGTAGGCCCGCTGCTGCGACCAAGCATTGCCAAGGCCTTCGATGCGTCTGACCCGTTATTTCCTGCCGACGCTGCGCGAGACGCCTAAGGAAGCGGAGATCGTTTCCCACCGGCTGATGCTGCGCGCCGGCCTGATCCGCCAGGAAGCCGCCGGCATCTATGCCTGGCTGCCGCTCGGCCTGCGCGTGCTGGAACGGGTCTGCGCCATCGTGCGCGAGGAGCAGAACCGCTCGGGTGCCATCGAGATCCTGATGCCGACGATCCAGTCGGCCGACCTCTGGCGTGAATCCGGACGCTACGAGGCCTACGGCAAGGAGATGCTGCGCATCAAGGATCGGCACGATCGCGACATCCTCTACGGCCCCACCGCCGAGGAAGTCGTCACCGAGATTTTTCGCGCAAGCGCGCGGTCGTACAAGGATCTCCCAAAAAACCTCTACCAGATCTCCTGGAAGTTCCGCGACGAGGTGCGTCCGCGCTTCGGCACCATGCGCTCGCGCGAATTCCTGATGAAGGACGCCTATTCCTTCGATCTCGACCAGGCCGGCGCCCGGCACGCCTACAATAAGATGTTCGTCGCCTACCTGCGCACTTTCGCGGCGATGGGCCTGCGCGCGATCCCGATGCGCGCCGATACCGGCCCGATCGGCGGCGACCTCAGCCACGAGTTCATCATCCTGGCCCAGACCGGCGAGAGCGAGGTGTTCTGCGATCGCGCCTATCTCGATTTCGAGATCCCGGCGGTGAACGTCGACTTCGACGACGTCGCCGGCCTGCAGGGCACCGTCGACGCCTGGACCTCGCATTACGCCGCCACCGACGAGATGCACGACGCGGCCGTCTTCGCCGAGGTGCCGGAAGAATCCCAGATGTCCGCCCGCGGCATCGAGGTCGGGCACATCTTCTACTTCGGCACCAAGTATTCCGAGCCGATGAAGGCCGTCGTCACAGGGCCGGACGGCAAGGAGCAGCCGGTCCATATGGGCTCCTACGGCATCGGCCCGAGCCGGCTGGTGCCTGCGATCATCGAGGCGAGCCATGACGAGGCCGGCATCATCTGGCCGGATTCGGTGGCGCCCTTCGACGTGGCGCTGATCAACCTCAAGGTCGGCGACGCCGCGGTCGACGCCGCCTGCGCCGGGATCGAGACCGATCTCCAGGCCGCCGGGATCAGCCTGCTCTACGATGACCGCGACGACCGCCCCGGCGCCAAATTCGCCACCGCCGACCTCATCGGTCTGCCCTGGCAGGTCATTGTCGGGCCGAAGGGCCTCGCCGACGGCAAGGTCGAACTGAAGCGCCGTGCCACCGGCGAGCGCGAACTGATCGCGCCGGTCGATCTGGTCTCGCGGCTGAAGCGGGTCTGAGGGTCGCTACGATCGGCGGCACGGCTCTCTCCTGCCCCTTGTGGGGAGGAGTTGGGGTTGGTGCAGACGGCACCGTTACGCTCGATCCTGAGCCTCCCCCACCCTTGACTCCTCCTCGCAAGCGGAAGGGGAAGCGAGGCGCCGCTCACTCCGATCAGCTTGAATTGGCCTGACGCCTTAATCTTGCGAGGTTTTGTCTGTTCTGGATCGGCGCTTGCGAAGTTTCGGCGGACCCGAACGGGCAGTCTAGGAGTGCCGGTGTGAGGCGGATCATCACGTGGCGGGTTTGACGATGGCGAGCGCGACGGGCCTCGCGGGCCGGGCGAAGCGGTTCGCCGGTTCGCTCGGGGCGGGCGGCACGCTGCCGTTCTGCGGCTTCGAATGGATGATCGCGATGCGCTACCTGCGCGCGCGCCGCCGCGGCGGCGGCGTGTCGGTCGTCGCGCTGTTTTCCGTCCTCGGTATCGCCTTGGGCGTCGCCAACCTCATCATCGTGCTCTCGGTGATGAACGGCTTCCGCTCCGAATTGCTCGCCAAGATCGTCGGGCTCAACGGCCACGTCTTCGTCACGCCGATCGACCGTTCGCTCACCGACTATGCCGACCTCGCCGACCGCCTGGAGAAGGTGGCCGGCGTCAAATCCGCCATTCCCCTCGTCGAGGGTCAGGCCTTCGCCTCCTCGCCCTATGGCGGCAGCGGCGTGCTCGTGCGCGGCGTGCGCGCGGCCGATCTCGACAAGATCGCCACCGTCTCGAAGAGCCTGAAGAGCGGCACGCTGGCCGGTTTCGACGACGGTACCGGCGTCGCCGTCGGCGCGCGGCTCGCCGAGACCCTGGGTCTGCAATCGGGGGACAGCATCACCCTCTCGACGCCGAAGGGCGCGACGACCCCGTTCGGCACCGCGCCGCGCCAGAAATCCTACACGGTGAAGGCGGTGTTCGAGATCGGCATGACCGAGTTCGACCAGACCTTCGTGTTCATGCCGCTCACGGAGTCCCAGGCCTTCTTCAACCGCGAGGGCGACGTCAGCCATATCGAGATCTATCTCGACAACGCCGATGCGGTCGCCGATCTGCGCAGCGACCTCGAAATGGCTGCCGAGCGGCCGGTGCTGCTCACCGACTGGCGCCAGCGCAACAAGACCTTCTTCGGTGCGCTCGAGGTCGAGCGGAACGTGATGTTCCTGATTCTCAACCTCATCGTCATCGTCGCGACGCTGAACATCATCTCCGGCCTGATCCTGCTGGTGAAGGACAAGTCGAGCGACATCGCGATCCTGCGCACCATGGGCGCGACGCCGGGCACCATCATGCGGGTGTTTCTGCTCAACGGCGCGCTGATCGGCATCGTCGGCAGCCTCGCGGGCCTCGTGCTCGGCGTGGTGTTCACGCTGAATATCAAGCCGATCCAGCGCACGCTGTTTCCCGGCGCCTGGGACCCGACCGTGCGGTTCCTCGCCGAAATCCCGGCCGAGATGAACACGACCGAGGTCACGACGATCGTGCTGACCTCGATCGCGCTGGCGCTGGCCGCGACCCTGTATCCCTCCTGGCGTGCCGCCCGGCTCGATCCGGTGCAGGCGCTTCGCTATGGATGACCCTGGATTGACGACGATGACGACCGACAAGCCCGCCGGCACGCAGCCGGTGCCGGCCCTGTTCTTCGCGGGCGTCGAGCGACGCTACACACAGGCGAAGGGCGCGCTCGAGATTCTTCGCGGTGCCGATCTCGCGATCTGGCCCGGGGAGCTGGTTGCGCTCGTTGCGCCGTCCGGCACCGGCAAGTCGACGCTGCTGCACGTCGCCGGCCTGCTGGAGCGGCCGGACGGCGGCGAGGTCTTCATCGGCGGCCGGCCGACCTCTGCGATGTCGGATTCCGAGCGCACCCGGATCCGCCGCGAGGAGATGGGCTTCGTCTACCAGTTCCACCACCTGCTGCCGGAGTTCTCGGCGCAGGAGAACGTGGTGATGCCCCAGCTCATCCGCGGCCTCGGCAAGGCCGACGCGCGCGCGCGGGCCGCCGAACTCCTGAGTTTCCTCGGCCTCGCCGAGCGTATGACGCACCGCCCGGCCGAGCTCTCGGGCGGCGAGCAGCAGCGCGTCGCCATCGCCCGCGCCGTCGCCAACGGCCCGCGCTTGCTGCTGGCCGACGAGCCCACAGGCAACCTCGACCCGCAGACCGCCGGCACCGTCTTCGGCATCCTGCTCTCGCTGGTGCGCGCGTCGGGCCTCGCGGCGCTGATCGCGACCCACAACATGGATCTCGCCGCGCGCATGGACCGCCGGGTGACCATTCGGGATGGACTGATCGAGCAGGTGGATTGAACTGCCGCCGTCATCGCGAGATGGAGGCAAGGCAATCTCGGGCCTACGTGCCGGTTCCATATGTGGCCCCCGATCGCTTCGCCTCCCTCGCGATGACGGCGGCGCCTGAATTCACACCCCGTTAACCCCAGTCTCCGAACACCCCATCCACAGGCTTTACACAGAACAAAACAAGAACAAAGATCGCTCTAGCGGAACGGAGCGAGCGCAGCCATGATCCGAAACACGCTTTTCACGAACCTCGTCGAATTCGCGGCCTTCGGTCTCCTCTCGGGGGCGGTGGTGCTTTGGGCGGTAGCCTTGGCGCCGATCCATTGAGCGAGGCTTTCGCCCGAAGATCCGTCCACAGGCAAACGCCTGCAGCCGGCGTTGCGCGCAGGGATCGGCCCCGCGGCATGATGCGGGAGGGGGAGGGGCGGTGGATATCGGGCTTCGTGTTCCCGTGCGCCTCGACCCCCGCTGTCGACTCGCAGATGGTGTCGGCCTGCAACAAAGGTCCCCCATGGCGCGCGTGCTGAAGGAGGTCGGCTTCGTCCACCTCCACGTCCACTCCTCCTATTCGCTGCTCGAAGGCGCGCTGAAGGTCGGCGACATCGTCAAGGCGGCGGTCGCCGACCGGCAGCCGGCGCTCGCGCTCACCGACACCAACAACCTGTTCGGCGCGCTGGAATTCTCGGAGAAGGCCTCCGGCGCCGGGCTGCAGCCGATCGCGGGGATGCAGCTGACGGTCTGCTTCGAGGACCCGGACCCGAAGGTGCGGGGCTCCGTGCACGGCCTCGCCAACCTCGTCCTGCTGGCCCAGAACGCCACCGGCTACGGCAACCTGCTGCGGCTGGCGAGCCGGGCCTATTTCGACGTGCCCCTCGGCGAGCCGCCCCGCGTCACGGCCGCGGCGCTGAAGGAGTCCGGCGCCGGGTTGATCGCGTTGACCGGCGGCGCCAGCGGCCCCCTGGACGCGGCGCTGCGGGCCGGCCGGCCGGAACTGGCACTGCGCCGGATCGAGGCGCTGAAGGCGGCCTTCGGCGAGAGCAACCTCTATGTCGAGCTGCAGCGCCACGGCCTTGCCGACGAGCGCGCGGTCGAGCGCGAACTGCTCGGCCTCGCCGAGCGCAACGGCCTCGGGCTGGTGGCGGCGAATGAGCCGTTCTTTTCCAAGGCTGCCGATTACGACGCGCACGACGCGCTCCTCGCCATCGCCGAAGGCCGACTCGTCTCGGACGAGCGCCGCCGCCGGCTGACGCCGCAGCACGGCTTCCTGACGCGGGCCGAGATGGGCACGCTCTTTTCCGACTTGCCCGACGCCCTCTCGGCGACGGTCGAGATCGCCATGCGCTGCGCCGTCCGCGTGCGCACGCAGAAGCCGATCCTGCCGAACTTTGCGCGGGTGGCCGCTGGCGAAACGCCGAACATGGCCGAGGCTGTCGCCGAAGCCTCCGACGCCGTGCCGCAGGAGGTTGCGGCCGACGAGCCGACCGAGCTGCGCCGGCAGGCCGAGGCCGGGCTCGAACTGCGGCTGAAGCAGCACGGCACCGCGCCGGGTTTTTCCGAGGACGATTACCGCACGCGGCTCGCCTTCGAGCTCGACGTCATCACCGGTATGAAGTTTCCCGGCTACTTCCTGATCGTCTCCGACTTCATCAAGTGGGCCAAGGACCACGACATCCCCGTCGGACCGGGCCGCGGCTCGGGCGCGGGCTCGGTGGTGGCATGGTCGCTGCTCATCACCGACCTCGACCCGCTGCGCTTCGGCCTGCTGTTCGAGCGCTTCCTCAACCCCGAGCGCGTCTCGATGCCGGATTTCGACATCGACTTCTGCGTCGAGGGCCGCGAGCGCGTGATCCGCTACGTGCAGGAGCGCTACGGCGAGGCCCAGGTCGCGCAGATCATCACCTTCGGTACGCTGCTCGCACGCGGCGTGCTGCGCGACGTCGGCCGCGTTCTGGAGATGCCCTACGGGCAGGTCGACAAGCTGACGAAGCTGGTGCCTCAGAACCCGGCAAACCCCGTGACGCTGTCCCAGGCGATCGAGGGCGAGCCGAAGCTGCAGAGCGCCATCGAGGAGGAGCCCATCGTGGCCCGCCTCATGGACATCTCGAAGAAGCTCGAAGGCCTGCACCGCCACGCCTCGACCCATGCTGCCGGCGTAGTGATCGGCGACCGGCCGCTCGAACAGCTCGTCCCGCTCTACCGCGACCCGAAGACGGGCATGCGAGTGACCCAGTTCAACATGAAGTGGGTCGAGCAGGCCGGCCTCGTGAAGTTCGACTTTTTGGGTCTCAAGACCCTGACGATGCTCAGGTGCTGCACGGACCTCCTGAAGAAGCGCGGCATCGAGATCGACCTCGCCTCGCTGCCGCTCGACGACGAGAAGACCTACATCCCCATGGGGCGCGGCGAGACGGTCGGCGTGTTCCAGGTGGAATCCGCCGGCATGCGCAAGGCTCTTTGCGAGATGCAGGCCGACCGCTTCGAGGACATCATCGCGCTGGTGGCCCTCTACCGGCCGGGCCCGATGGCCAACATCCCGGTCTATTGCGAGCGCAAGCTCGGGCGCGACGCCGGCAACGAGGCCGCCTGGTACCCGCACGAAAAGATCGCGCCGGTGCTGAAGGAGACCTTCGGCATCATCGTCTACCAGGAACAGGTGATGGAGATCGCCAAGGTCCTGGCCGGCTACTCGCTGGGCGAGGCCGACATGCTCCGGCGCGCCATGGGCAAGAAGATCCGCTCGGAGATGGACGCCCAGCGCGACCGCTTCGTGAAGGGCTGCGTCGAGCGCGGGCTCTTGAAGCCCAAGGCCAACGAGATCTTCGACCTCCTGGCCAAGTTCGCCGATTACGGCTTCAACAAGAGCCACGCGGCGGCCTACGCCCTGCTGACCTACCAGACCGGCTACCTCAAGGCGAACCACCCCGTCGAATTCCTCGCCGCCGCGATGAACCTCGACATCGACGTCACCGACAAGCTCGCCGAATTCCGCCAGGACGCGCAGCGCCTGAAGATCGTCGTCGAGCCGCCCTCGATCAACAGCTCGGGCGTCACCTTCGAAGTGCACGAGGGCCGCATCGGCTACGCGCTGGCCGCGATCAAGGGCGTCGGCCGCGCCGCCGTCGAGTCGATCGTGGAGGCGCGCGGCAGCGAGCCGTTCAAGGACCTCGCCTGCTTCGCCCGGCGGCTCAACCCGCGCCACGTCAACAAGCGCACCCTCGAAGCCCTGATCGCCGCCGGCGCGCTCGATTGCATCGAGGCGGACCGCGCCCGCGCATGGGCCGCCGTCGAGCCGATGATGAAGATGGCGCAGGGCGCGGCCGAGGCCGAGGGCAGCGGCATCGACGACATGTTCGGCGGCGTCGCCGCCACCTCGGTCGGCCTGCGCATCCCCGGCCACGAGTGCTGGCCGATGGCCGACACGCTGAAGCGCGAATACGAGGCGATCGGCTTCTTCCTCTCGGGCCACCCGCTCGACGAATACGGCGACCTCCTCCAGAAGCTGCGCGTGCAGAGCTGGTCGGAGTTCTGCGCCACGGTGCGCGCCAACGGCGGCGGCTTCGGCAAGGTCGCGGCCTCCGTGCTCGACCGCTCCGAGCGCCGCACCAAGAGCGGCAACAAGCTCGGCATCGTCACCCTCTCCGACCGCACCGGCCATTTCGAGGCGATCGTCTTCCAGGAGGGGCTGAACCAGTACCGCGACATCCTGGAGCCCGGGAAGCCGCTGGTGCTCACCCTCCAGGCCAACCTCGAAGGCGAGGACGTCCGCGCCCGCATCACCACCGCCGAACCCCTCGACGCCGCCGTCGCCCGCCACCAAACCGGCATGCGCATCTTCATGCGCGACGAGCGCCCGATCGGCTCGGTGCAGCAGCGGCTGACCATGCGCGGCGAGGGTGAGGTGTCCTTGATTTTGATGCTCGACGGGGGCGAGCGCGAGGTCGAGGTGAAGCTGCCGGGGAAGTATCAGGCCAGCCCGCAGGTGGCCGGGGCGCTGCGGGCTGTGCCAGGGGTGGTTCAGGTGGAGGTGAATTAGATTTCGTCTCTATATCGGCGAAAATGCCAAGGCTGAATGCAGCATAGGGTGGATTCTAACTCTTGCTGCATCGGGGATTACGCTTGGCGCAATAGAAGGCTCATCCAGATGGGAATAGCTAATCCTCTCGTTAGTTCTAAGCTTTACACCAATGGCGCCAACTCGGTACAAAATAGAAAGGGCCTCTTTTACAAATACCATCGGCTCTCCGCCACCTTCAATGTAGGCAATCGCTGCTGCATGAATAGGATCAAAGTCTATTTTCGGATCGGCCGCGATTTCTAAGGCGCATTTCTCGGCAGATTTATCTTCTACCAATTTGTCAATGCTGAAACTTTCCTTCTTTGCGGACGCGACGAAATCGAGCAAGCGCTTCAATGTCGGAAAAGCACTCAGCCATTCCTGTTCAAGAGCATCGCGCCGGATGCGAGAATATTCTTTCTCTGCTTGCTTTATTTTTGCTGCAGAAATTTCATATGTTCCATCCGATACTTTGAGACATTGATTAACAAAAGCGATTATGTCGCGTGGTCTCATAAGTGTTCTATCAAGCATGTAATCCATTGGATCTACGCTTCCAACATTATAGGCAAAAACATCTGTAAACTCTAAATTAGTGCTAGGACTGTATTGTTTTCTAAAAAGAGTCCTAATTATTTTGTTTATAAGGTCTGTTAAAAGTGCTTTATTCCATTCGATTCTCAGAAAATAATCTTCATATTTTTCGCGCTGGAATGATAGATTTTTTGTCTCCTGCAGTACTCGCTCAAGAATGTCTGATCGCATGCAGACTATAAGTTTGAGATTCGATATTCTTCGAAACGCTTTGAGAGACTCGATCAGTGCGCGAATTAGCCGGAATCTTATGCTCGTATCTACCCAATGTTCATCAAGTTTATCAATGAGTATATAGTAATTTCGGCCTCCATAATAGCTTTTGCCATCGTCATTGTCACTAAGTATGTCAATTACACCTGCGAGCTCAGCAAGTTGATCTGCGCTGATAACTTTTCGGGCTCTTGAGATAAGTTCAGACTTTTTATCTGTGCTTAATTGCTTGGCATACTGACCGCGAGATTTTATTTTGTGTGTTTCTCCCCCAAGCTCAATCTCAAGTTTATTTTCCATTTTTTCAGTCAATTCTTTTATGTTTTGATCCATTGTGATCCAGAATTTCGACTCCCACTCCTTTAAATAGCTGAGACTTTTTTTCTTTCGTGGATCACCGCCAAAGCGGTCGCACAGTTTGTCAAATATACTTCTAGAAGACGATTCGTCCGTGATATCCCACCGCAGGCGTATGTATTCTATACAAAGAACGTGTTTCCATAGTGTCTGAAAAAACAGATCTAAATCTGCGCCAATAGTATGAAGAAAATTCAATATATCTGAGTTGGCGACGTAGTTCATTGCCATATTAAGAGGTTCTAATTCATGACAATGATTATTATTATTGATTATATATCGAACTATAGCCGTCTTTCCAGCGCCTGTTCGACCATCTAGTATCATCCCAGCGTGTCCGGGGTCTATGCTTCTCTGTACAGCAGGATGATGTACAAAACACTCGAACAGAAATTCATCGTCAAATTCGGCGGCATTACTTCCGATCGACATGCCATTCTTGAGAATAAGTTTGTTTGAATTCCTGGACGTACGGGACATTCGAGGGTCACCAATGGGTTGCAGGCACTGTAACAAATAAACTTGCACTACGCAGCCTAATATCAAACACCTTTGTTGGCTACCCTGCTCAGTTGCACCACGATTTCAAAGATGTCTCCGGAAGAAGCCCGTTTGCTAAAAATAAATTTTCAAGAAACAAAAATAAATATGTTTTATTTATTCTGTAGTGTTAAGAAGTAAATTTTAGAAGTCGATTTAAAGAATGAATAGTATTTAGAAAATATATATTATATCTAGGCAAGCTACTAAGTCAATAAGTGCTGTGATTGTGTTATGTTGATCGAGATGACTTGAGGAATGACGGAACGGTAAAATTTTATTCCGTGTTTGGAGAACGCCCCTACAAAAATCGCCACCCCCGCTGCAACACCTCGATCTTGTACCCATCCGGGTCTGCAATAAAAAAGAACCGCGCCTTGCCGCCGCTGGAATGCGCAAGCTCCTTGAGATTCCCCGGCGCCAGGCCCGCGTCCTTCATCCGGGCATGCGCAGCGTCGAGGTCGGCGACCGAGACGGCAAGGTGGCCGTAGCCGTTGCCGAGGTCGTAGGGCTCGCTCTGGCTCTTGTTGACGGTCAGCTCCAGCTCGAAGCCGGATTCGGGGTTCGACAGGTAGATCAGGGTGAACCCGTCGAAGTCGAGCCGGTCGGCGATCTCGAGGGCGAAGGCCGTGCGGTAGAATTCGAGGGAGCGGGCCTCTTCGCGCACGCGGACCATGGCGTGGATCAGCTTCGGCGTGTCGGTCATGCGCGGTGTCCGGCTTTGGATGGCGGCAGGTTCGATCGCGGAAGTAGGGCTGCGGCCGGGTGGCGGGTAGTGGGAGGATGGCGCCGCCGCCCACTCCACCACACTGCGCATGGTCCCCCTCGCCCACGGGGCGAGGAAACGCGCGACATCCTCCTCCGCCACTGGGGGAGGTGGCCGCGAAGCGGACGGAGGGGGTCTACGCCTCCCGATCAGGCAGGCGAATCGAGTTCCGTAAACGGCTCGGTCCGGTGCCCCTCGCAGACCTCTGCCTCGTCGCTGAGCACCTTGAGCACCCCACCCTCGTGGCGGATCACGGCCTTCGGCCGCTCCGCCTTGCCGAAGGTCCGGCCCTTCATGTGGCTCGACACGCAGTAGAGGGTGCGCCCGCTATCGTCGAACGGCCCGCTGATCCGGCTCTTCTCGAAGCGCACCGGGAGGATCGAGATCGAACCGAAATCGACCTGGCCGAGGGTCAGCGCGGCGATGCGCGCGCGCAGCGTTCCGGTCGACGGGGACGGGGCGGCGGAGGTCGCGATGCCGGTGCATCCGCCGGTCGAAAGGGCCAGCATGGCGGCGAGGCAGGCCACCTGGACCCGAGGCAGTATGAGCGCCGGTCGCACTGACGATGCCCGGCTGACCGGATCGCGCCCGCCTTCGTCATTGCGAGCCGCAGGCGAAGCAATCCAGGGCAGCCGCTCCGGCGTCGTGTCCGTGGCCCTGGATTGCTTCGCGGCGCTCGCAATGACGGCAGGGGCTTCAAACGATCGGTTGGTAGCTGAAACTCGGTAGCGCATCGTCCCACGGGCCTCCCTTCGGAAGGCTATCGCAGCTCACTGCGTGGATAGAGTGCCGCGGCGACACGATCGGCACGCGCGTCGATGGCTGTCCACAAGCGTCCGCGCTGGTCCGTCGCCGTCGTTCCGGGTCCCGCGGCGCGGCCCCGGAGCGACGTGGTGCGAAAGACGGCGGTCAGCCGCGCTGGGCGATGTTGACGTAGTCGCGCTGCTCCGGGCCGACATAGAGCTGGCGCGGGCGGCCGATCTTCTGGGCCGGGTCCTGGATCATCTCGGCCCACTGGGCGATCCAGCCGGTGGTGCGGGCGAGCGCGAACAGCACCGTGAACATCGAGGTCGGGAAGCCGAGCGCCTTGAGGGTGATGCCCGAATAGAAGTCGATGTTCGGATAGAGCTTCTTCTCGATGAAGTACTCGTCCTCGAGCGCGATCTTCTCGAGCTGCACGGCGACTTCGAGCAGGTCGTCCTTGATGTTGAGCTCCTTGAGCACTTCATGCGTGGTCTTCTGCATGATGCGCGCGCGCGGATCGTAGTTCTTGTAGACGCGGTGGCCGAAGCCCATCAGGCGGAAGGGGTCGTTCTTGTCCTTCGCCTTGGCGACGTATTTGGCGACGTTGTCGGGGGTGCCGATCTCCATCAGCATCTTCAGCGCCGCCTCGTTGGCGCCGCCATGGGCCGGACCCCACAGGCAGGCGATGCCGGCGGCGATACAGGCGAAGGGGTTGGCGCCCGAGGAGCCGGCCAGACGCACCGTCGAGGTCGAGGCGTTCTGCTCGTGGTCGGCGTGCAGGATGAAGATCTTGTCGAGCGCGCGGGCGTAGATCGGGTTGACCTGGAAATCCTCGCACGGCACTGCGAAACACATCCGCAGGAAGTTCGAGGTGTAGTCGAGGTCGTTCTTCGGATATACGAACGGCTGGCCGATCGAGTATTTGTAGGCCATCGCCGCCAGGGTCGGCATCTTGGCGATCATGCGCAGGGAGGCGACCATGCGCTGGTTCTCGTCCGAGATGTCGGTCGAGTCGTGATAGAAGGCCGAGAGCGCGCCGACGCAGGCGACCATGATCGCCATCGGATGCGCGTCGCGGCGGAAGCCCTGGAAGAAGCGGTTCATCTGGTCGTGCACCATGGTGTGGCGCGTGACCCGGTAGTCGAAATCCGCCTTCTGAGCGGGCGTCGGCAATTCGCCGAACAGCATCAGGTAGGCGGTCTCGAGGAAGTCGCCCTGTTCGGCCAACTGCTCGATCGGATAGCCGCGATAGAGCAGCACGCCCTCGTCGCCGTCGATGTAGGTGATCGCCGATTCGCACGAGGCGGTGGAGGTGAAGCCGGGGTCGAAGGTGAAGATGCCGGTCTGGCCGTGCAGCTTGCCGATATCGAGGACACTCGGCCCGATCGTGCCGGACTTGACGGGCAACTCGACGCGCTTGTCGTCGACCGTGATGGAGCTGGCGGAAACGCTCATGGACGCGCGGACCCTTTCTCGCGACGGGCAGCACCGGTCCGGAGGCCGACGGGTCGAACGCTCCGGACTGAGGCGGAACCGCAGATTTGCTGCAGTTGCTCACTCAGTCACCGGGTTAGCGGATCGCTCGACCGCCAGCAACGGGGAGGTCCCGCCTGCTGGCGTGTTGCGATGCGAAAACCGGGCCGTCCGGGCGCGATTCTAGGCGGCGATCTGGTCGCGAAGCCGAGCGAGCGATTCCTCACGGCCGAGCACCGCCATCACGTCGAACAGCGGCGGCGAGGTCGCCCGCCCCGTGAGCGCGGCCCGCAGCGGCTGGGCGACCTGTCCGAGCTTCAGGCCCTGCGCCTCCGCGAACTTTCGCACCTCGGCCTCGGTGGCGGCGGCCGACCACTCCTCCAAGGCTTCGAGCGCGGGGATCACGAGGCCGAGCCGCGCCTTCGCGTCGTCGCCGAGGAGGCCCTTGGCCTTGTCGTCGAGCGCCAGCGGCCGGGCGGCGGTGAGGTAATAGGCGCTGTCGAGAAGCTCCACGAGGGTCTTGGCGCGCTCCTTCAGCCCCGGCATCGCCGCGACGAGTTTTTCGCGCAACTCTGGTGCGATCGGCTCGGGCACGATCCGCTGGATCGCGTCGACCAAAGTCGCGTCGTCGCTGCCGCGGATGTAGAGGCCGTTGAGGTTCTCGAGCTTGGCGAAATCGAAGCGCGCCGGCGAGCGGCCGATCGCCTTGAGATCGAAGGCCGCGACCATCTCGTCCGTCGAGAATACCTCCTGGTCGCCGTGGCTCCAGCCGAGGCGGACGAGGTAGTTGCGCAGGGCCGACGGCAGGTAGCCGAGGTCGCGATAGGCCTCGACGCCGAGCGCCCCGTGGCGCTTCGAGAGCTTGGCGCCGTCGGCCCCGTGGATCAGCGGGATATGCGCCATGGCCGGCACGTCCCAGCCGAGCAGCTTGTAGATCTGCGCCTGCCGGGCGGCGTTGGTGAGGTGGTCGTCGCCGCGGATGATCTGAGTGACGCCCATGTCGTGGTCGTCCACCACCACGGCGAGCATGTAGGTCGGGTTGCCGTCCGAGCGCAGCAGCACGAGGTCGTCGAGATCCTTGTTCGCCCAGGTGACGCGGCCCTGCACGGCGTCGTCGACGACGGTCTCACCCTCGGTCGGCGCGCGGAGGCGAATGACCGACTTGGCGCCGGCCGGCGCCTCGGACGGGTCGCGGTCGCGCCAGCGGCCGTCGTAGCGCGGGGCGCGGCCTTCGGCGCGGGCGGTTTCGCGCATCTGCTGCAGCTCTTCCGCGCTGGCGAAGCAGCGATAGGCGTGGCCCGAGGCGAGCAGCGTCTCGGCCGCCTCGCGGTGGCGGTCGGCCCGGGCGAACTGGTGGACGGGCTCGCCGTCCCAGTCGAGGCCGAGCCAGGACATGCCGTCGAGAATCGCGTCGATCGCCCCCTGCGTCGAGCGCTCGCGGTCGGTGTCTTCGATCCGCAGCAGCATGCGCCCGCCGAAGCGGCGCGCGTAGAGCCAGTTGAACAGGGCGGTGCGGGCCCCGCCGATATGCAGGTAGCCCGTGGGCGAGGGCGCAAAGCGCGTGACGACGTTGGACGGCATCGGGAGGCTGACTGCTGAATGGGTGTGGAGCTGAGCGGATCTGTGGATCGACCGCCCCGTTTGGCGGAGTCCGGTACCCGATCCAAGGCGCGCCTGTAGCACGCGCCGAGGGATGCGTTAAGAAAACGTCACGGGGTCTCGCGACCGGGCTGCGACGGAACCAACCGGATGGCGGGGCAGCGCGCGGCATCGGCGGTACGGAGCCTTCCGGCTCGCGTCGCCGGCCGCCTGCCGGTGCCCTCGCTGGCCCTAGGGGATCTTCGCGATGGCCTCGTCGGCGCGCTCGCGCAGGAGGCCGGCCAGCGCCGGCTGTTTCCCTGGCTCGCGGTAGCCTTCGGGGCGGGAATCCTCGTCGAGCTGACCGCGACGGACGGGCCGCCGATGCTGGTCGCGCCGCTCTCTGCCGCAGTGCTCGCCGTCGCGACGAGCTTCGCCCTGCGCGCCAGGCCGGTGGCGCTGGCCCTGATGCTCGCCCTCGCCGCAGCGTTCCTCGGCTTTGCCGCCGCCGCCTATCGCGTCGCCAGCGTGGCGAGCCCGGTCCTCGCCCGCACGATGATCGCGCCGCTGACCGGCCTCGTCGAAGCCCTCGACGAACGCGAACAGGGCGCCCGGCTCGTCGTGAAGGTGATCGCCTTCGGCACGCTGGAGGAGGTGGGGCGCCCGACGCGGGTGCGGGTCTCCTATCGGAAGGCGCAGGCGATCAAGCCCGGTGATCGGATCAGCGCCGTCGCGCGGCTGCTGCCGCCACCCGAGGCGGCGCGGCCCGGTGGCTACGATTTCGCCCGCGATGCCTATTTTCGCGGCATCGGGGCCGTCGGCTCCCTGACCGGCCGGATCGACGTGATCGCTCCGACCGGGCCGTTGCCCTGGCGGCTCCGCCTCGCTGCCGCGATCGACGACGCTCGCAACGCGCTCACCCGACGGATCACCGACGCCAATGGCGGGCAGGCCGGCGCCGTCGCCGCAGCCCTCGTCACCGGCAAGCGCGGGCTGATCTCGCCGCAGACCAACGACGTGCTGCGCGCGGCGGGGATCTATCACGTGGTGACGATGATGCGTGTCTGCCGGCATCTCCATACCACTTGGTTGGAGTACCCTGGGCCGGGCGCGACGGCATAGCCTGGACATCGAAAACGCGAAGGGGATGCCCTTTGAAATAGAGAAGAAGGCCTCAGGGACACCGTCGCGCAGGACTTCCTCACTACCCGGTGCACCCCAGATGGCGACATTGAGAGGTCTGACGCTTGTCGTCGGGCACGGCAAGGCGCTGCGAGCCCTGGTGATGGTACTCGAAAAGCTCGGCCCGGGCGACGTCGAGTGCATTGAACTCGCGACCGGGTCGATACGTCTCCACGGCTCCGCCTGGACACCACCATCGCCCCTGGAAGGATATTCGGCCGAGGTCCCTCAGTGTCTCGCGGATGGGGCAGAGGGTCGGGCCACGAGCGCCGGTCGATCATTGCACGCCCAACTCCCAGACTATAATCGTTCCAAGGTAAGGATCCTGCCGAGCCGTCGGCGACGCCAGACCCATGGAAGCGATGCCGAAGAAGAAACCGCAACCCATCCTGCAGCTCAAGCGCTACGCCGGCTCCCGCCTGTACGATCCCGGGCGCAAGACCTACGTCTCCGCCGAGGACCTCGAATGGTTCAGGGCGGAGGGGCATCGCGTTTTCGTCCGGGACGTCGAGACCGGGCAGGACGTCACCGACGCCTGCATGGACCGCCGGATGCACTGACCCGGGAACGATCCCACGTCTCGGGCATGGTTGGAGCGGTTCCGCGCAATCCGGGGCCGACGCCGATCCGCCAGGCCGGCCATCATGGCCAACGGCATCGGATCGGTGGTGGCCGACCCGGCCCTGGAATAACCGAACCCTCCTCGCCATGTCCCCAGGAAGCGGTGACGGCGGCTCCTACCAGGGTCTCGGCGCCGTCGGCCGCCATGGGAAGCATGCGGCTCCGTTCGTCGCGGGTCGCATGGTCATGCCATCGTGGCTCGCCGCAGGGGATGCGGCCATGAGAGCGATCCGTCACCTGCCGAGCGAGGATCGGATGCCCTCGATCCGTGCCGGGGTGACGACGGCACGTCGCGACTCCCGCATCGGAATTCCCGCAAACGATAACCGCAAGGCCGTCGAACGACCCCTAACGGCAGGCGTCGGCATGGCCCTCATCGTCACCGCACGATTGCTTCTTGGGGCAAGTTGCAACGGGTTCATCGCGGCCGGAGCCTGCCTGCTCGGCATCGACCAACAGGTGCCTTGAGCGCGCGACCAAAGACCGGTCGCTCAGACGGCCTTTCCGACGAGATGGCCGATGCCGGCCGTGACGGCCATCGCCGCCGCACCCCAGAACGCCACACGCGCGGTCGCTCGCGGGATGGCGGCCCCCCCTGCCTTGGCCCCGAGCGCACCGAGTACGGCCAGGAACAGCAGGGAGGAGCCCGACACCGCGTAGACCACGACGTTCGCCGGTGAGAGCGCGGCAACGAGCAAGGGGAGGGCCGCCCCGGTGGAGAACGTCGCCGCCGACGTCAACGCCGCCTGGATCGGTCGCGCCGTGGTGAACTCGGAGATGCCGAGTTCGTCCCTGGCATGGGCGCCGAGCGCATCCTTTTCCATGAGTTGGTCAGCCACCTTGAGCGCGAGGTCATGGTCGAGCCCCCGCGCGACGTAGATCGACGCGAGCTCCTCACGCTCGGCGGCCGGGTCCTCGTCGAGTTCCCGTCGCTCCCTCGCAAGGTCCGCCTGCTCGGTGTCCGACTGGGAACTGACCGAGACGTACTCGCCGGCCGCCATCGACATCGCGCCGGCCACGAGTCCGGCCGTCCCGGCGACGAGGATCTCCCCGGACGCGGCGGAGGAGGCGGCGACGCCGACGATGAGGCTGGCCGTCGAGACGAGGCCGTCGTTGGCGCCGAGCACCGCGGCCCTCAGCCAGCCGACGCGGTCGATCAGATGGTTTTCCTTATGGACCCGTCGCATGATCGTCAGTGTCTTTCGAGAGGAGCGGCCGATGCGCGGCCCGGAAGGATGCGGCTCAGCACGGCGTCATGCCAGAGGTAATGGTGGACGAGCGCGGCCGCGGCATGGAAGGCGGCGACCGCCATCAGGATGTTGGCAGCAAGACCGTGCCACTGGGTCAGCGGCTTGCGCCATTCCGGATCGCCGAGTTGCGGCAGGGCAATCGGTCCGATCAGGGTGACGCCGCGCACGAAGGCGTTGGCGATGCCGAGCCCGGCGATGGCGAAGAGCAGCAGGTAGAGGGCGGCATGGGTCGTCTTGGCGAGGACATGGAGGGGACCCGGATCCTCGACCGGCAACTGGCGGCCCTTCGTATGCCGCCAGGCCAGCAACGCGACGATGACGCCGGTGAAGGCGAAGCCCAGGACGAAGTGGGCCGACCAGATTCCCGACCGAAGCGCGCCCTTAGGAACGAGATCTTCGAGGAAGGTGCCGACCAGCCAGAGGATCAGCACCAGCCCGGCCATCAGCCAGTGCAGGGCGATGGTGGTGCGGTCGTAGGCGGCTTGATGGATCGGCATGTCATGTCCCGTCGGAGTGGGTCACGCCCGCGCCGTGGGGGGCGCAGGCGTGACCGGAGTGCATCAGGGCTTCGACGGCGCCTGGGGCGCGAGGTCGACGGGCTTGTTGTCGTTGAGGTCCCACCCCGTGTTCGGGTCGGTCTTCGTGCGCTGAAGCTGGGCACGCATCTGCCACTGGTACTTGGCGATGCCGTGCTCGACCTCCTGCAGGAGGTTGGAGGTGGTCGGGTCGACCTGCTCCGTCGCCTTGATGGCGGCGTTCACCTCCTCGCCGACCCGCTTGTAGGCGTTGGTGAACCAGACCAGGATCTGGGCGTCGTCGAGGAAGCCCCCGGGGATCTCGGGAACGCCCGAGGTCCTCACGATGGTGTTGGCGCGCCCGTCCGCCGAGCTCCCGACCGCCAGCAGGCGCTCGGCGATGGTGTCGGCGTACTTGGACAGGCCCTCGTAGTGCTCCTGGAGGAGCAGATGCAGCGGGTAGTAGAGGGTGCCGGACGCGTTCCAGTGCGCCTGCTTGGTCTGGAGCTGCAGCTGCTGCAGCTCGGTCAGGGTCTGCTGAAGGGCCGCGACATCCTTCTTGATCGCGTCGGCGCCGCCATCGAGCCCGATGACAGGCATCCCCGACATCTCGTTGGTCGGAAAGGCGCCCACCGGTTGCGGGCTGGTGGTCTTGGTCTGCGAGGCGCCGCGGACATCGTCGGTGCTCTTGGCGGTTGGCTGGTCGGCCTGGGCGAGGTCGATCCGCGAGAGGACCTTCATCGCGCTCGGCGCAGAGGGTGCGGCGGTCGGCGTGCCGTTGGCGAGGACTGGAAGCGGCAGGGCGGTCCCGACGAGAAGCAGGGCCGAGAGGAGACGAGCGTTCTTCATGAGGTGCCGAATTGACCTTGGTGCGTGCACCGCCCGGACGGGCGATGTGAACCTTGGAAACGGCTGCAGTTTAGAAGCGTTCGAAAATGACGCCGAATTTAAGATTGCCGCAAGTTCCGGGATACGCCGAAGGAGACGGCTGACGCTCTCGGATATTGCGCATGTCGGTCACGGGTAGTGCATGCCATAACCCCTGAGCGTCAGTCATCGCCGCCGTGGCATTCCATACCCGGCGGAGCGGTCGAGCAATTGAGTTCGCAAGTCTGGTCCGCCCTGCAGTACCATTGAAGGGACCCCCTGCTGATGCACGAGCCTGCGCCGTGCTTGTGTGGAACGCCGACCGGTTCGGAGAAGGACAGCGGCGGATCATTGCGGACACGTGAGGGCCCTGCAGTCGCCGATGAGCTGATCATGGCGAAGGCGATGAGCGCGTAGGCCCACCTTTCCACCGCAAGAGCATTTCTGGGCATCATCGGGTAAGCGTCCCACCAAAGCAGACCCCGGAACAATTCTTAAAATTATATTCATTTTCGGGTCGCGGCCTTGACGGGAAGTAGTCCGGCGCCAGCCGCGTCCCGGACCCTCGTTCCATGGTCCGCGGGCGGGCAGCCGGTCATTCCGTGATGGTCGAACGCCGGTCCGCCACCGGGCATTCCATCTCGAAACGACATCCGCCTGCTCGACCGTCGCCGACGGTCAGCGAGAACCCGTGCAGCTTGGCGATTGCGGCGACGAGGCCGAGGCCAAGTCCGTTGCCTTGGGTCTGTCGAGCGCGTTCCGCGCGATAGAATCGCTTGAAGACCTGGTCACGCTCGCCGGCGACGATTCCGGGGCCCGTATCCTCCACCGATATCACGGCGTCGCCATCGCCGTCGCGTCGGTCGAGACCGAGCCTGACGCTGCCCCCAGCCGGCGTGAACTTGATCGCGTTGTCCAGGAGGTTCGAGATCGCCTCGAAAATGAGGCTTCGGTCACCCTCGATGGCCGGGACACCCGCGTCGACCGTCGCTTCGAGGTCGATCCCCTTATCCTCGGCGAGGGGCTCGAACAGTTCCGCCGCCTCGCTCACCACGAGCCCAAGGTCGACAGGACCGAAGGCGGCGCATCGGCGGCCATGCTCGATCTCGCCAATGCGGAGAACCGCCGTCACCATCTCCAGGGTCTGATCGATCCAGACCAGCCCCTGGTCCACCGCCTCGCGCAGTTCGCCGATGTCCCGTGCCTGGTCGCGGCCGCGCTCCAGGCGCAGCCGGAGCCGCGTCAGGGGTGTGCGCAGGTCGTGTGCCACTGCGTCGCCGACGCTACGTACCTCGTCCATGAGCCGCTCGATCTCGTCGAGCATCCCGTTCACGTCCCGCGCCAGGCGGTCGAACTCGTCCCCGGCATCGCCGACCGGAAGCCGCTGGCGCAGGTCCCCACGCATCACCCGGGCGACCGCCGCCTCGGTCGACGCCAGCCTGCGCTTGGCACGCCCGGCGAGCAGCACGCCGCCGAGGATGGAAAAGGCCAGGGTCGGGACAAGGGCGAGGCCGAGCGCCCGGATCACCGTGGACTTGGCGCGGTCGATCTCGTCGGTGTCGTGGGCCACCACCACGACGGTGCCATCCCCCAGGGCCACGGCCGCGGACCAGAGATCCTCGTGCAGGCGCCGTCCCGCGATGGCGACCTCGGTGCCGATCCGGCGGACCTCGCCATCCAGGGACAGGTTGGCCGGCCGCGCATCGAGGTTGCCCGCGAGCTTTTTCCCGTCGGGACCGAAAAGGCCGGCGAAGTGGACGCTGTGCAGGTCCTCGCTGATCCAGGTCTCGATGCGGTTCGCCGCCTGCCCCGGGTCACGGGCGGCATAACGGACCTCATGGCGTAGGACCTGGTTCAGCTCGTCCTGCATGAAGGCGGCGGTCTGCCAGTACACGAAGGCGAACAGCATCAACGACAGCAGGGTCGACCACAGGGCGATGCCCAGCGCCCAGCGGAAGGCGAATGAGCGGGTCAGCCTAGACATCGGGTGTCAGGGTGAAGCCCTCTCCCCGGACATTGTGGATCAGGATCGGCTCGCCATCGACCTCAAGCTTCTTGCGCAGGCGTCCGACATGGACGTCGATGAGATTGGATTTGGGTGCGAACCGGTAGTTCCAGACCTCCTCGAACATCATCGCCCGGGTCACGACCTGCCCCGGCCGTCGCATCAGGTATTCGAGCAGCTTGAGCTCGCGCGGCAGGAGGTCGAGGTCGCGCACGCCCCGGCGTCCGGTCCCGGCGAGCAGGTCGAGCTCCAGTGTCCCCACCCTGAGGACCGTCTCGCGGGAGTCCGTCGGCCGCCGCAGCAAGGCCTCGATCCGGGCGGCGAGTTCGGCAAGGACGAAGGGCTTGCCGAGATAGTCGTCGCCACCGGCGCGCAGGCCGCGGATGCGCTCGTCGACGTCACCCAGCGCGCTCAGGACCAGCGCGGGCGTCCGGTCGCCACCCCCGCGCAGGTCCCGCAACACAGTGAGCCCGTCCAGGCCCGGAAGCATCCGGTCGAGGACGATGGCGTCCCACGAGCCCGTTCGCGCGCGGGCGGCGCCCTCCGGTCCGGTCGCGGCCCAATCCACGGCGTGTCCGCGCCCACGCAGGTCGGCGAGGATCTCCTCGGCCGTCGCGGCATCGTCCTCGATCAGAAGCAGCTTCGCCAACCCGGTCCCCTCACGGGCTCACGCCCCCATCCCCGATGCGTGATGTGGTTCGGGACTGGTCTCGGGACCACGAGTGTGAACGCGAATTTAATGGCGGGTGCGGCCCCAAGCCCTATGTCTTAGAACAACTCTAATCTGGTTTGGATCGATATCTTGCTGAGGGAGGCTGAGACCGACATGCCCGGGACCGGCGATGCCGAGATCGTCGACCGTGGCGGGGTGCGGACGTCGGTGAATGCCGGTGGTTCGGGCGCGAGGGGAACCCCTATCGGCACCGCGGCGCCCGTCCCTGCGTCCGCAAGGATCGGTCTCCGCTCGTGGTGTGCGCTGGTCGTATGCCTGGCCACGCTCGGGCTGGCCGGCTGGTGGTATCGCGACGCCGTCCGGCCTTATGCCGAACCGCTTCTCCAGACGGTCGGGTTGGCGCCCGCGGCACCCGAGGCCGCGACGACGACCCCTGCCGCCTCCGAGCAGCCGACAGAGGACAACGTCGTCCGGCTCGATGCCGACGGCCAGGGCCGCCTCGGACTGGCCTTCGGGCAAGCCGAGACGCGCCGGATCATCCTGCCCGTGCGCACCCCCGGCATGGTGGCCTTCGACGAGCGCCGGGTCACCCGCCTGAAGCCCCGTACCTCGGGCCGGGTACTCAGCCTCGCTGTTCAGCCCGGCGACCCGGTGAAGGCCGGCCAGACGCTGGCCACGCTCGATGCCTCCGGCGTCCTCGACGCCCGTAACGGCCTCGCTGCGGCGCAGGCCAGCCTCGGCGAGGCGCAGGCCACGGAGAAGGTCGCCGAGACCAACCTGAAGCGCGGCAGCGACCTCGTGAAGCTCGGCGGGGTTGCGTCGTCGTCACCTTCGACGGGCGAGAAGTGATCTACCCCTACGGCGAGCTCGATACGCTGGTGCCGGCCTTCGCCACCACGATCCATAAGAGCCAGGGATCGGAATATCCCGCCGTGGTGATCCCGATCGTGACGCAGCACTTCAACATGCTGGCAAGAAACCTGCTCTACACCGGCGTCACGCGCGGCAAGCAGCTGGTCGTGCTGATCGGCCAGCGCAAGGCAATCGGCATGGCCGTTCGAGGTGGAAGCGCCAAGCGACGCTGGACGAAGCTGCGAGAGTGGTTGCTCAACCCCCGCTGATCGGCTGGCTCACTGACCAGGTTGGTGCCCGCTTCTTTTTCGACGGATCCCCGCCGCGGATCAGCCCTATTAACGCACCACTGACATCCTATGGACAACCTTGAAGGTGCACGAGTGCCGACGATCCCGACTGCCGTTATAGCTGGCCTCTGTTCGGCGATCGTCGTGGCCGCATTGAGCGTCGTCGCCTTGGATCAGGCCCCGTCGAGAGGCGATGCTCCGGTCGTGATGATGAGCGCGGCGGTCGAGCTCGCCGTCGCGGAGGCAATCACTTTCACCGACGCCACCGGCAACCACTATCGGAAGCGTCGAGATTAAGCACCCCGAGTTCGGCCGTTCTTCGATCTGCCCCACGCATGGCGTCGCCCGTTACATGATCTGCTTCCGGTGCCAGAGAAGCTGCGCCAGGCTGACCGAACACCCGCAACCGAAATCGCCAAGGGCCTGAACGTGGAGGGCATCCAGACGGTGCGTAGAGGCCCGTGGGCGGCAAGGATCATCTGAGGGCTGGCATTGCCGGCCAATGAGCTGGTGCCCGTCCACGAGGCTGTAGCGCAATTTTAGGCCTCCAGCCGCTATCCGCCTAGCGCACCTTCTGATCCCCAAAACGGCGTCCCTCACGAAGACGAATTCGCGAGATCGCTACGGAAGATGAAGTCCCAGGGCTACCGGAATGGCCCGGAGGTCTCGGACTTTGCACTCGATGCGATCCTGGTCATGTCCTTGGACATAAGCTGTCTGGCTTTCGCGAGATCGCGACCGGCGAAGATCCGAGTGCTTCTGCGCGAAGATGCCGAGGGCAATGTCGCGTTCGAGTACGACCGCCCAGCCACTACCTTCGGACAGTTTAGAAACACGGAAGTCGATCGCGTCGCGGCTAACCTTGACGCGCAACTCCGGACCACGCTGGCCACGGCTGCGGGCTGAGAGATCGTAGCGAATTCCCGAAATAGCAGCGACGGGCACCGAAATCGTTCTGCTCTTGGCTCTTCTGGGTTCACACCCTCGGGTATCAAGCCCGCTGCTCCGTGACGGCCCTGCGCAGAAAGCAGTGTGCCAGGCCATAACCCCAGGAGAACTCATGCAAATCCGGCCAGAGCACC
>NZ_BPRA01000007.1 GCF_022179645.1 Methylobacterium thuringiense
GCGCGGTCTATGCCCGCGCCGCAACCTTGCCCGGTCTCGCCGTCCACGGCGTCGACATGCATATCGGCTCGCAGATCACCGATCTCGCGCCGTTCGACCGGGCCGGCGCCCGGCTCTCGGGTCTCGCCCGCGACCTGATGAGCGACGGCCACGGCCTGAAGCACATCGATTTCGGCGGCGGCCTCGGCATCCCCTATCGCGAGGACAACACCACCCCGCCGGACCCGACGGCTCTGGCCGCGGTGCTGCGCCCTCATTTCCAGCCGCTCGGCCTCAAGCCGGTCTTCGAGATCGGCCGGATGATCTGCGGCAACGCCGGCATCCTGCTGACCCGCGTGATCTACGTGAAGCGCACCGCCGGCCGCACCTTCGTCATCGTCGACGCCGCGATGAACGATCTGATCCGCCCGACCCTGTACGAGGCCTATCACGCGCTCCGCCCCGTGGTGGAGCCAGGCCCCGACGCCCCCCGCATCGTCGCCGACGTGGTCGGTCCGGTCTGCGAGAGCGGCGATTATCTGGCGCTCGGCCGCGAGATGCCCGACGTCGCCCCAGGCGACCTGATCGCGGTGATGACCGCCGGCGCCTACGGCGCGGTCCAGGCCAACACCTACAACACCCGCCTGCTGGTGCCGGAGGTGCTGGTGAAGGCCGCTGAGGCCGCGGTGGTCAGGCCGCGCACGAGCTACGACGCGCTGATCGGGCTCGATCACGTGCCGGGGTGGCTGGGTTAGGCGGTCCGCCCCTCATTCCGGTACCGCTGCGCGGCCTCTTAAACCGTTCCCGGTCGATTGAAGCGTTCGCCGTGCCTCTCCTCGCCCTCTGGGCGAGGAGGACCGCGCGCAGCGCGGTGGAGTGGGCGGCACCGAGCCTATCCCGGCACCGCCGAGCCCCCTCCGTCCGCTTCGCGGCCACCTCCCCCAGGGGGGAGGAGGGCCCTGCCGCATACCGTTCCCAGTTGAATTCCTTCGGTTGACTCCGCCCCCGTCCCCGGGCGGGTGGAGCGTCGGCGGAACCCGTTCCGGGGTTCAGCATGACGACGTCGCGACGCGTCGAAACGTCTGCGCCGTCCACATCGAGCCGCTGGCGCGGCTCTTGTCCACGCTGGATCCCGGATCACCTTCCACTGCGTTCCAGGCGTCCGGGAAAGGGGCGCAGGTTCGGATGGACGCGGGGTGGCGCTTCTTCCAGATCGACCGTGCCCGGGCTCCACCGCGGCCCGCGGACGATGTCAGCCAGCGGCGTACCGGGGGTGTCCCTGCGCGGCACGTTCCGCGTCGGCGTTCAGGCTCGCGATGGCCTCGGTGGCCTGCCGGGCCAGGGTCTCGACACGGCACACCGTCGCCTCCTCCAGGAAAACCAGGGCGCACCAATAGGCGCCCAGGGCCGCGACGGGCTCGGGCACACCGATCGGCGCCATCACGAGGCTGCTGATCGACTTGTTCCGGTAAGGCGCCACCGGGACCCGGGGATCGAGGGTGACGTCGGGCACGACGGCCGTCTCGCCGTTGAGCATCGCCCAGCCCGACACGCAGGCTTCGAGCGGAAAGCGCTGGCCTCTCCAGAGCGGCGCGATCGCGTCTTCGGCGACGTAGCGGCAGCAGCCGCCCTCGCGCAGCACCACCGCGATCCCGTCGGCGCCGATCAGCCGTCGTGCCAACTGTGCCAAGACGGCCACGACGTCGTCGAGGGATCGCACCGCCGAGAAGAGTTCGCCGCCGTGTTCCCGTCCACGGTCAGGCTGGAAACGATCATCGGACATACGGATAGGTTAAGGTTTGCTCATGTCTCCGTCCACCCGGGAGCGGCGTCGCGAGACCGCATCAGGGCGTCTCGGCGTTCTGCTCGTCCATCCGCAGCGTCCAGAGCATGTTGCCGTCCGTGTCGGTCAGCCAGGCGAGGTTGGTGCCCGCGAGGAGCAGGCGGTCGGCGTCGCCGAGGATCGCCCCGATGGCCTCCCGGAGGCTGGCGGCCTTCAGAGTCTCGTCGAGGGCCGGAGGCCGGACGATGCCGCGCTTGTCCCGAAAGGCGACGCGGAGGCGGTAGAGATGCACAGGGTTCTCGAAGAAATCAGTGCTGCCGCACCGAAGGTTGCAGGAACGCCACCTGCGGGCCGAACCGTACGGTTCCAGACAGATGACCGGACGATGACGCAATGCCGGGCACTCGGCAACCGGCAAGCGCGCCTGGGCTGATTTGACCCCATGATGGACCGCTGCCACGGTGCTAGGTTCGTTAACACGACCGTCGGCATCGGCCGGCGCCAGAGCGGATCGACGATGGGCGAGGCCGAAACGGCGACCTCCGGGACACCGCGTGACACCGCGCGGGCGACCCTCGACCGGCTCGTGGCGCGGGCGCGGGCGGCCGGGCTGTTCGAGCGGGTCTGGCCGGTGCTGTGGCGGGGCCTCATGGTGGTCCTGGCCTTCCTGGCCGCCTCCTGGCTCGGACTCTGGCTCGACCTGCCGCCGCCCTGGCGGATGGCGGGTCTGGCCGCGTTCGCCCTCGCCGCCGCCGCCGCCCTCCTCCCGCTCCTGAAAGTCACCCTCCTCGACCGCCGGCAGGCCCTGGCGCGGATCGACCGCGCGGCGGCGCGCGGCGGGCAGGCCGGCGGCGCGACGGCGCACGATCCGGCCTCCGCGATCGAGGACACCCTGGCCGTCGGCACCGCCGACCCGGCGACGCGGGCGCTCTGGGCGCTGCATCAGAGCCGGGCGGCGCGGGCCGTCGCGAACCTGCGCGCCGGGGGCCCGAAGCCCGACATGCCGCGCCACGACCCCTTCGCGCTCCGCGCCGGCTTCGTGGTCGCGGCGATCGCCGCCTTGTTCGTCGCCGGCCCGGAATGGCGCGAGCGCGTCGGCGCCGCCTTCGACTGGCGCGCGCCGCCCTCCCCCGCTCCGAGCTTTCGCGTCGACGGCTGGATCGACCCGCCGCTCTACACGCGCCTGCCGCCGCTGATCGTGACCATGTCGGGTGCCGGCCCCGGCGGGCAGGCCGAGCAGCGCCTGCGCGCGCCGGTGAATTCGACGCTGATCGTGCGCATCGCCGGCCGCGGCGAGGCGACGCTGACGCCGAACGCGGCGCTGGAACCGGTGCGCAAGGAGGGGAAGGACGAAGCCGGCGCCCGCAAGGCCCCGCCGAGCGGCGTCCCTTCGAAAACGGCGCAATCCGACCTGCGCGAGGAGCGTTTCCGGCTCGTCGGCGGGATTGCGGAACTCGGAATCCGCACCGAGGGCAGCGAGCGGCGCCGGCTCGTCATCGAGAGCATCCCCGACACGGCCCCCGAGGTCGAGCGCGTGGGCAACCTCGACATCAACGGCCGCGGCACCTTCAACCTGAGCTACCGGGCCAAGGACGATTACGGCATCGCCTCCGCCGAGGGGATCCTCGAGCCGCTGAAGGCCGGCCGCTCGCTGGTGCCGGTGCCGAAGCTGAACCTCGCGCTGCCGGCGGATGCCACCGGCGCGACCGAGACCAAGACGCTGGTCGACCTCACCGACAATCCGTGGTCGGGCGCGCGGGTGCGCCTGACGCTCGTCGTCAAGGACGAGGCCGGACAGGAGGGCCGTACGGCGCCCGCCGAGATCGTGCTGCCGGCGCGGCCCTTCATCCAGCCGCTGGCCCGCGCGCTGGCGGAGGAGCGCCGCCGCCTCGTCACCGCGCCGGACGACGACCGCAGGCGCGTGCAGATCGCCCTCGACGCGCTGATGATCGCGCCCGACCGCTTTACCCCGCAGCCTGGCATCTTCCTGGGACTGAAGACCGCCTCCGACCGGCTCCGCCTCGCGAAATCCGACGAGGACCTGACGGCGGTGGCCGACCTCCTCTGGGAGATGGCCCTCAAGATCGAGGACGGCGACCTCTCGGATGCCGAGAAGTCCCTGCGCGCGGCCCAGGACCGCCTCAAGGAGGCGATGGAGCGCGGCGCGCCGGACGAGGAGGTGAAGAAGCTCACCGACGACCTCAAGAAGGCCCTCGACCGCTTCATGAAGGAGTTCGCCGAGCGCCAGAAGCAGGACCCGAAGAACGGCCAGCAGCAGCAATCCGAGCAGCCGCAGGGCAAGCAGAAGACCGTCACGCCGGATCAGCTCCAGAAGATGATCCAGGACATGCAGGAGGCGATGAAGCGCGGCGACACGGCCGAGGCGCAGCGCCTGCTCGAACAGCTCCGCGGCATCCTGGAAAACCTGCAGAGCGCCGAGAACGGGCAGAAGCCGAACCAGCAGAAGTCGCAAATGGACAAGCAGATGCAGGAGCTCGACCAGATGTCGCGCGACCAGCAGAAGCTGCGCGACAAGACCTTCAAGGAGTCCCAGGACCAGCAGGGCAAGCCCCGCCAGGGCCAGCAGCAGAAGGGCCAGCAGGGCCAGAAGCAGCCCGGCCAGAAGGGCCAGCAGCAACAGGGCCAGAAAGGCCAGCAGGGGCAGCAGGGCCAAGGTCAGCAGGGCCAGGGCCAACAGGGACAGGGTGAGGAGCAGGGCGAGGGCGAGCCCGGCGGGCAGCAGCAGGCGCTGCGCAAGCGTCTCGAAGAGCTCCAGAACCGCATGAAGGAGCAGGGCCTTCAGGGTGAGCAGGGCCTGTCCGACGCCGAGGAGGCCATGAAGGAGGCCGAGGACGCCCTCGGCCGCGGACAGGGCGACCAGGCGGTCGACGCGCAGGGCCGCGCCCTCGACGGGCTCAAGAAGGGCTCCGAGGGCATGCAGCAGCAGATGCAGCAGCAGGCCGAAGCCGAGGGGCAGGGCCAGGGCCAGCAGGACGGCGAGAACCCCGGCCAGCAGGGTCAGGCGGGCTCGGCCGACGACGACCCGCTCGGCCGTCCGACCAAGGGACGCGACCTGTCGAACGGCAACGTGCGCGTGCCCACCGCCGACGAATCGGCGGTGCAGCGCACCCGCCGGATCATGGAGGAGCTTCGGCGCAAGCTCGGCGACCCGACGCGCCCGCAGGAGGAGCTCGATTACTTCGAGCGGCTGCTGCGCCGGAATTGATTTCTGATGGTCGGTGTACTTCGCGGCGTCGGCCGTACGGGGCGCCGGTGTAATTTGTCGGTTCGCGCCGTGGCGGATGGTGCGCGCCTGCTCTAGGACGCGCCGACGAGAGTTCAGGGACGCCAGGTCATGTCCACCAACACCATCGTGCTCGCCGCCTGCCTCGCGGTCGCCGCGGTGCTTCTGCTCGGCCTCGCCAACATGATGCGCGGCGGCAGCGCCAACCTGTCGCAGCGGCTGATGCGGCTGCGCGTGCTGCTGCAGTTCCTCGCCGTCGTCGTGATCATGGGCGTGCTGTGGTGGCGCTCGGTCTGATGCCGACCTGCGCCGGCCGCGACCTGTGGCAGCCAAGTCGCACTGGCCGGTGAACGTGCACGGCTGGGATGAATCGGCGTCCGCGTCCGGCTTGGCCGTGATACGTGATCATGGCTTGAATAGTCCGGATTGCCCGCCGATGCATGCCACGCTCTCCCGCTTCCTCGCCGGCGCCCTCGCCCTCTCGTCCGTGACGAGCGCGGCCCAGGCGGCCGACCTCGGCTACGCCCGCCAGCCGGCGCCCCTGCCCTACCTCGCCCCCGTGAAGCCCTACAGCATCGTCTCCGAGGTTCGGATCGGCGGCGCGGTGCAGGACCCCGGCAGCGCCGAGGGCAACACCAACAACATCAACGGCGAAATCCTGTTCGCCAAGCCGCAGGTCTTCCAGGACGAGTTCTGGCAGCGCGCGATTCCCCGCCCGACGGTGGGCGGCAGCTACAATTTCGGCGGCCGCACCAGCTACGCCTATATCGGCGGCACCTGGACGGTGGACCTCTTCCCCGAGACGCTGAACAACTTCGTGTTCCTGGAAGGCTTCTTCGGCGCGGCCGCGCATAACGGCCAGACCGGCGAGAAGGTGCCCGGCAACGTCACCATGAACGCGCTGGGCTGCACCCCGCTGTTCCGCGAGGCGGCCGCCCTCGGCTTCCGGCTCACCGAGCACTGGAGCGTCATGGCCACCGTCGAGCACATGTCGAATGCCGGCCTCTGCGCCAACAACCGCGGCCTGACCAATTTCGGCGGCAAGCTCGGCTACACCTTCTGAGCTTCACAAAGCTGCCGGGCGTGCATGTCGCGCCCGGCAGTCCGGACTTCCGCCTTGCCAAGGCCCGCCGCGCGCGAGACACCCTCGCCCGGCGGGCTTTTTCGTGAGCTCGAAGGGGGACGCGCCGTGGTCAAGCTGAACAAGATCTACACCCGTACCGGCGACAAGGGCACCACCGGCCTCGCCAACGGCGAGCGGCGCTCGAAGGCGGATCTGCGGGTCGAGGCCTATGGCTGCGTCGACGAGACCAATGCCTGCATCGGCCTCGCCCGGCTCCATGCCGACCCGCGCATCGACGCGATGCTGGCGGCGATCCAGAACGACCTGTTCGATCTCGGCGCCGACCTCGCCACGCCGCCGAGCGACAAGCCCCTCGACTACGAGCCCCTGCGCGTTGTCGCCTCGCAGGTGGTGCGGATCGAGACCGACATCGACGCGCTGAACGCCGACCTCGCGCCGCTGACCTCGTTCGTCCTGCCGGGTGGATCGGCCTTCGCGGCGGCGCTCCACCTCGCCCGCACGGTCTGCCGCCGGGCCGAACGCATCGCCGTCGCACTCGCCGCGATCGACTCCGAAAAGATCTCGCCGGAGGCGATCCAGTATCTCAACCGCCTCTCGGACTTCCTGTTCGTCGCCTCCCGCGTCGCCAACGGCAACGGCGCCGCCGACGTGCTCTGGGTGCCGGGCAAGAACCGCTAGGCGAGAACCGCTGAAAGCAAGAACCGCCGATGGCGGTTCAGGGGGCCGAAAGCCGCGCGGTGTTCGCGGCGACATGCTCGCGATAGCGCTCCACCACCGTCTCGGGCGATCCGCCGGTCATCAGCGTGCCGAAGGCCTCGATCGAGGCGCTGATCTTCTCGGCGACCATCGACTGGATCTCGTCCTGGCCCGCCTGCCCGCCCCAGGCGATCCGGACGAGGCGCAGCTCGATGACCTTCTGGGCTTCGATGCTCAGCATCATGGCGCTGTGAAAGGGGTTGTACATGCCGACTCCCGGTGAGCGCGGACCGAACCTGTCGGCGAGCGCGATCATTGTGCGTTGCAACATACTAGCACGTGTAACGCGCGGCGGACACGAAAAGGCACCGCATGGCAGTCCCTCGGCCGACCGGCCCGGCGAGACGGAACCGGGCGCCACGTGGCTTCGATCCGGTCGAAATCCGCCGGGCAATGTGGAGGTCGAACTGCAGGAAAGGCCGATGGGCCAAGGCCTTGGGGCGGTATTCGGCCGCACCCGGAGCCGGCATCCGGACGCCCGCCCGCCGTCCTATGTAAGGTTCGCGACAGACCGGCCGTCCCGTGCTACCGCGCGATCGGGCCGGCGGCATATCGCCCCGATCGCTTCGCCCGGCCATCAGGTGCAATGGACCGAGGCCTTTCATCGGATGTCGGAGTGGATGGCTTCCTCGGGGCATGGTCATGACCGGCAGTGAGACCCCATCCCCGCCATACGCGCAGGAAGCGTCCGACGCGGCGGAGACGGCGGCGCGCCTCGCGGCGCTCGACCGCTACGCCATCCTCGACACGAACCCCGAGAAGGGTTTCGACGACATCGTGCTGCTGGCCTCGCGGATCTGCGCGACGCCGGTGGCCCTGGTCAGCCTCGTCGCGGGCGACCGGCAATGGTTCAAGGCGCGGGTCGGCTTCGACGCCTGCCAGACGCCGCTCTCGCAATCGGTCTGCTCCTACGCGCTGCTGCAGCCGGGCCTGCTCGTCATTCCCGATCTGTCGGCGGATCCGCGTACCTGCGGGAACGTCCTCGTCACCGGCGATCCCTTCATCCGGTTCTATGCCGGCGCCCGGCTGGAGACGCCGGAGGGCGTGGCCCTCGGCTCGCTCTGTGTGATCGACACCCAGCCGCGTCCCGAGGGGCTGACGCCGGAGCAGGCCACCTCGCTCGAAGCGCTGGCCCGGCAGGTCATGACGCTGATGGAGCTGCGCCGCGCCCAGGATTCCCTGCGGGCGGTCAACGCGGGCCTCGAGGCGCAGGTCGTCCAGCGCACCCGCGAGCGCAACCGGGTCTGGGAGGTCAGTCCCGATCTCCTCGGCGTCCTGAACGCCGACGGGTATTTCGAAACCTCGAATCCCGCCTGGCAGACCGTGCTCGGCTACACGCCCGAGCAGGTCGCCGGCACGGTCTTCTTCGACTTCCTCCACCCCGACGACCTCCCGCGCAACCATTCCGCCTGGGACGCCGCCCTGCTGCGGGGCGAACCCGCCCTCAGCTTCGAGAACCGCTACCGCCATGCGGAGGGCGGCTATCGCTGGCTGTCCTGGGTCGCCGTGCCCGAGGGCGGTAAGGTCTATTGCAGCGCGCGCGACATCACCGCCGAGAAGGCGCAGGGCGAGGAGCTGGCCGCACGCACCACGGAGCGCGACCGGCTCTGGCGCAGCGCGCAGGACATCCACCTCGTCCTCGATCCGGACGGCCGCATCGTTTCCGTGAACCCCGCCGCCACGACGCTGCTCGGCCGGGAGCCGGGGGAGATGGTGGGACGCCCGATCTTCGATCTGGTTCTGCCCGAGGATGCCGGGGTGACCCGGGACGCGCTGGCGCATGCCGAGCGCGACGCCCTGCCGAGCTTCGAGAACCGCCTGTCCCACGCGGATGGCAGCCTGCGCTGGTTCTCCTGGGTGGCGGCGCCGGAGGGCGGCCTGATCTTCGCTACCGGCCGGCACATCAGCGAAGAGAAGAAATCCGCCGCCGCCCTCGCCGCGATCGAGGAGGCCCTGCGCCAGTCGCAGAAGCTCGAGGCTGTCGGCCAGCTCACCGGCGGCGTCGCGCACGATTTCAACAACCTGCTCACCGTCATCAAGTCGTCCACCGATCTCCTGAAGCGGCCCGAGCTCTCCGAGGAACGCCGGGTCCGCTACATCGGCGCGATCTCGGACACGGTGGAGCGCGCGGCCAAGCTCACAGGCCAGCTCCTCGCCTTCGCCCGCCGGCAGGCCCTGCGGCCGGAGGTGTTCGACGCCGCCCAGAGCGTGCGCTCGATCGGCGAGATGGTGGGGACGCTCACCGGCGCGCGCATCACGGTCAGCATCAGCGTGCCCGACGAGCCCTGCTACATCGATGCGGATTCGAGCCAGTTCGACACGGCGCTCGTGAACATGGCCGTGAACGCCCGCGATGCCATGAACGGCGAGGGCCGGCTCTCCATCGCGGTCTCCGGCGCCGCGCGGATGCCGGCGATGCGAGCCCACGCCGTCGTCCCCGGCCCGTTCGTGGCGGTCTCGATCACCGATTCCGGATCGGGCATCGCGCCGGCCGAGCTGGACCGGATCTTCGAGCCGTTCTTCACCACCAAGGGCGTCGGCCAGGGTACCGGGCTCGGCCTCTCCCAGGTCTTCGGCTTCGCCAAGCAATCGGGCGGCGAGATCATGGTCGAGAGCACGCTCGGCCAGGGTTCCACCTTCACGCTCTACCTGCCGCGGGCCGAATGTCCGGCCGGGCGGAGCGAGCAGGCCGCCGAGGCCGAGCCCGTGACGAACGGCATGGGAACCTGCGTTCTGCTCGTCGAGGACAACCGCGAGGTCGGCCGCTTCGCCGCCGAGACCCTGGCCGAGCTCGGCTACAGCACCGTCTGGGCCGCCAACGCCGACGAGGCGCTGGCGGAGCTCGAAAAGGTCCCGTTCCGGTTCGAGGTCGTGTTCTCCGACGTGGTGATGCCGGGCCGCGACGGCGTCGACCTCGCCCGCGAGATCCGCCGCCTGCGGCCCGACCTGCCGGTGGTGCTGGCGAGCGGCTACAGCCACGTGCTGGCGCGCGAGGGCGTCTCCGAGTTCGAGTTGCTCCAGAAGCCGTATTCGGTCGAGGAGTTGGCCCGCGTGCTGAGCAAGGCCGTGGGCAGGCGGCGGCGGGGCCGGCTGGCGTCGCAGACGTAGGAACGACGGCAGGCTCGGTGGCGTAACCGCTCCGCCCTGCCGGCCGAATGCCCGTCATCGACCCGGGAGTGCCGACGCGTGGAGATGGGATCAGCCACGGCCGGGCGTCACCGGCGATCCCGCCTCGGGGCGGCCCTGCGCTGGATCTGGCGGGCCTATGCGCGGCTGGTGCGCCTGCTGGTCGCGGCGCTCGTCGGCACGCTGCTGCTTGGCCTCGGCGTGCTGTTCATCAACTACGTCGTGCTGTCGACGCCGAACGCCAGGGCCTACCGCAACCTCGATCCGGCCCTGCCCGCCTGCCGCAACGGGCTCGCCACGGGCTGGCCGATCCTCGCCGATCTCGGGCGCGAGCGGCTGCGTACGGTGAGCGAGCCCGACGACGGCGGCTGGGAGGATGCGAGCAACGACGAGCGCGCCGCCATCGCCGAGGACCCGGCCTGGCGCACGCGGCTGCGCTGCGCGCTTCAGCGCCACCTCGTGCCGTCGACGCAACCCGAGGGCAAGCCGCTCGACTACCATCTCGGCTTCCTCGAATTCCAGGAGACCGGCGAGCCCTACGCGCTCGTCTCGCAGAACGCCCGCGGCGGCGACGCGGTGATGACTTCCGCGATGCTGCGCGACCGGATGCACGACGGAGCCAAGGCGCCCGGCCCGGAGGGAACCCTGCCGCAGCCGGTCGTCACCCAGCTCGATGCGCTGAAGCAGCACCTCTCCACCGGATCGCACTACGTCATCGTCTTCATTCACGGCTGGCGCCACGATGCGCGCATCGGCGACGGCAACGTCGCGGACCTGCGGCTCTACGCGGCCCATGCGGCGCGCTTCCTGAGGGAGCGCTGCCCGGTCGAGCCGAGCGCCTGCGCGACGAAGGTCACCGCGATCTACATCGGCTGGCGCGGCGCCCGCGTCGACGAGAAGGGCCTGAAGGCCGGTCTGGGCGAGACCGTCGGCGGCTTCCTCGGCAATCTCTCCGCCGGGGCGACGCTGTTCGACCGGAAGCCGGTGAGCGAGGCGATCGCCCCGGCCGCGATCTCGGCCCTGCGCACCCTCGAAGGCGTACTGGCCCCGCCCCTGGGGCACGAGCCGGATGATCCGCGCGCGCACAACCGCATGGTGATCGCCGGCCACAGCCTCGGCGGCAACATGCTCGCCACCGGGCTCAAGGACGACCTCGTCAAGGCGGTGCGCCGGCACAAGCCGGGACAGGCCCTGCCGCCGGTCCTCGGCAACCTCGTGCTCCTGATCAACCCGGCCTCCGAGGCGACGAAGTGGACGGCGATCCAGCGCGAGGTCTGGAGCCGCATCGCGACGCATGCCGACCCGAACACGCCGCTCGCCGAGGTCCAGCGCGACACCGGCTTCTTCCCCGCGACGCAGAGGCCGGTGGTGGTCTCGGTCACGGCTGCCCTCGCCTTCCCGGCCGGAGGGCTGCGCGCGGGCGATTGCGCCTGGATCGGCCTCGACGTCGACGACGGCTACAAGGCCGCGCGGGCACGGATCCGCGACCGGCTGGACAGCACGGACACGATGTTCGATGCCGGCGTCGACTACGACTGGGCGACGCACGACCTGTTTCCGACCTTCAAGTTCGACTATCGCCCCGCTGCCGGCTGGCTCGGCAGGGTTGCCGCCCGCCTCGAACATCGCCGCCCGGCGGGCGAGAGCTGCGCGCCGACGCCACCCGCGGACTGGCTTTCACGGCTCCAGACGCTGCCGATCCGCGCCTTGTCGCTGCTGGCGGCGACCTTCCCGTTCCAGGATTCGTCCCGCGAGGATTCGCACACGATCGGCAATCTCGATCCGCCGCGCCCGGCCGCCGGCGTGCTGGCCGACGCGCAGCGCTCGGCTGCCCCGTTCGGCACCACGCACGAACTGCTCGGGCTGCACGCATCCGGGGCGGAGAAACACCACCCCTACGCCACCCTCGCCGACGCCCCGATCCCGTGCCCGCCGACAAACCGCTGGCTCACGCGGGCGCGGGCCGCGCAGGCCGGCCAGTTCGGTTCGTTCTGGGACAGCGAGACCCTTGCGCCGGCCGAGCGCGGCGTGCGCGGGCAGGGTGGACCGGCGGCGGAATTCCTGCACGGGCTGCACTTCACCGGTATCGCGCCGATCACCGCCGCCAACGATCCGTTCTGGAACGTGCGGGCCTTCGACAACGCGCTCTCGCGCCACGACGGCTACCGGCTGTCCTCCTTCATCTGCGCCATGAACCAGCTCGTCCTCGACGACATCACCGGCGTTCCGGCGGACATGATCGGCACCATGCGGTGACGCCTGCCCTGCAGATCCGGCGAAATCGCAGCCCTGGCAGGCCCCTCTCGGTGGGTTGCCTGCGTTGACAAGGCCGAAATGGCCTCGTTACGGTCCGCGCCCTAATTCAACCATGGTTGATCATCGTCGACGGTGCGGTTCGCCCGCCTCAGAGGGCTCCGTGCCCGCCGCGACGTGCTGGAGGAAGCTGCACCCATGAAGGTTCTCGTGCCCGTCAAGCGGGTTGTCGACTACAACGTCAAGATCCGCGTGAAGGCCGACGGCTCCGGCGTCGAACTCGCCAACGTCAAGATGTCGATGAACCCTTTCGACGAGATCGCCGTCGAGGAGGCGATCAAGCTCAAGGAAGCCGGCAAGGTCACCGAGGTGGTCGCCGTCTCGATCGGGCCGGACAAGGCCCAGGAGACGCTGCGCACCGCGCTCGCCATGGGCGCCGACCGCGCCATCCTGGTGAAGACCGACGTGACCTGCGAGCCGCTGGCGGTGGCCAAGCTCCTCAAGGCTGTCGTCGAGAAGGAGAGCCCCAACCTCGTCATCCTCGGCAAGCAGGCGATCGACGACGATTGCAACCAGACCGGTCAGATGCTCGCCGCCCTGCTCGGCTGGCCGCAGGGCACCTTCGCCTACAAGCTCGCCTTCGAGGGCGAGTCGATCGACGTCACCCGCGAGGTCGACGGCGGCCTGCAGACCGTGACCCTCAAGTTGCCTGCGATCATCACGACCGACCTGCGCCTCAACGAGCCGCGCTACGCCTCGCTGCCGAACATCATGAAGGCGAAGAAGAAGCCCCTCGACACGCTGTCGGCGGAGGAGCTCGGCGTCGACGTCACCCCGCGGCTCAAGGTGATCAAGACCTCCGAGCCCCCGGGCCGCTCGGCCGGCGTCAAGGTCGGGTCCGTGTCCGAGCTCGTCTCGAAGCTCAAGAACGAAGCCGGCGTCCTCTGAGTTCATTTGGCCGTTTCGCGCCGCTCCCGGTTCCCGGTCGAGCGGCGCGCCCATCCACAGACCATGAGAATTGACCGATGACCACGCTCCTCTACGTCGAGCACGCCAATTCCGAGATCAAGGACGGCACGCTCAAGGCGCTCACCGCCGCCAAGGACCTCGGCGCCCCCATCCACGCCCTGGTGCTCGGCACCGCCAGCAAGGCCGCCGCCGAAGCCGCGGGCCGGCTCGACGGCATCGAGAAGGTGCTGAACGCCGAGGATGCCGTCTACGACCATGACATGGCCGAGCCGATCGCCGCGCTCATCGCCAAGATCAGTGGTCCGTACGACGCGATCGTTTCGTCCGCGACCACCACCGGCAAGAACATCCTGCCGCGCGTCGCCGCGCTGCTCGACGTCGCCCAGGTCTCCGACATCATCAAGGTGGTCTCGCGCGACACCTTCGAGCGGCCGATCTACGCCGGCAACGCCATCCAGACGGTGCAGGCGCCTGCGGGCAAGAAGGTCATCACCGTGCGCGGTGCCTCGTTCAAGGCGGCGGAAGAGGGCGGCGCGGCCGCTCCCGTCGAGGCCGTCTCCGAAGCTGCGCAGGAGGCCGGCGGCTCGGCCTACAAGAGCGAGGAGATCGCCAAGTCCGACCGGCCCGAACTGGCCTCCGCCAAGATCATCGTCTCCGGCGGCCGTGCGCTGGGCTCCTCCGACAAGTTCAAGGAAGTCATCGAGCCCCTGGCCGACGCCTTCGGCGCTGGCGTCGGCGCCTCGCGCGCGGCGGTGGATGCCGGCTACGCCCCGAACGATTGGCAGGTCGGCCAGACCGGCAAGGTCGTGGCGCCGGACCTCTACGTGGCGGTGGGCATCTCCGGCGCGATCCAGCACCTCGCCGGCATGAAGGACTCGAAGGTCATCGTCGCCATCAACAAGGACGAGGACGCGCCGATCTTCCAGGTCGCCGATTACGGCCTCGTCGGCGATCTCTTCCAGATCGTGCCGGAACTCCAGGCCGAGGTCGCCAAGGCCAAGGGCTGAATTCGTCATCGCTCCGGCCCGTCATGCGGGCCGGAGAAAATCGTCTACCACTGGACCTTCGTGGGGCTCCCACGCGTGGCGGAATGCTCTACGACGCGCGTTTGACGTGATTGTTGCGCTGCCGCATGGTGATCGATGATCACGCGGCGACGCCGCAGTATCTGAGGATTCGGGAACGGCAATGGCCCTCGATATCAGGACGGTCGGCATCATCGGCGCCGGACAGATGGGCAACGGCATCGCCCATGTCTGCGCGGCCGCCGGCCTCGACGTGCGGCTGAACGACCGCGACCCGGACCGCATCGCGGCAGGCCTTTCGCTGATCGACGGCAACCTGACCCGGCAGGTCCAGAAGGGCACCCTCAGCGAGGACCAGCGCCGCAGCGCCCTCGACCGCATCGGCGCGGCGCGCAGTTACGGCGACCTGGAGGCGTGCGACCTTGTCATCGAGGCGGCCACCGAGGACGAGGGCACCAAGCGCCAGATCTTCCAGGCTTTGTGTCCGTCCCTGCGGCCCGATGCGCTGGTCGCCACCAACACGTCCTCGATCTCGATCACGCGGCTTGCTGCCTCGACCGACCGCCCCGAGCGCTTCATCGGCATCCACTTCATGAACCCGGTGCCGCTGATGCAGCTCGTCGAGCTGATCCGCGGCATCGCCACGGAAGACCCGACCTACGAATCGGCCAAACGCTTCATCGCCAAGCTCGGCAAGATCTCGACGATGTCGGAGGATTTTCCGGCCTTCATCGTCAACCGCATCCTGCTGCCGATGATCAACGAGGCAATCTACACGCTCTACGAGGGCGTCGGCTCGGTGGAATCCATCGACACGGCAATGAAGCTCGGCGCGAACCATCCGATGGGGCCGCTCCAGCTCGCCGACTTCATCGGTCTCGATACCTGCCTCTCGGTGATGCAGGTTCTTTATGAGGGGCTGGCCGATTCGAAGTACCGTCCCTGCCCGCTACTGGTGAAGTATGTCGAGGCCGGTTGGCTCGGCCGCAAGACCAAGCGCGGCTTCTACGATTATCGCGGCGAGACGCCGGTTCCGACCCGCTGATGCGATGTCGCCGGCCCCGAGGGCCGGCGCATGCGGCGAAGCCCGATATCAGTTCGGCTTCTGCCCGGCCGGTGCCGTCGTCGGGTTGGTTGCGGTCGCACGGGCCGCCTCGGTGCTCTGGCTCGCGTGGTCGCTTGGCGAGACCGATCCCTGCCACGTCAGCACGCCCGCCCCGGCGACCACCGCCAGAATGACCGCTGCGACCAGTACGTAGAGAACCGGCTTTCCCTTCTCGCCCTGGCGCGACTGCGTTCCCGTCTCGATCTTTGCCATCGATTCCCCAACTCAAGCGTCGTCACACGACCGTGACGGCCGGCCAACGTCGCGTCGTGCCGAGTGTTCCGCATCCCGGCACGTGGCAATAAGCCCGGATCGGGCGGCCTGCCGGGCTCAGCGACCGGTCACCAGCATGATCTTGCCGAGATGCGCGCTCGACTCCATCAGCGCATGGGCCTTGGCCGCCTCCTCGAGCGGAAACGTCTCATGGATGATCGGCTTGATCGTGCCCGCTTCCACCAGCGGCCAGATCTCGGCGCGCAGCTCGTCCGCGATCGCCGCCTTGTTCTCCTTCGGCTGGGCGCGCAGCGTCGCGCCGGTGATGGTCAGGCGCTTCAGCATGATCGGCGTCAGGTTCACGCTCTCGGCCTTGTAGCCCTTCATGAAGGCGATCTGGACGAGGCGGCCTTCGACGGCGAGCGATGCGATGTTCTTGGCGAGATAGGCCGCGCCGACCATGTCGAGGATCACGTCGACGCCCTTTCCATCGGTCAGCCGCTTGATCTCCTCGGCGAAGTCGGCCTCGCGGTAGTCGATGGCCGCGTCCGCGCCGAGCTCTTCGCAGAACCGGCATTTCTCGGCCGAGCCGGCGGTGGCGTAGACCGTGGCGCCGTGCGCCTTGGCGATCTGGATCGCGGTGGAGCCGATGCCGCTCGATCCGCCATGCACCAGGAAGCGCTCGCCCTTTTGCAGGCGCCCGCGCTGGATCACCGTCGAGTAGACCGTGAACACCGTCTCCGGCAGCGCCGCCGCCTCGATCAGTGAGAGCGGCGCGGGCTTCGGCAGAACCTGCCCGGCTTCGGCGACCACGAACTCGGCATAGCCGCCGCTGATCACCAGCGCGCAGACCTCGTCGCCCTCCGACAGCCCCGAGACGCCTTCGCCGAGCGCCGCGATCCGGCCGCCGACTTCGAGGCCCGGGATCTCGGTCGCGCCCTTCGGCGGCGGGTATTGGCCCAGCCGCTGCATCACGTCCGGCCGGTTCACGCCGGCCGCGACCACCTCGATCAGCACCTGACCCGGCCCGGGCTTCGGCACCGCCACCGTCTCCACCGCGATGACCTCGGGTCCTCCCGAACCCTCGAAGCGGATCTGGCGCATGGTGTCGGGTACGGGCATCGGGGACTCCTCGAAAGCGTTTCCCCCTAGTTGCGGCCCGCGTCCGCCGCGGCAAGGGGGCGCGGGCGTCAGCGCGTCCCGTACATGCGGTCTCCCGCATCGCCGAGGCCCGGCACGATGTAACCGTGGTCGTTGAGATGGCTGTCGATCGCCGCGGTCCAGACCGGCACCTCGGGATGGGTCTGCTGCAGCCGGGCGAGGCCCTCGGGCGCGGCGAGCAGGCAGACGAAGCGCAGGTCGCGGGCGCCGCGGCTCTTGAGCCGGTCGATGGCGGCCACTGCGGAATTCGCGGTGGCGAGCATCGGGTCGAGCACCAGCACGGTGCGGTCGGCGAGATCGGACGGGCTCTTGAAGTAGTACTCCACCGCCGCGAGGCTCTCGGGATCGCGGTAGATGCCGACATGGGCGACGCGGGCGGCCGGCATCAGCGAGAGCATCCCGTCGAGGAAGCCGACGCCCGCGCGCAGGATCGGCGCGAGCACGAGCTTCTTGCCGGCGATCCGCCGGCCCTCCATGGCCTGGATCGGCGTCTCGATGGTGACGGGTTCGAGCGGCAGGTCGCGGGTGACCTCGTAGGCCAGCAGCATGCCGATCTCGTTGAGAAGCTCGCGAAACCCCTTCGTCGACCGGTCGCGGTCGCGCATCAGGGTCAGCTTGTGCTGGACCAGGGGATGATCGACCACCGTGACCGTCGCCGCCATGCCGCCGGGCTCCTTGGTTGTGTGTGCTGCCCTCCCCTTATGCGCAGATCGGGGCTCGGAGCGAGCCCGCGATGCGGCCCAACGCGGTCCGACCGGTCAAGGCCCGAAACGCGAACGGCCGAGGCTTGCGCCCCGGCCGCCGCGCATCATTTCGCGGATGATGCCTTACTGCAGCAGCTTCAGGATGCCCTGGTTCGCTTGGTTGGCGAGCGAGAGGGCCGAGATGCCCAACGACTGGCGGGTGGAGAGCGCATTGGAATTCGCGGCCTCCTCGTTCAGGTCGGCGCTGGTCAGGTTGGAAGCGCCGGTATTGAGCACGTTCGCGATCTGCTTGGTGAAGTCCTGGCGGGTCTGAACCGTCGCGAGGTTCGAGCCGAGGGTCGAGGCGAGCGAACGCAGGTTCGTCAGCGCGTTGGTCAGGGAGTCGGCGGCCTTGGTGAGGTCGGCGTTGTTCTGCACGCTGAAGTCGCCGTTGGTGGACGCCGTGGCGCTATCGACGAACTTGCCGACGCCAAGGCTGAGCGACGAAATCGCCGAGCCCTGCACGTCGAGACGGTTCTGAGCCGCGCCGGTCTTCTCGTTGAACACGATCGACAGCTTGTCGCCGCCGAGCAGGTTGGTGCCGTTGAAGCCGGAATCCTTGGCGAGCTGGTCGAGCTGTGTGCGGACGTCGTTGAACTGGTCAATGAGGGCTGAGCGCGCTGCGGAGGTGCCGCCACCCACGACGTTCGTGATCGCCGCGTTGCCCGCCGCGACGCCGAGCAGCGCAGCGGTCTGACCCGTCACCGAAGCGAAGGCGCCGGTGGTGTCGACGGTGCCGCTGTCGAGCGTGATCGGGTCGGAACCCGTCCCCGTGACGATCAGCTTACCCGAGCTGTCGATGTCGGCGATGGCGACGCCCGACTTGTTGATGCCGTTGACGAGGTCGTTGATCGTCGCGCTGGCGCTGAGCTTCACGTCGAAGGTCGTGCTGCCCGACTTGATGCGGAAGGAGTTGCTGACGGCGGGAGGGCCTGCGGCCGTTGCGTCGGTGAAGCCGAGATTGCCGTTCGTCGAGGCGGTCGCCGTGCCGGCGGTGCCGAAGAGGCTCTTGGCGAGCACGGTGTCGCGCTGGCTCTTGCCGGTCAACGTCGCCTCCGCCGTCGTGGCGAGTGCCACGGTGGGCGTGATCTTCGGCAGGTTGGTGGCGGCGTTGGTCTGGGCCTGCTTCACGGTGGACTGGAGCTGCTTCACCAGAGCCGTGATCGAATCGATGCCCTTGGAGGCGGCCTGGATCGTCTGGATGCCGTTGGAGATGCCGTCGAGCAGGCCGTTGAGGGCGGTCGAACGATCGGTCAGGGCCGAGGCGGTGAAGAAGTTGGTCGGGTTGTCGAGGGCCGAATTGACCTTCTTGCCCGTGGAGAGGCGGTTCTGGTTCGTCGCCGTGAGGGCGGCCGTGTCCTGCAGCGAGAGCAGGTTCGAGCGCGTGGCGGCGGAAAGGGTGACGTCGTAGGCCGACATGGCAGCGACTCCTGCTTACGGTCGAAAGTCTTCGTTCGACGACGTGGAGCAGCCACACTCGGCGAACCCAGTGTCGACATGGGTCGACGGAACCTGTTGAAAGCTTTACCGAAAGAAGGTTAACGATTTACCGTGCGCGCCGACTGGACAGCGATCTCGCTGCTTGATGTAGTTGGATGCCTCCGCAAACGAAAACGGCCGGGGCGATGCCCCGGCCGTTTCGTCTCGATCGAAGCTGAAGCTTAGCGCAGCAGCTGCAGGATGCCCTGGTTCGCCTGGTTGGCGAGGGAGAGGGCCGAGATGCCGAGCGACTGGCGGGTGGAGAGCGCGTTGGAGTTCGCGGCCTCTTCGTTCAGGTCGGCGCTGGTCAGGTTCGAGGCGCCCGTGTTGAGGACGTCCGAGATCTGCTTGGTGAAGTCCTGGCGGGTCTGCACGGTGGCCAGGTTCGAGCCGAGCGAGGAGCTGAGCGAGCTCAGCGACGTCAGCGCGTTGGTCAGCGCGTCGGAGGCCTTGGTGAGGTCGGCGTTGTTCTGGACGCTGAAGTCGCCGTTGGTGGACGCGGTGGCGCTGTCGACGAGCTTGCCGACGCCGAGGCTGGTCGAAGAGATCGTCGAGCCCTGGACGCTGAGCTTGTTCTGGGCGGCGCCGGTCTTCTCGTTGAACACGATCGACAGCTTGTCGCCGCCGAGCAGGTTCGTGCCGTTGAAGCCCGAGTCCTTGGCGAGCTGGTCGAGCTGGTCGCGCACGTCGTTGAACTGCGAGATCAGGGACGAACGCGCCGCGGAGGTGCCGCCGCCGGTAACGTCGGTTGTGTCGGCGGTACCGAACAGGGCCGTGTCCTGGGCCGTGGTGGCCGCGAACACACCGGCGTTGGTGACGTTACCCGCAGTCAGGGTAACGGCGTCGGAGCCGGTCCCGGTGACGACGAGCTTGCCGGAGCTGTCGATGTCGGCGGTGGCGACGCCCGACTTGTTGATGCCGTTGACGAGGTCGTTGACGGTCGCGTTGGTGCCGAGCTTCACGTCGTAGGTGGTGCTGCCGGCCTTGATGCGGATCGTATTGCTGACGGTCGCGCTGGTCGCGTCGGTGAAGCCGAGATTGCCGTTCGCCGAGGCGGTGGCCGTGCCGGCGGTGCCGAACAGGCCCTTGGCGAGCACGGTGTCACGCTGGCTCTTGCCGGTCAGCGCCGATTCGGCGGTGGTGGCGAGCGACACGTCGGAGGTGATCTTCGGCAGGTTGGTGGCGGCGTTGGTCTGGGCCTGCTTCACGGTGGACTGAAGCTGCTTGACCAGCGAGGTGACGGAGTCGATGCCCTTGGAGGCGGCCTGGATGGTCTGGATGCCATTGGAGATGCCGTCGAGCAGGCCGTTGAGGGCGGTCGAACGATCGGTCAGGGCCGAGGCGGTGAAGAAGTTGGTCGGGTTGTCGAGGGCCGAGTTGACCTTCTTGCCCGTCGAGAGGCGGTTCTGGTTGGTCGCCGTCAGCGCAGCGGTGTTCTGCAGCGAGAGCAGGTTGGAACGCGTGGCGGACGAGAGGGTGACGTCGTAGGCCATTGTCGGTCGATCCTTTTGATCGTTAGATGCCCCCGTTTTGGGAGTGACCCGACTAAACGCCGCCGCAACCTTCCAAAAACTTACTTGGATCGATCGGATTTCGCGCCAATACCCGAAGGTCATTTCTATGGTTAAGGATGGCTTAGTCTTGAGCCTACATCCTCTGTTCAACCCTTCAGCGTTCCGGATCCGCACATGCCACTCAAGATCGAACTCAAGCCGAACGAGCGGTTGATCATCGGCAACGCCGCGATCCGCAACGGCGAGCGCCGCGCGAGCTTCGTGCTGGAGACCAACACCCGCTTTCTCAGGGAGAGCGAGATCATTCCCGAGAGCGAGGCCGACACGCCGTGCAAGCAGCTCTACGTGCTGCTGCAGGTGATGTACCTCGTCGACCATCCGTTCGAGGCCGAGACCGCCTTCATGGCGCTGGCCAACGACGTGATGCAGGCGGTCCCGAGTATGGGGCCGCGCATCGCCGCGATCCACGAGGCCACCAGCACGGGCGAGCGCTACAAGGCGCTCAAGCTCGGACGCGCGCTCATCGCCTACGAGCAGGAGGTGCGTGGCCGCGCCCCCGCGTCGGAGCCGCCGGCCGCCTGATCAGGCCGTCCCGCCGCACGCGTCGGCGGAGTCTGCCGGCGGCGCCTTGAGCACGAGGATGTTGCGCGCCGCGAGGGCGACCGTGCCGCCCTCCCCCACGGTCGGCACGGTGTTCGGCGGGACGGTGCCGGTTGCCAGCGCCGTATCGAACACCCGCCGCCACGGCCCGCCGATGGTGGGGGCGAGGCGGAAATCGCACGGGGTCTCGGCGGCGTTCATGAGCACGAGCACGCGCTGCGCACCCTCGATGTCGTTGCCGATCTGCATGCCGAAGCTCTGCCGGCCGCCGTCGTTCCAGGCGTCGCCATCCATCTCGGTGCCGTCCGGCGAGAGCCAGTGCACGTCGCGCAGGTCGGTGCCGTCGACCCGGGCGCCGACCAGGAAGTGGCGGCGGTGTAAGCTCGGGCAGCGCCGGCGGAGCGCGGACAGATTGCCGACGAAGGCGGCGAGGTCCGGGTCGGGATCGTGCGCCCAGTCCATCCAGCCGACCGCGTTGTCCTGGCAATAGGCGTTGTTGTTGCCGGCCTGAGAGCGCCCGCGCTCGTCGCCCATCAGCAGCATCGGCACGCCCTGCGCCAGGAAGACGGTGGCCAGCATGTTGCGGGTCTGGCGGGCGCGGAGCGACAGGATCGCGGGATCGTCGCTCGGCCCCTCGACGCCGTAATTGCGGGAGAGGTTGTGCCCGTGGCCGTCGCGGTTGTCTTCGCCGTTGGCGTAGTTGTGCTTCTGCTCGAAGGCGACGACGTCGGCCAGCGTGTAGCCGTCGTGGGAGGCGGCGTAGTTGATGCTCGCCTGCGGCGCACGGCACGACGGCGAGAAGATCTCGCGCGAACCCGAGAGACCCTGCGTCAGCTTGCCGAGGGTGCCGTGGTCGCCGCGCCAGAAACCGCGGAGGGTATCGCGGAACTGGTCGTTCCACTCGCTCCAGCCATAGGGGTAGCCGCCGAGCCGGTAGCCGCCATGGCCGATGTCCCAGGGCTCGGCGATGAGCTTGACCCGGGCGAGCGTCGGGTCCTGCCGCAGCGCCTGGAAGAAGGCGGCCCGGTGCGAGAAATCGTAGGGTGCGCGCCCGAGGCTGGTGGCGAGATCGAAACGGAAACCGGCGATGCCGTAGGACTGCACCCAGTGCCGCAGGCTATCGAGCACCATCTGCATCGCCCGCGGATTGGCGATGTCGAGCGTGTTGCCGCAGCCGGTGCAGTCGACGTCCTCGCGCAGGTTCTCGGGCTTGAGCTTGTAGTAGCTGAGATTGTCGATGCCGCGGAACGACAGGGTCGGCCCCGTGTGGTCGCCCTCGGCGGTGTGGTTGTAGACCACGTCGAGGAGCGTCTCGATGCCCGCCGCCGCGAGTTCGCGGATCGCGAAGCGCAGGCCCCCGGTCCCGCCCTCGCCGAGATAGCGCGGTTCGGGCGCAAAGTAGTTGTAGGGCTGGTAGCCCCAGAAGTTGACGAGGCCCTTCTCCACCAGGAAGCGGTCGTCGGCGAAGGCCTGGATCGGCAGCAGTTCCAGCGCGGTGACACCGAGCTTGAGCAGGTGCTCGATGATCGCCGGGTGGGCGAGGCCGAGATAGGTGCCGCGCTCGGCCTCGGTCAGGGCCGGATGCGTCATGGTCAGCGCCTTGACATGCGCCTCGTAGATTACCGTCTCGGAGAGAGGGCGATGGTTCTGTGTCTGGGTGAAGTCCGGCGTGTCCGTACGGGTGACGATTCCGCGCGGCATCGACGGCGCGCTGTCGCGGCGGTCGATCACGTCCTCGCGCTGGATGCCGCGGCGATAGCCGTAGACGGAATCGTTCCAGCGGATGCGGCCGGCGATCTCGCGGGCATAGGGGTCGATGACGAGCTTGGCCGGGTTGAAGCGGTGCCCGTGCGCCGGCTCCCAGGGGCCGTGGACGCGGTAGCCGTAATGCTGCCCCGGCAGCACGCCGTGCAGGTAGCCGTGGAAGACGTCGTCGGTGCGGCAGGGCAACCGGACGACCTGGCGCTCGTGCCGCTCGCCCGGATCGAACAGGCAGAGGTCGACGGCGGTGGCGTTCTGCGAAAACAGAGCGAAGTTGACGCCTCGGCCATCGAAATGCGCGCCGAGCGGCGCAGGCACGCCCTCTTCGATGACGATCATCGCAACCCTAAATGTCCGCTTTCGCCCGAAACCAAGCGCGAGGCTTGCCCGATTTCGCCCGCGAACGAAAGACGGTCAGTCTACTCGGCCGCGGCGACGGCGGCCGGCGGCGAGCGGTCCAGGGTGCGGAAGTTTTCGAGTTCCGTCATGAAGTTGCGGGCCCACCAATCGACGTCCTCGCGCTTCATGCGCTCGTTCATCGGCTTCCAGCGAGCCAGCCGCTCCTCGCGCGGCATATAGAGCGCTTCGCGGATCGCCTCGGCCATCTCGAAGCGGTCGTAAGGGTTCACGAGCAGCGCCTCGGACATCTGCCGGGCGGCGCCGGCGAATTTCGAGAGCACGAGCACGCCGGGATCGTCCGCGCTCTGCGCGACGACGTATTCCTTGGCGACCAGGTTCATGCCGTCGCGCATCGGCGTGACGAGGCCGACGCGGGCGGCGCGGTAGAGGCCGGCCAAAACCGGACGCGGATAGGCCTTGGTGACGTACTGGATCGGCGTCCAGGCCGGCTCGCCGAGCATGCCGTTGATGTCGCCGACCTTCTCGTTCACCTCGCGCGAGAGCTGTTCGTATTCCGGCACCTCGCTGCGCGATTTCGGGGTAATCTGGATGTAGACGACGTTGCCGCGCTGGTCGGGGTTCGAGGCGAAGAAGCAGTCCACCGCCTCCATGCGCTCGGGCACGCCCTTCGAGTAGTCGAGCCGGTCGACACCGATCAGCAGCTTGCGGGTGCGCAGGCCCGCCATGGTCTCGCGCACGACCTTGTTGGTGCCGGCCTTGTCGGCGGCCTCCTTGAAGCCCGTGACGTCGATGCCGATCGGAAAGCTGCGGATGCGGGTGCGGCGCCCGTCGACCATCAGCGAGCCGCCGCCGAGCGGGATCGCACGCATGTCGTCGATCAAGTTGCGCGACAGGTTCTGCACGTCCGGGTCGGTCTGCAGGCCGATCAGGTCGTAATCGGCGATGGCGCGCAGCAGGTCGCCGCTGGCGGGCAGCGTGTTGAACACGTCGGCGCCGGGCCAGGGGATGTGGTGGAAATAGCCGATCGGGTTGTCGACGCCCTGCCCGCGTAGCTCGCTCGCCAGCGGGATCAGGTGGTAGTCGTGCACCCAGACCAGATCATCCGGCTCGAGCAGCTTGGCGAGCGCCCGGGCGAAGAGGCGGTTGACGCGCTGGTAACCCGCGTAATCGGAGCGCGAATAGCTTCCGAGCCCCACGCGATAATGCATGATCGGCCAGAGAGCCCGGTTGGCGAAGCCGGCGTAGTATTCCTTGTAGTCTTGCGGCGAGAGGTCGAGGACGGCGTATTGGACCCGGCCACGATCGATCAGCCTCGGCTCGGGATCGGGATTTTCCGTGATCTCCCCGCTCCAGCCGAACCAGAGCCCCTCATAAGCGGAGAAGGCTTCGTTGACGGCGACGGCGAGGCCGCCCGCGGAGACCAGGCCCTTGCCCTCCGCGGGGATCGCAACGCGGTTCGATACGATGACGAGACGTGACACGAAGCCGGACTCCGGTCCTCAACGGCTCGGTCGCGCAGATCGCGCCCAGGCCGTATTGACGATGTGAGATGAAAACGCACGGGGGAGGCGCATGATCCGTCGTGAAACGGACGAGCACGGTCGAACCTCGCGGTTCAAGATCGCTGCATCCGGCGTCCCCCGATCCCCATGCCCGTTCGGCAGTGCAACCATACCCCGGAAGCCTCGGTTCCGCCATGGCCAACGGATACCCGTGCACCCATGACGATCACCTGTGACGACGGTCGCGGCTGTCTTGGCTGTAAGAAGCTGAACGGGTGCTGACGGGGCCGATCGCGGCGACGATGAAATTGCCTGCCGCCGCCGAGCAGAGAAAGCGGAACCGGCTGAGCCCGCCGATGTTACTCAGCCGACGCTTGACGGTCGGCCAGGTTCGCCGGCGGACCGCAACGCACTCTCCCTATCCGTGTCGTTCCATGGAGTACCGTCTATGACCGCATCCCCGACACCCGGTCAGGCGAGCGATCCCGGCGACCTGCACGACCTCAAGCGTGACGTTGAGGACACGGTGGACGTCGCCGTCGAGCGCGGCCGGGGCTTCGCCGCCGCGGCGCGCACGCATGCCGTCAACCTCGCCGAGGGCCGCAAGGCCGAGGCCGCGAAATCGGTCTCAGGCCTCGCTCATTCCTTACGCGATTCCGGCCGCACCTTCGACGACCGCCCGAACGTGAAGGCGTTCTTCGACAGCGCCGCCGAGGGGCTCGACGATCTCGCCGGCTCGATCGAGACGCGCTCGTTCAATGATTTCTATCAGGACGCCGAGGCCTTCGCCCGCCGTTCGCCCGTCGCGGTGGCGGTGGCGACCTTCGCTGCCGGCTTCCTGCTCGCTCGTTTCGTCAAGTCGTCCGGCGAGCGCCAGATCGACGGCGATTACGATCGCGAGCGGGTCTGAGGACGCCAGGATGTCGAGCCCTCCCCCCAGCAGCATCCAGGGCCTGATCGGCGACGCCCTGCGCGAGACCAGCGAACTCGCGCGCAAGGAAATCGCGCTGTTCCGCACCGAGATGGTGAGCAACGTCCGCACGCTGTTCATCGGTCTCGCGATGATGGTGGCGGCCGCGGTATTCGCGGTGGTCTCACTGCTCGTCCTGATCGGCGCCTTCGTGAAATTCGTGGCGACGCTGGTGCATTCCGACTGGCTGGCGGCGCTGATCGTCGGCGGCGTCCTGCTCCTCGTCGCCATCATCCTCGCCGTCGTCGGCGCCAAGGCGATGTCGTTGTCCAATCTCGCGCCCACGCGCACCACGCGGCAGGTCCGTCAGGACGCGCGCGCCCTGTCCGAGAGGGTTTCGGGATGAGCGGTTCGCTGTCGGATCTCGAGAAGGACATCGAAGCGAGCCGCGCCCGGCTCGACGAGACCATCGATCGTATCCAGGACCGGCTCTCGCCGGTGAACCTGGTGGACGAGATGCTCGGCTCGGCGCGCCTGACGCCACTGAACAGCGTCTACGACGACGCGCTCGCCGTGGTGCGGCGCAATCCCTTGCCGGTGCTGCTGATCGCGGCCGGAGTCGGCATGCTGATGAAGAAGCTCGCGCAAGGTCCGCGCGCGCCTGCCGTTCGAGCCTCCGCCAGAGTGCCGGTCGAGCCGGCTCCGACGGCGGGCGTGGAGCGGGCCTACGATCCGGATCAGCCCGGTGGGCGCCCGGCCCGCGTCCTGACGGAAGACGCGAAGGCCTGAAGCTTTTCGCGAATTCCTTTGGGATGGCAGGCGGATCGGGGCGGTTTCTCGGACGCGGAACGAATCCGGCCGCCGAGGCGCTGAAAGATCACGAAGGAGCCCGGCGGCGTGCCCCGGGTGCATTGAACACCATCGATCGAAACTTCGGAGTGGCGTGATGAGCGACAACCCAAACCACGCAGACGGCGGCCGGTCGCTGCCGGACGAGATCGCGGCCAAGGCCGGACTACCGCGCCAGGACGACGTCGCGCATTCGCTGCACGACATCGGCGACCGGGCCGAGCGTGAAGCCAAGGCGGCCCTGTCGTCGGCGCGCGATGCCCGCGACCATGCCGGCGAGACCGCGGAGACCGTCGCCCGCGAGGCCGCGAATTCCGCCTCCGACATCCAGGACCGCGTCTCCGATGCGGCTCATTCGGCCCGTGGTCGTGTCGAGGAAACCGTGGACCGGGTGCGTGGACAGGCCGCCGACGCCTATGACGACGTCCGCTCCTGGGCGGCGGATCGCGTCGACGAGCATGGTCGCCGAGCGGCGGATCTCGCCGACCGCGGCTTCGTCCGCCTGCGCGACGGCCGCAGCGCCACCGAGGCGTTCGTGTCGGACAACCCGCTGCTCGTCGGCGTCGTCGGCATTGCCGCCGGCCTGCTGCTCGGCGCGCTCCTGCCGCGCACCCGGCCCGAGGACGAGCATCTCGGCCCCTGGGCCGACGAGGTTCGTGGCCAGGGCCTGCGCTACGCCCGTGAGATGACCCATCGCGGCCGCGAATACGTCGAGGCGGCCCTCGACCCGGACAATCTCGACACCGCCGTGCGCCGTGCCGGCGCGCAGGACGAGGACGGTTACGCGGGGCCGGAGCGGACGGCGCACCGGCTCTGAGCCGGGATCGCTTTACCCCCGGCGGCTGACGGGGTTACGGGAGGCGCGATGACCTGTCGGCATCCGCGCCTCCTGACCTGCGGCGATACCGCCATCACCATCGAGTTCGGCGACGCGATCGATGCCGGTCTCAATGCTGCCGTGCTCGCCCTCGACGCCCGCCTCGCTGAGGCCGCGCTTCCGGGCGTCGTCGAGACGGTGCCGACCTATCGCTCGCTCACCGTCCATTGCGATCCCGTCGCGGCCGATCCGGCGGAGCTCGCCCAGGCGATCCTGAGGCTGGCATGCTCCGACCTGCCCTCGCCGAGGGCGGGCCGGATCTGGCGCATTCCCGTCGTCTACGGGGGCGAGTTCGGCGTCGATCTCGGCGCGGTCGCCAAGCATCACGGCCTCTCGCCGGACGCCGTGATCGCGCGCCATGTAGAGCCCGAGTACCGCGTTGCCATGCTCGGCTTTCTGCCCGGCTACGCCTATCTCAGCGGGCTCGACCCGGCTCTGGCCCTCTCCCGCCGCCCGGCCTCGCGCCCGACGACACCCGCCGGCACGATCTCCATCGGCGGCGCGCAGGCGCTGGTGGCGAGCATCGCCGCGCCGAGCGGCTGGCATCTGTTGGGCCGCACTCCGGTGCGCAGCTTCATGCCCGGCCGCGACCCCATCTTTCTGCTCGAGCCCGGCGACGGCGTCTGCTTCGAACCGGTCGATCCCGGCCGCTGGGACGCGCTCGACAGGGCCGCCGCCGCAGGAGAACTCGTCGCCGAGCGGCTGGACGCATGAACGCCGCCCTCGTCGTCATCGCCTGCGGAGCCGCGACCACGCTTCAGGATGGCGGTCGCCGCGGCTACCTGCGCTACGGTCTCTCCGCCTCGGGTCCGATGGACCGCCTCGCTCACGCCGCCGCAAATGCCCTCGTCGGCAATCCCGTGGATGCGCCTGCCATCGAGTTCGGCCTCGGCGGCGGCCGGTTCCGGATCGAGGGCGGCCCGGTCCGGCTGGCGCTCGCCGGTGCCCCCTGTCCGATGCGGCGCGACGGCGAGCCGGTCGCCCATCACCGCTCGCTCGTGCTGCGCGAGGGTTCGGAACTCTCCATCGACCGGCCGTGCCAGGGTGTCTTCGCCACGCTGGCGCTGGCCGGCGGCATCGCCGTCGCAGGGGTGATGGGCAGCGTCTCGTTGCACTTCCGTGCGGCATTGGGAGGTCTCGACGGGCGGCCGTTGCGCGCGGGCGACCGGCTCCCGCTGCGTCCGCCGCCGCTCTCCGGCGAGGCCGAGCGCTGCCTCGATCCGGTGCCGGTGGAGCGCGACCGGCCGATCCGCATCGTCCTCGGACCGCAGGAGGATCGCTTCACGAAGGGCGGTATCGATACGCTGCTGAACGCGGCCTTCACAGTCTCCAACCGGGCCGACCGGATGGGCTACCAGTTCGACGGCCCCGAGATCGAACACGGAGGGGACGGCTTCAACATCGTCTCGGACGGCACCGTCGCGGGCTCGATCCAGGTGCCCGGCAGCGGCCGGCCCATCGTGCTCCTGGCCGATCGCCAGACCACCGGCGGCTATCCGAAGATCGCCACCGTAATCTCCGCCGATCTCCGCCGCGTCGCCCAGCGCCGGCCCGGCGAGACCGTGCGGTTCGAGGCCGTCTCGCTGCAGGAGGCGGTCCGGCTGGCGCGTGAGCGCGCCGCCGTGATCGCGGCGCTGCCGACGCTGCCGAAGCCCGTGGCCGGCGAGGCCGATCGCCTGCTCGGCGCGAACCTTGCCGGCAATGCCGTCGACGCGCTCGACGAGCAGGATTGAGACGGCTTCCGGATGGATCGATTGCGAAGCAGACCGATCCGGATGCATGACGTGCACACGCCGACGCCTCCCTGTCATCGCGAGCGCAGCGAAGTGATCCAGGGCCCAGGCGCAACGACGGGCATGGCTCAGCCCGCCGCGCAGAAGCGATCGAGGTCTGCCGTCGTCGGAAAGGCCTCGAAGGCGCCGAACCGGCAGGTTGTGATCGCGCCGCAGGCCGCGGCCCGCGCCAGCGCCTCCGCGATCGGCCGCCCCTCCAGCAGCGCCACCGCGAAGCCCGCCGAGAAGGCGTCTCCGGCCCCGATCGTGTCGACCGCCGCAACCGGGAAGGCGGCCTGACGGGCGGGCGGCCCGTCGCGCTGGAAGGCCACGGCGCCCTCCTCCCCGAGCGTCACCACGACGACCGCTGGGCCGGCCCGGAGCAGGGCTTCGGCCGTGCCGGGGTCGGCCACGTCGAGCCCGAGATCGGCCGCCTCCACGCGGTTCACGACGAGGATCGTCGTGTCCGCGAGGATACGCGGATCGATCGGCCGGCCCGGCGAGGGGTTGAGCAGCGTGCGGGTGCCGCGTGCGCGGGCCTGGGCGAAGGCTTCGGCGATCGCCGCGTCCGGCGACTCGAAGGTCGCCATGACGAGTCCGGCTCGAGCAATGCGGGCCGGATCGATGTCGGCGGCCGCGAGCAGCCGGTTCGCACCGGGGCTGACCGCGAGACAGTTCTCGCCCTCCCGATCGACGAAGCCGATTCCGGCTCCGGTCGAGCCGCTGCGCCGCACGAGCATGTCGGCGGCGAGACCCACCCCTTCGAAGGCCGAAACGGCGACCGCTGCGAAGGGGTCGTCACCGATGGCGAAGACGCCGTCGACCTGCGCACCGAGGCGGTGCGCCGCCACCGCCAGGTTGAAGCCCTTACCGCCCGGTTCCGACACGAAGGCTTCCGCGGCGAGGGACTCACCGGCGCGCGGAAGCCGTGCTACCTTGACGGAGCAGGCGACCACGAAGCTGCCTACGACGAAGATCTGCACGAACGATGATCCGGTAGCATCAGGTGGCAAGCAGGAAGGCAGCCGGAGAGTTCCGGCAGGACAAGACCGGTACGGTCGTTCCCTTCGCTCTCGATCGTCCCTCGCTGATGTCGCTCCTGCGGCTGCGGGACGACACGGCCATGCCGCTCTACCAGCAACTTGAAGAGCAGATCCACGCGCTGATCATGTCCGGGGCGCTGCCCACCGGCGCGGTCCTGCCTGCCGAGCGCCAGCTCGCCGAGAACCTCGGGGTCAGCCGCGTCACGATCCAGCGCGCCTATGCGGCTCTGCGCCAGCGCAACCTGCTCTCCTCGCAGGGGCGCAAGGGGTTTCTGGTCCGCTCCCGGCCCGAGCAGGTCCATCCCGGCATGGACCGCCTCAAGGGCTTCACCGAGGAGATGCGCGAACTCGGAAAGGTGCCCTCTTCCCGCGTCACCGAGCGGGCGATCGTGCACGACCGCTCGATCTCCTCGATCTTCGGTCTGCCCTCCACCGCCCCGATCCTCAAGCTGACCCGCATCCGCTGCGGCGACGACATCGCTATGTCGCGGGAGGTCGCCTGGTACAATCTCAAGGCCGTGCCGGCGCTCGAGCACGGCGACCTGTCCGGTTCGGTCTACGCCTTCCTGGCCGATGAGGCCGGCGCCCGGCTCGTCCGCTGCGAACAGACCATCGAGGCGACGATGCCTACCGCCGAGGAGTGCCGCATCTTCGATTTCGACGAGCCGAGCCCCTGCCTCCTGATCAAGCGCCACAGCTTCTCGGATGCCGGCGTGATGATCGAATACGTCGAGGGCCTGTTTCGCGGCGACATGTACAGCTATCGCCTCAAGCTGCGGACCTGACCCGGGCTGCCCGCGTTGTCGGGCCATGACAGCCCCCACGCCCCGCCTCGGCTTCTGCTGCACCTTCATCCCCGACGAACCGCCCGGCGGCTATCCGACCCGCAAGGCCGAGCGCGAGGCCGTGCAGGCCATGAACCTCACCAGCACGACCATGACCCACCTCGCGGGTCTCGCGCCGGCCGCGCGGCGGGCGAAGCTCGACACGATCGCCCGCCACAACCTCGTGGCCCTGGGACGCCAGATCGCTTGGGTCGCGGCGCGGCCGCCGGCCGAGCGGCTGCTGCGCATCGTCTCCTCGCTGCTGCCGGGCTTCACCCACCCGGTGGCCCGCGACCTCTACGCCGAGCCCGCGCTGCGCCGCCTGATCGCGGACGGCCTCAGGCGGCTCGGGGAGCAGGCGCGGGCGGGCGGCGTGCGGCTCAGCATGCATCCGGGCCAGTTCTGCCTCATCGCCTCGCGCAGCCCGTCGGCGCAGGAGAACGGCATCGCCGAGCTCGAATACCACGCCGAGGCGATGGCGATGCTCGGCTACGGCGGCGGCTGGCATCCGCACGGTGCCCACATCAACATCCATGTCGGCGGCCGCGAGCCCGGCATCGACGGATTCCGCGCCGGCCTCGCGCTGATCTCGGAGACCGCGCGAAACCTGCTCACGGTGGAGAACGACGAGACCTGTCACGGCCTCGACGCCGTGCTGCGGCTCTCCGATGCCGTGCCCGTGGTGCTCGACCTGCATCATCACTGGATCGAGAGCGGCGGCGACTACATCGAGCCGGACGATCCCCGTATCGCGCGCATCCGCGAATCCTGGCGCGGCGTACGCCCGGTCAGCCATGTCAGCGTGTCCCGCGAGGATGTGCTCGCCGACCACGATCCGGCGGTGCTGCCCGATTTCGCGGCCCTGTCCCGCGCCGGCCATTCCGGCCGCGATCTTTCTGCGCATTCAGACCTGATGTGGAACGCCGGCATCAACGCCCTGGTGGCCCGCCATCTCGCCTGGACCGACTTCGAGGTCGAGGCCAAGGGGAAGAACCGGGCCTCGACCGCGCTGGCGGCCTGGATCGCCGCCGCCGCTTGATCGCCCTGCGCCCGAGGCGATAGGGAGGCGGCATGAAGACGGGCGATTGCGATATCCTGATCCTGCCGGGCTATGCCGGCTCCGGGGAGGAGCACTGGCAGGCGCGCTGGGCCGGGCGCCTTCGCACGGGGTGGGTCGTCGCGCAGGCGGATTGGCACCAGCCTGATCCCGAGGATTGGCGCGCGCGGATCGTCGCGGCGGTCGAGGCGGCGACGCGCCCGGTCGTGCTCATCGCCCACAGCCTCGGCGTGGTCGCGGCGGTCGAGGCGGCGCCGCGCTTTCCCGCCGGCGTCGTGCGCGGCGCGATGCTCGTCGCCTTCCCCGACATCGAGACCTGCCAGAACCTGCCGGCCAGCGTCTGCTCCTTCGCGCCGGTGCCGCGCGATCCCCTGCCCTTCCCCGCGCTCCTGGTGGCGAGCCGGACCGACCCCCATTGCAGCTACGAGCGCGCGGAAGAGTTCGGGGCGGCGTGGGGGGCGTCCGTGGTCGACGCGGGCGAGGCCGGGCACATCAACATTGCCAGCGGGCACGGCCCCTGGCCGGAGGGCCTGATGCGGCTCGCCGGATTCATGTCGACGATCTGAGGCGGGCGGCCCGACAGGGCCGCCTCGTTGTCTTTAGTCCGGGCGATCCGTGGTCGGGATCGACGCATATCGGTGTCAGTTGATCAGGCAGAATCCGGTGCCGGTGCCGGCGATGCGGCCGCTCGGGCACCACGGTTCGGAAACCTTCTCCACGGCGAGGGACACCGGGGCCGGCGGCATTGGCGGAATCGGTGCGGTCTCGTCCGCCCCGTCCGCCTCGGACCCCCTCGCGCTGCGGGTGACGTTGCGCGCATCGGACCGGCTCGGATCGAACGGGCCTATCGCTCCGACGGCGGCAATGATGGGCAGGCGCCGGGTCGCCGTATCGCGCGCGCTCGCCGAACGGTGCGGAACGGAGAAGCTGGAGCCGCGCAGCCGAAAGCCGCGGGCCTCCGCATCTGCGATGCTGGCTGCGAGCGTCAGGACAGACACTGCGACGACGGCGACAGGCCTCATGGCACCACCTCCTGCTGGAGCGCCCGTCCACGTCGCGGATGCCGGTTCGGCGGCGGACGGCGCATCGAATCAACGACCCCGCGACCTCGGCCCGATGCCATCAGGTCGGGTACGGCTCGAAGCAGGATATCGACGGAGTCTTAACGCTGCGTCCGGAGGACCTCCCGCAGTTTAGCGATCTCCCGGCCCTGGGGATAACAGCGTGGACGAGCGCGGTCAGATCGCGGCTAGCCCCCGCTGGACGGCAGGCCGCGCGAGTACCGTGTCGAGCCAGCGTCCGACGTTCGGGTAGGCCGCGGTGTCGATGCCCTGCTTCTCGTGAAATTTCGCCCAGGTCAGCGTCGCGATGTCGGCGATGGAGTAGTCGCCGGCGAGGTGGTCGCGGCCGTCGAGGCGGCGGTCGAGCACGCCGTAGAGACGCTTCGCCTCCTCGGTGTAGCGCTCCACGGCGTAGGGGATCTTCTCCTTGGCGTAGATCCGGAAATGATGGGCCTGGCCGAGCATCGGCCCGAGGCCGCCGACCTGCCAGAACAGCCACTCGTCCACCGCCACGCGGACGCGCTCGTCGGTGGGGTAGAGGCAGCCGGTCTTGCGCCCGAGATATTGCAGGATCGCCCCGGATTCGAAGACCGTGATCGGCTGACCGCCGGGCCCGTCGGGATCGACGATCGCCGGAATCTTGTTGTTGGGCGAGATCGCCAGGAAGTCGGGCGCCATCTGTTCGCCCTTGCCGATGTTCACCGGCACCACCCGGTAGGGCAGCCCGCATTCCTCCAGCATGATCGGAATCTTCCAGCCGTTCGGCGTGCTCCAGGTGTGCACGTCGATCACACCGGCTGTCGTCTGCGCCATGGCCTGCTCCGCGATCCGGCCCGCCGCCCGTTCCGGCGGGCCTACCGATCGCGCGGAGTAGACCGCATTCGTCACGGCGTGAACAGGCGGATCGCGGCGTCGCAGCGGCGGATCCCGATGCAACTCCGATGCGGGCAAGCCGTTTCTGGCCTTGCCCTTTCCCCGTCGTTGCGGCTGTGATTGCCGATCCCTGCGCGCAGGCGCGGGGATTTTTCATGCTGAGGTTGCCGGAATGTCGCTTCGTGTCGCCGCCCTGTTCGCTGCGGTGCTCTGTCTTGCCGGCCCGGCCCTGGCCCGCGAGCCGGCCCGGCCGCCCGCCTCCGCCCGCGACAGGGACGCAGCCCTGTCGCCCGCCCGCGAGCGGCAGAAGCGCTGCGGCACCGAATGGCGCGGCCTGTCGACCGCCGACAAGACCGCCAAGGGGCCCACATGGCCGCAATTCTACAGCAAGTGCGTGAAGCGCCTGAAAGAACCGAAGGCCTGACCGGCGCCCCGGGGCGAACCGTGGCCGCAATCGGGCGTTGCCTGCCGGGACCGACGACGGGCGAGGACATGCACGATGCAGGGTGAGCGGCGGCTGTTGCAGCGGGTTGTCTCGGTCGTGGCGCTCCTGCCGGTCGCGGCGGGGCTCTACGGCGTGCTTTTCGGCATCGACGGCATCGGCACCGACCGCATCGTCAACATCTCGGCGGACAGCCACTTCCGCTATTTGTCGGGCCTGCTCACCGGCATCGGCATCCTGTTCCTCACCTGCGTGCCGGGGATCGAGCACAAGACGGGGCTGTTTCGCTTCCTCACCCTGGTGGTGGTGCTCGGCGGCCTTTCGCGCTTGCTCGGCCTCTACCTGACGGGTCTGCCGTCCCTCGTCATGCTCGGTGCCCTCGTGGTCGAGCTCGGGGTCACGCCGCTGCTGTGCCTGTGGCAGGCGCGCGTGGCGCATCTCGCCGCGTCCGAGGGCCCCGGCGTCGTCGATCTGACGCGCGAGGACGCCGTGTGACCGCCGCGTCCCCGCCCCTCGCCGACCGCCTGATCGACCGGCTCGATGCGATCGTACCGCCGCCGGCCGCCTGGCTGTTCGGCCTACGGATCTGGCTGGCGATGATGCTCGCCCTCTACGCCGCGTTCTGGCTCCAGATCGAGAGCGCGTCCTCCGCCGCGGTCTGCGTCGCCATCCTGGCGCAGCCCAAGCGCGGACAGGCGCTCTCCAAGGCGGGCTACCGTTTCCTCGGCACGATCGTCGGCGGCGTGGTCGCGATCGTGCTGACGGGTTTGTTCAATGAGGACCGGGTGCTCCTGCTCGTGTCCTTCACGGTCTGGCTCGGCCTCTGCGTCTTCGTGGCGCAATACCTTCAGGATACCCGCGCCTATGGCGCGATGCTCTCCGGCTACACGGTCGGCATCATCGCGCTCGCCAACATCGACGCGCCGCAGAACACCTTCGACGCGGCACTCGGGCGGGTGGCGGCCATCGCCATCGGCATCGTGGCGATCACCTTCATCAACGATGCGTTGGCCTCGCCCAGCACGTGGCGCACCCTGCGCCCGACCCTGGCGAATGCTTTCGGCGCGGCCCGCGCCTTCGTCCGCGACGCCCTCGCGAACGGCGATCCCGGCGACGAGCGGACGGCGGCCCTGATCCGGACGATCGCGGCGATGCGGGCCGAGACCAGCGCGATCGGGGGCGAACTCGACGACGGACGGAACCGCGCCTCCGGTGCGCGCAGCGCCATTGCCGCCCTCTACGTGACGGGCGCCGCGAGCCGTGGCCTCGCCCTCGCCTGCGACCGGATCCGCCGGCCGACGCCGGCCGTGGTGGAGGCGCGCGCACTCTGCCTGCGCGCCGTCACCGGCGATGTCACGGAGCCGGGTGCCGAACAGCTGAACCGGGACGACGCCCGGCTGCGCGACCTCGTCGAAGAGGCGATCCGCGATCCGGCGCGCTCCCTCGACGAGACCATGGCGCTGCAGCGGGCGCTCGACCTGCACAACGCCGTCACCTTCGCCGACGACGGCCTGCGCGCCCTCTCGGACGGGCATAAGCCGCTGCGCGACGTCGCCCTGCCGACGCATCGCGATTTCCCGGTGGCACTGCGTGCGGCCCTGCGCGTCGCCATCGCCTTCGGCGTTGCGGCCGGCGTGTTCATCCTCGCGGGCCTGCCGCAGGCGTCCTTCGCCCTGGTCCAGGTCTCGGCGACCGCCGCGCTCTCCTCCGTGACGCCCGACCCGAAGAAGTTCGCGATCGGCGTGCTGATGGGGATGCCGCTCGCGGCCCTGTTCGCGGGCATCGTCCTGTTCGTGTTCCTCAACGGCAACCAGGGCTTTCCGCTGCTCGCCATCGCCATGGCGCCGGTGGTGTTCTTCGGCTGCTTCCTCTCGCTGAATCCGAAGACGTTCACCGTGGGCTTCATCTCGCTGGTGTTCACGCCGGTGCTGCTCTCGCCGGCCAACCCGCAGCTCTACGATCCCCAGACCTTCCTGATGAACGCCTATCTCGTGGTCGCCGCGGCGGTGATCCTGTTCCTCGTCGTGCGGCTCGTCCTGCCGATCTCGAATTCGCAGCACCGGTTCTACGCCCTCGAAGAGGCCCGCCGCGACACCGCCGACGCCCTGGTCGGCGAAGGAGGCGACGCCACCACCCGCACCAGCCTGAACGCGGACCGCCTGTTCCAGTTCTCGCAATGGAACTCGGGCAGCGGCGCCGTGCGGCGCGCGAGCCTCGCCCACGCCTTCGCCCTGTCGCGCCTCGAATCTTCGGCCGCACGGGCACACGCGCAGATGCGACTGCTCTGGTGCGCCAAGGGGCTCAGGGCGAGCATTCGGCGCGGACGCGAGGCGCTCGCCCGCGGCAACGCCTGGGGCCTGGAGGATGCGGCTCGCGCCATGATCAGGGCCGGGGGCCGTGAGGACCGCGAGACCCGCCTGCGGATCGCCCGCGCCGCGACCGACCTGGCGACCGCCTCGCAGGTCATCCAGCGGCACGGGCGCTTCTTCCGCCGCCTCGCCCTGCCGAGTAGCTGACGGCCATGCGTCACGAACTCCAGATCGGCGGCGTCCTGCTCTCGCCCTTCGTCGCCTACGCGATCGGCGCGCTGGTCATCCTCATCCTGCTGCGGATCGTCTTCCGGAAGATCCGGTTCAGCCGCTACGTCGCGAATGCGCCGATCGCCGAGGCCGGCCTCTACGTCTGCGTGCTCGCCCTCCTGATCCTGCTTTTTTGACGGCCCCGAGAGTATTCTCGAACGGATCGGCTTCCGGTTCGCATGAAGAGAATGCGCCCAACCCGATGACACCGAGCCGTCTCCCGTGACGCGGAGATCGCGAGAACGGCTCTCCTGACCGCGGATACCGCCCCATGGCCGACGAGGACGACCCGAAGACTTCCGATGGCGCCCGGCAGGCGCCCCCCGACGATCCGCCGGCGATCGAGGCCGAGCCTCCGTCGCCTGCGCGGCGCGGGCGGGCCGCCAAGCTGTTCCGCCTCGCCGCCACCGGCGTGATCCTGGCGGCGGCGGCGGTGGCCGCCTTCGTGGTCTGGGAGTTCTACGTCACCGCGCCCTGGACCCGCGACGGGCGGGTGCGCGTGCAGGTCGCCAACATCGCCCCGCAGGTCTCGGGCTCGATCGTCTCGGTCAAGGTCGTCGACAACCAGCCCGTGAAGAAGGGCGACGTGCTCTACGTGATCGACCCGTTCGACTTCCAGGTCGCGATCGCGTCGGCCGAGGCCGAGATCAAGAACCGCGAGGCCGACCTGCAGGTCAAGAACGCGCAATCGGCCCGGCGGCAGGCGCTTACCACGGTCTCGACCTCGGTCGAGGAGAAGCAGCAATATGCCGGCACCGCGAAGATTGCCGAGGCCGCGCTCGATACGGCGAAGGCGCAACTGTCGCAGGCGAAGATCAACTTCGAACGCACGACGGTGCGGTCGCCCGTGAATGGCCGGGTCACCAACCTGCTGATGCGCGTCGGCGACTACGCCACGACCGGCACCCCCAATGTCCGCGTGATCGACACCGACAGCTTCTGGATCGACGGCTACTTCGAGGAGACGAAGATGGCCCATATCCGCGTCGGCGCTCCCACGGAGATGGCGCTGATGGGGTATGGCGCGTCGCTGCGCGGCACGGTGGAGAGCGTGACCCTCGGCATCTCGACGGCCAACGCCGCCCCGAGCACGCAGGGCCTGCCCAACGTCGACCCGGTCTATACCTGGGTGCGCCTAGCGCAGCGCGTGCCGGTCCGCATCCGCATCGACGCGGTGCCGCCGGGCGTGACGCTAGTCGCCGGCATGACGGCCACCGTGGTGGTCGGCGACGGGACCTCCGCCGCGCCGGCCTGGTTCAGCGACCTGCGCCGCAAGGTCGCCGGCGATCCCGCGCCCTCCACGGAGGAAACGCCGGACCGGGCGACCGGCCGGTGATGCGCCTTCCGGCAGCCTCGAAGCTGCTTCGCCGCCGGAATGCCCGGCCGTGCCCGTCAACCTTACGATCGGTTAGTTGGGCACAAGATCCGGGCCGCTGCCTTTCCGAAAGGTATTCTGCGCTAGTCTGCATCCGTTCCCGGATCGGCCAGCGCGGTCTCGCGCCGTCGGTCGTGCGATGAGGCCGAAGCGTGGCGTCGGCGGTTGAGTTTTTCACGAAGGGCCGTGCGCCCGCCGCCCTCGTGTCCGCCACCCGGGCACGCGGCGAGGTTCCGGATGCCCTGCGCATCGCGCTCGTCGGCGCCTGCATCCTCGCGTTCTGGAACCACGCGCCGCTGGCCGACCTCAGCGACCGCGACATTCTCGAGACCTCCACCGCCGGCAGCTGGACGACGCAGGTCGTCTTCCTCGCGCTCGGATTCGCCATGGCGGCGGCGCTGCGGCAGCTCGGCATCGACAAGCTGCGCCCGCTGCTGACCTGGCCGCTGGTCGTGCTGGCCGGCTGGATGGGACTGACCCTGCTCACCTCCGTCGAGCCGCTGCTCTCGATCCGCCGGTTCCTGCTCTTCGCGATCGTCACCATGCTGGCGGCCGGCATCCCGGTGGTGATGCGCTCGGTGCGCCAGTTCGCGCTGACGCTCGCCATCGCCGCGCTGATCATCCTGGCCGCATCCTACCTCGCGGTCGCCTTCCTGCCGCAACTCGCGATCCATTCGGCCGATTTCGACCTGATCAACGAGCCCGAGCACGAGGGCCTCTGGCGCGGCATCTTCGCGCATAAGAACGAGGCCGGCGGCGCGATGGCGCTGATGATCCTCACCGGCCTGTTCGTGGCCTCCGCCCTGAGCCGGTTCTGGGGCATCACCATCGTGCTGCTCGCGGCCGTGTTCCTCGCGGCCGCCAACTCGAAATCGGTGATCGCGCTCCTGCCCTTCATCATCCTGGCGCCGAGCCTCTGCGGGCTCGTGCGCAGCCGCTGGCTGCGCGCGGCGATCCTGCTCGGGCCGGTGGCCCTGGTCTCGCTGTTCTCGCTCGGTTCGGTATTCTTCCCGCCGATCCGCGACGGGCTGCACGGCATCCTGCCGGACACCTCGTTCACCGGCCGCACCGAGATCTGGGAGTTCGCCGCCAGCCATATCGCGGAGCGGCCGGTCTTCGGCTGGGGCTTCGGCGCCTTCTGGGGAACCGAGCGCACGCGGTTCGGCACCTCGGATGCCCTGAGCTGGGTCACCAAGACCAGCCAGGCGCACAACACCTATCTCGACGTCGGCTTGATCATGGGGCTGCCAGGCCTCGTCATGACGCTCGCCGCCTTCGTGGTCGCGCCCCTGCGCGACCTGCAGCGCATCGCGCCGGCAGGCCGGATCGATCCGGCGACGCTCTATTTCCTGCGGCTATGGCTGCTGGCGCTGGCCGGCGGCTCCTTCGAATCGGTGCTCTACACGCCGAGCGCCGCGATCTGCTGCATGTTCATGCTCGCCGTGTTCGGCCTGCGGCTGCGCGCCTCGTACCGCACCGTGCAGGGCTGATCGGATGCGCGGGGAGATGGCAACCCGAGCGGATGGAACGACCGGCCCGAGACCGGCAGGCTGCCCGCATCCGGCGCGGCCCGCTCCCGGCGATCATGGTCTGGGATGGAACCGGACGATGGGTCTCTTCAGAAGCTTCGGAGCGCGGGCCGCCGAACCGAAGACCGGCGAACCGCCGGCCCGCGCCCATCCGGCGACCACGCCGCTGCCCGTCCTGACCTCGCTGCGCTTCTTCGCGGCGTTCTACGTGCTGGTGTTCCACTACGACCGCTTCTTCTTCCCCGACGCGCCGCGGCACACGGTGATCCTGCTCGGCCATACCGGCGTGACGTTCTTCTTCGTCCTGTCGGGCTTCATCCTCGCCTACACCTACCATGCGGTCGATTTCGGAGACCGGCTCGTGCGGAGGCGCTACCTGTGGGCGCGTGTCTCTCGGGTCTATCCCGCCTTCCTGCTCTCGCTGGCGATCAGCCTGCCCTGGTTCGTCGCCTGGGTGCTGAAGACCGAACCGCCGCTGAAATGGCTGATCGCCTCGGGCGCCGTGCTGGCTCCGCTCGGCCTCCATGCCTGGGTGCCGGGCGCCGCCTGCTCGCTCAACTGCGCGAGCTGGTCGATCTCGGTGGAGGCATTCTTCTACCTGCTGTTCCCGCTGCTGCTGCCGCTGGTGCTGCGCCGCCCCGCAGACTACGCGCTGGCCGCGCTTGGGCTCTGGGCGGTGTTCGGCGCGTTCTGCACGCTGCTCTGGAGCCGTTACGCGCCGGGCGTCTCGTTGATCGAGCCCGAGCCGGCCGGCACCATGGCGGTGCTGCTCGCGCAGGGCATCAAGTACAATCCGCTGCTGCGCCTGCCCGAGTTCATCGCCGGCCTCGTGCTGTTCGCGGGGTGGCGGCGGATGCGCCGGCCGGCATCCGAAGCCCAGGCCGCCACGGCCCGCGGCCGTGCCGGCCCGTTCCTGGCCGCGGCCGCGCTGGCGGCGCTCGTCCTCGTCGTGATCGAGCCGTACGTGCCGTCGCCGCTGATGCATAACGGCCTGACCGTGGTGGCCTGGGCTCCCCTCATCCTAGCGGGGGCGGACCTGCGCGGCGGTGTTCTCGCCAGCGCGCCGCTGGTGTTCCTGGGGCGTATCTCCTTCGCGCTCTATCTCCTCCACATGCCGGCCTATGCCGTCGTGAACACCCTCGACCGGACCCTGCACGGAGCGATCTCCGGCGTTTCTCCCTGGCTGGCGGCCGGCGCCGCGACCGCGCTGTCGCTGGCCGCGGCGAGCCTCGTCCACCTCGCCGTCGAGGAGCCGGCCCGGCGCGTCCTGCTTCGCAGAGGTCTTCAGGCAATGCTGCCCGCCCTCCCGTCCGGAAGCACCCAGGCCGCCCTGCACCCGCCGGAGAGCGCGGGCGAGCGATGAGTCGGCGGCGATGACGATGCCCGATCCGAGCCGTCGCGCGATCCTCGCAGGCGGGGCCGGGGCACTCGCCCTGACCGGCGCCGCGAGGGCCGCGCCCTCCCCGTTCGGTCCGTCCGGCGCGCCGTCCTGGGGGCCCGACGGGTTGCAGGCGGCGGCCTCCGCCAAGGGGCTCGCCTACGGAACGGCGGTACCGATCACCCGCTTCCGCAGCGATCCGCGCTGGCGCGCCGTCGCCGCGCGCGAATGCGGTATCCTCGTCTGCGACAACGTCATGAAGTTCGACGTCGCCGCTCCGCATCCCGGGGTCCTCGACTTCTCCGGCGCCGACGAGACCGTGCGCTTCGCCCGCGGCAACGGCCAGCGCCTGCGCGGCCATTGCCTCGTCTGGCACGAGGCGCTGCCGGCCTGGGCACAGGCGGCGCTCGCCGCGAAGAGCCCCGCCGGGGCCGAGCTGCTCCTGCGGCAATGGATCGGCGCGATGGCCCGGCGCTACGCGGGCACCATCGAAGCCTGGGACGTGGTCAACGAGATCCTCTCGCCCGCCGACGGCCGGCCCGACGGCCTGCGGGCGACGCCCTGGCTCGCCGCCCTCGGCCCCGGCTATGTCGACCTTGCCTTCCGCATGATGAAGGAGGCCGACCCTGCCGCCGCCGGAACCTGGAACGAGAACGACTGCGAGCAGCAGGCGGATTGGATCGACGAGCGCCGCGTCGCGATCCTAAAGACGCTGGAGGGGCTGCTGAGGCGCGGCGTGCCGATCGACCGTTTCGGCATCCAGGCGCATCTGCTGAGCACTCTCCCCCTCGACCAGACGCGCCTGCGGAGGTTCCTGCGCGAGATCGCCGGCATGGGCCTCGCCATCGAGATCACCGAGCTCGACGTCGACGACCGCGCCTTCCCGGCCGACATCGCGGCGCGCGACAGGGGCGTCGCCGACCTCGCCCGGCGCTTCCTAGACACGGTGCTCGACGAGGCGGCCGTGCTCAACGTGCTGAGCTGGGACGTCTACGATCCCGATACGTGGCTGAACGCGTCGCCTGCCCGGAGGCGGCCGGACGGCATGCCCCAGCGGGCGCTGCCCTTCGATGTGGAGTATCGGCGCAAGCCGCTCTGGCGGGCGATGCACCGGGCGTTTCGCGACGCGCCCGATCACCGGGCCGCGCGCGCCCGGCTCAGAGCCAAGGTCTGACGGACGCGTCTCAGCGCGACGGGAAGCGGCTCGGGGGCTCGTTGTACATCGGCGTCTCGGTGGTCCGCGGCAGGTAGGCCTGGATCAGGTCGGCCGGCGGCCCGAAATGCGGCGCGTGGCGGCGCGGCGGGCGGTAACGTGGATCGCGGTAGCGGACCTCCGGCGGCATGTTCCGCGCGGAGGCGTGGCGGCCGTGGCCGTATTCACGCGTACGATCGCCATGACCTTCCGACCGGGCGGCGCCGGCGATGACGAGACTTGCCAAGATGGCGGCGGCGACGGACTTCAGCGGCATCGGTTCGGTCCTGCGATCGGGGGCTGCCGGCTGGCTCAAAACTTGTAGGCCGCGCCGCCACGGACGGTGTTGATGTTGACCTTGTGCCCGTCGAAGTCGTTCAGCAGCACGTACTGGTATTCGCCGCGCAGCAGGATGTTCGAGGTGATCGCGTATTCGAGGCCCGCACCGAGGGTGATGCCGCCTACGACCTTGGTCTTGGATTTCCCAAAAAACTCCATCGGCAGAGGTTTACTGCCATCGGGGTTGTTTTGGTTGAAGGTAGTCGGATTGTATCCGTACTGGTTTACAGTCACCGCTTTGGTACTGTCGGTTAGCGCCTTGTTCGCTGCATATGTCTTCGCATCGTAGCCGTAGGTCTGGATACCGACGTCGTCGGAAATTTGTGCACGGCCTATCGCGAAACCGCCGGTGACATACGGAAGGAAGTTCTCGATCGCATACCCGGCCCTCGCTCGAATCGTTCCGAAGTCTCGCACTTTGGTGGTCGAGGTGTCGGACAGACTGTAGAAATTCTGCCAACCATCGCTCGTAACGGCTTGACGGCCTATCGCGTCACCACTCAGTCCTTGGGTATCAAAGCGCGTATAATCGAATTCGATGCCTACCACAGCCTCATCGAATTGAAAGTTGTAGCCGGCAAAAGCGCCGAACGAGTTGCCACCTTTGCGTACGTCTTGGACGTGAAGCAAAGACGAAACACTGAGCTCTTTTTCGATCACCGTTTGACGAAGATTGTTGGCGACGGTTTGCTGGGCAACATTATTGAAGCCGAAAGCACCAGACGAATAACCGCCATGACCGCCGACATAGGCGCCGCTCCAATCGATGATCTGCGTCGTCACCGGCTCGTACTCCGGTCCGCGCAGGTAGTCGTAGTCGAGGTCGGCGGCTTGGGCGGTGGAGAGGCAGCCGAGGGTCGTGGCGGCCAGGAAACCGATGGTCAGGGTACGCATCGCTATCGTCCTTTGGGCAGCAAGACGGATCACCGTGCCTTGCCCATGGGATCGTCTTACTTGAGTAACCTTAATTGTCTGTTGCGCAGAGGCTTTTGCCGGCGACCCGAAACGATGCGGGACCTGCCCAGTGACGGCCGGCGCCCGGGACATGTTCTCGCCGTCACGATCGAAGGCAGGGCGCCGGTGAGCCGGCCGCGCGGGTCTCCGGCGATCCGTCGCCTCCAGACATAGGAACCGGTCCTCGTCGACCAGCTTCCGAGCGGCGACAGCCATCGATGATTCGCCCGCCCCAGGCAGACCCGCGGCCGCACACAAAAGAAACGGCGCGGATATCATCCGCGCCGTTTCGACGTCCGATCGGGAAAGGGCGATCAGTACTTGGTGATTAGGGGACCGGGCTCGTAGGCGATCGGCATCGGGGCCGCGACGCCGCCGAGGAGGAAGCGCAGGCCGATCTTGACGTCGTGCGAGGTGATCTCGCTGACCTTGTAGCTCGCGAAGGAGCAGGTCGGGTCGTTGACGCAGGTCACGGTCCCGGTCTTGGCGTTGCCCATGTTGAGGTAGCGGTAGCCGACGTCGACCTTGAAGTTCGGGGTCACGTCGTAGGTGATGCCGGCCTGGGCCGCCCAGGCGAGGCTGGTGGTGTTCTTGGTCGGCGCGGTGCCGAAGCCGCCCGCCGCGAAGCCGGCGCCCTGGTCGGTGTAGCCGCTGACCTGGTTGAAGGCCGCGCCGACGCCGCCGCCGATATACGGCGTCAGGCACCACCACGTGCCGAGGTCGATATAGCCGTTCGCCATGGTGACGATCGAGCGGAACTTGGCCGAATTGACGTCGATTCCGGTGCCGCCGCCGAGAGGGAACTTCTCGGTGTAGCGGATCTGGCCACCGCCGCGGTATTCGCCGGTGACGTCGCCGCGCAGGAAGCTGTTGAACTGATAGCCGGCACCGGCGCCTGCGAAGAATTGATCCTCGATGGTGCGGTTCTCGATCACGTAGCCGGCCGGGAGAGCGCCGCCCGTGCCGAGCGTGGTCCTGACCTTCTCGTACTGGGTCGCACCGACGCCGACATCGCCGCGCAGGTACCAGCCGCCGCCGACATCGACGGGAATCGGAGGGGGCGGGGGCGGCGGCGGAAGCAGGTCCGCAGCGTGTGCGAGGCAGGGCGCTCCGACGCTCGCCAGGAGCGTGAGGGAGCGCGCCAAGGCATGAAGCTTGGAGCGGCCCATGGGATTTCCTTCATTCTTCGAACTGTGCCGGAAACCGCGAAGGGCCGGCGAGGAGAACGAAGTCCAACATGGTCGGGGAAGGTTAAATCGCACTTAACGTAAAAAATTAGGCTTGCCGAAGTGTTGAGATGCCTGTTGTGCGATCCTCTTCAAGTCGTCGTCGATGTCGTGGTGCATGGGTCCCGCCCATGCGCAAAAGGCGCAGGCCGGGACGGTAGAGGGCCGGCTCTCAGGCGGCGGCGCGGGTCACCGCGTCGACGACCTCGTCGACGACCTCGTTGACGAGGTCGCGGTCGTCGCCCTCGGCCATGACGCGAATCACCGGCTCGGTGCCGGAGGGCCGGATCACCAAGCGCCCGCCATTGCCGAGGCGCGCCTTGGCATGGGCGATGGCCGTGACGACAGAATCCTGGCGAAGCGGCTCGCCGGAGCGGTAGCGCACGTTCTTGAGGATCTGCGGCAGCGGGTCGAAGCAGTGGCAGACCTCGCTCACCGGCCGCTCCTGGCGCTTGATGACGCTGAGCAGCTGGAGCGCGGCGACGAGGCCGTCGCCGGTGGTGGCATAATCCGACATGATGATGTGGCCGGACTGCTCGCCGCCGAGGTTGTAGCCGTGCTCGCGCATGTGCTCGAGTACGTAACGGTCGCCGACGGCGGTACGCGCGAGATTGAGCCCGAGGCCGCCGAGGAAGCGCTCCAGGCCGAGATTGGACATGATGGTCGCGACGAGGCCCGGCTGCGTCAGCCGCTCGTCCTCCTGCCAGGAGCGCGCGACGACGGCCATGAGCTGGTCGCCGTCGACCTTCTGGCCCTTCTCGTCGACGATCAGCACCCGGTCGGCGTCACCGTCCAACGCGATGCCGACATCGGCGCGCAACTCGCGCACCTTGTTAATCAGGGCGGTAGGGGCCGTCGAGCCGACATCGTCGTTGATGTTGAAGCCGTCCGGCTCGACGCCGATGGCGATGACTTCCGCGCCGAGCTCCCACAGGGTCTCGGGGGCGACGCGGTAGGCAGCGCCGTTGGCGCAGTCGACCACGACGCGCAGGCCCTCCAGCGTCACGTGGCGCGGCAGGGTGCGCTTGGCGAACTCGATGTAGCGGGCATGCACGCTCTCGATGCGCTTGGCCCGGCCGAGATCGCGCGCGCCGGCGAGATGCTTGGTCATCGCGCCGTCGATCAGCGCCTCGATCTCGAGCTCGACGTCGTCGGACAGCTTGAAGCCGTCCGGGCCGAACAGCTTGATGCCGTTATCCTCGAACGGATTGTGCGAGGCTGAGATCATCACGCCGAGGTCGGCGCGCATGGAGCGGGTCAGCATGGCGACGGCGGGCGTCGGCATCGGCCCGAGCAGCATCACGTCCATGCCGACCGATGTGAAGCCCGCCACCAGTGCGGTCTCGATCATGTAGCCGGACAGCCGGGTGTCCTTGCCGATCACGACGCGGTGGCGGTGGTCGCCGCGCTGGAAGGCAAGGCCGGCGGCCTGTCCGACCTTGAGCGCCAGCTCCGGTGTGATCACGACGTTGGCACGCCCGCGAACGCCATCCGTGCCGAAATACTTGCGCGACATCCGGTCCTCATCCCAGTTCGTGGTGCCCCGCGGCCGTCCTTGCTCGGACGAACTCTTGTCGGGGGCCGTCGGCCTCGTGCCCGTGCGGCGAGAGTGCCGGCGAAGATTGAAGAGGCGCTTGCGACCTGACCCCGAAAGCAGGCAATCGCGAGGCGTCGTTAGCAGTTGCTTTCGCCCGGCCCCGCCCGAACGGAACGAGCCCGCCGGAGGGCGGGCTCGTCGTTCGTGAGCGGTCTCGACCGATCGTCAGCCGACCGATCGTCAGCCCTGCGGCTGGGGCGAGGGCTCGAGCCCGCCGTCGCTCTCCCGCGGCCGGCCGCGGCCGGCGGAGGGGACGGACGATCCGCGCGAGGGCGTCGAGGGGATGTCGCCGGAATCGCGTACCGGCGGCTCGCCCTTGATGAGCTTGCGGATCTCGTCGCCCGAGAGCGTCTCGTATTCGAGCAGCCCCTGGGCCAGCGCCTCGAGGTCGTCCTTCTTCTCGGCGAGGATGCGGCGGGCGTCCTCCAGGCCGTTCTCGACGAGACGGCGGACCTCCGCATCGATCTTCTGAGCGGTCGCCTCGGACACCGTCTGCTGGCGGCCCATCGACATGCCGAGGAAGACCTCGTCGTTGTTGTCGCCGTAGGCGACGGTGCCGAGTTCCGGCGAGAAGCCCCAGCGCGTGACCATCATCTTGGCGAGCCGGGTCGCCTGCTCGATGTCGGACTGGGCACCCGAGGTGACCTTGTCCTTGCCGAAGATCATCTCTTCGGCGATGCGGCCACCCATCATGATGGCAAGGCGCGAAGTCATCTGCTCGAAGGACATCGAGAGCTTGTCGCGCTCGGGCAGCTGCATGACCATGCCGAGTGCCCGGCCGCGCGGGATGATCGTCGCCTTGTGGACGGGATCGGTGGCCGGCACGTTGAAGGCGACGATGGCGTGGCCGCCTTCGTGGTAGGCGGTGAGCCGCTTCTCGTCCTCGGTCATGACAAGGGTGCGCCGCTCGGCGCCCATCATCACCTTGTCCTTGGCGTCCTCGAACTCGTGCATCGTCACGATGCGCTTGCCGCGACGCGCGGCCAGGAGAGCCGACTCGTTGACGAGGTTCATCAGATCCGCGCCCGAGAAGCCGGGGGTGCCGCGCGCGATCACCTTGAGGTCGACGTCGGGGGCGAGCGGTACCTTGCGGACGTGGACGCGCAGGATGCGCTCGCGGCCGGTGACGTCCGGATTCGGCACCATGATCTGGCGGTCGAAGCGGCCGGGACGCAGCAGGGCGGGGTCGAGCACGTCGGGGCGGTTGGTCGCCGCGATGATGATGACGCCCTCGTTGGCCTCGAAGCCGTCCATCTCGACGAGGAGCTGGTTCAGGGTCTGCTCGCGCTCGTCGTTGCCGCCGCCGAGACCGGCGCCGCGGTGACGGCCGACGGCGTCGATCTCGTCGATGAAGATGATGCAGGGCGCGTTCTTCTTGGCCTGCTCGAACATGTCGCGCACGCGAGATGCGCCGACGCCGACGAACATCTCGACGAAGTCCGAACCCGAGATCGTGAAGAACGGCACATTCGCCTCGCCGGCGACGGCCCGGGCGATCAGCGTCTTACCCGTGCCGGGGGGGCCAACGAGCAGAACGCCGCGCGGAATGCGGCCGCCGAGCCGCTGGAACTTCTGGGGGTCGCGCAGGAATTCAACGATCTCCTGCAGATCCTCCTTCGCTTCCTCGACGCCGGCGACGTCGTCGAAGCTGACGCGGCCGGAGGCCTCGGTCAGGAGCTTGGCCTTCGACTTGCCGAAGCCCATCGCCCGTCCCGCCCCTGACTGCATCTGGCGGCTGAGGAAGATCCAGGCACCGATGAAGACGAGGATCGGCAGCCAGCTGACGAGGAGCTGGATGAACCAGGGGGTGTTGTCCGACGGCGGGCGCGCCGTGATCTGCACGCCCTTACCCTGGAGCTTGGTGACGAGTTGCGGGTCGTTCGGGGCGTAGGTCGAGAAATTGCCGCCGCCGACATAGGAGCCGCTGACGTCCTGGCCCGCGATCACCACCGACTGGATCTTTCCGGAATCGGCGTCGTTCAGCAGCTGGCTGTAGGAAATCTCGCTGCCGCCGCCCCGGTGACCCTGGCCCTGGAACAGGGTCACGAGCGCCAGCACGAGCAGGAAGATGACCACCCACAGGGCAAAATTGCGGAAGTTCGGGTTCATCGACCAATCATCCCAGGACGAGCGCAGCCGGCCGTCCGCTCCTGCCTCGCAGCAACCTGCCTAACCGCAGGCATCCCGGTTCTCGTTTCTCCCCAGGGAGATACGGATAGGAACACCATTCGATGAAGGCCGGTCACGTCGGGCACGCGTAGCCAATGTAAGCGGCACCCTCCCCCTTGCCAAGTAAATCGCATGGGGCTGCGACGCGGCTGCGCTACGAACCTTCTTCTGAGTTCCGCCGCGGTGGGGCTGGAGCGACGCGGATCGTGCCGTCCGGCGCAGTCTCGATCATGGCTCCGCGCAGCGTACGGCGCAGGCGCTCGCCCTTGGCAAGGGCCGGCCGCAGGGCGTCGAGGACGAGCCTTTCCAGCCGTTCGAGACGACGCGGCACGGCAAGGCACGGATCGGGCTGGACGGCTTCCAGGGCAAGATCCAGCACGCGGAGTGCCAGCGCCTCGGGCGCGGCGAGCAGGGCTTGTCCATCGAGGATGAGCGTGCCCGACGGCGCCGGACGCCGCACGCTGTCGAGCAGGCCGGCCGCCGCCTGCGCGAGCGCCGTCTCGTCGCGGGCGAGCCGCCCGGCCAGCCGCGTGAGCCGCTCCGCCGTCAGGCCCTCGGTGGCGAGCTGCGGCATGAGGGTGCGCAGTCGCGTCCGCGCGAAGCGGTCGTCCGCGTTCGAGGGGTCGCGCAGGAAGGGCAAGGCGTGCGCCTCGCAATAGGCGACGAGGGCGGCCTTCGGCAGGCCGAGGAAGGGCCGCACGAGGCGGATGCCCTCGGCGAGCGGCCGCTCGCGCCGCATCCCGGCGAGCCCGGCCGGGCCGCTTCCGGCGATGAGGCGCATCAGCACGGTCTCGGCCTGGTCGTCGGCGGTGTGGGCGGTGAGGACGCGGCGGGCGCCGATCTCGGCCGCGTGGGCGGCGAGCAGCCGGTAGCGGGCGGCACGGGCCGCCGCCTGGATGCCGCCCTGCGGCGGCGTCTCCCACCGGAGGGTACTGTGAAGCAGCCCGAGCGTCCTTGCGAGTGCGGCGACGGCTTCGGCTTCGCCGGCAGCTTCCGGCCGGAGACCGTGATCGACGGTGGCGACCGCGAGGGCGATGCCGCCGCCGGCTGCGGCCGCCGCATGCAGCAGCGCCGTCGAATCGGGACCGCCTGATACCGCGAGCAGGACGCCACCTGCTGCAGCTGGATCGGGGATCAGGTAGGGGACGAGGGCGCGGGCGAGCCTGTCGCCGCCGCCATCGTCCGAAGAGGTCACGCGGCGCAGCGCGCGCGCTTCTGCTCGCGCTCCACGCCCTGGCGGACGGTGGCCGTGGCGCTCGGATACTTGCGCTCGATCTCGGCCAGCGTCGCGCAGGCCTGGGCTTTGGCGCCGAGGGCATTGAGCGAGGTGCCGAGTTTCAGCATCGCCTCCGGGGCCACGGCCGATCCGGCGAAGTCGGTGGAGACCTTCAGGAACTGCTCGGCAGCCTCGCGCGAGCGGTTGCGCTGCAGGTAGCTCTCGCCAAGCCAGTACGTCGCCTTCGGCACCAGCTTGTCGCGCGGATGCGACTGGATGAACTGGCGCAGGCTCATCTCGGCCTGCTCGTATTGGCGGCCCTGCACCAGCGCGTAGGCCGCTTCGAAATCACCCTTGGCGTCGCCGCTGCCGGTGGCGGCGATGCTGGTCGAGGGCTGCGGCTCGATGGCGCCCGTGGTCGGGACGGCAGGCGGCGGCGACAGATCGACCGGCGCGCCGGGGCCGGCATCCGGGTCCTCGTCGGCGCCTTCGTAATCGACCGGGGCCGGAAGCTGACGCGGGGCCACGGCCTCGCGGGTCACCGGCGACGGCAATGCAACGGGCGGCGGGCTTGCGAGCGGGGCCGAGGGGGCGGCCATGCCGATCTGACGCGGAGCGCCCGGCGCACTCGGATTGTGCTCGGGGTCGAAGGCGTCGCCGCGCTTGCCGGGGCGGCCCTCGCCAGGGTTCGTGCCCGAGGTACCGGGCGCGGCGCTCGGCGCACGCTTCGGCGCCCCTCCCCCACCCTTGCCCTCCTGCAGGCGGAACTCGACGTCCTCCTGGAATTTTCGGAGTTGCTCCTTGAGCTGGCGGTTCTCGTACTGCAGCGTTTCGATCTGGCCCGAGAGATTGCGCGTGACGTTCTCGACGCGGTTCAGGCGCACGACCACATCCGCCGCGTCCTGCGCACGGGCCGGAAGCCCCGCTGAGACGAGGCCGATCGCGACGGAGGAGACGAGAAGCAGGCGACGGAGCATGGCGTGGGGCACCGGTCGATGAGCGTGTGCGCGGGATCGCGGATCGCCCGCGCGCCGTAACAGAAGCCCCGTCATGCGGCAAAACGCGGGCCGCAGGATTCTGGCTCTGGGATTTAGCCTACGACACTGCGGCTTCCAGGTGCAGGTGCAATCCATCAAGCCTGATCGCCGTCATTCCGGGGCGCCGAAGGCGAACCCGGAACCCATGACTGGGCTCGACGCCCCGCTACAGCGGCGCATCTCAGGCGGGTTCCGGGTTCCGCTTCGCGGCCCCGGAATGACAGAGGCAGTCTCAGGAGCCGGCGCGGCCGCCATCGAGGACGCTCACGGAGCGGCGGTTCTGCGACCAGCACGAGATGTCGTTGCAGACCGCCACCGGGCGCTCCTTGCCGTAGGACACGGTGCGCATGCGGTTGGCGCCGATGCCGCGCGAGGCGAGGTAGTCGTTGACCGTCTGCGCGCGGCGGGCGCCCAGAGAATAATTGTATTCGCGGGTGCCGCGCTCGTCGGCATGGCCCTCGATCAGGAATGTGTAGCGCGGGTAGCGCTGCAGCCAGGAGGCCTGCTTGTCGAGGGTGGCGGTGGCGGTGGGCGTCAGGTCCGTCGAGTCGGATTCGAAGAAGACGCGATCGCCGACATTCACCACGAAGTCCTGGGCACTGCCGGGCGTGGCCGCGCCGGCGCCGAAGGCTGAGGCGTCCGCGAGGTCCTTATCGTTGGAGCAGGCTGCGACGCTCAGCGCCGCGCAGAGCGCGACGGCAAGCGGCAAGGCACGGAAGCGTGCGGGTCTCGACATGGTCTCGTCTCCTCGCGCGCTCGGAGCCAGTGCCGGCCGCGCCAAAAATGCTTCGTCCCGACCGTTTTAGGCCCATGCGGTTAAGCGAAGGTTCGATCAACCTTGACGAGAGCTTTCCGTGTGCCGGTTCGGGGCCGAATGCGGTGTGCAGCCGCACCCGCCATCCCGATCCGAACACGTCGCCGGTCCATCTGAACCGCTTCGTGGTCTTCGCGCGACATTGCGGCGGGCCGGCGGCGCACACGGTCTCCGAAGAGTGTCGGCGACCCGTGCCGCGGCCTGCTGTTGCGTCGCAACAACAGACGTCGATCAAGCGCTGCCGGCGCGCAGTTTCGCGATCACCGGCCGTGCCCGCGCGGCTTCCGCCTGCGCGTCCTGCAGCGGCCCGGCGAGGTCGCCGCCGTCGAGGCAGGCGCGTTCCAGCGCCATGCAGGCGCGCGACAGGCTCGCGAAGCCGAGGGTGCCGCTGACCGAGACGAGGGCGTGGGCGTTGGCGCCGAGGCCGACGGCGTCCTCCGTCGTCCTCTCCAGGCGCAGCACGATCTCGTCATCGAGCCCACCGAGCAGGTACGCGAGCCGCTCCTGTCCGAACACGTCCGCGAGATCGGCCAGCGTCTCGGGATCGCAGACCGTCGTATCCGCGCCGTCCGATTGCCGGCCCGCCTCGTTCATCATCCGCTCCGCCTTCTTGGAATCGCTACGCTATTCGCCGGGCGTTAATCGAACATTAACCATTCCGAAGCCGTCATGCGACTTCCTGAAGCCGGGTCTGAATCGATGGCTGCCGCGCCGAGCGTCCTCATCGTCGAGGACAATTATCTCCTGCTCGATATGCTTACGAGCCTGTGCGAGCAGCAGGGAATCATCGTGCTCGCCGCGTCGAGCGGCGAAGCGGCGCTGACCATGCTGCGCCAGCGCGCCGACGAGATCGACTGGCTGTTCACCGACATCAGCCTGCCCGGCCTCATAGACGGCTGGGAGGTCGCGAGCGCCTATCGCGAGCGCCATCCGCGCCGACCAGTGATCTACGCCTCGACGGTCGCGCAGATCGAGCGGCGCACGGTTTCGGGCAGCATCTTCGTGCACAAGCCCTTCCAGGTCCGCGAGATCATCTCGCTCGCCCGCATGATGGCCAGCGCCGTTGGCCAGGACGATCTGCTACGCGCCGCCGGCTGAGGCGAACAGCGCGCGGATTCCGGGGTCGGCGCGCCATGCCGCGATGCGAGCGCAGACCAGCCGCTCCCGCGGCAGCCGCGCATAGACCGCGAAGCTCTCCGAGACGAAGCCCGGCAGGTCGAGCATTCTCGGCGGCCGGCCCCGGACAGGCCTCGCCCGGAACAGGGTCTGCGCCGGCACGCCGTAACGCTCCGCGATGGCCGGGTAGACCGGCCACATCGCCTCGTCGACCAACGTGTCGGGCAGGTAATCCTCGACCCTCAGATCGAGCGGCTTCAGGCCAGCCTCGGTGGCAAGGCGCCGCGCGATGTCGCCGAGCACCGGAAGCCTGGGGTGGTGGGCGTCGTGCATGAAGCAGCCGCGCCGCGACCAGCGGGCGAATTCCGGCTCCAGCCCGAACTGCATCTCGCGCGCCGCGGCGAGCAGGTGGGCAGCCCCCTCCTCCCAGGCCCGGCCGTAGCCGAGCCGCTCGAACACGGCGTCGGTGTAGAGCCCGAGCGTCGCCGTGACGCCGAGCCCTTCCAGGAAACCGCAGAGCGCAATCGCCGAATGCGAGGGACCGAGAGGCCCATGCACCAGCGTCGACAGCCGGAGGCTCGCCACGTCTCCGACATAGACCAGGTCGGGGTGGAAGGCCGGGAAGACGATCGTCGGAAAAAGCCGCAGATGCGGCACGCGCGTCTGCAAGGCGAGCACGTTGCCGCCGGGCAGGAAGCCGCCGGGGAAGAAGTGCGAGAAGACGTGGTCAGCACCGCGAAGATGGCGCACGAGGCCGTCGAGGTCGCGGAACTGCCGCGCCAGGCGGCCGATGGCATGCGTCTCGACCCGCGCGTCGGGCAGCAGCAGGCGCAGCACCTGCGCCGTGCCGACGGCCTGGCAATTGCCGATGACGGCGATCCGCGGCCCGCTGCGCTGCGGCACATGCGAGCGGGAGCGCCACGGTGTCGCCCAGGATGGGATCGAGAAGGTCAGGGCGGTCGACGCGCCGAGCTGGTCCGGGTCCGGGCTGCGGCGTGACTGGGCCTGCTGCCGTTGCGGATGAGGAGACGGGTCGATCGTGGCGACGAACCCCTACAGCGATCTACCGGCCGAGCGATTCTGGCGCAAGGCCGTGGTCAACCTGCCGCCCTTCGCGGTCGATCCGCGACCGAAGGCGGCGTTCTCGATCGGTCCGAACGATCGCGTCGCCACCGGCGGCTCCTGCTTCGCCCAGCGCGTCGCCGAGGCCCTGCGCGAGGCCGGCTTCAACTATTACGTCACCGAGACCGCGCCCGAGGGCACGCCCCGCGCCGAGGCCGAGGCCCGCCAGTTCGGCACCTTCTCGGCGCGGTACGGCAACCTCTATTACACGCGCCAGTTCGTGCAGCTCTTCGACCGGGCGTATGGCCGGTTCGAGCCCGAGCTGAAATCCTGGCAGCGCGAGGACGGGCGCTTCGTCGACCCATTCCGCCCGACCATCGAGCCGGCGGGTTTTTCCAGCGAAGCTGAGGTGATCGCCGCGCGCGAGACCCATTTCGCGCAGGTGCGCCACCTGTTCGAGACCCTCGACGTGTTCGTGCTGACGCTCGGCCTCACCGAGGGCTGGCGCTGGAAGGCCGACGGGGCGGCGCTGCCGCTGGCTCCTGGCGTCGCCGGGGGCAGCTTCGACCCCGAACTCTACATCTGCGTCAACGCCGGTGCGGCCGAGGTGCTCGGCGACCTGCGCGGCTTCCTCGAGCGGCTGCGCAGCGTCAATCCTGGCGCCAGGGTGATCTTCACGGTCTCGCCGGTGCCGATGATCGCCACCTACATGGACCGCCACGTGATGGAGTCGAACAGCTACTCGAAATCCGTGCTGCGGGTCGCGGCGGGCGAGGCCTGCGACGGCTCGGACCCGAACGCGGTCTACTTCCCGGCCTACGACGTCGTCACCAGCAACGTGAATGCCGGGCGCTACTACAACGACGATCAGCGCACCATCAACGATGCCGGCGTGCGCCACGTGATGCGCTCGTTTCTCGCCACTTTCGCACCCGACCGCGCCGGAGCGCTGGCCCGTCCGGCGGCCTATGCGACAAAGGCCGAGTTCGTCGGGGTCTCGGGCGTGATCTGCGACGAGGAGGAGATCGAGCGCAGCGTGGCGTGAGCGTCCATGCCTGCGGTCCGATCGAACCTCAGGAGAGCTGCCTCAACTGCTCATACACATCGAATAAGTCCTTCAGCTCGGCGTCCGAAGGACGTTCATCGCTGCCCGATGCGGTGGCGAAGCGGTCCCTTCCGGCGATCGCTTCGAGGCAGCGATCGAGCAACGCGGACGGTAGGACGCCTCGGAATCCGAGGTCGAGAAACACGCTCTTGTCCGTCTTGTCCTTGACCTTGATCCTGTGGCTCGCGGCAATCTCGCGAGCGGCTTCGACGAGTGCCTGGGCGAGATACACGTAGGCGAGGTCGGTCAGCCCGGCCTGCGTCGCAGCGTTGACTTTCGCGAGCAGCCGCTCGTGTTCCGCCGCTATGTCGCCGACGGGCGTGCCGTCCCGATCGTCGACGACGACAAGTTCGAATCTCCAGCCGGATCGACCCGATACGCGTGCCGCCAATCCGACGAGATCGTTTGAGCCTTCGAGGGCGGCGCGCTGCTTCACCTCGATCACGACGTTGTCGAATGGGCTGCGCGCGATGATGTCGGGCGTCAGATCGTGCATGAAATCCGGCAACAGACCGGCATCCGGCCGCTCTTGGACCTCGTAACCGAGGATCTCGTATTTGCGTGCGATGCGCTTCTGCTCGCGCGTCTGGACGGCCCGGTCGACAGTCAACATCAGCCGAGATCCTCGCGATGAGGGCTACGCCAAAGTCGAACGTGCAGGAACTCGCGGCCGCTCGAAAATGCCAGGGCGAGAGGGATCGACATGTAGCGCACGGTAAAGCGCCCGCCGATGTCGCGCCAGTTGGACGTCACGTCCTTCACCTGTCGATCGTTCTCGATCACCACACCCTGAAGCGCGTCCTGAATGGGTTTCAGCAGGTTGTCGCGGTCGGCGATGCGGCGTTCGGAATAATGCGTCACACGCAGATCCACATCGCCACGAAACAGCTGGCGTTCGGCGGACCATGCCTCGGCCGCGGCTGAGGCGACGCTCGCCTTCCATGCGGCGAGGAGGCCGCGATTGATCGCCTGCGCGGAGACCGGTCGCCCGACGACGCAGAACTCGAATTCCGGCGGCCGCTCGTCATCGGTTCTGTTCCGGTTCGGTCGGGCTGGCATTCCGTAAAGGCCCCCCGTTCCGTAACGGATCCGACGCCGAAGCCCGCGCCTCTACTGCAGGTGCTTGAAATACGTGTCGCCGGCCGCGCGCTTCAGTTCGGCTCCGGCGTCCTGGCCGATCGCCGCTGCGTCGCTCGCGGAACCTTCGCGGGTCACTGCCCAATGCTGGCTGCCGTCGGGCAGGAAGAGCAGGCCGTCGAGGGTGAGGCGGTCGCCGTCGATCCGCGCCAGCGCCGCGATGGGCGTGCGGCAGGAGCCGTCGAGTTCGGCGAGCAGGCCGCGCTCGGCGTCGAGGGCCGTGGTGGTCGTGGCGCAGGCGATGGGGGCGAGCAGCGTGCGGACTGCGTCGTCTCCGGCCCGCGTCTCGATGCCGAGCGCCCCCTGCGCCACCGCCGGCAGCATCTCGTCGACCGAGAGCACGCTGCGGGCGACGTCCTCCATGCCGAGGCGCTGGAGCCCGGCGAGCGCCAGCAGCGTCGCGTCGCACTCGCCCGCTTCGAGCTTGCGCATCCGGGTGTTGGCGTTGCCGCGCAGGGGCACGATCTTGAGGTCCGGGCGGCGCATCAGCACCTGCGCAGCGCGGCGCAGCGACGAAGTGCCGATCCGCAAACCGGCCTTCAGGTCCGCGAAGCCGTCGGCGCCGTTGGCCGCGAGGAAGGCGTCGCGCGGGTCGTCGCGTTCCAGGATGCAGGCGATGACGAGGCCGTCCGGCAGCCAGGTCTCGACGTCCTTCATCGAGTGGACGGCGACATCCACCTCGTCGGCGAACAGCGCCTGCTCCAGTTCCTTCGTGAACAGGCCCTTGCCGCCGATCTCGGAGAGCGGCCGGTCGAGGATCCGGTCCGCCACCGTCGAAACGACGACGATCTCGGTCTCCAGCCCTGGATTGGCCGCGACGATCTTGTCGCGGACCATGCCGGTCTGGGCGAGCGCCATCGGGCTGCCGCGGGTGCCGATTCGGAGGGGTCGTGACAGGCTCATGCCAAGCGTCGTAGCCGACGCAGGCTCGGGCTGTCACCAGCCGACGTGCCCGGGATGGGCCTCACCCACGGGATCGTCACCGGATTGGTGCATTCAGGCCGCGTCGCGCGACACCCGATAGGGCCGCGCCAGCGCCGCGATCGGCAGGTGCCAAGCCTCGCTGATACGCCGGATCTGCTCCAGCGACAGGGCGCGCCTGCGGCTCAGGATCTCGGAGGCACGTGAGCGCGATCCGAGCAGGTCCGCGAGGTCTGACTGCGAGCGGCCCATCTCGGCGATGGCGAAGGTGAGAACCGCGACGGGGTCCGCGTCGGGCACGGGATGGTGCGTGGCCTCGTAGGCCTCGATCAGCGTCGCGAGCACGTCGAAGCGGTCGGCTTCCGGCGAGCCCGGAAGGGGCGCGGCCTCGAAGTACGGCGCGATCTCCTCGATCGCCCAGGTCAAGTCTTCGTCGTAGCGGATGGGGCGGATATCCATCGTCATACGGTCTCCGGATCGATGCGGTCGTATTCGGCGTGGGTTCCGACGAACTCGATGAGGATGCGCCCAGAAGCATAGGCGACGTGGACGATCAGCCGGTATTCGTTCCTACGAATGTCGAAGATGATTCGATTGTAGCCGACAAAATCGACGCCTTTCCCGAACGCCGCTTTCACATCGGCCGGCGTCGTCCACGCAGCCTTGCTCACGACGGTGTACCATTCGCGAAGCGGCTGCTCGGCCCGTGGGTTGTCGTGCCAGAATGCCTGGAGCGTCCGCTTCGCGATGATCTGCATGCCGGCACGCAAGCTCGTTCCCAATTCGGGAACAAGTGGCCGGCGATCGTGCGATGAGACGGCTCAGAAAGCCGCGAGCGTCAGTTCGGTATGCTCCACCTGCGGCGGGCTCTCGAAATATCGGGAGACCAGGGCGCGGTAATCCTGCCAGGGCTGCGACCCGGTGAAGTCCTTGGTGTGGGCTTCCAGCGTCTCCCACTTGATCAGCAGCCGGTAGCGCTGGGGCTTCTCGATCGAGCGGCGGACGGCGAAGCTGCGGCAGCCCGCCGCCGCCTTGAAGAGCGCCGAGGCCTTCGCGATGCCGGCCTCGAAATCGGCCTCGGAGCCCGGCTTCACGTCGATCTGTGCGATTTCGAGGATCATTCTGGGTGTCGCTGTCTGTTGGCCGGCTGGACCGCGATCATAACGCCTCGCCGTCGCGATCACAGTCCGTCTTCCCGGCCCGATCGCACACTTCCACGTCAGCCGCCGATGTCCGGCACCCCGAGCGGCGCTTCGAAACGGCCACGTGGGCGGATCTCGGTGACGCTCCCTCCATCCACCAGCACCTCCGCGGGCGTCGGATGGCTCAGAAACCCGACGGGGCTCGCCGTCAGGCCGTAGGCGCCCGACTGCAGGATCGCGATCAGTTCGCCTGCCTGGCAGTCGGGGAGTGCTGCCTGCCGGGCGAGGGTATCGAGCGGCGTGCAGAGGGGGCCGACCACGGTGCAGGGTGCGGTCTCGCGGCCTCCCGGTCTGGCCGCGACGATCGGATAGTCGCGCTTGATCACCTGTCCGAGATTGCCCGAGGCGGCGAGGTGGTGGTGCATGCCGCCGTCGAGCACGAGGAAGCGCGTGCCCCGCGACCGTTTGGACGCGAGCACCTGGGCCGCATAGAGGCCGGCCGGGCCGACGAGGAAGCGGCCGGGCTCGATCACCACCTGGGCCTCGCGGATCAGCGGCTCCGCGCGCACGAAGGTCATCAGCTCTGCGACGCGCTGCTTCAGCCGGGCGAGATCGAGGGCGGTCTCGCCCGAGAAGTACGGGATGCCGAGGCCGCCGCCGAGATCGATCGTCTCCAGCGGCCGGCCGAGATGCCGGGCGGCGCGCAAGGCGAGCCGCAGGCCGTGCAGCCACTGCCCGGCGAGCACGTCCGCATCAAGGATCTGGGTGCCCGCGAAGAGGTGGATGCCGGTGAGGCGCAGGGCCGGCTGAGCGGCGACCGCGTCGATGACGGCCTCGGTCTCCTCCTCGTCGAAGCCGAAGGGCGAGGGCTTTCCGCCCATGCGCATCGCCCCGCCCTGCGCGGCGGCGGACGGGTTGATGCGCAGCGCCACCGGCACCGTTCTGCCGAGAGCCGCGCCGATCGCGGCGACGCGGGCGATCTCTTCGACGCATTCGAGGTGGATCTCGCCGATGCCGTGCTCGATGACGTGGGCGAGTTCGTCCGGGCGCTTGCCGGGGCCGGCAAAGAGGATGCGCTCCGGCGCAGCGCCGGCGGCCCGCGCCGCGAGGTATTCGGCGGCCGAGGCAATCTCGATCCCTGCCCCCTCCCCCACGAAGACGCGGGCGACGGCCGGGTTCGGGTTGGCCTTGATCGAGTAGTAGATGCCGGCGAAGCCCGCGACGGCCTCGGCCAGCGCCCGGTAGGACGCGCGCATGCGCGCCGCGTCGTAGACGTAGAGTGGCGTGCCGTGGCGCTCCGTCAGCGCCGACAGCGGCACGCCGCCCACCGCGAGTTCGCCGTCCCGGGCGCCGAACGCGGCGGCGAGAGTTTCGGCCGGTGTGCTGCCCTCGGGCTGCGGCATTCACGATCCTGTCAGGCGGCGCGGATTAGGCGGAGCGGGTCGAGCGCCCGGATAGCAGACGCGGCCGCCCGGCTCCACGGACGCATCGCCGAAGCGAGACCGTTCGCGCAACCAACCTTGAGTTTACGCGTTCATCGTCAAGCTTAGCTTGGCTTTAATGCCACCGGATATGGTCATGACCCTCCTCGCGCTCCTCGTTTTCGGCAATCTCGTCCTGGCCGGCACCTTCTCCTGCGCCGCCATGCTGGCGGAGTGAGCCCGAAACCGCCCCTCAGACCGACCCCACCGTCCGCAGCCGCGCGCGGGAATGGATTTCCGCCTGGCTCATCACCGGCGTCTCGCGGCGGAAGCGCTCGATGATCGAGCGCACGAAGGGCCGTGACTGCACCGAGGTGACGAGCACCGGCATCTCACCCATGCGCGCGGCCTGCTCGAAGCGGTCGCGCACGGCGTTGACGAAGTCCGACAGCTTCGAGGGCTGCATGGCGAGGTAGCGCTCCTCGCGCTCGCCGACGATCGATTCCATGAAGGCCTGCTCCCAGGCTGGCGACAGGGTGATGATCGGCAGCGTGCCGTCCGGCCCCTGATACTGGGCGCAGATCTGGCGGCCGAGCCGGGCGCGGACATGCTCGACGATATCGCGCGGGTTCTTCACGTGGCCGGCGACCTCGGCGATGCCCTCTACGATGGCACCGAGATCGCGGATCGAGACCCGCTCGGACAGGAGCAGCTGCAGCACGCGCTGGATGCCGGTGGTGGCGATCTGCGCCGGCACGACCTCCTTCACGAGTTCGCCGTGCTCCTTGGAGAGCTCGCGCATCAGCTTCTGGACCTCGACATGGTTCAGGAGTTCCGAGACATGCGCCTTGATGGTCTCGGTGAGATGCGTCGAGATGACGGTGGCCGCGTCGACCACGGTGTAGCCCTTGAGCTGGGCCTGATCGCGTAAGGAGGCGTCGATCCAAGTCGCCGGTAGGCCGAAGGTCGGCTCCTGCATGTGCTGGCCCGGCAACTGGACCTGCCCACCCATGGGGTCCATCGCCATGAACTGGCCGGGGAACACCTGGCCGCTGCCGGCCTCGATCTCCTTGACGCGCACCACGTAGGCGTTGGCGTCGAGGGCCACGTTGTCGAGGATCCGGACCTGCGGCATCACGAAGCCGAGTTCGGCCGCGAGCTGCCGGCGCAGGGCTTTGATCTGGTCCGTCAGCCGGTCCTGCCCTTCGCCGTTGACGATGGCGAGGAGCGCGTAGCCCATCTCCAGCTTGAGGTCGTCGAGCTTGAGCAGGTCGGTGACGGTCTCCTCGGCCGGCGCCGCGCCGGGCAGGGGGGCCGGGGAGCCGTCCGCCTGCACGGGGGGCGCCTCGCGGTTGGTCTTGGCGATCCGCCAGGCGGCGTAGCCGGCGGCACCGCCGAGGGCGGCAAAGGGCAGCATCGGCATGCCGGGCAGCAGCGCGATCAGGCCCATGACGCCGGCCGACATGCCGAGCGCCTTCGGGTAGTTCGCGAGCTGCTTGCCCAGCGCCTTGTCGGCCGAGCCGCGCACGCCGGCTTTCGAGACGAGGATGCCGGCCGCCGTGGAGACGATCAGCGCCGGCACCTGGGAGGCGAGGCCGTCGCCGATGGTGAGTAGCGTGTAGGTCTTGGCGGCCTCGCCGAAAGCCATGCTCTGCTGCGCGACGCCGATGATGATGCCGCCGACCACGTTGATGCCGGTGATGAGCAGCGCCGCGATCGCGTCGCCGCGCACGAATTTCGAGGCGCCGTCCATGGCGCCGAAGAACGAGGATTCCTCCTCCAGCGCCGAGCGGCGGGCCTTGGCCGCCTTCTCGTCGATGAGGCCGGCCGAGAGGTCGGCGTCGATCGCCATCTGCTTGCCGGGCATGGCGTCGAGAGTGAAGCGCGCGGCGACCTCGGCGATGCGGCCCGAGCCCTTGGTGATGACGACGAAGTTCACGATGATCAGGATCGCGAACACGATGATCCCGATCACGAAGTTGCCGCCCATCACGAAGTGCCCGAAGGCCTCGATGACGTGGCCGGCCGCCGCCGTGCCCTCGTGGCCGTGGCCCAGGATCAGCCGGGTCGAGGCGAGGTTCAGCGCCAGCCGCAGCAGGGTCGCGACGAGCAGCAGCGTCGGGAAGACCGTGAATTCGAGCGGGTTGTCGATGAACAGGCCCGTCATCATGATCAGCACGGACATGATGATCGACACGGCGAGCAGCAGGTCGAGCAGCATCGCCGGCAGCGGGAAGATCAGCACCGTCAGGATGCCCATCACCGCGGTGGCGAAGAACAGGTCGGTGCGCCGGCCGAGGGCCTGCCAGTTCGCGCGGGTGGGCAGCGAGAAGCCGCCGAAGGCGGCGGTGCCGCTTCCGGCGCCGGGAGCGGCGCTCGCGATCTCGCTCATGATGGTCTCGACTGCCCCGGGTCCGCGCACTGCGTCGCAGGATCACGCCCGGCAAGATTTGCCGGGTGCGTGGTTAGCGCTCCGTTAACGAAAGCCGCGGACGCGCCCCGGAACCGATGCGCCGGGCGGTGGCTTGACCGGACAGCACCCCGCCAAGCGAACAAGAATTCGAGGAGCCGAGCCATGGCCGCACGCGCCATCACCGCCCTGTTCGACGACTACGAGGAGGCCGCCAAGGCGGTCGACCGGATCGAGGCGGAGGGGGTGCCGCATGCCGACATCGCCATCGTCGCGAGCAACGAAGGCGAGCGCCACCTCGGCCGCCTGCCCCCGGTCGCTTCGGCCTCCCGGCAGGAGAGCGATGCCGCCGACGGCGCCGGGGCCGGCGCGACGGTCGGCACCGTGCTCGGCGGCGGTGCGGGACTCCTGGCCGGGCTCGGCCTGCTCGCGATCCCCGGCGTCGGGCCGGTGGTGGCGGCGGGCTGGCTCGTCGCGGCGGTGACCGGGGCCGGCATCGGCGCGGCGGCCGGCGGCCTGCTCGGTGCGCTCACCGGGGCGGGCCTCAGCCAATCCGACGCCGAGACCTATGCCGAGGGCGTGCGCCGCGGCGGCACGCTGGTCACGGTCCGGGCCGAGGACGACAGGGCCGACCGCGTGATGAGCCTGTTGCGCAAGAGCGGCTCGATCGACCTCGACGAGCGCGCCCAGGGCTGGCGCGCGCAGGGCTGGACCGGCGGCACCGTCGGCGCGGCCGCCTCGACGGTGCATGACGTCGCCAGCAGCGATCCCCTGGTTCCCGGAACCGAGCCGAGGCCCGCCACGGATCCGGAGACGGCCCCTCCGACGCGGCTGCCTCCCGGCGGGATCCGCTGAGGCGACGCCTGCAGGGCCGTTCGCCGCATGCGCGGCGACGCGCAGTCGCGCTTGCCGGCGGCCGATCGGCCCAAGGCCGAAGTCGGCGACCGTCGGTGTTACGTGGTGTACTTGCGAAAGATCACGGCGAGCGCGAAGGCGGCGAGCGAGCCGGCGGCGATCAGGGCGATCATCAGCATCCGGCGCGGCTGCGTCGCCGATTCGGCGAGAACCGGCTCGACCACGGTGCTGAAGAACTCGATCTGGCGCGCGGCGACGATGCGGGCGCGCTCGTTCGCCGAGAGCACCTTGGAGAAGTACTTCTCCGCGTCCATGCGCTCGTTCTCGTAGGCCTCGAACTGCGACATGGCCGCCGAGATCACCTTGCGCTTCTCGGGGTCGAGGCTCGTCGTCTCGCGCTCGATCCGCGTGATGTTCTCGTCGAGATTGGCGATCTGCGCTTTCATGTCCTGGATGCGGCGCGTTTCCGGCGCGAGGTCGCGCAGCGACATCGTGAGCTGGACCTGGAGCTCGATCCGGGCCTTGCGCAGCTCGCCGATGATCTTGAGGTTGGCCTCGTTGGTCTTGGAGGCGTCGAGCATGCCTTCGCGGTTGCGCAGGTCGCGCATGGCGAAGCGGACCTTGTTCATGCGCTCCTCGGCATGGACGAGTTCGCGCTTGCTCTCGGCGAGCCCGTCGTTGCGCAGCTTCTGCGAGAGCTCGTTCACCTTGCGCTCGCTCTCCTTCATCACCGCCTGGGTGAGCGCGAGCGATTCGTGCGGATCGAAGGCCTCGACGGTCAGGACGACGATGCCCGAGGACGTCTCGATGCTCGTCTTGACCCGGTCGCGCCAGTATTTGACGAGCTTCTCGATCGGCTTGTCGGCCTTGAAGCGGGACAGCCAGTCGATGCTGTCGCGCGAGAACATCTCGCGCAGCGGCATCATGCCCTCGATCGTCTCGATCATCGGGCGGCTCTCGATGTAGTTCGAGGTGATGATCGTGTCCTGGGCGATCATCGCCTTGGGGACGCCGTTGCCGGCGCCGACCTCGTCGGAGGAGGCCTTCTCCGCGCCGCCGATGGCGGGACGGATCGCGAAGCGCGCCTCCGTCACGTAGCGGTCGGAGGCGATCAGGCCGAAATACAGCGCCCCGACCAGCGTCGGGACCAGGCAGAGCAGCACGAACAGCGGCAGCAGCAGCGGGTCGCTCCTGACGTGGCTCTGGTAGGAGCGGATGCCCTTGTTGCGGTCTGCGAAGCGGGAGGCCCGCGCCATCTGCTTCAGGGATTCCGCGACGGCGTTCGAGCGGTCGGCGGTGGTGAGCGCCTGGCCCTGCGGATTGCGGATCTCGACGGTCATGCGCCTGAATGGTCCGTTCGGTTCGAGGCCCCGGTCCGCGCGAAGCGGCCCGTCTCCACCTGTCTCACGCTCGCCTCATGGCCGACCCGAACGGCAAAACCGTGGCTGCCCGGGCTCATCGCTCGAAAGCGACGCCACCGACTTTCTTGGCCTCGGCCGTCGGCGATCGATAGCGCGGCTTCTCGATCGTCCGTCAGTTGTTGAGGCGCCGGTAGGCCTCGATCGCCTCGTTGACGTCCTCGTACACGATCGCCCGGCCGCCCACGAGGATCAGCGCCTGCGAGCAGTATTCGCGGATTGTCTCCATGCTGTGCGAGATCAGGATGACGTCGGCGGTCTCGCGGCGCTGGTTGAACACGTCGGCGCAGCGCTTGGCGAAGCGCGCGTCGCCGACGGCCAGCGTTTCGTCGATCAGGTAGCAGTCGAACGGGATCGCCATGCTCATCCCGTAGGCGAGGCGCGCGCCCATGCCGGAGGAGTAGGTCTTGATCGGTACGTCGAGATAGCTGCCGAGCTCGGAGAATTCCTCGACGAATTCCAGCACCCGGCGCGGGTCCTCGCCATAGATGCGCGCCACGAAGATGATGTTGTCCCGCCCCGTCATGAGCGGGTGGAAGCCGCCGGCGAAGCCCAGGGGCCAAGACACCCGCAGGCCCCGGTGCACGACGCCGCGGGTCGGTTCCTCGGTCCCGGCGATCAGGCGCATCGTCGTCGACTTGCCGGCGCCGTTGATGCCCATGATGCCGTAGCTGGTGCCGGGCTTCAGCGTGAACGACACCCTGTCGAGGATCGTCCGCCGCTGGCCGTTGGTGCGGTAGATCTTGGTGACGTTCTCGAACCGGATCACGGTCGCCCGACCCCTACCCTGCCGCGCCGCACGTACCGGCCATACAGGCCGCTCGATCCACCTGGAAAGCGGCGAATCTGAGGATCGCCTGCCACGCTTCCAGCCACCGTCGTCCGCGACGCGTCGAGCGCCTTGCCAGCCGTGGCCGCAGCGGGTTACAGGACCCCGCCCGCCGTCGAACGGCGGGCTTGGAGGGGTGGCCGAGTGGTTGAAGGCGCACGCCTGGAAAGTGTGTATGCGGGAAACCGTATCGCGGGTTCGAATCCCGCCTCCTCCGCCACGTTGTATTGAAATCAAAGGGAAATTCGGCCTGCGCGCGCCGATACCCTATCATCGATGCCCCCGGCAATCCGAATAGCGCGACTCTGCCGCCCGTGGAAGAGCCTGCGCCCTGCGGCCACCTCGTCTGCGTCGCACGCGAAGTCCCACGCCTTTTCGAGAACGGTTCCGGCCACCATCGGCGTTACAGCCTTGGCGACGCGCGACCTCTGGCGCGTCCGTTTCTTCATGGCTCGTTCCGTCTCTGGCCGAGCCGTATCCCCCCTTTCGATCCTGTCGGCGGTTACCGCCGTCGTCTCGCAGCGTATCGGCGAGCGCCTGCAGGACGGCATCCGCGAAACCCGGCAGAGCGATCTGCTGCTCATGACATCCCGACTGCGGCTTCCAGCGGACGCTGACGCACGGGTCGTACGACGCCACACTATTCGCGGCACTCCCGATGATCCTCTGTGACCCGTGTGGAGGCAAATCTGATAAAGTCATTCCCGCAAGAAGGGCATGACCGCGCCATGCAGGCGAGCTTTATGTCCCCGCGCAAATATGGGTTCGTGATCTGATCGGCCCCCACGAGGTGGTCCAAGGGGAAGTTAGAGCGTTTTTGGTCTGTTCTGAATCGATGGGGTGGGGTTCACGCGGCGTCGTTGTGCTGATTCATTGATCGCCCTTGAGAGGGAGCGACGCATGGGACGGCCCTACAGCCAGGATCTGCGCGAGCGGGTGGTGCAGGCCGCGGCCGCGACCTCGCGGCGCCAGGCGGCGGCGCGGTTCGGTGTCGGCATCGCGACGTCGATCCGCTGGATGGCCGCGCTGACGACGACCGGGACGGTGGCGGCCCGCCCACAAGGGCGGGCGCGCCGCTCGAAGCTCGATCCGCACGAGGCGTTCCTGCGCGGCCTGATCGACGGACAAAAGGATATCACCCTGGAGGAGATGCGTGCCCGGTTGCGGGAGGAGCACGCTCTCACGGTCGGCCTCGGCACCCTGTGGAGCTTCCTCGATGCACGCGACCTCACGTACAAAAAAAGACAGCGCACGCCTCCGAGCAAGAACGCCCGGACGTGAAGGCGGCGCGCGAGGCGTGGTTTGCGGATCAGCCCGACCTCGACCCGGCCCGCCTCGTGTTCCTCGACGAGACCTGGACCTCCACCAACATGGCCCGCACCCGCGGGCGTGCGCCGCGTGGCGAGCGGCTACGCTCCCCCGTGCCGCATGGACACTGGAAGACCACGACCTTGGTGGCGGGTCTGCGCCTGTCCGGGATCGCCGCGCCGTTCGTCCTCGACGGGCCGATCAACCGCGACGCCTTCCAGGCTTACGTCGATCGGGTCCTGGTGCCCGAGCTCATCCCCGGCGACATCGTCGTCATGGACAACCTCGGCAGCCACAAGGGTCCGGCCGTGCGAGCCGCCATCGAGACGGCTGGCGCGCGGCTGTTGTTCCTCCCGCCCTACAGCCCCGACTTCAACCCGATCGAAATGGCGTTCTCAAAGCTGAAGGCGCTGCTGCGCAAAGCTGCCGAACGCACCGTCGACGGACTGTGGTCGGCCATCGGACGGCTCATCGACACCGTCACCCCAGACGCGTGCGCCAACTTCTTCAAAGCCGCAGGATACGAACCGGATTAAACCGAAAACGCTCTAGTGCACGGTTGGCTGCTCCGTCACAGGTAGCTTGGCCGGCGGGGCTGATCGGGCGAGCGCAGCCGGCCAAGCGGAGAAGGCTGGCATGAAGACTTCCGGTGCCGGCGGCCGGTATCCCGGCGATGCATGTGGGCGCACGCCGTTGTAGTGACGCCTCCAGCTTTCGATCACGATCTGAGCTTACCTGAGTGTGTAAAAGATCTCGCCGTTGAGGAGTTCGTCGAGAAGTCGTGCGTTGAAGCTTTCGACGTAGCCATTCTCCCATAATGAGCCTGGCGTAATGTAGGCCGTCTTTGCTCCGACGCCGGTAATCCAAGCTTGGACGGCCTTCGCAACGAACTCCGGCCCGTTATCCGAACGAATATGGCCAGGTACGCCACGCAGGATGAACAGATCCGAGAGCACGTCGATGACGTCGATCGCCTTTAGCTTGCGGGCGACCCGGATCGCGAGGCATTCGTGCGTGAACTCATCGACCACGTTGAGCATCCGGATCTTGCGGCCATCCTGCGTGCGGGCCTCGACAAAGTCATACGACCACACGTAATTACGGTGTTCCGGGCGAAGACGGACGCAGGAGCCGTCGTTGTCCCAGATCCGCCTTCGCTTGGGCTGCTTGGCTGGGACCTTCAGACCCTCACGCCGCCAAATGCGCTCGACGCGCTTGTCGTTGACGAACCACCCGGCCGCCTTCAGCAACGCGCTGATCTTGCGGTAACTGTCGCGCCCATACTTCTCGGCCAACACCACGAGATCGGACGTCAGCTCCTCTTCGTCGTCGCGGCCCCGCGGTACCTTACGCTGTGTCGAGCGATGCTGACCGAGCGCCCGACAGGCGCGGCGCTCGGAGACGGTCATCGTCTGCATGATGTGCTCGACACAGGCGCGTCGGCGCGCAGGGCTCAGAAGTTTCCCCGGGACGCCTCCTGCAGGATGAGCTTGTCGAGGGTGAGATCCGCAATCGCCTTTCGGAGCCGGGTATTCTCGGTCTCCAAATCCTTCATCCGTCGAACCTGATCCGACTTCAGGCCGCCAAACTCACGCCGCCACCGGTAGTACGTCACTGAACTCACGCCGAGCGCGCGGACTAAATCTGCAGCGCTCTGGCCCTATGAAATCAGCACATCCGCTTGCCGTAGCTTGGCGACAATCTCCTCGGGCTTCGGGTGTTTTGCCGTCTTGTCCGTCCTCCAGGCTCAAAAGCCATACCAAAGGGCGGATCATTTCAATGGGGGAGGATCAGATCCCTCGCCGGCATGTCGGAGGGAGATCCAATGCGTTAAAGTAGGCCGGTCTTCTTGCTCCAGAACAAGCGTATGCTCGCGCTTCCTCCGTTGTCCTTCGGATCGACGGTGAGAGAGGCCGAGGATTTGTCGGCTGGTTGCCATTGCAGCTTCGAATGGCGCGCCATGGATTTTTACGGCGCACTGTTCGACGGAGCGCGGGTGAAGCCCTTACTTCAAACGGGCTTGCAGGAAAGCTCCGGCGGCGGCGATGGCACGCCGGCCGGCATCCAGCCGAGCATTCCACAAGGGCCAAGCATGGATCATGTGTGGCCAGATTTCGAGCGTCACGGCGATGTCGGCCGCGCCCATCGCTGCAGCGAGCCGAGTCGCATCGTCGAGCAACGTCTCGTCGGATCCAACCTGTATCAGCGTCGGCGGCAAGCCGGACAGGTTTGCGAATAGCGGCGACACCAGCGGATCCGCCCTGTCGTGGCCAACCGAGAGATAGGCATCGACGAGCTCGGCGAGATAATGACGCGAGATCAAGGGATCGACGGTGCTTTTCGCGGCGAGGCTGACGCCCGACAGCGTCAGGTCCGTCCAGGGCGAGATGAGCCAGAGGCAGCCGGGCATTAGCTGCGAGGCAGTGCGAAGATGCTGGACGAGGGCCAGCGTCAGGCCGCCCCCGGCGCTGTCGCCCGCAACCGCGACCTGCGCCGGATCGAATCCCAGCCGGAGCAACCCGGTCCAAACCGAGAGCGCATCGTCGAGTGCGGCCGGGTAGGGATGCTCCGGAGCGCGGCGATAGCCGACCGCCAACGTGCGCGCACCCGCCGCGCGACCGGCCTCGGTCACGAGGCGGCGGTGGCTCGCGATGGAGCCGGAACAGTATCCACCCCCGTGGAAGTACACGAGGACCCGTGCCGCATCGGCTCCGGGGCTCGTCGACCATTCGCAGGGCACTCCGGCGAGGGTTGTGGCTTCCAGAACGATATCCTCGGCGATCGGCCAGACCGATCCGACCTCATCGAGACGAGCCCGCCGCTCGCTCCATCCCACCGGCCGCGGTTTGGATCCGAGCATCGCGCGAACGGCGTTGAGCTCCTCGATGTCCTTCCCGTTCATGACCCCTCCCTGGCGTTATGGTCGGCGACGTGTAGTCTCGATTCCGGTCTCGTCATCGTACGTATACGACACCCCTTCAGGCCCGCTGGTTTCAATATTCCGACGACTGCGAAGCGGGAGTTTTGTGAGAGAAACTTAGCCGATGAGAAGGAACGCGGCTGTTCCGTTCAGCCATCCCTTCGCCTGAAGCGGTCAGTGCAGCCCGCCGTCTCGATTCAAAGGATTCCGTATGCGCTTGACCGTTCTCCTCTGCGCTGCGTCGATCCTGAGCATGTTGTTCTACGGAGCAGCGCGTGCGGCCGAGATCGGGCGGCAGGCCGATGCAACGCTGCCCGTCATGACGCCGCTCGTCGCCGATGTGCTTGCACCACCCCGGGCCGTTCCCATGTCGGACGGGCGCAATCACCTCGTCTACGAACTCCGCCTCTTGAACGTGCTGGACGGGCGATTCGACGTCAATCGCATCATCGTGCTGGACGGCGGCACCGGACGGCAACTCCTGGCGCTCGACCGGGACGCGATCGGTCGGCGCCTGTCGCTCGGCGGCCGTCGCGGCAGCGAGACGGCATCGCTCGGCGCCTCCCAGTTCGGGATCGTCTTCCTTCATGTCGCCCTCGACGCCGGTGCACGCGTTCCCACGACGCTGGCTCACGAGATCGACGGATTTGCCGAGCCGCTGAAGTCCGACCTGTCGATGCGGGTCGCGGACACGCCGGTGATCGACAAGCCCCTGCCTGTGCTGGGATCGCCGCTGCGCGGAAGCGGCTACGTCGCCGGGGACGGCTGTTGCGATTCCATCCGGCATGTCCGTGCGCTGCTACCGCTCAACGGAGCGTTTCGGTTGGCGCAGCGCTTCGCCATCGACTGGGAAAAGATCGACGGCGAGAGCCGGATCGTGCGAGGCGACCTGAAGGACGTGAAGAGCTACCGCATCTACGGTGAGCCGGTGCTGGCGGTGGCCGACGGTGCGGTCGTCGGCGGGCGTAACGACTTGCCCGACCAGGCACCAGGCGCGCTGCCGGCGAACCTGCCGATCGGCGAGGCGGACGGCAATTTCGTCGTGCTCGACATCGGTGGCGGAGCGTTCGTGCTCTACGCCCATCTTCGACCCGGAAGCGTCAGGGTGCGCGTCGGTGATCGGATCGGGCGTGGCGCGGTCATCGGTGAGGTGGGCAACAGCGGTAACAGCCAGGCGCCGCATCTTCACCTGCACGTCATGGACCGTTCGGACGGCCTTCTGGCGGACGGTCTGCCGTATGTTTTCGAGGCCTTTGCCATTCCGGCGGCTGCCGAGGCGGGGACTGCCGATTTCGATCGGGCGGAGGCGACCGGGTCACCACTGACGCTGACCCGCAGGTCGCCCCCGCTTGCCGTGCGCAAGGCCCTGCCGCTCGACCTCTCGATCGTGGATTGGGAACCGCCGGCCTCGGAGCGTGGGACGCCGTAGCGCTGGTGCCGACAGATCCGAAGTTCTCGGTGCAGGAGCCGTTTTCCACCACGGGAAGTCGCCGCTCAGGGGGCATCCGATCCGATAGGAATCCCATCCCCGGAACGAACCACTCGTAAGGGTGATCTGTCCCGACGCAGGCAATGCAGGGCATCGCCTGCGTCGTATGACGCCTATGCCCACAACGATGGCTCTTCACCCCACGCGAAGGCCTGAGTGGGTGCCAGCGCCGAAGGACTGATCTCCGGCCGGTCTCAGACCGGCAGGACGGCCACCTTCTCGACAACCGTCGTCTCGACGATGTCGGCCGGCTCGTAGAACCAGCGGGCGAAGGTACCCGCGACCATGGCCCCGGCGATGGGCGCGAGCCAGAACAGCCAGAGTTGCCCGAGATACTCGCCGCCTGCGAACAGGGCCGGACCTGTGCTGCGTGCCGGGTTGACGGAGGTGTTGGTCACCGGGATCGAGATCAGGTGGATCAGCACGAGGGCGAAGCCGATGGGAATTCCGGCGAAGCCCACGGCCGCGCCCTTCGAGGTGGTGCCGATGATGATGAACAGGAAGAAGAAGGTCGCCAGGAACTCGATCATGAGGCAGGCGCCGACGTCGAACTTGCCGGGACTGAGCTCGCCGTAGCCGTTGGAGGCGAAACCGTTCGGGATCCAGCCCGGCTTGCCCGACGCGATCAGGTAGAGCGCGGCGGCGGCCAGGATCGCACCCGCTACCTGTGCCGCGATGTAGGGGAGGACATGCCGGGTGGCGCAGCGCTGCGCCGACCAGAGTCCCAGCGTGACGGCCGGATTGAAGTGGCCGCCGGAGATGTGCCCGACCGCGTAGGCCATGGTCAGCACGGTCAGCCCGAAGGCGAACGCGACGCCGAGGAAGCCGATGCCGAGTTCGGGGAAGGCTGCGGACAGCACGGCCGCCCCGCATCCCCCGAAGGTGAGCCAGAACGTTCCGAAGAGTTCGGCCGTCGCGCGGCGCAGGGTCGAGTGCTCGGTCATGTCGATACTCCCGGTAGGCCGTCGCCGGCGGCTTCGGTCATGGCTTGGACTGTGTTGGGCGCATCACCCCAGGCGGCCTTCGTCGGCCATGAACATCGCGCGCAACGCGCTGGGTCGAATGACCCGGCCCCCTGTCTTGATCCATGGCACCCGCTCGTCCGTCCGCGGATCGTGCATCGCGAACAGGAGAGCCAGGTCGAAGCGGAGCCAGCAGACCGGCCCGAGATCGCCCCTCTCCGGTTTCGACTCGAACAATCCGCTGCGGGGTTCGAGCCCCTCCTTCAGCCAGACGAGCACGGCCCTTTCGCCGGACCCGGGCAAACGCGGTTCCATGTCTCGGGTCCCTGTGGCGCATGACGCGGCGGAAAGATGGTCCGACGGCTCGAACCATAGGGCGTCGAGGGCCCCGTGCTTGTCCGATGAGGACACGGGTCGGCCAATCCGGCCATACCGGCCGCACACCGTCTGGATTGTGGAGCTGCTTTGGCTGTCCCGAAAGCACGCGGCCACTTTTCGGGGCTGATGCTCCAGGGCTCGGCATCAGGCCGCCGAGAGGGCTGGCACGAGGCGCGGCGTGGACAGGCCATGCTTCGCCAGCATGTCGAGCCGCCAGGCCTTCGGATTGATCCCCGACCAGCGCCGGAACGCGCGTGTGAAGGCGCTGGCCTCGGAGTAGCCGAGCGCTACCGCCACCTCGGCCAGCGACAGGCTCGGGTTGGAGAGCAAGTGGCGGGCGATGTCGTAGCGGACCTCGTCGACGAGGTGCTGGAAGCTGTTGCCCTCGGCCTTGAGGCGACGGCTCATGGTTCGCCGATGCATGGCGAAGAGCTGGGCCGTCCGTCCCGCCGAGCAGCCCTTCCGCAGGAGCAGGATGCGCAGGGAGCGGCGCAGCTGGCTGCTCAGCGCTTCGTGATGGAGGTGCTCGAGGGCGCGAACCTGGACCTCCAGGATGTGGCGGAAACCCGGATCCGCCCCCGCGACCGGGCGGGACAACCCCTTTGCCTCGAAGACCAGCGCCGTTCCCTCCTCGTCGAACCGGACCGGCACTCCGAAGATCCGTCGATACGCCGCTTCGTCCCCAAGGGAGGGGTGGGACAGCAGCACCTCGCGCGGCGCCCAACCCGGACCGCAGAGGGCCTGCAGGATGCGGAAGCCGGAGGCGAGCGCGAGGTCCACGGTCTGCCGGCCACCCTCGGCGTCCGCGGGCGAGAAGCCGTAGCGGAGCATGGCGGTCCCGTCCCTGACGTCGAGCGTCGAGACTGCACCGGGGTGATAGAGATGCCCGTGCTCGATCAGGCAGAGCAGCGCATCGGACACGGTGGGCCGGTGCTGCATCAGCAACCCCACGATCCCGAAGCAGGACGTTCTCGCCCGAGCCCCGGTCAGGAGGCCGACATGGCGGCAACCGGTCCGCTCCGCGCACCACGCGAGCAGCCCGCCGACGGACGAGGCGGGGAATGCGTTGTCGCCGTCGTCGAGGAGGCGGGGATCCCGTCCGGCCTGGCCGATGATGGGATCGGGCTCGAACCCCAGCGATCGGAGGACCGCTGGCAGTTCCCTGAGTATCCCGACCCGGCCGCCATGGTTTTCGGGTTGGGCGCCCGTATCGAGCCCGGACATGTCGAAGGCGACGGGTGGGATCCCGGAACGTGGTCCTTCCGAGATCGATAAAAGCGTTCCAGCCTGGACCTGTGCAATCATGTGGCACGCCCTCGTCGACGCACGGCAGGACCCGCTCAGCAGACGACGAAGTCGCGGTGAGCCCCTAGGGAAATGCAGCTGTAGATTTACAGCACGCTATCGAGGGTGGGAAGGGATGTCAAGTATTCGTAACAACTAAACTGAAATTGATTTAGATTAAATTTGCATGGAGTCTTGTTGAATCTCTAATCTTTATCGGATTGTGCGCAATCGTAATGTTGCTGCAGTATTGTTCCTGCCGGGCCGTCGGTCCGCAATGGATGCTGACAGATCGCGCGAGAGGATCGGCGTCTGCCCGAGGCCGAACGAGCGACGCGTCGGATGGCGCGGAAGCAACGCGGCGCCGTGCTTCGGAAGGTCGGATGCCGGACCGTTGCAGGACCCGGCGTGCCGGGGCCGCCGCGTCTCAAGCGGTCAGGGGCTCGGCCACGGTCGGACGGTCGGTGTGCAGCTTACATCTGCAGGCAGGTCAGCAGATCCACGTAGCTCGGAGACCCGCCGTTGCCGGCCTCCTGCACGCACAGCGCGCGGCGGCGCGGATCGAAGCTCGACCAGAGCTTTACAAGCTGGGTTCGCGCCTGCGTTTCGTCCCGCAGACAGTTCTGGTCGGTGTTGCCGTTGCCGGCTCCCAGGCTCGGAGCCGCGCGGCAGGTCGCCTTGACGTCGAAGGTCGGAGGCCGCCCACCCGCGGCGGCCAGCGTGACGAGGGAGACGAATGCGAGACCTGTGAAGCTCGGCACTGGGTAGCCTCCTGATGCGGCGTGGACGGTCGGATCCTGTCGAGCGAACCGCGATCGTGCAGCCGTAAGCCTAAGCGGTCCGGACCGATCCGCTTGACGGAACCGGACACCGACTTGACCCGATGGGCCAAGGGCCTGGACGTTTTGGGCCTTCCGGGCTCTCCGACCGGATGTCCGAAAGCCGGCTCACTGCGCGAAGACCAGGTTCGGCGCCGCACGGAGCGCGGCGGGAGTGTCATGGCTTCGTCCCGGATGTCGGCGCGATCGCGTCGCGGCCCGGATCGTAGGCGGCTCCGCGCGTACTCGCTTGACCGGAGACGACAGGCTCTGACGGTTTTCGGGGCTGCCGGGAGCGCAGGCGCCCGGTCAATGTCGGATTTCCCACAAAGACCCGAGCGGATGTCGCGAGCGGTCAATCTCTTGGCAATCGCGGTCAAGCAGCCGGGACGGGTTTCCGCATCCTGACGTTGCGTTCGGCGCTGGGGACCGGGTCGGTGCCGAGCCTTGTACAACGGGGTGGGTCGATCTCCTTCCCCCCTCCCGGAACGCGCTCGGTCCTCAACGGGAGCCTGGAATGGCAGGTGCCGTGTCACCGCGATCGACCATCGACACCGCTTCCTTCGACGGCGAGGATTTCCATCGCGGAATGCAGCGCATCGTCGGAGGGACGTTCCGGATGGGATCGGACCGGCACTATCCGGAAGAAGCCCCGACACGCCGCGTGGCGCTCGACGCCTTTCGGATCGACGAGGCCCCGGTGACGAACGCCCGGTTCGCGGCATTCGTCGCGGCCACCGGCCACCGCACGGTGGCCGAGATCTCCCCGGATCCGCGGGACTATCCCGGGGCTCTCCCGCACATGCTCCACCCCGGATCGCTGGTCTTCGTGCAGCCGCGCGAACCCGTGAACCTGCGCTTCCCCAGTCAGTGGTGGAGTTTCGTCGCCGGTGCGGACTGGCGCCACCCCTATGGCCCGGACAGTTCGCTGACGGGGCTCGACGACCATCCCGTCGTGCATGTCGCGTTCGCCGATGCCAAGGCCTATGCGCGCTGGGCCGGCAAGGCCCTGCCGACCGAAGCGGAATGGGAGTTCGCCGCCCGCGGCGGCCTCGACGAGACGGAATTCGCCTGGGGCCAGACGCTCGTCCCGGGCGGACAGCGGATGGCGAACATCTGGGAAGGCGACTTCCCGCACACGAACACCTCCGCATTCCCGCGGACCTCGCCCGTCGGCGCCTTTCCGCCGAACGGCTACGGCCTGTCCGACATGATCGGCAACGTCTGGGAGTGGACCACGGACTGGTTCGCCCAGGGCGCCGGAAACCCGCTTCAGAAGTCCTGCTGCATCCCCCGGAATCCGCGCGGCGGCCGCGAGGAGGACAGCTTCGATCCCGGCCAGCCCCGGATCAGGATCCCTCGCAAGGTGGTGAAGGGCGGCTCGCACCTGTGCGCGCCGAATTACTGCCGCCGCTACCGGCCGGCCGCGCGTCACGCGCAGCCCGTCGACACGTCGATGAGCCACGTCGGCTTCCGATGCATCACAAGAGAAGGAAACCCGACATGAGACGCGACGAGACCAGCGACGGCCGGACGGATGACGGCGCGGCGCCCGAGGAGAACCAGGCGGCGATGAGCCGCCGCAACATGCTCCTCAGCGGCACCTCGCTGCTCGCGACAGCAGGGCTCGTGGCTGCGGCCCAAACCACGCCAGCCCTGGCCCAGTCCTCGCCGCCGCCATCGGGCAAGCAGCCGAACATCGTCGTCATCATGGGCGACGACATCGGCATCTGGAACATCGGCGCCTATCACCGCGGCATGATGGCGGGGCGCACGCCGAACCTCGACAAGGTCGCCGCCGAGGGCATGCTGTTCACGGATTACTACGCCGAGGCGAGTTGTACGGCGGGCCGCGCCGCCTTCATCACCGGCGAGCTGCCGATCCGCACCGGCATGACCACGGTGGGCCAGGCCGGCGCCGCCATCGGCATCCCGGCGCAGGCGGTCACCATCGCCACCGCGCTCAAGGGGATGGGGTACGCCACAGGCCAGTTCGGCAAGAACCACCTCGGCGACAAGAACGAGTTCCTGCCCACCGTCCACGGCTTCGACGAGTTCTTCGGCTACCTCTACCACCTCGACGCGATGGAGGATCCGGCCCACCCTGCCTACCCGCAGGAGCTGCTCGACAAGGTCGGCCCGCGCAACATGGTCCATTCCTGGGCGACGACCACGGACGACCCCACCGACGACCCGCGCTGGGGCAAGGTCGGCAAGCAGCGGATCGAGGATGCCGGCACGCTGTATCCGAAGCGGATGGAGACGGTGGACGACGAGATCCGCGATCTGGCGCTGGGCTTCATCGACAAGGCCAAGGCCGACGGCAAGCCGTTCTTCGTCTGGCTCAACCCGACCCGGATGCACGTCACCACCCACCTGTCGCCGAAGTATCAGGCGATGCGCAATTCGAAGAACGGCTGGAGCATCCAGGAAGCCGGCATGGCCCAGCTCGACGACGACGTCGGCTCGGTGATGAAGAAGCTCAAGGACCTCGGCATCGACGACGACACCATCGTCGTCTTCACCACAGACAACGGCACCGAGGTCTTCACCTGGCCCGATGGCGGCCAGACGCCGTTCTCGCAGTCCAAGGGCACTATCATGGAGGGCGGCTTCCGCGCGCCGGCCATGGTCCGCTGGCCCGGCAAGGTGCCTGCCGGCAAGGTCGAGAACGGCGTGATCTCCGGACTCGACTGGTTCCCGACGCTGGTGGCGGCTGCCGGCAACGCGACCATCGGCGAGGAGTTGAAGGCCGGCAAGGCGATCGGCGACCAGACCTACAAGGTCCATCTCGACGGCTACAACCAGCTCGACATGATCACCGGCAAGGGTCCGTCGAACCGCAACGAGATCTGGTACTTCGGCGAGAGTGAACTCGGCGCCGTCCGGATCGGCGACTACAAATACCGCTTCATCGACCAGCCGCACGGCTGGCTCGGCGACAAGACCAAGGCCGACGTCCCCTACATCACTAACCTGCGCCTCGACCCGTTCGAGCGCACGGGCTGGCCGACGGACGGGACGAAGGAAGGCGCCCAGAACTACATGAGCTGGTTCCTCTACGAGTTCTGGCGCTTCGTCTTCGTCCAGCAGGAGGTCGAGAAGCTGGCCATGACCGCCATTGCGTTTCCGCCCATGCAGAAGGGCGCGAGCTTCAACCTCGATGCGATCAAAGCCAAGATCATCGCGGCCCGTTCGGCGATGGGCAAATAGCGCGCGGAACCAGGCCGCGCGGCGCGCGACAGGGACGGCTTCGAGAGATCGAGGCCGTCGCAAGTCTCGAGCGTGAAGCAAGATCTCGGCACTATGCACCCGGCGCAATTGCCTCGCGCACAATCTTCATAAGATTTATTAACCTATCATATAATATACTATCAAATCTAACATTTATAGCACATAGTACTAGAAATACGTGAGACTCTATTGTTCTGGATTGATGCCCGCGATCAGAGCTGAGACGATTGTATTCGAAGGCGAGACATGTGCCGCTTTCATAGGAGGGCATCATGTCTGATTTCCGCCGCTCGAACCGAATGTTCGCTTGCGCAGTGTTGGCCGTCGCGGGCGTGTCGTTCTCCGGAGGGGCGAAGGCTGCGGAGGGGGCGCAGGGGGCCTACGTGCTCGGCAACCGCGGCCCGCTCGCCGGCGTGACGCCGCCGCCGGGGTTCTACTTCGAGAACGAGACCTACTTCTACCAGGGCAATCTCGGTGGCAACCGCAGCTTCCAGAGCGGCGGCGTGGTCGCCGCGAACGTGAAGCTCGATATCAGCGCGACCTTCATGACGCCGGTCTGGGTCACCCCGGTCGAGATCCTCGGCGGAACCCTCGGGTTCTCGGTCACCATCCCGTTCGGCACGCCCAACGTCAGCGCCGGCGCGATTTTTTCGTCACCCCGGATCGACCGCATCGTTTCCGGCCGCGAGCGCGACGCGATCTTCAACGTCGGCGACATCTACCTCGCCTCGTTCGTGGGCTGGCATTCCGGCAACCTTCACTGGAGCACCACCGTCCTCGGCGTGGTTCCGTCGGGATCCTACGAGACCGGCCAGCTGTCCAACATCTCGCTGAACCGGCCGGCGCTCGACCTCAGCGCGGCGCTCACTTACCTCGACCCGGTCCTCGGCTACGAGCTTTCCGTGGTGCCCGGCGTGACATTCAACTGGATCAACCCGGCGACGCAGTACCTCACCGGCACCGAGTTCCACCTGGAATGGTCGGCCTCGAAGTTCCTGAGCAAGGAATTCTCGATCGGTGCCGTCGGCTACTTCTACGACCAGCTCACGGGCGACAGCGGACGCGGCGATCGGATCGGCCCTTTCAAGGGGCGCGTGACGGCGGTGGGTGGCCAGATCGGCTACACGTTCAAACTCGGCGAGATCCCCGTCTCCACGAACGTGCGGGTCCTGCGCGAATTCGACGTCACCAACCGCTTCGAGGGCACCGCGACCTATCTCACGATCACGGCCCCGCTCTGGGTCGCACCCGCCAAAGCCGTGGTCGCTGACGCGCCGGTCGTCGCCAAGTTCTGAAGGAGCCATCTTTGCCGAGAGGCAAGCGAGGCCGGATGCCGGCCTCGCCGCTCGTCGGATCTCAGCGACGAAAGCCGCCGCGGCGGAAGGCGACGCCGCGCACGCCACGGCCGTACATCCCCACCCGCGCCCCGCGCCCGTACATTCCGACCCGGGGCGCGTAGCCGCCGCGGCGGACCGCGACTCCGCCGTTGGGACCGACGCACCCGGCCCGATAGAGGCCCCTGGCGCAGACCATCGCGCTCGCTTCCATGGGGACGAAGGCCAGCGCCCCCGCGAACAGCCCGAGGGAAATCAAGAGGTGCTTCATGATGCGTTCTCCGAGAGGGCGCGGAGGGAGCGGGCTTGCCGCGACCCGAATGCCGACGCCCAGTCTAGGGCCGCGGGCAGACGATGCCTGACCGGATTTGCCTCCGCGTTGACATCTCGGGACGGCCAGAGGATCGGCCTCCGGGCTCCCCCGCCGTCGAGAGCATTACTCAGACAGAGCTCCCAGGTGTTCGACGTCGCGGCTCGCATGCGCGCCATGCGCCGCGGCGTGATCGTCGATGCCGGGTCTGGCGAAGACCGGGAGCCTGCTTGCCCGGAGCCTGCTTGCCCGGCCCATGAAAACGATCTCGCGAACGCTGAATGGGAAAAAGGCGACCCGTGCCCGCGGTACGTAGGCGATATGGCCGGGCAGATCTCTGTGCGGCATCCGAGCCATGTCGATGCCGTCGAACGTCAGTCTAACGAGACATCGGCAGAAGCAAATCGCCGTCAAGTCATTCGCGAGATCACCTTTTCCTTCCAAAAGAATTGATGCATCGCTGCCATGGCAATGTGGCCGATAATCACTGCCAAAAATGCAAAACCCAGCCAATAGTGCATAAGATCGGCAGGGACCATCATCCACGTGATCTTGCTTCCGCGTTCAGGCATCAACGGGATGCCATAGGGGGAAAAGCCCTTGCCGGATCCATATTGACGCAGGAGAGCAATGCCTGGCTGCACAAACATGACGGCGTAGATCAACGCGTGCCCTGAGGCCGCAGCGCGTCCCAGGCGACCCGTATGCGGCGGTCGCCGTTTCAGACTCACCAGAGCCCAGGCACCACGCAATACGACGATCACGAGGAGCGTGAATCCCATGGTCAGATGGCTCCCTCCGACAAATTTGGTGAGAGCCGTATCGCCGATGCTGACGTAGAGCAGCGCGCCGGCAAACTGCCAGGCGAAGAGTGCGGCCATCAACCAGTGGAAGCCGCGACTGATCCGGCCGTATCTCTGTGGCGTGTCCGTCCAGCTCGACATCGTCATCGCTCGTCACCGTCAGGTAGCGAGAACAATGCACCGAGACCGCCGCTCACGCGCCCCCCTTGGTCCATAGCGTCATCACGAAATCGTTCCGCCAGCCACCGGCCGCCGTGCCGGTCGTTGGCTTCATGACCGTGTCAGGCCGCCACGACGACCAGTGTCTTGTTGACGAACATCCTCGATGCCGAGTTCGCGGCCGGAGCCCGAGTTCTTAATGCCGCCGGAGCGCAGCTCCGGCATCGAGCTTGTGGCGGTGTCGATGGAGACCATGCCGGTTTCGATCCGGGAGTTGGCGACGACCCGACGACGGCGTACACCGGCATGCCCGGTTGGGTTATCTCCCGCCGGCCCCGGAGGTGTTCGTGCCCGCCTCATCCGCCTGACCGGCTGCGCTCACCAGACCGGCTCGGCCGGCCAAGCGACCTGGGGAGCAAAGGCTGACCCTGCACCAACTTTGGAACCGGACCACCCCCTGGGGCTGGTCAGTTGCGCTTCGAGTTCCGCGATCCTCGCATGCAGCGGCGCGACCGCCGTCGCGATCTCGGCTTCGCTGAAACGCGGGGTGATGTGCTGCGGGCAATTCCAGTCGAAGGCCTCAACCGTCACCAGGACGAAGCGCTCGACGCGCGCTCGGTAGCTTGGCGTCGCGAGCGTGGCCGCGAGGTCCGGACGTTCGCCGCTCGCGACGACGTGGAGGCGGCCGAGCAGCTTGAGACGCCGGCGGTTCGGATAGTCCATGAAGATCATCGCCACGCGGTCGTTCGCGGCCGCATTGCCGATGGAGACATACTGACGGTTGCCCGCAAACTCGGCCCAGCCGATCGTGCGGCCGTCGATCGGCTTGACGAAGCCGATCGGTCCGCCGCGATGCTGCACATAGGGCCAACCGGTCTCCGAGACGCTGGCGAGATAGACGCTGTCGCGGTCGGCGATGAAGTTGACCTCGCGGTCGGTGAGCGCTTCCGCGGGCATCGCCGCACCGGCCGCCGCATCGGCGTAGGCCTCACGGGAGCCCATGCGGGCCTGCTCCGCCCGGACGCCCGGAGTGAAGGCGAGATCGAAGAAACGATGTCTCATGACGGATCTCCTGCATGACGGGCCCGAGCGGCTCCGAGGCCGGTCCCGTCCGGGCTCGGTCGGTCGCACGGGCCATCGCCGGTTCAGTGGGAGAGGAGGGTACGGTCGAGAAAGTCGCGCATGAGCGGTGCAATGACGTCGAGCTTGTCCTCCAGCGCGAAATGCCCGGTATCGAGCAGATGAAGCTCGGCGTCCGGCAGATCCCGCAGGTAGGGATGCGCGCCTTCGGCGGGGAAGATCGAGTCGTTCCGACCCCAGACGATCAGCGTCGGCGGTCTGTGCGCGCGGAAATATGCCTGGAAAGCCGGGTACAGCGGAACGTTCGTGCCGTAGTCGTGGAAAAGGTCCAGCTGGATGTCCTTGTTGCCAGGGCGGTCGAGGAGCGCTTGGTCGTGCCGCCAGGTGTCGGGATCGATCCGCGAGATGTCGGCGACGCCATCGACGTACTGGAACTTCGTCGTGGCGGGATCGACCAGAACCGACAGGGCTTCGCGGTTCGTCTCGGACCCGTCGGCCCAATAGGCCTTGATCGGATCCCAGAACGCCAGCAACCCCTCCTCGTAGGCGTTGCCGTTCTGGACGACGAGAGCACTGATGCGCTCGGGGTGCTTGAGGGCGAGCCGGTAGCCGACGGGTGCTCCGTAATCCATAACGTACAGGGCGTAGCGCGCCGCGCCGAGCCGATCGAGCAATGCGTCGACGAGGTCGGCATAATGCGCGAAAGTGTAGTCGAAGGCCTTGTGGTCCGGCGCGCCGCTCTTGCCGAAGCCAGGATAATCCGGCGCAATGACATGGTAGCGGTCGGCGAGAAGCGGGATCAGGTTGCGGAACATGTGCGACGAGGTCGGAAAGCCGTGAAGCAGCACGACGACGGGTGCATCGGCCGGCCCGGCCTCGCGGAAGAAGACATCGACACCGTCCACGATCGCCGTGCGATGGTGGACGATGGGGATCACCGGATGCGCCGGGCTCCGCGGCGCCGCAGCCTGCATCGCGAGGGCGGAGGCTGACAGAACGGCCGGAACGAACAGATCGGTCATCGACGTTTCTCCTCGGAACCAAGGCCGCTGCGTGATGCATCGCGGCTCGTGAGAAGGAACCTAGGCGCAGCCGGTTTTCGGGATAAGCCTATGTGTTCGGGAGCCTGCATTCCGAAAAATGGAAGGCCTGCGAAGATCCTCAGAGGGTTCCAAGGTAGGCTCTGAGCTTCGGAACGCTCCAATCGAGGAAGGCACGTACCTTGATAGGCGTCGGTCCTTGTTCCGGATGGACGAAGCTGACCGGGAGCGGCTCAGGCTCATAGCCCTCGAGGATCAACGTCAGCGCACCGGATCGGATCTCCGGCGCAACTTGGTAGGACAACACACGGGTGATGCCGAGCCCGGCCAACGCGGCATCCACGGCGGCTTCGGCGGTGTTGACGGCGAGACGGGCGCGGACCGGTACGGTGATCGTCTTGGCTCCATCTTGGAAACGCCATTCCGGTGTTGCGGGAAAGCCCTGGAAGGTCACGGCTTCGTGGCCGCTCAACGCCTGCGGTGTTGTCGGCACGCCGCGGCGCGCGAGGTAGTCCGGACTTGCGCAGACCACACGGCGGACCGAGCCGAGGCGCGTGGCCAAGAGTGCGCTGTCGGCCAGAGGGCCGATCCGCAAAGCGATATCGACATGGTCTTCGACGAGGTTCACGCTGCGATCGATCAGAAACAATCGGATATCGATCTCGGGATGCGCGGCCAGGAACGCAGTGGCGAGCGGCACGATATGTCGACGGCCGAAGACGATCGGCGCGGTAACAAATAGTTCGCCGCGGGGCGTGCTGTATTCGCCAGCCGCCGCCCGCTCGGCCTCCAGCACTTGTTCGAGGATGCGTTTGGACGCTGCGACGTAGGTCTGACCCGTCGGCGTAAGATCGATCCGGCGACTGGTTCGATTTAGAAGTCGCGTTCCGAGATGTCGTTCAAGATCGGAAATCCTGCGACTCACCGTGGTGAGGGGAAGGCGCAGCTTCCGTGACCCGGCAGAGAGACTGCCTTCCTCAATGACGGTGAGGAGGATGGACATGGCATCAAGGCGATCCAAGAAACCCTCCGTAAACCGAACGCCACTGTCGCGACCTTGAGGCCAGCAACTGGTCGAGATCTTACCCTGATGTGTTCTTTTGGGCGCCGGAACCGGACGCCCCGCTCCCGACCCAAGCCAGTCATTTACGAAGCCCTACTACAAATACTAAAGCGGACTTCCATTAACGCTGGCGAAGCGCTTTTCTGTCGGATATTGCTTCATTTCGCTGCCGCGCAGCGTGGTCTTCCCATGAATTGCCCGAGAGTTTGTATGCGTACGGCGTCAAACGTCGTCAGCGCGCGAAGTACCGGTCGGATGCCGTGTCACTCTCCGAGAGCGGTTCGAGAAGCGCGCCCTTCCGATCGATCAGGGCCCACCGACCTCCGATCATCGAGGATGGTGAACGGCCGTCGGAACGGCATCCCGTGCATACGAGCGCGACGCCCCGCCGGTTGAACGGGAAGGACCAATCGTAGGGCGTCGCGAGGGCGAGGCGCAGTCGGCGGTCGTAGAATGCCACCTTTCCCGCGTGCCAACCCCGCACGAGGCCCTGCACGTAAGGGTCGGATCCGTTGTCGAAGACGAAGACCGGCAGCGCCAGACCATCGCGTCGCACCCAGAGCCAGCCGATCTCGTCGATCGCGACCTCGGCGAGCCCGCGACGAAAGCGCATCTGCGCAATGTGGACCGGGGCGATGCGCAGCACGGCGCCGTCGCGGCGGGCGCAGTCGCGATGGAGGTCGAGTTCGGTGCGGACGAACCGGCAAGCCAGGGGATAGGCGGGAGCCGACATCGCACTGTCACGTGCGGCAAAAAACAAAGTCAAAGACATCAGCAGGACAATCACGCCCGAAGAGACGTCATAAGATCGCGACGGTGCCGATCTTCGCTGTTTTTCCGTCCCGTGCGCGGGGCACGACGCGCTTCGCTCTGATAGATGATCCGATGGCCGACCCAGAAAGAGCATCCGACTCGGATCGCAGGGGGAAGATCGACGCATGTACGTGTTCTGGCATGGTCGCGGCTATTGGGTCATCTTTCTGGCTGCGGCGGCGATGTTCCTGCCTCTGATCGTCCTGCGGCAGGTCGATGGCCCGGAGGTGGATCGCGGCGTCTGCCTCACGATGGGCCTTGCCGCCATCACGGCGCTCGGCCTCGGGCTCCGCTGGAACCGCGGCGAGACGTTCGGTCCGGCCGCCCGCGACCACGCGTTCTTCGGCATCCCGATGCAACTCTGGGCGTTGCCGATGGCGTTGTTCGCGATCCTGCTCGGGACAGGCACGATCACGACGGAAGAGGCCCCGCGGCAAAGACCGACGGCACAGCAGTTTCCCGATGGCACCGTCCGATAGAACACCGCGTCGCGTCGGATCGCTGGACGCGCGGCCGTCTCGTCGCGACGTGGACGATGGCTGCTGACGCAGATTGCAACCGACCGGCCTACGTTCTGCGGCCGCCCCTTTCTGAGGATGCTGCCATCATCGGATCGTTCCCGGAATGACGGATGAACCCTTTGCGAGAGGCTTCATGACCCTGAAACTTGACCAGTCCTCCGTCGAGGATCTCGATCTCGCGTTGCGTCTTTACAGGCGTCTGGTGTTTCGCCTGCTGGCAATACTCGTCCTCGGCTTTGGTGCCGTGATCGGTTTGTCGCATCTCGGCACCGCCCTGTCGCCGCCCTACGGCATCTACATTCTTGGTTGGGGCCTCGCGACCTGGGGACTGATTGGGCTTCTGGCCCTGATCGTTCTGGAACTCTGGTGGGAGGGCCGGCAGATTGGACGGGCGCTGAACGATCCGGGCATGCAGGCCTCGCCGATCGCCGGGTTGATGGGCGGCATCGGCGTCATCGCGGAGCGAGCACAAGCGATGGGCATGGAATGGAGCGGCTTCCTTGGACCGCTGCGCCCCGCCCGCCGTCGATAGCGTGATCGACCGAGCGCTCCAGAATGGGGTACGAGCGCTTGTCTTCCGACCGGCGAGGCCTCGGACTGCGACCTCAAGGCGCGACCACGACGAGATCATCCGCCGGCAGCCAGCCTGAAACCGTTTTCGTGCCGCCGAGATAACGCGCCCGTACCCAGCCGTCCCTGCGCTCGAGAAGCGCCACCGGGTCGTATTCGACGAGGTAGGGGCCCCGTTTCGGCGCAGGGCCGGGCTCGGGTCGAAGGACGGCGCGCTTGGTCGTCACGAGGCCAACCGCAAGCCAGTTCTCCGTGGGCTGAAGTCGACCCCGGCCGAGATCGAAAGGCTTTCCGACCATCGTGCCCGTCGCCATCATGCAGCCGCCGTGATCCTCGGCGAGCGTCAGGGCCGCCCCCTCCGGCGTGAAGGCGAGCGTGCCGGGGATGCGCTCCGGTTCGCCCGGGAACCAGGTCTCGATCTCGGCACGCGAGCCCACGAGGCTGCCCCGCATGAGGAAGATGCAGCTGAACGGCGCAGCCCCGCCCGGACCTGGCTCACCGCGGCCCTCGGAGAAGACGCCGGCCACGGACTTGCCGTTCACCGCCAGGGTCAGGCTGCCGTAGACGCCGGAGGTGGCAACCGGCTCGCCCGCCGCCACCCGGCCGCAGACGGCGAGCACGAGTGCGAGGCCGGTCGCACAGGCGATCCGCGAGCGATGTCCGATCCTGCCGATCACAGGTTTTTCTCGAGCACCTCGACCACCGCCTCGACGCGCGGCTTGACGTCGGCGGTGTTGGCGAACGGCCGCCAGTTCACGTCGAGGACCCCATCCTTGAAGGTCAGCCCCTTGGCGAAGTTCGAGGCGACCGCGGTCTTCTCGTCGTAGCGGACCCGGATCGCCTTGAGGGTCTTGCTCAGGGCGTCGCGGCCCATCTTGTCCTTGCCGACCTCTTTCAGGCCGGCGGCGAGCGGCGCGAAGATCGTCGTCCCGAAATAGGTATCGTCCGAAACATACTGGGCGTCGCCCGGGACGGTGAGCTGGTCCCAGACCACCTCGACCGGCACCGGAAAGCCTGCCGCGTCCTGGATCGCCTTCTCCAGGGCCGGGTAGCGGTCCTGCCGATAGGCGGCGATCGCTCGGCGCTCGGCGAGGCCGACGGCGGGCTCGGCCTGGACCGCCGGGACGAAGAGAAGGGTCGCCGCGGCGGCGAGAGCGTGTCGGCGTGAGAGCATTCGACGGATTCCTCGTTGGGCAATGATGGCCTGCGAATGCAGGCCTGGGGTGATCGTTCGATGACGGTCCGTCATCCCGACGTCTGCAGGCGATAGACCGTCCCGGGAGTCTCGATCGACGGATCGCCGACCCAGGCGAGCCGCATGACGCGGACGACGCTCCGGTCGATGCGGGTCGGCAGGACGGCTGCCTCCCCATCGATGGTCTGGTATGCCGACTGGCAGGCGCGATGGGAGGGTGGCCGGAATGACCGGAGGTTGGGTGCCGCCAACGTGTCTCTGCGCGCTGGTTCTCGCGCAGTTGCCTGCGTGGGCGGACCCGGGCGCGGCCGTCGAAGCGGGGCTCCCAGTCGAGGTCACGGCGTTCATGCCGCGGCGGACGGACTGCCATCACTGGACGGGCGAGGAGGCCTACGACGCAGACCGCGGGCGTGCCATCGCTGCCGCTGTGAAGGCCCTCCGCTGCGACGCCGTCGCGGCGGACGAGACGCGCATGCGGCGGCGCTACGGGCGGGATCCGGAGGCGCTGCGCAGCCTCGACCGCAGGCCCGACGGCTGATCGCGCCAACGGCCCGGTCCGGCCTCGGAGGGAAAATCGTGCTGGCCCGCGCCGCACGCTGGACGCGTGGGGTCGGCAGGCTGCGGCCGGAGCTCCCGTTATCATTGAGCCGACATCAGGTCCGAGGGGACCAGGCCCGCACTGGCGCGGACCCGCCACAGACGATCCGCAAACCAGCGTGAGACCGGGCTCGTAGCCGGCACGAGCGGCATCTCCGCGAGGCCGGAGAGCATGACCCGGTCCGGCTGCCAACGCGTGCCTCCGGCCGGTCCGGCTTCGGCGAGGAGCTGCATCATCTCGAGGTGGACCACGCCTCGGATCGCGTCGTCCGCATCGCGCAGCACGATCCAGCCCGGCGCGTCGCTGCCGCCGCCGGGCATGGCGAACATCATCGGGCGCCGGCACACCGTCAGCGTCCAGGCGTGATCGGGGCTGCGCTCCTTCAACCACGTCTCGTCGCAGGCGAGGTGTCTTTCGGGAGCAAGCAGGAAGCTCAGCAGCGCGACAACCGGGAGAGCGAGCAGGACGGCGCGAACACGGCGCCGGCGGGACGGCCCCGCAGACCTCACCCGACGGCACCGGAGGCCGGACGTCGGTTCCGGATCAGGGAGGCGAGCGCTCCGACGATGGCGGCGACGAGCGCGGCCATGAGCACGAGCAGGGTAATCGTGCGGTTCCAGAGCCTGTCGAGGCCGAGATCGGTGGTGAGCAACTCGGGACGCGCCGGGTCGACCATCACCGCGATGCTGTAGTCGCCGACATGCAAGCCCGAGAACACGTAGTTCACCCGCCGAGCCACGGTTGTGTCCGGCGTGCGCAGATTGAGCGTCACATCGCAGATATGGATCACGATCTTGGCGCTGCACTTGCCATCGCTCACCCGGGCATTCGCGGCGGGACGGGCCGCCTCGCGGACCTGCCAGTCCGTCATCAGGGGAGGCGCCGTGTAGACGGCGCAGGCCACCAGGAGGGCGCCGAGCGCCACGACGCCGAACAGCACCCAGAAGGTGTTCATCCAGCCCTGACCTTGAGGGGGCAGGCGCAGGAGCTCGGCGCGATCGGGAGATGCGGTCATGCTGCCTCAGGCGACGGGGTTCGAAGGGACGGGTGCCGGCGATGCGCCGGCATTCCTCTCGGCCAGGATCCGTCGCGCCTGCGCGGCCTGCTGATAGCGGCCGAAAAGGTCGGCCAGGTCTTGCGGCTTCATCCTCCGCGGCAGGCCGAGCGCGATCGTGACGATGCGGCGCTTCGCGTCGAGCTTGATGCCGCGCCCCCCGGGTGCCCGTTGCGGGAACGGCGCCTCCGGCGGCAGGAGCAGCCGCGTGACGATCCCGGTCTGGTTCGTCGTCAGATCGAGATCGGCGATGTCGTCCCAAGTGATCACCCGGTCGAGGCCGGGCACCGCCAGCCCACCGGGTCTCAGGATCAGGGTGACGCGCTCGCCCTGACGGAGCCGATAGGTCCCGAGACCGGCGAACAGAGCGGCGATGACGAGCGCGACCGTCGCCACGATCCAGGCCTGGCTCGGCGGAAGTCCCGGGAAGCCCACCAACAGCATCGCGAGGGCCGTGACACCGAAAAGGCCACCGGCCGCGACGAACACGAAGGCGCCGGGTCGGCTGTTCTCGCGCAGCACCTGTTCTTCGACACCGACCTCCGCCGCCGTCGTCTCGAGATGCGCGGCGAATGCCGCGTCCTGCGCCCGGACCGTGCCGAGGAAGTCGTCCGTCGCGGCCCGACACAACCCGATCGGGTCCGCGAAGTAGGCGGCCAGCTGCCCGAGCGCATGGGGCGGCGGCACTGCGCCGGCTGCGGCCAGAAGGCTCGGATCGATCGCCCGTCCGAGCGCGGCGACACGCTCGCGGGTCGTCGGATGGGTGTCCGTCGGGTGGGCCTGCTCGGTTTCCAGATGCACCGCCGGATCGTCGAGGCCGCGCGCGATCGCGCGGTCGAGTGCGGCCGCGACGAGGTCGGCCGGGCCAGAGTCCGGCGCCGCGGCCGCGGCGTCGAGCGTCGCGACGATGGACGGCTGCAGGGATCCGCTGCGCAGGAGCGCCCGCGCCGAGGCGTCTGCCGAGGTGACGACCGCACCCGCGGCGTCGGCGGCGAACTCGCGCGCCCGGCTCCAGTGCCGCACGGCGAGGTGGAAGCGCTCCATCACGAACACGCCGAGGCGCAGCGACGGCCCGAGCAGTCCGAGCGCACCCTGATGGCCCGCGGCAACCGCGTCGAGGGAGCGCGCGACTCCCGCATAGATCGGCAGAAAGCGCTGGCTGTAGGCGGTGTCGCCGCCGGCATAGTGAGCGAGTTCGTGGGCGATGATGGCTGCGGTTTCGTCGCCACGCATCAGGGCAAGATACGGCAGGGGCAGGTAGAGGATGCGACCCGTCAGCGCCTCGCCGCTCGGCGTCAGCACGGCCGGCCCGGAGCTGACGAAGTAGCCGCCGGTGACGCCGACGACGACGGCCTCGGGCTCGAGCGCCCCGAGCCGGGCGGCGAGCCCCTGGGTCAGTCGCCACAGCCCGGGTGCATCCGCGGCCGAGACGACCCGACCGTGGACCGGGAGCGGATCCGGCTCGAAAGCCGCGAGCGCGCGGCGCAGTCCCAGTACCGCGGTGCCGGCCGCCACGATGGCGGCCCCGGCTGCGACGGCGGCAAGCATAAGCAGCTTGATCTCGCCGCCGCCGAGCCCGGGATGAACCAGCATGCCGGTTTCGAAGATCACAACGGCGACGAAGCCCGCTGTCGCTAGAAGAATTTGGGCCGCCAGCACCGGCGGAAGCAGCCGGCGCACGAGCGAGAAGCCCCGGACCAGCGTTTCGCGGGAGGCCTGCCCCACCCATCCCAGGCCGGCTCCGGCGACCAGGACGAGAACGGACAGCATCGCTGCGAGACCGCCCGCCACCACGGCGATCGGCGGCAGGACACGGCGCCAGTCCATCAGCGTCGTCATGGTCCCGGCTTCGTCGCGTGCCGCACGCGCCTGATCGAGGGCGAGCGGACCGGCATAGGTCTGGCCGTTGCGACGGAACTGCATGCGGAAGTCGATGCGCCCGTCGCGCGGTACCCGTGCCTCCAGATCGGCGACAACCCCTGCCAGACGCGACCGCTCGGCGTCGAAGGCCGCCCAGTCGTCGGAGCCGCGCTGCCCCTCCCAGAGGCCGAGCAGCATGAACGCGAGCGGCAGCAGCACGGTGGCCGCGACGAGGCCTGCGATGGCGCGCGGGCGCGAAGGCGGACGCGTGGACTGGGAAATCGGTCGTCTCCAGGAGCGCGCATGGATCAGCGCCAGTACGGCGCGTGGAACGGCGGGATCACCGAAGATCTGCCGGACGCCATTCCAGATATTTTTGGACGCAACTCGGGCGTGTCTCGTCCGGCGGTTGCACTTCTAACGATGGCAAAGGGTGCGTCAACCCGACGCGATGGAGCGATCAAGTCGCGAGTTCTGAGACCGTGAGCTCAGCCCGTTCAAGCGTAGATGCCTGTGAAGCTCACGTTCGCACCGCCGCGGGCATTGTTGTCCCACACCTACAGATACGGGCCGCACCGCCACATCCGCACCCGGCAGCCGTCGGGTCCGCCTTCCGCATAGGGCAAAGTCTTGTCGTCGGTCCCCATCGTAAAGGCGAGGATGCCTTTTTCGGGACGTGCCGTGCCCACCACCTCGCCGGTGTGGATTGAGGCACCGGAGCGAAGGCGCGCGGCAGACATTCCCCAAGTCGCATCGCCTTTAACGCCGACGGCTTTTCCGCCGGCAGGCGCAATGGTCACGTCCTGTTCCGGCCCGACCCAGTGCCCGACGAAAGCCATCGGCGCCGGCGCTTCCTCAGGCAGGGGGACCAGCGTTGCGTTCGGCAACCAGCCGATCGTCGTTATGCCCTTCGCGCTGGTGAAGGCGGCACAGGTAAAGCTGCCCTGGGTCGGGCCCGTCATTACCGCGCGCCCAATGTGAGATAGGCGCGTCCGTGGCAGGAGATGCTCGAACTCGGCCAGCCCGTCTCGAGCACCTCATCCTCGAGGATATAGGTATGTGCCGCATCCGTCTTCACGGCAGACGCTCGGGCATCGTCCCGAACGACGTCCGACAAGACGCAACCGGCGCGTGCGGCTGGCGCGGCAAGGACGAGCGCGATCGCGACGAGGCGCGTTGTCCAGCCACGCCAAGGTCCTCTCGTCGTCATACCCACCCCCTCACGTTCGAGATTGTTTTCGCGCAGCGTGTCGATCCACAAAGGCTGCGGACCGGCGATCGCGGGGTGCTTATTCACCGAGGTACCGGCCCCTGCGGACATAAATGTTCGGAACGCAAACGCGCAGGCGAGCGAGATCGGTCTCTGCCGCAGCCCGCGTGGCGTAGCCGCCTACCGCCACCACATCGAAACCTTCGTTGAAGCCTGCGAACTTGCCAGAGAAATCGTTGAACGGCTGAAATCCGCACCTTTTCACGGCTTCCGAAGCGCGCCGTACCGCCTCGTACTGCACCTGAGCGTAATCCGGGTTCGAGAACGAACCGGCGACGATCCAGTACGGACCCGCCGGCGACGCTGCCTGACCGGAAGAGATCAGGAGGGGGATGAGCAGTCCGATCGGCCACGCGCGCAAGTCCGTCATCCATCGTGACGATTGGTCGAAGTCATAATGATATCCCGGCCACTGGCCGTCTCAGCGGTCCTCCTAAACCGGCACCCTCACGAAACTGATCCGCCTCGGCAGCACGTCGGTGGGTCTATCAGCTCAAAAATCGCTGTTCGGCCGCTTCCGTCGTTTCACCGCCTGAAAGCGGACCGGCAGAAATCCACACAACCAAGCCGTTCACCATCGCTGCTGTGCGCCATGAGCGAAAGTTGGCCGCATGCCTGCGCGCGGACGTTTCGACTTCCACGAACCCTTTGCAAAATCTGTGACTACCAAATTATCCTGGGTCTTGGTACATTCGTACGACAGGGGGAGGGCATCATGTATATTTCATATGTCAAAGCCACGCTGTGCGCATCAGCCGTGTTCATTGTGGCGTCCGTTGCGATTGCTCAAGGACTCGACGCAGAAACCGAACCGGGCCGTATTTCCGAGCTGCCAGAAGGATACAGGAGCTTCGAGCTCATCAGCGTTGCACATGAAGCCGGATCTCTGAACGATATCCGTGCTATATTAGGTAACGATATAGCAATGTCGGCTTATAGATCCGGCAAGCGACCGTTCCCGGATGGTTCCGTGATCGTTCGACTAGCTTATAAATATGTATCGTCCGAGCAAAATAATGAAGTATTTGGGCAACAGCAATCATTTATCGCTGGCGATCCGACCAACATACAGGTAGATGCAAAAGACAGTAAAAAGTGGCCGACAACTGGCGGATGGGGGTTTGGGCAGTTCGTCAATGGCAAGTCCGATCCAAATTCGCAGTCTGTCCAGACCTGTTTTGCCTGCCACAATCGATTAGACTCCCCGCGCGATTTGGTATTTACTAATTACGCGCCTTAAACCCTAAATCGGGGACCGCCCCGTTGAACTCTGGTAGTCTCGCCGAGTACTCGCGAGACCGGACGCAGGGAGAAGGCCGTGCTGACCATCGGCGTTCTAGCGATCCCCGAGCTGAAGCTGATGTCGCTCTCGGCCATGGCGGTGTTTCAGGTTGCGAACAACGTTGCGGGCGAACCCGTCTACGATCTGCACCTCATCTCCGAAGCGGGCGGTCCGGTTCAGACGAATGCGGGCTTTGCCGTGATGACCGAATCGCCTGGCGAGGCGGCGTTCGACACCCTCATCGTCGGAGCCTCCACGGGCGCGGGGGCGGGCTCGCCGATCCTCCTCGCGTTCGTGTGCCGGGTAGCCGAGCAGGCGCGGCGTGTCGCATCCTTCTGTCGGGGCAGCTTCGTGCTGGCGGAGGCGGGCCTTCTCGCGGGTCGTCGGGTCACGGCCCATTGGCGCGACAATGCGGAGCTGGCGGCGCGCTTTCCCGACCTGCGGGTGGAAACCGACCAGCTCTACGTTCGGGACGGGGCGATCTGGACCTCTGCCGGCATGACGGCCTCCATCGACATGGCCCTGGCGCTGGTCGAAGACGACCTCGGGCCGGGGGCGGCCCGCGAGGTCGCCCGCCGGATGCTCCTCGATCGACGCCGCTCCGGCGGTCAGCCGCAGGCCTCCAGCCTCCTGGACCTGGAGCCGAAATCCGATCGGGTTCAGCGGGCCTTCGCGTTCGCGCGCGGCCATCTGCGGGAACCGCTTAGCGTGGCCCGCCTCGCCGAGGCTGCCCACCTCTCCCCCCGGCAGTTCAACCGGGCGGTCCAGGCAGAGTTCGGCCTTTCGCCGGCCAAGGTGATCGAGCGCCTGCGAGCCGATGCTGCTCGTGTTCTGCTGGTGCGGAGCCGGCACTCCCTCGATGTGGTCGCCACAGAATCCGGATTTGCCGACCGGGAGCGGATGCGCCGCGCCTTCCTCCGGATCTACGGGCAGACCCCGCAGGGGATCCGGCAGGGACTACTGCGAGCCAGGTACGCCGCATGAAGCCGCCGCATGTCCGAAAACGCTGCGTTTATGACGTTTGCGACCGCGCCGGCCAGACTTATCCATAATGCAGTGCGGGGCGAACCTCTCGGAGGAATGCGGCCATGGTGAATCTGACGGTCAATGGCCGGCCACATGCTGTCGAGGCCGAACCCGATACGCCGCTCCTTTTCGTCCTGCGTGACACCCTTGGGCTGAGCGGCACCAAGTATGGCTGCGGCATCGGACAGTGCGGCGCCTGTACGGTTCTCCTCGACGGACAAGCGACGCGCTCCTGTCAGATCCCGCTGGAGAGCGTTGGGACGCAGAGCGTCACCACCATCGAGGCGATCGAGCAGGATCCGGTAGGCGCCAGGGTCGTCGCGGCCTGGATCGGCATCGAGGTGCCGCAATGCGGCTACTGCCAGTCGGGCCAGGTCATGGCGGCGACCGGCCTCCTGAAAGGAACACCGAAGCCGACCGAGGACGATATCGCCTCGGCGATGACCAATCTCTGCCGCTGCGGCACCTATAACGCGATCGCTGCCGCCGTGCGGCAAGCCGCGGTCTGAGGGGAGACGGCGCCATGAACGACCTCACGCCCTCCCGGCCGACCGCCGGCCGCCGCGAGCCCATCCGCAACCTGTCGCGGCGAAACTTCCTCGGTGCCACCGCCGGCGCCCTCGTGCTCGGCGTCAACCTTGGTCCCGAACCCGTCGGTGCCGGGGAGCGGCCCGAGGGCTCGGCCGCCATCGCGCCCAAGCCCGGCACGCGGGTCGCGGCCTTCCTGGAGATGCGGTCCGACGGTACGGTGCGCCTGCTGAGCCCCTTCGTGGAGGGCGGCCAAGGCATCAATACCGGCCTGGCTCAGACCATCGGCGAGGAGTTCGACCTCGACCCGGCGCGCTTTGCCGTCGAATGCGCGCCGCCCGGCCCCGATTACGCCGTCGTCAACGGCCTGCGCATGACGGGGGGAAGCTTCTCCACCCGTTCCAGCTACGCGGCCATGCGGCGCCTGGGCGCCACGGCCCGCGAGATGATGCTGCGCTCAGCGGCGGCCAAGCTCGGCGTCCCGCAGGGTCAGCTCAGCACCGATGACGGCCGGGTGATCCACGCCGCTTCCGGCCGGTCGCTCGGCTACGGCGAACTCGCCTCCGCTGCGCTCGCCCTCCAGCCAAGGGACGACGTGCCGCTGAAGGACCCCGAGAGCTTTCGGTGGATCGGAAAGCCGGTCGCGCGGCTCGACATGCGGGACAAGTCCACGGGCCGCGCGGTCTACGCGATCGACATCCGCCTCGACGGAATGCTCCACGCGGCGATCCGGCACGCTCCGCATCTCGGCACGGAGCCCGAGACCATCGCCAACGAGAAGGACATTCGTGCGATGGCCGGGATCGACTCGGTGCATCGCCTGCCTGGCGCGGTGGCGGTCGTGGCGGATTCTTGGTGGCGGGCGCGCAAGGGCGCGGAGGCGCTGCAGGTGACTTGGACGAGCCCCGCTGAGGACGGGGTCGCCACGGTTTCCAAATCCTTCTCGTCGGCCGCGATGCTCGCAGCCCTGAAATCCACGACGGAACCGGGCGTCGCCGCCGAGCAGGAGGGCGACGTCGCGGGCGCCTTCGCCGCGGCGGCGAAAGTCATCGAGGCGGAATACGATGCGCCCTACCTCGCGCATGCCCAGCTCGAGCCCCCCTCGGCCATCGCCCGGTTCGAGGCAGACGGCAGCCTCGATCTCTGGGTGCCCAACCAGATGCCGGAACTGTTCCAACAGGTCGCGGCCGGCACGGCTGGAGTTCAGCCGGCGCAGGTGCGCATCCACTCGCCGATGCTCGGCGGCTTCTTCGGGCGCCACTTCTACTACGGACCCGCCAATCCGTTTCCACAGGCGATCCTGCTCGCAAAGGCGACCGGACGCCCGGTCCGGGTGCTGTGGTCGCGCGAGGAGGAGTTCGGCATGGATGCGGTGCGTCCCCTGAGCTTCGCCCGATTCCGCGCCGCTCTCGGGAGCGACGGGATGCCGGTCGCTCTGCAAACGACGGCGGTGGGCGAAGGGCCTATCGGACGCTGGTTCGGTGCCCTGTTCAAGTCGCCGGTGGATTCGTCTGTCGTTGAAGGTCTCGACAAGAAACCCTACGCTATCCCAAACCGGCGCCTCGATTATGTGAAGGTGCCGCACCCGGTCACGATCGCCTTCTGGCGCTCTGTCGGGCATTCGATGAACGACTTCTTCTACGAGAGCTTCCTCGACGAGATCGCGGCCGCCGGAGCCAAGGACCCGTTCGCGCTCCGCATGGCGCTTCTGAAGGACAGTCCGCGCCACCGGACCCTGCTCCGGGCCGTCGCCGATCTGGCCGGTGGTTGGAAAGGCGGGACGTTCCAGGCGGCGGACGGCACGCGTCGGGCGCGCGGCGTCTCCATGGCCTCGCCCTTCGGTTCAGAGACGGCAACCATTGCCGAAGTCTCGCTGAAGGACGGCGAGGCGCGAGTGCATGACCTCTGGATCGCCATCGATCCGGGCAGCGTGGTCAACCCCGCCATCGTCAAGCGGCAGGTGGAGGGCGCGGCCGCCCTTGGACTCTCCTCGACGCTCCTGGAGCAGGTCGTCTACGAGGACGGGCAGCGTCAGGCGCGCAACTTCGATGCCTATCCCATTCTCGACCGCGAGCGCATGCCGCGCGTCCACGTCGCCATCGTCGAGAGCGGGGCGCCGATGGGGGGGATCGGTGAACCGGGGCTGCCGGGCGTACCCCCGGCCGTGGTCAACGCCGTCGCCACGCTGACGGGGCAGCGCATCCGCAGCCTGCCACTCGCGAAGACCCGGCTGTCCGGTGCCTGATCCCGATCGCCTCGCCTCGGATGTCCCCCCCGGGTGCCCCCATGGTGAAAGCGCGGCGATGACGATGCCTGTTGCCGGAGACGACCTGCGGCTCGCCTCCGCGGCGCGCAAACCCCTGTTCGATTACCTACCGGTGAGCTTGTTCGGCTCCGTGATGGGACTGACGGGGCTCGGCATCGGATGGCGGCTGGCAAGCGCCCGGTATGGTCTGCCCGGGGTCATCGGCTATGGGATCGGCTGGAGCGCGCTCGCCGTATTCGGCCTCCTGGCAGTGGCTTACGGCGCCAAGGCGGTGACCGCGTGGACGAGCGTCCAGAGCGAGTTCCGGCACCCGATCGCGGGGAACCTCTTCGGGACGGTGCTCATCAGCCTGCTCCTGCTACCCTTCGTGCTCCAGCCACTCAGCCCGTTGCTGGCGGTGGCGGCCTGGTTGCTCGGCGCCGGCGGGATGATCCTGTTCGCCTTCCTGATCGTCAGCCGCTGGATGGGCAGCCGGCACCAGCTCGCCCACGCGACGCCGGCCTGGATCGTGCCGGTGGTCGGCCTTCTCGACGTGCCACTGGCGGGGCCGGCGCTCGGACTGCCGCACACCCAGACCCTGATTATGTTCTCATTGAGCATCGGGTTGTTCTTTGCGGTCCCCCTCTTCACCCTGGTTTTTGCCCGGCTCGTATTCGAGGAGCCCCTGGTCCCGGCCCAGCGGCCGACTCTGATGATCCTCGTGGCCCCCTTCGCGGTCGGTTTCTCCAGCTATGTCGCGACGTTCGGCCGAGTCGACGCTTTCGCGGAGGCCCTTTTCTTCATCGCCCTGTTCGTCTTCGCCGTGCTTGTAGGCCGACTGCGCGATCTGCCGCGGTGCTGCCCGTTCCGGATCTCGTGGTGGGCTGTGAGTTTCCCGATCGCCGCCATGGCGGTAGCAGCGTTGCGTTATGCCGGGCATGCTCAGGCAATCGCTGCGGATGCGCTGGCGCTGCTGTTGCTCGGCCTTGCCACGGTGATCGTCGTCGGTCTCGCGATGCGCACGCTCGTCGGCATTGCCCGGGGCGAACTTCGTCAACTCGCCGGTTGATCCACGTACTCCGTCGGCCGGCGAACGCGGAGGAGACTATTCGAGGGCCGATGCGCAGGCGGACCAGTGTGGTACCCGTCGCAAGATCGCGCGTCTTGCCGGACGAAGACGCGCGATCGATGCTGTGTCTAATCGGACGATGGGGGAAGACATGGAAACCATCGGCCGCGACCTTCGCGAGATGCAGCGCGTACCCCTGGCCGCCGCGCATGTTGCCGCGCTCCGGGCCCTCGGTGCCGAGCGGCTCTATCCAGCCGGGACGTTCCTTGCCCGCGCCGGCGAGCCGGCCGACCGCTTCGTCTACGTCATCGAGGGCGAGATCGAAGTGGTGAACCCCTTCACCGACGAGCGTCATCTTCCCTCGACCCTTGGGCCGACGCAGTTCATGGGTGAAATCGCGTTCCTGAACGGTGGCAACTGGTCGATGCCCATGCGGGCGGTCACGGAGACCCGCGTCATCGAGGTGCCGCGGGCCGACATGCTGCGGCTGATGTCCGAAATCCCCGAAATGTCGGACATCGTCATCACGGTGCTGGCGGCGCGGCGGCGGCGGCAGCTCGATTCGCGCGACGGCACGCTGGTGCTCATCGGCGAGGATGACGACCGGGCCGTCCGGCGGATCGCGGAATTCGCGAGCCGCAACCGCTTCCCTTACCGATCCTACGCGCTTGGCACCCCGGAAGCGGGAGCCATCGCGGAAAGCTGTGCGATTTCCTCCGGTCGGCCGGCCGTGATCTTCGGCCGGGACATCGTCGTGACGGACCCGACCCCCGACAAGGTCGCGCAGCTGCTCGGCCTGAACTACAACCTCGTCGACGACGAGGCTTTCGACGTGCTCATCGTCGGCGGCGGCCCCGCCGGCGTGGCAGCCGGCGTCTATGCCGGGGCGGAGGGGCTCCGCGCCCTGGTGATCGAGGATCTCGCGATCGGCGGTCAGGCCGGCACGTCCAGCCGCATCGAGAACTACATGGGTTTCCCGACCGGCATCTCCGGCGCCGACCTCGTTTGGCGCGGTGAGGTTCAGGCGATGAAGTTCGGGACCCGGTTCGCGATGCCGCGGCGGGTGGTGAAGCTGGAACGGCTCGAAGACGACGCCTTCTGTGCAACATTCGACAACGACCAACGTGTTCGCGGACGCGCGGTCATCGCCGCGACCGGCGTGCAGTACCGACGATTGCCGATCGATCGCCTAGAGGCCTTCGAGGGCGCGGGCGTCTATTACGCCGCGACGGAAATCGAGGCGCGCTACTGCAAGAACACCGAGACGATCATCATCGGCGGCGGCAACTCGGCCGGGCAGGCGGCAATGTTCCTCAGCCGCTCGGCGGGCCATGTGCGCCTCCTGGTGCGCGGACAATCCCTCGCCGCCTCGATGTCCAGCTACCTATCGAGCCGACTCGCAGCGGAATCTGCGATCACGATCGAATACGGGGCCGAGGTGACCGCCCTACAGGGTGAGGATCATCTCGAAGCGGTGACGATCCGCAATGTCGCCGACGGCACTCAGCGCACGGTCTCGACTTGCGCCCTGTTCGTGATGGTGGGTGCCGCACCCAACACCGGCTGGCTCTCCGGCCTCGCCAAACTCGATGCCCACGGATTCGTACTGACCGGAGACGCGATCGGAGAGACATCGCCCTACGCCGCTTCGCATCCCGGAATTTTCGCAGTAGGCGATGTGCGCGCCAATTCCGTCAAGCGCGTCGCATCCTCGGTGGGCGAGGGATCGGTCGTGGTCTCCAAGGTCTGGGATCACCTCAATCGGTGATCGTTTGTGCTCACCTGTCAGCGAACGTCTGACCCGTCCAACGTCCGACTAAGAAGACGCTGAGCCCCCTGCGGCATGCGCCTCTCGATGCAGCGTCGGCTTCCAATTCGCACTCGTTGTGGGCGGAAGGGGCGAAGGATCGAGATCACAGCCGTAGTACGTAGCCACTAGATTCTTTTCAGCTTGGCCGGAACTCGTTTGCGCACAATCCGTTCATGGTGCGTCGCCACATCGGGGACGAGGAGCGGCAATACCCGTGACGGCCACCGTCGACAGGCACGAACTCCGGCAGATCATCGCCGGCCTTAGCGAGGGCGTGATCCTGGTCGAGCCCGACCAGTCGATCACCTACGCCAACGGGGCCGCGCTCGCGATGCACGGGGCCGCCTCGCTCGACGACCTCGGCGAGACCGTCGACGCTTACCGCGAGCGGTTCGCCCTGCGCTACCGCAACAACCATGCTCCCAACCACTATCCGATGGAGCGTGTCGTCTCGGGCGAGACGTTTCATGACGTGATCGTGGAGGTGAAACGTCCGGATCGCGGGGACGTCGACTTCGTCCATTCCCTTCGTAGCCTTGTGGCCACGGACCGCGACGGTCAGCCGAGTTGCCTCGCCCTGATCCTCAAGGACGTCTCCGACCAGTTCGAGGCCGAGGAGCGCTTCGAGAAAACCTTCAATGCCAATCCGGCGCCGGCCGTCATCTGCCGGCTTTCCGACCTGCGGCACGTGAAGGTGAACATCGGTTTTCTGGAGATGACCGGCTACACCCGCGACGCCGTGCTCGGGCGCAGCGTCTACGAGGTCGACGTCCTCGCCGGCGCCAAGAACCGCGAGCTTGCGATCTCTCGCCTCAACGAAGGGGGCACCATCCCGCAGATGGAGGCGTGCCTGGACCTGCCGGACGGCGGAACCCGCTTCGTCATCGTGGCCGGCCAGCCGATGGAGCTCGGTGACGAGCCGTGCATGCTGTTCACCTTCGCCGACCTCGATCTGCGCCGGAAGGCGGAGACGGCCCTTCGGCAGAGCGAGCAGCGCTTCGCCACGGCGTTCCGGCTCACGCCAGTGCCGACGATCCTGGCCCGCGCCGACGGCTTCGTCGTGACCGGGATCAACGAGGCGTTCACCCGCGTTTTCGGAGGGGGCCAGGATCGGGTCGTAGGGCGAACTCCCGCGGAACTCGGCCTTTGGGTCGAGGATGCGGCCCGGAAAAAATTCGAGGAAACGGTGAGCCGGATCGGCTTCGTGCACGGGTTGGAGACCTGCCTGCGGCACGAGAACGGAACGGCGCTGGATTGCCTCGTCTCGGCCGAGCGGGTCGAGATCGGCGAGGAGACGTTCGTGCTCCTGGTCCTGCAGGACATCACCGAGCGGAAGCGGTCGGAACGGGATCTGTTCGGCGCCATCGAGGCGGTGATGGCCGACACCTCGTGGTTCAGTCGCGGGCTGATCGAAAAGCTGGCGAACCTGCGCCATCCCACCGGCAACGCCGACGACGCGGCTCAGCCGAGCCTTACCCTTCGGGAACGTCAGATCCTCGACCTGATTTGTTCGGGCCTCGACGACGATGCCATCGCGAAGAGGCTCGGTGTCAGTCGCAACACCGTCCGCAATCATGCGGCCGCACTCTACCGCAAGCTCGACGTCCACAAGCGGGCGGACGCCATCGTGTGGGGGCGCGAGCACGGCTTCCCTACAAGTAAGTTTCGTTGATTGTACTAGGAAACCAGTAAAACTGCATCATTGAAGCACGCGTTGCGGATGCCACCTGAGAGCCGGCGAACTTTTCGCCCAGGAACTCGGAGACATCCATGAGCGAGCACCCCGCCAAGACGTCTGCCGAGCAACTGAGGGGCTCGGTGAAGGAAGCCATCGGAAAGCTGACCGGCGACGTCCGGGTCCAGGCCGAGGGCAAGGCGCAGAAGCAATCACCGAAGTTCGACGGGAAACCCGGGACCGCGCGTCGGTCGTAGCTCGGGTCGAACGGCGCACACGCACGTAACAGAATTGAATTGGACGAACGACATGGTCGATACGGATAGGGTGACGGGTGCCGTCAAGGAGCTTGCAGGCAAGGCGCGGGGCGCGGTGGGCGACCTCGTGGGCTCCGACAGGGACTCGGTCGAGGGTCGCGCGCGCCAGGTGCAGGGCACGGCTGAGCGGGTCTACGGCGAGGGTAAGGATGCCGTTCGCCAGACGGCAAACCGCGCCGCCGATGTCGGCGAGGATCTTCGGGACAGCGCCGAGAGCTACTATGGCCGCGCCGAAGAGTCCGTCCGCAACGCCGCCGACGAGGCGTACCACTATGCCGAGGACGCCTACGACAACAGCGGCCGCTACCTGAGCCAGGGCCGTCGCGTCGTCGCGCAGCAGGTCGAGGAAAGCCCGCTGACCTCCCTTCTGATCGCCGGCGCCGTCGGCCTCGGCATCGGCCTCCTCATCAATTCCCGTCGCTAAGTCCCTTCACTGAGTCCCTTCGCCGTCGCGAAGCGTTTTCCCGGAGTGCAACCGTGTCTTCTTCTCCCAGCATCGTCGCAGCACCCTCCGCTGCCGCCACCGTCCACCTTCACCAGGTCTCGTGGGGTGCCGTTTTTGCCGGCGCCGTGATCGCCCTGGTAGCCCAGGTCATCCTCAACATGGTCGGCGTCGGCGTCGGCCTGTCGACCGTCGGCGGTCCGGCTGCCGACAACCCCGCCGCCTCGACCCTGTCGCTCGGCGCCGGCCTCTGGTTCGTGATCTCCGGCATCGTCGCGGCTCTGGCCGGCGGCTTCCTCGCCGGACGTCTCTCGGGCAAGGCCGCCGGCAACACCGCCGGCTCGCACGGCCTCGTGTCGTGGGCGGTGTCCACGCTCGTCGTGCTCTACCTGCTGACCTCGGCGGTCGGCGGCATCGTCGGCGGCGCGTTCAACGGCGTCACCAGCACGCTCGGCGGCGCCGGCAACCTGATCGGCGGCACCGTGCAGACCGCCGCCCAGGCCGCTGCCCCGTCGCTGTCCAAGATCTCGAACCCGCTCGACGGCATCGAGCAGTCGGTCCGCCAGCAGACCGCCGGCCAGGACCCGCAGGCCGCCAAGGACGCAGCCGTTGCCGCGATCCGCGCCGTGTTCTCGGGTGACCCGGCCCAGAAGGCCCAGGCCGAGAACCGCGCCGCCGACGCCCTCGCCAAGGCCCAGGGCATCCCGGTCGATCAGGCCAAGGCCCAGATCCAGGACTACGAGAAGCAGTACGAGGTCGCCGTCACCGAGGCCAAGAAGAAGGCCATCGCTGCTGCCGAAGCCACCCGCAGCGCCGCCACCCAGGCTGCTCTCTACGGTGCCCTTGCTCTGATCCTCGGCGCCCTCGCCGGCTTCCTCGGTGGCCGTCTCGGCGCTCCGAAGCTCGCAACGTTCGGCACCACGGGCACCACCGGTACCGTCTACGACACCCGTCGCGCCTGATCGCCATTCGGCCCCGGTTCGCCGGGGCCGATCTTCGCCGGTCGGACATGGCCGGTTTCCCTGAACTATCGGACAGGAGCATTTTCGATGAGCAGCACCACCGACAAGATCAAGGGCCTGGCCAACGAGGCCGCCGGCAACGTCAAGCAGGGCGTCGGCAACGTCACCGGCAACGACAAGCTCGTCGCCGAGGGCAAGGCCCAGGAACTCAAGGGCGAAGCCCAGAAGACCGTCGGCGACGTCAAGGACGGCGCGTCCAACCTCGCCGACAAGGTCAAGAGCAAGATCTGACCTTCGCGACATCGGGGCGGCCACGCGGCCGTCCCGCCTCAACCCTTCTCTGCATTCTCGATTGGAGCGGACCATGAACCGCGACGAATTCCGCGGCGCCAAGCGCCACCTCAAGGGTCGCGCCCAGACCGCGATCGGCGGCCTGACCGGCGATCCGCGCCGCCAGGTCCGCGGTGCGGTCGACCAGGTCGCCGGCGGCGCCCAGTATGCCTACGGACGCGCCCGCGATCGTGCCGAGGACCTGATCGAGGACGGTCAGCATCTTGCCCATGAGGCCCGCCGCCGCGGCGAACGTCTCGTCGATGGCGGCTCGCGCTACGCGCGGCAAGCCCGCAGCCGCGGCGAGGCCTATGGCCGCCAGGCAGTCGGTTACGCCGACGACAACCGCGGCACCACGCTGGTAGCGGTCGCAGCGATATCGCTCGCCCTCGGCTGGCTCGTCCGCCGCTCGCGCTGATCCTCCCTCAGAACCGAAAGCCTCCCATGTTCCGTAAGCTCCTCACCGCCTTCCTGCTACCGAAGGTCATCGCCTACGTGAGCCGCCGTTTCAGCGGTCGTGCAGCCAATCCGCGCCGCGGGCGCTGACGCGCCCGCCTGACGACCATCGACGCCCCCACACCGCGTAAAAGAGTTCGAATCCCCATGAAGCTGATCCTGACCGCCGCCACCCTGGCCGCCCTCGTCGTGGCCATGCCCGTGTCGGCATCCCCCGCCCCGATCGCCCCGATCCAGGCCCTCGTCGCCGGTGAACTCCCGACGACGTTCGCCCAGTACGGTCGTTTCGGGCACCGGCACGGATTCCGCGGCGGTCGTGGCTACGGCCGGGGCTATGGCCGCGGTTACGGGTATCGCCGCGGTCCGGGTGCAGGCGCTGCGGTCGGTGCCGGCATCGCGGGCCTCGCCGCCGGCGCGATCATCGGTGGCGCCATCGCCAATTCCCAGGCGCAGGCCGCCCCCGTCTATGCCGGCCCCGGCCCCGGTGCGGATGCCGTCGCCTACTGCGCCCGTCGCTTCCGCTCCTACGACGCGGCGAGCGGCAGCTACCTCGGCAACGACGGCGCGCGCCACGCTTGCCCGTAGGCCGGCACCCGCCACGATCCCGACCACAGGAAAGGAACCGACGATGAGCAAGGGCTATCCCTCGATGACCGCGCTGCTGGGGCTGCTGGCCGTGGCCGGCTACCAGAACCGCGACAAGCTCGCCGAGCTCCTGAAGGGCCACGACACCCCGTCGATCCCTTCCCTGAGCCCGAACCACGGCACCGTCCCTCCGATCTCGAACACCGCATCCAACACCGGCTCCACGGGCGGCCTCGGTAATCTCGGTGGCCTTCTCGGCGGCCTCGGCACCGCCGGCGTCGGCGGTCTCATCGCAAGCGGTCTCACGGAACTCGTCGACCACTTCACCAAAGGTGGCCACGGCGAGACCGCCAACTCCTGGGTCAACCAGGGTGCGAACCGCGACATCCCCGAGGCGGACCTGGAGAAGGCCATCGGCTCGGAGACCCTCGACGGGCTCCAGAAGCAGACCGGCCTGAGCCGCGCCGACATCCTTTCGCGTCTTTCGCGCGACCTGCCGTCGGCCATCGAACGTTACGCCCAGGACGGCCGCCAGCCGGCCTGACCGAAAAACGAACGGTCGGCGCCTCGGGTGTCGACCGTGTCTGGCCTGTCGATACGTCAGCGGAGCTACTCATGACGACCGTCAGGACGCTGATCCACGCCAGTTCCAACGGCGACCGCTGGTTCCTCTGCCACGGCGACGATCCGACCGATGTCTTCGTCTTCCACGAACCGAACGGTCCCTCCGGCGGTACGCCGACGCGGATCGGCATCTTGGAATTCCTCTCGACCGATCTTGGCTCCCCCGAGCGTCGTGATCTCCTTCGGATGATCGGCACGCTCGTCGAGGCGGGGCATTCCCAGCCGGCCCCCCGGGAACCGGGACCGGAGCCCGGTGCCGCAGCGGCCGAGCCGACGCCGGGCGAAGCCGCCAAGACTCTGTGACCCGCGCCACCCCTCCCGACCTGTACGAGTCAGTCCGACATCATATCGTTTTCTGGCAGAGCTTTCGCGTCATGAGGCGGATTGACGCCAAGAGGAGGAATGCGCGCGCCTTGCGGGTTCTGCATTCCCAATCCTTGGCCAGTCGCCGGCAGCGGTTGAGCCATCCGATGGTGCGCTCCACGATCCAGCGCTTGGGCAGCACGGCAAAGCCCTTGGCCTGATCGGAACGCTTGACGATCTCGACCGAGATCTGGCGGCAGACTCGGCGCAGGCCGGTTTGAAAGACCGGTCCCTGATAGCCGCCGTCGGCGTAGAGCTTGAGCAGGAACGGGTAGAGGCCGAACAGCATGGCCATCACCAGCACACCGCCATCGCGGTCGCGGTCCTGGATGTCGGCCGGGTGTACCAGGGCGTGCATCAGGAGACCCTGCGTGTCGACGAGGACGTGCCGCTTCTTGCCCTTGATCTTCTTGCCCGCATCGTAGCCCTGCGGGTCGATCGAGGCCCCCTTTTTTCGGCGCCCTTGACGCTCTGGCTATCGATGACCCCCGCCGTCGGGCTGGCGTCCCGCCCGGCCTGTTCCCGGCAGGCCACGTAGAGTGTGTGGTGGATCCGATCGAGCGTCCCGTCGTAGTCCCACAGGTCGAGATAATCGTGCACCGTCGAGCGCGCCGGCAGGTCCTTCGGGATCGCCCGCCACTGGCAGCCTGTGCTCAGCACGTACATCAGGCCATTCACGACTGCGCGGAGATCGACGCTGCGCTTGCCGCCACCGCGCTTGGCCGGCGGGATCAGCGGGGCGATCAGCACCCATTCCGCGTCCGTCAGATCGCTCGGATAGCGCAAGTTGCTCCGATCGTACCGGGCCCGGTTCTCGTTCGTCCACATCGGCTGCCTCCCAATATCGGCTGCCTTCAATCACAAACCGCTCGCATCATTCAATATGACGCCGGACAGACACTCAGATCAATGAGTCCAGTTAACCGTTGTTGTGCGATTCAAAGAATTTCACTTCGAAAAAATCAATTATGTGTGTGCGCTTCGAGTTTAAGAATGCGCACGTGGATGGCACTTATACTGCTACACTCGAAATGGTCCATTTATCAAATGACATCGGTGCTGCTTTCGTTTCGAAAATTCGCTCTCGGCGTCGGAACTGGCTGGGCTGCTCATCAACGTGCATGCTGCCGTCGACAGGCTGGCGAAAGGCGAAGCAGCACTGCCGGCCGAGGCCGAGGTCGATAAGCCAACCCCCGCTCAGGTGCGCAAATCGATCACGCCGGATGCGCTGGTCTCTTTTGTTGATGGTAAGTCGCACAAGACGCTGAAGCGCCACCTTGGAAAGCATGGTTGGGCGGTTCGCGAAGGGTAGGTGGTGGGCCCGGCAGGACTCGAACCTGCAACCAGACCGTTATGAGCGCACCGATTTCATCGAGTTCCAGAGGGGATTTCGATGGAAGCTCACAGAACCGAAGGCGAACAGACGGCTTTGATCCGTCCGTTTCATTGGCGAAGCGTTGGTTCGCCTCGCGCTTATGCGAGCGGCGTCACTGAGGATCGCTTGCTGAAAGTCAGAGAGCGGGTCGGGGATCTGTTCAATCGCGACGATCTGGGCTGGGCTTGGTCGCGGCGCGACTGCCCCACCACGATCGACCTGTTTCTCGGCGCGTACGCGAAAGGCCATTTGTCCGTCGGCCTAGCCCGCATTCCGCTGCGGCACTGTTTGGCCGCGCACGCTGCCGACCCCTACCCTACCGGCAACGAGAGCAAGCGCCACGCGCGCATGAAACACGCCGCGGTGTTGTGGATGCGGGAGTGCGGCGCCGCAGATGCTCGTGATGAAGTCGAGTGCGCGGCTGGTCGAGCAGATGCTTATAGCGCTACCGCTGATTGGGCAGTCGAGTGCGGCAACACCCGGATCGGCAAGTTGGTCTCCTGCATTGAGTGCAGCAAGAGGCCGCTTTTCACGCTCATCCCGTACCAGAACGAGCACCGCCCGGATGGGCGCGTGCGATCGCTCGTGGGGGTTCACTTCGCATGGAGCCCTCAGCTCACGACAGCCGTACGGGAGCGCCTTGATCGACGGGCCGAAGCAGCGGCCGAAGCCATGCGCGCGACGTTCGACAACATTTTCTCAAACCTAGCCTCGGCCCCCGCAGCCTCGCAGGAGGCCCGGATATGAGCGGCGGCATGCAACGCGCATTCGCCGCCGCCGCGCGCACCCGATGGGATGGCACGCTGTCTCCGGAGATGCGTCGGTTCCTTGAACTGCTTCGAGACGCCGGAGGGCCGGCTTCACCCGCATCCAGTCATGGCGAGCAGAGGCCGCGGCGGACGTGCAAGACGCTCGGCCTCGCCGAACGCGTCCTGTGTGGCGACGGGCGAACGCGTTGGCGGATCACGATCGTAGGCCTGAGAGCGCTCGCCCAGTCTGCCCCCTCCCCCACCGACACCCGCGATGCGCAGCGAGAGCAGAGGGAGGAGGGACGATGAGCAAAGATCACATGGCGCGCCCTACCGGGCCAGGCTGGTCGGCTTCGCCCGAGCCCAAGGTCTCGGCCCTGACGGGCGACCATCCTTCGCGCGGCGCGACACCCTTGACTGCCCGCTGTTCGTCAGCGGTGGGGCTTTCATACGATCTGTTGGCAAGCCTGAGCGCATCAGGCGCTCTAACCTATGGAGCGCTGTGATGAGCGATTGCTACACACCTGTCTCTGAGCGATGCGAGCAGCAAGCATCTCTTATGACGGATGAAGGACGCGATGAGGCGGCCACCGTCCTTTGGGAAGCTGATGCTCTCATCCGAGCCCTGGAGATTGAGAATGGGAGACTGCGGCACGCCGTAGTCATTGCGGATCTTCAGATTGGCGACGGCCATATCGAGGCATCACGGAGGACGCTTCACGCGGCGCTCGATGATGCTCCGCACCCGGCTGTGAAGACGCCCGCTGAATTGCAGCGCGAGGCACAGGGCACCGCTCCGTTCATCGGCTTGCCGCTCGGGAATGGGGAGTGGGTCTGATGGCCGCCATCGCAATCGTAGCGACATGGTGGGCCGGAATTGGCCTCGTCATTGGCGTCAACCGTCAGCGCGTTCAGCCCGGCCCTGCCGATGGCCTGCGCTGGGCGGCGGCCTGGGCCTTCGCGTGGCCCTTCCTCTGGCTCGTGGAGAGCGCAAATGGCGAATGACCAAGACACGCTACACGCCGACCTGTCTGAACTGCTGACGATCCTCGGCATGGGCGACCACGCTCGGCCGCAAAGCCCGCACGAGGTCTTTCAGGAGGCTTTGAGCGTGCTGCGTTTGCGGCTCGCTTCCCCGCAACAGCCCACGGGCACGGGCGACCCGGATCGACCGGTCGCGTCAGGGATCGAAGCGGCGACAGCCGACGAAACGCGCAGCGGTTCGGCCGAAGGCAAGAGCCCGGTCAACGAAGTTGAGACGCCCGACTACCCATCCCCCGTATCCGTAGAGACGCAGACCGAAGGGGGTCGGACGTGAGCACGAGCGAGATGGTGGAGCGCGTTGCCGAGGCGATTGCGCAGGCCAACCGAGAGCCGTTCTATCTGAGCCCAGAGCTATACCGCCAGATGGCCCGCGCGGCGATCGAGGCCATGCGCGAGCCGACCGAGGCCATGACAAGGGCAGGCGTCGATTTCGCCCTCGGCGTCTCCTTAAGCGGCGAGTACCGATGGCCCGACTACATCGGCGACATGCACCGTCGCCAGATCGACGCGGCGCTTGCTCCTGACACCCCTCCCCGACCCAACAGCGACGGGGTCGGGGATACGGCGAACCGAGAGGAGCAATCGATATGAGCGGACGCAGAGAAGCCCTGGAGCGCGCTATGGAGCGGCAAGAGCAGCAACTGGAGCGGGACTATCAGGCTGGTCGCCTTTCGCCTGAGCAATATGCCGAGGAGCAGCGCGAACTGGCCCGCGAGGCCCAGCAGGAAGCGCGCGCCGCCATGGACGAGGATTTTGCAGACCTTATGGACGATTGGCGATGACCCGCACCATCCTTCCTCGCCTTCGCCGCACAGCCGCCGACGCGGAAGCCTTCGCACGGGTCGTCCATGCCGATCAGGTTGATAAGGCAGGCCGGCCGTATGTCGAGCATCTGAGCCGAGTCGCGAAGAGTGCATGCCGCAAGGCGCTTGAGCGCGGCTTCGCCCTACACAGCCCGGAATTGGACGAGCTTCTACAGACCGCGTGGCTTCACGACGTGATCGAGGACCGAGGCCACTGCGTTCAATCGCTTATGATGGAGGGCTTCTCTAGGGAAGTCGGCGTGGCTGTGTTCACTCTCTCGCGGTTTCCCGGCGAGCCTTACGACGCCTTTATTCACCGCGTGGTCTCACCGAGAACTGTCGATTTTCCGGCAGCGGGAACCCTCACCGTCCTCATCGTCAAGCTCGCCGACATGGAGGACAACGCTGATCCAGAGCGCCTAGCGCTTCTGCCGGATGACGTGAGGGCAAGGCTGGAGCGAAAGTACGGCGAGCCGCTGGAGATGCTGCGCGCGGCCGTGGAGCGGGGAGCGGGACGTGATGGCTGAGACGAACGAGATGGTGGAGCGGGTCATTGATGGTACGCGGATCGTATCAGATCCCACCGGCCCGGAATTGGCTGACCGCATCGAGGCGTGGTTGCGCGGCGGCCATTACAGGCCGGGCGACAACCTCCCCGGCTCGCTTCAGGCGAGCATCGGCTCGTTGGTATGCTCCCATTTGCCTCTAGTACTCGCGGGGTTGCGCGCCCTCCCGCCGCAGCCCGATCCGTCCTAATCTCACCCGATGCCCGACTCGCCCTCAGCCTCCGAGACCATCGCCGCAGCAAACGCGCTCCTCGCGGAGGCGCTGGGCACACTCGAAGCGCTCGGAGTCGATGTTGTGATCGACGGTAATCCGCCGCGGTATTGGGTCGTCGGGATGCCGCGGACCGAGGGCGAGGTGATCGCGCTGGCCATGAAGCTGGCGCCGACGCTGTCGGGGCGAACGCAGTGACGGACGATACCCCAGCCACCCGCTTCGACCGCTACCTCGCCCAGGTCGAGCGCGATCCGGCGTGGCAGGCCCGACAGGCTCGGATCAGGCGGCTGACTTCCTTGCAAAAAGCGCAAAGAACTGCCGGCGGCAGGGCGCGAGGCAGAAGGCTGCTGCATCCGTTCTACGGCGGGCCGGCGGTCGGGCTGACGATCGTCGCCGTCGGGCTTCTCGGGCACTGGATCGGGCTGTGGTGAGCGATCTCACCGCCCGCCAGATCGCCGCCATCCGCGCCTGCGGTGCGCATCCCGGCGGCCTTCGGATCAGCGCCTATCCGGGGACCATGCCGGGGCTTGTGGCTCTCGGGCTCGTCGAGCCGCGTCCGAAGGCCTTGCCATCGGAGCGCAGGCTCATGGGGTGGTTCCTGACGCCGGCCGGGAAAGAGCGGCTGCGGCTGGTCGGGACGGGTGAGCCGGGGGATTAGTCGGGCTTCGGCTTGCGGGTGGCGCGTTCGCGGCGGGTGAGTTCAGCTTCCACCGCCGCCTTCAGAAACCCGTTCATCGACTCCTTCGCCTTCAGGACCGCTTTGATGCGGGCCATCGTGCCAGTCGCAAAGCGCGCTGACGTCTTCTCGTCGGGATCGTTGACCTGCGTGCGCCCCATGCGGCGCGGTGTGTCCGATGCGAGCCCGGCGGTCAATTCAGCCTCGGAAAGATGGTGGCATCAACTAGCTTCGATCAGATTTTGATGGTAGCATCTAATCTGTTTAGAAGCCACCACCTATCGCGAGGCCTCATGCCGTCCGATCAGCCGCACGACCCCGTGAACAGCCCGAAGCACTACACGTCCCACCCTTCCGGCGTGGAGACGATAACCGTCGTGGAGCACATGAGCTTCAACGTCGGCAACGCGATGAAATACCTCTGGCGGGCGGGCCATAAGTCGAACTCTCCGATCGAGGATTTGCGCAAGGCGCAGTGGTACGTCACCCGCGAGATTGCTCGCCTTGGAGGTCCGAATGGCCAGTGATCGCATCGACGTTCTCGACCACGGCTATGTCCGTTTGGTCGAATCCATGGGCAGCGACTTGTCCATCTCGCGCGCCGCTCGCGTCAGCTACGACGCGGCATGGCGGGCCGGCGAGGACCAGGGCTCCGACGAGCGCCTGATCCGCTACCTCTGGAAGAACCGGCACACGACGCCGTTTGAGGCGGTCGAGTTCCAGTTCGAGGTCTACGCACCGATCTTCGTGTTCCGGCAGTGGCACCGGCATCGGACGTGGAGCTTCAACGAGCTATCGGCCCGCTACCGCGAATTGCCCGAGGTCTTCTACGTGCCAGAGCCGGAACTGATCGGCGAGCAGTCGAAGGACAACAAGCAGGGTCGCAGCCTCAGCGCCGACATGCTCGGCAACCGCCAGCACCTCGCCTCTCAGATGCGGCAAGCGGCTGAGGCGTCATTCGCGACCTATCGCTACCTGCTCGCCCAGGGCGCGCCCCGCGAACTGGCCCGCTCCGTCCTGCCGGTCAGCACCTACAGCCACATGTTCGCGAAGGTCGATCTGCTGAACCTGCTGCGGTTCCTCGACCTACGCTGTCACTCGCATGCACAGCACGAAATCCGCGTCTACGCCGAGGCGATGCGAGAGATGGCCAAGGCTGTCGTGCCGGTAGCGATGGCCGCTTGGGACGAAGGCCGCGCGGCCGCATGAGATGCCCGCGGTCAGTAGCGGCGGATCAGTATGCCACCGCGAATACCGAGGGACAGGGCCGGGGGAGGCGTGCCAGCAGCCGCGGTAATACGCTTCCCCCGGCCCGCCTTACCCCCTCCCCTCCATCACGAGGGGCGGGAGATCCGAAATCAGAAGGAGAGAAGGCGATGAGAATGCACCGTTACGGCAATCACTACGACTACGACGAACATCTCCGCCGCATGGCCGAGCCTGAGCATGTCAGGAAGCTTCGGCAGCAGGCCGAGCGCATCGACCACGACCGGCGACGTGCGACCCGAAACATGATGGCCGAATATGAGGCCGATCGCCTTCGGCGGCAGATCCGCAATGCCGGCGAAAGCCCGGTCGCCTGATCCCAACTCACCCGAGCACACCGGAGGACCGACGTGAGCGAGACGAGAACTCTGGTTGATCGCCTTCGCGGCAAATACCGCGTTGCTATCCGCGACGGGCTCGGCCCGGCCGGCGGTGAGGAGCCGGACAATCCCGACGAGTTTGTGCGGACATTCCAGACGTCGCCGATCCAGCACGAGGCTGCGGCCGAGATTGAGCGCCTTCGCGAGGCTCTGGCCGTGATCGCGGGCGGAGACGGCGACCCAGCCATCATTGCTCAACAGACGCTGGACGGGACCGAGGGAGGCTGATCGCAACGCCAAGGTCAAGTCTCTCGAAGCACAGCTTGAGCGGCTGCGGGGGATGCGGTTTTAGGAGGAGAGGAAACGTGAGCGAACCGAAGTATACGCTGCGTCTTACCGAGCGGGAGCTTTGGGCTCTCAAGAACGGCTTTGACGCGTCGTTCAACGGCGAGATCGGGAATGAAGTCGAGATCGAGGCTGCCCGAAAGGTCAGTGCAGCTTGGTATGCAGCGCAGGCCGACGCAAAAAGCCGCCGAAAAGAGCCTGCGGCGATAGCCTGAATTAGGAGGGGCGGTCCTAGAACGAACTAGACCCGACGCACCGCTACGGTGCCCGGGCCTGAGAAGACGGGAGAGGATGATGGGCGTCTTTGCTGTGATCGGCCTGTTGGTCGGCTTTTACGGGCTCGGCACGCACCAGCCCAAGGTGTGCTTCCTGGCGCTGATGCTTTTCGGCCTCGGCGTCGCCGCAGACACGCACGGGTACTGAAACGAAATATGGCCCAGCCGCATCTCTGCGACTGGGCCACGTCCAGGGTCTTCGGGTTGGGAGGAGCTTAATCCCCGCCGCGGCCCACGACGCAGGGTTTCCGCATGATCTCGTCTGGCGTCTCGACAACACACCGGCCCGGCAGCGAGCCGTTGAACAGGATGTGCGACTTGCCGCCGTTGCAGTCCCGCGAAACGACCGGGCTGATCGTCGTGATGAGGTCGCGGTTGACCATGACGGGGACGTGGACGCCGTCACTGAGCGCCACGAGCAAAACGAAGCAGCGCATTACGACGCCCGCCCCTGCTCCACGATGAGCGTCTGCTCGATCCACCGAGCTACCGGCGACAGATCGGGTTTGGCGAGCACCAAGAGAGCGATCAGGGCCGTGCTGGCGATCCAGAGCCCCGCCAGCGCCCATTTCGTCCGAGCGCCGACCTTGTCGCCGAAGAACCCCGGCGCGGTCGTGTAGACCAGCCCGAACACGATGAGGCCGAAGGACGTGGCGTTGACGATCGGCTGTTCGAGGAGCCAAACCGGGCGGCCCGCCAGCCGGTAGAACAGGGCGACGAGGCTGCCGAGCACCATGCAGAAGCAGAGCACGAAGGCCGCGAGCCCCGCCCATTGCTTCGGCGCCGGCCAGCCGGGCGTGACGAAGCAACTGGCCGCCGTTGGCGCGTAGGCCGGGACCATCATCGCCATGACCGTGAGAGCGATCACGCGCATCGCTTCGGCGACACTGCTGTGCTCGACGGTGCGAAAGACGGCATACATCAGGAGGGCGACCGCGAGAGTCACCCAGGTCGCGTAACTTTTCAGCACGATCACAGGTCCGAAACCTCTTCCCGGTGGCTCGCGTTGGCCAGCACGTCGCCAAGAATGCGCTGAACGCGAGAGTTGGCCGTGTCGAGTTGATGGCTGGCGGCGACCGCGCGCAGGGCCTGGACGCCGCTTTCCTCACTGGCCTGCATGACGGCGCGTCCCGACGCGTCTGCCTCCGCATCGAGGGGCGTCACGATCGGTGCCGGCGCACGGTGGCGCCACGGGGCCTGGAACAGCATGGCGAACCTCCGGCCCCAACTCACGAGACGCCTCCGGTCCTCGCGAACCCATGCGGGGTCTGGACGAGAGGGCGGTCGATTTTCGCCGACAAGTTGGAGATGTCGACCTCGATCCGATTGACCGCTTCTTTGATCGAGTAGCTTGTCGCCCTCTGGTCGGCCGCCGAGTCCCGCAGGGCCGACCCAATGCTCTCCATTAAGCGCGCCGTAGTCTGCGAGGTCTCGGTGTTCTTCGAGAGGACGGCCGTCGCGTCCGCCTGCGATGACAAGGAGGCTCGGTTTTCCGTGATACGCTTCTCCTGAATATCGAGGAGCTGGGACTGCCATTTGTCGCGTTCCTTGTCTCGGGATGCGTGCAAGGATCGGATGTAGATCACGAGCGCCGCGATCCCGAAGAGCGCCAAGATCAGAAGCGCCCCGAGCACGCCCCCTTCGGTAACGATCTTGGAGCCAGCTTCGGTCACGCTAGACGGCAAACTGGCAGGGACATCCATCGCCGCAGGCTCAATAAAATCCACAGCGCGTTAGGCTTCAGGGTCCATCGCCTGAGCGACATGCCAGCCCCAGATCCAGGCCACGGCAAATCCAGCCCGCGCACAGGCAAGGCCGGCAAAGACGGCGGCGGTTGGGAGGTGTTCTTCGGCCATGGTCAGCGCCTCGCGATCGCAGCCGCACCGGCCCGAACCGCCTGCACGACGGGGGCGACGATGAAGAAGCTGAGAAGGATCTTGCCCTGCCAGTCGTCGTACGGAGCCGGCGGCTTCGGGACGCCCCAGGCGCCGACGACATGCGAACCGAACGGCGTCCAGAATGGCAGGCTGTCGAAATAAATGCCGGCCGCATGCAGGGCCGGCGGCACGGCGATCAGGTAGACGATCCAGGGATATGCCGCCTGGGAGGCCGCCTTGAGCTTGTTCGCTTCCACCGCGGCTTGCAGCGTGGCGATGTTCTGCTCCTTCTCGGAGCCGATGCCGGCGACGGCGATGTCCCGGCCGCTGGCGTCACGCTGCCGAAAGTAGGCAAGCACCGGCTCGGCGATGCCAGAGCCGAGGAGCTTGACGAGGAAGCCGCCGAGGAGCGCGAGCATCAGTTGCGCTCCCCAGGCCCAGGCTGCACCTTCGTGTCGAGGACCGTCACAGGCCGATACGCCAGCGCGAACCGCACGGCGAACAGGATCACGCCAGCCCAGGCCGCCTGCGTCGGCGTGAAGCCCAGAGACCCGAAGTTGATCTCGCCGATGCTCTGCAGAAGCGCGAGCGCGAACGCGCCGAGGATGGCGAACAGGTCGAAGATCCGGCCCCACCAGCTTTTCTGGATCACGGTGGTGACGGTGGCCGTCTCAGTCGGGGTGACGAGCGTGACCGGCGGGAGTTCTTGGGACAAGGGCGTTCGTCCTTTCAGGCATGGCGGGAGAGCCGACGCGGGTGGGCGGCGGCTCTCAGGTCTTGATGCGGCGGATGGTGTTGTGGGTGGCGACCGGACTGGCGCGACGGCTCAGTGGTCGGTCAGCGGGATTTCGAGAGCGTAAGCCTCGCGCCAGACGTCGGCGTGGTAGGCTTTCACGGTGCCGTAGTTGGCGTCGAAAACGTCGATCGGCGGCGTCTCC
>NZ_BPRA01000008.1 GCF_022179645.1 Methylobacterium thuringiense
CGTCGCTTCGATCCAGGAATAGGACGCGGGGCTGTTGCCGGCCGTACGGCCGATCAAATAATGCCGCCGATCTACAGTCTTCGCCGGTCCTCGTCTTGACGGGTGGCCGGCGGAGTCATTTTCTGGCCCCGCCCGATTCCGGCGGAGCCATCCATGTCTGTATACCCGTCGCCATCCTGGCGCCGATTCCTGGCCGGAAGCTTGTTATTCGCGGGGACGGGCAGCCTGGTCCACTCGGGCGTCGCCTACGCGGATGCGCTCAGCGACGGTCGTTTCCGGAGCGAGGTCGCAGAGATTGTGCGTGCGGTCGAGCCGACCGCGACGATTCTTCCCGATCCCGACCCGGGTCAGATCCGCGTCGGCCGTTTCACGATCGCGTTGACCAACCTCTATCCCCGTGTCGCGACGCTGTCGGGGACGGACCGTCGGCAAGCGATCGAATCGTATTTGACCGAACTCATGCGGCCCGCGCCCGGCACACCCTCGGGCGATCCCCAGACCTTCGAGACAGTCAAATCACGCCTGCGCGTCCAGCTCGTGCCGCGCGAAGTGCTCCGGCAGACGCCCGAACTCGTTCACCGCGCCTTCTCGGAGACGCTGATCGTCACCTACGTCCTCGACGAACCGAACCGCTATCAATAGGTGACCCGACCGATGCTGGCGCGCTGGAACATCGACGCCGCGAGCCTCGAAGCGCCCGCCCTGGTCAATCTCGCGGCCGCTTCGAAAAAAGCCAACTTTCGGCTCGCCCTCGCCGACGACGTTCCGGTCTTGGCCCTGGTCGCGACCGGCGACAACTACGATGCCGCGCGCCTCATGTTGCCGTATTACCTCACCCAGATCGCCGAGGCCCTCAAGACCGACAGCTTGACACTGGCCATTCCGACTCGCGACTTGCTGATGGCATGGCCCGCCGACAGCAAGGCACGCCAGGACCTGGCCGAGGAAGTGCGCAAGCAGATGCGGACCGGCGCCTACGCCCGTACCGACGAGCTGTTCCGCTTCGAAAGAGGCGCGGTCAGACCCCTCACGGTGGCCGAGCGGGCCGATCACGGTCGATGAACGACAGGGGACGTCGCCGAGCCTCTTGCATCCCGCCGAACGTTGCGGCATTGACGTCGCCGCGCCGCGGCGCCGTAGGAGTGTAGCTCAACTGGTCAGAGCGCCGGTCTCCAAAACCGGAGGTTGCGGGTTCGAGTCCCTCCACTCCTGCCAGTCCGGCACAACTCAGCCTTTTCGTGGATAGTCGACAAGCCGGAGTACTTGCGCTAGAGCGTGCGCACTCCGAGATCGTCGATTGCGCTATCGCGGTTCGGGCGTGGTCGAGGCGTTTGCCTTGGTCCTTCGCCCCGCCGGCTCTCGGAATTTCCGGTACACGTAAGATCATGGCATCGAACGAAGCGACGAAGAAAGCGGATCCCGCCCGGGCTGCCGCCCGCGGGCCGGCAGCCCCGACGACGGCGCGCTCCGCGCCTGCGCCTCGCCCGCCGGCCAAGCGTGTCGGACCGTTGGAGTTCCTGGGTCAGGTTCGCGACGAGGGCCGCAAGGTCACGTGGCCGAGCCGCAAGGAGACCACGGTGACCACGATCATGGTCTTCGTCATGGTCGTCGTCGCGAGCATCTTCTTCACGGTCGTGGATCAGTTCCTGCGCTGGGCCGTCGGGCTCCTCCTCGGGATCGCCGGCTAGTCATTTTCCGGTGCGATCTCTCGCGCCGACGATTGCTTTGGGAGTTGAACCGACCCGTGTCGAAGCGCTGGTACATCGTCCACGCCTACTCGAACTTCGAGAACAAGGTCGCCCAGTCCATCAAGGATCAGGCGGCGCAGCGCGGACTCACGGAGCTCTTCGACGAGGTCATGGTGCCGACCGAGAAGGTCACAGAGGTGCGCCGCGGCCGGAAGGTCGAGGCCGAGCGCAAGTTCTTCCCCGGCTACGTCCTCGTGAAGTGCGAACTCACCGACGAGGTCTACCACCTTATCAAGAACACCCCGAAGGTCACAGGCTTCCTCGGCGCCGACAAGTCGAAGCCCGTGCCGATTCCCGACGCGGAAGCCGAGCGGATCAAGGGTCAGGTGCAGGAGGGCGTTGATCGCCCGAAGCATTCGGTATCCTTCGAGATCGGCGAGACCGTTCAGGTGTCGGAAGGCCCCTTCGCCAGCTTCAACGGTGTCGTCGAGGAGATCGACGATGGCCGCTCTCGCCTCAAGGTGGCAGTGTCGATCTTCGGACGCGCTACCTTGGTCGAGCTCGAATACGGACAGGTCGTTAAGGCCTGATCGTAGGGTCGATCGGCTAGCCCGCTCGCCCATCACACGCGGGAGATCCGCCCGGCTTCGCCTCCGGGAATTTCGGATCGCACCGCGACCTGCAACCGCCCGCTCCGTCGAAGGCTTAGGCAGCCCGGCGGCGGGCATACATTGGGAGCAGTCCCCATGGCGAAGAAGATCACGGGTTACGTGAAGCTTCAGGTCCCGGCCGGCGCCGCCAATCCGTCGCCGCCGATCGGTCCCGCGCTCGGTCAGCGCGGTCTCAACATCATGGAATTCTGCAAGGCCTTCAACGCGAAGACCGCGCAGATGGACAAGGGTACCCCGATCCCGGTGATCATCACCGCGTATCAGGACCGTTCGTTCACCTTCGAGATGAAGCAGCCGCCGGTCACCTTCTTTCTGAAAAAGGCCGTCGGCCTGAAGATCGGCAAGAAGCCGGCTTCCGGTTCGAAGACCCCGGGCAAGGGTCCGACGGTCGGCACGATCTCCGAGGCTCAGCTTCGCGAGATCGCCGAGAAGAAGTTGGTCGACCTCAACTGCGACTCCATCGAGTCCGCCGTTGCCATGATCCGCGGCTCCGCCCGGGCCATGGGTCTCGAAGTCACGGCTTGAGGAGGTCAGAATGGCTGAAGGTAAGCGCATCCGCGCCGCCCGCGAGGGCATCGAGCCGACCAAGCTCTACACCATCGACGAAGCGATCAAGCTCGTGAAGTCGAAGGCGACCGCCAAGTTCGACGAGACCGTCGAGGTCTCGATGAATCTGGGCGTCGATCCCCGCCACGCCGACCAGATGGTCCGCGGCGTCTGCAACCTGCCGAACGGCTCCGGCCGCACCGTGCGGGTCGCGGTCTTCGCCCGCGGCGCCAAGGCCGACGACGCCCGTGAGGCCGGTGCCGACATCGTCGGTGCGGAGGATCTTCTCGAGATCGTTCAGGGCGGCAAGATCGAGTTCGATCGCTGCATCGCGACTCCCGACCTGATGCCCCTCGTCGGGCGTCTCGGCAAGGTGCTCGGCCCGCGCGGCCTGATGCCGAACCCGAAGGTCGGAACGGTGACCATGGACGTGAAGGCCGCCGTCGCCGCCGCCAAGGGCGGCGCCGTGGAGTTCCGCGTCGAGAAGGCCGGCATCGTGCATGCCGGCATCGGCAAGGTTTCCTTCGATGAGCAGAAGCTCGTCGAGAACATCAAGGCCTTCGCCGACGCCGTCTCCAAGGCGAAGCCGACGGGTTCCAAGGGCACCTACATCCAGCGCATCGCCGTCACCTCGACGATGGGCCCGGGTGTGAAGGTCGAGCCGAGCTCCGTGCTCACGGCCTGATCGTTTCGCAACCCAAGAAGACCAGAAGCGCCCGGCCCCAGCGGCCGGGCGTTTTTCGTTTGTCAGTACATCCGGGCGGTGGTGATCGGTACGGCGGCGAGGCTGACGGCAGCCATAAGGATCGGTGCCGCGACGGCGATGCACCGCCATCCGGCGAGGGAGGCTTCGCGCAGACGGGGCACGGCGAGGGCCAGCATCGGCAGGATCGGCAGGAGGTAGCGCCCCTGCGGTCCATAGACCGCCAGTTCGCCGACATTCGTCCAGGACAGGTACTGCGACAGGATCACGAGCCAGACGCAGAGCAGCGCGGATCCGGCAAGGAGCGCGAGATCGGCGCGGCGGATGGCCTCTCCCTGACCGGCGAGCGCCACGAACGGGACGACGAACCCGGCTGCCCAGAGCCAATAGAGCGCAACCGGCAGCGGTTTATCGAGCCAGCCGAAGAAGCCGATGGCGCCCATGGCGAGGGTCGCCATATGCTTGACCGTGAACAGAAACTTTGCCGGCACGGTCAGCAGGCGGATCGGCTGGGATAGCAGCACCTGGGCCTGCGCCCGCGTGTCGGTACCGTCGAAGGTGGCGGGACGCGCTCCGTTCCAGAGCGGGCCGGCCTCGTAGGCGTAGCGCGGCACCGGCGTCGCCACGACGGAATTCGCATAGCCGAACCAAAAGACGCCCGGCAGCACGACGAGCGCGGCCAACGCCGTCCGGCGAAGCAGGAAGCGGCCGATGTCGCGGCCGGCAGGCAGCGGCACGAGCAGCATCGCTGCCAACGGTGCGTAGGGCGGCTTGGCCAGAAGGACGAGGGCGATCAGGGCGGCGGCGGCCCCGAGGCTGCGCCGCGACGGCCCGGCATGGCGGGGCGAGCGCCGCGAGAGCAGGGCGGCGGCGAGAACCGTCGTCGCGATGATCAGGCTGTCGTGGTTGAACGAGGCCGCGAGCGAGAGCGACATCGGCAACATCAGGATGCAGAAGAACAGGATGCGGCCGCGCTGCGCCAGCGCCAGCGCCGCTAGCCCGATCAGGAAGTAGGCCGCGAGGTTCGCGAACCGCCCGATCAGCGCGGCGGTGGCGTCGGGAAGACCGAGCGCTGTGCCGAGCAACAGGCCGATTGCCGACGGTACGTAGAAGACGGGGCAGTAGGTCCCGATCGTGTAGAGCGGAACGAAGGCCGGCTTGCCCGCGGCATCGTCGTCGAGCGACATCGGGGCAGGCGAGTAGGCCGACGTGATCGGCCGAGACCGGCTCAGCCGCTCCCAGGCCGGATCGATGGTGACGCCGGCCGTGGTCCGGGTCGAACCGTCGGAAAACGGGATCGCCTCCCGGTGCCCGACGATCTGCCCGTCCATGAGGGCCACGGCGCGCAGCAGATGAGCCGACTCGTCGGCGACTTCGCCGAAGGGGACGAGCAGTGCCAGCAGGATGCCGAGCGGCAGGCCGAAGGCCGCCAGGGCGATCATCCAGAGCGGAGAACGGGTGGGGGCGAGCAGCGCCGGCCTGTCGGGAGTCACGCCGCCGAGCTTTCGGAGGCGTCCTGCGCCGGGTCGCGACCGAACGGCCCCGTCTCGATCGCGGGCATCTCGACTTTTTGCGCCAGGAGACGGCGGAGCTTGAGCATCAGCATCAACGTCGCGCCGATGCCGAGCGCCAGAACGCCGATGCGCAGCCATTCGGCGAGGTTGCCGCCGGCGACGGCGAGGCCGCCGGAGCGGCCGAGCGCGCCGATCATCACGTAGGCGAGCAGTGCCGGCAGGGAGGCTACCGTACCGATGAGGTAGTCGGACAGGCGCACGCTGGTGAGGCTCAAGGCGTAGCTCGTCGGCGCGAACGGCATGATCGGCGACAGGCGCAGCAGGCAGACGACCCGCCAGCCCTCCTTGGCCAGCGACCGGTCGAGGCCGGCGAGACGTCCGCGTCTCTCGGAGCCACCCGGCTTGCGTGGCCGCATGACCCGCCCGAGGCCGAAGCTCGCGAGCGCTCCCGTCATCGTGCCGGCGGCGGCGACCAGGAACCCGGTTTGCGTGCCGAACAGCGTACCTGCAGCGACGCCGATCAACGAGGCGGGCAGCACGCCGCTCGCGGCGACGAGCGCCTGCACGGCGAGCAGAAGGGCCGGGCCGAGGGCGCCGCGCTGCTCACAGAAAGCCTGGACCCAGGTCACGGCGTCGAGGGCGGTCTTGGGCGAGGCGATGGCGAGAAGGAGCGGCAATCCGGTGACGAGACCGAGCGCCACGATCGGAAGATGTCGCCGAAGCCCCGTCACGACCGCACCTGCGCCGGCTCGCTCGCGGCCGGAACCGACGGGGAATAGAGCGGGTCGCTACGCAGGCCGAACCGGTTCAGCCGATAGTCGAGCGCCGTCTTCAGGACACCGAGGCCGTAGATGCAGCTGCGGCGGAAATTGATCGAGGACGCGTCGTCGAAATAGCGGGTCGGGCAGGAAATCTCGCCGATGCGAAAGCCGGCATGCATGGTCTGGGCGAGCATCTGGTTGTCGAACACGAAATCATCCGAACAGCGGTCGAGGGCGATGCTTTCGAGGACGGTGCGGCTCCAGGCGCGATAGCCGGAATGGTACTCGGAGAGTTTCTGCCCCATGAGAATGTTCTGCACGAAGGTCAGGCCGCGATTGGCGACGTACTTGTAGAGCGGCATGCCGCCGACGAGCGCGCCCTTGCCGAGGATGCGCGAGGCCAGCACCGCGTCGTACTCGCCGGAGACGATCATCGAGGCCATCGCCGTCACGAGACGCGGGGCGTATTGATAGTCCGGGTGGAGCATCACGACGATGTCGGCGCCACGGTCCAACGCCGTGCGATAGCAAGTCTTCTGGTTTCCGCCGTAGCCCAGGTTGCGCGTGTGCCGCACCGTGTGGATGCCGAGGGACTGCGCCACCGCGACGGTCTCGTCACGGCTTGCGTCATCGATCAGGATGACATCGTCGACGATATCGAGGGGAATCTCCGCATAGGTCCGGCGGAGCGTGGCCGCCGCATTGTACGCCGGCAGCACGACGGCAATTTTCTGACCATGCAACATCTGTCGACCGACTCTACGTAACTGAACTGCATCCGCCATACGCGCGCGCTGCGGTCTACGTCATCATCCGCAGCGACCGAACCTCAGGCCCTCCCTGGGGAACATGAGGATATCGGGCAACTCCTCGATCGAAACTGCGCATCGACAAATCCCGACAATTACGGCGAGATTGGAGACGAGTTTCGGATTTGCCCGAGCTCTGCCGCGAAAGCCGTACCTGACGAAATTGCACGGGCGCTTGCCTCAGACACGCCGTCGCACCTTCGATCCGGCTGAGAGAAAACCATCCCATCCGTCGGACGTCCGGCAGCGCAGCGGACTCGGCCACATGCGGCCGGCCAGGACCTGCGCGGTTAACGGTGAGTTAACCGTGGCATAGGACGCTGCCGTCGACCGTGATCGACGACGGACCGATGCCGTGACGGGCGAGGCGAACTCGATCGACGTGCCTCGCAATCCGCGGGTCCGCCTCATGCCGAACATCCCATGACGTTGACCGCACGCATCCTGCTTCTCGTCCTGCTCGCGCTCACGCCGGCAGTGGCGGTGCAGGTCTACAACGAGCGGGCCTTGCGGGATTCGCGGGCGGAGGCTGTGCGGGCGGCGGCGGCGCGCGGGGCCCAGGCCGTCGCCGCCGACCTTGCCCAGTTCGCCGACGGGGCCCGCCAGGTGCTCGAGATCCTGGCCGAGGAACCGGCGATCCGCGACCGGGACGCGACGGCCTGCACGCCCTTCCTCGCGTCCGTGGCCGGCCGGCTCACCGGCTCCAACATCATCGTGGTGACGGATGCCGCCGGCGGCGTCGTCTGCAACAGCAAGGGAGCGGCAGCGGGCTCCTATTCCCTGGCGGACCGCAACTACTTCAAGACGGTGATGGCGACCGGCCGCTCCGCGATCGGCGAATATGTGATCGGGCGCGGCAACGGGCGCCCGACCATCCAGTTCGCGCACCCGCTTCGCGACGGCAGTGGGCGGGTCGACGGCCTGATCAATCTCGGCTTCGATCCGGAATGGCTGAGCCGCCGTCTCGCCCAGGCCGGAATACCGCGGGACGCCGCCGTCACAGTCATCGATCGCAACGGGTCCGTGGTCGTACGGCTGCCCGATCCGGAGGCCTGGATCGGGCACGGCGTGCCCGACAGCTTCGAGGCGGCACTGAAAGAGGCCGTGGCGGCCGGGGGCGTCTCCGAGATGCGTGGGCTTCGCGGCACCCTGCGCATCACCGGCGTCGTGCGTCCGCAAGGCGCGCTCGACGGCATCACCATCGCCGTCGGCATCAGCCGCGAGGCGGCCTTCGCCGATATCGACGCGGCGAACCGGCGCGGCGTGGTGCTGATCCTCGTCGGCATCCTGATCGCCCTGCTGGCGGCGCTGGTCGGCGGCCGCCTCTTCATCCGCCGCCCCGTCCAAAGACTTCTCAGAGCCGCGCATGCCTGGCGCGGCGGCGATCTCGGCTCCCGTTCGGGACTGAGCGGCAGCTCCGAATTCGGCGAACTCGGCCAAGCCTTCGACACCATGGCCGCGGCGCTGCAGAGCCACGAACAGGACCTCAAGGCCGAACTCTCGCGCAGCCATGCTCTGCAGGAGCAGCAAGTCACGATGCTGCACGAGCTGAACCACCGCGTGAAAAACACGCTCGCGACCGTGCAATCCCTCGCCCGGCAATCGCGCGGCGGCGAGGAACAGGTGGCGCAACTCGAGAACCGCATCCTGGCCCTCTCGAAGACGCACGATCTGCTCACCCGCCGGGACTGGACGCGGGCGTCGCTCCGGCAGGTGCTGGAGAACGAACTCTCGCCCTACCGCAACGGCGAAGACCAGTTCGAACTCGTCGGCGAGGACGTCGACCTGCCGCCGCGCTACGTGCTGGCGCTCGGCATGACGGCGCACGAACTCACCACCAATGCCGCCAAGTACGGTGCGCTCTCGACAGGCACCGGCCGCGTCAGCGTCGGCTGGCGGGTCACCCGCGGTGGTGCCGGCCAGAGCCGCCTGCGGATCGAATGGCGCGAGCGCGATGGCCCGCCCGTCACGATCCCGCGCCACCGCGGTTTTGGCAGCCGCCTGATCACCGGCGGCATCGCGCGCGAACTCGCCGGCGAGGTCCGGCTCGACTTCGACCCGGACGGCTTGCGCTGCGTCATCGACGTGCCGCTCGAGGCGTGCGCCACCGCACATTGAGGCTGTCGGTCAGCGTGCCGACGACGGAGATAATCTCCGCGCCTGCGACGATCGGGCCGAGGCGGGCAAAATTGCGTGAAGGGGGGACACCGCGGTCGGAGCCTGTGCTATATCCGCCTCCATGCGAAGCACAGTCCCGGTTACCTCTCAGCGGCGCATCCTGTGCGTCTTTCCCGCCTACACGCCGTCCTTCGGCACGTTCTCGCACGCCTACCCCCTGATGGGCGGCGTGAAGGCGTTCATGCCGCCACAAGGGCTCCTGGTGATTGCGGCCTACATGCCCGAGAGCTGGGAGTGCCGCTTCATCGACGAGAACATCCGCCGCGCGGGTCCTGAGGACTTCGCCTGGGCCGATGCCGTGTTCGTGTCGGGCATGCACATCCAGGAAGGCCAGATCCACGACATCGGCCGGCGCGCGCATGCCGCCGGCAAGGTCGCGGCGCTCGGCGGCCCCTCTGTCTCGGGCGCCAAGGAGAAGTACCCGGATTACGACTACCTGCATGTCGGCGAGATCGGCGATTCCACCGACCGGCTGATCGAGGCGCTCGACCACGATCTGTCGCGACCCGACCGTCAGGTGATCTTCGAGACCAAGGACCGGCTCCCGCTCTCCGACTTTCCGGCGCCGTCCTACGAGGCGGCACCGCTCAAGCGCTACCTGATCGGTTCGCTGCAATTCTCCTCGGGCTGTCCCTATCGCTGCGAGTTCTGCGACATCCCACAGCTCTACGGCCGCCAGCCCCGACTGAAGAGCCCGGAGCAGATGTGTGCCGAGCTCGACGCCATCATCAGCCAGCCCGGCCATCCGGCCGTGGTCTACTTCGTCGACGACAACTTCATCGCCAATCGCAAGGCGACGCGGGACATGCTCCCGCATCTCGTCGCCTGGCAGAAGAAGAACGACTACCCGCTTCAGTTCGCCTGCGAGGCGACGCTGAACATGGCCAAGCAGCCCGAGATCCTCGAGCTGATGCGGCAGGCGAACTTCATGACCGTCTTCGTCGGCATCGAAACGCCGGAGGAGGGCGCCCTCAAGGGCATCGACAAGACCCACAACGCTGCCGTGCCGATGTACGAGGCGATCTCGACGCTGAACTCCTACGGCCTCGAAGTGACCTCGGGCATCATCCTCGGGCTCGACACCGACAGCGACCTGTCCGAACAGAACCTGATCGACTTCATCGACAAGTCGGCGATCCCGGTGCTGACGATCAACCTGCTGCAGGCGTTACCAAAGACGCCGCTCTGGGACCGCCTCGAACGCGAGGGCCGGCTCGTCCACGACGCCAGCCTGGAATCGAACGTCCTGTTCATGCGCCCGCACGACACCGTGGTGGCGAGCTGGCGCAGGGCGATCGGTCATGCCTACACGCCCGAACATCTCTTCGAGCGCTTCAAGCACCAGTGCGATGTGACCTACGGCAACCGCATCGTCACGCCGACCAAGGGGAAGCTGACCTTCACCAACCTTCGCCGCGGCCTGATCCTCGGCTTCAACATCATCACTCGCGTCGGGATGTTCTCGGATTACCGGCGGCCGTTCTGGAACGCGGCGCGCCACGCCCTGAAGCGCGGGCAGATCGAGGCCGTGTTCAACATGGGCTTCGTCGCCCACCACCTGATCCGCTTCACCCGCGAGGCCCTGCGCGGCGAGCACAACGCCTCGTTCTACGCGGCCAAGGCCGCCGAGACGGAAGAGGCGCGCGAGCGCGGCTTCTGGGCCAGCGCCCGCCGCCGGTTCGTGCCGGAGCGCGAGGCGGCATAGCCGCCCCGGCAGCCGGCTTGACTCGCCGGCTGCTCGAGGGCCTTGAGGCGGCATGTCCAGCCTCGATGCCTTCGCGCTCGATACCCTAGCCCAGCTCGATGCCGCCTCCCTGCGCCGACGCCTCGCAGCGACGGAGCGCGGAGACGGTACACTGGCCCGGCGGGCCGGACGCGATCTCGTCTCGTTCTCCTGCAACGACTATCTCGGCCTGAGCCACGATCCACGGGTCGTGGCGGCGGCGACCGAAGCCCTGGCGCGCTATGGAGCCGGGGCCGGGGCCTCACGGCTCGTCACCGGCAACCATCCGCCGCTGATCGCGCTGGAGGAACGGCTGGCCGCCCATAAGGGTACGGAAACGGCGCTCGTCTTCGGCAGCGGCTACCTCGCCAATCTCGGCATCGTCTCCGGACTCGTCGGCGCGGGCGACCTCATCCTGGTCGATGCCCTCGGGCATTCCTGCTTCTTCGCCGGGGCGAAGCTGTCCGGCGCCGAGACGCTCCGCTTCCGTCACAACGACCTTGCGCATCTCGCGACGCTGCTCGGCAAGCATCGGGGCAAGGCGCGACGGGCGATGATCCTCACGGAGCGGGTCTTCAGCATGGATGGCGACCGGGCGCCCCTCGACGGAATCCTGGCGCTGGCCGAGGCGCACGACGCCTGGGTACTGGTCGACGATGCCCACGGACTCGGCGTGGTCGAGCCCGGTGCCCGCGCACCCCTTGAAATGGGCACGCTCTCGAAGACGCTCGGCTCCTATGGCGGCTATCTCTGCGCCTCACGGCCCGTCATCGACCTGCTGACCTGCCGCGCACGCAGCTTCGTCTATACCACCGGTCTACCGCCGGCGTCGGCCGCCGCCGCATTGGCGGCACTCGATATCGTCGAAGCGGAGCCGGAACGCGCCGCCCGGCCTCTGGCGCTCGCCCGCCGCTTCACGGCGCGGCTCGGGCTGCCCGAGGCGCAGAGCCCGATCGTCCCGGTCGTGGTGGGAGAGGCGGAAACGGCACTAGCCCTGTCGTCAGCGCTCGAAGCCCGCGGCTTCCTGGTCGTCGCCATCCGCCCACCAACGGTGGCGACCGGCACGGCACGACTGCGCGTCGCCTTCTCGGCCGCGCATAGCGAGGCGCAGGTGGATGCGATCGCCGCAGCCCTGGCGGATCTGCGACCGGCCGCGACGGCATAGCATTCGCGTTGCGGCGCGGATGCGGTCAGTGTCCGGTCTGGCCTCCACTCTATGGACACGCTGCCTGTGCTCGCCTCCGTCCTCGCCACCCGCAAGCCCATCGCGACGATCCTGGCGCAAGCGGAGGGTTCCGAGGCCTCCGACGGTCTCGCCCGCAGCCTCTCGGCGCTGAGCCTCGTCTGCATCGGCGTCGGCGGCACGATCGGGGCTGGAATCTTCGTGCTGACCGGGACGGCGGCGGCGCAGTTCGCGGGGCCGGGCCTCGCGCTGTCCTTCATCCTCGCCGGCATCGCCAGCGGGCTCGTCGGACTCTGCTACGCCGAACTCGCGGCGATGATCCCGGTCGCCGGATCGACCTACACCTACACCTACGCGACCCTCGGCAGCCTGGCGGCCTGGATCATCGGGTGGGACCTCGTGCTCGAATTCGCGATGGCAGCCTCCACCGTCGCGGTGGGCTGGTCCGGCTACGCACAGAGCCTTGCCGCGGATTTCGGGCTGCGGCTGCCGGCCTCGCTCGCCTCCGCCCCGGGACGCGGCGGCACCATCGATCTGCCGGCCGCCGCGATCACCTGTCTGCTCACCCTGCTGCTCATGCGCGAGGCGCGCGACGCGGCCATGGGCAATACGATCATGGTGGCCCTGAAAGTGGCGATCATCCTGGGATTCGTCGTGGTCGGCGCAGCTCACGTGAAGCCCGAGCTCTGGTCGCCGCTGGTGCCCCAAAACGACGGCGCGTTCGGCGCCTTCGGCTGGAGCGGCATCCTGCGTGGGGCGGGCGTGGTGTTCTTCGCTTATATCGGCTTCGAGACCGTCTCCTGCGCCGCCGCCGAGACGCGCAACCCGCAACGTGACGCGCCGATTGGGCTGATCGGAGCACTGATCGTCAGCACGCTGCTCTACGTCGCGGTCGCGATCGTGCTGACCGGTCTCGTGCCCTACAAGGCGCTGAACGTGTCTGATCCGATCGCCAAGGCGGTCGACACGATCGGCCTCGATGGCTTCGGGTTGCTGATCAAGGTCGGCGCTTTGATCGGCCTGACCACCGCCTGCCTGAGCGCGCTCTACGGGCAGGGCAGAATCTTCTATGCGATGGCGCGGGATCGGATGCTGCCGGATATCTTCGCGCGGCTCGATCCAGCCACGCGGGCACCGCGGATCAGTCAGGTTTCGATCGGGCTGGTTACCGCCACGGTCGCTGCGCTGGTGCCGATAGAAATTCTCGGCGAACTCGTCAGCATCGGAACGCTGTTCGCGTTCATCCTGGTCTGCAGCGCCGTCTTGATCCTGCGCCGGACCGAGCCGGAGCAGGCCCGCCCATTCCGGGTGCCCGGCGGCAACGTGCTGCCGGTCCTCGGCATTTTCGCCTGTCTCGCCCTGATGGTCGGGCTGCCGGGCGACACTTGGATTCGGCTCGTCGCCTGGTTGGCGCTGGGGCTCGCGATCTTCTTTGGCTACGGCCGCCGACGACTGCGAGCCGCCGCAGTTCAGTAGGTCCGCTGACCCGTGCGCCCACCGCCGTAGCGCCGACGCAGCCACGACACGACTTTGGGCAGCAGGAAGGCGAGGATCAATTTGCGCATGATGCGGGTCAGGGCTCCGGTATCGTTTTTGTGAAGCCTCAATCGCCCATCGGGCGGCGATGTTCCGTCACAGCTCCAGCGTCAGGGTCACCGGGGCGTGGTCGGAGGGTTTCTCCCAGCCGCGTGCGTCGCGAAACACCTCGACCTTGCGGACCGTGTCCTTGAGGTCCGGCGAGACCCAGGCGTGGTCCAGGCGGCGGCCCTTGTTGGCGGCCTGCCAGTCGGGCGAGCGATAGCTCCACCACGTGTAGATCTTTTCGGGCTCGGGCGTGAGCAGGCGTGCCGTGTCGATCCAGTCGGCCTCGCCGCGGAGGGTCTCCAGCGCTTCCGTCTCGACGGGGGTGTGGCTCACCACGTCGAGCAGCTGCTTGTGCGACCAGACGTCGTGCTCGAGCGGCGCGACGTTGAGATCGCCCACCAGGATCGCCGGCCCGGCAACGCGTTTGCCGCCCCAGGCACGCAACTCTGCCAAGAAGTCGAGCTTGTGCGCGAATTTCGGGTTGAGGGTGCGGTCGGGAATGTCGCCACCGGCCGGCACGTAGAAGTCGTGCAGCGCGATCCCCGCCGCCTTGCCGGCTTCCGGCCCGAGCACCGCCGAGATGTGGCGCGCGTCGGCCCGTTCGCAGAACGGCATCACGCAGCGGGTGATGAGCGGAAACCGCGAGAGGATGGCGACGCCGTTGTAACCCTTCTGCCCGGCGAACGCGACGTTCTCGTAGCCGGAGCCTCGCAGCGCCTTCAGCGGAAAGGCATCGTCGGGGCACTTGGTCTCCTGCAGACAGAGGACGTCGGGCTTCGCAGCGTCGAGAAAACGCAGTACCGAGTCGATGCGCAGCCGCACCGAGTTGATGTTCCAGGTGGTGACGGTGAAGCGCAACGGATCCGGCCCTGTTGGGTTGGCATCGGCGAAGGGCGTTACCGATAGATCGGTTTCGTGCGCCCGTCGCCGGTGAAATGCCGCCGGCGGTCTGCTCTCCACGGCGGCCGGCGACCTCTCGTTCAAGGACCCCCCGCGTGTCACGCACCCGCTCCGTGCTCTTCAACCTGTACTGGGCCGGCTGGACCGGCCTGTTCGCGTTCCCACTGGTGGTGCTCGCGGCCCTCGGCTCGCCGGCCCGGCCGATCCGGGCTTTCACCCGGCTGTGGTCGCGGGGCATCCTGTTCGGACTGCATCACATCATCGGCCTGACCTACGTGGAGGAGGGTCGCGATCGCATCCCATCCGGACCGTGCCTGATCGTGGCCAACCACCAATCGGCCTGGGAGACGCTGGCTTTCCTGACCCTCGTCCCCAACGTGGCGATCGTGGCCAAGCGTGAACTCGTGGCGATCCCGATCGTCGGCTGGTTCCTGAAGCGCTCACCGATGATCATCATCGACCGCGCCAACGGCACGCAGGCCCTGCGCATCATGATCGACGAGAGCCGCGCCGCCATCGGGCAGGGGCGCTCGATCCTGATGTTCCCGGAGGGGACACGCGGGGAGATCGCGGCGCCGGTGCAGTTCAAGCGCGGCGTCGAGCTGCTCTACGCCAAGCTCGGGCTGCCGGTGCTGCCGGTCGCGGTGAATTCCGGGCTGTACTGGCCGCATGGCGGCTCTCGCCACAAGCCCGGAACGGTTGTGGTGAGCTACCTCTCCACGCTCGCGCCGGGCCTGACCGGGGCTGAGTTCATGCGCGGCACGCAGGGAGCGATCGATTCGGAGCTCGACCGCTGGCGGGAGCCGCGAGCGCGGACCGTAGATCCGGCGCTGCAGGCGATCTGACGGCCTACTGCTCCGCCTGCGCTTCGTTGCGCTTGATCTGCTCGCGCATCGCTTTGTCCTCAGCGCGGCCGTAATCGATGAAGAACAGTGTGCCGTCGACGGCCTTGCCCTTCTGCAGGTTCGCGAGCTGCACCGTGGTCAGGTAGCCCTGCGGATCGGTGATCCGCCATTGCGAGAGCGTCTTCATCTCGGCGTCGAAATAGAGCTGGATCTTCGAGGTACCGCCGAGCGTCGATCGGTCCTCCAGCGTCACGCGGATACCGCCCGGCTCGTTCGAGACATCGGTCACGCTGAGGTCGCGGGCGAGGTCGATCTTTTCGCGGATCAGGAATTTCAGCGGCGTCTGCGAGATGAAGTAGAGATCCTGCGTGTTCAGCTTGCGGTCGCGCACGGCCACCGAGGTGCCGTCCGCGATCACCTCCAGCGGCGAGGGCTGGTCGTACTCGAAGCGCAGGCGGCCGGGCTTGGCCAGCGAGATCTTGCCGCCGATCCTGCGGCCGTCCGGCCCGATCTGCATGAAGCTGCCGGTGAGCGTCTGGAAGCTGTTGAAATAGGCGTTGGCGCGCTGGACGACGGCTTCGGGCTCGGCATTCTGCAGCGACGACCCGGCACCCGGCGCTCCGACCGCGGCGACCTGGGACTCGGCGGGCCGCCCGGCAGCCTTGGGAGCGACGGGTTTGTCGGTGCTCGCAGCCTTGTCCTTGGCCGGCTTCTGCGCGGATTTCTTGGCAGACGGCGCGTCCGGCTCGGAGGGCGCAGGCGCGGCCTTCTCCTCCTTGTTGCCGAGGAGGCCATCGATGAAGTTGGACAGCTGCGCCGAGGCCGGCTGCGGCTGCAGCGCGAGGGCCAGGAGAAGCAGCGGACCGGCGGCGAGGCGGGAGCGGCGGCCAGTCATCGTCTTGCGTTCTCCGAGACTTGCGGGCGTTTTGGTCGGGACCGCTTCGGTCCACCTTGACGTTCCGGAGCGCAAAGCACCGGAACGTTCGTGGTTAGAGCCCGCGCCTGTGGCGAAGTTGCGGCCTCACTCGTCGTCGTCGTAGCCCGAGGAGGGCATCGGCACGCCGTCGACCAGGATCTCGCGCTTGCCGGCGTGGTTGGCCGGCCCGACGATGCCCTCGATCTCCATGCGCTCCATGATCGAGGCGGCGCGGTTGTAGCCGATCTGCAGGCGACGCTGGATGTAAGAGGTCGAGGCCTTCTTGTCGCGCAGCACCACGGCGATCGCCTGGTCGTAGAGATCGGCCGCATCGCCGCCGCTGGCCGCGACGAAGGCGCCGACGTCGAAGACCGGAGCGTCGGCCTCCTCGCCCTCGGCCTCTTCCTTGTCGGCCTTGGCACGAGAACCCTTCGTAGCCTTCTCCGGCTCACCCGTGCCGTCATCCGCCGTGACCGCTTCGAGATAGGACGGCCGGCCCTGGCGCTTGAGGTGGTCGACGACGGTCTCGACTTCCGAGTCCGAGCAGAACGGACCGTGCACGCGGGTGGTGCGGCCGCCACCGGCCATGAACAGCATGTCGCCCTGGCCCAAAAGCTGCTCGGCGCCCATCTCGCCGAGGATCGTGCGCGAGTCGATCTTCGAGGTGACCTGGAAGCTGATGCGGGTGGGGAAGTTCGCCTTGATCGTGCCGGTGATGACGTCGACGGAGGGGCGCTGCGTCGCCATGATCAGGTGGATGCCGGCGGCACGTGCCATCTGGGCGAGACGCTGGATCGCGCCTTCGATGTCCTTGCCGGCGACCATCATCAGGTCGGCCATCTCGTCGACGACGATGACGATGTAGGGGAGCGCCGAGAGGTCCATCGCCTCCTCGACGAACACCGCCTCGCCGGTCTCGCGGTTGAAGCCGGTCTGGATCGTGCGGTTGATGACCTCGCCCTTCTCGCGAGCCTCCTTCATCCGGCCGTTGTAGCCGTCGATGTTGCGCACACCGACCTTGGACATCTTCTTGTAGCGCTCCTCCATCTCGCGCACGGCCCATTTGAGGGCGATCACCGCCTTCTTCGGGTCGATGACGACGGGGGAAAGCAGGTGCGGGATGCCGTCGTAGACGGAGAGCTCCAGCATCTTGGGGTCCACCATGATCAGGCGGCACTCCTCCGGCTTCAGCCGGTAGAGCAGCGACAGGATCATCGTGTTGATGGCGACCGACTTGCCCGAGCCGGTGGTGCCGGCGACGAGCAGGTGCGGCATCCGGGCGAGGTCGGCGATGATCGGCTCGCCGCCGATGTTCTTGCCGAGGCACAGTGCCAGCTTGTGCTTGGTGTGGACGAAGTCCTCGGATGCGAGGAGCTCACGCAGATACACGGTTTCGCGCACGGCGTTCGGCAGTTCGATGCCGATGACGTTGCGGCCGGGGACAACGGCGACGCGGGCCGAGACGGCGGACATCGAGCGGGCGATGTCGTCAGACAGGCCGATGACGCGGCTCGACTTGGTGCCGGGTGCCGGCTCCAGCTCATAGAGCGTCACCACCGGGCCGGGGCGAACAGCGAGGATGTCGCCGCGCACGCCGAAATCCTGCACGGTCTGCTGGAGGTTGAGTGCGTTCTGCTCGAGTTCGTCCGCGTCGACCTCTTCCGTGTCGGAGAGCATCGGCTCGGCGAGGAGTTCGAGGGCCGGAAGCTCGTAGTTCTCGTTGCCGACGAAGGACATCGGCACATGCTGGTTCGCGGGCACCAGGGTGCGGCGCTCGGGCATGATCGCACGGGACGTCGAGACCGGCGCCGGCAGGGCGGCGACCGGCTCGGGAGCGGGCTCCGGCTCGGGCTCGACCAGTGCGATCTCGGGCTCATCGATCTCGGACAGGGCCGATTTCGGCGTGCGCAGCAGGACCGGACGTGACGGGATCGGCACGGGACGCGGCGCAGCGGCGATCTCCTCCTGCACAAACGGGGGAGGGGAGGGGAAGGTCGCGACGGGCGTCGGCACGACCGGCTGAGGGGTAACGGCCGGGCGGATGGCAGCGCGGGCGGCCATGGCGGAGTGTGCGGGACGCGGAGCCGGCGCGGCGCGCTCGGAGAGACCGCCCGGTACGAGGCTCAGCGCGGGCTTCGCGGCGGCGGGCCGCATGTCGTCCTGCTCGAGTACGACCGGAGCGTTGGCCGGAAGCGGCATCGGCATCCCCTCGAAGCGCACGAGGTGATCGAGCGCATAGACCGGAGCCGTCGGCAGGGCGCGCAGCAGCGAGACGTCGAGAGGCACGGAGACGTACATCTCGGGGGTCTGCGTCACCGCCTGCGGGATCGTGACGTCGGGGCTCGGCGCATCGGCGAACCACAGTTCGGTCGAGGAGGATTCGGCAGCACCGAACCAGCCCTGCAGATCCGACCAGTCCGGCACGTCGGACCACTCGGCATCGGGCACAGGCTCCTCGGAGACCGCCACCGGCTTCGGGGCCGGGGGACGCGGCCGATCGGGGGTGCGGAAGAAGCGGACTCCGGGCGGCGGCACGAACGGGCGACGCCAGGCCGGCATGGCCTCGGCGGCGGCGCGGGCCGCGTCCTCCGCCTTTTGCGCAGCGAGTTCGATGGCGAGTTCCTGCGCACGCAGCGCCTCGGCCGCGGCGGCCTCGCGGGCGGCCTCGGCGGCGGCGAAGGCGGCGGCCTGCGCTTCGTGCAGCGCCTGAACCTGACGCTGCGCCTCACGTTCGGCCTCGATGGCGCGCTGGCGGCGCTCCTGCAGCACCGGATCGGGCGTGCGGGTGAAGCGCACGCTCGGGTCGTAGGCTTGCGCCGGCATCGCGGCCGGCACGATGGAATCCGGGCGGCGTGGGGTGCGCACGAGGACGCCGGCGCCCGAGGCGCCCGCATCGATGCGGCTCTCGTAGGACGGGTCGAGATCGTAGGCATCCTGCGGGACGATACCGTCCTCGAAGGCATGGTGCGACCAAGCCACCGAAGGCCGGGCCGGCTCCGGCTGGGCGAGCATCGCGCCCGGCGCGGTAAGCCAGCTCGGGGGAGCCTCGGGCGCGGGGCGCGCCACCGGCTGGGCCGAGCGCTGCGGCGGCCCGTAGAGGCGGCGGGCGACGTTCGAGCGTAGAGCCATCAGGCGCTGCGTGATGGCGCCGATGGAGAGGTCGAGGCGGTCGCCGCCGCGCCCCGGGCGAGAGGGATCACGATGGGTTTGGGGAGGCCGTCCCGTTGCGCGCATGATCTGTGAAATGACTCGATACAAGGTCCGACTCCCCGCGGAGCGGTTCCCCACCAGTTAGGCGCAGCGTCGTTAATGAACGCTTGAAAGCGCCCTCGCCCGACCGTCCCGGATGGCTTCGGGTCACCCCGAAATACGATGCGGAGCGCCCTCTTCACCCGGCGAGAATCGCTTGAGAGCCGGGTGCCGGGGACGGGCTGTCCGGGAGCGGGTTTGCGCGTAAACTCCGCGCGTTATCCGGCATTCCTCAGTCGGGTCGTGACGTGCGGAGCAGCAGTCGGTCCGGTGGCTCAGGCAGAAAACACGAAGGATTTCCGGTCGCTGTACCGGCACGGCTTCGCCCGCGTCGCCGCCTGCACCGGACGCAGTCACCCCGGCGACCCGGCGGCCAACGGCCGGGCGCTCCTCGACCTCGCGAAAGGCTGCCACGAGGCCGGCGCGGCGCTGGCCGTGTTTCCCGAACTCTGCGTGTCGTCCTACGCCATCGACGACCTGCTGCTGCAAGGCACGCTCCTCGATGCGGTCGAGGATGCGCTCGGCACGCTCGTCGCGGCATCATCCGGCCTGACGCCGGTCCTCGTCGTCGGCGCGCCGCTCCGCTGGCGACACCGGCTCTACAACTGCGCCGTCGCGATCCATGGCGGCCGCGTCCTCGGCGTGATCCCGAAAAGCTACCTGCCGAACTACCGCGAGTTCTACGAGAAGCGGCACTTCGCCCTCGGTGCCGGTGTGAGCGGCGAGAGCATCCGGGTCTCGGGCGTCGAGGCGCCGTTCGGAACGGACCTGCTGTTCGAGGCCGAGGACCTACCCGGCTTTGTCCTCGGCATCGAAGTCTGCGAGGACCTCTGGGTGCCGACGACGCCGGGCATGGAGGCGGCGCTGGCCGGCGCGACCGTGCTCGCCAACCTCTCGGGAAGCCCGATCACGATCGGACGGGCCGAGTCACGGGCTCTGCTCAGCCGCTCGGCCTCGATGCGGGGGCTCTGCGCCTATGTCTACGCCGCGGCGGGGCAGGGCGAATCGACCACGGACCTGTCCTGGGACGGGCAGACCAGCATCGACGAGAACGGGGTGCGGCTCGCCGAAGGGGCACGCTTCTCCCTCGACCCGGTGACGACGCTCGCCGACATCGACCTCGACCTGATCGCGCAGGAACGCCTGTCCTCGGGCAGCTTCGACGACAATGCACGCGAGCGCGGCCGCACCTACCGGCGCATCGCCTTCCGGCTCGATCCGCCGGCGGGCGATCTCGACTTGAGGCGGCGCGTCGAGCGCTTTCCCTTCGTCCCGGCCGACCCGGCCCGCCTCGCCCAGGATTGCTACGAGGCCTACAACATCCAGGTCGCCGGCCTCGCACAGCGCCTCGAGGCGACGAACACGAAGAAACTCGTGATCGGCGTTTCGGGCGGGCTCGATTCCACGCACGCACTGATCGTCGCGGCCAAGGCCTTCGACAGGCTCGGGCGCCTGCGAACCAACATCCTGGCGTACACGCTGCCGGGCTTCGCCACCTCGGACGAGACCAAGGCCAACGCTCACGCGCTGATGGCCTCGCTCGGCGTCACGGCGCACGAGATCGACATCCGGCCGACCGCGAAGACGATGATGGAGGAGATGGGCCACCCGTTCGGGCGGGGCGAGCCGGTCTACGACGTCACCTTCGAGAACGTGCAGGCGGGGCTTCGCACCGACTACCTCTTCCGCCTCGCCAACCAGCAGGGCGGCATCGTGCTCGGCACCGGCGACCTCTCGGAACTGGCGCTCGGTTGGAGCACCTACGGCGTCGGTGACCAGATGAGCCATTACGGCGTCAATGCGGGCGTGCCCAAGACCCTGATTCAGCACCTGATCCGCTGGGTCGTCGCCTCCGGGCAATTCGGCGAGGCCGAAAACCGCACCTTCCTGGCCGTGCTCGATACCGCGATTTCGCCCGAACTCGTTCCCGCCGCCGAAGGCGAGGGGCCGCAGAGCACAGAAGACAAAATCGGGCCATACGCGCTGCAGGATTTCAACCTCTACTACACGCTCCGTCATGGCTTCCGACCCTCGAAGATCGCCTTCCTGGCGCTTCATGCCTGGAGCGATCGTGAGGCCGGCTCCTGGCCTCCGGATATGCCGGCCGCCAAGCGCGTGGCCTACGGGCTGCCGGAAATCCGGCATTGGCTCGGCGTGTTCCTCGATCGCTTCTTCCGGTTCAGCCAGTTCAAGCGCTCCGCCCTGCCAAACGGCCCGAAGGTTTCCTCCGGCGGCGCCCTCTCGCCGCGCGGCGACTGGCGCGCGCCGTCCGACGCCAGCGCCAGGGCCTGGCTCGACGAGTGGGAGGGCAACGTCCCCTCCGAGTGACGCCTCCCGTCCTGCCGCGCCCGCGCAGAAGGCCGGCGGACATAAACCTGTCCGATTGTACGGCTATGCCATTCTCCGCTGGTTGGCATGCGGAGGACGATCCGATGCGAAGCTACAACCTTTTTCGCTTGAAGAGCGACGAGGGCCTCTGCTGCGCAGTCCCCGAGAGTCATGTCGTACCGCGCTTCGTGACAGGCGGTCGCTGGAGCTTCGGCGGCAAGGTCGATGAGCATGCCGTGGGCACGCCAGGCTTCGACGGAAAGGCCGCCGCGACGTCCGTGCGCTTCAACGGCTTCTACCTGTTCCAGGCGATGGACCGACCGGCGAATTGAAGACCGTCGATCGGGGATCTCCCCGAGTTTCGAGAAAATCGGCGAGCTTTCCTTAAGGGGTCGCAGGCGACAATCGAATCGGAGCCGTTGCTCGGGGATCGAGATGTCGATTGATCAGCGCCAGACCGTGCGCATGAGGACGTTCCTCAAAGGCAAGATCGTCTTCAACAACGGCCGCTCCACCATGGACTGCCTGGTCCGCGACATGTCGGGGACCGGAGCGCGGCTGGAACTGAGCGAGACGACGACGCTGCCGGAAGCGTTCGACCTCTACATCCAGAACAAGGACCAGACTTACCGGTCGACCCTGCGCTGGCGGCGCGCCAATGGAGTCGGTGTCACCTTCGACATGGCCGCGAAGCCCGCGCCCGCCCTCGCTAGGGAGGTCGTCGCCGAGCCGGCCGCCGCCGATCCGTCGATGACGATGCTGGTGCGTCGCATTACGGAACTCGAGGCCGAGAACGCCGCCTTGCGGTCGGTCATCGCATCCATGGGCAGGGCAACGAGCACCGCCGCCTGAGGCGTTCTACGCTTCCTTCAAAGCCTTCCGGATCCGCTCGGCGTGGTCCGCCAGGACGGCGTTGTCGGCCATGCCGCCCTCGTGGCGAGTGAGCGACACGCCCTCGCGGCGCGGCACGAGATGCACGTGCAGGTGAAACACCGTCTGCCCGCCAGCCGGCTCGTTGTATTGGAACACCGTAAGGCCGTCTGCTTCGAAGGCCGTCTTAACGGCCCGTCCGACGCGCTGCGCTACCGCGATCAGACGCGCCAGCACCGCAGGGTCGGCGTCGAGCAGCCCGCGCGAGGGCGTCTTCGGGATCACCAGGGTGTGACCCTCGGCCTGGGGCATCACGTCCATGAAGGCCAGCGTGTCGTCGTCCTCGTAGACTTTGTGGGCCGGGATCTCGCCGCGCAGGATCTTCGCGAAGATGTTGTCCGGGTCGTAGGCGGTGCTCATCGAGCAGGGCTCCTGATCATCGGTCGGGATCGGCCGGCAGGTTGCACGGGCCGGCCGTAGGCGTCCACAGCCGACGGGCGCCGGCATCGCGCACGCATCAGGCGAACCCTTGCCGCGGTCGGGCGTTCGAAACTACGGTCACGCTTGCACCGGCAGGCGGTTCGGGCAGGGGAGCAGGCATTGGCCGAGAGCACGGGTGCGATCTACACGGCGGCGGGGGCAAACCTCGCCATCGCCGCGGCGAAATTCGTCGGCGCGTTCCTGACGGGATCGTCTGCGATGATGGCCGAAGGCGTCCACTCGGTGGTCGACACCACCAACCAGATCCTGCTCCTCGTCGGCATCAAGCGCGCCGAGAAGCCGGCGGATGCGAAGCACCCCTTCGGCTACGGCCGCGAGATCTACTTCTACGCCTTCGTCGTCGCCCTGTTGATCTTCCTCGGCGGCGGAATTTTCGCGATCTACGAGGGCGCTCACAAGATCCAGCATCCCGAGCCGCCGGCGGATGCGACCATCCTCGGCTATCAGCTCTCGGGATTCTGGATCAACGTCGGAATCCTCGGCTTCGCCATCGTGGCCGAAGGCTACTCCTGCCTTGTCGCCATCCGCTCGTTCCAGGCCGAGAAGGGCCGGCAATCGGCGATCTCCGCGATCCGGCGGAGCAAGGACCCGGCGCTCTACACGATCCTCGTCGAGGATGTCGCCGCGCTGATCGGCCTCGTCATCGCGCTGGCCGGCGTGGTTCTGGCCCATGTCCTCGACATGCCGGTGCTCGACGGCTGGTCCTCGGTGGGGATCGGTATCGTACTGGTCGGTATGGCGATTTTCCTGATGAAGGAGACGCATGGGCTGCTGATCGGCGAGGCGGCCGACCCGACTGTGGTCAAAGCCATCGACGAGGCGGTGCGCGGCGAGCGCTCGGTCCACCATGTCAACGAGGTCCTGACCCAGCATATGGGGCCTTCGGACATCCTGGTGAATGTCAGCCTCGATGTGGCGGACGACATCCCTGCGGGGGAGATCGAGAAACTCGTCGGCCGTCTCGACAGGGAGCTAAAGACCCGGAATGCCGATGTAAAACGGGTCTTCATCGAGATCCAGTCGAAGCACCCCGCGCAGGTGCCGCCCGCCTGACGGTGGCGCCGAACCCGATCTCGCCGTCGACATATCTGGGGCGGCCGCGATCATGCGGTCGCCGCCGGAGTCATGCCGCCCTGCCTCAAACGGTGCTGCGTCGTTGTACGACACGGGCCAGAAAGGCAGCACCGAGGGGCAAGAGGCTATCGTCGAAATCAAACCCGGCATTGTGCAGGCCGGGTCCCGGCGTTGCACCGAGCCAAGCATACGCACCGGGCACGATCCTCAGCATGTCGGCGAAATCCTCGCTGCCCATGCGTGGCGTGCAGTCCGAATCGACGTTGTCGGCCCCCAGGATTTCGGCGGCGATCTCGGCGGCGGCGGCGGCCTGTTCGGGGCTGTTGTCGAGCACCGTGAACACGTCGCGGATCTCGACCTCGACCCGCGCGCCGTGGGCGGCGGCGATGCCCTCCGCGATCTCCCTGATCCGCTGGCCCACCAGCTGCCGCAGGGCCGGATCGAAGGTCCGCGCCGTGCCAGCGATGTGGGCGCCCTGGGGGATCACGTTGTAGGCCGCGCCGGCATGGATCTGCGTGATCGAGACCACGGCGGATTTCAGCGGGTCGGCGTTGCGGCTGACGATCGACTGCATGGCCTGCGCGATGGCGGTGGCGACCACGATCGGGTCGACGCTCTCGTGCGGCTGGGCGGCGTGGGCGCCGCGGCCGGTGATGCGGATGTCGAAGAAATCCGCCGCCGCCATGGCCGGGCCGGGGCGCACCATCAGCCGGCCATGCGGCCCGTTCGGCTGGTTGTGGATCGCGAAGATCTCGTCCACCGGAAATTTTTCGAACAAGCCGTCGGCGATCATCGCCCGGGCGCCGCCGAGCCCCTCCTCGGCCGGCTGAAACACGAACACGGCAGTGCCGTCGAAATCCCGGGTCTCGGCGAGGTAGCGGGCCGCGCCGAGCAGCATGGTGGTGTGCCCGTCATGGCCGCAGGCGTGCATTTTTCCGGAGTTCGTCGAGCGGTAGGGGAGGTTGGTCTCTTCGGTGATCGGCAGTGCGTCCATGTCGGCGCGCAGCCCGATCCGGCGCTTGCCCGGCCGCCCTTCGAGAACCCCGACGACGCCGGTCTTGCCGATTCCGCGATGCACCGCGACGCCGAAGGCCTCGAGCTGCTCGGCGACGATGCCGGAGGTGCGGACCTCCTCGAAGCCGAGTTCGGGATGCGCGTGCAGATCCCGCCGGATCGCCGTCAGTTCGTCGGCATACCCCTGGATGCGGTCGATCGGGCTCATCGTGATCACTCCTCTCTCGGGTTGGCTGCAATCCCACCCACACCCTCATCCTGAGGTGCTGCGAAGCGGCCTCGAAGGAGGGCTCCAGCCGGCCGCACGATCCCTGGAGCCCTCCTTCGAGGCCCGCGCGCGCGGGCACCTCAGGATGAGGGCGCGGGTGGGACGACGACGAACGGCACCGCTCCGGATCAGCTCTCCTGCCGGAACGGCGTCATCGTCGCGTACTCGTCCATCGCCGCCTGCACGTAGCCGCGCTCGCGCTCAAGATAGCCGGCGACGGCGCGGCGCAGGCTCGGTTCGGCGATGTCGTGGGCCGAGTGCATCGCCACGGGGCGGTAGCCGCGGGCGAGCTTGTGCTCGCCCTGGGCCCCGGCCTCGACGCGCTTCAGCCCATGGGCCAGGGCGAACTCGATCGCCTGATAATAGCAGACCTCGAAATGCAGGAAGGGATGGTCCTCGACGCAACCCCAGTTGCGCCCGTAGAGCGCGACGTCGCCGATGAAGTTGATCGCGCCTGCGATCCAGCGGCCCTCGCGCTGGGCCATCACCAGCAGGATGCGCTCGGGCATGCGCTCGCCGATCAGCCGGAAGAACTTCTTGTTGAGGTAGGGCCGGCCCCATTTGCGGGCGCCGGTGTCGACGTAGAATTCGTAGAACGCATCCCAATGCGCCTCGGTGATCTCAGGCCCGGTGACGTGTTCGATGGTGATGCCGTTGCTCAGCGCCTCGCGCCGCTCGCGCTTGATCGCCTTGCGTTTGCGCGAGGCCAGATCGCCCAGGAAGGCGTCGAAATCCGAATACCCCCGGTTCTCCCAGTGGAATTGCTGGTCGATCCGCTGCAGCAGCCCCAGCGCCCCGGCCTGGTCCCATTCCCGCTCGCGCATGAAGGTGACGTGGATCGACGAGGCCTCGGTCTCGGCCCGCAGCGCCCGCAATCCCGCGACGATGGCCGAGGCCGCCGCGTCCGGCGCCTCCCCCGGCGCGATCAGGAAGCGCGGCCCGGTCACCGGCGTGAACGGCACGCTCACCTGCAGCTTCGGGTAATAGGCCCCTCCGGCCCGCTCGATGGCCTCGGCCCAGCCCTGGTCGAACACGTATTCGCCCTGGCTGTGAGATTTCAGATAGCAGGGCGCCGCCCCGACGAGCTTTCCCGCCCGCTCGACGGTGACGTGCAGCGGCAGCCACCCGGTCTTTCGCGAGACGCAGCCCGATTCCTCGAGCGCTGAGAGGAAGGCGTGGGACGCGAACGGATTAAAGGTCTCGTCGCCGGCCGAGAGCGTCTCGGGCGAGGTCGCGCAGGCGTCCCACGCGGCCGCCGGGATCCGGGCAAGACCCGGTACGGCGCGCACATGAAGCTCTGCCGCCGGCGCGTCGTCCTGGGTCCGGGAGGCTGTCTCCATCGCGGGAAAGATAGCCGCGTTGGGGGCGGGGGCAAGGCGGGTGGGGGTGGTGTCGCATCACAGGATGTTCGGAAAAGACTCAGACGGAAATTCGATTGCGTCCAACTGATCGTTCTCGATCCGACCCGATCATGGAAGCCTTAGTCGCGCTCCCCCGAGCACTCGTTCAATGGGCAGCAGAAAATCGCGGTCCCTCAATAGGCAATCTCGTCAAAAGTGATGCCAATCGCCCACTTCTGAAGCCTCTGCGAACGCTCGATCCTCCCGTCTGAAGGCAGCGAATACGGTTAAATAGTCAGTATCCCGTAAAATATTCAAATTTTTGGCGGTCAAAATTCGCCAATTTAAATACTGTAGAATCTATTTTTATATTGCGCCCACATCTAATCATCATAAATCAATAAATATTCATCTCATCGGGCGTATCATGCTCATCTTCGATTTCATCGAAATCAAAAAAATCATCGAACTCTTCTGTATCTTCGTCCTGAATCGCCTCTCGCAATCGCATTAAACGCATATTCTCTTCTCGTAATCTACGAAGAGTTGTTGAGATAGAGGCATAGCCCTTTCTGAGATCTAAAAACTGCACGCGCCTAGTACGCAGAAACTTGAAGTATGCATCCCCTACGATAAATCCATCATCTACTTCTGGAATAAATCCTTGAGTAACGGCCTCATACGCATAAAGCCACATAGGGCTACGCAAGCCCTCCACATTCAAGGATCGATCCCATAAGCCACGATCGACAACTCCTTTTACGAAGCCTCGACTGGCAAGACATACGACTAGAAGCGCGACAAATGCATTCTCTATCACAAACAACACAGCAAGCCGCTCGCTCGAAAGCGTTAGCTCAAGGCGAATAGCTAAAAACAGAAGCCATATGATCTCGCCAGTACGATTAGCGCGTGCGAGGACGGGTATTCGACTTTCTATGAACTCTGTTATTATATCAACTCGAACATCACTGTGGGCTACCTGCCGCAATAAGCATACCTCAACAAGGAGAGATATAAGACTAGGATTGCGACGATAAGCGTTAATTAAGCTGAACTGGAGCGCACTCCAGTCATCGACGTTAACCAGAGCGGAACGAGCATGCTGGAGGCCAAACTTCTCCACATTGATATCTGCGTGAGCAAGGCAGGTGCGGCCGAGTAGATAAAGAAAATGCTGCAGCTCTCCTATTTCAACCTTGTGACCCGGCGGCGACTGCTTTGGAAGATATGCGCGAGCGGCCTGCTGCCAACCCGTACTCTGACGATGAGATGTAAGATAGATCGACGATTAATCGCTATTTAACTCCAACTCAAAAGTGGCGGCCGATTGCCGCACAGCCGCCAACAACTCTTCACCACTAGCGCCATTTGGACTACTAAGTGTGTAATCGTCGATGTATCGGGATGCGTCGCGAGCTCCGATCTGCAATTTTTGTTGGAGGTGTGCATCCATCGCCGATGCTACCACTTCGGCAATCAGCCGCGATGTGTCTGGGCCGACCGGAAGACCTAATGTCTGACCGTCTTGAGCATTGCGGCACAATAGATCGATTAGGTTTCCATAGTGCTCCAAACCGCGGTTTTGCTTGGCGAATTCCTTGCCGTGGATCGCCCAAGGAATGGCGTGGGTATAGATTGAGTGAAAAAAGGCTCGGACGTCCGCCGCAACATATTCCTCGCGTCACGATGAAAGATTGATGCGAAAGTCGTCCCTGAGTTCAATACTCGGACGCATCAGCGCTCGTGAGCCTGCCCAGTCAAACACAGGCGGCGAAAGAGTAAACTTCGATTTACGAGCCTTGCGTCGCAGGTCGATGTAGTTTTCGGCCCAAGCCCGAGCTAGCAGCAAGTGAGCTACAGGGTTTGGCACTCCATGCCGGCGATCTTGCTTCCCGAAGCGCGGGAAGTAAAACCAAGTCGGCTCAGACTTGAAATAGTAATAGTTAGGCTTTTTCTGTATTAGCGGCAGTTTGTCGATCCCAGAAATAATCGATTTTCGATACCTAGCTAAATTTTCAGAGACAAAACACGGCGGAAGCTCTGGCGCAAAGTATCCGTGGGAAACTAATCGCTTCACGCGCTCTGATTTATTCTTGGCGCTCATTCCTACAATGCTTTCCGGCAGCGTGCTATCGTGACCTGTAAACGTGATTTAACGCTATTTTTGCCGGAACAACGGCGCTACTGATCAAAGAAAACAATCGAGCTAGCTCGTTCGACGGTTGAAATATACGCATTCGCAAGGACTTGCAAACAGCTATTGAGCTGATTTTCATGCCTATTCCGCTTTCCATCCAAATTTCGATCGCCAGCATAACCCTCCTGCGGCACCCCGTTCCCGCCTACAACACCCCATGCTATTGGCGGTCAGCTGGCGAACCGCCAAGCCCGTTTCGGGCCTAGCGCGTTCGCACCAATCGAATTTTGAATACAAACGGGCGCGCTGACACCATGAAGGACATCCTCGAAAAGCTCGAAGAGCGGCGCGATGCCGCCCGTCTCGGTGGTGGCACGAAGCGCATCGAAGCTCAGCACAACCGTGGAAAACTCACGGCGCGCGAGCGCATCGAACTCCTGCTCGACCACGGGTCGTTCGAGGAATTCGACATGTTCGTGCAGCACCGCTCCACCGATTTCGGCATGGAGAAGCAGAAGATCCCCGGCGACGGCGTCATCACCGGCTGGGGCACGGTGAACGGCCGCACCGTCTTCCTGTTCTCGAAGGATTTTACGGTGTTCGGCGGCTCCCTGTCGGAGACGCACGCGCAAAAGATCATCAAGGTCCAGGACATGGCCCTGAAGATGCGCGCCCCGATCATCGGCATCTTCGATGCCGGCGGCGCGCGCATCCAGGAGGGCGTCGCGGCGCTCGGCGGCTACGGCGAGGTGTTCCGGCGCAACGTCGCTGCCTCGGGCGTGATCCCGCAGATCTCGGTGATCATGGGGCCGTGCGCGGGCGGCGACGTCTACTCGCCGGCCATGACCGACTTCATCTTCATGGTGCGCGACACGAGCTACATGTTCGTCACAGGCCCGGACGTGGTGAAGACCGTCACCAACGAGGTCGTGACCGCGGAGGAGCTCGGCGGCGCCAAGGTCCACACCACGAAGTCCTCGATCGCCGACGGCTCGTTCGAGAACGACGTCGAGGCGCTGCTGCAGATCCGCCGCCTGATCGACTTCCTGCCGGCCAACAACATCGACGGCGTGCCGGAGATCGAGAGCTTCGACGACGTCAACCGGCTCGACAAGGGCCTCGACACGCTGATCCCGGACAACCCGAACAAGCCCTACGACATGGGCGAGCTGATCCGGCGCATCGTCGACGAAGAGGATTTCTTCGAGATCCAGGCGACCTACGCCCGCAACATCATCACCGGCTTCGGGCGCATCGAGGGCCGCACGGTGGGCTTCGTCGCAAACCAACCGCTGGTGCTGGCCGGCGTGCTCGACTCGGACGCCTCCCGCAAGGCGGCGCGCTTCGTGCGCTTCTGCAACGCCTTCTCGGTGCCGATCGTGACCTTCGTGGACGTGCCGGGCTTCCTGCCAGGGACGGCGCAGGAATATGGCGGCCTGATCAAGCACGGCGCCAAGCTGCTGTTCGCCTACAGCCAAGCGACCGTGCCCCTCGTCACCATCATCACGCGAAAAGCCTTCGGCGGCGCCTACGACGTGATGGCGTCGAAGCACGTCGGCGCGGACCTGAACTACGCCTGGCCGACGGCACAGATCGCGGTGATGGGCGCCAAGGGCGCGGTCGAGATCATCTATCGCGCGGAGGCGGGCGACAAGGACAAGATCGCCGAGCGCACGGCGGAATACGAGAAGCACTTCCTCTCGCCGTTCGTGGCTGCCGAGCGCGGCTACATCGACGAGGTGATCATGCCCCACTCCACCCGCAAGCGCATCGCCCGCGCGCTGGGCATGCTCCGCTCCAAGGAGATGGAGCAGCCCTGGAAGAAGCACGACAACATCCCGCTTTGAGCGGTGGAGCCGGGGGGCTATTCCTCCCCCGGTGCCCGATGGGCGGCAACGCACAATCTCACGGCCTCGTCGAGTTCGAGGTCGCGGGGGTCGCCGATGTTCACGGTCTCCTCCAGGCACTTGATGAAGTAGTCGCGGTTCAGCCCCGGCGCGAGGCTGGAGAACGACTTGCCCAGGCGGGTCGCGAGGTCGATCCGGTCCTGGCTGGAGGCGCGGCGATAGGTGCTGAGCTTGTCGGTCACCGTCAGCCGCGCCTCGGCAATGCCGACGGCGCCGAAAACAAAGAATAAGATAAGAGTAAGCTTTTTCAGCACGATCGGCCCCATTCCACCCGTCTATGAAGCTTATCATAGACTGCGCCGCGGATGCCGACAGTATTTTCCCATCCCGACATGCCGCGAAGCGGCATCGGGGGTCGGACAGGCTTAACTCCGGTCGGCCTGCTCGATCGCGGCGCACATGGTCAGCGCGCCCTTGTCGGATTTCGAGAATGAGCAGGTGACGAGCACGCCGCCCGCGGGCACGTTGCTGTGGCGGCGGGTCTCGGCGTCGGCGCGGGCCTTGCGGGCTGCCTCTTTGAGCAGGTCGGCCGCGACGCCGGTGACCGCATGGCCGGCCTTGCCGAAAATCTCGAAGAAGTCGTCCGGCGCCGCCTCGCCCTTGACTTGCGCGCCGACGGAGGAGGGGTAGCTGCCGCCGCAGGAGAGTGACAGCGTCATGTCCGTCCCGGCCTTGAAGCGTACGAAGTCGTCGATGCGCTCGCCGATCTCGGCCTTGGTCTCCGTCACGACCTTGTCGGCCAGATCGCCGCAGGAATCGGCCGCGGCCGGCCCTGCGAAGGCAGGGAGGGCGACAAGGGCAACGAAAAGCGGACGATTGCGAAAGATGCTCATCCGGAAAGTCTAGGGCGCGCGGCAGCCGAGGGCGAGCGCGGCGTGGCGCCGCCGGGCCTCAGCCGACATCGCCGGAGCGGCCCGCCTTCAGTGCCGGCGTGCCGGAGAGGAGCCTGCGCTTCAGCCGCGTCACGGCCTCGCGCTGCAACTCGCTCGGGCTCGAATGCGCGCCGGCCACCTTGCTCAGCATCTCGATCAGCTGCGTCCGCTCGGGGCCGGTCAGGGATTCGCGCAGCAGCGGCAGCAGCTCGTCCGCGACCAGGGAGAACGGGCGCCGGGCCTGGGTGTAGCCCCAGGCGCGCTCGAAGGTGGCCGAGATGGCCTCGACGGCGAGCGAGTGCTCCATCAGCTCCAGGATCTGCGTCTTCTCGGCGGCGGTGACGGGGCTGCCGGTGCGCACGATCTGGATCATCAGGATCGTGGCGGCGAGCCGGACGTCGCGCACCCGGCCGAGCTGCGTCCCGAAGATGTCGTGCAGGACGGACCGCGCCCGCCCCTGCAGGCCCTTGGTGTCCCGGTCGACCTCGCGCAGCGCCCGGACAGTGCCGTGGACCCTCAGGACCCAGAACAGGATCCCGCCCAGTACGGCGGCCAGGAGCATGAGGGCGGGCATCGGTCGGGCTCCGAGTTGCGACTCGACAGCGTTGCGGTTTCGTCGGGATCAACCATTGCCTTAAGGGCGGATCAAGGGTGACGCAGCGCTCAAGCTGTGCGCGGCGACCCGAGTTCGATCAGCACGATCTCGGGCGGCACCCCGAAGCGGACGCCGACATTGCTGACGCCGAGCCCGCCGGAGATGATGAGGTGGCGCCGGCCCTCGACCACGTGGCCGTAGATGTAGCGCGGGTCGTGGTAGCCGGCGACGAACGGCGAGTGGCCGAAGACCCGGACCTGCCCGCCATGGGTGTGGCCGGACAGCGTCAGGGCGAACCGGTCGGGGATCTCCGGAAAGATCTCGGGCTCGTGCGCCATCAGGATCGCCGGGGCATCGTCGGTGATCTTCGCGAGCGTGCCGGGGATGTCGGCGAGGCTGCGCAGGTCGCGCCGGACCTTGAAGGGCTGCTGGTCGGCGAGTCCCGCGAGCCAGAACGGCTTGCCGTCCTTCAGGAGGCGGATGGCATCGTTCTCCATCACCGGGATGCCGCGCGCCTCCAGCACCCGACGTGCCTCGACCGGCCCCTTGCGGGCGTCGAGGGCGTCGGTGTCGTCCCACCAATCGTGGTTGCCGAGGACGGCGTGGACGCCGAGGGGCGCGCGGAGGCCCTCGGCCACGCGGGCGAAATCGGGCAGCGCGACGCGCGTCCAAGTCACCCGCCGGCCCGCCGGATAATCGCCGAGCAGCAGGATCAGGTCGGGCTTCAGCGCGTTCGTCGCCGCGACGATCTCCGCGACCCGGTCGAGGGGCATGTACGGCTCGCCGACATGGATGTCGGCGATCGCCGCGATGCGCAGCGAGAGCCCGGGCGTCCAGCCCGGCAGCACGGGAGCATAGGACGTCACCGCCAGCCGGAAGCGCGGCTCGATGGCGAAGGCGTAGGTGCCGGTGGACCCCGCGGCGAGGGCGCTCGCGCCGAGCCCGGTCAGCACCTGCCGGCGGCTCGGCAGGATCAGCATGCCCAATCCGCCGAGCCGCCAAGGGCAGCGCTCAAATGAACGGCTCGTCCTCGTAGACGATCCGCGACGTGCGCTGGGCCGCGACCTTGGCGCGGACGGCCTGGGCGGCGGCGCTGCCGATGTGGACGGCGGCGGCCAAAGCGGGCAGCGCTACGGGGCGAAAGCTCTCGCGGCCCCGGCTGTCGTCCGTACCGCGCGAGCCCGACTGGCCGACGGCATCCTGGCTCCGATTGGAGGCGTACATCGTTCCTGGGTCCTGTCCCGTGTTGTCCGGGCCGTTGATCGGCCTTCGCGTGCAGATGTCGCCAGTGACCGCGACGAGGGTTGGGCATCATTGCGGCCCGACATGGGCATCGTCGAGACCGGGAGAATACTATGCTGGTCCTTTCCATGAACGTAACCTTAAGGTTTCTCCGAAGCCCACGCTTTGAGCATGGCGTTCTTTCGGGCAGTCTTGCTGCAGTGCGGCAATAGAGTGGAGCGGCCGATCTCGGGCCATCGCCGTCGCGGCGGCGACGCAACCGCGATCGGCGCCGTTGCTTTCGGGTCGCCCGTGGCTATAGTCCGCGCGCTTTTCGACAGGCCCGAACCCAATCCATCACCCGGATACGCCGCGGTGCGGGCCGTCGCACCATCAGGAGTTTCCGTGCTGATCACCCCCGCCTTCGCGCAAGGAGCCGGCGCCGCCTCCAGCGGCAGCGAGATCGCCCTGCAGCTGGTGCCCTTCGCCCTGATCTTCGTGATCATGTACTTCCTGATCCTGCGGCCGCAGCAGCGCCGGCTCAAGGATCACCAGTCCATGGTGAAGGCCCTGCGCCGCGAGGACACCATCGTCACCACGGGCGGACTCGTCGGCCGCGTCACCAAGGTGACCGACGACGCCGCGGAGGTCGAAGTCGAGATCGCCCCGAACGTCCGCGTGAAGATCGTGCGCACCATGATCTCCGAGGTCCGGGTCAAGGGCGCCCCGGTCAAGGCAGCCTGAGGCGGCGCGGCGGGAGGGGGGTCTCGAGCCCTTCATCCCTGACAAGAAGAAGAGTCGGAACCGGCGGATGCTGCGCTTTTCGAAGTCCAAGATCATCGGGACGCTCGCCGTCATCCTCGTGGGGCTCAGCCTCGCGATCCCGAGCTTCTTCTCCCCCGAGCAGCGCAAGGGCTTCATGGCCGCGCTGCCGAGCTTCGTGCCGCACTGGATCATCCCCCAGCGCGCGATCGTACTCGGCCTCGACCTGCAGGGCGGCTCGCAGCTGCTGCTGGAGGTCGACCAGAACGAGCTGACCGGCTCGATGGTGAAGGGCCTGCGCGACGACGTGCGCCGGGCGCTGCAGCAGGAGCAGGTCCGCGCCGACGGCGGCATCCAGACGCTGAAGCGCGGCGTCCAGGTCCGCATCGCCGACGCGGCCGGCCGCGCCAAGATCATGCCGAAGCTGCGCGAGCTCTCGCAGCCGATCCAGAGCATCGCCTCGGCCGGCACCGGCACCCTCGACGTGAACGAGCAGCCCGACGGCCTGATCTCGCTTACCTTCACCGATGCCGGCATCATCGATCGCACCCGCCGGGCCGTGAGCCAGGGCATCGAGGTCATCCGCCGCCGCCTCGACTCGACGGGCACGCTCGAACCCTCGATCCAGCAGCAGGGCGCCGACCGCATCCTGGTGCAGGTCCCAGGCGAGCAGAACCCGGAGCGCCTCGAAAAGCTCCTCGGGTCCACTGCCAAGCTCGAATTCCGCATGCTGGCGGACAGCCCTTCGGGCGACGTCGACATGCTGCCGTCCAAGGACGAGAAGGGCGCCAAGGTCCCCGTCGAGCGCCGCGTCATGGCCGATGGCGGCGAGCTGACCGACGCGCAGCCCGCCTTCGACACCCAGACGCACGAGCCGATGGTGAGCTTCAAGTTCAACTTGCGCGGCGCCCAGCGCTTCGGTCAGGCCACCTCGGAGAATGTCGGCCGCCGCATGGCGATCGTGCTCGACAACGAGGTGGTCTCGGCACCCGTGATCCGCACCGCGATCACCGGCGGCTCGGGCCAGATCACCGGCAACTTCACCGTACAGCAGGCGAACGACCTCTCCGTACTTCTGCGCGCCGGCGCGCTGCCCGCGAAGTTCACCGTGGTCGAGCGCCGCGTCGTCGGCCCCGGCCTCGGCAAGGACTCGATCGAGGCCGGCAAGCACGCCACGCTGTTCGCCGCGATCTTCGTCGTGATCTTCATGTTCGCGACCTACGGCACCTTCGGCTTCTTCGCGAACATCGCGCTCGCCGTCCACGTCGGCCTGATCCTCGGCCTGATGTCGGTGCTGGAGGCGACGATGACGCTGCCCGGCATCGCCGGCATCGTGCTCACCATTGGGACAGCGGTCGATTCGAACGTGCTGATCTACGAGCGCATGCGCGAAGAGCAGCGGGCCGGGCGTTCGCTCGTCTCGGCCCTGCAGGCCGGCTTCGACAAGGCCTTCGCCACCATCATCGATTCGAACTCCACCATGGCGATCGCCGCGCTGATCCTGTTCTTCATGGGCTCCGGCCCGGTGAAGGGTTTTGCGGTCGTGTTCATCCTCGGCATCCTCACAACCGTGATCACGGCGGTGACGCTCACCCGGATGATGATCGCGCTGTGGTACAAATACGCGCGGCCCAAAACCTTGCCGTTCTAGAAGACCTTGCCGTTCTGGAAGACCCGGCCGTTCCGAAGGCATCGCCCTTCCGGAAGGCCCGCTGAAGTCGCAAAGAATCCACGGGACGGCGCGCCGTCCCGACACGCACGCTGCACCGAGACAGACCATGCGCCTGCTCCGACTCTGGCCCGATGAATCGCATTTCGACTTCATGCGATTCCGCCGGCTGACCTTTCCGCTCTCGGCCGTGCTGTCGATCGCGACCGTCGTGCTGTTCCTCACGGTCGGCCTGAACTTCGGCATCGATTTCAAGGGCGGCACGCTCGTCGAGCTGCAGGCCAAATCCGGCGAGGCGAACGTCGCCGAGATCCGTCACACCGCCAACGGCTTCGGCTTCGGCGAGGCCGAGGTTCAGGAGCTCAGCGGGCAGGGCAACGTGCTCGTACGGCTCCCGCTCCAGGCCGGCGAGCAGGGTCAGACCGCCGTGATGCAGAAGGCGCACGCCGCCTTCGACGCGGGTTACGATTTCCGCCGAACCGAGACCGTCGGCCCCCGCGTCTCGGGCGAGCTGGTGCAATCGGGCACGATCGGCGTCGTCCTCTCCGTCGTCGCGGTGCTGCTCTACCTCTGGTTCCGGTTCGAGCGCGAGCTGGCGCTCGGCGCCATCGTCGGCACCCTGCACGACATCGTGCTGACGGTGGGCATCTTCATCATCACCCGCATCGAGTTCAACATGACCTCGATCGCGGCGATCCTGACCATCGTCGGCTACTCGCTGAACGAGACCGTCGTGGTGTTCGACCGGACCCGCGAGCTGATGCGCCGCTACAAGACGATCCCGACCGTCGAGTTGCTGAACCTCTCGATCAACTCGACCATGTCGCGCACCGTGATGACCTCGATCTCATCCTCGCTGGCGTTGCTCTCGCTGGTGCTGTTCGGCGGCGAGGCGATCCATGGCTTCGCGACCGTGATGCTGGCGGGCGTAGTGATCTGCACCTATTCCGCGATCTTCGTCTCGACGCCCGCGCTGATCTATATCGGCCTGATGCTGTCGGGCGTGAAATCCGCCCAGCGCGAGAGCGGCCTACCGCAGGCCGCCGAGTAGGAGCGGCATGGACGGGCGCCAGCACGATACGATTCCATCGGGTTTCGTTCCCGGCCGCTACGGCATCGACGCCTACGGCAACGGCGGCTTCCGCTTCGCCGACATGTCGCATCGCGGTTCGGTGCTGATGCTGCCCTCCGGAATCCGGGCCTGGGCCGCGACGGAGGCGACAGGCATCGATCTCGCCGGGCTCCGGCCGGTGATCGCCGAGAGCGAGCGCATCGAACTCCTGCTCGTCGGCACCGGGCTCGACATCGTGCCGCTACCGGAGGCGCTCCGCCGCCGCCTCAAGGACAGCGGCATCGGCCTCGACGTGATGCAGACGGGCGCCGCCGCGCGGACCTACAACATTCTGCTGGCCGAGAACCGCAAGGTCGCCGCCGCGTTGATTGCGGTCGCATGACGAGGACCGCGTGACCAAAACCGAGACCAGCGTCGCCGTCCCCGACGAAGGTCTCGCCTTCGCCTTCCGTCATTGCGAGCAGCTGGTCCGCGAGGGTGACCCCGACCGCTACTTCGCCACCTTGTTCGCACCCGCCGCCTTCCGGCCCCATCTCTTCGCCCTCGGCGCTTTCAGCCTCACCGTCGCTCGCGTGCGCGACGCGGCGTCGAACCCCATGGCCGGCGAGATCCGCCTGCAATGGTGGCGCGACGCCCTCCAGGGCGAGGCGAGGGGGGACGTGAAGGCCAATCCCGTCGCGGCCGCCCTCGACGACGCCATCGTCAAGCGCCGGCTCGGCCGGCAGCCCTTCGTCGACCTGATCGATGCGCGGGTGTTCGATCTCTACGACGACCCGATGCCCCGGGTGAACGATCTCGAAGGCTATTGCGGCGAGACCGCCTCCGCCCTGATCCGCCTCGGCGGCCTCGTCCTCGCCGACGGCGCCGAGCCGGGAGGCGCGGCCGCCGCAGGCCATGCCGGCGTCGCCTACGGCGTCACCGGGCTGCTGCGGGCGCTGCCCTGGCACGCCCGCAACGGACAGGTCTACCTGCCGGCGGACCTGCTGCGCGAGAACGGCGTCACCCGCGAGGACATCGTATCGGGCCGCGGCGGCCCCGGGCTCGTGCGGGCCTGCGCCGAACTGCGCGCGCTCGCCCGCCGCCACCTCAAGGCCTGCGAATCGGCCCGCGCCACCATCGCGCCCGCCGCCCGGCCGGCCTTCCTGCCGGTCGCCCTCGTCGAGGGTTATCTCTCGGCCATGGAGCGGGCGAGTTACGACCCGCTCAACACGACGATCGAGATGCCGCGCTGGCGCAGGCTCTGGCGGCTTTGGCGGGCGGCCAAGAGAGGGTGACGCCGAGGCGCTTCGCCCGGCGACGCGACGCGCAGGCGCAACACCCTCTGAATACATCATTAAGCGTCGTTGAGCGGCTTCCCGCGCTCTGCTAGCGATACTCCCAGGCCGGCTACAAGACCGCGCCGTCGGAGGAGCACGGCCCCATGCAAACCTGGAATCAGGTCTACGATCCCTTCGGGAATGCGTGGCTTTCGACGCTGGCCGCCTCGCTGCCGGTGATCGCGCTGCTCGGCATGATCGCCAGCGGCAAGGTCAAGGCGCATATCGCGGCCGTGCTCTCGCTGCTGCTGGCGCTTGCCGTGGCGGTGTTCCTGTTCGGCATGCCCGGCGATCTCGCCTGGCGCGCCGCCGTGCTCGGCATGGTCACCGGCTTCTTCCCGATCGGCTGGATCATCCTCAACGTGATCTTCCTCTACCGGCTGACGGTGGAGAAGGGCTGGTTCGGCGTCCTCCAACAATCGGTGGCCGGCATCACGGCCGACCGGCGTATCCAGCTCCTGCTGGTGGCCTTCGCTTTCGGCGCCTTCTTCGAGGGCGCGGGCGGGTTCGGCACCCCGGTGGCGGTGACGGGCGCGATCCTGATCGGCCTCGGCTTCTCGCCGCTCGCGGCCTCGGGACTGTCGCTCATCGCCAACACCGCACCGGTGGCCTACGGCGCCCTCGGCGCTCCGATCCAGGGCCTCGCCTCGGTCACCAACTACGACCCCTACGTGCTCGGCGCGATGATCGGCCGGCAGCTGCCGTTCTTCTCGCTGATCGTACCGTTCTGGCTGATCTGGGTGTTCGCGGGCTTCCGCGGCATGATCAGGATCTGGCCGCCGATCCTGGTCTGCGGCGCCTCCTTCGCCACCGCGCAGTTCCTGATCTCGAACTACGTGAACCCCTGGATCGTCGACATCGGCGCCTCGCTCGTCTCGATGGCGGCGCTGGTGCTGTTCCTGAAGGTCTGGCAGCCCGCCGAGATCTGGACCTCCCCGGCGCTCCGCGGCAACGACCCTTCCGTCGGCTACGTCAACGGCGGCCGCGCGGCCGCCGCCGGCACCCCCGGCGAGTTTCCTCGTTCCACCGCGCCCGAGCGCACCGCGACCTCCAGCGAGATCGCCTGGAGCTGGGTGCCGTGGATCATCCTCTCGGTGGTCGTGGCGATCTGGGGCACGAAGTTCTTCAAGGACATCGTCGATCCGATCTTCATCTGGAACTACGAAGTGCCCGGCCTTCACAAGATGATCATGAAGGTTCCGCCCGTCGAAGCCGCGCCGAAGGCGGAACCGGCCATCTTCAAGTTCAGCTACATGTCCTACACGGGCACCGGCGTGCTCATCGCCGCGATCCTCTCCGGCTTCATCATGCGCTTCTCGCCCAAGCGCCTGGTCACCGCCTACGTCGAGACGATCTGGGTGCTGCGCTATTCGCTCATCACCATCGCAGCGATGCTCGCGCTGGGCGTGCTCACCCGCTACGCCGGCGTCGACGCCACGCTCGGACTTGCCTTCGCCGGAACCGGCATCCTCTACCCGTTCTTCGGCACGCTGCTCGGCTGGCTCGGCGTCGCGCTGACCGGGTCGGACACGGCCTCGAACGTGCTTTTCGGCGGCTTGCAGCGGATCACCTCGGAACAGCTCGGGCTCTCAGGGATCCTGATGGCCTCGGCGAACTCGTCCGGCGGCGTAATGGGCAAGATGATCGACGCCCAGTCGATCGTCGTCGCCTCGACCGCCACCGGCTATTTCGGCCAGGAGGGCAAGATCCTGCGCTTCGTGTTCTGGCACTCGATCGCCCTGGCCTGCCTCGTCGGCTGCCTCGTGATGCTCCAGGCCTATGTCTATCCGTTCACCGAGATGGTGATCCACCCGCCGACCATGGCGGCTCCGGCGCACTGACCGGCTGCCATGGCGGAAACGCAGGCCGTCCCGGATGATCCGGGGCGGCCTTTTCGTCTGTCCCATCATCGGGCCTCGCGCCCGTCCCTTTCCCCGCGCTCCGGCGCCCCCATCTCGAGACCATGGGCATTCTCACTCGCATCAGGCGCGGCACCCGCTGGGAACGCCTCGCCCTGCCGGCGATCGACACCGATCGCCTGCGCATCGCACCGCTGCACGCGGACATGGCCGAGGAGGTCCGCCGCCTGACCGACGATCCGGCGATCACCGGCGCGGTCGACTTCCTGCCCGAACGCGTCGGGATCGAGGATGCCCGCGGGCTGATCCGCGCGGCCGACACCGGCCGCGACGTCTTCCTCGGCCTGCACGAGCGCGAGGACCGCAGCCTGGTCGGCATCGTCGGCGCGCATCTGCGGGCGCTGGAGGCGATCGAGATCGGCTACTGGATCGGCGGGTCGGCCCGCGGTCGCGGCTACGGCGCGGAGGGCGTCGGCGCCGTGGTGCGGGCGCTGGCCGGGGCCTATCCCCGCCGCGCGGTCGTCGCCGAATGCCGGCCGGAGAACGTCGCCTCCTGGAACATGCTGCACGGCCTCGGCTTCCGCCCCACCGGCGACGGCGGCCAGCGGCCGGGCCGCAAGCTCATGGTGTGGGACGTGAGGGATGCGCCGCAGGGCCATTCGGCCGGATCGGGCGGCACCGCAAGACCGGACGGCGCACGAGCGCGATAACCACCGTCGCGATTACTCCGCAGCGCTCGGCAAAACCTCCCCCGACATCCAAGCCGCCAGATCCGCCCGCGCCCGATCGGTCAGCGCGCGCTTCTTCAGCGCCGCCTTCTCCGGTCCGCGCAGGCGCTTGCCGGTCTCGTTGCGCGGTATCCGGTCGAGCGGCGTGAACAGCCCGAAATTCACGTTCATCGGCTGGAACGACCGCGGCTTGCCGGCTTCTTCCTCGGCCGCAAGGTGCCCCCCGGTGATGTGGGCGATGAGGGAGCCGAGCGCCGTGGTCTGCGGCAGCGGCGCCAACGTACGGCCCTCGCGCTCGGCCACGGCATAGCGCCCGGCCATCAGGCCGATCGCAGCGCTCTCGACATAGCCCTCGCAGCCGGTGATCTGCCCGGCGAAGCGCAGGCGCGGCTCGGCCTTCAGGCGCAGAGTCGCGTCGAGGAGGCGCGGGCTGTCGAGATAGGTGTTGCGGTGGAGCCCGCCGAGGCGGGCGAACTCGGCGTTCTCCAAGCCCGGAATCGTGCGGAAGACGCGCACCTGCTCGGCATGCTTCAGCTTCGTCTGGAAGCCCACCATGTTGAACAGCGTGCCGAGTGCGTTGTCCTGGCGCAGCTGGACGATGGCGCAGGCCTTCACCGTCGGATCGTGCGGGTTGGTCAGCCCCACCGGCTTCATCGGGCCGTGGCGCAGGGTCTCGGGTCCGCGCTCGGCCATGACCTCGATCGGCAGGCAACCGTCGAAATAGGGGGTCGAGGCCTCCCACTCCTTGAAGCTGGTCTTCTCGCCGGCGATCAGCGCCTGGATGAAGGCGTCGTACTGCTCCCGGTCCATCGGGCAGTTGAGGTAGTCGGCCCCGGTGCCGCCCGGCCCGGCCTTGTCGTAGCGCGACTGGAACCACGCCTTGCCCATGTCGATCGAGTCGCGATGCACGATCGGCGCGATGGCGTCGAAGAAGGCGAGGGATTCCGCGCCGGTCAGCCCGGCGATGGCCTCGGCCAGCGCCGGAGAGGTGAGGGGACCGGTGGCGACGATCACCTGATCCCAATCGGCCGGCGGCAGGCCGTCGATCTCTTCGCGACAGACCGTGACGTTGGGGTGCGCTTCGAGCGCGGCGGTGACGGCGGCGGCGAAGCCGTCGCGGTCGACGGCGAGCGCACCGCCGGCCGGCACCTGATGCGCGTCGGCCGCCCGCAGGATCAGCGAACCGAGGCTGCGCATCTCTTGGTGCAGCAGGCCGACGGCGTTGCCGTTGGCGTCGTCGGAGCGGAAGGAATTCGAGCAGACGAGCTCGGCCAGATCCTGCGAATGATGCGCATCGGTGCGGCGCACGGGCCGCATTTCGTGCAGCACGGCGCGGTGGCCGACCTCGGCGATCTGCCAAGCGGCTTCGGAGCCTGCGAGGCCGCCGCCGATGATATGAATGGGGTTCGATCCGGTCATGCGCCGGAATAGCGGATCGCGCCCCGGAGGATCAACGCCTCGCGGTTCGGTCGGCCGCACGGACGCCCGCAATGTCCCTTCAAAACCGCAAAGAAATCAGTGCAGCTTGGGCCGCACGAGGTAGCGCTCGCGGTCGCCCGACATCACGGAGAGCGCGATGTCGGTGCCGTCCCGCCGCACGCTCAGCGGCACGCGCGCTCCCGCCTCGCCGAGCGCCCAGACCTGCCGCAGGAAACCGGCAAGGTCGGCGACGGGCTCACCGGCCACGGCCGAGAGGATGTCGCCGGGGCGAAGGTCCGCGGCCTGGGCCGGGCCGTCGTCGGCCAGCCCCATCACCACGACGCCGTCCTCGGTCTCGGTAGCGTAGAGGCCGAGCCAGGGCCGGGGCGGTCCGCTGGTGCGCCCCTGCAGGCGCAGCTCGTCGAGAATCGGCGGCAACAGGTCGATCGGCACGACCATGTTGATCGCCTGCGCCTTGCCCGAGCCGCCCTGCTGCAACTGCAGCGACCCGATGCCGAGGAGGTCGCCGTCCGGGCCGATCAGCGCCGTGCCGCCCCAATGCGGATGGGCAGGCGACGTGAACAGCGCCTCGTCCAGCAGGTATTCCCAGTAGCCGGCGAATTCCTGGCGCGCGACGAGTTCGACCGCGACGCTGTGCCCGCGTCCGCCCGCACCGGCGACCACGGCCTTGTCGCCGACCTTCAGCGCCTCCGAATGACCGATCTTGAGGGCCGGCAGGTCGAGCCGGCCGAGGGCCTGCACCAGACCGAAACCGGTGGCCGCATCGTAGCCGACGACATGCGCCGGCAGCGAGCGGCCGTCATGGGTGGTGAGCCAGACGGATTCAGCCTCCGTGATCAGGTAGCCGACGGTGAGCACCAGCCCGTCTTCGCCGATGACCACACCGTTGCCGGCCCGCTCGGTGCCGAGCGTCTCGGCCGTGAAGGCCTCGGACGGTATGCGGCTCGACAGGGACACGACCGAGGCGAGGGCCCGGTCGAGGTCGTAGCTGTAATCGGCGGGCTTGGGCTGCACGGAGGCGGGAATCCTGGAAGCGCCGCGGACGGCCATGGGGAACGGACCTGGGCCTCCCTCCGGTGAGGTCGGCAGATAGCTTAGAGAGAATAGGGTCGGGAGGCCGGTTCCGACACCCGCCCCGTCACGATCCGGTCGCCGAACCGTCCCGGTTCGTTCGCACCGTCGCCCCGTGGCGCGCTGCCGCGGTCTCGGGTAAAGATGTTTCCAACGTTCCGCTTAGCGAACGGCAGGGCAGGATCCGGCACACGCCATGTCACGCGACGAACAGGTGAAGACCCTTGCGTGACGATCCGACATTGCAGCGGCTCCTGCGCGAGATTGCCGCCGGGGACCAATCCGCACTCCGGGCGCTGTATGATCTCACCGCTCCGAAACTATTCGGCATCGTCCTCCGTATCCAACGCGACAGGAGCTTAGCCGAGGACGTGCTTCAGGACGTCTACCTGAAGGTCTGGCAGGCGGCAGGCTCCTATGCCCCGGAGAACGGACGGCCGCTGCCGTGGCTCTGTGCCATCGCACGCAACCGCGCGATCGACGGTGTCCGGCGCAAGAGTGAGGTACAGGGTCCCGTGCACGAGGACGGCGAGGATTGGTTGGAGCGGCTGGCCGACCCTCGCTCCAGCGAAGGGGCGCTGCTCGACCGCGACGCATTGCGGGTCTGCCTCGGCCGCCTCGACGCGACCCAGGCCGAGTGCGTGATGCTGGCCTATTGCGAGGGCTGGTCGCGCGAGGAGTTGGCGCGCCGCCACGACAAGCCGGTCAACACCATCAAGACCTGGCTGCATCGCACGCTCGCCTCCCTCAAGGGCTGCCTGGAGGGCGCCCGATGAGCGCCGGCCCGTTCGATACCGACCGCGACTTTCGTGCTGCCGAGTACGTGATCGGCACCCTGCCCGCCGATGAGCGCGCGGTGGTGGAAGCCGAGATCCGGACGGACCCGGTCACAGAGGCCTACGTGCGAGACTGGGAGCGCCGGCTCGCGCCGCTGAGCCTCGCCGTCCCGGAGGAGAACCCGCCGCCGCGCCTCTGGGGCGCGATCGTCCAGGCCTTGCCGGGACCGTCGGCGATCGCAAGGCCGGCCAACGACAACCGCATCGCCGCGTTGTCGGGCCAGGTCCGGCGCTGGCGCTTGGCCTCGGCCGGCGCCGGGCTGATCGCGGCCGGGCTCGCTCTGTTCGTCGCGGTGGGGCCGCGCATGCCGGCGCCCGATTCCGCCGGCCGCTACGTCGCCGTCGTCACCAGTGCCGGCGACCTGCCGGCGCTGATCGTCAGCGTCGACACGAGCACCGGCACGGCGCAGGTGCGCCCGGTGGCCGCGAAGGCGCCGGACGGCCGCAGCCTCGAGCTCTGGTTCATCGGCGCGGACAAGACCCCGAAGACGCTCGGCCTCGTCGGCACGGGCGCGAGCCGGATCGCGCTCCCGGCCGGCGCCGGCAGCGACGGCCTCATCGCGGTTTCGGTCGAGCCGCAGGGTGGCTCCCCCACCGGCCAGCCGACCGGGCAGGTCGTCTATACCGGCAAGTTGATCCGCGACTGATTTCTTCGCCGAGCGGTCGGACCTGTTGCGAAGCCCCTTCACGGGCGCCTGTAGCAGCGAAGCTTCGCGGCGCTTGTGCTGCGCCCTGGTATCAGGGTTCGCCGTCGCTTTAGCCGTCCTGGGACGAGTTCCCAGGCATCCGACCAAATCCGCAAAAGGAAACCCCGGCTCTCGCGAGCCGGGGCGGTTTTCGTCGTGCTGCGATCCGGTTCGGATCAGGGCTGCAGGACGCCGTTGATGACGTGGATGACGCCGTTCGACTGCATCACGTTGGCGATGGTGACGGTGGCGGTGTTGCCCTTGGCGTCGGTCACGAAGACCTTCTTGCCCTTGGTCTGCACGGTGAGCGGCTCGCCCTGCACGGTCTTGATCGTGCCCTGTCCGCCGCCTTCCTTGGCCACCGCCGCCAGGTCCTTGGCGGTCAGGGTGCCGGGAACGACGTGATAGGTCAGGATCGCAGTGAGGGTGGCCTTGTTCTCGGGCTTCACCAGGGTCTCGACGGTGCCGGCCGGCAGCTTGGCGAAGGCGGCGTTGGTCGGTGCGAACACCGTGAACGGGCCGGGGCCGGACAGCGTGTCGACGAGGCCGGCGGCCTTCACGGCGGCGACGAGCGTGGTGTGATCCTTCGAGTTCACCGCGTTCTCGACGATGGTCTTCGAGGCGTACATCGGCGCGCCGCCGACCATCGGGTTCTTGGCGAAGGCGGCGACGGGCATGGCAGCGCCGAGGGCGAGCGAGAGTGCGATGGCGGCGATGCGCTGGGGTGCACGGATCATGGGTAGTCCTCCTGTTCGACGCCCGGTTGTCCGGGGTTCAGGCGTCGTTACGGGCGCAGGAGGCCTAAAGTTTCGCGCGATCCCATCGCGTCCGAGAAAATAGTCTTCGCCGCACCACCGGGGCCGGACTGCGCGCAAAGAAAAGCCGTCCGACCCCGAGGGATCGAACGGCTTGTCCTCGTTGCCGAGTCGGGACGCCCAGGGGGCGTCCCGGTTCGGATCAATACTTGCGGACGATCGGGGCCGGGGCCGGAGCCGGAGCCGGGCTGTACAGCGGGACGATGATGCGGACCCAGCCTTCGGTGTTCTCGATGTCGCGGCTGCGGCCGGTGGCATCGACGAAGCGGGCCTGGGTCACGACGTCGCGAGCGACGTAGGCCTGGGCGGTGAAGAGGCCGAAGTCGTAGCCAACGAGACCACCGAGGGCGAAGCGACCCTGGCGACCGACGATGCTGGCGGCGTTGCCGACGTTGACGGTGCCGTAGCCGATGGCGCCGAACTCGAACTTGGGCTTGCCTTCGTTGAAGAGGTCGAACTTCTTCGTGGCGGTCAGGTCGAGGTTCAGCGAGTCCGAGATCACGAACGGACCGCGGGTGTTGCCGAAGCCGGCGACGTTCGCTCCGTCAAAGCGGCCGGGCGAGTCGTAGAAGTTGCCGGTCAGGTTGGCGGTGAGGTTGTAGCCATCGCCGGTGTACGAAGCAGCGATGCCGGCGCGGTAGGTGTTGGAAGCGAGCTGCGAGAGCACCGGAGCGCCGACGAAGGCGCCGTTGTTCTGGACGAGGACGCCGCGATCGCCGTTCAGGTCGTTGAGGTAGACACCGCCGAGGACCGACACGCCGAAGTTGCCGCCGAGATCGAAGGCCCAGATGCCGCCGACGAAGGTGCCGACGCTGATCGAGAGATCCTTGATGCCGGTCGGGCCGCCGTTACGGCCGAAGGCGAAGACGGTCGGGGGAGCGACGAGGAGCTCGATGCGGCCGCCGAGCGGAACGAACGGGGTGGCCCAGACGAGGACCGGCACGTTGACGGCGACGTCGACCGGGCTGTTCACGACCGGCGCGTCGGGCGAACGGTAGACGAAGGTGTTCAGGGCGTAGACGCCCTCGGGGAGCGGCGCACCGGTGGCGAGACCGACCTGCTCACCGGGAACGGTGGTGGTCTGGGCCTGGGCGGCGGTAGCGGTCAGTCCGGCGGTGAGCGCGAGGGCTCCTGCAGCAAGCCAGTTCTTCATCATTTTCTCATTCCTTCCCAAGGATTTCAGGCGTCCGCCCCGTAGCCTTGAACACGACTTGGTCAGTACCTCGCTTTGCTTCGCGGGTTCTGTTCCGTCGCCTCAAGCGCCCCCTTACGGCCTCACCTCATGTCTCAACGATGGGAACTATTCTACACTCCGATCCGGAAGGACAGAGCTTTGCCGTTCCGCTGGGCAGTTGCAGATCCACCGTTGCCCAAAAGCCGCATTTTTGCCGCGGGGCAACAGAGCGTTTTGGCAGCTTTACTGCAGCGCAACAGACGCCTCGGAGGCCTGCGCTCGGCAAAATAGCGCATCGGGATCAAAGCTTTGCCGTAAGACACCGATACGGGTGCAACCGGCATCGAGGGAGGGACGGTTGCGCAAGCTGCCGTTTCCGCGGATCGGGCGCCCGCTCGGCCGGACACGTGGCCATGGCCACGAAACCGAGAATCGGGGCAACGCGACCGGCTCTCGCGAGGCTGTACCCGCAGAATCGGTTCGGCTGCCGCGACCGACTCCAGTCGAATCGCGCCGGCGCATCGAACTATTCGGCAGCCTGACGCCGTTTCGGGGTCGCGGCATCGCCAGCGGGCACCGGCCGAGCCGTCGCAGGCCGCCGCGCCAGAACATCGCGCAGGAATCGCCCGGTGTGACTCGCAGTCGATTTCGCGATCTGCTCCGGCGTGCCCTCGGCGACGACCATGCCGCCGCCGTCGCCACCCTCGGGACCCATGTCGATCACCCAGTCGGCGGTCTTGATGACCTCGAGGTTGTGCTCGATCACCACCACAGTGTTGCCCTGGTCGACCAGCTCGTGGAGCACTTCCATGAGCTTCGCCACGTCGTGGAAGTGCAGGCCGGTGGTGGGCTCGTCGAGGATGTAGAGCGTGCGGCCGGTGGCCCGCTTCGACAGCTCCTTCGAGAGCTTCACCCGCTGCGCCTCGCCGCCGGACAGCGTCGTCGCCTGCTGGCCGACATGGACGTAGTCGAGTCCGACGCGCTTCAGCGTCTCCATCTTTTCGCGAATGGTCGGGACGGCCTTGAACAGCTCGGCGGCTTCTTCGACCGTCATGTCGAGCACGTCGGCGATGGAGCGGCCGCGATACTTCACCTCCAGCGTCTCGCGGTCGTAGCGCTTGCCCTTGCAGACGTCGCAGGTGACGTAGACGTCCGGCAGGAAGTGCATCTCGATCTTGATGACGCCGTCGCCCGAGCAGGCCTCGCAGCGCCCGCCCTTCACGTTGAAGGAGAAGCGCCCCGGCTGGTAACCGCGCGCCTTGGCCTCGGGCAGCCCGGCGAACCAGTCGCGGATCGGCGTGAAGGCGCCGGTATAGGTGGCCGGGTTCGAGCGCGGTGTGCGTCCGATCGGCGACTGGTCGATGTCGATGACCTTGTCGAGATGCTCGAGGCCTTCGAGGCGGTCGAACGGCGTCGGGTGTTCAAGCGCCCCGTTCAGCTTCTTCGCGACGGCCTTGTACAGGGTGTCGATGACGAGGGTGGACTTGCCGCCGCCGGAGACGCCGGTGATGCAGGTGAAGGTGCCGAGTGGAATCGCGACGTCGACGTCCTTCAGATTGTTGCCGCGCGCGCCGAAGAGCTTGAGCGCGCCCTTCTTCGCCGTGCGCCGCGCCGTCGGCGTACGAACCGACATCTCGCCGGTCAGGTATTTCGCCGTGAGCGACGCCGGGTTCTTCAGGACCTCGGCGGGCGTGCCCTGCGCGATGATCTGGCCACCATGGATGCCGGCGCCGGGGCCGACATCGACCACGTAGTCCGCCTGCAGGATCGCGTCCTCGTCATGCTCGACGACGATCACCGAGTTGCCGAGGTCGCGCAGCCGCTTCAGCGTCCCGAGCAGCCGTTCGTTGTCGCGCTGGTGCAGGCCGATCGAGGGCTCGTCGAGCACGTAGAGCACACCAGTCAGGCCCGAGCCGATCTGGCTCGCGAGCCTGATGCGCTGGCTCTCGCCGCCGGACAGCGAGCCGGAGCCTCGCGCCAAAGTCAGGTATTCCAGCCCGACATCGACCAGGAAGGTCAGCCGGTCGCGGATCTCCTTGAGGATGCGGACGGCGATCTCGTTCTGCTTGGCCGTCAGCTTCTCGGAGATCTCGGAGAACCAGCGGTGCGCCTCGCGCACCGAAAGCCCGGTGACCTGACCGATGTCCTGCATGTCGATCTTGACCGCGAGCGCCTCCGGCTTCAGCCGCTTGCCGTCGCAGGCCTCGCAGGGCGTGGCGCTCATGTAGCGGCCGATCTCCTCGCGGGACGCGTCGCTCTCGGTCTCCTTATAGCGCCGCTCCAGGTTCGGGATGACGCCCTCGAAGGGCTTGTTGACCGAGTAGGAGCGCAGCCCGTCGTTATAGGCGAAGCGCACCGATTCCTTGGCCGTGCCGTAGAGGATCGCGATCCGCGCCTCCGTCGGCAGCGCGGCCCAGGGCACGGTCGTCTTGAACTCGAAGTGCTTGGCCAGCGCCTCGAGCGTCTGCTCGTAATAGGGCGAGGTCGACTTCGCCCAGGGCGCGACCGCGCCGCGCTTCAGGGTCAGCCCCTCGTCGGAGATCACGAGTTCCGGATCGATCCGCATCTCGTGTCCGATGCCGCCGCAGGTCGGGCAGGCTCCGAACGGGTTGTTGAAGGAGAAGAGCCGGGGCTCGATCTCGGGGATGGTGAAGCCCGAGACGGGGCAAGCGAACCGCGACGAGAACGTTATTTTCTTGGGGGTTTCGCCTTCGGCGGTCTCCGCGAATTCGATGTCCGCGATACCGTCGGCGAGTTCGAGGGCCGTCTCGAAGGAATCGGCCAGACGCGCCTTGATGTCGTCGCGCACCACGATGCGGTCGACCACAACGTCGATGTCGTGCTTGAGCTTCTTGTCGAGCTTCGGCGCGTCGTCGATCGGGTAGTACTCGCCGTCGATGCGCAGGCGCTGGAAGCCCTTCTTCTGGTACTCGGCGATCTCTTTCCGGTACTCGCCTTTCCGGCCTCGCACGACGGGGGCGAGCAGGTAGAGCCGGGTCTTCTCCGGCAGCTCCAGCACCCGGTCGACCATCTGGCTGACGGTCTGGCTCTCGATCGGCAGGCCGGTGGCCGGCGAGTAGGGGATGCCGACGCGCGCCCAGAGCAGGCGCATGTAGTCGTAGATCTCGGTGACGGTACCGACCGTCGAACGCGGGTTCTTCGAGGTGGTCTTCTGTTCGATGGAGATCGCCGGAGAGAGCCCGTCGATCTGGTCGACGTCGGGCTTCGACATCATCTCGAGGAACTGGCGGGCATAGGCCGAGAGCGACTCGACGTAGCGGCGCTGGCCCTCGGCGTAGATCGTGTCGAAGGCGAGCGACGACTTGCCCGAACCCGAGAGCCCCGTGAACACCACGAGACGGTCGCGCGGAATCGTCAGGTCGACGTTCTTGAGATTGTGCTCCCGCGCGCCGCGCACGGAGATGACGCGGGTATCGCGGGCGGCCGGGCCGGCCTGATCGAAGAACCTGTCGAGCTCGGTATCGGACTTCTCGACCGGCTTCGACGGTGCCTTCGCCAAAGCTTTACCCGCAGGCTTGGCCACAGCCTTGCCGGCGGATTTGGGCGCCGACGTCTTGGCTGGCTTGGCGGCTTGTGTGGCTCTGGCCATGCAGGGCTCAGTCTCGCGAGAGGTCGTGACGGCATGCGGACGCTCGAAACGCCGCGCGAAACCCATGTCGTGTCCCGCCGGGACTGGACAAGACCGTTCGGCGTTTCCCTAGCGCCTGGAACGAAAAGAGTACACCGCCGGCCATGGCGGTTCGGCCATGCGGCGGCAATCCGTCCTTCGCCCATATGCGACCGCACCGGCACGCACGCGCTCCGCACGAATCCGCCTTCGCCGACCGCGCCGGTGCGGGTGGCTGCCGAACAAGCGTGACCTTGCCCGTGGCGGGGCAGGGCGCCCTGCGAGACCCTTCGGATCGACCGGCCCCGACGCCGGACGACCCGGAGATGCGTCATGATCCCAAGTCCTTTCCTCATCAAAAGTCCCTCCCTCGCGATCGGAGCCCGTCCGCGGGCAACCCGGTTCGCGCCAGTGCTCATCGGCCTCCTCGCCCTCTTCGCCGGCCCCGGCACGGCCCGTGCCGCGCCGGTCGCGCCCGGCAGCGGCGAACTCGTCCTGCGCGGACCGTCCGATGCCGCCCCGGTCGAGGCGCCGCGCCTGATGACCGACGTGACCGTTGAAGTCAGCGGGCCGACCGCGCGAGCCGTCGTCACCCAGGCCTTCCGCAACACCACCACGGAATGGGTCGAGGGCACCTACGTCTATCCGCTGCCGGAGGATGCGGCGGTCGATGCCATGAAGCTCGTGGTCGGCGACCGCATCATCGTCGCCGACATCCGCGAGCGCGCCCAGGCCCGGCGCGACTACGAGGCAGCGAAGAGCGAGGGCAAGACCGCGGCGCTCACCGAGCAGGAGCGCCCCAACGTCTTCACCAACGCGGTGGCCAATATCGGCCCCGGCGAGACCGTGCTGGTGCGCATCGAATACCAGCAGACGATCCGCCACTCGGGGGACACCTACGCGCTCCGCGTGCCCCTCGTCGTCGCGCCCCGCTACAACCCGGCGCCGCCGATCGTGAACCTCGTCGGCGAAGGCTCGGCTGCAGCAGGCAGCGATCCGGTGCCCGACCGCGCCCGCATCGGCCCGCCCGTGCTCGATCCCGCGAAGCACGCTCCCACCAATCCGGTGACGCTGCACGTCACCCTCAAGGCGGGCTTCGCCCTCGGGGCGATGCGCAGCGACACCCACAAGGTCCGCATCGAGGAGACCGGGCCGGATGCCCGCCGGATCAGCCTCGATGACGGCCCCGTCCCGGCCGACAGCGATTTCGAGCTGACCTGGCGGCCGGCCCCCAGCGAGACGCCCGCCATCGGCCTGTTCCGCGAGCATATCGGCGCGGACGACTACGTTCTCGCCAGCGTGACCCCGCCCGTCGGCCAGCCCGGCCCCCGCCGCCCGCGCGACGTGACCTTCGTCATCGACAATTCCGGCTCGATGGCCGGCGCCTCGATGCGGCAGGCCAAGGCCAGCCTTCTGGCGGCCTTGGATCGCCTCGACGCGGGCGACCGTTTCGATGTCATCCGCTTCGACAATACCATGCAGAGCCTTTTTGCCGGCGCGATGCCGGCCGACGAGAGCCACCTCGCGCAAGCAAAAGCCTTCGTCGCGGGGATCGAGGCCAGCGGCGGCACCGAGATGCTGGCCCCGCTCAAGGCTGCGCTCGCCGATCCGACCCCGGAGGAGAGGACCCGCGTCCGCCAGATCGTCTTCCTCACCGACGGCGCCATCGGCAACGAGAACCAGATCTTCTCTGCGATCAGCGCCGGGCGTGGCCGCTCGCGGCTGTTCATGGTCGGCATCGGCTCGGCCCCGAACGGCCACCTGATGACCCATGCCGCCGAACTCGGGCGCGGCAGCTACACCAACATCGGCACCATCGATCAGGTCGCCGAGCGCACCCGCGCGCTGTTCGCCAAGCTCGAAAGCCCGGTCGTCACCGACCTCGTCGCGACCTTTTCCGAGCACGGCGCCGACGTGACGCCCGACCTGCTGCCCGACCTCTACCGCGGCGAGCCGCTGATGCTCTCGGCAAAACTCGCCAAGGCCGGCGGCACGCTGACCCTCAGCGGACGCATCGGCGACACGCCTTGGCGGCAGAGTCTCGATCTCGCGACTGCGCCCGAGGGCGCCGGCATCTCGAAGGCCTGGGCGCGCGCCAAGATCGGCGACGCCGAGACCGCGCGCATCACTGGCAAGCTCACGCCCGACACCGCGGATTCGGCGATCCTGAAGCTCGCCCTGGCGCACAAGCTGATGACGCGCCTCACCAGCCTGGTGGCCATCGACGCCACCCCGCGCCGTCCGGCAGGGGCCCGTCTCGCCGCGACCGAACTGCCGCTGAACCTGCCCGCGGGCTGGGACTTCGAGACGGTGTTCGGGCCGGCCGGCGAGCGCCCGGAGGGGGTCGCCAAGCCGCCGGTCCAGCGCCGGGCCGAAGCGGCCGCGCCGATCCGTCAGGTCAGCCTGCCGCAGACCGCGACGGATTTCGAGATCCGGCTCTGGCTCGGGCTGACGCTGCTCGGCCTCGGCCTGCTCGTCGCCCGCGCCCGCCGGTTCGCGTGATGCGCGGTCTCGGCATCCGAGCGAGGGGAAGGGCGGCTGCGGCCGTCCTCCTCGTCATGGCCGGCCTCGGCCTTACGGCCCAAGCGGCCTGGATTCCGGCCAAGGCGGCCCTGGCGCAGGTGCTGCTGGAACGCGCATTCGCCGAGACCCTGGCGACCAGGCGGCCGATCCGCCCCTGGCCCTGGGCCGACACGGTCCCGGTCGCCCGTCTCACCCTCGACGGCAGTAGCTTCATCGCGCTCGCCGGCAGCAGCGGACAGGCCCTCGCCTTCGGCCCCGGCCATGTCGAGGGCACCCCACAGGCCGGCGAGCCCGGCACGGCGGTCTACGCCGCGCACCGCGACACGCAGTTCGCCGTCCTCGGCCGGCTCAAGCCCGGCGACCCGATCGCCGTCACCCGAGCCGACGGGCGAACCGCGACGTTTCGCGTAACCGGCAGCAGGGTCGCTGCGTGGGATTCGTCCGGGATCGATCCTGAGGCGCCAGGGCGACGGCTGGTGCTGTCCACCTGCTGGCCCCTCGACGCGGTCACTCATGGCTCGTTACGCCTCATCGTGGAGGCCGACAGCGACATCGGCAGCTGAGCCGGCCTTGCCATCCTGTCCGGTTTCGTGCGGATCTGTGCGCACCGACCGGAAGGGGCGCATGTCAGCAGCGGAGACCGAACTGCCCGAGGCGCAGAGCCGGGCCATCGCCCAGGCCGTGCGCGAGGCGCTGGCGCGACGGCGAATCTCGCGGCAGATGCTGGCCGACGAGGCGCGGATCAGCATCTCGACCCTGGAGAAAGCGCTGTCGGGCCGCCGCCCCTTCACCCTGGCCACCACGATCCGGCTCGAAGAGGCGCTCGGCGTCGGCCTGCGCGGTGCCGCGCCACACGAAAAATCCTCGGACACGGTGCGTCATGCGCCGGAAGAGCTGGGCGCCTATTCCCGCGAAGGCGTGTCCTGGCTGGAGGGCCGCTACCTTACCCTGCGACCGTCCTTCGGTGCGGCGGATGCGATCTTCGCCTACCGCACCGAGATCGCCTGGGAGCCGGAGAGCGGCCGGCTCGCCTTCCGCGAGGCCGAGCGGCTCGATGCGCCGTTCGCACAGTCAGGCTTCGTCTCGGTGCCGAACCTGTCGGGCCAGATCTATCTCGTCACCAACTGGCAGGGCCAGCACCGCATCGCCATGCTCTGCCGCCCGACGATCCGGGGCGAGATGTACGGCATCCTGACGACCCTGCATTCCGGCCGCGGCTCGCACCTGACCCCGGCGGCCTGCCCGCTGGCGCTGATCCCGGAACGCGGCGTCCCGGCCGGAGCCGACGCCTACGGCCGGATCGCGCCCGGCCATCCGGGCTTCGCCGCCTGCCGCGAGGCGCTAGCCCGCGTCAGCGACGATGCCTACGCAATGTTCTTCACCTGCCCGGCGTGAGTTCGGGTGCGTCTGTCGGGCCGCCAGCCTTCGCATGGACGTCGAGAGGGGAGGGAACCCGGCCGCCCCATGCGCGTCATCGGTGAGCCGCAGGGAGCCATCGACCATGCACCGTTTCGTCTTCGCCGCCAGCCTCGCCGTCGCCGGCCTCGCACTGAGCTGGCCGACGCTCGCAGTCGCTCTCGGTCATTGAGGAAGACGTCATGCGCGACCTCGCCGCCCCCGCAAAACGTTTCGACCGCACCGTGCCTCAGGCCGGCGGCATCATGACCCCACGATCTCTGCGTGCGAGCGGAACGGCGATGCCCGCATCGGCGTTGTCTGGAGCCATGCCGATCTGCCGCATCCATGTCCCGCCCCAGGACGCTGTCCCGCAGCCGGAAAAGGTGCGTCTTTCGCACTACATCGTGGCCCGTCGCAGCGCTCCCCATGCCGCCAACGACAACCGCCGTCCCCGCGGCGCTCATGCCTGGCACTGGGCCGTCGGCATCGCGGTCGTTCCAACCTTGACGGCCGTGTTGGCATTTGCCGGGCTGTTCTAGCCGTACCGAAATTGCGATTGCCGCGGCTTCGCCTTAGCGTCTCGGCATGCCTCTCGTTCCCCCTCCACAAGCGACGCCTCCGCTCGGCACGGACACGCCGCCGTCCTCGCATCTCGTTGGCAACGCCCCCGAATGGTCGGTAGGCGATCTCGCATCCGCTCTGAAGCGGACGCTCGAGGACGCTTTCGGTCATGTCCGGTTACGCGGCGAGATCTCGGGCTATCGCGGGCCGCACGGCTCCGGCCACGCCTACTTCTCGCTGAAGGACGGCACGGCCAAGATCGACGCCGTCGTCTGGAAGGGCGTGCTCGGCCGCCTGCGGCAGAAGCCGAAAGAGGGGCTCGAAGTCCTCGTCACCGGCAAGATCACGACCTTTGCCGGGAAATCCTCGTACCAGATCGTGGTCGACTCGATGGAGCCGGCCGGCATCGGCGCCTGGATGGCGCTGCTGGAGGAGCGCAAGAAGCTGCTGGCCGCCGAAGGCCTGTTCGCCCCCGAGCGCAAGCGGCCGATCCCCTACCTGCCGCGCGTCATCGGCGTGGTGACCTCGCCGACCGGCGCGGTCATCCGCGACATCCTGCACCGCCTGCAGGACCGCTTCCCGCGACCCGTGCTGGTCTGGCCGGTGCGGGTGCAGGGGGAGGGCGCGGCGGGGGAGATCGCGGCGGCCATCCGCGGCTTCAACGCCCTCGCGCCCGGCGGAAAGATCCCAAGGCCCGACGTGCTGATCGTCGCCCGCGGCGGCGGCTCGATCGAAGACCTCTGGGCCTTCAACGAGGAGGCCGTGGTGCGCGCCGCCTCGGAGAGTACGATTCCGCTGATCTCGGCGGTGGGGCACGAGACCGACACCACGCTGATCGACTTCGTCTCCGACCGCCGCGCGCCGACGCCGACGGGCGCGGCCGAGATGGCGGTGCCGGTGCGCGCCGACCTGCTCGACGAGGTCCGCGATCTCGGCGGCCGTCAGCAGGCCACCATCCTGCGCCGGCTCGAGCGCGAGCGCATGGACCTGCGCGCCCTGGTGCGGGCGATGCCGGACCCCGACGCCTTCCTCGCGGCCAAGCGCCAGCGCCTCGACCTCGCCGAAGCCCGGCTCGCCCCAGCTCTTGCCGCCAATGCCCGCGACCACCGTGAGCGGCTGACCCGCCTGAGCGACCGCCTTGCCCGCCGTTCGCCGGCCGTCGCCCTAGCCGATGCCCGCGGCCGTCTCGCCCGAATCGGCGAACGGCCCCGCACGGCCCTGCGCTACGCCATCGAGCGCCGCCGCGACCGCCTCGAAGCGCTGGGCGGCCTCCTCGGCGCGCTGAGCTATCGCGGGGTCCTGGCCCGCGGCTACGTGCTGGTGCGCGACGAGGACGGCGCACCGCTGCGCTCGGCCACCATCGCGGGAATGGCGGCGCGGCTGCACCTCCAATTCGCGGACGGCGCCGTCGTCGCGATCCCCGAATCCGATACAGCGGACGGGGAGGGCCACGCCAAGCGCTCGGCTCGCGGCGGCAAGACCCGCGAGCCGAAGCGGCCGGCGGCGCGCCAGGGCTCATTGTTCTGAAACGCGTCCTCAGCTTACCAGAAAGCCGGGCGCGCCTTGCCGGATACGGCACGCGCCACACCTATCCGCTCGCACCGGCACCGGGCCGGCCGACGAGGACGGTCCCATGAAGCACGGCGCGCGCAACGACATCCCCGCCGAAGTGGTCGCGATCAAGCGCGGCTCGGTGATGGCGCAGGTCGAGGCGAAGCTCGTCGGCACCGACTATCGCATCACCTCGGTGATGACCCTCGACTCTCTCGACGAACTCGACCTCAAGGACGGCGACACCGTCCACGTCATCGCCAAGGCGGTGAACGTGCTGCTGGTGAAGCCGTAGAACGCGCCTCGCATTCCCCTCCCGCGCCGCGGCCGGGTTGACGCCTCGGGCCGCCTTTGCGAACCGCGGCACGGCTCCTGCCTCCGGCGGCGGGACAGGACCCGCTGCGGCAGGAGACGCGTGTGACCACCACGATCGACAGTTCCCAAAAGCTCCACCTCGTCTTCGGCGGTGAACTGGAGAGCCTGGAGGGTGTGAAGTTCAGCGACGTGAAGGGCCTCGACATCGTCGGGATCTTTCCGGATTTTGCCTCGGCCCAGAGCGCATGGCGGTCGAAAGCACAATCCACGGTGGACAGCGCGTTGACGCGCTACTTCATCGTGCATCTGCATCGTCTGCTGGAGCCCTGATTCACCATGCGTCGGGCGAACCCTGTGCAGCGATCCGTAGGCGGCACGACCGATGCGGATGAAGGCATTGTGACGCCCGTGGCGCGCTGGTATCAGCGCCGCCGACCCGCGCCTCGCCCTCCGGGCGGCTCCCGCGACGAGAGACGCTTGGCATGAAATCCTCGATCAAGATCATCGCCGGCAATTCCAGCCGACCGCTGGCCGAGGCGATTGCGGCCTATCTCGAACTGCCGCTGGCGACCTGCATGGTGCGGCGCTTCGCCGACATGGAGATCTTCGTCGAGCTGCAGGAGAACGTCCGCGGCGAGGACGTCTTCATCGTGCAGTCGACGTCGTTCCCGGCGAACGACCACCTGATGGAACTGCTCATCATGATCGATGCGGCGCGGCGCTCCTCCGCGCGCCGCATCACCGCGGTGATCCCGTATTTCGGCTATGCCCGCCAGGACCGGCGCACCTCGGGCCGGACGCCGATCTCGGCCAAGCTCGTCTGCAACCTGATCACCGAGGCCGGCGCCGACCGCGTCCTGACGCTCGACCTCCATGCCGGTCAGATCCAGGGCTTTTTCGATATTCCGACGGACAACCTGTTCGCTGCCCCCGTGATGGTGCGCGACATCAAGGAGCGTCTGGCGCCGGGCGACCGCATGGTGGTCTCGCCCGACGTCGGCGGCGTGGTGCGCGCCCGTGCGCTCGCCAAGCGCATCGACGCCTCGCTCGCCATCGTCGACAAGCGCCGCGAGCGGGCCGGCGAGTCGGAGGTGATGAACATCATCGGCGACGTCGAGGGCCGCTCCTGCATCCTCGTCGACGACATCGTCGATTCCGGCGGCACCCTGGTGAACGCGGCCGAGGCGCTTCTCAATGCCGGCGCCAAGGAGGTCTCGGCCTACATCACGCACGGGGTGCTCTCGGGCGGCGCGGTCTCGCGCATCGCGGCCTCGCGGATGAAAGAGCTGGTCATCACCGACTCGATTCAGCCGACCCAGGCCGTAAAGCTCGCCCGCAACATCCGCGTCGTCTCGATCGCGCCGCTGCTCGGCGAGGCCATCGGGCGCACGGCCACCGAGTCGAGCGTGTCGAGCCTGTTCACTTGAGGGCCGGCAGCGCCCATCCGCCTTGCGTATTTGCCGCGCCGTAGGCCGGGCGTTCCGGTGCGCTGTACGCGCTACATCCAGGCAGGCCGGCCCCGCCAACCGAACAGCCGAACACCGCCGACGATGCAGCGCTCCGACATCATCCTCGGTCTCCACGGCTTGGCCAACAAGCCGCCCAAGGAGGAGAAGCAGCGCTGGTGGAAGGCCGCGATCGGCGAGGGCCTGACGCGCAATTGCGGAGCCGAGCCCTCCGACCTGCCCTTCGAATTCGTCTACTGGGCGGACCTGCGCTACGACACGCCGCTCGCCGAGGACAGAAACCTCGAACCCTATTACGCCGATGCGGGCACCGGACCGTTCCCGACCTCACGGGAGGAGCCCGGCGATGAAAAGAAGCTCTGCGTCACCGACTGGCTCTACCGCAAGATCGAGTGGCTCCAGGACAAGACCGGGCTGACGCCGTTCGACGACGCCCTGATCGAGTACCGCCTCGACGACCTCTGGGGCTACCTGGAGGATGCGGATTTCCGCAAGGCGGCGCGGGACCGCCTGCGGGAAGTGGTCGAGCGCCATGCCGGCTCGCGCATCCTGCTCGCCGCCCATTCCATGGGATCGCTCATCGCCTACGACGTGCTGCGCATGCTCGAACGCGACGGCGTCGCCCTGCGCGTCGAGCACTTCGTCACCCTCGGTGCACCCCTCGGGCTCAGCGACGTCCGCCTGAAGATGCAGGAAGAGCACGGCGAGCTGCGGGTGCCCGAGGGCGTGCGCCGCTGGTCGAACCTCATGGACCGCACCGACCTCGCCACCGTCGGCGAGGATATCGGCGACGCCTACGGGCCTAACGACCGGGGCGTGCGTGCCGACGACATCGCGGTGGTCAACGCCTATCGCCGGCCGAAGGGCGACCTGAACCCGCACAAATCCTACGGCTACCTGCGCACGCCGGCTTTTTCGCACGCCGTCCACGACTTCCTGAACGACGCCGAGGGCGCGTGTGCGGCGGAGATCGCGGCGGCTGTGGGCTGAGCGACACAGGGACGTCACTGCCGGGCCACATCCACACGCGAACCGCCCGGCGCGCATTGACGCACCCGGATGCCGCTGCGACAGGCTGAGCGTGACGGTTCCCGCAAGGGATCAAAAGGGAACGCGGTGAGGGGGTCTTCCCCGATGCCGCGGCTGCCCCCGCAACTGTAAGCGGCGAGTCCTCCATCAACACGTCACTGGGCGTCCGGCCTGGGAAGACGATGAGGGGGCAGCGACCCGCGAGCCAGGAGACCTGCCGTCAGTCGTGGTCACACGCGAAATGCGTGGGGCGGGGTGCCTCGATGGATGCCGGATCATAGGGCGACACGCCGTGTGAAAAGGCCTCGTTCGCGGTGACGTGCCACTGCCGTCGCCCGGACTTTTCGCCATCATGACGACCCATCGAATCCGAACATCCGTCTCGCTGACCGCCCTCGCGCTGGCCCTCGGGCACGGCCCGGCAGCCGCCCAGGAAGCTACACAAGAGGCGCTTGCGCGCCGCACCACCCTCGAAGAGATTTCCGTCGCAGGCGCGCGGCTCGTCGGCACCGGCCTCTCGCCCGACGTCGCCTGGGACCCGAAGGACGTCAGCCTGACCCGCGCCTCGCCGGTCGGCCTCAACCTGAAGACGCCCGACCGCGGCGCCAGCCGCCTCGGCCTGACCCCGCTGGAAACGCCGGCCAGCATCGACGTCATCTCCGGCGAGACGGCACGTACCCGCGGCCAGAACACCGTGACCGAAGCGGTCACCGAGAACGCCACCGGCATCACCACCGTGGCAGCGCCCGGTAACGGCAACGGTGCCTTCACCAGCCGCGGCTTCGCCGGGCCGAACTCGATCCAGCAGCTGTACGACGGCACGCGGCTGTTCGTCGGCGCCGGCACGGTCACCTTCCCGTTCGACACCTGGAACATCGAGCGCATCGAGGTGCTGCGCGGGCCGGCCTCCGTGCTCTACGGCGACGGCGCCATCGGCGGCATCGTCAACGTCGTGACGAAGAAGCCGCTGTTCACGCAGTTCGACGTGGTTCGCATCGGCGGCGGCTCATACGGCACCGCACGGCTGGCGCTGGACTCCACCGGGCCGATCGGCGACGCCGTCGCCTACCGCCTCAACGTCAGCGGCAACCGCTCCAGCGGCTGGATGACGCCCGAAGGCGAGTTCCAGAACCTCGCGGTCTCCGGTGCGCTGACGCTGCAGGCGACGCCGGATCTTTCGTTCACCCTGAGCCACGACCTCGGCTACCAGGAGCCCGCGCGCTACTGGGGCTCGCCAGTGATCGGCAACCGCGTGCCGGACTCGCTACGCTTCAGGAACTACAACGTCCGCGACGCAAAGATCACTTGGGCCGACAACTGGACCCAGCTCAAGACCGAGTGGACGCCGAGCGCGGACATCACCATCCGCAACACCAGCTATCGCCTGCAGAGCCGGCGCCACTGGCTCGACGTGGAGCAGTACAGCTTCAACCGGAACACCGGCCTCGTCGACCGCGGCGACTACCTGGAAATCTATCATAGCCAAGAGCAGGTCGGGAACCGCTTCGACGCGGCCTTCAAGGGCGATCTGTTCGGCTTCCGCAACGAGTTCGTCGCGGGATTCGACGTCAACCACATCGATTTCAAGCACACCAACAACTTCTATTTCGACAAGACCGACAGCGTACCGGTCTTCGGCGGCAATCTCGGCCTTTTTCCGCAGGACGGCCGCGCCATCCCGGCCTACGCCACCGCGACGAACCAGGCCTCGGTCTTCGCCGAGAACCGCCTGATCCTGTCAGAGCAGTTCGCGCTGCTCTCGGGGGTGCGTTACGACGCCTCGCAGCTCGACCGCGAGAACCTCCAGACCGGTGGACGCTTCGGCAAGAGCTTCGGCGGCCTCGGCTACCGCTTCGGCGGCATCTACAACCCGACGCCGGATATCGCGCTCTACGCCCAATACGCCACCGCGACCGATCCCGTCGGCAGCCTGATCTCGCTGAGCCAGTCGCTCGCAGGCTTCGATCTCTCCACCGGTCGGCAGGTCGAGGTCGGCATCAAGGGCCTGAGCTTCGGCGGGTCGCTCGAATGGACGCTCGCCGGCTACCGCATCGTCAAGAACAACCTGATCTCGCAGCTGCCCGGCACCTCGACGGTCTCGGTGCAGGTCGGACAGCAATCGTCCCAGGGCGTCGAGGCGGCCGTCTCGATCCTGTTCCCGGAGGGCTGGCGGGTCGACGCCAACGTCGCGTTGCTGCACGCGCAGTACGACGACTTCAACCAAGTGGTGAACGGCGCCACGGTGTCCTTTGCCGGCCGGCAGCCCATCGACGTGCCGGAGCAGGTCAGCAATCTCTGGCTGAACTGGGCCTTCGCGCCGCGCTGGGAGGCACGGCTCGGCGTGCAGTATGTCGGCGAGACCTTCAACGATTTCGGCAACACCGCACCGCGTCCGGCCTATGCGCTGCTCAATGCCGGGCTCGACTATCAGGTGACGGCGACCTCCCGGCTCAGCCTGCGCGGCTACAACCTCACCGACGAGATCTTTGCGATCAGCGGCAACGCGGTGAACGGGGTCAACACGAACTGGCTGCTCGGCCGTCCCCGCACGTTCGAGGTCGCCTACACCGTGGCCTGGTGAGGATGAGGCTCCTCAAGACCGGCAAGCGCTGGCTGCTGCTCGCCCATCGCTGGCTCGGCATCGTCCTGGGGCTGTTCTTCGCGCTCTGGATCGGCTCGGGGCTGGTGATGCTCTACGTGCCGTTCCCGCGCCTGAGCGAGGCGGAACGGCTCGCCCATCTCACGCCGATCGCCTGGGAGCGAGTCGCCATCGGCCCGGATACGGCACTCGCCGCGACCGGGTTTGCGGAGGCGCCGGCCGGGTTCGGCCTCGAGATGCGGGGCGCCGAGCCGGTCTACCGGATCGCGGCGGCGGACGGGACGCGGGCGACGATCTCCGCAAGTACGGGCGAAAAACTCGGGCCGGTCGGCGCCGACGAGGCGCGCGCCATTGCTGGAGGGCGCGGCAGCGTCGAAACGGTGGCGCGCGACCAATGGACGGTCACGGCCCGCTACGACCGCCTGCGGCCCTTCCACAAGGTCGCGCTCGGCGACGCGGCCGGCACCGAACGCTACGTCTCCGAAACGACCGGCGAACTCGCCCTCGACACGACGCGGTTCGAGCGCGGCTGGAACTGGGTCGGCGCGGTGGTGCACTGGATCTACCCGACGCCGCTGCGGGCGCGGGCCGATCTCTGGCACGACGTCGTCGTCTGGATCTCGGGCATCGCCTGCCTCGGTGCCGTCAGCGGCATGGTTCTCGGGATCTGGCGGCTGCGGCTGAGGCGGCGCTACCCGCATGGCGCGGTGACGCCCTATCGCGGCATGGCGCGCTGGCATCACCTGTTCGGTCTCGCGGGCGGCCTGACGCTCACCAGCTTCATCGTCAGCGGCTGGCTCTCGATGAACCCGAACCGCTGGTTCAGTTCGCCGTCCCCGCCGGCCGGTTGGCTCGCCGCCTATGCCGGGCCGGGCGCCGCCATCGGCCTCGACCCGACCGGTGTACGAAACCTCGCGACGCCCGCCACCGTGGCGATCCGCTTCACGCGCATCGGTGGCCGCTGGCTCGTCCGCGCATCGGCGGCGCAAACAACCCGCGTGGCGCGAGCCGATGGGGCAAGGCTCGACGAGGCCGAGATCGTTCGGGCGGCCACGGGTGCCGTGCCGGCATCCGCCCCGCCGGCCGTCGAGCGTCTGACGGCCTACGACAGATACTGGTACCCGCACCACGACGAGCGGGCGCTGCCGGTGCTGCGTCTGCGCTTCGACGATGCGGCGGCGACCTGGCTCCACATCGATCCCGCGACGGGCGAGATCCTGAACCGCCTCGACCGCTCGGGCCGGGTCAACCGCTGGCTGTTCTCCGCCCTGCACCGCCTCGATCTGCCGGTGCTGATCTTCAACCGGCCGGCCTGGGACGCGGCGCAGTGGATCCTGAACGCGCTCGCGGCGGTGATCGCGCTGACCGGGCTCGTGATCGGCTGGCGGCGGCTGCGGCGGCCGAGGCCGCGCTCCGTGAAACCGGCCGCATGAACGCGATTGCACGCCCCCCCGGCGAGCCTGTATAGGAGGCACTTCCCTTATTCAGCGTGAGACGGGATTCTCCGGACCTCGAGGTTCAGGCCGGAGGCAGCGGTCCTTCGTCCGCGGCACCGTGTTCTTCCGTGCTCGCGCCCATTGCCGGAGCCGACCCGATGTCCCAAGGACCGCTGATGCCGAAGGCCACCGCCGTATGGCTGGTGGAGAACACCTCGCTCGCCTTCGAGCAGATCGCCGATTTCTGCCATCTCCACCCGCTCGAGGTGAAGGGCATCGCCGACGGCGAAGTCGCGGCCGGCATCAAGGGCTTCGATCCGATCACCGCGGGCCAGCTCACCCGCGAAGAGATCGAGAAGGCGCAGAAGTCGCCGAACCACAAGCTCAAGATCGCCGTCTCGAAGGTGAAGCTGCCCGAGGTCAAGCGCACCACCAAGGGTCCGCGCTACACCCCGCTCTCGCGCCGCCAGGACCGCCCGAACGCGATCCTCTGGTTGCTGCGCAATCACGCGGAGCTTAAGGACGCCCAGGTCATCCGGCTCGTCGGCACCACCAAGTCGACGATCCAACAGATCCGCGACCGCAGCCACTGGAATTCCGGTTCGCTGCAGCCCCTGGACCCGGTGACGCTCGGCCTGTGCTCGCAGATCGATCTCGACTTCGAGGTCGGCAAGGCCGCCAAGGACCGTCCCGCCACCGTGCCGGCCGAGAGCGGCCCGACCCTGCTGCCGACAGAGGTCTCCACCGCGCCGAAGGCCGAGGACGAGGAGATCAACGAGAGCGCGGTGTTCGCCAAGCTCAAGGGCATGCAGCGCCCGCACGAGGAAGACGACGAGGACTAGATTTTTCGTGTCTTTCACGGAATCGGACGGGGAGACGGCGTGCCGCTCCCGGTCCGGCATTGTTTTTCAGGGATGAGCGGTCGCCAAAGCCTTCGGGATGCTGGATAGTGCCTGTTCGATCACCGTGATGATCGGGCATCCGAGGGCTGCCCATGGCCGGCACCGAGACCGACACCAAGCCGGCCTCGACACCCCCTCCCGTCGGGACGAGCGGCCCGGCGGCGAACGCGGCGCTCCTGCGGAACGGGGAGGGCGCGTATCGCGGGCCCGTCACGCTCGCCGACTCGCTGATGGTGGAGGCCGGCTGGCCCGCAGCTAATTTCGAGACCACCGGACCGAACCCGCCCTACCTGCATATCGGCCGCAAGCTCTGGGTGACGCTGACCGAGTGCGAACCCTGCTTCTCGTCGGCGCGCCGCGACCGCGGGCTGTTTCGCTCGAAGGTCTCGATCGCCGCGCATCTCGAACGCTACGACGAGCTGATGGTCGACCCGATCGCCTTCGAGGAGTGTTTCGGGCCAGGCGAGGGCACCGAGGCGACGTTTCCGTTCGGCAGCTGGCTCACGATCCGCGACGTCGGCTTCGGCGGCATCGCCCTTTGGGGGCGTCGCAGCGGCGAGGTGATGCTGCCGCTCGAGCCCCTCGCCGTCGCCTCGGCGGTCTGGCTTCGCCGGATGGCCGCGCCGTAGCGCATCCGGCGTCGACACGAAAAATCCCGCCGAGGACGAGCCCGGCGGGAGCGCACCGTGTTTCCGAAGCTTACGGCTTCGGCGTTTCGGCAGCCTTGGCGGCGTTCTCTGCGGATTTCTTGTCCATCGCCGCGGAAAAATCCTCGGGCGACTTGTCGAGGTAGTCCGCCAGCGCGCTCTGGAACTTGTCCCCTTCCTGCGCCGTCGGACATTTCGGTCCCTCGGTCTTCATCCCCTCGCGCAACTGGGCTTCGAGCGGCGCCATCTCCGGCTGCAACGCGGCGACCTTGGCGTCGACGCCCGAGCGCTGCTTGCCCGTGGTGGACACCTCGCACTCCTTCATCGTGCGCTGGAGAATCAAGCCGAAGGCATAGGCCTGGATCCGCGCCGCCGGGGGAATCGCGGGTGCGGCTGCCGGCCCCGGAGGCGGAGCCACGACCGGGGCGGCGGCGACGGGCGCGGGAGCCGCGGGAGCCGGTGCAGCGGCCACCTTGGCCGGGGTCGCATCGCAACGGCGCAAAGCCTCGTAGGCCTGCGGAAATCCCGAGATGTCGAACTCCGCGTCGCCATCCTCGAAACGCAGGGTGATCGTCTTGGCCGAGAGCAGATCGGGCACGATGGTGTCCGGGAACGGCGCGGTCAGCGTCTCGGCATTGCCGGCCCAACTCACCCCCTTCTTGAGGATCTTCTTGCCGGCCAGCAGCGTCGCCTTGACCGTCTCGCCCTTGTCCCAGCTCCAGGGCTGGTAGACGAGGGCGAGGGCGGAGTTCGACCCGTCGAGCGCAAAGACGATGCCGTTGATGGCGTTGTTGTCCTCTTTGTCCTTGTAGGTCTTGCTGATCAGGCAGGGATTGGCGCTGGTGTCGCCAACCGTGCGCTCGACCTCCCAGTCCTTGACCATCTCGAAGGGTTCGCGCTCGGCTGCATGGGACGGCGCGACCGCAAGGGCGGGGAGAAGGCCGGCAGTGAGCACCGCCGCGCGCAGGAATGACGTCATCGTCCGCTCTCGGAAAAGATTCGCCCTCGCCGGTGCGGGATGCAGAGGCTGAATGCGCTGCCCAGCGTTAGCGCGAACCCATGCCGCTGCACAGGATTCGGGGGCGGTATTTTCGAGTGCTCGGTAAACACCGCAGGGCCCGAACGCAGTTCTTCAATCCGGAATTGCCTTACCGGCCGCCAAGACAGTCTCGGACGGATATGGCACCGGTGCCGACTCTGAAAATCCGCAGGCGAAGAGCCCGGCCGCCATGTGCGCGTGCGGCGGCGCCGCGATCCGGATCGGAGGCCTTTTCGGGTAGAGCGGAAGTCCAAGCGAACGGGCGTGGAGCTGCAGGCCGGGTCCGCCCTGGCGCGGTGCGGTGCCGTAGATCGTGTCGCCCCGGATCGGCCAGCCCATCGCCGCGCAGTGGACGCGGAGTTGATGCGTACGCCCGGTCTCGGGCGACAGTTCGAGCCAGGCGCCGGCGCCGTCCGGGCTGCGGCCGAGCACGCGCCAGCGGGTCAGCGCCGGATCGCCGGCCGGGTCCGGCTTCATCCACCAGGAGCGCGGATCCTCGGAGCGCTTGGCCAACGCGAGGTCGATGACGCCGCTCTCGTCCTGCGGGGCGCCCTCCACGATCGACCAGTAGGTTTTTTCGACACGTCCGTCCGCAAACAGCTTGTTGAGCCGCGCCAGCGCCTTCGGATGCCGCCCGAGAACGAGGCAGCCCGAAGTATCGCGATCGAGCCGGTGCGCCGCCTGCGGCCGGCGCGGCAGGCCGAAGCGCAGGTCGTCGAGGCGATCCGTCAGCGTAGGACCGCCCTTCGGCCCGGGATGGACGGGCAGACCCGCGGGCTTGTCGATGACGAGCATCAGGGCATCGCGGTAGAGGAGGGGGACGCCTATGTCAGTCGGGATCATGGAGCCCGGCTAGAGCCCAGGGCCGGCGGGAGCAAGTACGGATGAGTCGAGACGAGAAGCCGGGCTGGTTCGGCCGCCTGTTCGGGCGCAAGGGCGAGACGGCGGAGCCGGAAACCGAGGATCGCGTCGAGACGCCCGAGGCGGCCTCGCCGGCCTCCGACTCCGAAGGGCAACTCGACTTCGCCACAGGTGCCGACGCCGTCGCCCAGGTGCCGATGCCGGCGAGCGAGCCCTCGGCCGACGACGCGGACAAGAATCAGGTCCCCGACGAAATCGAGGGGGCCGACCTGCAGCCCGGCCTGGAGCCGAACGCGTCGGCGTCCCCCGCCGCGCTCGACCTGACGCCTGTCGCCATACCGGACACGACCGAAGCCGAGGCGCCCGAGCAGAAGCGCGGCTGGTGGACCCGCCTCACCTCCGGGATGAAGCGGACGTCGTCGGCCCTCTCCGACCGCGTCACCGGGCTCTTCACCAAGCGCAAGCTCGACGCGGATACGCTCGAAGAGCTCGAAGACGCGCTGATCCAGGCCGATTTCGGCGTCGAGACCGCCATGCGGATCTCGGAGGCCGTGGGCAAGGGCCGCTACGAGAAGGGTATCTTGCCGGACGAGGTGCGGTCGATCCTCGCCGCCGAGGTCGAGGCTGCGCTTGAGCCGGTGGCCAAGCCCCTCGTCATCGACACGGCGAAGAAGCCGTTCGTGATCCTGATGGTCGGCGTCAACGGCGCCGGCAAGACCACGACCATCGGCAAGCTCTCCTTGAAGCTGAAGGCCCAGGGCCACAGCGTGATGCTCGCCGCCGGCGACACGTTTCGCGCGGCCGCGATCGAGCAGCTCAAGGTCTGGGGCGACCGCACCGGCACGGCGGTGGTCAGCGGCGCACAGGGCGCGGATGCGGCGGGGCTCGCCTTCGACGCGCTCAAGCGCGCCACCGCCGAGGGCACCGACGTCCTGCTGATCGACACTGCCGGCCGGCTCCAGAACAAGACCGGGCTGATGGCCGAGCTCGAGAAGATCGTGCGCGTGATCCGCAAACACGACCCGGAGGCCCCGCACGCCGCGCTCCTCGTGCTCGATGCTACGGTCGGCCAGAACGCGCTGAGCCAGGTCGAGCTGTTCGCCCAAGCCGCGCCGATCAGCGGCCTCGTGATGACCAAGCTCGACGGCACGGCCCGCGGCGGCATCCTGGTGGCGCTCGCGGCCAAGTTCGGCCTGCCGGTGCACTTCATCGGCGTCGGCGAGGGCGTGGAGGACCTGGAGCCGTTCGCGGCCCGGGACTTTGCGCGGGCGATCGCGGGGTTGGAAAAGGATTAGGGGAGGGCGGAGGCGACGTCGGTCTTGGAGAAGTCATTGCCCTTAAAGAGAAGCGGTGCGTTCAGCCTCTTGGCAAGCGCGTAGGAGAAGCAGTCGCCAAAGTTCAACCCGGCCGGGTGGCGGCCTTTACCAAAGCGGACGAAGGCGTCGGCGGCGATTTGCGCCATTCTTTGATCCACGGAGACGACTTCGATTGATCGATCCGTCAGCCAGCGATCGAAATCGGTGATGCTGCCGAAACGAGACAGCAGCACGATGGAGCATTCGAGGTAGGTCCCAGCGCTGATCGCAAACCGATCCGGCTTGGCGAGCACCGCCGAGAATGCAGCGGCGTCCGGTTCGGCAAACGAGATTGCGACGACGGCCGAGCTGTCGACGACGATCAAGTGGGCAATCCGTTCTCGTCGTATCCCAGGATTTCGTCCGGTGTACGCGGATCGGTGATGGGCCGTGCGTTCAGGCGCAGGCGAAACTCCTCGTCGATCCTGAGGCCTTCCGCGATCCGGCGGGCTCGATCTTCGTCGAGCCGCACCCGCTCCATGCGGAGCGCACCGAGCAGCACGTCCTCGCGTGGGAGGCCGGTGCTCGTTTCGAGCTCCGTCAGCAGGGCCTCGATCTCGTCGTGCTCGAACCGGACGGTCATGGTTGGCCTCTCGTCGCTGCCGCGCGTCGTGCGCCACGTCGCTAGGAATGCCGTGCCACCTGTCTTACATGCCGGCGGGCGAACACGCCACGATCGGCCCCGCGCACAGGCACATCTCCTTGGCCATCACCGTCCAACCCGTTCCCCCGCGCCGCCATCTGCCGCCGCTGCTCAAGCTGGTGCTGGAGATCGGGCCGCTGATGATCTTCTTCTTCGGCAACGCCTATGCCGAGCGCTTCGGGGTCGCCCCCGACCAGAAGCTGTTCGTGGCGACCGGGGTGTTCATCGTGGCCACCGTGATCGCGCTCGGCGTGCATTACGCGCTGATCCGGCGCCTGCCGATCATGCCGCTGGTCTCGGGTGTGGTCGTCGTGGTGTTCGGTGGCCTGACGCTGGCGCTGCAGGACAAGACCTTCATCATGATGAAGCCGACCATCGTGAACAGTTTGTTTGGCTTAGTGCTCCTCGGGGGCCTCGCGTTTCACAAGTCGCTGCTGTCGGTGGTGCTGGATTCGGTGTTCGCCTTGACCGAAGAGGGCTGGCGCAAGCTGACCTTCCGCTGGGGGCTGTTCTTCCTCGTCCTGGCCGTGCTGAACGAAGTGGTCTGGCGAACGCAGACGGAAGATTTCTGGGTCAGCTTCAAGGTGTTTGGGATCATGCCGCTGACGGTCGTCTTCGCGCTCGCGCAGACGCCGCTGCTGATGCGCTACGAGCGCAAGGACGCGGCGAAAGCGTGAAGCGTCAGTTCGCCGCCGCGACCGTCGCCGCCGCCCGCAGCTTCGTCAGAACGGCGGAGTAGTTCTCCGGCGTGACGATGCCGACCAGCTTGTCGCGGATGGTGCCGTCGGGGCCGATGATGAAGCTTTCCGGCACGCCGTAGACGCCGAAATCGATTCCGACCCGGCCGGTCGTGTCCGAGCCGACGGCCGCATACGGCACGCCGTTACGCTCCAGGAATCGCCGTCCGGCCGCAGGCGTGTCCTTGTAGTCGATGCCGACGACGCGGATGTCGGGCTCGCGCGCCATCCGCATCAGCATCGGATGCTCGATCTGGCAGGGCGCGCACCAGGACGCGTAGAAGTTCACGAGCGTCACTTTGCCCTTGAAGTCCGCGCTCGATAGGCCCGGCACCGGCCTGCCCTCGGCCGTCAGCTCGGCCACCGGCGGCAGCTGGAAAGCCGGAGCCGGCTTGCCGATCATCACGGTGGGGATCGCAGCCGGATCGGCGCCCGAGCGCAAGCGCATGTAGAACACCACGGCGAGCACCACGAACGTGACCAAGGGCAGGATCACCAGCAGCGAGCGGCGCACTGGCGGCGCAGTGTCCGCGCCCGTCTCGCTCACGAGCGTCGCTCCCCGGTTCGAGCCTCGAAGACGGCGAGGGCCCGTTTCTGAGCGCGCTGGTCGAGCAGCGCGGCGGCGACGAGGCCGCCGACCACCAAAGCGGTGAAAGCGTAGGCGCCGACGATGAAGCCGGCATGCGGTCCGAGATCCATCATGGCTGTCCTCAGGCGCCCTGGCCGACGGGCATGGAGCGCGCGGGCTTCACCATCGCGACGGAGGCGGCGCCCGAATCGAGCCGCTCGGCTTCCCGGATGGTCAGCACCCTGACGCGGCGACGAAAAATCTCGGTGCGCATGGCGTAGAGATGCAGCGTCACGCCGAGCAGGGTGAAGGCAAAAATCATCTCGAGCAGCGGGTAGAGCATCGAGGGGTCGATGGCCGAGCCGCCCATGCGCATGATCGAGGCTGGCTGGTGCAGCGTGGACCACCAGTTCACCGAGAACTTGATGATCGGCAGGTTCACCGCGCCGACGAGGGTCAGGATCGCGATGGCGCGGGCCGCCCTGTTCGGGTCCTCGATGGTCCGCCAAAGGGCGATGATGCCGCAATAGATCAGGAACAGCACCAGCATCGAGGTCAGGCGCGCGTCCCAGACCCAGTAGGTGCCCCACATCGGCTTGCCCCAGAGCGAGCCTGTGACGAGGCAGATCAGGGTGAAGGCGGCGCCGATCGGTGCGGCGGCCCGCTGCGCCACGTCGGCCAGGGGATGGCGCCACACCAGTGTGCCGATCGCCGACAGCGTCATCGCCCCGTAGAAGAACACCCCGAGCCAGGCCGCCGGGACGTGGATGTACATGATCCGCACCGTCTCTCCCTGCTGATAGTCGGGCGGGACGACGAACCAGGTGAGATACAGGCCGACAGCCAGCAGCGCGGCCGAAAGCCCGGCGAGCCAGGACATCGCAGGCCCCGTCCATCGCAAGAAGTGCCCGGGATGGGCGAGGCGGTTCCAGAGAGCGGTCCACATGCCTCGCTGTTTACCGGACTGTGCGGTGCAGCGGCAATGCGAAGGATCGGCGCGGGAGCACCAAGACCGCTCCCGCGCCGATCACGTCCGAGCGATCACGCAGCAGCGATCACACCTGTCCGTGTACGAGGTCGTGGATGAAGCCGAGTTTCTTCATCACATCCGGGGCCAGCACGAACGGATAGAGGTCGCGCTCGCCCATGGCACGGCTGACGCTGTTCATGGCGAAGACGAAGGGCAGCCAGGCGTCGATGACCTGCTGGGCCGATGCGGCCGCGTAGGGATCGAAATCGATCCGGGTCGCGAAGTCGCCCCGCGCGTCGAGCAGCGGCTGTACCTGCATGCCGAAGGCCGAGGCCATCTCCAGGGTGTCGACGATGTGCAGGTAATGCGCCCAGGTCTCGGCGAAATCCTCCCAGGGGTGGGTGGTGGCGTATGAGGAGACGAAGTGCTCCTGCCAGTCGGACGGCGCGCCGTTCTCGTAGTGGCGCTTCAGCGCCTCGCCGTAATCCTGCGAATCGTCGCCGAAGATCGCGCGGCAGGCCTCGAGCTTGCCGGCATCGCGCACCAGCAGGTCCCAGTAATGGTGGCCGACCTCGTGGCGGAAATGGCCGAGCAGGGTGCGGTAGGGCTCGCCCATCTGGCTGCGGCGCTTGGCCCGCTCGGCGTCGTCGGCCTCGATCAGCGCGATGGTGATGACGCCGTTCTCATGGCCCGTCATCACCTTCGGTCCGCCCCCGGGCGGCGGCTCGGCGAGGAAGTTGAAGACGAGGCCGTGCTCGGGATCGTCCGCTCGCGTCGTCAGCGGCAGGTTCCAGCGCATCAGAGCGTAGAACAGGCGGTGCTTGGCGAGTTCCATGTCGCGCCAGCGGGTGAGGTTCTTCTCCTCCGTCAGGTCCGGCACGGTACCGTTATGGCGGCAGGCGACGCAGAAGGCGTCGGTCGAGCCCGGCGGTACCAGCCAGTTGCAGGCGTCATGCGCCGCATTGGTGCAAAAGAAGCTCGGCCGCTGCGGCGCGGCCAGCGGGCTCCAGGTGTCGTTGCCGGCCGGCTGCAGCGCCGAGAGGGTGCCGGTCTCCGGCAGGTAGGCGAGCCGATGGCCGCAGCGGCCGCAGGTCCGATTCTCGAAATAGACGATGTTGCCGCAGGACTGGCACTGGAACAGCTTCATGGGGAGTCTCGCACGGATGGCCGCCTTGGCCGTCATTCATCCCCGCATCAATGCCGGACGGGCGCGGACGTTCACCGAAAAAGCCGAACGGAATCAGGATTTTGCGTCGGGAGCCGGGGAACCGCCCGAATTGCTCAAGCGATGGGCAGCCGGCCGTGCATTTCGGCCCTACGGGCTGAACTCCGGCAGGACGACCGCGTTGGAACAGTGTCGCCACATCCTGCCCGGACGGCACCCGACCATGACCGTGCAAAGCCTTCTCTGCATTCTGGTTCTGGCACCGCTCGTGCCGACGCTCGCCTCGGCCGAGACCGCGCCGGATCGCACCGGGACCGGCGGCGGCCCGCGTTCGACGATCACGGCTCCGTACACGACCGCGACCGGCGTCACCAAGCCGCCGGGCGCCGAGGAGGGGCCGGCGACCCCGGCCGAACGGCGCGACCTGCAGCGGATCGAGCGCGAGAACGACAGGATCGACAGTGGCATCTGCGACGGCTGCCGCAAGTAGGTTTTCAAGGTCGATCAGCGGACGGAGACGATCCTGTATTTTCTGATGACGATCCTGACGTCAGTGCTGGCGGTGTTCGGCATCCGCGGGCCGCTCGAAGAGAGCACCTATCGGGTGACACGCACACTCGACCGCGGCGTCGAGATTCGCGTCTACGCGGCGCGCTCGGCCGTCGAGACCGGAATGGTGAGGGAGGGCGACAGCGACGCCTTCCGCCGTCTCTTCGCCTACATTTCCGGCAGCAACCGCAACGGTACGCGCATCGCCATGACCGTGCCCGTCGAGGCGACCGGCCAGCGCATCGCCATGACGGTGCCGGTGGAGCAGGACGCGGCCCACATGCGCTTCTTCCTGCCGACCGACCTGACGGGCGATCCGCCGGCGCCGACTGATCCGAAAGTCGGCCTCGTCACCGTGCCCGAGCAGCGTCTCGCCGTGCTGCGCTTCACCGGCCGGGCGACAGAGCGGGCGCGAAAGAAGCAGACGGTGCGGCTCCTCAAGGTACTCGCGGAGGCGGGCATCGCGGCGGAGGGTGCGCCCTTCTTCATGGGCTACGACCCGCCGTTCACGATTCCCTTGCTGCGGCGCAACGAGGTTGCGATCCGGCTTCCTGCCGCGTGAACGTCGTCAGGCGCGCCGCACAGCCGCCGCGTCGAGGCTCTTCACGAAGGCGGAGGTGACGCTGCGGAGCACTTCGACCTGCTCGCGCACGGCCGTGGTTGAGGCCTGGACCTCGCCCGCCACCGTGGTGGTGGTGCCGAGCACCAGCGAGACCGCGCCAACATGCTCGGCAGCCGAGCCGGCCTCCCGCACGGTGGCGTGGACGTTCGCGTCCATACTCGCCATCGCCTCGCGCTGGCGCGCGACGGCGTCGACGATGGCGCCCGTCGCCCGCTCGATGTCGGCGATACGGCCGGCGAAGGCGTGCATGAAGGCGACCGATTGCTCGGTGGCGCTCTCGACGTCACGGATCTGCGCCGCGATCTCCTCGGTGGAGCGGGCGGTCTGGCCGGCGAGGTTCTTCACCTCCGCCGCGACCACGGCGAAGCCTCGGCCGGCCACGCCGGCGCGGGCAGCCTCGATCGTCGCGTTGAGGGCGAGCAGGTTGGTCTGTTCGGCGACGGAGCGGATCGTCGTGATGACCGAGCCGATGCGCTCGACGGAATGCGTCAGCTTGCCGACGGTCTCTTCCGTGCGGCGAGCCTCGTCGGTGGCCGCGCGCGTCACGGCGCCGGTCTCGTCGAGATGGCGGCCGATCTCGTCGGCGGCGTGGGTGAGGTTGCGGCAGGTCTCGGCGATCTCGCGGATGGTCTCGCCGGCCCGGACGGAACTGTCCGTGGCGCGGCCGGCATCGCGGGTGGTGCGGTCGGCGAAGCGGCCGAGGCCGGCGGCGCTGTCGTCCATCGCACCGAGCGCACCCTCGATGGTCTCGACGACGCCCGCGACCGAGCCGCGGAATTCGCGGACCTGCTCCTGGAGAACCCGGTTGCGCTCGGCTTCGCGCCCGGCGCTGTCGAGGGCCCGGGCCTTCAGCGCCTCGGCCTCGTCGAGGTCGCTTTCGCTGCGCCGGAGCGCGTCGCTCGCGGCGACGCCCATCTGCAGACGCACCACCAGCCAGACCAGCACGGCCGTCTGCGCGACGAGGATCGCCGCGTGCAGCATCACCCTGTCGATGCCGCCACCATCGGGGAAGACGAGGCTCGGCAGCGCGAGCGAGAGGCCGAGATGGTGCACGGCGACGATGCCGGCATAGGCGAGCAGCGCCCGCCAATCGAGCCAGGCTGCGACCACCGCGAGGCAAGCGAAGAAGTACATGTGCAGGTCGATCTGCAAGGCGCGGCCGGTGCCGTCCTGCTTGAATATCGCCACCAGGATCGCGATGAGACCGGCGAGCGCCATGCTCGACAGGATGCGGGCGGGCGCTCCCGTGAGATCGCGGCGCGCGAACAGCGTCGGCGGGACGACCAGGGCGAGACCGACGAGCGCGACGAGGGCAGTGGAATAGACGTCGCGCCAGGCATTGGCCGCGAGGATGATCGCGAGGTTGAGCCAGAGGAAGCCGATCAGGGCCTTGCCCGAACTCGCACGGAGCCGGTCGAGGGTCGAACTCTGCATCTGGGTCTCGCTCAAACCGGAGCCGCGTTCAGGCATCCCGGCACCCGGGACGCGTCGAGGGTGATCCAGGCGCCCGCCCGCCGCAGTTTTCCGGCGAAATCCGCCCCGTCCGAGATCGCCACCGCGACCCAGGGCAGGGGCGTGCCGCGCAGCAATGCTCCCCCCGCCTGCGCCACCACGCTCGCCGTCTCGGCGGGCGACGACCAGGGCGACGCGATCACGAGAACCGGCCGCCCGGCCTGCGGAGCGGCCAGGAGCAGGAGAGGGAGCGCGACGCTGAGCATCGCCGTGGGGAGGACAACGAGAAGGCGCATCGGATGGCGGCAACAATCGCCGACAATCTCTAAACCGCCGCTTAACGTTAAGCCGTTTGGATACTGTATTCCACGCTGAGCGCGGTTAGTCCGACCAGCGCAGGGCGGCCGCCGCCGCCAACGTGCCGACCACGGCAGCGATCAGGCTCAGTGCGCCGAGGATGATCAGCGGCGTGGCGAACGGCACCGTGCCGCCGAGGGCTGAATCCACGGCCGAGACCCCGAAGATCAGCGTCGGGATCATCAGCGGCAGCACCACGATCGCCAGGATCAGTCCGCCCCGGCGGATCGAGGCGGTGAGCGCCGCGCCGACGGCGCCGATGAAGGTCAGGGCCGGCGTACCGACCAGCAGGGTCAGCGCCGTCGCGCCCATCGCCGTCGGCGAGAGCGCCACAAGCAGGCCGAACAGCGGCGAGGCCAGCGCCAGCGGCAGCCCCGTGGTCAGCCAATGGGCGAGCACCTTGGCCAGCACCACCAGTTCCAGCGGGGCAGGGGAGGCGGTCATCAGGTCGAGGGAGCCGTCCTCCTCGTCGGCCTGAAAAATCCGGTCGAGGCCGATCAGCGTCGCCAGCACCGCCGAGAGCCAGAGGATCGCCGGGCCGATCCGCGAGAGCAGGTTCAGATCCGGCCCGAGCGCGAACGGCACCAGCGCCACGATCATCAGAAAGAACACCAGCGACAGCGCCCCCGACCCGCCGACGCGGGAGGCGAGGACGAGATCGCGCCGGACGAGCGCTACCAGCACGCGGATCATGCCCAGGCCTCCGCCTCGGCTGCATCCTCGGTGGCGGCCGGCGGCCCGATGCGGAGTTCGCGGGCGTCGTCGAGGCCGATCGGCATGTGGGTCGCGGCGACGACGAGGCCGCCGTCCTCGCGATGCCGGGCCATCAGCCCGGCGAGCACGCCCTGCGAGGCGGTATCCAGTGCCGCCGTCGGCTCGTCGAGCAGCCAGAGCGGACGCCGGCAGACCAGCAGGCGCGCCAGCGCCACCCGTCTTCTTTGCCCGGCGGAGAGGTAGCCGACGGGCAAGTTCAGGGCGTGGGCGAGGCCCATCGCTTCCATGGCTTCCCGCGGAGACGCCGTCGGCGCGCCGAGGATATCGCGGGCGAAGGTGAGGTTTTCCTCCGCCGTCAGCGCAGCCTTCAGCCCGTCGCGATGGCCGACCACGTGCAGGCACTCCGCCAGCGTCGCCTCGCCGGCCTCCTCGACGCGAATCGTGCCGGCATCGGGTTTCAGGCGGCCGGCGAGCATGGAGAGCAGGCTCGACTTGCCCGCACCGTTGCGCCCGGTGACCATAAGCGCCTCGCCGGCCTCCAGCGCGAAGCCGAGCCCGGAGAAGATGCGGCGCCCGGAGCGACGGCAGGCGAGGTTTTCGACGATCAGCCGCACGGGTGTCCTGTCTGCTCCGGTCGCGCGCCGGCGGACCAAATCGGCCGGCACCCACCACGCCCCTCATACCGAGGTGCCACGTTAGCGGCCTCGAAGTACCCCGCAGCGGCGATCCAAGCCACCAGCGCCATTTGGGAAAAGCGTTCAGGGATGTTTCGAGCTGCTTCGCAGCACCTCAACATGAGGATTGTCGTGGATGCCAGACGGGGCAGCGCCAACGGCAAGCCCGTTTCAGCCGGTCGTTCCACCGTCGGCGTCGAGACCATAGCGCTTCAACAGTTCGGCGAGGTCAATCGTCTCGCCACCTTGCCTGCCTGCAGCTAACCGCGCTTCGACCAGTGCCGCATCCTCGAAATCCTTAAGGTAATCGAGGATCGCCTCGCGCACATGCCCGTCCCTGGTGCGGCCGGTCTTTCGGCACACGGTGTCGAGGCGACGCTCGATCTCGGGAGGCAAGTTCACGGCGGGCATGGTGGTCTCCGGATGCCGCTGAATACGCACAGGCCGCCCCGAAAGCGACACCTGCGCCCGCCTGTCACCATCACCCCGTAGCGGCAAGTTTCGAACTGTTCTATACGGCGCGCAGGCTGCGCCGCGCGACCTCCAGGGCGTTCAAATCGCCCCTCGCGCACCACCCTGCCCGGGCACCCCCGGGGCGGCGCGCGCTCTTTGGAGCGTTTCCAGCCGAACACCGCTCGTGGCGCAGGTTATGCCTGCGCGTGTTCGACAACCGCCAAGCAAGGGTTCCGATCGCCGTGGCATCGCTCGACAGCTTCAACGCCCGCCAGACGCTTCAAGCCGGGGGCAAGACCTACACCTACTACTCGATCCCAGAGGCCCAGAAGAACGGTTTGGCCGATTCCGCGGCGCTGCCCTTCTCGATGAAGGTGATCCTCGAGAACCTGCTGCGCTTCGAGGACGACCGTTCGGTCAAGAAGGCCGACATCGAGGCGGCCGTCGCCTGGGTCGACAACAAGGGCAAGGTCGAGACCGAGATCGCCTTCCGCCCCTCCCGGGTGCTGATGCAGGACTTCACCGGCGTGCCCGCCGTCGTGGATCTCGCCGCCATGCGCGACGCCATGGTAGCCCTCGGTGGAGACCCCCAAAAAATCAATCCGCTGGTGCCGGTGGATCTCGTCATCGACCACTCGGTGATCGTCGACGAGTTCGGCACCCCGAAAGCGCTCGGCGACAACGTCGCCCTCGAATACCAGCGCAACGGCGAGCGCTACACCTTCCTCAAATGGGGCCAGACCGCCTTCGACAACTTCTCGGTGGTCCCGCCCGGCACCGGCATCTGCCATCAGGTGAACCTCGAATACCTGTCGCAGACCGTCTGGACCAAATCCGAGGACGGCTCGGACATCGCCTATCCGGACAGCCTCGTCGGCACCGACTCGCACACCACCATGGTCAACGGTCTCGCCGTGCTCGGCTGGGGCGTCGGCGGCATCGAGGCGGAAGCCGCCATGCTCGGCCAGCCGCTCTCGATGCTGATTCCGGAAGTCGTCGGCTTCAAGCTGTCGGGCAAGCTGCCGGAGGGTACGACCGCGACCGACCTCGTGCTCACCGTGACGCAGATGCTGCGCAAGAAGGGCGTGGTGGGCAAGTTCGTGGAATTCTACGGTCCCGGCCTCGACGACATGGCGGTGGCCGACCGGGCGACGATCTCGAACATGGCGCCCGAATACGGCGCCACCTGCGGCTTCTTCCCGATCGATCGGAAGACCATCGACTTCCTTACGGTCACCGGCCGCGCCGACCACCGCATCGAACTCGTCGAGGCCTATGCCAAAGCGCAGGGCATGTGGCGCGACGCGCAGACGCCCGATCCGGTCTTCACCGACACCCTCGAACTCGACATGGGCGAGGTCCGTCCCTCGCTGGCCGGCCCCAAGCGTCCGCAGGACCGGGTGCTGCTCGACGGGGCCAAGCCCGGCTTCGCGCAGTCGATGGAGACCGAGTTCAAGAAGGCGGCCGACATCGCCAGCCGCTACAAGGTCGAGGGCTCGAATTTCGACATCGGCCACGGCGACGTGGTGATCGCGGCGATCACCTCCTGCACCAATACTTCGAACCCATCGGTGATGATCGGCGCGGGGCTTCTCGCCCGCAACGCGGTGGCCAAGGGCCTCAGCGTCAAGCCGTGGGTGAAGACCTCGCTGGCGCCTGGCTCGCAGGTGGTGGGAGAGTACCTCGACAAGTCCGGCCTGCAGGAGAGCCTGGACAGCCTCGGCTTCAACCTCGTCGGTTTCGGCTGCACCACCTGCATCGGCAATTCGGGTCCGCTGCCGCCTGCGATCTCGAAGGCGATCAACGACAACGACGTGGTCGCCGCGGCCGTGCTCTCGGGCAACCGCAACTTCGAGGGCCGCGTGAACCCCGACGTTCGCGCCAACTACCTCGCCTCGCCGCCGCTGGTCGTCGCCTACGCGCTTGCCGGCTCGATGCAGATCGACATCACCACCGAGCCGCTCGGCCACGGCTCCGACGGGCAGCCGGTCTACCTCAAGGACATCTGGCCCTCGTCGAGCGAGATCCAGTCCTTCATCGAGAAGAACATCACCTCGACCCTGTTCAAGAGCCGCTACGCCGACGTCTTCGGCGGCGACGACAACTGGAAGGCCGTCGAAGTCAACGAGGCCGAGACCTTCGCCTGGGATTCGACCTCCACCTACGTGCAGAACCCGCCGTATTTCGAGGGCATGACCAAGACGCCCGATCCGATCACCGACATCGAGAATGCCCGGATCCTCGGCCTCTTCCTCGACTCGATCACGACGGACCACATCTCGCCCGCCGGCAACATCCGCGCGGCCTCGCCAGCCGGCGAATACCTGCAGGAGCATCAGGTCCGCGTGCAGGACTTCAATCAGTACGGCACCCGGCGCGGCAACCATCAGGTGATGATGCGCGGCACCTTCGCCAACATCCGCATCAAGAACCAGATGGTCCGCGATGCGGCGGGCGAGGTGGTCGAGGGCGGCTGGACGCTGTTCCAGCCCTCCGGCGAGCGGATGTACATCTACGATGCCGCGCAGAAATACGCGGAGCAGGCCACCCCGCTGATCGTCTTCGCCGGCAAGGAATACGGGACCGGCTCATCCCGCGACTGGGCTGCCAAGGGCACGAAGCTCTTGGGCGTGCGCGCCGTGGTCGCCGAGAGCTTCGAGCGCATCCACCGCTCGAATCTGGTCGGAATGGGCATCGTCCCGCTGGTGTTCAAGGACGGCCAGTCCTGGGCCACCCTCGGCCTCAAGGGCGACGAGACCGTCACGATCAAGGGCCTCTCGGGCGAACTCAAACCCCGCCAGACCCTCACCGCCGAGATCACCTCGGCTGACCGCACGAGGCAGGACGTCCCGCTGACCTGCCGGATCGATACCCTCGACGAACTCGAGTATTTTCGTAACGGCGGTATCCTGCCCTACGTGCTGCGCTCGTTGGCGGCGTAAGGCGCGATCGATCCTCGCCCGCTCGGCGGGCGGGGATCCTCCGGCAGATCAGGCGGTTCGAATGCCGGCTTCCGGCATCGCCGCCTGCACGAACCTCGCGAGGCTGGTGCTGCGCATCGGCCGAAACGGCATTCCGGCCGTCCCGTGGCTGACGCACTCTACCGGACACAGCACGAGGTCGCTGCGTCCGACGAGACCGGCGAGCGGGCCGAGGCACGCAGAATCCTCCGCAGTCGCTATATCTAGTTATATATAGCCATCTTGCCGCGATCGCGCGACCTTGGCAGGGGGGGCCGCCACCGGGGGGCTCAGGAATCCTGCGGCACGGGAACGAGGCGGGCGAGGAACGGGGAGGCCGCCTTTTCGGCCGCCCGCTCGATCGCCCGATAATGCGCGACGACATCCGCCCCGAAGGCGGAGAGCCGCGCCCCGCCGCCGGCCTTGCCGCCGATCTGCGCCTCGACCACGGGCTGACCGAAGCCCTTGTTCATCGCCTCGACCAGCATCCAGGCCCGGCGATACGACATGCCGAGCGCCCGGCCCGCTGCCGAGATCGAGCCGTGTTCCGCGATCATCTCTAGGAGCTGTACCTTGCCGGGGCCGATGCGGTTGTCCGGTCCGAGGTCGATGCGGATACTCAGGCTCGCCATCGGATCTCCCAGTCGGCGCGGTCGAGCCCGTACCGTATCACGCCGCGACTGCGTTGGGCCGGGCCTGTCAGGCGATAGTGGACGCCGTATATAGCGCCGGACGGGGCGTCACGAGCCGACCTTCTCCTGCGTCGGGCTTCCAGCATTCACGAGGCATCATGTTCCAGTGTATCGGCTACGGCACCCAGGAGGCGAGCACGCCCCTGAAGCCCTTCAGCTTCGAGCGCCGCGATCCCGGCCCGAACGACGTCGAGATCGAGATCGTCTATTGCGGCGTCTGCCATTCGGACCTGCACCAAGCCCGCAACGAGTGGCAGAACACGAACTATCCCTGCGTCCCCGGCCACGAGATCGTCGGTCGGGTGACCCGCGTCGGCGCGGAGGTTTCGACCTTCAAGGAGGGCGACCTCGCCGGCGTCGGCTGCATGGTCGATTCCTGCCGGGAGTGCGACAGCTGCAAGGAGGGCCTGGAGCAGTATTGCCAGCCCGGCTTCACGGCGACCTATAACGGGCCCGCCCAGAAGACGGGCGAGAACACCTACGGCGGCTATTCGAGCCACATCGTCGTCGACAAGCACTTCGTGCTGCGCATCCCCGAGAACCTCGACCTCGCCGGCGTCGCCCCTCTGCTCTGCGCGGGCATCACCACCTTCTCGCCGCTGCACCACTGGAAGGTCGGCCCCGGCCAGAAAGTCGGCATCGTGGGCCTCGGCGGGCTCGGCCACATGGGCGTGAAGATCGCCCACGCCATGGGCGCCAAGGTGACGCTGTTCACGACCTCGCCCGGCAAGGAGGCGGACGCGCGACGCCTCGGCGCCGACAACGTGGTGATCTCGAAGGACGCCGACGCGATGGCGGCCGAATCCGAAAGCTTCGACTTCATCCTCGACACGGTCGCGGCCCAGCACGACATCAACGCCTATCTCGGCCTGCTCAAGCGCGACTGCACGCTGGTCCAGGTCGGCGCGCCGGAGAAGCCGCTCGACGTCAACGTGTTCAGCGTGATCTGGCGCCGCCGCAACTTCGCCGGCTCGCTGATCGGCGGCATCGCGGAAACACAGGAGATGCTGGACTTCTGCGGCAAGCACGGCATCACCGCCGACATCGAGATGATCCCGATCGATGAGATCGAGACGGCCTACACCCGCATGCAGAAGAGCGACGTGAAGTACCGCTTCGTGATCGACATGGCTTCACTGCCGAAGGCGGCCTGATCCGTCACGTCTGGGGGGTCGCGAGGACACCTCGCGATCGCCTGGGCATCGCGTCCCTCGACCGCGGGCCACTGGATCGCGACGCCGGTTCCGTCAGCGCGTGCGCGGGCGGTGGGGCCGCCGCGGGTGCGGCTCGGGCAGCTGGCAGGCCGCAGCCGAGACGCCCCGCTCCGCCATGATCCCGCATGCCTGCTCGACCGTCATGTCGCAGGGGCCGGTCATGCCCTGCAAAGCCCCGACGGCACGCTGATATTCGGGCAGGTTGACGCATCCGGGAACGCCGAAGAACGCCCAGGCCGTGGCGGAAGTGGCGAGGGTGGTGGCCAGGACCAGAAGGACGACAGCAGCCGAAGCGCATGCAGACATGATTCGCTCCTGCGCCGGAGGAGGCACGATGCAGTCTCGCCGAAGAAGTCGGCGTGTTCGACCGCATTCGCGACTCGCACGCGGCCGCTAAAGGCAGCAGCGCGACCGACCGGCGATGGCGCGGCCGCTCACAGAATCCCCAGCACCTTCGCCGTCCACCAAACCATCGGCACCACGCTCGTCGTCACGACGATGCCGAGGAGAACGGCGAAGATGGCGGTGCGGATCCTGGTCCGAGGCGTGAGGTCCGGCGTGGATGTCATCACGCCTTGTCCTCCGACCGGCGCCGTTTTGCTATGACCGATCGTCGCGACCGATGGCCGCCGCACGGGTTAGAGGGACCGGATCCGAGAGGGTGCCACCGTTCCGAGGCGCGGCATCACAGCCATCGCTCGTCGAGGTCGGTGGCGTTCCGGTCGGCAACGGGTTGCGTCTCGTCGCCCTCGGCGAAGATCACGACGTCGCCGGGCCCGACGTCGCGAATCGCATAGAAATCCCAGCGGCGGTGGATGATGCGCGGACCGCCGAAGATCCGGTAGGCGTTCCAGAAGCGATCGTCCCGGAAGCCGACATAGTGGATGCAGCGCGAGGTTGGTTTGGTGGGCACGGGCATGACAGCTGGCTCCCCCGCTCCACCGGACGATGCAATGCGATCCGGAATTCTGGCAACCGGGACGGCCGACGATGGTTCGTTCGGGGGGCCGGCAGGGCCGGCGGCAGATTGGCACGCGCAATCCATGTCGACCTGGACCGCCACCGTCCTCGGCCTGTGGGCAGCCTACTGGGCCGCGCTCTTCGCGCAGGTGGCGCATCTGCGCATGCGCGACGACGGCGCAGGGGCGCTCGCGTTCGGCTGGCTTGCCGGAGCGCTGCTCGCGGCCGGCACAGGGTTTTTCGTGAGCACGATCGGTGCTTGACGCGAGATGCGATCGAGCTCCGCGATCAGGCGCTTTCCGGGCTCGGCCTGGACGTTTCCATCAGCTCCAAGGTCCGCAGGATCGCCATGCCGACCACCTCGGCATCCGCGTCGCCTTCCGGCGTCGCCGGCAGGATCGCGACGGCCTCCACCTCGCCGCCGTCCGACGGGCCGACGACGACCTTGAAGACCGAACCCTCCTGGGCGTCCTCGTCGTGGATCAAGGCGACGGTATAGCCGGCGGCCTCGCCGAAGAGACGTAGGGCCCTGTACTCGGTGGCAGGCACGACCGGCGACTGGGCCGCGTCAGGATTTGGGCGAGCGCCGAAGGTCGGGCGGATCACGTTGCTCATGCCGATCTCGTAGCGCGATCCGGCCGATATGTTGAGCCCATTGTCCAAGGAGGCAACGGAGATGATTGTGAGACACAAGACCCGCGGATCAGCTGGATGCCCGATCCTGCTGGTGCTCCCAAGGGGAATCGAACCCCTGTTTTCGCCGTGAGAGGGCGACGTCCTAGACCGCTAGACGATGGGAGCTTCCGGGCAGGCGAGGGTTCCTATACCGACGCCATCGGGGGCCTGCAAGGCCCTCGGGTCAGCTTAAGTGGAGCCACGGTCATATCGGGTGCGCAGGACGACGAGGACGGGCCGGAACGGCTGAGCGTGACCATCGCACCGGAGGCGGGACCGGAGCGGCTCGACCGCGTGCTGGCGGCGGCCTTCGTAGAGATTTCGCGCTCGCGCCTGCAGGCGCTGGTGCGGGGCGGGCAGGTGCTCTGCGACGGGACCGTGGTGCTCGACCCCTCCCGCAAGGTCGGACCGGGGGCATTCTTGGAAGTCGCGGTGCCGGAGGCGGCGCCGGCCGAGCCGCTCGGTGAAGCGATGCCGCTGGTCATCGCCTACGAGGACGACGACCTCATCGTCATCGACAAGCCGGCCGGGCTCGTGGTGCACCCGGGCGCCGGGCACGAGACCGGCACGCTGGTGAACGCCCTCGTCGCGCATTGCGGCGAAAGCCTCTCGGGCATCGGCGGCGTGCGCCGGCCGGGCATCGTGCACCGGCTCGACAAGGACACCAGCGGGCTCCTGGTCGTCGCCAAGAACGACCGGGCGCATCAGCGCCTGTCCAAGCAGTTCGCCGATCACGGCCGCAGCGGCGATCTGGAGCGGGCCTATCTCGCCTTCGTCTGGGGGATGCCGGAGCCGCGCACCGGCACGATCACCGCCAACCTCGCCCGCAGCCACAAGAACCGGGAAAAGATCGCGGTGGTGCGCGAAGGCGAGGGCCGCCACGCGGTGACGCATTACCGGGTTGAGGCGCAGCCCGATGCCGACGGCATCGTCACGCTGCTGCGCTGCGTGCTGGAGACCGGGCGCACCCACCAAATCCGCGTGCATCTCAGCCATCGCGGCCACCCGCTGCTCGGGGACGACACCTATGGCGGGGCGCTGAAGACCAAGGCGGTGAAGCTCGGGGAGGCGGCGCGCGCCGCGCTCCTGGCACTGGGTCGGCAGGCGCTGCACGCAACGCTGCTCGGATTCACCCATCCGCGCACCGGCGAGAAGCTCAGGTTCGAGAGCCCGCTGCCGCCGGACATGGCGGCCCTGCTCACTGCGCTCTCCGGAAAACCCGTCTGAGCGGCAGCGTTGTACCGACGCACCGGTCAAGCAATCGTTGACGATCCGGTGCGTTTCGGCACCGCGACGCGGTGACCCGGCATGCAGACTCAGACCCGAAGTCCAGTTCGTGCGTTGAAGCCATTCGCGTGGCGACCGCCGCTACCGGACGTCGTGGCTTCCCTGTAGAGATGGGAGGCGCAACGACCGGCTCAAGAGGAGCGGTCGATCGCACAGGGCCTGCCCGTTTGGGGGGCCGACGAAGGAGGTGTCCATGGCCGGCGCATTACCCATGCTCGCCAACGAAGGTGGCCTGTCGCGCTACCTCGACGAGATCCGCAAGTTCCCGATGCTGGAACCGACGGAAGAATTCACCCTGGCCAAGAGCTGGCGCGATGCGGGCGACCGCGATGCCGCGCATCGGCTGGTCACGTCCCATCTGCGTCTCGTGGCCAAGATCGCCATGGGCTATCGCGGCTACGGCCTGCCGATCAGCGAAGTTGTGTCGGAGGGCAATGTGGGCTTGATGCAGGCCGTCAAGCGCTTCGAGCCCGACAAGGGCTTCCGCCTCGCCACCTACGCGATGTGGTGGATCAAGGCGGCGATCCAGGAATACATCCTGCGCTCCTGGTCCCTCGTGAAGATGGGCACCACGGCCAACCAGAAGAAGCTGTTCTTCAACCTGCGCAAGGCGAAGGGCAAGATCTCGGCATTAGACGAGGGCGACCTGCGCCCCGAACACGTCGCCACGATCGCGAAAAACCTCGGCGTGCCCGAGCAGGACGTGATCGACATGAACCGGCGCCTGTCCGGCGACACCTCGCTCAACGCGCCCCTGCGCGAAGAGGGCGAGGGCGAGTGGCAGGACTGGCTCGTCGACAACAGCCCGAGCCAGGAGACGGTGCTCGCCGGCGAGCAGGAGGGCCAGAACCGGCTCTCGGCCCTGCGCGACGCGCTCTCGGTGCTCAACGCCCGCGAGCGGCGCATCTTCGAGGCCCGCCGCCTCGCGGACGACCCGATCACGCTGGAGGACCTGTCCGGCGAGTTCGGCGTCTCCCGCGAGCGCGTGCGCCAGATCGAGGTGCGCGCCTTCGAGAAGATCCAGGAGGCGGTGAAGCGCAATCTGGCGACCCGCGAGATGCCGCGGCACGAAGCCCGCGCCTGATACCGGTCGCAAAACGATGACGCCGGAGAGAATGTCTCTCCGGCGTTTTTCTTTGGCCGTCAGCCCGGTCCGATGGCGCAGAGGAATGGCGGCGAGACCTAACGCCCGCATTTTCCCGATCGCCGACCGGCGAACGAGCCCGGCCCCGAGACGCTCACTTCCACTGGTTGAAGGCGTCCTGGATCACCCGGCTGCCGGCCGACCCCTTCTCGAAGGTGAGGATCGCCCGCGGGCCGGCCTTGTACTTCACGGCGAGGTCCATCCAGTTGCGATGGGTCAGCATCTCGGTGTTGCGCTCGATGTCCCCCGGCAGGTTGGACAGTCCGATCAGGAACAGGTTGTCGCGCACCCGCACCGGCAGGCCGTAGACGGACGAGCCGCGGGAAGATTCCTCGTCCTTGAGCTGCAGCAGGCCGATCTCCTGCACCGCCCGCTTCTCGCCCGGGCCGTAATTGGTGAAGGCGAGTTCGATGGTGTGGGAGGCCGGCAGCGTCGCGTCGAGGTTCCGGCGGATCGTCATCGACAGCGTCAGGCCGGCTTCCGGGTAATCGATGTTGGCCCGCACGACGCTCTGCAGCGGCTGACCCTGCTCGCCGTTCACGGCCTCCAGACGCCAGACGACGCGGCCCTGGGTGGCGGCGGGCTGAGCCTTGGGATCGTTCGGATTCTCCTCGTAGAGCACGGCGCGCTGAGCCACCGCGAGGTCGGTGCGCGAACCCGTATCCGGCGAAGCCTGCCGCGTCTCGGAATCCGGCCTCTCGCCGCCGACCCGGTCCGACAGCTTCGCATCGGGCACCGACGAAGAGCTGCCCTCCCCGTCGCCCGCACTCTGCGGCAGGTCGCTCCGCTTGTCGGCGAGCATGATCGCGGCGACGGCGATCAGGCCGATCACCACCGCGAGCACGGCGCCGACGAAGAGGTTGCGCAACTGGCGCGAGCGCCCGGTGCGGGGCGCCTTGACGTCGAGCTTGGGCCTGCGGCGGCCGCCGCCGTTCTCGGGCGGCGCGATGTCGGGAACAGACGTCCCGGCCGAATCGGCATCTAGTGCGGGATTCGTCGGGGCGGCGGAGGCGTCCTCGGTCTTCTGGCGGCGCTGGGGGGGCACGAAGGCCGTGAAGGCCGGCGGCGGCCCCGGCTCGGGCAGCGGCTCGTCGGCCGGCGTCTCGGGCTCGAGCGGAGGCGCAGGGGGCAGCGACAGCTGCGGCGAAAGTGGGGGCGCAGGCGGCGCCGCCGGCATGAAGGACGGGGCGGCCTCGGGAAGGGCCGGCGGCGGCGCGGGCTCCGGCTCCGGCTCCGGCGGAGGTGGCGGCGCTTCGGGCTCGAGAGCCGGCGCGACCGGAGCGGGGGCCGGGGGCTCCGCCTGGGGCGGCGGCGGCGGCAGAGGCGCGACCGGGGTGCCGTAGGCGGCTTCGAGCCGTTCGATCGCAGCGTCGAGCGCCTTGCGCTCGGTCTCGATCGCCTCGTCCGGCAGCGGCGGTTCGAGCGTGCGGAGCTGGCCGATCAGCGCAGAGCGGGCGCGGTCGTACACGGCCTTGCGCAGGGCCGGGGTGCGATCCGGCAGGGCGTCGAGCGCCCGTGCCAGCAACGGATAGTAATCGGCCATCGTGCCCTGATCCGCCCGTTCCCGCCGTCGGCGCCTAGAGCCGCGATCCGACAGTATCGGACCCCGGCGCTAAGCTTTGGTTTAGCTGCGCCTCATGGCGACGAACCGGCATCCCCATCATCGGAAAGCGCTTCAGTCCTCGAAGGGGTTGTGCATCAGGATGGTGTCGTCGCGCTCGGGCGAGGTAGAGAGCAGGGCCACCGGCGCGCCGATCAGCTCCTCGATCCGCCGCACGTACTTGATCGCCTGCGCCGGCAGCTCGGACCAAGAGCGGGCGCCCGCCGTGGTGCCTTCCCAGCCCTGGAACGTCTCGTAGACCGGCACGACGCGCTGCTGCGCGCCCTGGCTCGCGGGAAGATGGTCTAGGCGCGTGCCGTCGAGATCGTAGGCGGTGCAGATCCGGATTTCCTTGAACCCGTCGAGCACGTCGAGCTTGGTCAGCGCGATGCCGTCGATGCCGGAAGTGCGCACGGTCTGGCGCACGAGGCAGGCGTCGAACCAGCCGCAGCGGCGCTGGCGGCCGGTGACGGTGCCGAACTCGTGGCCGCGCTCGCCGATCAGGCGGCCGTCCTCGTCGAACAGCTCGGTGGGGAAGGGGCCTTCGCCGACCCGCGTGGTGTAGGCCTTGGCGATGCCGAGCACGTAGCCGACCGCGCCCGGGCCGAGGCCGGAGCCGGTCGCGGCTTGGCCGGCGACCGTGTTGGAGGAGGTCACGAACGGATAGGTGCCGTGATCGACATCGAGTAGCGCGCCCTGCGCGCCCTCGAACAGGATGCGCTTGCCGGCGCGGCGAGCCTCGTCGAGCAGGCGCCAGACCGTGTCCTGGTAGGGCAGCACCTTGTCGGCGATGCCGGTCAGCTCGTCGTAGATCGTCTTTTCCGCGATCTCGGGCAGGCCGAAGCCCCGGCGCAGCGCATTGTGGTGGGCGAGCAGCCGCTCGATCTTCGGCCCGAGGTTGTCCGGCTCGGACAGGTCCATCAGGCGGATGGCGCGGCGGCCGACCTTGTCCTCGTAGGCCGGGCCGATGCCGCGCTTGGTGGTGCCGATCTTGGTGCCCGGCGCGCCGTCCTCGCGCAGGGCATCGAGTTCGCGGTGCAGCGACAGGATCAGCGTGGCGTTGTCGGCCACGCGCAGGTTCTTGCGCGAGACCTCGACGCCCTGGCCGGTGATGCGCTCGATCTCCGAGACCAGCGCATAGGGGTCGAGCACGACGCCGTTGCCGATCACGCCGAGCGTGTTCGGGCGGACCACGCCCGAGGGCAGCAGCGAGAGCTTGTAGACGTTGCTGCCGACGACGAGGGTATGGCCGGCATTGTGGCCACCCTGGAAGCGCACCACGATGTCGGCCTGCTCGGAGAGCCAGTCGACAATCTTGCCCTTGCCCTCGTCACCCCACTGGGCGCCTACGACGACGACGTTCGCCATGAAGGTCTCGATCTTCTTCCCGTGACCGCCTGGCCGGATCGAGGAACTCGACCGCCTCGCCACGCGCGAAAACCCCGGCGTCGAAGCCGGGGCGAGGATAGGGCGCGTCTTCGGCGATCAGAAGAGGCAGGTCAAGCAAGGCAGGCGGCGCCCACAGGGCAATCGCGCAATGGCAGGCCGCGTCTTTCGCATCCCCCTGTGGCGCGGCGACCCGCCCGACGTTGTTCGGAGGCTGCCGATCTTGCCGGGTCGCGGCGACATCTTCCCCTATCGGCGGCCGTAAGCTTCGACTCCTTGAGCCGTCGTCAACCGGAAAGCGCGAATGCGCGCCGCCACGCGCAGTCGATTGTTCGCAGACTCGGCACACCTGTCTTCATGCGGCGATCGGTGCCCGAGGCCTCGACCGCAAGGGCCGCCGGCATCAGAACGTCAGCCGCACATTGGCGAAGACCGTGCGCCCGAATTCCGGGAAGCCGTAGGCGAGGGAATAGTTCGTATCGAGCAGGTTGCGCACGCCCAGCGCCGCCGTCATGTGCGCGTCGAAGGCATATTGCGCCTGCAGGTTCAGGAGCACGTAGCCGCCGGTCTTGAAGAAGGCGTTCTCCAGCCGGTCGGTGGAGAAGCGGCCGCTGGCCATCTCCACGCTCGGGGTGAAACTCAGGGCCGGCGTCGCCTGCCAGGTCGCGTAGACGAAGGCCTGGTGCCGCGGCGTACCGATCGGCTTCAGGGCAGGCCGGAGCGGATCGTTCAGCTCGCGGAGCAGGTAGGTGTAGTTCGCCCCCACGAAGAACGCGGGCGACAGCGTCAGCTCCGTGGCCACCTCGTAGCCGTAATAGCGGCCGGTGCCGACGTTCTGGTTCTGGATCCGGTTGTTGCCGATGCTGACCGATTGGATCGCGTTCTCGATGTCGCTGTAGAACAGGGCCGGCGTCACACGCAGCGTGTCGAACAGCAGCTCCGACCAGCCGACCTCGTAGTTGGTGGCGCGCTCGGGCTTGAGGTCGGGGTTCGGCTCGGCATCGCCGAAGCGCGTGCTGAAGCGCTCGAACAGGTTCGGGAAGCGCGTGCGGGACGAGACGCTGGCATGGACGCGCCCGGTCTCGCTCGTGCGGTAGATCGCGGCGGCCTGCCCGTTGAACGCGTCGCTGCCGCCGAGAGGGTAGGCGAAGAGCGCACGCGTGGTCGTGTTGAAATCCTGCGCCTTGCGGAGCGCATTGCGGTCGTAGCTCACGCCCACCACCAGATCGAGGCGATCGGTGGCGTGGAAGTTGTTCTCGACGGCCAGCGAGTAGGTGTCCTCGACGTTCTCCTGGTTCGGTTCCAGGACCGAGGTCGACAGGCCGGGCGCCGAGATCTGGCGCTCGGCATGGCGGTCGCGCCGGTAATGCGCGGCGGCCTTGAAGGTGTTGAACGGGATCAGGTCGGTACCGAATTCAAGGCTGCCGCCATAGGCGTAGTCGTCGTAGAAGCTGTTGAACGATCGCGGCTGGCGCTGGCTCGAAAACGTCGAGTCGTCGAAGGCCGAAAGCAGGTTGTTGAAGGTGTTGTAGTAGGCCCGCGACAGCAGATACGAATCGTTGCCGATCGCGGTGCGCGACAGGAAGTAGAGGCTGTCGAGGTCCCAGTAGGGCCAGCGCCAGTCGCGCTGGTAGGCCGTACCCCACGGCAGCGGCATCGGGGTGATGCCGCGCACCGGCTCGAAGGTGCTGTAGGGCGCGCCCTTCACGCCCGCTTGCTTGGTGTAGCTCAGCGAGTACTCGTCGGTGGCGTTCGGCGTGATGCCGGCCTTGAGGTTCACGCGGTAATCGCTGACGGCCGAGAAGTCGCGCCGGCCGCCATCCTCGATCGCCGGGCCGCCGCCGATCGGGATCGGCCGGAACCCTTGCGAGAGGAACCAGCCGTCGCTGTCGCGCACCGTCCCGCTCGCCTGGAGATAGTAGTTCTCCTGGCGCGTGCCGACGACGCCGAAGCCGTTAAAGGCCGAGGGGGCGCCGCGGTTGCCGATGTCGACGCCGGTGCGGAACTCGGCTTCCGCCTCTCGCGTCGGCTTGCGCGTGACGAGGTTGATCGCGCCGCCCATGCCGCCCGGTCCGTTGAGGACGGAGACGAAGCCCTTCTGCACTTGGATCTCGGCGAGATCCGGCGTGAGGAAGCGGCCGAAATCGAGGCGGTTGTCGGCCGGCAGGTAGACCCGGATGCCGTCGATCGAGAGCGGCACCTGGAAGCGGTCGAAGCCGCGCACGAAGACGAGGCGCTCGTTGCGGCTGCCGCCGGTATTGGCGGCGCTGACGCCCGGCACCACCGTCAGGGCGTCGTCGAGGGTGTTCTTGTTGAAGGTGTAGACATCCTTCGCCGTGACCACGCTCTCCGAGAGCGCGGAGCGGTAGCGGCCGTCCCAGCCCCGCGCTCCAGAGACCGAGATCTCGGACAGAACGGCGGAGAGTTCGCCGAGTTCGAAGGCTCCCGTCGGCTTGGCCGCGTTTGGCGCGAGGCGGGCGGGCTTCGCGCGGCGGCTGTCCTCGAGATCGCGCTCCTCCGCCGCCGGCCCGTCGCCGAGCATCGGCATCATCGCAAACACCGAGGCCGAGACGGCCACCTGAACTGAACGCAGCATCGTCGTCTCGTCGCCCCCGCGATGGATCTTGCGAGGAACGCGGCCGCAGAGGCCGGCACCGTGAGACGATGCCGAACGCGCGAGTCGGAACCAAGCTTCGCTGTATCTGACAGGATATAGCGAAGGGCGATGTCACCGGAACGCAACAGTCCTGCGAGGACGTTGATTTCGACAGAGTATCCGGCTGCGGCTCGCTAGAACGCGCCGTAGCCGTTATGAACTGAGAGTTGTAGCGAGCGCCTATTTCGCGTCGCCCTGGGGCTTGATGATCGGCATGGAGCTGCCGGAATTGTCCGGCGGGATCGTCTTGATCTCGGGATCGACGCCGCCCGGCGGCTTGATGACGCCGTCCGACTTCTCGAGCTTTTCGCTGAGCGTCGCGCCGCCGGCCGACCCGTCGGATTCGGGCCGGATCTTCTCGGGCACCTGCTGGCTCGGCGGCGGCAGCTTCGGGTCGGTGTCCTGCGCCAGCGCGCCGGCGGCCGTAGAGACGATCGTCGCGGCGAAGGCGATGGGTAGCAGTTTCGGCATGGTCGTTCCCCCAAATGGTCGCTGTTGCGGGGAGAACGGGCCGTGCGCGCCCTGCGTTCCGCACGGCGCATCGGGGCTTCGGCCGCGGGGCGGCGGGTGCTACGCTCGTGCGATGCCCCGCTGGCTCGCCATCCTCGCCGCCGTCCCGCTGGCCCTGCTGCTGGTCGCGGCGGCGTTCACTGTGGACGATCTACCCGCCGCGGCGTTCGCGAAGCTGACGGACGGGGGTCTGTGGAGCGGGCTCGCGCTGTTCGTGGTGGTGGCGATCGTGCTGGCCGTGCGGCCCAGGCGGGATGATCAGTCCCGCGATTCCGCGAAGGTGAAGTAGAGCTCACGCAGGCGCCGGGCCACCGGACCGGGCCGGCCGTCGCCGAGAGCCTTGCCGTCCACCGAGACCACCGGCATCACGAAGGCCGAGGCGCTGGTGTAGAACGCCTCCGCGGCCCCGTGCAGCTCATCCACAGAGAACAGCCGCTCCTCCAGCCGCAGGCCGAACTCGGCCGCGAGCGCGATCACGGCGCGGCGGGTGATGCCCGGCAGCAGCGCGTTCGAGAGCGGGCGGGTGACGATGGTGCCGTCCCGCGTGACGATGAAGGCGGTGGAGGACGAGCCCTCGGTGATCGCCCCGTCCTCAACCATGAAGGCCTCGGCCGCCCCGGCCTCCGCCGCCTGCTGCTTCGCCAGAACCTGCGCCAGCAGCGCCACCGACTTGATGTCGCGCCGCTTCCAGCGAAGATCCTCGACGGTTACGACCGTGGCCCCACTCTCCGCCAGCGGATTCCTGGTGATGTTCTTCGCCTGCGTGAAGGCGACGACGGTCGCGGGCGTGCTGGCCGCCGGAAACGAGAAATCCCGCTCGGCCACGCCGCGAGTGACCTGGAGGTAGACGAGGCCTTCCTGCAGCCCGTTGCGGGCGACGAGCTCGGTCTCGATCCGCTCCCACGCCTCGGCCGTGTGCGGGTTGGCGATGCCGATCTCGGTGAGGGAGCGCTCGAGCCGCGCCAGATGCCCGGCATTGTCGATCAGCCGTCCGCCCAGCACGGCCGCGACCTCGTAGATCCCGTCCGCGAAGAGAAAGCCGCGATCCATCACCGGCACGCGGGCCTGATCCAGCGGCAGGTACTCGCCGTTCACGTATGCGGTGCGGGACATGGCTTTTCGGACTCGCTCTCGTTCCTTGCGCGACAGTCTCGATGCACGTTTCGTGCGGATCCGCCGTCATTGCGAGGCGAAGCCGAAGCAATCCGGGCCGACGTCGCGGATGCTGCCCCGGATCGCTTCGCTGCGCGCGCGATGACGGCGCGGATCACGCCTCCCCGAACACCCTGCGGAAGATCGTGTCGACGTGCTTCAGGTGGTAACCGAGATCGAAGCACTCCTCGATCTGCTCGGGCTTGAGCACCGCCGTCACCTCGGCGTCGGCCTTGAGCAAGGTCAAAAAATCGCCCTCGCCGCGCCAGACCGGCATCGCGTTGCGCTGGACCAGCCGGTAGGCGTCCTCGCGCGAGGTGCCGCCCTGCGTCAGCGCCAGCAGCACCCGCTGCGAGTGGACGAGGCCGCCGAGCTTATCGAGGTTCTTCTGCATCTGCTCGGGGTAGATCAGCAGCTTGTCGATCACCCCGGTCATGCGGGCGAGGGCGAAATCCAGCGTCACCGTGGCGTCGGGGCCGATCATGCGCTCCACCGAGGAGTGCGAGATGTCGCGCTCGTGCCAAAGCGCCACGTTCTCCAGCGCCGGCACCACGTAGGCGCGCACCATGCGGGCGAGCCCCGTGATGTTCTCGGTGAGCACCGGGTTGCGCTTGTGCGGCATCGCCGATGAGCCCTTCTGCCCTTCCGAGAAGAACTCCTCCGCCTCCAGCACCTCCGTGCGCTGCAGGTGGCGCACCTCGATGGCCAGGCGCTCCATCGACGAAGCGATCACGCCGAGCACGGCGAAGAACATGGCGTGGCGGTCGCGCGGGATCACCTGCGTCGAGACCGGCTCGGCCGCGAGCCCCATCTTCTCGGCGACGTACTCCTCCACCCGCGGGTCGATGTTGGCGAAGGTGCCGACGGCCCCGGAGATCGCGCAGGTCGCGATTTCCTTACGCGCGGCGACGAGCCGTTCGCGATTCCGCGCAAACTCGGCATAGGCCTGCGCCAGCTTGAGCCCGAACGTCACCGGCTCGGCGTGGATGCCGTGCGAGCGGCCGATGGTCGGGGTCAGCTTGTGCTCGAAGGCCCGGCGTTTGAGGGCGGCGAGCAGCGCGTCGAGGTCGGCGATCAGAATGTCGGCGGCCTGAGTCAGCTGCACGTTGAGGCAGGTGTCGAGCACGTCCGACGAGGTCATGCCCTGGTGGACGAAGCGCGCCTCGGGGCCGACGATCTCGGCGAGATGCGTCAGGAAGGCGATGACGTCGTGCTTGGTCACGGCCTCGATGGCGTCGATGCGGGCGACATCGAACACCGCGTCACGGCCCTTCTCCCAGACCTTCTCGGCGGCCTCCTTCGGCACGACGCCGATCTCGGCGAGCGCCGAGGTCGCATGCGCCTCGATCTCGAACCAGATCCGGAACCGGCTCTCCGGCGACCAGATCGCGGCCATCGCGGGGCGGGAGTAACGGGGGATCATGGGCGGTCTCGCGCGAGAGGTGTTTGCCCGGCGGTATAAGGGCGCAACCCGCCGCGCGCTACGTCCGGCGGCGGCAGGCTGCCCCTGCGCCACGGTCGCCGACGGGGGAGACTTTTTGGCGAGAACCGTCTCAAACCGTACGGAGCGCGAAGCTCCCCGGGGAATCAGGACCTATCCGGCCCAGGGCACGTTCCCGCTGGCAACGTGCAGGCCGATCCACGGCCGCGCATCTCCACCCCATTCCCATTCGGAAGGCAGACCCCATGGCCAACAAGGAAAAGACCCTCGACGACGCCTTCTACGAGACCCTTAAGGACGTCTACTGGGCCGAGAAGCAGTCGGTGAAGGCGCTCAAGAAGTCCGCCAAGGCGGCCGAGCACGACGACCTGAAGCAGGCCTTCATCACGCATGGCGAGGAGAGCGCCGTGCAGGTCGAGCGCCTGCAGCAGGTGTTCGAGCTCATCGGCAAGACGGCGCGCTCGAAGACCTGCGAGGCGATGCAGGGCATCACCTCCGAGATGGAAGAGGACCTGGAAGATTTCGGCGGCACTCCGGCCGGCGATTCGGTGCTGGCCGCCTGCGCCCAGGCCGTCGAGCATTACGAGATCGCCCGCTACGGCACCCTGAAGACCTGGGCGACGCTGCTCGGCCACACCGATGCTGCCAAGCTTCTGGACGAGACCCTGCAGGAAGAGAAGAAGGCCGACGCGCTGCTGACGAAGATCGCGCAGAAGCTGAACGCGGCGGCGAAGGCCGCCTGATCCGGCCGGCACATCGCCTGCCGTAATGCGAAGGGCGCCCTGTTCGGGGCGCCCTTTTGTCTGTCCGGACTATCGAGCCCGCGCCAAGATCCACGCCACCCCTTCCCGCAGGTCGGCGACGATGGCGGTCGGGGCGGGGTCGATGCGCTCCTCGTCTCCGGCCCTGTACTTTCCGGTGCGGACCAGGAGCCCGGCCATCCCGGCTTCCATGGCGCCGGCCACGTCGGATTCCACGTCGTCGCCGATCATCACGGTCTCGCCCGGCTCCGTGCCGAGCTGCGCCAGCGCGGCCGCGTAGAAGGCCGCCGCCGGCTTTCCGACGAGATGCGCTTCGCGACGGCTGGCATATTCGAGGGCGGCGACGAAGGGTCCCGCATCGAGGCTGGGCAGGCCGTCCAAGTCCTTGAAGCTGCGGTTGCGCGCCAGGGCGATGAACGCAGCCCCGCTGTCGATCAGGCGGAAGGCCTCGTTGAGCGCCGCGAAGGTGAAGCCGGCGCCGGCATCGCCCACGACCACGGCGTCGAGCGCGCCGCCGGCCGAGACGCCGAGGTCTTCCAGAAGGGCGGGCTGCACGAGGAAACGCGGCGACAGGCCGCGCGCTCGGACGAGGTCCCGCACGGCGGTCGCCGGGGTGAACACGTCCTCCGGCGCGGCCGCGATCCCGAGATCGCGCAGCAGGTCGACCAGGCTGCGCAGGGGCGCGGAGGTCGTGTTGGTGACGAAGCGCAGCGGCAACCCGGCCGCGCGCAGATCCGCGATGCTCGCGACGGCATCGCCGATCGCTGCCCCGCCGCTGAACACGACGCCGCTGAGGTCGAGGAGAACACCGGCCACCTTCGTCATCGCGCTGCCGCTCCGCGTCGGGACGGAGCGAGCCTAGCGCAGATCGGGCGCGGGGAGGACAGCCGGCCTGCGGCTTCCATCCGAGCCCCTGTCCCCAGCTCCACGGGAGCGGCCAAGCTCGTCGACGACACCCTGCGGGCGGAGAAGAAGGCCGATGCGCTGCTAACGAAGATCACGCGGAAGCCGAACGCGGCGGCGAAGGCGGCCTGGTCCGGCCGATCGATCCTTCGCTCATCACTCGGAAAGGGCGCCCTCTCCGGGCGCCCTTTTGCATGCCTGGAGCAGGCCTACGGGATCAAACGATCCGCCCGGAGCCGCTCGAACAGAGAAACGAACGCCGCGTCGGTGGCCTCGTAGGCCGTAAACCCGAGGCGCCGGCTCTTCGACATGTCGGTGACGACCTCGATGGGCCGGCCGAGATCGGCGTCGGTGTGCCAGGGCGAGGCGAGGCGCGCGAGGTCCGGCTCCACCAGCCCGTACCGGGCCGCGATGGCGCGCCAGGGTCCGGCGTCCTCCGCCATCTGCGTCTCCAGCGGCATCACGGTGCCGTCGAACAGCGCGGGCTCGATGCCGAACCAGTCCGCGATCCGACCCCACATCCACTTCCAGCGAAACACGTCGCCGTTGACGATGTTGAAGGCCTCGTCGGCCGCTTCCGGGGTCTCGGCCGCCCACAGGAGCTGCCGCGCGAGGATGCGCGCATCGGTCATGTCGGTGAGACCGTCCCACTGGGCCTGGGAGCCGGGGAAGCGAAACGGCCGGCCGGTCTCGCGACAGAGTACGGCGTAGGCGGCGAGCGTCGTGCCCATGTTCATGGCGTTGCCGACCGCTTTTCCGATGATCGTGTGCGGCCGGTGCACGCTCCAGGTGAAGCCGTCGCGCGCGGCGGCCGCGAACACTTCGTCTTCCTGGGCGTAGTAGAAATTCGCCACGTCGAGGCGGCCCTGCTCCTCACGGAACGGCGTCTGCGGCAGGGTCCCGTGGCCGTAGGCTTCGAACGGCCCGAGATAATGCTTGAGGCCGGTGACGAGCCCGACATGTCGCAGCGACTTCGCCGGCCGCACAGCGTCGAGGACGTTGCGCACCATCGCCCCGTTCACGCGGATGTTTTCTGCTTCGGTCTCCTGACGCGACCAGGTCGCGATGAAGAGATGGCTCGACCGGGCACCGTCGAGCGCGGCGGCGAGCCCGGCGGGATCCTGAAGATCGGCCGCCACCGGCCTGACGCCTGACTGCTGCGTCGGCCGGCGTGCGAGGCCCGTGACCGTCCAGCCCCGTTCGACGAGCAGCGTCGCCAGCGCGCTGCCGACGATCCCGCTCGCGCCGACGATGAGTGCCGTGTTGGTCATGTCGAAAATCCCTGTTCTCGCCGGGACCTAAGCAACGGGCGCAACGGCAACCAGACGCATGCCCGCGACCGCTGGGGTGACCGGCGGTGCGGGTCTGCGGCAGACAACGCGGGCAAACACCCCATATCCGGGTGACGCGCACGGCTCGCCCACGAGACCCCCATGAACGACACCGCCCTCGAACGCCCTTTCATCCCCCTCGCCATCGCCGTGCTGACGGTCTCCGACACGCGTACGACCGAGGACGACCGCTCCGGGGACACCCTGGTCGGGCGGCTCGAAACGGACGGGCACCGGCTCGCGGCCCGCGCCATCGTGCCGGACGAGGTCCCGGCGATCCGCCTGCAGGTCGAGGCCTGGACGCGCGATCCCGACATCGACGTGATCCTCACCACAGGCGGCACCGGCTTCACCGGCCGGGACGTCACGCCCGAGGCGATCGAGCCCCTGTTCGAGAAGCGGATGGACGGGTTTTCGGCGATCTTCCACAGGATCAGCTACGAGAAGATCGGCACCTCGACGCTGCAGTCGCGGGCGACGGCGGGGGTGATCCGGGCGACCTACGTCTTCGTGCTGCCCGGCTCGCCCGGCGCCTGCAAGGATGCCTGGGACGGCATCCTCTCGGCGCAGCTCGATTACCGCCACCGTCCCTGCAACTTCGTCGAGATCCTGCCGCGCCTCGACGAACACTTGCGGCGCGGGGGGACGATCAGCGTGTGATACCGTTGCCGGTCGATTGAAGCGTTCGCCGTGCGTCTCCTCGCCTCCTGGGCGAGGGGGACCGCGCGCAGCGCGGTGGAGTGGGCAGCACCGGGCCTGTGCCGGCAACGCCGAGCGCCCTCCGTCCGCTTCGCGGCCACCTCCCCCAGAGGGAGAGGAGGGACCTGCTGCATACCGGTCGTCTCCGTCTCTGCGCGCGCAGTGAAGCGGTGACGGGAGAAGCATCCGTCCCGTGAAACCCGTGTTCGAGGAACCTCGGCCGCATCATTCTGTTGTCAAAGGGCAACAACGTTTGCCTCGATCACTTTCAGGGAGTGAAACCATGAAATTCGGCATCGCCCTCGCCGCCGCAATCGCCTTCGGCACCCTCGGCATGGGCCTCACGGGCGCCTCCGCCGCCGGCAAGAGCGCCATGGAGACGGGCTCGAACGCGACCGACACCAAGGGCGGCAGCATGTCCGGCGGCAAGATGTCGGGCGGAAAGATGCAGCAGAAGTCGATGAAGAAGAAGAAGATGTGAGCCTGAGCGCTCGCTCGGCAGGGCGCCTTCGGGCGCCCTTTTTCGTTCGGCCCTCCTATCCACGACGTCCCCGACAAGGCGCCGCCTTCATGGTGTTCCGAACGGTTCTTCCCGGCCTCGCGCTGCTCGCCCTCGCCGGCGCCCCGCACGGGGCCGATGCCCGGCCGCAACCCGGCCCGGCGGAGCAGCGGCAGGAGCCCCGCCCTCCAAAACTCACGCCGAACCGCTGGGTCGCGACGGTGGTCACCCGGATCACGCAGGCCGGCGAGACGGCCGAGGCCGACGCGCCCGGCGGCAGCGTGACGATCCGCATTCGCATCGGTGCCGACGGCACCCTGGAGGGCGCCGCGATCGAGGAGAGTTCGGGCGTGCCCGCCCTCGACGACCGCGCCCTCCGGGCCGCGAAGGCTGCATCCCCCTTCGCGCCGCCGCCCGACAAGCTGCTGACGCTGGAGGGTTTCACGGAGTTGAGCTTTGCGGTGGAGTTCGCGAAATCCGCCGGCCGGTAGGCATCACCCGGATGGCGTCAGGCCAGGAACCGCGCCTCGGTCCCCGGCGGCGGGCGGAGGCAGGTGTCGCGGCCGCCCCAGATCCGATAACGGTTCTTCGCCACGCAATTGTAGGCGGCGTCGGCCCAGCGCGGCGGGACGAGGCGGGCCGCGCGGGCGGGCAGCGACCACGCCGGCCCAAGCCCGGCGAAGGTCGCCAGCACCGCATCGGCCTTCACCCGGCAGCGGCCATCGGTCAGCACGAGGAAGGTCTCGTCGGGCACGCGGCCGTAATGCCGGTAGAGCGCCGCACCGAGCGGCGCTTGCGCGGAGATGAAGCGGTGGCGCTCCGTCGTGCCGTCGATCGCGAGCAACAGACGCACGAAGGCCGAGCACATGCCGCAGACGCCGTCGAACACCACCACGGGCAGGTCGTCCGGAAACGCCGGCACGGCCGGGTCGTCGCGGTAGGAATAGGGCGGGCGCTGCATGCGGAACGGCCTCCGGCCGGCGCATGATGCGGCCGGCGGCCTGCGCCTGTCCACGATGGGGCAGGGGTGCGGCATGCTGCGGCAGGGAGACTTTCGCCGGTCGGCCGGCGCCCGAGATCGTTCGCCTCTCCCTTAGAACGGATCGCGCCCAGAACCATGAGCGACACGCCAGCCCCCGACCATGCCGCCCGCAGCCTCGCCGAACAGGTCTTTTCGGCCTACGCCCAGCAGGCGGAGGGACCGCTGCAGCCGCAGCACGAACAGGTTCTCGTCACCCGCCTCGCCGAGGCCGCCCGGCCGCGGATCGCCGACGGGGAGGGGGTGCTGGTGGCGGCCGTGAACGCGACGCTCGACGCCTTCGAGCAGGCGCAACCGGAAATCCGCGGGCCGCGGCTCGCCGGAGCCGACGCGGCGACGGGCGTGGTGCGGCTGGCGCTGGGTTGAGACCGGACGGCACGGCGGAAATCCTCCGCCGGACGCGTCGGCACTGTGACGGGGAGGACTGACCTCAGCCAAACCGTCAGGAGCGATCCAGCCCCGCCGACATTGCCCGCGGCCTCTGGCGCGGCGACAGACCCGATCCGGCGAGCAGGGTTTCGCGGCGCACGAGGTCGCCGGCCCGCGGGCTCCGGGCGCCGAACAGGCGCTCGATGTGGGCGGCGAGGCGGTCGCCGATTCCAGCATGGGGGCGGCGCAGGCGGGCGAGCGAGACCTCCGGGCGGGCCGTGCCGACGAAGCGGTCGACGCTGCGGATCCAGCCCTCGCGCGGCAGGTCGCCGGCCTCCAGGCAGAGCACCCAATCGTGCCGCGCCGCCCGCGCGCCGGCCCGCCACGGACCGGCCGCCCCGCTGCCGACGAGCGTGGCGCCGGAGGCGTCCGCGATCGTCTCCAGGGTGTCGCTCATGCGCTCCGACACGATCACCGCATCGGCGACGAGCCCCGCCGCCACGCCCGCCACAAGGGCGCTCAGCGTGTCGGCCAGCCGCTCGATCGCCTCGGGATCGGCCGGCCGCGCCACATGGATCAGGGCCGAGATCATCCCGCGCCCTTAACGGATTTTCGCAGGCCGCCAACCGGGAAGGCCGGGCTGCGCACCGCCCCGGGGCCGGTTTTCCGGGCAAACGCCGCGGATGCACGAAATATGTGCATCGACCGCGCGTGATGTTCACTTTATGTTCCAGGGCTTCCAGCATTGCGAGCCCGGTCGCCATGGCCTCACCGATCCCCGATCCGCGCGAGACCGCGCGGCGCATCGCCGGCAGCCGGACCCCGGCCGAGACCCGGCGCGGCCGCGGCGCGACGGCCAATCCCGACGGCCGGTTCGAGCGCGCCCATCGCGAGGCGTTCGATGATGGCTGGGATGCGCACCAGGACGCGCATAACATGCTGGCCACGTCGCGCACCGTGGTCGGCATCGAGACGGCCCGGACGCTGATCACGTACAACACCTCGCCGGACATCGGATTCGACCGGTCGATCAATCCCTATCGCGGCTGCGAGCACGGCTGCATCTACTGCTTCGCACGGCCGAACCACGCCTATGTCGGGCTCTCGCCCGGACTCGACTTCGAGACCCGGCTTTTTGCGAAATCCAATGCCGTGGCTGCCCTGAAGCATGATCTCGCTCGACCGGGTTATGCGCCCCGCACCATCGCTCTCGGCACCGCCACCGACCCCTACCAGCCGATCGAGCGGGAGCACCGCCTCACCCGCGGTGTGCTCGAGGTGCTCGCCCGCTGGCGCCATCCCGTTGGAATTGTGACGAAATCGAGCCTCGTCCTGCGCGACCGCGACATCCTCGCCCGCATGGCGGCGGACGGGCTGGTGAAGGTCGCGATCTCTCTCACCACCCTCGACCCCACCCTCGCCCGCCGCCTCGAACCCCGAGCCCCCCACCCCCAAAAACGCCTCGCCGCCATCCGCGGATTGGCCGAGGCCGGCGTGCCGGTCATGGCGATCGTCGCTCCGATCATTCCCTCCCTCAACGACCACGAGATCGAAGCCATCTTGAAGGCGGCCCGCGAGGCTGGCGCTCGGGAAGCGAACTACGTCCTGCTGCGCCTGCCGCGCGAGCTCGACGGCCTCGTAAGCGACTGGTTTTCCGAGCATTATCCCGGCCGGAGAGACCATGTCTTCTCGCTGCTCACGCAGGCCCGCGGCGGCAAGTCCTACGACGCGGCCTGGGGGACGCGGATGATCGGGGAGGGGCCCTATGCCGACCTCATCCGCCGCCGGTTCGCCCTCGCCAAGAAGCGCCTCGGCTACCCCGAAGAGAGGCTGCGGCAGAGGACGGACCTGTTCCGCCGGCCCGAGAAGCCGGGCGACCAGCTCGCCCTGTTCTAACCCTCAGAACCGCCTGGTAAAACTCAACCGATGATGTGGGCAGCGCCCCTGCGCCGTGAGCCCGGCGAGATGGGCGGCAGTGCCGTAGCCGACATTGCGCTCCCAGCCATAGGCGGGATGGCGGAGCGCGAGGCGCCGCATGAGATCGTCGCGAAACGTCTTGGCGACGATCGAGGCGGCGGCGATCTGGGGGATCAGCCTGTCACCGCCGACCACCGCCCGGCAGGGCAGGGCGAGCCCTGGAACGACGTCCCTGCCGTCGACCAGAACCGGCGCCTCGATCCCGAGCCGGGTGACCGCCCTGCGCATGGCGTCGAGGGTCGCCGCGCGCACGTTGATGCGGTCGACGAGTTTTCGCGATGCGGCGGCGAGCGATACCCGGGCGTGCGCGCGGATCAGGGGCGTCAGCATCTCACGCGTCGCCCGGTCGAGGCGCTTGCTGTCGTCGAGCCGGGCCAGCAGGTGCGGCGGAAACAAGAGCGGGTTGAACCAGATCGCCGCGACCAGAACCGGCCCGCAGAGCGCTCCGCGCCCGACCTCGTCGCAGCCGATCACGGCCGGGTACTCGGCCACCCGGGCGGGGTCGAAGGGGCGCTTGGGGCCGGGGACGCGAGGGCGCATGCCGGCTTCTCGCATCCCGTGCGGCAGGCGTCACCCGAGTTCGACGAGCCTCGTGGTCTGCTTCACGGCCTTTCCCGCACGTATCGGACCGATGGCATGGGCGATCTCGATATTCGCGTAGAACTGGCGCGCGCTCTCGGCCCAGGTGTGGCGAAGTGCTTCCGTGCGGCAGCGATCGCGCGGGATCGAGAGGGCGGCGAGGGCGGCTTTGCGCAGGTCGGCATCGATCACGCCGGCGCCGGTTCCCGAGATCACGTCGAGGGGGCCTGTCACCGGAAAGGCCGCCACCGGCAGGCCGCAGGCGAGCGCCTCCAACAGCACGATGCCGAAGGTGTCGGTGAGGCTCGGAAACACGAAGACGTCGGCGGCGGCGTAGATCTTTGCCAGCGTCTCGCCGGTCTGCGTGCCGAGGAAGCGGGCCTCAGGATAGAGGCCCTGCAGGCGCGCCCGGTCCGGCCCGTCGCCGACGACGACCTTGGTGCCCGGCAGGTCGAGACCGAGGAAGGCCGCCACGTTCTTCTCGACAGCCAACCGCCCGACGAACAAAAAAATCGGGCCGGGTATGCCGGCGAGCGCGTCACTCGTCTGCGGGCGAAACAGCTCGGTATCGACGCCGCGGGTCCAGGTCATCAAATTCGAGAAGCCGCGGCCTGCGAGTTCGCGCTCGAGCGAAGGCGTACTCACCATGGTGCCGCTCGCCGCAGCGTGGAAGCGGCGCAGCCAGGCGTAGCTCCAGGATTCCGGCACCGGCGCACGGGCGGCGAGGTATTCGGGAAAGCGCGTGTGGTAGCTCGTGGTGAAAGGGCGTCCCCGTGACAGGCAGGCCCGCCGCGCGGCATGGCCGATCGGCCCCTCGGTGGCGATGTGGACATGGGTCGGCGCGTGGCCGTCGAAGGCCTGCATCACGCCGGAGCGCGTCACCAGCGAGAGCCGGATCTCGGAATAGCCCGGCAGGGGAAGCGATCGAAAATCCTGCGGCGTCAGAAAGATCGGCTCGACGCCCTGCGCCTCGCCGGCCCGCGCCATCTGCTCCAGGGAACGCACCACGCCGTTGACCTGCGGGTGCCACGCATCGGTGGCGATCAGCAGTTTCACGCGACAGCCCGCGATGGGGACTCGGCATAGCCGACCATCTCGGTCTCGGCGGCGGCGCGGGCACGCAGCAGACTTGGGTAATGCAGCACCTCCATGCGGCCGTCGTAGTGCTCGACCACTGCCGTACAGGACTCTACCCAGTCGCCGGTGTTGATGTAGGCGAGCCCGTCGATGTCCCGGTTGGCGGCGTGATGGATGTGCCCGCAGACGACCCCGTCGGCGCCCTGCCGGCGGGCCTCGTCGGCCAGGAATTCCTCGAACTTGCCGATGAAGTTGACGGCGTTCTTCACCTTCAGCTTCGCCCACGCCGAAAGCGACCAGTAGGACAGGCCGAGCCGGCGGCGCACGAGATTGAGCAGGGTGTTGACGGTGAGCGCGGCTGTGTAGGCGCCGTCGCCGAGATGGGCGAGCCACTTCGAGTGGCGCACCACCATGTCGAACTGGTCGCCGTGGATGATGAGGTAGCGCTTGCCGTCGGCGGCGACGTGGATGCGGCTCTCGGCGATCTCGATGCCGCCGAAGGTGGTGCCGATATAGTCGCGCAGGAACTCGTCGTGGTTGCCCGGCACGTAGACGACATGCGCGCCCTTGCGGACCTTGCGCAGAATCTTCTGCACCACGTCGTTGTGGGCCTGCGGCCAGTACCAGCCGGACTTGAGCTGCCAGCCGTCGACGATGTCGCCGACGAGGTAGATCGTGTCCGCATCGACGTCGCGCAGGAAGTCGAGCAGCAGAGAGGCCTGGCAGCCCTTGGTGCCGAGATGCGTATCGGACAGAAAGAGCGTCCGCACGCGGATCGTGGTCTCCGGATCCTCTGCCAACCGCGCCTCCGGCTTGTCCACACAGGGAAAGCCAAACCGAATTCCCGTCTCAGTTTGATGACGCCGGCCCCGTCGCGGGATCGCGCGGACCGCCGACGAAGCCGAGCCGACGGGGAAATTCTTTTTGCCATCCGCTTGAGTTTTTTGAGTTTTCCTTTCCCGGTGAAGGCGGGCATCTTGCGCGGCAGTGAGGTCCGAGGCGGTATGTCCAACGAGATACCGCTTTGCGCCGCGGAAGCGGCTGGATCCCCAGGACAACGGAGTGGAAGCGTTCGACGGCTCGCGCGGCACCCTTGAAGACGGGGGCCGGCTGGGGCATCGAGGGCAGTGGGAATTCGGAGGCGACCGGCGTAACGAGCGCGCCGTGACGCGAACGGCAGATGCCGGATCGCCGCTCCGCAGATCCCGGCGTTTCCGATAGGTCTGACGGACGTCACCAGAGCACGCGGTCTCCGTGGGCGCGCGGGAACGACGCACGTGCCGGGGCGTTCGGGTGAACGAACGTCGCCCCGCGACCGGGACTCAGCGGCCGTTGTCCTGCGGGATCGCATACGCGGTGGGCGTGTCCCGCCAACACGATTTGACGACAGGACCGGGCTCGCTCCCGGTCGCTAGAAACTGGATTTGGAGGATACACTCATGGCGGCAACGAGACGGCCTGGTCGCAACCACCTCTTCGTTCCGGGCCCGACGAACATCCCGGATCGCGTGCAGCGTGCCATGCTGGTGCCCTCCGAGGATCACCGCTCGGTCGAGTTCCCGGAGCTGACGAAGCCGCTGTTCGAGGACACCAAGAAGGTGTTCGGTTCGACCGACGGCACGATCTTCCTGTTCCCGGCCTCCGGCACGGGCATATGGGAATCAGCGCTCACCAACACCCTCGCCCGCGGCGACAAGGTCTTGGCGTCCCGGTTCGGCCAGTTCAGCCACCTCTGGATCGACATGGCCAAGCGCCTCGGTCTCGATGTCGTGGTGCAGGAAGAGGCCTGGGGCACCGGCGCCGATCCGGCCAAGATCGAGCAGGCCCTGCGCGACGACAAGAACCATGACATCAAGGCCGTCATGGTCGTCCACAACGAGACCGCCACCGGCGTCACCTCGGACGTGGGTGCCGTCCGCAAGGCGATCGATGCGGCCGGCCACCCGGCGCTGCTCTTCGTCGACGGCGTGTCCTCGATCGGCTCGCTGCCGTTCAACGCGACCGAGTGGAAGGTCGACTGCGCCATCGCCGGCTCCCAGAAGGGCCTGATGCTCCCCGCCGGCCTCGGCGTGATCTGCGTCAGCCCCAAGGCGATCAAGATTGCCGAAGGCTCTGCCGGCAGCAACGACCGTCTCGCCCGCGTCTACTTCGACTGGGAAGACCACAAGAAGCAGAACCACCTCGGCTACTTCCCCTACACCCCGTCGCTGCCGCTGCTCTACGGCCTGCGCGAGGCGCTGGCCTGCCTGTTCGAGGAAGGTCTCGAGAACGTCTATCACCGCCACCACGTGCTCGGTGAGGCGACCCGTCAGGCCGTCGCAGCCTGGGGCCTCAAGACCTGCGCCAAGGAGCCCAAGTGGAACTCCGACACCGTCACCGCGATCGTGGTGCCGGAGGGTGTCGACGCCGCCAAGATCATCAAGCACGCCTTCGTCCGCTACAACCTCGCGCTCGGCGCGGGTCTGTCGGAAGTCGCCGGCAAGGTGTTCCGCATCGGCCACGTCGGTGATCTGAACGAGCTTTCGCTCCTCGGTGCCATCGCCGGTGCCGAAATGTCGATGATCGACAACGGCATCAACGTGACCCCGGGTTCGGGCGTCGCCGCCGCATCGAGCTACCTGCGCGAGAACCCGCTCTCGAAGTCCTAAGACCTCGGTCCGGGGCCTGCCCTGCCGGCCCCGGATCACTCCCCTGAACGAAACCACCAAAAAAGCCCGGGCGGACGCCACCGCCGAGGACGAGAACAGGGATCAGCGATGACCAAGAAAGTCGTCTTCCTCGACCGCGAGTCTCTCGACGCCAAGGTGCGCGCGTTCGGCTTCCCGCACGACTACAAGGAATACGACTCGACCTGGACGCCGGTGGAGATCGTCGAGCGCCTCCAGGGCGCCGAAATCGCGCTGATCAACAAGGTGCCGATGCGTGCCGATGTCCTGAAGCAGCTTCCCGACCTGAAGCTCATCGCCGTTGCCGCTACCGGAACCGACGTCGTCGACAAGAAGCAGGCGAAAGAGCAGGGCATCACGGTCGTCAACATCCGCAACTACGCCTTCAACACCGTGCCCGAGCACGTGATCGGGCTGATGTTCGCGCTGCGCCGCGCCATCGTCCCCTATGCCAACTCGGTGCGCCGGGGCGATTGGGCCAAGTCGAGCCAGTTCTGCTACTTCGACTACCCGATCCACGACATCGCCGGCTCTACGCTCGGCATCGTCGGCTACGGCGCGCTCGGCAAATCGATTGGCAAGCTCGCCGAGGCACTCGGCATGAAGGTCATCGCCTACGACGTGTTCGAACAGCCGGGCCTCGTCGATTTCGACACGATCCTGCGCGAGAGCGACGTCATCACCCTGCACGTACCGCTGACGCCCGACACCAAGGGCCTAATCGGCGCCGAGCAGTTCAAGAAAATGAAGAAGCATGCGCTCCTCATTAACACGGCCCGCGGCGGGCTCGTCGACGAGGAGGCCCTGGTCGAGGCGCTGAAGAGCGGGACGATCGGCGGCGCCGGCTTCGACGTGGTCGCACAGGAACCGCCGAAAAACGGCAACATCCTGTGCGAACAGGACCTGCCGAACCTGATCGTCACCCCGCACGTCGCCTGGGCCAGCAAGGAGGCGATGCAGATCCTCGCCGACCAGCTCGTCGACAACGTCGAGGCCTACGTCGCGGGTAAACCGCAGAACGTGGTCGAGGCGTAGGGCAAAGCTCTCGCCGGTCGTCATTCCGGGGCCGCGAAGCGGAACCCGGAACCCACGATTGGGCGCGACGACCTGAACCTCTACCATCCGCATCGCGGATGGTTTCCGGGTTCTCGCCTCCGGCGAGCACCGGAATGACAAGTTTGAAGATACGCGGCCGCAGAGCCGCATGATGGAAACGCTCCGCGCCTTGCGCGGGCACCGACCCTCAGAGGAACGATGACCAAGAAGCTGCTTTTCCAATTCGACACGGATGCCGCGCCGAGCGTGTTCGATGTCGTCGTCGGCTATGACGGCGGCGCCGACCACATCACCGGCTACGCCAACGTCACGCCCGAGAACGTCGGCGCCTTCGTTGACGGCACGATCTACACGCGCGGCGGCAAGGAGAAGCAGTCGACGGCGATCTTCGTCGGCGGCGGCGACATGGCGGCCGGCGAGCGCGTGTTCGAAGCGGTGAAGAAGCGCTTCTTCGGCCCGTTCCGCGTATCTTCGATGCTCGATTCCAACGGCTCGAACACCACGGCCGCGGCCGGCGTGGCCCTCGTCGTCAAGGCGGCCGGTGGCTCGGTGAAGGGCAAGAAGGCGGTCGTGCTGGCCGGCACCGGCCCGGTCGGCATGCGCTCGGCGGCGCTGCTTGCCGGCGAGGGTGCCGAGGTCGTGTTGTGCGGGCGCAAGCTCGACAAGGCCCAGGCCGCAGCCGATTCCGTCAATAAGCGCTTCAAGGTCAACGTCACGGCGGCCGAGACGCCGGACGACGCCTCGCGTTCCGAGATCGTCAAGGGCGCGCACCTCGTATTCGCCGCCGGCGCCATCGGCCTCGAACTGGTTCCGACCGCGGCCTGGCAGAACGAGAGCTCGATCGAGATCGTCGCCGACTACAACGCGCAGCCCCCGCTCGGCATCGGCGGCATCGAGGCCACCGACAAGGGCAAGGATTACGGCGGCAAGCTCGCCTTCGGCGCGCTCGGCATCGGCGGCCTGAAGCTCAAGCTGCACCGCGCCTGCATCGGCAAATTGTTCGAGTCGAGCGACAAGGTGTTCGACGCCGAGGAGATCTACGCCCTCGCGAAAGAGATGGCCTGAGCCATGGCGCAGAACGAGACGATCGCGAACTTCCTCGACGGGCTGGCGAGCTCGGCCCCGACCCCCGGCGGAGGCGGCGCCGCCGCCATCTCCGGCGCCATGGGCGCAGCCCTCGTGTCGATGGTGTGCAACCTCACCATCGGCAAGAAGAAGTACGTCGAGGTCGAGGCCGAGCTGAAGGACGTCCTCGCCAAGTCCGAGGCCCTGCGCGCGACGCTCACCGGCATGATCGCCGACGACGTCGAGGCGTTCGATGCCGTGATGGCGGCCTACGGCTTGCCGAAGGGCACCGACGCGGAGAAGGCGGCGCGGGCAGAGAAGATCCAGTCGGCGCTCAAGGTGGCGACCGACGTACCGCTCGCCTGCTGCCGCACCTGCCGCGAGGTGATCGATCTTGCCGAGATCGTCGCCGACAAAGGCAACCTCAACGTGATTTCGGATGCGGGCGTCGCCGTTCTCTCGGCGTTTGCCGGTCTCCGTAGCGCGGCGCTCAACGTCTATGTCAACGCCAAGGGCCTGGACGATCGTACTTTCGCCGAGGCGCGCCTCAAGGAGCTCGAAGGCCTGCTGGGCGAAGCGTCTGCTTTGAACGAGCGCGTCTACGAGATCGTCAAGAACAAGGTCAATTGAGCCGGCTGATTCAGCCGACTCTCTTTTCAAGAAATTCTCTAAACAACTGCCGGACAGGCAAAATTAAACTCATAATCAAGAAAATGTTTAGGCGCAGGCAGCTTCACGTGAACTGAATTTTACGCGAGGATGCTTCGCAAAAGGAAACGCGAAGGAGGTCTTCGATGGACGTTCACGAGTATCAGGCCAAGGAGCTTCTCGCGAGCTTCGGTGTGGCCGTCGCCAAGGGTGCCGTCGCCTTCAGCCCCGATCAGGCCGTCTACGCCGCGACCGAGCTCGGCGGTTCTTTCTGGGCCGTGAAGGCGCAGATTCATGCCGGCGCCCGCGGCAAGGCCGGCGGGATCAAGCTGTGCCGGACCTACAACGAGGTTCGCGACGCCGCCAAGAACATGCTCGGCAAGCGCCTCGTGACGGCCCAGACCGGTCCCGAGGGCAAGCCGGTCCAGCGCGTCTACATCGAAACCGCCGACCCGTTCGATCGCGAGATCTATCTCGGCTACGTTCTCGACCGTAAGGCCGAGCGCGTCCGCGTCATCGCCTCCAAGCACGGCGGCATGGATATCGAAGAGATCGCCGAGAAGGACCCCGAGGCCCTGATCCAGGTCGTCGTCGAGCCGGCCGTCGGCCTGCAGCAGTTCCAGGCCCGCGAGATCGCATTCCAGCTCGGCCTGAACATCAAGCAGGTCTCGGCCGCGGTGAAGACGATCATGAACGCCTACCGCGCGTTCCGCGATTGCGACGGCACCATGCTCGAGATCAACCCGCTCGTCGTCACCAAGGACGACCGTGTGCTGGCGCTCGATGCCAAGATGTCCTTCGACGACAACGCGCTGTTCCGCCGCCGCAACATCGCCGACATGCACGATCCCTCGCAGGGCGATCCGCGCGAGGCGCAGGCCGCCGAGCACGCGCTCAACTACATCGGCCTCGACGGCGAGATCGGCTGCATCGTCAACGGTGCGGGTCTGGCCATGGCAACCATGGATATGATCAAGCATGCGGGCGGCTCGCCGGCGAACTTCTTGGATGTCGGCGGCGGTGCCAGCCCCGAGCGCGTCGCGACCGCCTTCCGCCTCGTCCTGTCCGACGACAACGTGAAGGTGATCCTGGTGAACATCTTCGCCGGCATCAACCGCTGCGACTGGATCGCCGAGGGTGTGGTGCAGGCGGCCAAGGAGGTGAAGCTCGCGGTTCCGCTCGTGGTGCGTCTCGCCGGCACGAACGTCGAGGCCGGCAAGAAGATCCTCGCCGATTCGGGGCTCGACCTCATCACCGCCGACAGCCTGTCCGAGGCTGCCCAGAAGGCGGTCGAAGCCAGCAGACACGCCAAGCACTAAGCCCGCGAAAGGGAGGATTACGCCATGAGCATTCTCATCGACGAGAAGACCCCGATCATCGTCCAGGGCATCACGGGCGACAAGGGTACGTTCCACGCCAAGGAAATGATCGAGTACGGCGCCAACGTCGTCGGCGGCGTCACGCCCGGCAAGGGCGGCAAGACCCATGTCGGCGTGCCGGTGTTCAACACCGTCAAGGACGCGGTCCGCGAGACCGGCGCCACCACCTCCATCACCTTCGTCGCGCCGCCCTTCGCCATGGACGCGATCATGGAGGCGGCCGATGCCGGCCTGAAGCTCGTCTGCTCGATCACCGACGGCATCCCCGCCCAGGACATGATGCGGGTGAAGCGCTACCTGATGCGCTACCCCAAGGATCGCCGCACCATGGTGGTCGGCCCGAACTGCGCCGGCATCATCTCGCCCGGCAAGTCGATGCTCGGCATCATGCCCGGCAGCATCTACAAGCAGGGCAATGTCGGCGTGATCTCGCGCTCGGGCACCCTCGGCTACGAGGCCGCGGCGCAGATGAAGGCGCTCGGCATCGGCATCTCGACCTCGGTCGGCATCGGCGGCGACCCGATCAACGGCTCGTCCTTCCTCGACCACCTCGCCCTGTTCGAGGAGGATCCGGAGACGGAAGCCGTGCTGATCATCGGCGAGATCGGCGGCCCGCAGGAGGCCGAGGCCTCGGCCTGGATCAAGGACAATTTCTCCAAGCCCGTCGTCGGCTTCGTCGCTGGCCTCACAGCCCCGAAAGGCCGCCGCATGGGCCATGCGGGCGCGATCATCTCCGCCTCGGGCGACAGCGCTGCCGAGAAGGCCGAGATCATGAAGTCCTACGGCCTCACCGTCGCGCCGGATCCGGGCTCGTTCGGCACGACCGTCGCTCAGGTGCTCGGCCAGCGTAAGGCGGCCTGAAAAATCTCCAAACCTCCCCCCTCTGCGGGGGAGGGTGCCTCGCAGATGCGAGGCGGGAGAGGGGAGCACCCTCTCCAGAACCGGCGCTCCCCTCTCCCGACCCGCTTCGCGGGCCACCCTCTTCCGCAGAGGGGGAGAGGGTTTGGCGTCGCGACACCCACCAATTCCAAGGTGACCCTCCGATGACCGTCACCCTTCACCCGTCACCGACGCCGAGCACCGGCGACACCTTCGCGCCGCCCGTGATCACGGGCACGTCGGCGAAGGATGCGCTCGACATCCTGTTCCACGCGCTGGTCGACGTCGCCCGGCGTCACGATCCGGAACTGGAAGAGGTGCTGCACGGCCGCGCCGACATCTCGACCTTCACGCCGGAGATGCTCGCCCGCGCGCTCCAGGTACAGGGCATCTGGTTCCAGCTGCTCTCGATCGCCGAGCAGAACGCCGCCATGCGCCGCCGCCGCCATATCGAGCGCGACGAGGGACGTTCTGCGCTGGGCGGCTCCTTCGCGAAGGTGCTGGCGGAGGCCTCCGCCAACGGCATCGACGGGCCGCAGATCCATGCGCTGCTGAAGGACCTGCGCATCCGCCCGACCATCACCGCGCATCCCACCGAGGGCAAGCGCGTCACGGTGCTGGAAAAGCTGCGCCGGATCTATCTCGTGCTGCGCGAGCTAGAGATCCCGCGCTGGACCGAGCGCGAGCGCAACGGCCTGATGAACGAGTTGCGCGACCAGATCGAGCTGATCTGGATGACGGGCGAGCTGCATCTGGAAAAAGCCACCGTCGAGCGGGAGGTCGCCTGGGGCCTGCACTTCTTCGACGAGTCGCTGTTCGAAATGCTGCCCGAGGTTTTATATTCGCTCGAAGAAAGCCTGGCGCAGTACTATCCGGACGAGACCTTCGAGGTTCCGGCCTTCTTCCAGTTCGGCTCCTGGATCGGTGGCGACCGTGACGGCAACCCCTACGTCACGTCCTCGGTCACCCGCGAGACGCTGCAGAAGAACGCACTGGCGAGCCTGCGGCGCTACCGCGACCGCATCACCCATCTCGGCCGCGTGCTCTCGATCACCGAACGCTCGCTGCCGGTGCCAGAGAAATTCCAGAAGGAACTGACGCAGGCGCTCTCCGAGAGCGGCGACGGCCGGGCCGTCGCCAGCCGCAATCCCGGCGAGCCATACCGGCAGTTCCTGACCTGCATCCTGCGTAAGCTCGAAGCCACCATCCAGCGCAACAAGGGCTCGCGCCCGACCGGCGCCGATTATCCGAGCGCCGACGGGCTGATCAACGACCTGCGGGTGCTTGAGCAGGGGCTCGCCGACGCGAAGTGCCTGTCGCTCGCCACCGACATGGTGCGTCCGGTACGTCGCATGGTCGAGATTTTTCGCTTTTCGACCGTCAGGCTCGATCTGCGCGAGAACACCACGCGCACCACCAAGACGCTGCAGGCGCTCTGGAAGCAGAGGATCGGCGACCGCAAGCCGATGCCGAAGGAGGATACGCCCGAGTGGCGTGAGTGGCTGCTGACCGAGCTCGGCCGGCCGCGCAACCCCGAGGCCACCTTCGACGACCTGCCCGACGAGGCCAGGGAGACGCTTGAAACCTTCGCCCTCGTCGGCGAGATGCGCGAGCAGCTCGACCGCGAGGCCTTCGGCAGTTTCATCCTGTCGATGACGCGCTCGACCAACGACGTGCTCGGCGCCTACCTGCTGGCCAAGGAAGCCGGCATCTTCCTCGACGCCGCCGGCACCGAGATCTGCCCGCTGCCGATCGTGCCGCTGTTCGAGACGATCGACGACCTGCGCGCCGCGCCGACCATTATGAAGGAGCTCTTGAACGTCCCCGTCGTGCGTCGCTCCACGCGCTGGCAGGGCGGCGTGCAGGAGGTGATGATCGGCTATTCGGACTCGAACAAGGATGGCGGCTTCATCGCCTCGAACTGGGAGCTGTCGAAGGCCCAGAGCCGGCTGACCGATCTCGGCAAGCAGGCCGGCGTGCCGATCGCCTTCTTCCATGGCCGCGGCGGCTCGGTGAGCCGCGGCGGCGTGCCGACGCGACGCGGAATCCTGGCGCAACCGCCGGGCTCGATCAACGGGCGCTTCCGCACCACCGAGCAGGGCGAGGTGGTCTCGTTCAAATACGCGAACCGCGGCACCGCGGCCTACCAGATGGAGCTGCTCGCCTCCTCGGTGTTGGAGCATGCGCTTCAATCCGAGCGCGAGACCAAGGGCCAGCCCCGCAACGAGTTCGACGACGCGCTGGAAGCGCTCTCCGGCGCCTCGCGGGCAGCGTATGTGAACCTGCTCCAGCACGATGGGCTGGTCGATTACTTCCAGGCCGCGAGCCCCCTCGACGAGATCGCGCTGCTCAACATCGGCTCGCGCCCGGCCCGGCGCTTCGGCGCAAAGTCGCTCGACGACCTGCGCGCGATTCCCTGGGTCTTCGCCTGGGCCCAGAATCGGCACGCCATCACCGGCTGGTATGGCGTCGGCTCGGGGCTGCAGAGCTTCATCGAGGTGCGCGGCGAGAGCGGCGAGCGGCTGCTCAAGCGGCTGTTCCAGGAATCGCGGGTCTTCCGCCTCGTCCTCGACGAGGTGGAGAAGACGCTGCTCATGGTCGACCTCGACATCGCCCGCGACTATGCCGGGCTCGTCGCAGACGAGAAAATCCGCCACGACGTCTTCTCGATGATCGAGGCGGAATACGAGCTGACCAAGCGCATGGTGCTGCGCGTCAGCGGCGACACCGAACTCGCCGAGCGCTTCCCGCTGTTCCGCGACCGCCTCAACGGGCGACTGCCGACCATCAACCAGGTCAGCCGCGAACAGGTCGAGCTGCTGCGTCGTTATCGCAGCGAGGAGGACGAGGACCGGCGCGAGGCTGTGAAGTCCGCGCTGCTTCTCTCGATCAACTGCATCGCCGTCGGCTTCGGAGCCACCGGCTAAATCTTCAAACGGAGGAAACGAGAATGAGCTTCACCCTGATCCCGACGCCGACGGCGCGACTGCATCGCTCCGAGCTGGCCGTTCCCGGCTCGAACCCGACCTTCATGGAGAAGTCGGCCTCGTCGAACGCCGACGTGATCTTCCTCGATCTCGAGGACGCGGTCGCTCCGGACGACAAGGAGAAGGCCCGCACCAACATCATCGCCGCCCTCAACGATATCGATTGGGGCAACAAGACCATGATGATCCGCATCAACGGTCTCGACACCCACTACATGTACCGCGACGTCGTCGACATCGTGGAGGCCTGTCCGCGCCTCGACATGATCCTGATCCCCAAGGTTGGCGTTGCTGCCGACGTCTACGCCATCGACGTGCTGACCACCCAGATCGAGCAGGCGAAGAAGCGCGAGAAGAAGATCGGCTTCGAGGTGCTGATCGAGACCGCGCTCGGCATGGCCAACGTCGAGGCGATCGCCCAGTCCTCGCCGCGCCTCGAAGCGATGTCGTTCGGTGTCGCCGACTACGCCGCCTCGACCCGCGCCCGCGCCCAGGTGATCGGCGGCGTGAACCCGGACTTCAGCGTGCTCACCGACAAGGACGAGGCCGGCAAGCGCGAGACGCATTGGCAGGACCCGTGGCTGTTCGCCCAGCAGCGCATGCTGGTCGCCTGCCGCGCCTACGGCCTGCGCCCGATCGATGGTCCCTTCGGCGATTTCTCCGACCAGGACGGCTACATCTCCGCTGCCCGGCGCTGCGCGTCGGCAGGCTACGAGGGCAAGTGGGCCATCCACCCCTCGCAGATCGATCTCGCCAACGAGGTGTTCACTCCCTCCGAGGCCGAGGTCACCAAGGCGCGTCGCATCCTCGAGGCGATGAAGGAAGCCGCCAAGGCCGGCCGCGGCGCCGTCTCGCTGGACGGCCGCCTCATCGACATCGCCTCGATCCGCATGGCCGAGGCGCTGATTTCGAAGGCGGACGCGATGTCCGGCAAGTGATCGATTCGGGCTTTCCGGCCTGATCGCGAAGCCGCTCCGGATCGACCGGGGCGGCTTTTTCGTTTTCTTCACCGGGGCCGGTCGGTCCCAGAGCCAGCAGGAGTCACCAGCCATGCACGTCACCATCGAACACGCCGAAAAGGCCATCGAAGCCGCGCGCCGGAAGGCGGTCGAACTCGGCACGCAGATGTGCATCGCCGTCGTCGATTCCGGCGGTAACCTGAAGGCCTTCTACCGGATGGACGGCGCCTGGGTCGGCTCCATCGACATCGCGCAGAAGAAGGCCAAGACCGCCGTGTTCTTCGGCATGAAAACCGGTGCCATCGGCGGCCTCTCTCAGCCTGGCGGCCCGCTCTACGGCATCGAGCACTCGAATGACGGGCTGATCACCTTCCCCGGTGGCATTCCGATCGTCGACACGGACGGCGAGATGTCCGGCGCCATCGGCGTCAGCGGCTCGTCGGTGGAGAACGACGATGCGGTGGCGCTGGCCGGAGCCCAGGCCATCGGCAACACCGAGCTGCCAGAGCATCCCTGGCGGACCTGAACCGCGTCGGGCGCACCCGAAAGAACCACCGGTTAAGCATGAGGCCGTATCACCGACCTCATGGTTTCCAGTGAGGACAAGGAGCGCCGATGACCAGGGAGCAACTCGCCGCCGAGCTGAAGCGCATGGCCTCCTCGCAGGTCAGCGACATCACACGTGCGGTGAAGGACGGCCACAAGACCATCGCCCTCAACGAGCTGGCCGACCTCGACCGCCAGCTCAAGGCGCTGGCGACTGCACTCAAGTCAAAGCCGGCCGCCCTGCGGGCGTGACGTCGTTGCGACGACGGCTCTGGAAGCCGGCACCGCAGACTGAGCCAGACACGAAGACGGGCGCGTCCTTGCCGGATGCGCCCGTTTCTCGTTCAGATGGAGCGGAGACCGCTACCAGCGCGGCGGGCCGTCCCAGCCGCCATACGGTACGTCGGCCGGCGGCAGCGGATGGGGCCGGTAGAAGCTCGGCCTGAAGCGCGCTCCGGGCCGTTCGTCGCAGATGCGCACGCGCCGTTCCACCTCCTCGCCGAAGGCGTCGATACGGTGCTTGACGATGGTCCGGCACTCTTCGTCGGGCGGCGGCGGAGCGAAATGGGGGCCGGCAACGAAGCGCGGTCCGTAGGCGACGGGCCGGCGCGGGGGAGGCGGCAACTCCTCTTCGATGCGCTCGTCCCGGTAGACCCGGTGCGGAACCGGCTCGATGCCGGGATACGGCGGATCGGCAAAATCGGCGGCGAGCGCGGGGACGGCCGCGAGCACCGCCAGGGTGCCGAGGCCGAGACCGGCAAGCCGTCTCACGACAGGGTGCGACATGGTCGAAATTCCTGAACAGCCACGAGCGGTCGCAAGACGCGCCGTCGTTGCAAGCAGGATCATCGCGCGGCCGAGCTGAACGAATCCGTGCGCCCGCACACGGAAACCGTTCAGCTGGACCCAGCCGCTCATCGGAGCCGTAGCGATGCGCCCGGTGGTCGAGAACGCTCCCGTCGATCTCCGCGAAGCCGAGCGCCGCACGCTGCGCCGCGACTGGCTATTCTCGCAAGGCCATGTGCGCTGCGGTCTCACCTGGGAAACTTGACGAAGCCTCTGGCGCGACGGTGCGTCGTCGTTGATCAGGGAAACATGATCATTCGTCCCCGCCCCGGCCTCGTCGCGATCCTGTTCACCCTGCGCGGCTCGATCCTGCCGCAGGTGGCGCCGAAGGTGCTCGGCATCGCCCTCGTCGCCTGCCTCGTCACGGCAGCTGAGCGGCAATGGCCGGGGCGGTTTCCGGAGGCCGTAGGCGTCGGGCCGTTCACGCTGATCGGGCTGGCGCTGTCGATCTTCCTGAGCTTCCGCAACGGCGCCTGCTACGACCGCTGGTGGGAAGCGCGCAAAGCCTGGGGGGCGCTGATCGTGGAGGTGCGCGGCCTCGCCCGGACGCTGCCGGCGCTCCTGCCGGGGCCGGAGCACGAGGCGTTCCGCCGGCGCGCCCTACGCCGGATCGCAGGGTTTTCGCACGCGCTGCACGCCTCGTTGCGGGGCGGCAGCGTGGTGGCGGCTGCCATGCCCTGGCTCCCGGCCGCGGAGGCCGGCACGCTGGCGCAGCGTCCGAGCGTAGCCGACGCCATCCTCGCGGACCTCACCGTCGATCTCGGCGCCATCCAGCGCGGAGGTGCTCTCAGCGACGTCCTCTACGGAGTGATCGAACAGAAGATCGCGGCCCTGTCGCAGATCCAGGCGGTGTGCGAGCGCATCCACGGTACGCCGCTGCCCTTCGCCTACACCTTGCTGCTCTACCGGACGGCCTGGCTCTACTGCCTGCTGCTGCCCTTCGGCCTCGCCGCGTCCCTCGGCTGGGCGACGCCGCTGGCGGCGGCCCTCGTCGCCTACACCTTCTTCGGCCTCGACGCGCTGGGCGACGAACTCGAAGAGCCCTTCGGCACCGACGCCAACGACCTGCCGCTGGACGCCCTGCTCAGCGTCGTCGACGCAGCCATCCTCGACGCTTTGGGCGAGGCCGCACCCGCTGCTCCGAAGCCGGAAGGCTACGTGCTGCGCTGACGCTTCCCGGCCGCCGCATCGTTCTCCGCCACCTCCGGTGCGACTTGGCCGTAGTTCAGCACCGAGACCAGGGCGACGCCGCCGATCACGTTGCCGACCAGCGTCGGCACGAAGAAGTGCCAGACGTAGTCGCCCATGCCGATCGAGCCCGTCACGACGAGGTAGAAGGCATCGACTGAGCCGGCGACGATGTGCGCGAGCCCGCACATCGAGACGAGCCACGTCATCAGGATGATGATGAACGGCGCCGCGGAGCCGGTGGCCGGCAGGATCCAGACCATCAGCGCGATCAGCCAGCCGGCGAAGACCGCCTTGACCAGAGTCGTCAGGAACGGCCCCTCGACGGCGTGCCGGCTCAGCTCGGTGAAGGCCGCGCGGACCTCCGGCTTGAACGCGTCGGAATGACCGAGGGCGTAGGCGATCAGCAGGGTCGCCGCGACGTTGCCGACTAGCACGATCCCCCAGAGCCGCCCCACGCGCCAGAGGTTGGCAAGCGTGCGCTCGTGCAGCAGCGGCAGGATTGGCGTAACCGTGTTTTCGGTGAAGAGTTGCTGGCGCCCGAGCACGACGATCAGAAAGCCGATCGAGTAGCCGAAGCTGGAGACGAGTTCGGCCCAGGGCGATTCCGGCAGGTGCGCTTTCAGGACCCCCGGCACGATCAGCGAGAACCCCATCGTGAGCCCGGCGGCGAAGGCAGACAGTGCCAGCGCGGTCACCGTACGGCGCAACTCCTCTTCGCCCTCGGCCCGGATGATCTCGTGCAGGAGCAGCGCGTCTGGCCGATGCTTCTCCTCGACCTCCTCCTCGGTATCCCGCTGCTTCTCGGCTGCCTCGGCGCGGCTTTCCTCGGTCATGACGCCCTCGAACGATCGACGATGAGGCCAAACGTCCGGCATCGCGAATTCTATCCCCTGACACGTACTGCGCGGAGCATCGGCACGGAGATCACCGACGCAGTCCGGCGAGCAGGGCCTCGATCTCGACGCGTGCAGCGGCCACGGCCCCGGCGTCCCGGCCGCGCACGACGATACGGTTGGCAAAACCCTCCTGCGTCATTGAGGGATAGGACCCGATCGACACGGCGCCATGCGCCGCCGCGATCGTCGCGAGACCACCCGCGAAGCTGCCTTCGGGGAGCTTTCCCGCCTCGATGGTCTCGGAGATCACGGGGACGCCCTGCGAGAGGCCCGGCAGGATGGCGTCGAGCATAGCGTTCATGATCTGCGGCACGCCGGCCATGACGAAGACGTTGCCGATGGAAAAGCCCGGCGCCTTCGAGACCGGATTCGGGATCAGGTCGGCTCCGTCGGGGATGCGGGCCATGCGCAAGCGTGCCGCGTTCAGATCTTCCGGCTTGTGCCGCTCCAGGAGCATCACACGGGCGCGCTCGTCGATGCCGATGCCGACCCCGAAGGCGGCGGCGATGCTGTCGGCGGTGATGTCGTCGTGGGTCGGGCCGATGCCGCCGGTGGTGAACAGATAGGTGTAGCGCTCACGCAGCGCATTCACCGCCGCGACGATCTCCTCGGTCACGTCCGGCACGACGCGGACCTCGCGCAGGTCGATGCCGATCTCGGTGAGCCGCTCGGCGATCGACCCAATGTTCTTGTCCTTGGTGCGGCCGGACAGGATCTCGTCGCCGATGACGAGCACGGCGGCGGTGACGGCTGGGGTCGGCTCGGACATCGGGACTCGGGGGCGAGCGTGGATCGGCTGAGCGTGGCAAGTAGCGCGCCCCGGATTATACGCCAGCGCCTTCGCCTCACGGCACGCTGGTGCTACGCGGCGCGATGCGTTTTCAAAAGCCCCTGATCGAAGCGCGGCTGGTCCAGCGCTACAAGCGCTTCCTCGCCGACATGGTGCTGGCCGACGGCACGACGGTTACCGCCCATTGCGCCAATCCCGGTGCGATGCTCGGGCTGAATGCGCCGGGCAGCCGCGTGCTGCTCTCGACCTCCGACAGCAAGACCAGGAAGCTCCCGTATTCCTGGGAGCTGGTCGAGGCCGAACTGCCGGGCGGCCCGCAATGGGTCGGGATCAACACGCTGCGCCCGAACGCCCTGGTGGAGGAGGCATTTCACGCCGGAGCGCTGGCGCCGCTCGCCGGCTATACCGGCCTACGGCCCGAGGTCGCCTACGGCACGGCGAGCCGGGTCGACTTCCTCGCGACGGGCGAGGGGCTGCCGCCCTGCCATGTCGAGGTGAAGAACTGCCACCTGATGCGGCAGGCCGGCCTCGCCGAGTTTCCCGATTGCAAGGCCGCCCGCAGCGCCCGCCATATGGTCGAACTCGCCAACGTCGTCGCAAGTGGGGGCCGGGCGATGCTGATCGTCGTGGTGCAGATGCGGGCGGAGGTCTTCGACGTCGCCCGCGACATCGATCCGGCCTTCGACCGGGCGTTCCGGGCGGCCCGTGAGGCCGGCGTCGAGGTCCACGCCTATCGCTGCCGCATCACGCCGGAGGAGGTCGTCATCGCCGACGCGATCCCGGTGATGGGCCCGGGCTGATCAGTCCCGCTCGAACATCAGGTTCAGCCGGGTCGCCGCGAGGCGGCGATAGCCGTAGCCCTCCAGCAGCGCCGGCAGGTCGATGTGCCATTGCTCGGTGCCGTTCTCGACGATGAGCAGCTTCGGCAGCAAGCTCTTGGGCGCCTCGCGCAGGAACGGCTCGAGAATCAGGTCCTCGGCGCCCTCGACGTCGAGCTTCACCGCGTCGATCTGCGAAATCCCCTCCGACTGGCACAGCCCGAGCAGCGTCACCGCCGGCACCTTGATCTCGGCGCCCTGGTTGGTGCCGACGATCTTGACGCTCGACTCGCCCTGGTTGCGCGCATCGATGAAGAGCGTCAGCTCGCCGGCCTTGTCGGCCACCGCGCAGGCCACCGCCTTGATGGTGCCGTAGGGGTTCTGGCCGATGTTGTAGATCAGCTTGTCGAACACGGCGGGCTGGGGCTCGACCGCCAGGATCTTGGCTCGCGGTCCGGCGAAGGCGCCGACGAAAAGCGCGTAGGCGCCGATATTCGCACCGATATCGAGAAACACGCCGTTCTGCGGCATGCGGGCCTTGAGGATCACCCGCTCCTCGGGATCGAAGAACTGCGGCGTGAACAGCACCTTCTTCTCGCAATTGTTGTCGTAGGGGTGCAGCCGCATGCGTGCGCCGTAGCGCTCGACATCGAGCGGCTTGCCCCTCAGCATCGAGATCGCGATCCGCCGCAGCAGCATCGCCGTGCGGCGCCCGCGCCAGCTGCCCTCGGGCAGCGTCTGCGTGTGGGCTGCGATGCGGGCGACGAGCCCGGTCGGGGCGTAGGTGCCGTAGGGCTGCGTGTCCTTCATGCCGAGGGGTGATGCCAGCCGGATCGATCCTCGGCAAGTCGGGTGTAACCGACCGCACACGCTTTGATTTTTGCTTGCCCCCGCGCCAAGACACGCCAAACGAGGAGCCGAGCCCGTGCAGACCTTCGATTCCGACGGCGTGACCATCGCCTTCATCGATGTTCCGGCCAAAGGCGGCACGGGCGATCCCGTGCTGCTCGTCCACGGCTTCGCCTCGACCCACGCGGTCAACTGGGTGAACACGCTCTGGGTACGCACGCTGACGGATGCCGGCTACCGGGTGATCGCGCTGGACAACCGCGGCCACGGCCAGAGCCAGAAGCTCTACGCACCTGAGGCCTACGGCACCGACATCATGTCGGGCGACGCGCTGCGGCTGCTCGAACATCTCGGCATCGAACGCGCCAACGTGATGGGCTACTCGATGGGCGCCCGGATCAGCGCGGTGCTGGCGCTCGACCATCCCGAGCGTGTGCGCTCGCTGCTGATGGGCGGGCTCGGCCTCTACATGGTCGACGGCAAGGGCGGCCTGCCGGACGGCATCGCCGAGGCTTTGGAAGCCCCCCCCGGGACGCCGGCGGCGAACCCGACGGCGGCCGCCTTCCGCGCGTTCGCCGAGCAGACCAAGAGCGACCTGCGCGCGCTGGCCGCCTGTATCCGCTGCGCGCGGCATCGGCTGTCGCGGGCGGAACTCGCCCTGATCGAGACGCCGACGCTGGTCTCGGTCGGCACCCTCGACACGGTAGCCGGCTCGGGCGAGGCGCTGGCCAAGCTGATGCCGAACGCGACCTATCTCGAACTCACCGATCGCGACCACAGCAGCGCGGTCGGCGACAGAGCGCACCGCAAGGGCGTGCTGGAATTTCTGGCCAAGCGGGCCTGAGAGACGTCAGCTCTTCAGCCGATACCCCGTCTTGAACATCCAGCTCACCGCCCCGAGGCAGAGCACCAGGAACAGGGCCACCATGGTGAGGCTGATGCCGATGCCGACATCGGCCCGGCCGAAGAAGGCCCAGCGGAAGGCGCTGATCAGGTAGACGACGGGGTTGAGGTGGCTGACCGCCCGCCAGAACGGGGGCAGTACGTCGATCGAGTAGAAGCTGCCGCCGAGGAATGTCAGCGGCGTCACGATGAGCAACGGCACGAGCTGCAGCTTCTCGAAGCCGTCGGCCCAGAGCCCGATCACGAAGCCGAACAGGCTGAACGTCACGGCCGTGAGCAGCAGGAAGAAGACCATCCAGACCGGATGCGCGATGTGCAGCGGCACGAACAACGCCGCCGTGCCGAGGATGATCAGCCCGATCAGGATCGACTTCGAGGCCGCGGCGCCGACATAGCCGGCGACGATATCGAAGGGCGAGACCGGAGCCGAGAGCAGCTCATAGATCGTGCCGGCGAAGCGCGGGAAGTAAATGCCGAAGGAGGCGTTGGCGATGCTCTGCGTCAGCAGGGAGAGCATCATCAGCCCCGGCACGATGAAGGCGCCGTAGGGGACGCCGTCGACCTCCTGCACGCGCGCGCCGATCGCCGCGCCGAACACCACGAAGTAGAGCGAGGTCGAGACCACCGGTGCGACGATGCTCTGCAAGGCCGTGCGCCAGAAGCGGGCCATCTCGAAGCCGTAGATGGCGCGAATCGCGGGGGCGTTCATATCTGTTGCCCTCGCAGCTGACGCTGCAAGGGCCGTCCGCCGCACGCGCGGCGGCGCGCAGTCGCGCTTGCCGACGGCCTGCGGCTGAAAGGGTCGACGCTTTTCGCCGTCGGTGTCATGCCTGTTCCCTCACCAGATCCACGAAGATTTCTTCGAGCGAACTCTGGCTCGTCTGGAGATCCTGAAAACGGATGCCGGCGGCGGCGAGGTCGGTGAGGAGCCCGGTGATGCCGGTGCGGCCACCCCGCGTGTCATAGGTGTAGATGAGTTCTTGGCCGTTGCCGGAGAGGCTCAGGTCGTGGTCGGCCAGTAATTCGGGGATCGCATCGAGCTTGTCCTGCAGGTGCAGCGTGAGCTGCTTCTTGCCGAGCTTGCGCATCAGCTCGGCCTTCTCCTCCACCAGCACGATCTCGCCCTTGCGGATCACGCCGACCCGATCGGCCATCTCCTCGGCTTCCTCGATGTAGTGCGTGGTAAGGATGACGGTGACGCCCGATTCGCGAAGGCGCCGCACCATGCGCCACATGTCCTGGCGCAGCTCGACGTCGACGCCGGCCGTCGGCTCGTCGAGGAACAGGATCTTCGGCTCGTGACTCAGCGCCTTGGCGATGAGCACCCGGCGCTTCATGCCTCCGGACAGCGTCATGATCCTGCTGTCGCGCTTGTCCCAGAGCGACAACTCCTTGAGCACCCGCTCGATATGGCCAGGGTCCTTGCGCAGTCCGAACAGACCGCGGCTGAAGCTCACGGTATTGAACACCGTTTCGAATGCGTCGGTGGTGAGTTCCTGCGGCACCAGCCCGATCAGGCGACGGGCGGCGCGATAGTCGATCGCTATGTCGTGACCGTCGGCGACGATGGTGCCGGTGGTGGGCGTGACGATGCCGCAGACCACGTTGATCAGCGTCGACTTACCTGCGCCGTTGGGTCCGAGCAGCGCAAAGATCTCGCCGCGCCGGATCTCGAGGTTCACGTTCTTCAACGCGGAGAGGCCGGAGGCATAGGTCTTGGAGAGATCGGTGATCGTGATGATCGGCTGCATCGCGGCCTTTATGCGCAAAATCGACCCGCCAGCGCGGGGAGGGCGGCTATAGCACGTCCCTCGGGACGCGGTCGGACGTGTGGGTGTCGCAGGATGGCACCGGACGATCGCCGCCCGATTTCAGCTCTTGAAGATCGAGCCGGCCGCCTGACGCGCCGCTTCCTTGGCGGTCTTGGCCGCCTCCAGTCGCTCGATCTCGGCCCGCAGCAGAGTGATGCGCTCGGCCAGATCGCCGACGGAGAGTTCGTCGAGCTTCTGCCCGATCTCGTGGGTCGCGAGCCGGCGGGGCCGGGAATCGTCGTCGTGCATGCCTCGATCGGCGTCACCGCCGTCCCTCGCCTTGCTTGCTGGAGGAATAGCGGGGGAGGGTGCCGGCCGTCCAGGGAGGTAACGGTCATTGCGAGCGTAGCGAAGCAACGGCGGCGAGGGTTCAGAGATCCCGGCGTTCGATGCCCTCGAACGACAGGATGAAGTCCGCACCATAAGCCGTTGCCGGCGTTTGAAATCCGGGGCTTGCTTCGCCCTGCGCGGCCCGACGGGCGATCTCCACTGCCGTCAGCGCGGTCAGCGTGTAGCCTTCGGGCGATTCCATCCGACTCGCGACGCGGAGGCCGCTATCGTCCCACGCCTCGGCGAGGAACAGGCATCGCGAACGGGCGCGCTCCTCCGGTGTGGGACCGGGCGCCGCCAGGCGTTCGATGGCACGCTTGAGCAGCACTTGGCTGAACCCCGTCGCCAGGAGCCGCTTGAACGGTCGCGGCATAGCCGCCGCCCGGGCGAGCGACGGGGAGGCCTGGAAGAACACGTCGATGTCGGGGATCCTGGTCGAGTACCAGGCCGTGGCGACGTCGCCCCAGCCGAGCCCGATGGCCGAACGCGGGCCGGAGCCGAAATCGGCGCTGGCTCGGGGCGTGTCGGCGATCTCGACGATGCGGCCGCCCCGGCGCATGCGGGTGCCGCAAGCGACGCCTTCCACCATGGTCTTGGCCGTGCCGCGACTGATGCCCTGGAAACCGCCGATCGAAATCCGCAGGCGCGTGGCGCCGGGCAGCCGCCCGGCCACGTGGGCGGCGAGGCAATCGCTGGGGACGACATCGAACCCCGCCCCCGGCAGCAGCATGATCCCGGCGGCTTCGGCCTCGCCGCTGCGCGCCGCAAGCGCTTCGATCACGTCGATCTCGCCGGTGATGTCGACGTAATGCGTGGCCGTGGTCAAGCAGGCCTCGGCTATCGGCCGGGATGTCGCCGAGAACGGTCCGGCCGCGTGCAGCACGGCCTCGATCCCGGCGAGGCCGTCACGCACCGCGGCAGGTGTCTCGAGGCCGAAGGCGCGCCATTCGAGCCCGAGGCGTTCGGCGAACCCACGCACCGCATCGACGCTTCGACCCGCGAGGACGGGACGCAGCCCGCGCGCGACGGCGTGCTCCGCGCAGAGGCGGCCCGTGTAGCCGGTCGCGCCGTAGATCAGGAACGTGCTCACAGCCGGACACCTCCTGAACGAAAAAGCCGCCCGAAGGCGGCTTGGTCGATCATATAGGCGATGGCGATCAAGCCTGGAGGCGGGTCTTCACCTCGCCGAGGCTCGACTTGACGAGGTCCTGGGCCGTCTGCCCCTGAAGACGCTCGCGCAGGATCGTCTCGGAGACCTTCACCGCGGCGTCGGCGGCAGCGGCGCGAACCTGCGCGGCTGCCTGGGCCTCGGCCTGGGCGATCTTCTGCTCGGCCGACTTGGTGCGGCGGGCGATGTAATCCTCAAGCCGGACATGGCCCTCGGCATCGATGCGCTTGGCCTCCTCGTGGGCGTCGGCGACGATGCGCTCGGCGTCCTTCTCGGCCTCGGTGCGGCGGCGCTTGTAATCGGCAAGGACGGCGGCGGCCTCCTCACGCAGGCGCTTGGCCTCGTCGAGCTCGTGACGCACACGCTTGGCACGGCCATCGAGGCCCTTGGTCATCATGCCGAAGCCGCCGACCTTCCAGACGATCCCGCCGAAGATCACGAAGGCGACGGCGACCCAGAATTCTGCGGTCATCAACATGCCGGTCACAAGTCCTTACGAAGTGGCGTTTCTAGTGAACGGCGCCGAGGGCGCGGTCGAGGCTGGCGCGATCCGGCGCATGGCCGGTCAGGCGCTCGACGATGCTCGAAGCGGTCTCGCCGGCGATCTCGCGGACGTTGCCCATTGCGCGGGCGGTGCTCTCGCGGATCGTCGTCTCGGAGGCGGCGATCTTGGCGTTGAGCTCCGCTTCCTTGTCCTTGCGGCGCTTGTCGGATTCGGCGGCGAGCTTGGCGCGGGCCTCCTGGGCGATGCCCTGGGCCTTGCCCTGAGCGTCGCGGAGCGACGTCTCGTAGGCGACGCCCGCGGCATCGGCCTCGGATTTCATGCGCTGCGCCTCGTCGAGATCGGTGGCGAGGCGGCTCGAGCGTGCATGCAGGATCGCTTCGATCCGGGGCAGGGCGACCTTGGCCATCAGGTAGTAGAGCAGGCCGAAGGAGATCGCGAGCCAGATCAGCTGCGAGAGAAAGGTGTGGGTCTCGAAGGGGGGAAAGGCTGCGCCATGCGCGGGCTGCTCGGTGTGAGCGGCGCCGTGGCCGGCATCGTGACCACCGTGAGGCGTGACCACCTTCACGTCGGAATTGGCGGGCGGGGTCGTGAGGGAGTTGTGCTCGGCCATGGCCTCGTCCGGTGACGGAGATTGTCAGCTCCGACGAGCGGAGCGCCTACGCGTCGATTGAGGAAGCCGCCGCCCCGGACCGATGGTCCGGAACGGCGAACTCCCAAAAAAATCAGACGGCGAAGAGCAGGAGCAGCGCGATCAGCAGCGAGAAGATGCCGAGTGCTTCCGTCAGCGCGAAGCCGAGCAGCAGGGTGGCGCGCTGGCCGTCGGCGGCGGAGGGGTTGCGAAGGGCGCCGGCAAGGAACTGACCGAACAGGTTGCCGAGGCCGATGCCTGCGCCGGCCATGCCGAGGCAAGCCAGACCGGCACCGATGTACTTCGCTGCGACGGGATCCATTATGAACTCCTGATTCCTTGATCTGGTATGCGTTAGGGCGGAAGAAGCCGGCGTTAGTGGCCGGGGTGAAGAGCGTCGTTGAGGTAGATCGCCGTCAGCGTCGCGAAGACGTAGGCCTGAAGCGCCGCGACCAGGAATTCCAGCGCGGTCAGCGCGATCGTCAGGAACAGCGGCAGCGGGAAGAGCAGGCCCCAGGCGCCGGCCGAGAACAGCCCGACGACGAAGAAGGCGAAGATCTTCATCGCGATGTGACCGGCAAGAACGTTGGCGAAGAGACGCACCGAAAGGCTGATCGGCCGGGAGATGAAGGAGATGATCTCGATCGGCACCAGCAGCGCGAGCAGCGGCTTCGGCACGCCCGACGGTACGAACAGGCCGAAGAAGTGCGTGCCGTGCTTCATCACGCCGAAGACCACGACGACGCCGATCACCAGGGCCGCGAGCCCGAAGGTCACGACGAGGTGGCTGGTCACCGCGAAGGCGTAGGGGATCATGCCGAAGAGGTTCAGGACCAGCACGAACATGAACAGCGAGAACACCAGCGGCATGAACCGCTTGCCCTCGTCGCCCGTGGCCTGATGCACGGTGTCGGCGATGAATTCGTAGAAGATTTCGGCCAGCGACTGCATGCGACCCGGAACGACCGAGCGCGAAGACGTAGCCACGATGGTGATCAGCGCAATCACCGCGACCGCGGCGAACATGTAAAGCGCCGACTGGGTGAAGGCGATCTGCTGGTTGCCGATATGACCGAACGGCACGAGCGAATGCAGCTCGAACTGATGGATCGGGTCCGGTCGCAACGCCACTTGGTGCGCCGGGTCGATGCTGCCCGCCATGCCTTGTTCCGCCCCTTATCCTTCGTGCCGACGTCCGCACCGGTCTGTGCGCGTGGCCATACACGATGCGCCCCGAGTCTCAAGACCCCCGGCGTCGTTTCGGAGGAAAATGCCCTAACGCGGGTCTTTTCCGCCCGCCTGCCCGGTAAACCCGCTCAGGCGCATCACATTGTAGATGCCCGTGAGGAACCCGAGCAGGAGAAACACCATCAGCCCCCACGGCGCAGTGCCGAAGAGCCGATCGAAGATCCAGCCCAGGATCCCACCGGCGATGACGCCCGCCACGAACTCGGTCGAGAGCCGCATGGCCTGTCCGAGAGAGGACCCGTCGGACCGACCCGAGCGCGGCGACGATGCGGGAGCGGCCGGGGGCCGCTTCTGATCAAGCTGCGTCCCGAGACGCTTGAGCCTCTCGGAGAGGTCGCCGTCGGAGTTGCCGGGAGCGTCCCCGCTCCCGTCTCCTGCTTCGTTGCCGCTCACAGGCTACTCACATCGGCGAGAGCGAAGGGAACCGTCCGGCCACCCCTCGAACGGCGCGGACCATAGTTTCGCCCCCCTGCCGAGTCAAGGCAGCCACGCTTTCCTTCAAGTCATTCCAGATCTTGAGGAATCAGCGATTTTTGCACCGCCTCGGTCGGCGCGCTGTCAGGCGCCGAGGATCGGCTTGATGACCTTCTCGATATCCTCGATCGTCATGGCGCCGGAGAATTTCTGACCGTTGATGAAGAAGGTCGGGGTCGACTCGACTTTGAGCACGTCGAGGCCGCGCGTCTTCACGGCGTTGATGGCGCCGTAGATCTTCTGGTCCTTGAGGCAAGCCTCGACCTTGTCCTTGGTGAAGCCGGCCTGACGCAGCAGCTTCTCGAGGGCGTCGATCGGCGATTCCGGCGGCTTCACGAAGGCCCAGGCTTCCTGCTGGTCGAAGAGCAGGTCGGTGATCGGAATGTACTTCTCGTTGCCATCGCAGCGCGCCAGCATGAAGCCGGCCGTCGCACGGGGGTCGAGAGGGAATTCGCGAAGGGTGAAGCGCACCTTGCCGGTGTCGATGTAGCGCTCCTTCAGCACCGGCCAGGTGACCTTGTGGAAATGTGCGCAATGCGAACAGGTCAGCGAGGCGTATTCGATGATCGTGCACTTGGCGTCCGCCGGACCCAGCCAGACATCGCCCAGCGGACCCGGCTGCATCAGCGCCGCGGTGTCGGCGGACTGGGCCAGCGCCGAGAGCGACAGGCGGGGCAGGAGAGCGGCCGCGCCGACTGCGAGACCGGTGAATTTGACGACGTCGCGACGGGTGATCATGGCGTTGGCAAGCTCCGCTGGGACGACTGGCACTCTATAGGCGTGCGGTAGAACCGGGAACGGGCGATGGCAAGGCGCCGGCAGGCTCGGAGAAGTCGATCGCGAAACCGTGCGATCTCAGCGGCGCTTCGGTTCCGACGCGATCACGGCGATGCCGAGACGGTCGAGGGCGTCGCGCAGGCCGTCTTCCTCGATCCGCGAGACCGCCAGCGCGATTTCGCCGCGCCGGGCCGGATCGATGGTGGGCAGCACCGATCGGCGCTGGCCGGTATGGACGCGGCCCTGCTTCATCACGATGCGGCCGATGCAGGCCCAGCCATAATGCGCGTTGATGCGTTGGATCACCACCGGCACGAGGTGCTGGAGCTCGAGCGCGAAGGCGCCCTCGACCCGCACCACCAGCGTGCCGGATTCGGCTCGCCCGGTCGTCTCGCCGCGCGGTCGGCGCGGCCATTCGAGCTTCACCGGCTGGCAGGCGCGACCGAGGCGCTCGCCGACGATCTCGGGCCAAGCCGCGAGGATATCGGTCGAAGCGAAGCCCTGCGCGGCGAAGGCCGGGCCGATGCAGGCCTCGATCAGATCGGCGAGCGGTTTGACGCGGGCCATGGCCGGGTGGTGCCCATCGCTGAAGCGGCGCGATACGCGCCGCTTCACGACGATAGCGCAAGCGGTGCCGCGCGTCGCCGCTACGCGTCGAGGAACGGAACGAAGCCGCCATAGATCATGCGCTTGCCGTCGAAGGGCATATCGGGGTCGGGCTGCATGCGCGGGTCTGCCATAACCTTGGCGTTGACGGCGTCACGGCTCTCCCGCGACGCGTAGACAATCCAGGAGAAGACCACGACCTCGTCCTCTGCGAGCTGCACGGCGCGGGGGAACGAGGTCAGCCGTCCGTGAGGCACGTCGTCGCCGATGCACTCGACGAAGCCGGTGGCCCCATACTCCATCCAGACGTCGCGCGCCTTGCGGGCCAACGCCTTGTAGGCGTCGAGCTTGGCCTTCGGCACCGGGACGACGAACCCGTCGACATAGGGCATGCGAACCTCCTCGTTGGCAGTGATAGAACCGCCATAGGACGATCGAGCCGGCCGGTATCCGACACGGGCTGCGATCTTTTTCGCAAGGCGTCGTTGCCGCCTTTGCCGCGGCTCGCGCTGCCGATAAGACCCTCGCCATGCCCGCGCCCGCAAACACCTCTCGCGCGCCTGCCCGGCCCAAAGCCCACGATCTCCTCGTCTGGTACGATCGCCACCGCCGGGTGCTGCCGTGGCGGGCGCTGCCGGGTGAAGCGCCGGATCCCTACCGGATCTGGCTGTCCGAGGTGATGCTGCAGCAGACCACGATCGCCGCCGTCAAACCGTACTTCGCCAAGTTCCTCGGCCTGTTTCCCGACGTTTGGGCGCTCGCCGCCGCGCCGGAGGAGAGCGTGATGGCTGCCTGGGCAGGGCTCGGCTACTACTCGCGGGCGCGAAACCTCCACGCCTGCGCCAAGGCGGTGGCCGCCGCCGGCGCCTTCCCGGACACGGAGGAGGGGCTGCGAAAACTTCCCGGCATCGGCGCCTACACGGCCGGCGCCATCGCCGCGATCGCCTTCGACCGGCAGGCCGCGGCCGTCGACGGCAATGTGGAGCGGGTGGTGACCCGGCTCTTCGCGATCGAGACGGTGATTCCGGCTGCACGTCCTGAGATCCGGTCCCTGACGCAGGCCCTCGTGCCGGCCGACAGGCCCGGAGACTTCGCGCAGGCCGTGATGGATCTCGGATCGACGATCTGCACGCCTAAGCGTCCGGCCTGCGCGCTCTGTCCCTGGATGGCGCCCTGCCGGGCCCGAGGCCTGGGGCTGCAGGAGACGTTTCCGCGCAAGCTCAAGGCGGTGAAGGGCACGCTCCGCCGGGGCGCGGCCTTCGTGGCGATCCGTGCCGGCGACGAAGCGATCCTGTTGCGGACGCGCCCACCCGAGGGGCTTCTCGGCTCGATGGCCGAGCCCCCGATGAGCCCCTGGGAGCCGGATTACGACCCGGCCCGCGCCCTGCTCGACGCGCCGCTCGATGCCCGCTGGAAGCGCCTGCCGGGGCTGGTCCGCCACGCCTTCACGCATTTCCCGCTCGAACTGACGGTGTTCGCCGCCCGCGTCTCCCTGAGCACCGCGCCGCCACCGGGCATGCGCTTCACGCCTCGGCGCGATCTCGACGAAGAGCCGCTGCCGGGCGTGATCAAGAAGGTGATCGCCCACGCCTTCGATCCGAAGCCCGATCCGAAAGCCAAGACACCGAAGGTCGAGGCAGTGCCGGCCCTGGCCCCCGCACCGCTGTTTGCCGAGCCCGAGCCGGTCCCGGCAGAGCTGCGCCGGACCTTTCGCCCGGTGCCGAAGCCGGCCCCGCGGATGATCGCGGCTCCGCCGGCGGAGGCGATCGACGGGGATTTCGAGAGCCCGGCCGAGGCCGAGCCGGCGCCTGCGGCAAAGCGCAAGCGCGGTCGGCCGCGGACGCGCCCGCGCTAAGCCGAGGCCGGACGGGGTTCAGGCTGCCGAGCCCATCGTGGCGCGCATCTTGGCACGGAAGGTATCGATGACAACCGGCTTGCCGTCGCGCTTGGCGTGCCAGAAATCCCAGCCGTTGCAGGAGGGCAGGCCCTGGACGAGGGCGCCGATCTTGTGGATCGACCCCGCCACCGGCCCGGCCATCAGGGTACCGTCGGGACGCACGATCGCCGTGTGGCGGCCCCGCGCATCGCTGAGCATCTCGCCGGGGCGGATATGCCCGGCCTCGATCACGCTGAGGAAGGCCACGCGCGGCTCGGCGCGCTTGGTCGGCGCCACGAGGAGGGCGGCGGTGGAGAGCGGCTCGACCGCATCGATCCGCTTCCGTGCGGCGTCTGCGTAGACAGGATCGCGTTCGCAGCCGATGAAGCGGCGTCCGAGGCGCTTGGCGACGGCGCCGGTGGTGCCGGTGCCGAAGAACGGGTCGAGGATCACGTCGCCGGGATTGGTCGCCGAGAGCAACGTGCGGGCGAGCAGCGCCTCCGGCTTCTGGGTGGGGTGGACCTTCAGCCCGTCGGCGCCTTTCAGGCGTTCGTCACCGGTGCAGAGCGGAATGAACCAGTCCGAGCGCATCTGGACGTCGTCGTTGCCGCCCTTCAGCCCCTCGTAGTGGAAGGTGTAGCCCTTCGACTCCGCCGAGCGGGAAGCCCAGATCAGGGTCTCGTGCGCATTGGTGAAACGCTTGCCGCGAAAGTTCGGCATCGGGTTGGCCTTGCGCCAGACGATGTCGTTAAGGATCCAGAAACCGAGATCCTGCAACGCGCTGCCGACCCGGAAGATGTTGTGGTACGAACCGATCACCCAGAGGGTCGCGTTCGGCTTCATCACGCGGCGTGCGGCGGTGAGCCAGGCGCGGGTGAAGGTGTCGTAGGCCTCGAAGGTCGCGAACTTGTCCCAGTCGTCGTCGACGGCGTCGACGCGGCTGTGGTCGGGACGCAGCAGGCCCGCTTCTCCGAGTTGGAGATTGTAGGGCGGATCCGCGAAGACGCAGTCTACGCTCGACGGCGGCAGCGCGTTCATGGAGGCGATGCAATCGCCGACCAAGATCTCGTCGAGAGGGAAAGTGGTAGGAAGACGCTGGACGGAGGGTGCGAGACCCATCCGCGGCGCCGACGCTGCCCGCCCGGAACGCGAGACATGAACCCGGGCGGTGGCGCCGGCGACCGCGGTACGCGGGGAAGCCATGGCAAACACCGGTTACGCGACTGACAACCGGACAATGGCCCAGCTAGGGTAAAGGCCGGGTTCCTCGAAAATTTGTCGGCGCGTCTCAGTTTGGGGCTGCAGTTTTTGCCGGGTGCCCGCCAGCCCGGTCGTCGCGCCGTCTTCATACCCCCGCCCGGACCCTCAGCCTTGCGCTCGCCGCAACCGTGCATCCGCCACCATGCATGCGAGACAGTAATGGCGCGACATCCGGCGCCTGCCGCAAGCGACTTCCGAATGCTTCCAGCCGAAGGTGAGGGGCTCGGCGGCAGCGCAACGGCTCAACAACTCACATCTTGCGAATGTTTTGGTGGAAAGCACGAGAAACTAAACTGTTAAATAGCCTGATGTGTGCCTTTGCCGCACCGCTAAGTCGATGTCGCAATTTGGCCGCCTTCCCCATCATTTTCCGCGGCGTTCGCAACAACAAGGGAAAGCGATCGCACATGAAGGTTGTCATCCGAAACGCCGTGGCCCTGTTCGGCCTCGTGCTCGCCATGCTCACGCTGGCCGCACCTGCCGAGGCAAGGGCCGGGCATGCCGGTTTTCAGGCACGCGGACATCACGTCCATTCCTCCCGTCACGCGCATTTCAGCCACCGCATCCGCTCGGCTCATTCCGGCCGCTTCGCCTTTCGTTTCGCCAACCGGGTTCGCCATGTCCGCCACGCGTCGGGCGGCAACGCCTCCTGGTATGGCCCCGGCTTCCAGGGCCATCGCACCGCCAGCGGTGAGCGCTTCAACTCGGGCGGCCTGACCGCCGCACATCGCAGCCTGCCCTTCGGCACCCGCGTCCGGGTGACAAACAGCGCCACCGGCCGCTCGGTCGTGGTGCGCATCAACGACCGCGGCCCGTTCGTGGGCGGCCGCCAGATCGATCTGGCCGCCGGCGCCGCCCGCGCCATCGGCATGAACGGCACCAGCTACGTCTCGATGGCGGTGGTGCGTTGATCGCACCCGCCTGACTCGTGACCCACGGCAGTCGAAACCGACACTTTCAACGTTCGGCCGTGGGCCAAGCGCGACTGCGCGCCGCCGCTGGTGCGGCGGACGGCCCTGCAAGCGTCAGCCGAAAGGGCCAACGGTAAAGACTTCGGGCCGGTCGGCGTTGTCGTGACGCCGGCCGGTTCCCATTTGCAGAGCTTGCGCCGCAGAGGGAGACGACTGCGCGATGGCCAAGCCGCTGGTGATGGAAATTCCGCACGACCTCGGGCGCGACGAGGCCAAGCGTCGGCTCGAGGAGGGGACCGAGAAGGGCAAGGCCCTGCTGCAGAAGAGCGGCATCACCGTCGAAGCCATGACTTGGACCGGCGACCACCTCGATTTCGCATTGTCGAGCCTCGGTCAGAAGATAGACGGTCAGGTCGACGTGAACCTCGACACGGTCCGCCTCGAAGTCCGGCTGCCGTTGCTGCTCTCGTTCTTCGCCGAGAAGTTGCAGAAGATCGTCGGCAACGAGGGCACCAAGCTCCTCACCAAGAAATAGGATCGAAGGCGATCCCCGGAACCGTCGACGGCGGGCGCCCGTTTGGACCGGACCCGATGGCGCACGAGCGCCGCGTCCCGCCTGCCTGGAGTCTCGATGTCGAATCCTGGTCCGATCCCGGAAGTCCCGACCCCCCAGCCGCCACCGGACACGCCCTACGATCCGCCGCAGGCACCGCCACCCGCCCCCTCTCCGGAAATTCCCGGTGTCTCGCCCGCGGAGTCGCCGGCCGAGAGCCCCGTGGAGGTTCCGCTGCCGCCGCCTTCGGAGCCGACCCCGACCGGCCCGGCCAACCCGACGGCCTGAACCGCCCTGGCGTGATGGCCCTGCGCCGGGTTAAGCCCCCGGCCATGGCCGCTCCCCCGCTTCTTACCCTCAAAGACATCGCGCTGACCTTCGGCGGCACTCCGCTGATCGAGTCAGCCGAACTCGCGATCTCGCCCGGCGAGCACGCCTGCCTCGTCGGGCGCAACGGCTCCGGCAAGTCGACGCTGATGAAGATCGCCGCCGGGCTCGTCGAGCCCGATCGGGGCGTACGCTTCCTGCAGCCCGGCACCACGTTGCGCTACCTCGCGCAGGAGCCGGATCTCGCGGGCTTCGATACGGTTCTCGCCTTCGTGGAGGCGGGCCTCGCCCCCGGCGACGATCCGTATCGTGCCCGCTATCTCGTCGAGAACCTCGGCCTGACCGGCGAGGAAGACCCGTCCCGGCTCTCCGGCGGCGAGTCGCGCCGCGCTGCGCTGGCCCAGGCGCTGGCGCCCGAGCCCGATATTCTACTCCTCGACGAGCCGACCAATCATCTCGACCTGCCTGTGATCGAATGGCTCGAGAATGAACTCGGCCGCACGCGCGCCGCTCTCGTGCTCATCAGCCACGACCGGCGCTTTTTGTCCGGCCTGACGCGCGCCACGATCTGGCTCGACCGCGGCGTGACGCGGCGGATCGAACAGGGTTTTTCCGCCTTCGAGGCCTGGCGCGACAACTTCTTTGAGGAGGAGGAGCGCGACCGGCACAAGCTCGAACGCAAGATCGCCGATGAAGAGCATTGGCTGCGCTACGGCGTCACCGCCCGGCGCAAGCGCAACGTGCGGCGGCTCGGCAACCTGCATTCCCTGCGCAAGGAGCGACGCGACGACCGCCGCCCGGTCGGCACCGCCACCATGACGTCGATGGAGGCCGAAGCCTCGGGCACGCTCGTAGTCGAGGCGAAGGGCATCTCGAAGAGCTACGGCGAGCGCACGATCGTCGACGATCTCTCGATCCGAGTGACGCGGGGCGACCGGCTCGGCATCGTCGGGGCCAACGGCGCCGGCAAGACCACGCTGATCAACCTGCTTACCGGCAAGCTCGCGCCGGATTCCGGCGTGGCGCGGCTCGGCACCAACCTGTCGATGATGCTCCTCGACCAGGCCCGCGCCGTGCTCGAACCGACGATGACCGTGACCGACGTGCTCACGGGGGGGCGCGGCGACAGCATCATGGTCGGCGGCCATAGCCGCCACGTCATCGGCTACCTCAAGGATTTTTTGTTCGCTCCCGAGCAGGCCCGTACGCCGGTTTCCGTGCTCTCCGGCGGCGAGCGCAACCGCCTGCTGATCGCCCGCGCCCTGGCGCAGCCCTCGAACCTCCTCGTGCTCGACGAGCCCACCAACGACCTCGACCTGGAGACCCTCGACCTGCTCCAGGAGATGCTCGACGACTATGCCGGCACCCTGATCCTGGTCAGCCACGACCGCGACTTCCTGGACCGCGTCGTCGGCAGCGTCCTCGTCTCCGAAGGGGAGGGCCGCTGGACCGAATATGCCGGCGGCTACAGCGACATGCTCACGCAGCGCGGCAAGGGCGTCGACGCCCGGACGGCGCAGCCCCGTGGCGGCGCCCGCGAGCGCACGGAGCTCCGGGGCGAACCCGCAGCCGGGTCGTCCCGCAAGAAGATGGGGTTCAAGGAGCAGCATGAGCTCAAGACGCTGCCCGTGCGAATGCGCGAACTGGAGACCGGCATCGCGCGCCTGAAGACCGTACTCGACGATCCCAATCTCTACGCCCGCGATTTTGCACGATTTGAGAAGGCCTCGTCGATGCTCTCGGCAGCGCAGGCGGAACTGAGCGCGGCTGAGGATCGCTGGCTCGCGTTGGAGATGTTGCGCGAGTCGTAGGCCTCCAGAGGCGGAATTTGCACCTGCGGCAGCAGATGAGGCCGAATCGAAACCGGCTCTCAACGCGGCGACGTGACGGCGGCGTCTTGGCGTCGCTTACGGCAGGTCAGCTTCGGCTCACAGCCTGCGAGACCGTCATTGCTCGAAAGCACCTGCCGGTAGCGGGATTTGTTTTCCTGCGGGAACAAAGCGTTGCGAGCGGGCAACAGCTCTTGTGGAAGCAGATTTAGGACGGTTCGACGACATCGAAGTCGATTGCCCGTGCGGCCACGCTCGCCCATGGTGCCCCGGCGGCAGAGACAAAAGCCTCGCCGCTGGATTGGCCGATACCCCATCGGGGATGGCCAAACCAATAAAGGGAAAATGGACGAAGGATCGCGGGGCCTCGCTGGGGTGGCGCCGTGGACCGAAACAAGTCCGCTCCCAAGGGTCTCGAAACTTCGGAGGTTTCCACAATGAAGCTCATCAAGAGCCTTCTCCTGGGATCGGCGGCGGGGCTGACCGCGGTCGCAGGGGCACAGGCAGCCGATCTTCCGGTCAAGAAGGCCGCGCCGATCGAATACGTCCGCGTCTGCGGCGCCTACGGCGCAGGCTTCTTCTACATCCCGGGTACCGATACCTGCCTGCGCGTCTCCGGCCGCGCGCGGTTCGAGACGGGCTACATCAACAGCAACAGCCGCAACGTTCCCGGTGGTGGCGATCTTTCGGGCTTCACCGGCCTGATGCGCCTCAACGTCGATGCGCGCACGCAGACCGGCTACGGCACGCTCCGCGCCTTCCTGCGCCTCGACGCAGCCAGCCGTACCGGCAACACCAAGATTTCCTCGGGCACGATCGTCCGCGGCGCTCAGGCCTTCTCCGGCACCGGCCAGGATACGCTCGGCCGCGTCGAGAATTTCATCAACGTGGACAAGGCCTTCGTCCAGTTCGCAGGCCTGACGGCCGGTCGTGCGTCGTCGTTCTTCGACTTCTACGCACACGACTACGAAATCATCGGCACCTCCCTCGGCTCCGATCTCGCCTCGACGAACCTGCTCGCCTACACCAAGACCTTCGAGGGCGGCTTCTCCGCGACACTCTCGATGGAAGACCCGACCTTCCGCAAGAACCCGCTCTATTCCGACGCGGTCACGGCCGCCGGTGCAGGCGCCGGTGTCGCCGGAACCAACAACGTCTTCACCACCGCTCCGACGCCGATCATCCTGTCCCAGAACGCGAACGGAAACGCCACCAGCGTCGCCTTCGTCGACGCCGTGCAGCGCTCGCGCATGCCCGACTTCGTGGGCTCGCTTCGTTACGATGCTCCGTGGGGATCGGCTCAGCTCTCGGGCGCCGTCAAGGACGTCAACACGGGCGGGTTCATCGCCGGCTCGGCGATCACCGGCCCCCCTGGAGCGCCGATTGCGCTGGCTCCCAACGCGGCCGCAGCCTTGTTGGCAGCCCGTGGCGTCAGCAGCGGCGCACAGACCGAGTACGGCTGGGCGATCCAGGGCGGTTTGAAGTTCAACATGCCCTTCATCGCTCCGGGTGACGGCCTCTATCTGCAGGGTGCCTACGGCGAGGGTGCCTCGTTCTACACCGGCATCAACCGCTTCACGGCCGGGTACCTCAGCAACGCCGCCGTCTTCGCGGGCAACCCGTTCAACCAATACCTGTCCGACGCCATCGTGAACCCGCTGACGGGCAAGATCGAACTGTCGCAGAGCTTCACGGTCGTCGCCTCCTACCTGCATTACTGGTCGCCGGAATGGCGTTCCGCCTTCTACGGCAGCTATGGCCAGATGAACTTCAGCGAGCGGGCTCGCGCTGCGGTAGGCCTCGCCAACTTCGAGGTCGGCGCAGGAACCGCGGTCGCCCCGCCGTCACCCACGACGAACGGGGTCGGGTATGTCCTGAGCCCGTCCCTGCGCGACACCGCCCAGATCGTCACCGGCGCGAGCCTGATCTGGTCGCCGGTCAAGGATCTCGATATCGGCGTCGAGGGCCAGTACATCCGCACCAGCCTGGCGAACGGCCGGACCACGAACGCGGACAAGACCACCACGCTCGCCGGTCTGCCGCTCTATCCGAAGAGCAGCGAAGACACCTACCAAGCCCGCTTCCGCGTGCAGCGCGACTTCTAGTTCGCGCACACGTCTTCGCACCGAGCACCTCCGAGCCCCGACCTTCACCGGTCGGGGTCTTTTTATGCCGTGACGCCTCGGATGCGGGTCGGCCGCAGCCTTCATGATGCCGCGAAGCGGGCGGACATTGCGGGGATCGTCCTCACCGTGTCCGGCTCGACGGCGATCGAGGGTCCTCGAGGTCCGTGACGTCCCCAACTTCCTCATCCGCCTTCCGAAATCGCGTCGGATGGCTCGCCGGCCTGCCGGTGCTCGCGCTGCTCTGGGCAGCCGCGACCCTCGCCACCGCACCCATCGTCGCCGACGCGCTGCGGGTCGGCAGCGCCGCGATCGTGCGCGAGACGGGCAGGGGCGAGCCGGAGCCCTGGCTGCGCATCGAGGCGGAGGGCCGCGACCTGCTGGCGCTCGGGGAGGCGCCGGATTCGGCTTCCCGCGAAGCGGCGCTGGGGCGTCTCGCGTCGATTCCAGGCCTGCGCCGCGTCGGCGACCGCACCGGCCTGATCGAAACCGCCTCGCCCTTCGTCTGGACCGCGACGCGCACGCGCGCGGACCAGGTCGAGACCGGCGGAAACCGCCCGGCAGAGGTCGGCGCCGCGGCGCTGGCGGCGCGCCTTGCGGCCGCGCTGCCACCTGAAACGGACCTGCGCGACCGGGCGAGGGCGGCCCGCGGCGGTCCGGCGGGCTTCATGGAGGGCGCCTCCTATCTCGTTGCGCGCCTTGGCGGATTCGCTCCGGGCGCCGTCGCGAGCCTGAGCGATACGACACTTTCGATACGCGGCGAGGCCCTCGATCCGGCGGCCTACGCGGCAGGACAGGACGCGCCGCCGCAGGGCTTCGGACTCGGGGCGATCGAGATCCTGCCGCCCCGCGTCGACGACTTCCGCTTCGTCGTAGAGCGCCGTCCCGACGGCGGCCTGACCCTCGGCGGCAACGTCGTCTCCGAGGCGGCCCGGGCCGAGGCGCTCAAGATGGCGGGGATAGTCCTGGCGAACACCGGGATGCAGGCCGGGGTGGACGACGCGATGCGCACCGCACGCGGCCTCGACCCCGCGATCGACCCGGCCGCCCTGACCAAGGCCGCACTTCGCCTCGCCGGCCTGATCCGCGAGGGCTCGGTCCGCTTCGAGCGCGGCAACCTGTCGGTCTCGGGTACCGCGCTCGACGAGGAGGCGGTCGGCGAGGCCGAGGCGGCTCTGCGCGACGCCCGTCCGGCCGGAATCGGCGCCGGCACGGTCTCGCTCGAGGTGCGGCCGGTCTCGCCCTATACGACGCGCATCCGGCGCGATTCGGGCAGCGTGACGCTGTCGGGCTATCTGCCCGACCGGGCGGCGCGCGAATCGCTGAACGCCGCCCTGCGACTGCGCTTCCTGCGCGAGGCGATCGTCGACCGCTCGCGTCTCTCCTCCGGCGCGCGCCCCGGCCTCGTCGCCGCGCTCACCGCCACCCTCGGCCCGCTCTCGACGCTCGCAAGCGGCGAGATTGCCGTCACCGGCCGCACGATGCAACTCGGTGGCGAGAGCCTCTATGCCGAGAGCGCCCGCCGCACCGGAGAGGACCTGCGCCGCGCCGTGCCGCCGGGCTGGGAGAGCACGGTCGCCGTCACCACCCGCGACGCGGCCCCGGCCTACGACGCGCCGACCTGCGCCCGGCTGTTCTCGGAGCGGCTCGCCGGACACACGCTGCGCTTCGCCCCCGGCAGCAGCGAGCTGAAGCCGGATTTCTATCCGGTGCTCGACGCCGTCGCCGAACTCGTCAAGGCCTGCCGGGCCGAGCGCGTCGAGGTGATCGGCCATCTCGATCCCCCCGGCGCAAAGCCGCCGAAACCCGAGACCCTGCCGGAGGCCAAGGCCGAAAAAGACAAGGCCGACAAGGCGAAAGCCGACAAAGCCAAGACTTCAAGTAAAGAGAAGACGACGGGCAACGACAAGGCACCGGGCAAGGTAGCCGAAGCCGGCAAGGCGGCGGACAACACGAAGGCGGACAAGGCAAAACCGGCCCCCACCCCCACCGAGCCGCCGCCGCCCGCGAAAGACCCCGATCCGTCGCCGGACCTCGCCGGCGCCCGCGCCGCGGCGATCGTCGACTATCTCCTGAAGGCGGGGGTGGCCTCCGGCCGGGCGCTCGCGGCGCAGGGCAGCGCGCCGCTCAACGACCGCCAGGGCATCGGATTGGCGCTGCGCTCATGACGCTTCTTGTCTCGACGCTGTGGCCCGGCCTCGCGGGCGCGCTGCTGCTCGGCGCCTGCATCGGCGCAGTCATGGGCCTGCCCCGCGACCGCTTCGCTCTCGCCGCCGCCGCGATCCCGTTCGCACTCCTGGCGATCCTCTCCGCCCTCGCCCTGCTGCAGACCGTGCCGGGCCAGCCCGGGCTCTGGGTCGAAACCGCCACGCTGATGCTCGCCGCCTATCTCGCCGGATGCCTCGCCGGCGGCGCCGGACGGCTGGCGGCGAAGCGAGGCTGATCCCGAGGCGGCGCCGTCACCGCCGCACCAACGGAATCACGTGATGCGCGAAGCGCCGCATCTCGGCTTCGAAGGGCTGAAACTGCAGCATGAACAGTTCGATGCCGGCCGCATGGAATGCGCCGACGCGCTCGGCGACGGTCCCGTAACTGCCGACCAGTCCCGCGGCCGTACCGCCGTTGGTGCCGACATGCCGCGTCGCCGCCGCATCGGTCTTTGCGAACATCACGCTCGCCGTGTCGGTGCGGGCGCGGGTGTCGGCGCGCAAGGCTTCGTCGCGGCGGCTGAGGTCGAGCAGGCGCGCGTGCTCGTCCTTCGCGTCGGCATCCGTCTCGCGGGCGATGACGAAGGCCGAGAGGCCGTAGCGCAGGCGGCCCTGCGCGGCGGGCCGGCGGGCGACATCGGCGATGAGGGCGGCGACGTCGCCGTGCGGCTGGCCGTTGATGAACCACACGTCGCCGTGGTCGGCGACCAGCGCCCGCGCCGGCTCCGACTCGCCGCCGACATAGATCGTCGGGCGCGGGCGGAACGTGCCGGCGGGCTTCAGCCGGTAGTCTTCGACGCGAAAGTGCCGGCCCTCGAAATCGACGCGCTCGCCCCGCATCAGGCGGTCGACGAGGCCGATCCACTCGCGGCCATAGGCGTAGCGTTCGTCATGCGCCGGAAACGGCAGGCCGGCCCGCTCGAATTCGGCGCGGTTCCAGGCGTTGACGAGGTTGATCCCGAAGCGGCCCTCGCTGACATGCTCGATCTGCAGCGCCATCTTGGCGAGCACCACCGGGTGGTAGAGCCCCGGCTTGATCGCCGCGATGATCTCGATGCGGCGGGTCAGCGCCGCGAGCGCCGCCGAGGCCGTCCAGGCTTCGAGCTGGTCGCGGCCCTCGTCGTAGGGATTCATTGTGTGCTGGGCGACGAGCACGGCGTCGAAGCCGAGCGCCTCGGCCTCCAGCACCAGATCACGGTTTCGAGCCCAGCCGGCGTCGTCCGGTTCGTCCGGGTCGTGGTGGGCGGCGCGCGAGCCGTGGACGGCGGCCCAGATGCCGAAGCGGAGAGGGTGGGTCATGCCGGCTCCGGATACGCGGTTCGATCGCGATGAGCGCTCTCCTCGCCCTCGTTGCGACGAGGGAGGAGGTGCTGGCGGTGGTGCAGGCGGCACCGCAATGCTCGATCCTGCAGCCTTGTGGAGCAAATGCACCAAGGAGATGGGCCACGTCGGTTCAGGTATGAGCCTGTTCGCACACCTGGATCCAGACGCTGTGGATCGTGCGTCCCGAGCTGTCGCGCACCGTCACAACGGCCGGGTGTTCGCCGTCGATCGGCGGTGCGGAGATCGCGGCATCGAACGCTATCCTAACGGCTGTTTCCCTGGCGGCCTCAAAATTCGCTAAGATGCTGCCTTCATTGTCGATATCACTGCCGCCGTTGACGATGTCGAAGAAGTAGCGCGGCATTCACCCGATCTCTTGGCCTCGACCGCGAACTCTCGGCCAGGTTGCAAACTAGGCAATTTGCGTTCTCGGCGAAAGTCATGCGGCTCAGCCCCTCCCGGCCGGCGGCTGCCAGATCCGCACGTCGGTGGCGTCGAGCCTGCGCGGGATCAGGCCGGCCTCCAGGAAGGTGTCGGCGATGCTCTGCTGCTCGGCCAAAGCCGCGCGGTCGACCGGCTTGACGGCGTAGCTGCGCCGTTCGTTGACGGTGGCGACGACCTCGGGCGGCAGGTCGCCCCAGAGCGGCGCGAGCAGGGCCACCGCCTCCTTCGGATTCGCCTTCACCCAACGGCCAGCCTCCACCAGGGCCGAGAACACCGTGGCGACGATCTCGGGATGCGCGGCGGCAAAGCTATCGTTGACCGTATAGTAGCGGTTGTAGCTCGACAGGCCGCCGGCGTCGGCGAGCACGCGCACCGGCCGCTTGGCCTGCACGATCGCCAGGAACGGATCCCAGATCACCCAGGCGTCGAGGCTGCCGCGCCCGAAGGCGGCGGCCCCGTCCGGCGCTTCGAGATAGGCCGGCCTGATGTCGGCGAAGCTCAGGCCCTCGCGCTTCAGGGCGGCGGCGAGGATAAAATGGCAGCCGGAGCCCTTCGAGACGCCCACCGTCCGGCCCTTCAGGTCGGCGATCGAGCGGATCTCGGATTCCGCGGGCACGACGATCGCGTCGGCGCGGGGCGAGCCCGCCTCCATCGCATAGAAGGTCAACGGCGCCCGAGCCGATTGGGTGAAGATCGGCACCGCGTCGGCGACGTCGGCATGGAGGTCGACCGCGCCGGTATTCATCGGCTCGATCACCTTGGTGAACTGGTGCCAGCTTACCCCGCTGCCCGCCGCGCCGAGCCGTGTCTCCAGCGTCCCGTTGGTCTTGAGCACCGTCAGCAGGGTCGAGGAGCGCTGGAAGCTCAAGCGCACCGTCTTGGCGGCACGGCCCGCCCCGGCTCCCGCCAGGCCGAGGCCGAGCGCGCCTCCGAGCGAGGCTGCGAAACGGCGGCGGGACAGGATCATGCAGGACAACTCGGGGCGCTGGGACGGCGGAGGACCGGCCGTCGAGCGTAGACGGCCTACCGCGACGATCAAATAGATTCTTATTCTATATTGTAGATTCTCAGTAGAACGATCGTGCATATGCTCGATTATTGGAAGAAACCGATTTCAAAATGGCGAGACGATCCCAATAACAGGCGGCCACACCTTGAGTTCTACCCGGAATTTGCCGATTCCATGAGGCCGCCGCGCCGGCCGTCGCTTCTCCCATCGTTCCTGCGCGGCGGCATTCAGAACGGGATGGCCGAGCGATGTCGCAGACAGATGCGGGTTGGGGGGCGGGTCCGAGCGGGCGCTACGACGCTCTCGCGGCGCGGTTCCGGCCGATCTTTTCGGAGATTCGCGCCACCGCCGTGGCGCGAGACGCCGGGCGAACACTGCCCCATGCCGAGATCGGCTGGCTCAAGGAGGCGGGCTTCACGACGCTTCGCCTCGATCCGTCGGACGGCGGCCACGGCGCCGGCCTGCCCGAACTGTTCAACCTGCTGATCGAGCTGTCGCAGGCCGATTCGAACGTCACCAACGCCCTGCGCGCGCATTTCGGCTTCACCGAGGACGTGCTATCCTCCGCGTCGCCGGAGTGGCGCGCGCGCTGGATCGCCCGGATCGCGGCCGGAGAGACCGTCGGCAGCGGCGTCTCGGAGACCGGGCCGGCCAAGGTCGGGCAGTTCGATACCGTGGTGCGCCGCCGCGGCGAGGACTGGGTGGTGGACGGCAGGAAGTTCTACACCACCGGCTCGCTGTTCGCGGACTGGATCCACCTCTCGGCGCAGGACGAGAGCGGCGCGCCGGTCATCGCCGCCGTGCCGACGCGGACGCCCGGCGTCGCGATCGACGACGATTGGGACGGGTTCGGGCAGGCGCTCACCGCGAGCGGCACCGCCCGCTTCACCGGCGTCGTCCTGAGCGCGGATCTGATCAAGCCGGAAACGGTGCGCTTTCCCTATGCCATGGCCTTCTTCCAGCTCGTGCATCTCGCGACGCTCGCGGGGATCGGCCGCGCCGCCGCCGAGGACGTGACCCGGCTCGTCCAGGCTCGAACCCGCGTCTACAGCCACGGCAATGCCGGCCGCACGGCGGACGACCCGCAGATCCTGGCGGTCGTCGGGCGCGTGCGGAGCAACGCCTATGCGGCGGGCGCGATCGTGCTGAAGGCGGCCGAGGCCGTGCAGCGCGCCTACGAGGCGGTCCGGGCCGGCGGCCGAGATGCGGCCGAGCCGGCCACGGCGATCGCCGACGTCGAGATCAACCAGGCCGTCACCGTGGTGACGAACCTCGTGCTGGAGGCCACCACCGCCCTGTTCGACGCCCTCGGGGCCTCGGCGGTGAAGGAAGAGCACGGGCTCGACCGCCACTGGCGCAACGCCCGCACCCTGACCTCGCACAATCCGCGAATCTACCGCGAGCGCAGCGTCGGGGAATTCGCCGTCAGCGGCACGCGGCCGCCGCGCGAGTACCGGGTCGGCACGGCCTGAGGAGCGTGACCTTCGGCGAGAGCTCCAAAGAAAACCCGCGGCTACGGCGCGACCGGCGCGGCCTCGGCGCTCGCCGCCGGCTTGGCCCCGCGGGCGAAATCCTGCTCGATCAGCAGGGCGTTCTTGCCGTCCCCCTTGCCGCCGAGGCGGTTGCGGTAGACCTGCAGGTTTTCCATCACGCGCTGCACGTAGTTGCGGGTCTCGGTGAAGGGAATGCGCTCGACCCAGTCGATCGGGTCGATGCCGGGCTTGCGGGGGTCGCCGTAGGCGTCGATCCACTTCTTCACGTTGCCGCCGCCGGCATTGTAGGAGGCGAAGGCGAGGATGTAGGAGCCGCGCCAATCCTCCATCAGCTCGCCGAGATGGGCCTGGCCGAGCCGGGCGCAATAGGCCGGATCACTGGTCAGGCGGCCCTGCTCGTAGGCGGTGCTGACGCGCTTGGCGGTGCGCGAGGCAGTGGCCGGCATCATCTGCATCAGGCCGCGCGCCCCGACGCCGGACTGGGCGCGCGGGTCGAACTGGCTCTCCTGCCGGGCGATGGCGAAGACCATGGCGCGCTCCACCTGCGGCACGGCCACGAAGGCCTCGTATTCGGGGATGCCGATGGTGGGGTAGGCGTGGACGTCGAGCGCCAGGCCGCGCTGCGTCGCGAGCTTGCCGATGGCGACGAGCGCCCGCGCGTCGCCGGTCTGCAGGGCGACGTCGCCCAGCGCATTCACCTCCGCCTCGTTGGTCAGGAGTTTTGCCGCGTCGATGTAGAGCGGCAGCGCCAGATCCTTCATCGCGGCGGCCGAGAGCAGCTTCAGGGCGCGCACGAACAGGCGGTCGTCGAAGGCCTTGCGGGCGTCCCCGTCGAGATCGGCGGCGCGGCGCAGATCGAAGCTCGACTGGCCGAGCCGGGCGCGGGCGAGCTGGCCGTAATAGGCGATCGGCTGGCCGGCGGCGCGCTCGTAGAAGGTCTTGGCCTCGCGCGCGTTGCCGAGCTGGTCGGCGGCGCGACCCTGCCAGTAGGTGGCCCGCGCGATCGAGATCGGCGTCTCGGCGATGTCCGCGGCCTTGGCGAAGTGCGCCTGCGCCGCCTTGGCGTCGCCCGAGAACCGGAGCGCGATCCAGCCGGCATGGAACTCGGCCTCGATGCGCTTCTCGGTGGTGCGGGCGCTGTGGCCGCTCGCCACCGCGTAGGCGGCCTTGGTGTCGCCCTGGTCGATCAGCTTGCGGGCGACGATGCGACGCTCGACCCACCATTCGTCGCCGTCGACGAGAACCTCGGGGTTCGTCGGCGCGGCGGCCAGGATCTTGGCGGCCTCTTCGAATTTGTCCGCGCGGCGATAGTACTGCGCCCGCGAGAGCATGAACGAGGAATCGTTGCGAAGGCTCGGCGGCACAGCGTTGAGGGCGGACGGGGCGCCCGCGCCCTTGGCCTCGACCACGCGGCGCGCCCGCACCAGGCTGGCATAGGAGCCGCCGGCATAGCCGGCCGCGCGCCCGGCCATTTCCCAGTCCTCCTTCAGCAGCGCGCGCTCCATGCGGGTGCGGTGGTCGATCGTGGTGAGGATGCCGGGCATGGCGTCCATCACCTTGGCCTCGAAGACGCGCCCGAAGCTCTCGCTGCGCCAGAGGTCGCGCACGAGGTCGGCGGCGTCCGCATCGAGCCCGTCGGCCTTGAAGGCGAGCGCCAGGGCGAGCTTTCCGGGGGCGGTCTCGGGCTTGGCGGTGGCGAAGTAGGCTCGGACCTGGGCCGGATCCTTCTTCTCGGCAAGCAGCCGCTCTTCACCGCGGCGGCGCACCAGCGGGCCCGCCGGCCAGCCGGCATTGTCGCGCAGGAAGGCGGCGATGCGCCTGAGATCCACGCCGGTGCCGGCGCGGATCGCCACCCATTCGCAGAGCGCGCGCGCCGCCGGGTCCTTGAAGCCGTCGCGCAGGCGGTCGCCGTCGGCGAACTTGCCCTTGCGGTAGAGGTCGATCGCCTGGCGGAGCTGGCCGAGATCGGTGTCGCCGGCAAACAGGGCACGGGCCGGGTCCGGCACCTCGGGCACGGGGGCGGCGGGCGAGACCGACGCATCCGGCAGCGGGAAGGCAACGGGCGTCTCCGTGTCGGTCGAGGCGTAGGAACTGGCGGCGGCCGGCAGCGGCGCGTCGGTCGCGGATTCGCCCTTGGAGGCCTCGCTCTTCGAGGGCTCGACCTTGAGCGCGTCGGCGGCGACCGGATCGGAGGGCGCGGTGTCCTTGAGGGCGGCGGAGGAGGCGTCGGCATCGCTCGCCGGCAACGCCGCCGTCGTGGCGGGTCCGGTGGCGTCGGCCGCACCCACCGGGCCGGCGAGGGCGACGCCACCGAGCAGGAGCGCCGCGAGAGTCAGGCGAGGTCGATGAAAGACCGCCATGGTTCACCCCGAGTCGGGAGGCCAAACGTCAAGCTGGCCCCGCGTGCGTTAAGAAGGCATTAACTGCGTCTGCGAAGGGTTTGCGCGGCGTCGGCCGAGCGCCTATGTCTGCCCGCCCCGATTTGCGGGCGCCGCCCCACAGAGGCGGACCGACGGCACACCAAGAGACGGCTGGGACCAGCAGGATGACCGAGACCCGTGCGCGCCTGAGAGGCTCGATGACCGCGCTGGTGACGCCGTTCCGTGACGGCGCCGTCGACGAGGCGGCCTTCCGCAAGTTCGTCGACTGGCAGATCGAGCAAGGCACGCACGTACTGGTGCCGACCGGCACCACAGGCGAGAGCCCGACGCTCAGCCACGAGGAGCACGACCGCGTCGTCGAGATCTGCGTCGAGCAGGCCGCCGGCCGGGTGCCCGTGATCGCCGGCGCCGGCTCGAACTCGACCCTCGAGGCGGTGAAGCGGGCGCGCCACGCGGAGGCCGTCGGCGCGGAGGCGGTGCTCACCGTCACGCCCTATTACAACAAGCCGACGCAGGAGGGCATGTACGCTCACTTCAAGGCCGTGAACGACGCCATCGGCATCCCGATCATCATCTACAACATCCCCGGCCGCTCGGTGGTTGACATGAGCGTCGACACCATGGCGCGCCTCTTCGAACTGAAGAATATCGCCGGCCTGAAGGATGCCACCGCCAAGATCGACCGCGTCAGCCTCCAGCGCCATGCCATGGGTGAGAGCTTCATCCAGCTTTCAGGCGAAGATGCGACGGCGCTCGCCTACAACGCGCATGGCGGCTGCGGCTGCATCTCGGTGGCCTCCAACGTCGCGCCGCGCCTCAGCGCCGACCTGCAGGAGGCGACGTTGGCAGGCGACTACGCCAAGGCCCTCCAGATCCAGGACCGGCTGACCCCGCTCCACGCCGCGCTCTTCTACGAGTCGAATCCGGTGCCGACGAAGTACGCGCTGGCCCGGCTCGGCCTGATGTCGGACGAGGTGCGGCTGCCGATGGTGCCGCCCTCCGAGGGCTGCAAGCAGGCCGTCGACGCGGCGCTCCGCTTCGCCGGATTGATCGCGGACTGATACCAATGGCCGAAAGCTGCGACCCTCGCTGCGACCGGCCATCGGCAAGCGCGACGGCGCGTCGCCGCTCGTGCGGCGGAGGGCCCTGAAGGCGTCAGCCGTAAGGGCCACTGAGATGAGACGGCAAGGCTCGCCGGACGGGCCGATCGACACCATATCCGGCAGCTTGGCCCCGACACGATTGCATCCCGAAGACCATGGCTCCCAAGACCGAACCCAACCGCAAGGTCGTCGCGGACAACCGCTCGGCCCGCTATCACTACGCGATCGAGGACGTGATCGAGGCCGGCATCGCGTTGAGCGGCACCGAGGTAAAGAGCTTGCGCAACGGCAAGGCGACGATCGGCGAGTCCTATGCCGGGCCGTCCGGCAACGACCTGATGCTGTTCAACTGCAACATCCCGGAATATCTCGAGGCCAACCGCTTCAATCACCAGCCCAAGCGCCCCCGCCGCCTGCTGCTGCATCGCCGCCAGATCGACAAGCTCATCGGCGCGACCCAGCGCCAGGGCATGACCGTGGTCCCGCTCAAGATCTACTTCAACGAGGACGGCCGCGCGAAGGTCGAGCTCGGCCTCGGCAAGGGCAAGCAGCTGCACGACAAGCGCGAGACGACCAAGCAGCGGGACTGGCAGCGCGACAAGGCGCGGCTGATGCGGGACAAGGGTTGAAAAGACGCGTTCGGCGAAGCGAACGTTTGGGACGGACGTCCCGCCTGTCCCATGCCGTCCCACTGGCAGGAACGCCGCACGGAATGGCTCCGCTTGGTCACGGGCGCGCGAAAACCGGTTGACGGCGTGACGCTCATCCGCTATTATTCCTATAGATGAGTAGAGTCACCTCTCGATCATGAGGCGACAGAATACGACCGGGGGCATGAAACCGCCGTCCTCGCCCATCCCTTGCGGCGGCAGCTCCCGCGCATCATCTCGTGGGCTCCATCCCGTCGGAGGCGCGCGTGACCCAGGATTATTCCACCCTGCCACCCGATCTGCCGGCGCCTGTCGATGACGGCGCCGCCGACCATCTGCAGGGCAGACGACTGCCGGACGTGGCGCTGACGGCGACCGATGGGCAAACCATCTCGCTCGCGCGGCTTCCGGGCCGCACCGTCGTCTTCGCCTATCCGCGCACCGGCGAGCCGGGACAGCCGAACCTCGTCGCGGATTGGGATGCGATTCCCGGTGCACGGGGCTGCACGCCGCAGGCCTGCGCCTTTCGCGATCGGCATGGCGCGTTGATCGCGCGCGGCGTCGCGCAGGTGCACGGGCTGTCGACGCAAGCGAGCGACTACCAGCGCGAGGCCGCCGAGCGGCTGCACCTGCCCTACACGCTGCTCTCCGACAGGCACCGTGCCCTGGCGCTCGGAGCACGGCTGCCGACTTTCGAGGCCGGCGGCACGGTGCTCCTGAAGCGGCTCACCCTGGTCCTCGACGACGGCGTCGTGACCAAGGTGTTCTATCCGGTGTTTCCGCCGGACCGCAGCGCCGAGCAGGTCATCGACTGGCTCGACGCGGAGGCGTGATCCAACCCCTCGCGCAGCGCAAGCGCGACCGCGCGCCGCCGCCCATGCGGTGGATGCGGAAGCCCTGATCACCAGGGCTTCCGCACACCAGTTCAAGCCTCGGCGGGGTCTTCCGGATCGCCCGGCTGGCGGATGCCGTAGCGGCTCTCCAGGGCCGGGCTCGAGGCACGCGATCCGCCGCGCTCGGCGAATTCGCGGCGACCGGTGTCGCCGGCGGGGCGGGCCGGGCGGTCGCCGGGGTCGCGACCGACGCGGGCGATGAGCTGGGTCAGGTCGACGAACTCGTCGCATTGCCGGCGCAGGTCGTCGGCGATCATCGCGGGCTGGGTCTGGATGGTCGAGACCACGGTCACACGAACGCCACGGCGCTGCATCGCCTCCACCAGCGAGCGGAAATCGCCGTCGCCGGAGAACAGGTACATCTGGTCGATATGCGGGGCGAGCTCGAGCGCATCGATCGCGAGCTCGATGTCCATGTTGCCCTTGATCTTGCGCCGGCCGGCCGAATCCGTGAACTCCTTCACCGGCTTGGTGACGACGCGATAGCCGTTGTAGTCGAGCCAATCGATCAGCGGGCGGATCGAAGAGTATTCCTGGTCCTCGATCATGGCCGTATAGTAGAAAGCCCTGATGAGATTGTCGCGGGCCTGGAACTCCTTCAGGAGCCGCTTGTAGTCGATGTCGAAACCGAGGGCCTTGGTGGTGGCGTAGAGATTTGCGCCGTCGATGAAGAGGGCGCTGCGCTGCTGTGCCGGCATTGAAAAATCCGTTGTACTGGAAAGGCAATGGGAATGATGATGGCGCGACTGATGTCAGCCGGGAGCCGAATGGGGTTTTGCGCGTGTGGCAACGCCGCCCGTGACCGCGAGGGCGCACGTGTATTCGGCTTTAAAACCTTTCAAATTTATGCGGCGGGACGGCCCGCGAGGAAAAACAGCTTTCCTGCATCGAAAAACAGACACAGTCGACAGCGACTAGTCTTGGTAAAAATCGGCAGCTCTGTCAAGCTAAAGCAAGGTTTTGCTTGCCGCCGGCCCGTCGATCGCGCGGCCGCGGGCACGAAGCCTTTGCGAACAACCGCGCGTCGAGACGATCGACGCTCCCGCGCTTACGCCGCCGGGATCGCCCGGCTGCCGGGCTTCACCGCGGGCAGGGCCGCGAGTTCGGGCGGCAGCGCGTCGGCGGGGTAGGCCGGGATGTCGAGGGCGGCGAGGCAAACCAGCGGCAGGCCGATCTCGCCACGACCACCCGAGCGATCGATCAGGCAGGCCGCGCCGACGATCTCGCCGGCCTCGGAGGCAAGCGAGGCGAGGCATTCGCGCGCCGACAGCCCCGTGGAGACGATGTCCTCGACGATCACGGCGCGCGTGCCGGCGGGGATGCTGAAGCCGCGCCGGAGCTGGAACGGCTTGCCGGGATCGCGCTCGACGAAGATCGCCCGCGCGCCGAGATGCCGTGCCGTCTCGTAACCGGGGATGATGCCGCCGATCGCCGGGGAGACCACGATGTCGATCCGCCCGAACCGCTCGGTGATCGCCGCGGCCAGGGCGCGGCAGAGCCGCTCGGTGCGCGCGGGATCGGAAAAGATCGTCATCTTCTGCAGGAAGGTCGGCGAGTGCAGGCCGGAGCTGAGAATGAAGTGCCCCTGCAGCAATGCGCCGGCATCGCGGAATTCGTCGAGGACGGCCTCAGGGGTCATGCGGGCAGGGCCTTCGCGGAGCGGGAAAAGCGCACGGCTTCTCGCAAGCGGGGGCCGTGGAGGCAAGGCTCCGGATGATGCGTGGCTACCGGCCCCGAACGCTGGTTGGTTCTGTCATGGCCCGTCACGCACGCGGAAGGCCGGTGGCGGCTTTTGCGAGGGCGTCGTTCATGCGGGTCTGCCAGCCCGGCCCGGTGGCCTTGAAGGCGTCGACGACGTGCGGGTCGAGCCGGATCGTCACCGGCACCTTGCGGATGACGGCCGGCGGTCGGCCGCCCCGGTTCACCAGCGCCTCATAGAGCGCCGGCGGCAGCACGTCCTTTGCAGGCCGCAGCTGCGCCAGCTGCTCGTCCGTCAGTTCCGGATTGTCCGAGACCTCGTCCCAGTCCTCCTGACTGTAGGCCTCGTTCGGAACGTAGCCGGGGGCGTGTTCAGGCTTGGTCATGGACGGCCCTTTCCTTCGCGTTGGCGTGGCGAATGCTGACGAGCGAGACCGCCTCGGTTCCCAGTGGCGAGACGATCGCGACGACGACAGTCGCCCCTTTCCACGTCCCGACCAGCGTGAAGCGGATGCGCCCAGTCCTGCTGGCCTTGGCGGGCAGGGTCACGAACCGGTCGAAGCTGAAGGCCGCCTCGAACTCCGAGAAGTCGAATCCATGCTTGGCGATGTTCGCCTGTCGCTTCGACTCGTCGTAGATGATCGTCACAGCTTTTTGTACGTACGAAAACTTATTCCGTCAAACGGTGTCTCTCCACCTCACCCGTTCATCCGCTCCGCCCGGCTCACCGAGCGCTTCGCCCGCAATTCCATCACAATGGCGTTGAGGTGCTTCAGGTCCCAGACGGCGAGATCGATGACGATGTCGGTGAAGTCCTGGGTGCGGCGGGTCATCTTGACGTTGTCGATGTTGCCGTCGTGGTCGGCGATGACCTGGGAGATCTGGGCCAGCACGCCGGGCTCGTTGATCGACTCCACCATGAGGCGGGCGGGGAAGCGTTCGTTGGAGCCGGCCTCTACGTCCCAGCGCACGTCGAGCCAGCGCTCGGGCTCGTTGTCGAAATCGGCGAGCGCCGCCGACTGGATCGGGTAGATCGTCACGCCGATGCCGGGCGTCAGGATGCCGACGATGCGGTCGCCGGGCACCGCACCGCCATTCGGGGCGAAGCTCACCGGCAGGTCGCCGGCGACGCCGCGGATCGGGATCCCTGCGTCCGGCACGGCCCCGCCCTCGGGAAAGGTCAGGCGGATCGTCTGGTCCTTGCGGCTGAGCCGGCCGGCCCCGTCGGCGCCGCCCTGGGCCGAGCCCGGCGAGCCCGTGCTGCGGTTATCCTTGAAGTCCGGATAGACCGCCTTGACCACGTCGCCCGAGAACATCTCGCCGCGGCCCACCGCCGCGAAGACGTCGTCGGGCGTGGCGCGGGCGAGCCGCGGCAGGGAGCCCCGCAGCTTCTCCTCCGTGAAGCTCTTGCCCGCGCGCTCGAAGGCGCGATCGAGGATCTGGCGGCCGAGGCCGGCATATTGCCGCCGCACGGCGGTGCGGGTGGCGCGGCGGATGGCGGCGCGGGCCTTGCCGGTGACGACGAGGGACTCCCACGCGGCCGGCGGCGAGGCGCCGTCCGAGCGGGAAATCTCGACCTCGTCGCCGTTGGCGAGTTCGTGCAGCAGCGGGGCCATGCGGCCGTTGATCTTGGCCCCCACCGCCGAGTTGCCGACGTCGGTATGCACCGCATAGGCGAAGTCGATCGGCGTGGCGCCGCGGGGCAGGGCGATGAGGCGGCCCTTCGGCGTGAAGCAGAAGACCTGGTCCTGGAAGAGTTCGAGCTTGGTGTGCTCCAGGAATTCTTCCGGGGAATCGCCCTCGGCCAGGAGTTCGATGGTGCGGCGCAGCCACTGGTAGGCCCCACTCTCGGTGGCCAGCCTCGGGCGGTTCTCGGCGTCGTCGCGCTCGCCGTCCTCCTTGTACTGCGCATGCGCGGCGATGCCGTATTCGGCGATCTCGTCCATGGCGTAGGTGCGGATCTGCAGTTCGACGCGCTGGCGCTTCGGCCCGATCACCGTGGTGTGGATCGAGCGATAGTCGTTCTGCTTCGGCGTCGAGATGTAGTCCTTGTAGCGGCCGGGCACGGTCGGCCAGCTGGTGTGGACGACGCCGAGCGCGCCGTAGCATTCGGGCGTGGTGCCGACGACGACGCGGAAGCCGACGATGTCGGAGAGCTGCTCGAAGGCGACGGACTTGCGCTCCATCTTCGACCAGATCGAATAGGGCTTCTTGAGCCGCCCCTTCACCTCGGCCGGGATGCCCCGCACCGCGAGGCGCGCGGTCAGATCCTTCTCGATGGTCGCGATCAGGCTGCGGGAGGTCTCGGAGAACGCCTCCAGCCGCTTGGCGATGGTGGCGTAGACCTCCGGCTTGAGGTTCTGGAGGGAGAGGTCCTCCAGCTCGTCGCGCAGCTCCTGCATGCCCATGCGGCCGGCAAGCGGCGCGTAGATGTCGAGGGTCTCCTCGGCGATGCGGGCGCGCTTCTCGGGCTTCATGAAGCTCAGGGTGCGCATGTTGTGCAGGCGGTCGGCGAGCTTCACGAGGAGCACGCGCACGTCCTCGGCCACAGCCAGCAGGAGCTTGCGGAAGTTCTCGCCCTGCACGGCGCGCTTCGAGACGAGGTCGAGCCGTTTGAGCTTGGTCAGGCCGTCGACCAGCGCCCGGATCTCGGGGCTGAACAGCCGGCCGATCTCCTCGAGCGTCGCCGCCGTGTCCTCGACGGTGTCGTGCAGGACGGCCGCGACGATGGTGGCATCGTCGAGCCGCAGATCGGTGAGGATCGCGGCCACTTCCAGCGGATGTGCGAAGAAGGGATCGCCCGAGGCCCGCTTCTGGGTGCCGTGGGCGCGCATCGCGTAGACGTAGGCTCGGTTGAGGAGAGCCTCGTCGGTGGCCGGGTTGTAGCGTTTGACCCGCTCGACGAGTTCGTACTGGCGCATCATCCGCCGACATCACCTTCCGCAAACACGGCCAGAGACCCGAAAGCGGGAGTATTCCCGCATCGGCGCGCCCGGCACCAGACACGATCGCGTGGATATGGGGTCGCGTTTATGCGGCCGACACACCGGGAAGGCCGAAACGAAGAAGCCCGGCCTTGCGACCGGGCTCGTTCAGACATCGCGGTGTGAACGCGGCGGCTCAGTCGCCCTCGTCGTCGGTCTCGGTCGGCGGCGCGAGGTTCTCGAGGCCGCGGAGCAGGTCTTCCTCGCTCATGCGGTCGAAGTTCGGCGCGCTTTCGTCGCCGTTGGCCGATGGCGGCGCAACGGATGCGGCCGCGGGCGAGCTCGACAGCAGCGGCACGGTCTCGGCCTCCGGCTCGTCGACCTCGACGTATTTCTGCAGCGAATGGATCAGCTGCTCCTTGAGGTCGTCGGCCGTGATGGTCGCGTCGCCGATCTCGCGCAACGCCACGACGGGGTTCTTGTCGCGGTCGCGATCGACGGTCAGCGGGGCGCCGGAGGCGAGCAGGCGCGCACGGTGGCTGGCGAGCAGCACCAGCTCGAACCGGTTCTCGACCTTCTCGATGCAGTCTTCGACGGTGACGCGAGCCATGCGGAGCGGCCCCTTCCCAAGGTATACGGAGTGTTGCGGTATGAACCAGCTCCTTACACCCGATGCGGCCCTGCAACAAGCGCGGCCCGCGCCGGTCGGACCGGGGGCTCCGGGCCCGGGCCGACGGAACGCGGCGTTCGGGTGCGCAGACACCGGAAATGCACTTCGATCCCGAATGTCGGCGCGCCGAACGGATCTCGGAGAGCTGCGCGCAAGACGGCTCGCCCGCGACGCTCCGTCGACGACACGACGGAATTCGTGATACTGCGATACATGGTTTTCGAGCCGTTGCTGGATTTCTCGCGATGTTTCGAGACGCGGCAGCAAAGCTTTACTTCAAGTATCCGATCCTGCCGGACGACCGCAGGATTGCGGTATTCGGGGAGCAGAATCTTGACGCGATCGCGGACGCGCCTTTCTCCGCCGACGAGAACGCTCTGAAAACCATCTCGGCTCACAAGAGCGCGACGCCACCATGGAACGAAGGCTCAAACATGAAGGGAACGCACGCGAACCGAAGCCTGATGGCGAGCGGAAACGTCGTGGTTCTGAGCGACCGGCCCGATCGGGGCCGCCATCTCGCGGAAGCCGTCGCGCCGGTCGCGGATTGCCGTCTGGCCGGGGTCGAGGAGCACTGGGCGGATCTCGACGCCACCATCGGCATCATCGCCGACGTCACGCCGACGCGATCCGAGACCCGCGTTTGCCTCAACAGGCTGCTCGGCCGCCTCCAAGGGCGGCGTCTGCCGGCGATCCATCTCGTGCGCAGCAGCCAGGCGGCGGCCGTCCACGAGGCGCAGTCCCTGGGGGCGACGGCCTGCCTTCCCGCCACGCTCGACCCGAGCGTCGTCGTGGAGGCCCTGTTCCGTCAGATCCATCCCGAGGACACGATCGCCGAACTCATCGTCCGGCGTCACGTCGCGCGCACGGGCGAGCTCATCAACAGCATGTTCCACACGGCCGAGACCGGCGGCATCGACATGGAGGAGGTCGAGCGCGGGCTCGATCCGGTGATGGACGCCGTCAAGGACGGCGGTCTGACCGGATGGCTGGAGGTCGTGCGCATGCACGACGACATCACCTTTCAGCATTGCCTGCTCGTGGCCGGCCTCACGGCCGGCTTCGCACGCTCGCTCCGCCTGTCGGGCGGCGATTCCCAGCGCATGGTGCGCGCCGCGCTAGTCCACGACGTCGGCAAGTCGCGGATCCCCGCGGCGATCCTGAACAAGCCTGGCCGGCTCGATCCCGACGAGCGCACCGTGATGCGCACGCATGCCGCCATCGGGCACGAGATCCTGCTGGCGTCGGGCTCCTGCGATGCGATCACGCTGGCGGTGACGCGCCATCACCACGAGATGCTCGACGGCTCGGGCTATCCGGACGGCCTGAGCGGGTCGGCGATCGGCGATCCGGTCCGTCTGCTCACGATCTGCGACATCTACGCGGCGCTGATCGAGCGGCGGCCGTACAAGGCGCCGATGCCCGAGAGCGAGGCCCTGCGCGTCCTCCAGAGCATGGAGGGCAAGCTGGAGGCCGGCCTCGTCGACGCCTTCGCCAAATCGATCGTCGTCGGCCTCGGCAGACCTGCGGCGGCGGGCTGAAGCGGCGGGCCGGGCGAATCCGGGTTACAACCCGCGATCCGCACGCTACCGTCCGGGACGGCTTTCGGGACAGGAAGCGCCGTCGTTCGATCCGACGAGGGAGTGCACCGTGGGCCAGCAGCTCGATCGACGCGCCTTCCTGAGCTGCGGCTGCGCCGCCGGGCTCGGCTGCTTCGCGGCAACCGCGCTTCCACGGCCCGGCTTCGCCGCGGAACTCTCCCACAAGAAGACCGATCTGACGCCCGATCGGGCGCTGCAGGCGTTGAAGGACGGCAACCGGTCCTTCTCCACCGACAGCCCGGTGCGCGCCGTCCAGGGCCGCGAGCGCCGCATCGAGATCGCGCTCGCGCAGACGCCGTTCTGCGTGCTGGTGAGCTGCTCCGATTCCCGCGTCTCGCCAGAGATCCTGTTCGGACGCGGGCTCGGCGAGTTGTTCATCGTGCGCAACGCCGGCAACACCGTCGACACCGCGGCGCTCGGCTCGATCGAGTACGCCGTCTCGCAACTCGGCGTGCCGCTGATCCTGGTGATGGGCCACAGCCGCTGCGGCGCGGTGCTCGCCGCCGTGGACGTCGTAAAGAACAACACCGTCTATCCCGGCGCCATCGGACGGATGATCGAGCCGATCGTGCCGGCGGTGCTCTCGGTCAGGGACAAGCCCGGCGATCTCGTCGAGAACGCGGTCCGGGCCAACGTCTCGCGCATCGTCTCGCGCCTGCGTACGGCCTCGGAGCCGGCCCTGATCGATCCGTTGGAGCACAGGCAGCTGCGCGTGGTCGGTGCCGCCTACAGCCTCGACACCGGCGGCGTGGACTTCTTCGACGAAGCCTGAGCGAAGAATGTGATCGCAACAGATATAAAGCCGGCCGCTCCGTAGGATACCCGACCGATCGGCAAGCTTTCCGGTGACGCGTCGATCGTTTCGTTCTCCAAGATCGGGGCGGTGTCGAACGTTCAGGCGGCGATCCGATGCACGCGAATCCTGACATGGCCGTCCGTATCTTGGCCTCGATGCTTGCGGGCGCGATCGTACGGTCGTGATCCACGATGAAACCCGCCGACGCGGCTTGCAACTTAGCGTTCCGTCGTGACGTTATTTCCCGGCGCGCAGATCCGTGACCGTCGCACCGTGCGAGGCCGAATGTCCGACGAATCCAAAGACATGTCCGAGATCATCAGGCTCTGCCAGGAGCTTGAAAGGCTGGTCGGCGCCGACGCGCCGTTGCGGGTGCGGACCTTGGTCGAGATGCTGATGATCGAGCTGGAACGCCAGACGCTGACTGCTGGAGCCGTATCCGATCCGACCGCATCGGCTCGGCGTCCCTAAGCTTTTGTCGTGACGCGCTTTTTCGACCAAGCGGCAACCACTTGGCCGGAAGGCGCTTTATGGAACGTCGACCTGGGACAACATGCGAACCCTGAGGCAGACCGCGCCCGTGAGGTCGCGAACCGTCACGACGATCTCCGCTTCCTTGCCGTGACGGGATTCGCGTGCGGCGACGCTCGCCGCCTCCATCAGGGCCTGAGCGCGCAGGTCGAGCGAATCGCGAACATGCCGCCCGGTCTTGTCAGCGATCCGGACGCTGCCGCTGATGTCGAAGAAATAAAGAAGCATACCCAAGGGTTGCGTCTTGCCGGAGGGCGGGCTGCCCTCGGCATCGCTTCACCAACTATGCGACATGCGGCATCGATCCCTGCACGCCCGAATTCGCGCCGGCACCGGGTTTCCGATCGTCGACCTGACAGATCAGGCGAACCCGCACCACCACCGAATCCGGTCCGTCCCGAACCGTGACGACGATGACGCCGCTCTTCTCGAGATTGGCCGGGTCGCCGCCATAGACCGCAGCCCGACGGAACGCCTCCGCTTGAGCGGCGGCGGAATCCGAAAAATCCTGCCCCTGCTCGTCATGGATCGAAATGCTGTCGTCGATATCGAAATAATAGCGCGGCATACGCCCCCCTGAATCTTTCAGGCGGGAGCACACTCATCTCTCAGGCATCAGCGCCCGATACGAGTTGCTGACGATATACTTCTGTAGCCCAGTCTCCACGATTAAGATAGCGCTTGCCCTCACCCGCGGCACTGGGAAGCGCCCGGTCCTGTCGCGGCCCGCCTCGCTGTGGAGGCGATCGCGATGGGCCGCCGCCGGGCTTGTGCGTTGCATTGTTGACACCCGCGGCCTGCGATGCGAGTGCGCCGCGCCTTGAGGCCGCGCCCGCCGACCCGTCGGCGCAGCGCGCGGCGATGCGGCACGAGACGGACCGAACGTCATGACGCGAGCCTTCATCTTCCCCGGCCAGGGCAGCCAGGTCGTCGGCATGGGCAAGGCGCTGGCCGCGATCTCCGAGCCGGCGCGCCACGTCTTCGCCGAGGTTGACGACGCCCTCGGCGAAAACCTCTCGCGCATCATGTTCGAGGGGCCGGTCGAGGAGCTGACGCTCACGGCCAACGCCCAGCCGGCCCTGATGGCGGCGAGCCTCGCGGTGGTGCGGGCGCTCGAAAGCGAGCGCGGTCTCGACATCGCCCGGGACGCCGCCTGCGTCGCCGGCCATTCGCTCGGCGAATATTCCGCGCTCGCCGCCGCCGGCACTTTCTCGATCGCCGACACCGCCCGGCTGCTGCGCATCCGCGGCGAGGCGATGCAGCGTGCGGTGGCGCCGGGGGAGGGCGCCATGGCGGCGCTGATCGGCCCCGACCTCGCCACCGCCCACGCCATCGCCGAGGAGGCTGCAGAGGGTCGGGTTTGCGGCGTCGCCAACGACAACGGCGCGGGGCAGGTCGTGTTGTCGGGCCACAAGGATGCGATCGAGCGCGCCGTGGCCATCGCGCAGAAGCGCGGCGTCAAGCGCGCGATCCTGCTCAACGTCTCCGCCCCCTTCCACTGCAGTCTGATGGGTCCGGCGGCCGACGCCATGCGCGAGGCGCTTCGTCAGGTCTCGATGCGGGCGCCGTCGGTGCCGATCTACGCCAACGTCACCGCCGGACCGCTGAGCGATCCGGAGGCGATCCGCGAGGCACTGGTGGCGCAGGTCACCGGCACCGTGCGTTGGGCCGAGAGCGTTGCCGCCATGGCGGCCTCCGGCGTCGACCGCTTTTACGAATTGGGCGCCGGCAAGGTCCTGACGGGATTGGTCAAGCGGATCGCGCCGGGAGCCACCGCCGGCGCCATCGGCACGGCCGACGACGTCGCCGCCTACGCTTGAGGATGATTTGACGATGTTCGATCTGACCGGCCGCAAGGCCCTCGTCACCGGCGCCACCGGCGGTCTCGGCGGCGCCATCGCCCGGGCGTTTCATGCGCAGGGCGCCCACGTGGCGCTCTCCGGCACGCGGCGGGCGGTGCTCGACGAACTCGCGGCCGAACTCGGCGGGGAGCGCGTCGCGGTGGTCGAGGCCGACCTCTCCGACAAGGCGTCCGTCGAGGCGCTGGTGCCGGCGGCGGAAGCCGCCCTCGGCGGGCTCGACATCCTGGTCAACAATGCCGGCATCACCCGCGACAACCTCTCCATGCGGATGAAGGACGACGAGTGGGACGCGGTGATCGCGGTCAACCTCACCGCGGCCTTCCGGCTGTCGCGGGCCGCCACAAGGGGGATGATGAAGCGCCGCCACGGCCGCATCGTGAACATCGGCTCGGTCGTCGGCGCCACGGGCAATCCGGGTCAGGTCAACTACGCCGCCGCCAAGGCCGGCCTCGTCGGCATGACCAAGGCGCTCGCGGCCGAAGTCGCCACCCGCGGCATCACGGTGAACTGCATCGCGCCGGGCTTCATCACGTCGGCGATGACCGATGCGCTCAACGAGAAGCAGCGCGAGGGGATCCTCGCCCGCGTGCCCGCGGGCCGTCTCGGCACCGGCGCCGAAATCGGCGCGGCGGCGGTCTATCTGGCGGCCGACGAATCCGCCTACGTCACCGGCCAGACGCTGCACGTCAACGGCGGCATGGCGATGTATTGAACATGCGGATTTTGCTGCTCCGCAGCATCGCGTTCAGAGCGCAAACGACCCGAAAACCACGGCGATGAACGGTTTCTGAACCCGCTCTCGCCAGAGCCAAAGCCCTGTGTTAACACCCGGCTCAGCCGTGCGAGGGGAGTTGACGGTTCAGCGGGTTACGGCTTGCGAGAACACGCGCGATCGGACACCGGCTACCTGACAAGATCCCCTGAGCGGGACGGGTGGCCACGGCGCCTTCACCATCGATCTGAGAAGACGAGGACAAAAAACGATGAGCGATATCGCTGAGCGCGTGAAGAAGATCGTCGTCGAGCACCTGGGCGTCGAGCCCGAGAAGGTGACCGAAGGCGCGAACTTCATCGACGATCTCGGCGCCGACAGCCTCGACACGGTCGAGCTGGTGATGGCGTTCGAAGAAGAGTTCAACGTCGAGATCCCGGACGACGCCGCCGAGACCATTCAGACGGTCGGCGATGCGATCAAGTTCCTCGAGAAGAACTCGGCCTGAGGCCGAACTGCAAGGCACGACGCCCGGGCGGGTCGAACCGGTCTCCCGCTCCGGGCGTTTCCGGTGATGACGGGGATCGGTTCGGGATAGCATGATGCGTCGGGTGGTCGTGACGGGGCTGGGGATCGTGTCGCCGTTGGGGAGCGGCGTCGAGCATGCCTGGAGCCGTCTGGTCGCCGGCGATAGCGGCGCCTCGAAGGTCACCGCCTTCGAGGTCGACGACCTCGCCTGCAAGATCGCCTGCACCATTCCGCTGGGCGACGGTTCCGACGGGACCTTCAATCCGGATCGCTGGATGGAGCCCAAGGAGCAGCGCAAGGTCGACCCCTTCATCGTCTACGCCATGGCCGCCGCCGGCCAGGCCCTCGACGACGCCGACTGGCATCCGCAGACCTACGAGGACCAGTGCGCCTCCGGCGTGCTCATCGGCTCCGGCATCGGCGGCATCGGCTCCATCTACGACGCGTCGATCACCCTCCACGAGAAGGGTCCGCGCAAGATTTCCCCGTTCTTCATCCCCGGCCGCATCATCAACCTCGCCTCGGGCCAGGTCTCGATCGCGCACGGCCTGAAGGGCCCCAACCATTCCGTCGTCACGGCCTGCTCCACCGGCGCGCACGCCATCGGCGACGCTGCCCGGCTGATCGCGCTGGGCGATGCCGACGTGATGGTCGCCGGCGGCACCGAATCGCCGGTGAACCGCCTCGCGCTCGCGGGCTTCGCCGCCTGCCGGGCGCTCTCCACCGGCTTCAACGACGACCCGACCCGCGCCTCCCGGCCCTACGACAAGGATCGCGACGGCTTCGTGATGGGGGAGGGCGCCGGCATCGTCGTGCTGGAGGAATACGAGCACGCCAAGGCGCGCGGCGCCAAGATGTACGCCGAGGTGGTCGGCTACGGCCTCTCGGGCGACGCCTACCACATCACCTCGCCCTCGCCCGACGGCGACGGCGGCTATCGCTGCATGGTGGCCGCGCTCAAGCGCGCCGGCCTGCAGCCGAGCCAGATCGACTACATCAACGCCCATGGCACCTCGACCCCGGCCGGCGACGAGCTGGAGCTCAAGGCCGTCGAACGCCTGCTCGGCGACTCCGCCCCCAAGGTCGCGATGTCCTCGACGAAATCCGCCGTCGGCCACCTGCTCGGCGCGGCCGGCGCGGTCGAGGCGATCTTCTCGGTGCTGACGATCCGCGACGGCGTGATGCCGCCGACGCTCAACCTCGACAACCCGAGCGTCGAAACCAAGATCGACCTCGTGCCGCACGAGGCGAAGCGCAAGAAGGTCGACGTCGTGCTGTCGAACTCCTTCGGATTCGGCGGGACGAACGCGTCGCTGGTGATGCGGCGGGTGGATTAGTGCACCTCACAAAACTCCCGATCACCGGGAGTTCTCTCTCTGGCGCCAACGGTGCAGCGAGAGTTTTGTGAGAGACACTTAGCCACCAAGCCTTCTCCCCCTGTGCGGAAGAGGAGGTGGCGGCCTCACGCCACCTTCCGCGGCACCAGCCGCTCGCTCGCCAGGGCCTCCTGGGCCCCCGAGACGCCGGCCTCGGTGTACTCCGCGTCCTCGTTCACGCACCAGGTATCGAACAGGCGTTCGCCCGCGACGATGTTCTTCACCGTGAGCATCGCGGTCATCATCGCGTGGTCCTGGTTGTTGTACTTGTGCATGCCGTTGCGGCCGACGAGGTGCAGGCTCGGATAGCCGCGTTCCAGGTCGCGCCGGATGGTGTCGACGTGGGATTTGTAGTCCTCGTCGTAGACCGGATAGGCCTTGGGCTGGCGCACGACGCAGGCGTCGACGACGTCGTCCTCCGTGAGCAGGCCGATCTGCGCGATCTCGCGCTTGGCCAGCGCCACCAGCTCGGAATCCGGCGCGTTCCAGAGCCCGTCGCCCTCGAAGCAGAAATATTCGAGGCCGAGGCAGGTGCGCGAGGCATCCGGCACCATCTCCGGCGACCACGAGCGGAAGTTCTGCACGCGGCCGACCTTCACCGACGGGTCGTGGATGTAGATCCAGTTGTCCGGGAAATCCTCGCGCGCCTTGGCGATCAGGGCGACGGTGAGGAAGTCGCGGTACTTCAGGGAGCGCGCGTTGAAGATCGAGAGCGGAGTCGGGCGGATCGAATCCACCAGCTCGCGGATCGGGGCGGAGGAGACGAGGTTCTTCGCCGTATGGGTTTCGAGGCTGCCGTCGCCGCGGCGCGCGGTGACGGTCCAGAGGCCGAGGCGTGCATCCCAGGTCAGACGCTCGACGCCGCGGTCGAGCAGCACCTTGCCGCCGTTCGCCCGGGTCTTCTCGGCGGCGGCCTCCCACATCATGCCGGGGCCGCGGCGGGGATAGCGAAACGATTCGATCAGCGTCTTGATCACCGGGCCGCCGGCCTTCTGCCTGCGGCGCAGGCCGAGGGAGCGGGAGACCCCGTCGACGATGGCGGAGGCGAGGTCGAGGCCCTTGATGCGCTGCGCGGCCCAATCGGCCGAGATCGCGTCGCAGGACATGCCCCAGACCTTCTCGGTGTAGGTCTTGAAGAAGATCGAGAAGAGCCGCTCGCCGAACTGGTTGCGCACCCACTCGTGGAAGGTCTTCGGATCCTTCACCGGCTTGGCGCGGGCATAGGCGTAGGAGAGAACGCAGGCGGCGCTCTCGATCACACCGAGATTCTTCAAGGCCTCGAAGGCCTTGAGCGGGTAGGCGTAGTACTTGCCCTTGTAGAAGATCCGCGAGAGGCGCGGGCGGTCGATGAAGTCGTTCGGCAGGATCTCGTCCCAGAGGTCCACCACCGCCTTCGACTTTGAGAAGAAGCGATGCCCGCCGATGTCGAACAGGTAGCCCTCGTGCGAGACGGTGCGGCTGATGCCGCCGACCTGGGCCGGGTCGCGCTCCAGCACCGTGACCTCGCGGCCCGCCTTCGCCAGAAGATAGGCGGCCGTCAGCCCGGCCGGTCCGGCGCCGATCACCAGCGTCTCGGTGTGGTGGCTCATCGAGAACTCCGCGACGCGTACGAGTGCGGCGGCGGCCGGTCGACGTCGTGAACGAAGTTCTAATGCGCGATTGGTAAACGCCGCCTCACCTGCCGTTGCGTTCGGTGCGATCGGCCGGTCCGGCCTCGTGTCCGGAGCCCCCGATCGGACTTCGTTAAGGCTCGCACCGTAGCCTCACGAGGCTGCTCGCCTCCCACGGCGACGTCGAAGGCCGAGGCCGAACATGCCCGCCGCCGCCAGGAGACACGCCATGATCCTGGATGCGCCCTTCGGTCCGGCGGACGATGCGACGGCCGGTGCGGAACGCCGGAAAGCCGCGCGGGTCCGCACCGTCGCCCAGGCCGCCTTCGCCGGGCTCGGCCTCGCCGCGATCCTGCCGATCGTCCTGCAATTCTATTGGCCCGCCTCGGGCGGCCTCGATGTCACCGGTCATCCGATCGGACGCGACTTCATCAACAACTGGGTGGGCCCGCACCTTGCCTTCGGCGGCGAACTCGCGATCCTGACCGACCTGAAAGCCTATGCGGAGGCGATCGGCCGGGTCTTCGGCACACCGCTGCCCTTCCACAACTGGAGCTATCCGCCCTTCGCGCTGCTGATGCTGTGGCCGTTCGCGCAGCTCCCCTATTTCTGGGCCCTAGGCGCCTGGACCATCCTGCTCTTCGCCGCCTTCGCTGCGGTCACGCTCTCCCGTGTGGCGCCGTCCGAGCGGCCGAGGGCGCTGCTCCTACTCCTTGTCGCGCCGGCCTGCCTGATCAACACCGTGGGCGGGCAGAACGGCTTTCTCACCGGCGCGCTGCTCGTCGGCGGCCTGCTGTCCCTGGACCGGCGGCCCTGGCTCGCGGGGGTGCTGTTCGGCCTGCTGACCTACAAGCCGCATCTCGGGCTGGTTCTGCCCTTCGTCCTCGTGGCCCTCGGGGCCTGGCGCACCATCGTCTCGGCCTGCCTGACTGCGCTGGCGCTCGTCGCCGTCTCGGTTGCCGCATTCGGGATCGAGCCCTGGTACGAGCACCTGACCACCGTGCGGAGCTTCCTGCTCGCGATCCTGGTGCGATTCGAGGGCTTCTTTCCCTGCATGATGGCCTCGGTCTATGCCGGCGCCCGCAGTTTCGGCCTGCCCGACCGGGCCGCCTGGGCGATCCAGGCCGCCGTGTCCGTGCCGGTTCTCGTCGCCACGGTCTGGGCGGTGCGGCGCACCTCCGATCCGGTCCAGCGCACGACCCTCGTCGTCTGCGCCGTGCCGCTGCTGACGCCCTATGCCTTCAACTACGATCTCACGGCCATCGCCGCCGTGATCGTCTGGCGGCTCGTCGGACCGTCCCCCGATGCGGTGAGCCCGCGGCTGCTGGCCGCCTGGCTGATCCCGGTGGTGATGATGCCGCTCAACATGCTGGGGATCGGGATCGCTCCCGTCGCGCTCCTCGCCTTCTACCTGACGGTCCTCGCCGAGATCCTCCGCGGAACGGCGGCGTCGCGTGCCCCGGCTCCGCACCCGATGCCGGCACACTGAGCCCACGATGACAGCCGCAGCTTCCTCCCTCGACGCGACATCGCCGCCGCCGCGTCGCCTCGTCGACAGCCCCGCCATCCCCTGGCTGCTCGCGGGCATCGGCCTGTTCGCCTGCTACGGCTCCGGCAGTCTCGTCGCGGCGCTGCAGGGCCTGCGCCTCCCCGACACCGACGACGCCATGCGGCTCGCGGAGGTGCGCGACCTCGTCGCCGGGCAATCCTGGTTCGACATGGTGCAGCACCGCTTCCTGCCGCCCGCCGGAGAGGCGAGCCACTGGTCGCGGCTGGTCGATGCGCCGATGGCCGCCGCCATCGCCGGATTGACGCCGCTCGTCGGCCCATCGCTCGCCGAACGCATCACGACGGCCTTCTGGCCTCCGCTGCTGTTCGCCGTCTACGCCCTGGTGCTCGTCCGCGGCGTGCGCGGGCTGGTCAACGGCCGGGCGGCGATCCTCGCCCTCTTCGCGGCGACGCAGACCATCGTGCTGATGATGCAGTTCGCCCCCGGGCGGATCGATCACCACAACCTGCAGATCGTCTTCCTGCTCGGCACCGGCCTCTGCCTGATGCGATCGCGGCGCACATGGCGCACGGGCGCGCTCGCCGGATCTCTCTGTGCCTGCTCCATGGCGGTGGGGCTCGAGGCGATGCCGCCGATCGCGCTTGCCGGCCTCGTCGTCGCCGCCGACTGGATCCGCGCGGGCCGCCCGGCGCTGCCGGTCCTGCTCGGGTTCGGGGCGAGCCTCGGTCTCGGCGCGACCCTGCTCTTCGGCCTGCAGACGGCGCCCGCGCTCTGGGCGACGGATGCCTGCGACGCCCTCTCCCCGCCCTGGCTCTGGCTCGCCGGCACCGGTGCCGTCTTGGCAGCCGGGGCCTTCGCTCTGCGACCGATGACGCCGGTGTCCCGGGCAGCCCTCGCCGCCGGAATCGGCGCCGCGGGCTGCGCGGGCTTCGTCGTCCTGTTCCCGTCCTGCCTGCATGGCCCGTTCACCGGGATGCCGGATGCGGTCCGCGCGAACTGGCTCTACCAGGTCCGGGAAATGCAGCCCCTGGTCGCGATGCTGCGCGACCATCCGGCCGAGGGTCTCGGCTTCGCCGCCTCGCTCATCGTGGCGACGGGCATCGCCATCCTCCTGGCCTTCCGAGAGAGGTCCGATCGGCGTCTCTTCGTCGTCGCGAGCCTCTTCCTCGCGATCGGCGCGGTCCAGACCCTCTTCCAGCTCCGCGGGCTCTACGTCGCCTCCGCCTTCGTCCCGATCATCGGCGGCATCTGCCTCGACCGCGCCCTCACCCTGGCGGGCCGGCCGACGGAGGGCACGGTCAAGCGGGTCGCGTTCCTCGTGGCGGTCATCGCGCTCAACGCGCCGGTCTGGCTCCTCGGGGGACGGCTCATCGAGCGGCTCGCGGACATCCGGCAGGTGGATCCGGCGGCGGCGAACCAGGCGGAGGCCTGCTCGGAGCCGCCGGCATTCCGGGTACTCGCCGGACTTCCCGCAGGCACGGTGCTCGCGCCGATCGATCTCGGCCCGTACCTCCTCGTGCACACGCCGCATGCCATCGCCGCCGCCCCGTATCACCGCGCCATCGCCGGGCTGAGCGCCGGGCTCGCGGTGGCCGACGGCAGCGAGGACGAGGTCCGGCGGCAGGCCGCGGCAACCGGCGCGACCTACCTCGCCGTCTGTCCCGGCAAGACCGAAAAGGCCTTCACGGCCCGGCTCGCCCGCAGCGAGACGACGGCGGATTGGCTCGATCCGGTCCCGCTCGACGGCTCCGCCCTGAAGGCGTGGCGGATTCGCTGACGGCGCCCTCCCGGATGCGGCAGGGGGCTGTTGCGCATTCGCTACGCCGCCGCGCAAACTCGATTTTCGCCACAAAACCCCATCAGAGTGGGCTAGCGCGCCCGCGTTGATCCGAGAGGATCCGGCCCGTCGGGACCGGGGGCCGACGGCGCGGGACGAGAGCAGGATTGTCCATGTTCCGCAGAAGCAAGACGCCCCCGCCCGCGCATGCGGGCTCCGACGACGCGGGCGGCCCGGCGCTGCCGCAGCGGCTGTCGCCGCGCAGCCCGAGCGAGGCGCTCAAGCCCACCGCCGCACCGCCGCCGCCGGACGAGCCCGGGCGCGAACGCGGCGGCCTGCTCGGCATGATCAGCGGCCTGATGACCCTGTCCGTCGTCCTGGCCATCGGCGTCATGATCGCCCTGACCCTGGTGAACCGCGAACTCCGCGAACCCGGGCCGCTCGCGACCGACAAGGTCGTGGTGATCCCCAACCGCAGCGGCACCAGCGAGATCGCCGAGACGCTGAGCCGGGAGGGCGTGATCAACCACACCTCCCTGTTCGAGCTCGCCGCACGCTTCCGCGGCAAGGGTCCGCTCAAGCATGGCGAATACGTCTTCAAGGCGCATGCCAGCATCGACGAGGCCATCGACACCCTGACCTCCGGCCGGCAGGTGCAGCACGCGATCACCTTCCCCGAAGGACTCACCAGCGAGCAGATCGTCGGCCGCCTCAACGAGAACGACATCCTGACCGGTGAGATCAACGAGATCCCGCCCGAGGGCGCCCTGCTGCCCGACACCTACAAGTTCGAGCGCGGCGCCACCCGCCAGCAGATCGTCAACCTGATGCGCGCCAAGCAGCGCGAGGTGCTGAACCAGATCTGGCAGCGCCGCAGCGCCGAGGTTCCGGTGCGGACCCCCGCCGAGATGGTGACGCTCGCCTCCATCGTGGAGAAGGAGACCGGCCGGGCCGACGAGCGCCCCCGCGTCGCAGGCGTCTTCGTCAACCGCCTCAACAAGCGCATGAAGCTGCAATCCGACCCGACCATCGTCTACGGCCTCGTCGGCGGGCGCGGCACGCTCGGGCGCGGCATCCAGCGCTCCGAGATCGAGCGGGCCACGCCCTACAACACCTACGTGATCGAGGGTCTGCCGCCCGGCCCGATCGCCAATCCCGGCCGCGCCGCGCTGGAAGCCGTCGCCAACCCGTCGCGCACCAAGGACCTGTTCTTCGTCGCCGACGGCACCGGCGGCCATGCCTTCGCCGACAGCCTGGAAGGCCACCAGCGCAACGTGACCCGCTGGCGCCAGGTCGAGCGGGCCCGCCAGCAATCGCCGCAGCCGGATGCAGGCGGCGTCGACAAGGTCGACCCGGCAGCAGGCGAGCCGAACGCGGCCCAGCCGGGCCAACCGGGCCGCGCCTCGGCCTACGCCCCGGGCTCCAACGCGGCCTTCGCCGCCGACGGCGGGGCTCCGGACGCCAACGGCCGCCGCTCGAAGGCCTTCGACGCCTCCGAGGGCACCAAGCTCGATCCCCTGAAGAACCGCAGCTACGACCTGAGCTCGCCCAAGACCGTGCCGCAGATGAAGAACCCGTGATCCGTTGAGGTCGCCGACGCCTGGGAGTTCCCAAGGAACCATCCGCAGGACGTGAGGCCGGCTTCGTTTTGGGCGAGGCGGGCGCCGGTGGTATGAGGCGCGCTTTCCAGACGGTGACGACGAACCCGTCTCAAGAAGGCCGCGCCCACCATCATGATCACCAGCATGACCGGCTTCGCCCGCGCCGCCGGCACCACGGGTCCGGTGCAGTGGGTCTGGGAGGTTCGCTCCGTCAACGGACGCGGCCTCGACGTCCGGGTGCGCGTGCCGAACGGCTTCGACGGGCCGGGCGAGGCCGCCCGCACCGCCCTGCAGAAGGCGCTGTCGCGCGGCCAGTGCCAGCTCTCCCTCACCCTCACGCGCCCCGAGGCCGCGCCGCGGGTGCGGATCAACGAAACGCTGCTCGCCGATCTCGCCGCCGCGATCGCGCGGGTGCCGCTCTCGGCCGGCCTCGGGCCAGCGAGCCTCGACGGGCTTCTCGGCATCCGCGGCGTGATCGAGGCGGAGGAGGAGGCGGGAACGGACCGCGACGCCCTCGACCGGGATCTCGCGGCGGCGGCCGGGCGCCTCGTCGCCGACCTCGTCGAGGCACGCGGCGCCGAGGGGCGGCAGCTCGCGACGATCGTCGAGGGCCAGCTCGCCGAGATCCAGCGCCTCACCGAGGCCGCCGACGCCTGCCCCGCCCGCAAGCCGGAGGCCGTGCGCGCCCGCCTCGCCGCCGCCGTCGCGGCGCTCGTGGAGAACGGGGGCCTCGATCCGGACCGCCTGCATCAGGAGGCGGTGCTGCTCGCGGCCAAGGCCGACGTGCGCGAGGAGCTCGACCGGCTTCGTGCCCACATTGCCGCGGCCCGCGAGTTGCTGGCGAAGGGCGGCCCCATCGGCCGGCGGCTCGATTTCCTGGCGCAGGAACTCGGCCGCGAGGCCAACACGCTCTCGGCCAAGGCCAACGACATCGCGCTCTCGCGGATCGGACTCGACTTGAAGGCCGTGGTGGAGCAATTCCGCGAGCAGGTTCAGAACGTCGAGTGAGCGTGCGTGAGATGATGATGCCGGCGCCCGGAGACTACGGACGATGACCGCCATCGCGACAGTGCCGCACACGGAGATCGAGCGGCGCGGGCTGGTGCTGATCCTGTCCTCGCCCTCGGGCGCGGGCAAGACCACGCTCACCCGCGCCATCGCCGACGACGGCGGCTGGGGCCTCGACCTCTCGATCTCGGTGACGACCCGGCAGCGCCGCCCGTCCGAGATCGACGGTCGCCATTACGGCTTCATCAGCCGCGAGGCCTTCGAAGACCTGCGCCAGCGCGACAATCTGCTCGAATGGGCGGAGGTCCACGGCAATTTCTACGGCACGCCGCGCAGGCCCGTGGAGACGGCGCTGGCGCGCGGCCGGGACATGATCTTCGACATCGACTACCAGGGCACCCGTCAGGTCCGCGAGCGCCTGCAGGACGACGTCGTCACGGTGTTCATCCTGCCGCCGAGCTTTTCGGAGCTGCGGCACCGCCTGGAACGCCGGGCCGAGGATTCGCCCGCCACCATCGAGAAGCGCCTCGCAAACGCCCGCAACGAGATTCAGCGCTGGGTCGAGTACGACTACGTCATCGTCAACGACGACCTCGACGAGTCTTTCCGCGCCTTGAAATCGATCCTGGAGGCCGAGCGCCTGAAGCGCGTCCGGCGCACCGGGCTCACCGGCTTCGTCGACGGCATGCTCGCGGAACCCGCGAGCATGGTGTGATACCGCGTTTGGCTAAAGCATCGCCCTGGATATAGGATCCAAGACGATGCTCTAGGTCTTTGTATTGCATCGGCTTTTCCGAAAACCGGAGGCCACTTTTCGGGCCGATGCTCTAACGGTACTCGGCGCACCAGCCCGGCGCGTCCTCGGCCACGATCCGGCAACCCCGAACGACCTCGCTCTCGATGAGCGAGCAGGCGTTCGTGGCGTTGCAGGGTGGCCGCGTTGCCGGGGAGACCTCCAGGCAGCGCTCCACGAGACGCGCGGCCTCCTTGCGGCCTATCTCGGCACTGCACGACTCGGCCATGGCGGGCGTCGCGACCCCTGCGAAAGCGGTCAGCAGAACCGCGAGGCGGAGACGGCGTCGGATCGGGGACATGGTGGAAAATTCCTGAGTTGTGGCGGACGCCGCGAAGGATGCCGGCCTCACTGTGAAAACCGTCGCAGATGCTTGACGAGGCTCGGCACGTCGTCCGTTCCGACGTCGACGATGCGCCAACCGGCCTCGGTCCTCGCCAGGCGGTAGCGCACGCTGATCGCCTGCGCTCCGATCCGGAATCCGACGACCGCCTTCGCCCGCACGGCATCCTCGTCCTGCGCCGCGATGGCGACGCCGCGCAGGCCGGTATCGTCCTGGCAGGCGCAGATCGGGTCGAAATCGAGCCCACCCGGCTCGCCCGAGGCTTTCGCGGCCGCCTGGTCGCGCAGTACGAGGCCGAGCAGCGGCTCGCCGAACCAGGCCTTCGGCCGATCCTGCACGGGCGGGGTCCGCCCGGCGGCGACCGGGTACGCGGCGTAGAGCGCGCGGAGCAGATCGGCCGGCGTATCCGCCTCGGCTGCAAGCGCGGGCTGGGCGGACAGGCAGGCGAGAGCCGCGAGCGCGGCGGCGAGAACGGCGAGCTTCATCGGACGGCACTCCGGGACGCGGTCGGCCTCGCAAGGCCGGCGAGCCTGCGATCCCGCGCGTCACGAAGCACGGCCCTCGGGTCCTGTCATTGCCGCCACGTCCCAATCGCCTCGAAAAGCGGCGCGTCGGCACCCATATCCCGGCTTGCGCCGGATTTGCGCGCCCCACCCGCCCCCCGCTATGCACAGCGCGATCGCCGCAGACCCGCGCGAGGTGCCGTTCATGTCCAGCGATCACGCGATCCGGCCGGAGCCGGCCCACGGAGACGTCATGAGTTCAGGACAGGCCCCGGCGACCTCCGCCGCCACCCTCGAAGGCGATGACGACGCGATCCTTCCGTTCGCAGTGGAATCGCTCGATCTGCGGGGCGGCGCCGTGCGGCTCGGACCGTCCCTCGACAGGATCCTGCGCCGCCACGGCTATCCGGATCCGGTGGCGCGGCTGCTCGGCGAGGCGGCGGCGCTGACGGCCCTGCTCGGGGCCTCGCTGAAGTCTCAGGGTCGCTTCCAGCTCCAGACCAAGACAGACGGTCCGGTCGAGATGATCGTGGTCGATTTCGAGGCGCCCGACCGCCTGCGCGCCACGGCCCGCTTCGACGAGCCCCGCGTCACGGCTCTCGGTGCGAAGGCCAAGGCCTCGGACCTGATCGGCCACGGCCACCTCGCCATGACCATCGACCAGGGGCCGAGCCAGAGCCGCTATCAGGGCGTGGTCGCCATGGAGGGCCAGGGTCTCGAAGAGGCCGCACACCAGTATTTCCGCCAGTCCGAGCAGATTCCGACCCGCGTGCGGCTCGCCGTGGCCGAGCAGGTCGAGGGCGGGGTGAGCCGCTGGCGGGCCGGCGGCCTGCTGATGCAGTTCCTGCCGTCCTCGCCCGAGCGGATGCGGCAGGCCGACCTGCCGCCCGGCGACGCACCCGAGGGTCACGCGCTGATGGACGAGAACAACCTGCCCGAGGACGATGCCTGGACCGAGGCGCGTTCGCTTGCCGGCACGGTGGAGGATCACGAACTCGTCGATCCGGCCGTGTCGAGCGAGCGGCTGCTCTACCGCCTGTTCCACGAGCGCGGCGTGCGGGTGTTCGATCCGCAGCCCCTGGTCGAGCAGTGCCGCTGCTCGCGCGAGCGGGTGCTCGGCATGATCCGCTCGTTCTCCGAACAGGAGCGGCGCGACATGGTCGCCGACGACGGCCGGATCGGCATCACCTGCGAATTCTGCTCGCAGCGTTACGTCGTCGACCCCGCCGAGGCCGAGGGCGATCCCGAGGCTGCGGCGGACAGCTCCGAGAGCCTGCAGTGACGGGGCTGTGATCCTGCCTGGATCCGTTCCATGTTAGCGAACGGACCACGGCCTGACGCATCGGCCCCCGCCTCGATCTTGCTCGCCTCGATCTTGCAAGAGGGCCTCCCTGCCGGATCCGCGAGCGAGGCTTGGATCGCATGACCGACCTTCACCCCGTGATCGCAGCCGTCACCGAGCGGGTGGTCGCGCGTTCCCGCGACGGCCGCCGCGCCTATCTCGACATGATCGACCGCGAGCGCGAGGCCGGCGTCCACCGCCCGATGCTCGCCTGCGGCAACCTCGCCCACGGCTTCGCGGCCTCCGGCGAGGACAAGTCGGCGATCATCGCGGGCCGCGCGATGAACATCGGCATCGTCACCGCCTACAACGACATGCTCTCGGCCCATCAGCCCTACGGACGCTACCCGGAGCAGATCAAGCTTTTCGCCCGCGAAGTGGGCGCCACGGCGCAGGTCGCGGGCGGTACGCCCGCCATGTGCGACGGCGTCACCCAGGGGCAGCGCGGCATGGAGCTGTCGCTGTTCTCGCGCGACGCCATCGCCCTCGCGACGGCGGTGGGTTTGAGCCACGGCATGTTCGAGGGCGCGGCGCTGCTCGGCATCTGCGACAAGATCGTGCCCGGCCTGCTGATCGGCGCCCTGCGCTTCGGCCACCTGCCGATGATCCTGATCCCGGCCGGCCCGATGCCCTCCGGGCTCGCCAACAAGGAGAAGCAGCGCATCCGGCAGCTCTACGCGGAGGGCAAGGTCGGCCGCGCGGAACTCCTGGAGAGCGAGTCCGCCTCCTATCACGGGGCCGGCACCTGCACCTTCTACGGCACGGCGAATTCCAACCAGATGATGATGGACGTGATGGGCCTGCACATGCCCGGAGCTTCCTTCATCAACCCCGGCACCAAGCTGCGTCAGGCGGTGACCCGCGCCGCCGTCCACCGGCTCACCGAGATCGGCTGGGGCGGCGACGACTACCGCCCGCTCGGCCGCTGCATCGACGAAAAGGCGATCATCAACGCCATCGTCGGGCTGCTCGCCACCGGCGGCTCGACCAACCACGCCATCCACATCCCCGCCATGGCGCGCGCCGCCGGCATCGTCGTCGACTGGGAGGATTTCGACCTGCTCTCGGGCGCCGTGCCGCTGATCGCCCGCGTCTACCCGAACGGCTCGGGTGACGTGAATCACTTCCACGCCGCCGGCGGCATGTCCTACGTCATCAGCAGCCTGATCGATGCCGGCATGCTGCACGATGATATCCTGACCGTTTCGGGCACGACGCTGCGCGACCATGCCCGCGACCCGAAGCTGTCGGGCCAGGACGACAACGGACTCGTCTACGACGATGCCGTCGCCGACAGCCTCGACGACACCATGCTGAGGAAGCCCGCCAACCCATTCCAGCCGGACGGCGGCATGCGCCTCGTCACGGGCAATCTCGGCCGGGCTACCTTCAAGACCAGCGCCGTGACGCCGGAGCGCCGGACGATCGAAGCACCGGCCCGCGTCTTCTCCGACCAGGACGACGTCATCGCCGCCTTCAAGGCCGGAGAACTGGAGAAGGACGTGGTGGTGGTGGTGCGCTTCCAGGGGCCGCGCGCCAACGGCATGCCGGAACTGCACAAGCTCACCCCGCCCCTCGGCGTGCTGCAGGATCGCGGCTTCAAGGTCGCCCTCGTCACGGACGGCCGCATGTCCGGCGCCTCGGGGAAGGTGCCGGCGGCGATCCATCTCAGCCCCGAAGGCGTCGGCGGCGGCCCGATCGGCCGCATCCGCGACGGCGACGTGATCCGGCTCTCGGCCGAGGACGGCGTGCTCGAAGCGCTGGTCGATCCCGCCGAGTGGGAGGCGCGCGACGAGGCGCTGCCGCCGGCCGACGGCCTCGGCACCGGCCGCGAGCTCTTCGCCTTCATGCGCCACGGCGCCGACGGAGCGGAGCAGGGTGCGTCGGCGATGCTGGCGGCGGCGGGGCTTTAGCGCTCGGATCCGCGACGGTTACTCTCCTCCCCCTTGTGGGGAGGAGTTGGAGGTGGGGGTGGTTCCGCTGGGCTCCGACCCAGGCAAGCGGCACCACCCCTACCCCTTACCCCTCTCCACAAGGGGGAGGGGACACTTCAGGGAGAGCCCCATGGCCAACGACATCGACGCGCTGATGCGCTCCGTTCCCGTGATCCCGGTCCTCGTGATCGAGGACGTGGCCCATGCCGCGCCGATCGCCGAGGCGCTGGTGGCCGGCGGACTGATTGCGCTGGAGGTCACCCTGCGCACGCCTGCCGCCCTCGACGTCATCCGCGAGATGTCGAAGGTCGAGGGTGCGGTGGTCGGCGCCGGCACGGTGCTGAACCCGAAGGACCTCGACGCGGCGCTCTCGGCCGGCGCGAAGTACATCGTCAGCCCTGGGCTGACCGCGCCGCTGACGGAGGCTGCGCAGAAGAGCGGCGTGCCCTACCTGCCGGGCGTCGCCAACGCCGCCGACATCATGCGCGGGCTCGACCACGGCCTCGACCGCTTCAAGTTCTTCCCGGCCGAGGCCTCCGGCGGGTTGAAGGCGCTGAAGGCGCTGGCTGCCGTCTTCGGCAACGTCCGCTTCTGCCCGACCGGCGGCATCACCGAGGCGACGGCGCCGAACTGGCTTGCACACCCATCGGTTCTCTGCGTCGGCGGAAGCTGGGTCGTGCCGGCGGGCGCGCCCGACGGTGCCGCGATCCGCAGGGCGGCGGAAGCTGCCAGTCGATTGCGGTAGACGAGTCTGGCGCCGTGCTGCAGTGCGAAGACGAGTGAAGCTGAAAATTCGTTCATTTTCGCAACTCGTCTCTATTTGTGCGGTCAAGCTTAGCTCTGTTCTCTCGATCGAAAGCAATCTTCGAAAAACCACGAAACCCTTTTCGCACTTCCGACGTTTCGATCCGCGTTTATAATTCGGAGGAACGTCTGATGAAGAGACTTGCTGTTGGCTTGGCAGCATTGCTGCTGAGCACGTCCGTTCATGCCCAGCAGGGCGGTGGTGCGGCCGGTGCCGGTGGCGGTGCGGGCGGTGGCGCGGAGAAGTCGGCCATGGGCGGCGGTCGAAGCGGTGCCGGCAGCGCGGCGGCCTCCCGTGGTGACGGTGGGGGCGCATCGCAGGCCGCGCGCGGCGGTGACAAGGGCGACGGCGGCGGTTCGATGGGTCGCCAGAGTGCCGGACGCGACGGCGGCGAAACCAGCAATACCAATGGTGCCGGCAAGGCGGCTGCGAACGAGCGCGGCGATGCCGGTGCACGGAGCGACCGCTTAGGTCGTGGCGATCGCGCCGAGCGTGGCGGCCGGGGCGACCGATTCGAGGGACGCAGCAACAGCCGGGTCGACATCCGCACGTCGTCGCGCACCGATCGTTTCGACCGCGGAGGCCGTGGTGGCCGCTTCGTGGTGATCGGCGGCCAGCGTGTGGTCTACGGCTCGCCCGAGTATCGCCGCCTCGTCGTGACCGAGCGCAGCGGCGGCGGCATCCGTGGCAAGCGCTACGTCACCGTCCGCGGCCAGCGCGTGATCTACGGCTCGCCGGAATACCGCCGTCTGATCGTGACCGAGCGCCGGGGCGGCCTCCGCGAGCGCTACGTCGTGATCCGCGGCCAGCGCGTCCTCTATGGTTCGCCCGAGTATCGCCGCCTGTCGGTGAATGTCGGCGGTCGCGACGGCTTCGAGCGCAACAGCGTCTCGACCCGCACCAGCGTCACCACCCGCGAGCGCGACGGGTTTCGTGGTGGCCGCGACGACAACGGCGGGCGCGGCGCCCGTGCCGACCGCAACGAGACCGGCAAGGGCATGACCCGCGGCGGCAACGACGGCGGCATGAAGAACGCCGGCACCGACACCAAGTCCAGCGGCATCCGCAATGCCTCCGAGAAGGGCGACACCGGCGGTATGCGGAATGCCGGCGGCGGCAACGCTGGTGCAGGCGAAGCCGGCGGCGGTCGCGGCGGCTCCATGGGTGCCGGTGGCGGCGCGATGGGCAAGGGCGGTGCTGGCGGCACCGGCGGCGCAGGCGCTGGTGCAGGCGGCCGTAACTGAGCCTGACGCTTAGACATTCGGGCAAAGGGGAGGGGCCGGAGACGGCCCCTCTTCTTCCCGACTGACGCTCAGGTCTTCAACACCGGCTCGTTGACGTCGCCGCTGCCGCGCTGGGCCAGGTAGTCCGGCTGGAACAGGCACATCCGCACGGCGTCGCGGTAGCGGCCGTTCACGAAGAACTCGTCGCGCAGGACGCCCTCCGGCTTGAAGCCGCAGCGCTCGTAGATGCCCACCGCCCGCGCGTTGTCCTTGTCGACCTGCAAGTAGAGTTTGTGGATGTTGAGCACGCTGAAGGCGTAGTCCATGGCGATCCGGGTCGCCTTCCAGGCGTAGCCCCGCCCCTCGAAGCCGGGATGGATCGCGATCTGGAACTCGCAGCGCCGATGCAGGTGGTTGATCTCGACCAGCTCGATCAGCCCCGCCGGCTCGTCCCCCTCCGTGGCGATGATGAAGCGCCGCTCGGTCTGGTTGTGGATATTGCGCTCGTAGAGCTGCTGGAGCTCGGCGAAGGACTCGTAGGCCTCCTCGAACCAGTAGCGCATGATGCTGTCGTTGTTGTTGAGCTGGTGCACGAAGCGCAGGTCCTCGCGCTCCAGCGGCCGGAGTTTGACCGCGCCAGTCAAGCGTTTCGCACTCACGCCGCGCATTCCGACAGCAACCGCTTCATGAAGGCTTCGCCCCGCTCCAACTCGTCGAGGGTGATGTACTCGTCGGGCTGGTGGGCCTGGTCGATTGAGCCCGGCCCGCACACCACCGTCGGCAGCCCTGCGGCCTGGAAGCGCCCGGCCTCCGTTGCATAAGAGACGGAGATGGTGCGGTTGCGCCCGGCGAGCCGCAGGGCCAGCGTCTCGGCTTCCGAGCCCGGATCGGGGGCGAGTCCCGGCACGGCGACCTCCTCCACCGTCTCGATGTGCCCGTAATCGCCGTAGCGGTTCAGCCTGTTGGCGACGACCCGCTCGGTCGCCTCCGCGAACAGGCGCGGGATCTCCTGCATGTCGAGGTCGGGCAGCCCGCGAAACTCCCAGTGGAAACTGCAGCGTTTCGCCAGGATGTTACGGGCGGTGCCGCCTGCGATGGTGCCGACATGCACCGTCGTCGCGGGCGGGTCGAACCGGCCGGAGGCATCGCCCCGCGCGATCATCGCGTCGGCGATCGCGTTCAGTTCCGCCACGAGATCGGCCGCCGCCGTCACCGCGTTCGCCCCGAGCATGGGCTTGGAGGAATGCGCCTCGTGGCCGTGCACCACCGTGTCATAGGTGACGACGCTCTTATGCGCGTCGGCGACCTCCAGCCCGGTCGGCTCGCCCACGATCACCGCGCCGGGGCGCGGCAGGTCCGTGCCGAAATGGGCGATGGTGTCGAGCACGCCGAGGCAAGTAATCTCCTCGTCGTAGGAGAGCAGGATGTGGATCGGCCGCTTCAGTTCGGTCGAGACGGCGTCGGGCACCAGCCCGAGGGCGAGGGCATCGAACCCCTTCATGTCGACCGAGCCGCGGCCATAGGCGCGGCCGTCACTGATGCGGAGCGTGAACGGGTCGGAGGTCCAGGCCTGGCCCGTCACCGGCACCACGTCGGTATGGCCCGACAGCACGACCCCGCCATCGATCATCGGTCCGAGGGTGGCGAAGAGCGCCTGCTTGTCGCCGGCCGCGTTCGGCACGCGGGTGTAGGGCACGCCCCAGCCGTCGAGGTAGCCGGCGACGAAGTCGATCAGGGCGATGTTGGACTTCGAACTCTCGGTATCGAAGGCCACGAGGCGTTCGAGCAGTTCGAGGGTGGTGTAGCGCTTGGGTTCTCGCTGTGTCGCGCCCTCTCGCGACGAACCGGCATCCACGTCGTCGGAGAGCCCTTCCGAGGACATCGCCTCAGTGGACGCTGCGGCGGACATGCGGCGAGTCGAGCGAGAAGGCCGGGATCTCCGCCTCGAAGCTGTCGCCGCCGATCACCGTCATCGTGTAGCTGCCGGCCATCAGCCCGTCCGGCGTCGTGAGCGGGCAGCCGCTGGTATAGCTGAACGACTCGCCCGGGCCGAGGAAGGGCTGCTTGCCGACGACGCCGGCGCCGCGCACCTCCTGGCAGGAGCCGTGGCCGTCGATGATGCGCCAATGGCGCGAGCGCAGCTGCACCTTCTCGTTGCCGTTGTTCACGATCTCGACCGTATAGGCAAAGAAGTAGCGGCTCTCGCCGGGAGAGGATTCCTCCTCGACGAAGCGAGGCTCGACGGTCACGCTGATGCCGCGGGTCTCGGCCTTGTACATCGCCGGAAATCTCTCCCTGGCCGCTCAGAGCCGTATCCGATCCGATTGCATCGGGCCGGTGACTCTTAAGCTTCCGTTTCGACGCGCTCTCTTTCGACCAACCGGCATCGACTCGGTCGGAAAACGCACTGGGGTCGCCGCGACGCGACAACCGCTCGGCCTCGTGGTACGTGGCCCCCGGATTCCCGTCAATCGCGGCGAAGTACGTCGGAGTTCCCTTGGCGAAAGCCCCGTCCCAGGCCTTGCGATCACGGGTTGCCGACGCCTCGATGCCCTATCTCATGGGCTCCGGAGTCCTGCTCGCGCTGACGGCATTGTTCGTCTGGAAGGCCCCGGCCATGAACGGTCCGGCGGGCGTGGCGCTGGCCGTCGCGGTGGCCCTCGACGCGGCCTCGCGGCTCGCGGCCGAGGCGGCCTCGCGGCGCTCGGGCGTCGAACTGGCGATGCGCGGCCTGCCATCGCTGGTGCTGCCGCTCGGCGCGGCGCCCGGCCTCGCCGCCGCCATCCTCGCGGTGCTGCCGCTCCTCGGACCCGGCCGCTTCCCCGTGGTGGCGAGCCTCATCGCCGGCATGGTTGCGATGGGCGCGCTCGCCCGGCTCTCGCTCACCCGCAGCGTGCTGGTCCTGGCCAAGGCGGAGACGCGCGAAACCCTCGTCCGGCCTTGAGCCATGCTGGACGCGAACGGCCTCAGAAAGACTGCCGGATGACACGGAACGCAGCCGGACGGGACGGCATCCTCTCGGCGCGCGGCATCGCCGCCCTGACCGCGGCCGGGGCGATCCGCCCGGAGCGCCCCTACGCCCCCGACCAGATCCAGCCGGCGAGCCTCGACCTGCGCCTCGGCAAGCGCGCCTACCGGGTCCGCACCAGCTTCCTGCCCGGCACGAGCCGCACCGTCGACACCTGCGTCGCGGCGCTCGCCCTGCATCCGATCGACCTGACCCAAGGCGCGGTGCTGGAGACGGGCTGCGTCTACATCGCCGAACTGCTCGAAGATCTGGCCCTGCCGGCGGACCTGCGGGCCAGCGCGAATCCGAAGAGCTCCACCGGCCGCATCGACGTGTTCACCCGCGTGATCACCGACCGCGCCGCCGCCTTCGATCAGGTCGAGGCCGGCTATACCGGGCCGCTCTATGCGGAGATCTCGCCCAGGACGTTCCCGATCCTCGTGCGGACCGGCTCGCGGCTCTCGCAGATCCGCTTCCGCCAAGGCGAGCCGCGCCTGACCGATACCGAACTCGCCGCGCTGCACGCCCGCAGCCCGCTGGTGAGCGCGGACGACCCCTCCTTCACCGGCGGCGTCGCCGTCTCGGTCGACCTGTCCGGGTTCGACGGCCTGATCGGCTATCGCGGCAAGCGCCATACCGGGCTGATCGACGTCGACAAGCCGCGCAGCCAGCCGGCCTCCGATTTCTGGGATCCGCTGCCCGCCGACGACCGCGGCGCGCTGATCCTCGATCCGGGCCAGTTCTACATCCTGGCCTCGAAAGAGGCGGTGCAGGTGCCGCCCGACCACGCCGCCGAGATGGTGCCGTTCGATCCCCTGGTCGGCGAATTCCGGGTGCATTACGCCGGCTTCTTCGATCCGGGCTTCGGCTTTGCCGGGGCAGGGGGCTCGGGCGCGCGCGCCGTGCTCGAGGTCCGCTCGCGCGACGTGCCGTTCTTGCTGGAGGATGGCCAGATCGTCGGGCGGCTCGTCTACGAGCGCATGGCCGAGACGCCGGAGACGCTCTATGGCGCGGGCGCGGGCTCGAACTATCAGGCGCAGGGCCTGAAGCTCTCGAAGCACTTCTACTGATACGCCGCCGCCCGGACGAGGCGCCGGTCGGCGAGCCTCCGGCCGACGCGGCTCAGGGCTGGGCCGGCCCTCCGGCCGCCACGACGCCGGCCCCTCTGGGCGAAACCAGAACTCTGCGCGTGGCCGCCTTCGGCGCGGCGCTCGGCGGCGTCACGGCCGGTGCGGGCCCGATGTCGAGGTCCGTGCCGTCGCCCTCGAGCACCGGCAGCAGGTCGAGCTGGAACGGCGACGGATCGGCGGCCGCCGAGCGGGCCGGGGCCGCCACCTGAGCCGGGAGGACGGCCTCGACCGGCGCCGCGGCGACGAACGCCACGGGCTCCGGGGCGGCATCCGCATAGGCAACCATCGGCGTCGGATCGACGGAGAGGGACGGCGAGAGCTGCAGCATCAGCAGGAGGCCGGCCGTGATGGCGGCGGAGGCGAGGGCGAGGGGTGTCACCGGCACGGGGCTGCGGCGCTCGACCTGCTGCAGGAGCTTCAGCGGACCCGGCAGGATGCGCACGCGGCGCACGAACAATCTCGACATGGCGCATTCTCCGGCACGAGCCAGACTTCGCCCTCGCATACTGTTAGCGGCTATGGCGAAAGTGTGGCCGCAAGTGTGCGATGGCACCCTACGCGATGTCACCCTGCGTGACAGGATACGGCTCAGGCGTCGGCGGCGGCCTCGTCGATGAACCAGATCAGCCGGCCCTTGCTCGTGGCACGGCCGGCGGGCAGATCCTCGCCGGCCGCGAGCCGCGCGAGCGGATCGCGCTTGGCCGTGCCGTTCACGAGGAAGAGCACCGAACGCGAGGAGGCCAGCGCCGGGAAGGTCAGGCTGATGCGCGGGACGAACGGCTCCATCCCCGCCTCCGGCACCGCCGCGACCCAGGCCTCGCGCTCCTTCACCGCCGGCTTGCCGGGGAACAGCGAGGCGGTGTGGCCGTCGCCGCCGAGGCCGAGCAGGACGAGGTCGAACAACGGCCGGGACGGGTCGAGGGTGTCCGCGCCGTAGAACGCCTGCAGCGTCTTCTGGTAGGCGCGCGCGCCGATCTCTGCGCCCGCGTCGGAGGGGATGAAGTGGAAGTGCCCGGCCGGCACCGGCCCTTCATGCCCGAAGGCTTCGCGGACCATGCGGACGTTGCTGAGCGGATCGTCCCAGGGCACGACCCGGTCGTCGCCGAAGAACCAGTGGATGCGCGACCACGGCACCCGGCCGACATAGCCCTCGCCCGCAAGCAACGCGTAGAGCCGCTTCGGCGTCGAACCGCCGGACAGGCAGATCGCGATGCGCTCCCCCGTCGCCTCCTCCGCCACCGCGAGCAGCAGGTCGGCAGCGGCCCGCGCCGTCGCCTCGGCGTCGGGGAGGATCGTCGCATTCGGGGGCAGGGCGATCATCGGCGCCCCTTATTTGCGCGCGTCGGACGAGCCCATGGCCGGAGCCGGCGCGCCCTCGATATGGCCGCCGAAGCCTTTTCGCATGGCCGATAGGAGTTTGTCGGCATAGCTGTCGTGCTCGCGCGAGCGGAAGCGGCGGTAGAGAGCGTTCGAGAGCACGGTGGCCGGCACGGCCTCCTCGACGGCGGCGTTGATGGTCCAGCGTCCTTCGCCCGAATCCTCGACGAACCCTGAGAAGCCTTCGAGCGATTCGTTACCGGCGAGCGCGGAAGCGGTCAGGTCGAGGAGCCAGGACGAGACCACACTGCCGCGCCGCCAGACCTCGGCGATGTCGCCGAGGTTGAGATCGTAGCGGCGATGCTCCGGTACCTGATCGGAATTGGCGTGCTTGAGGATGTCGAAGCCCTCGGCATAGGCCTGCATCAGGCCGTACTCGATGCCGTTGTGGATCATCTTGACGAAGTGGCCCGCGCCGGTCGGGCCGGCATGGATGTAGCCTTCTTCCGCGCGCGAATCGCGGCCCTCGCGACCGGGGGTCTGCGGGATGTCGCCCCGGCCGGGCGCCAGCGTCTTGAGGATCGGGTCGAGGCGGTCGACCGCCGCCGTGTCGCCGCCGATCATCATGCAATAGCCGCGCTCCAGCCCCCAGACGCCGCCGGAGGTGCCGACGTCGACGAAGTGGATGCCCTTGTCCTTGAGCTCGGACGCATGACGGATGTCGTCCTGATAGAACGAGTTGCCGCCGTCGATGATGATGTCGTCGGCCTCCATCAGGCCGTGCAGGGCGGTGATGGTCTCGTTGGTGATGTGGCCGGCCGGCAGCATCACCCATAGGGCGCGCGGCTTTTCGAGCTTGGCGACGAGGTCTTCGAGGCTGGAGGCGCCAGTGGCACCCTCGCCTGCAAGCGTCTCGACGGCCTTGGAATCCTTATCGAAGACTACGGCCGTGTGCCCGTTGCGCATAATGCGCCGCACGATATTGCCGCCCATCCGGCCGAGGCCGATCATGCCGAGTTGCATGGCTTGCTGACTCCCGTCTGGCGCCTCTCCTCCCCCTTGTGGGGAGGAGTTGGAGGTGGGGGTGGTGCCGCTTGGTCCGACGCAGGCAAGCGGAGCCACCCCCACCCTCGGTCCCTCCCCACAAGGGGGAGGGAAGGTTCTAACCCACCGCCGCCTTGATCGCCGCGGCGATGCGTCTGACGCCGGCTTCGACTTCGCCGCCCTTGATGTGGACGCGCAGGGCCCGCCGGCCGCGCTCGGCCAACACCGAAAAATCGCCGCGGGCCTGCGCCGCAATCACCGTGCCGAAGCCGAGCTTGCGACCGGGGATTGCAAGGTCCTGCGACGGGTCGGCGGTGATCTGGAGGAAGACGCCGCTCGATGGGCCGCCCTTGTAGGCCTGCCCCGTCGAATGGAGGAAGCGCGGCCCGAACTCCAGGCAGGTCGCGACCTTGCGGGCGTCGCGCACGGCGAGGCGTGCATCCTGCAGGACCGACTGGTGCGTCGCGTTGCGCTCGATATAGCCGAGCACCGCGACGTAATCGTCCTCCTTCACCCGGGCGAGGTGCCGGGCAACCGTCGCCTCGACGCCGCCCTCACCCTGCGCCAGAGCCTCGGCGTTGGCGGTGTCGGCGTAGAGCGCGATGGTGTCGTCCTCGAACAGCGGCGTCTCGGCCGGCAGCGATCCGGTCTCCTCGGCGGTCGAGAACAGCTTCTTCGTCTCGATCTTGCTCGCCTCGACGTCGGGCTGGTCGAAAGGGTTGATGCCGAGCACGGCGCCGGCAACCGCCGTGGCGATCTCGAAGCGGAAGAATTCCTGCGACAGCTGCTCGACCTTTTCGAGGTCGATGCGCACCAGCGGATGGCCCTCCGCCTCCAGGCCCTTCACGGCCTCGTCCTGCTGCGCGTCGGCGCGGCCGTCGAGACGCAGGTAGATGAAGAAGCGGTCGCGGCCGTAGATAGCGGGCACGCCGACGGGCTCGCCCTCGATCGGGATGACGCCCTTGCCCTCCTTGCCGGTGGATTCGGCGATGAGCTGTTCAGCCCAGGTGCCGAAGGTGCCGACGCCGGGCGAGCAGATGATCGTCACCTTGTCGCGGCCGTGTTCCAGCGCAGCAACGCCGATCGCCGCGCCGAGGCGCACGCCGGGATTGTTGGCAGGCGGCACGGCCGGTCCGCAGGAGCGCACCATGATGTGCGCGCTCTCCAAGAACTCGTCGATCTCGACGCCCGCCACCGCCGCCGGCACGAGGCCAAACGCGGAGAGCACGGAGTAGCGGCCGCCGATCTGCGGCACGCCGTAGAAAATCCTGCGGAAGCCGTCGTCCTTCGCGGCCTTCTCCATGGCGGAGCCGGGATCGGTCACGGCGACGAAGTGCCGGCCGGCCTTGTCGCCGACGACCTCCTTCATCCGGCCCAGGAAGTAGTCGCGAAAGACGTTGGGTTCGAGAGTCGAACCGGATTTCGAGGCGACGATGAAGAGCGTCTTTTCGAGGTTCACAGCCGCCTCGACGGTGCGGACCTCGTCCGGATCGGTCGAATCGAGGATACGAAGCTTGGGCCAGCCCTCGCGCTCGCCGTAGGTCGCAGCGATCACCTCGGGACCGAGGCTCGAACCGCCCATGCCGAGCACCACGGCATCGGTGAAGCCTTCGGAGCGAATCTCCTCGGCGAAGGCCTCGTACTCGCCGACCTTGGTCAGCCCGTCCTCGACGATGCGCAGCCAGCCGAGCCACTTGTCCTCGTCGGCGCCCGTCCAGACCGTCTTGTCATGAGCCCAGAGGCGGCGGATCGCGCCATCGGCGCGCCAGGATTCGATGGTCTTGTCGGTTGCGCCCTGCAGCACGTCGCCGAGCTTGCAGGCATGGCCGTTGAGCCGGGCGCCGAGCAGCGCCGCGCGCTTCGAGGCCACGGCACCGAGCACCGCGTCGGCCGCGTCCACGAAGAGCTGCACGCCCTCCGCGACGAGTTGCTTGGCGACCGCCTCGATGTCGATGCCGGCCTTGGCCAGGCGCGCCATCACGGCCTCGGCCTCGCCGACGTTCTCCTCCAGCGAAGCCCGCGCCTGCCCGTGATCGCGAAAGGCGTCCATGGTGGCGGGCGGCATGGTGTTGACGGTGTTCCGGCCGATCAGCTCGGAGACGTAGAGCGTGTCGGGATAGGCCTTGTTCTTGACGCCGGTGGAGGCCCAGAGCAGGCGCTGCGCCTTGGCGCCCTTGGCATCGAGCGCCTCCCAGGCCTGGCCGGAAAAGATGCGCTTGTAGGACTGGTAGGCGAGCTTGGCATTCGCGATCGCGACCTTGCCCTTGAGGTCCTCGAACTCGCCTTTCTCGTCGAGCTGCTTGTCCACCAGCACGTCGATGCGGCTGATGAAGAAGCTCGCCACGCTCGCGACCTTCGAGACGTCGCCGCCCTTGGCCCCGAACTCGGTCAGGCCGTCGATGAAGGCCTGCGCTACGGCCTCGTAGGTCGCCTTCGAGAACAGCAGCGTGACGTTGATCGAGATACCCTCGGCGGTGAGCTGGCGGATCGCCGGGATGCCCTCCGGGGTCGCCGGCACCTTCACCATCAGGTTGTCGCGGGCGACGGCCTTGTGCAGACGCCGCGCCTCGACCAGCGTCTCCTCGGTGTCGAGGGCGAGGTAGGGCGAGACTTCGAGGCTGACGTAGCCGTCGGCGCCGTCGCTCGCCTCGTAAACAGGGCGCAGCACGTCGGCGGCGGCCTGGACGTCGGCGATGGCGAGGCCTTCGTAGAGGTCGATGACGCGGGCGTCGCCCTGGTCGAGCACGCTCTTGAGGCTGTCGTCGTACTCGGACGAATGCCCGATCGCCTTCTCGAAGATCGACGGGTTCGAGGTGACGCCGCGCAGGTCGTCGGCTTCGACCAGCGCCTTCAGTTCGCCCTTCGCGATGAATCCGCGGGCCACGAAGTCGAGCCAGACCGCCTGTTCGTAGTCGGTGAAGAGGGCGTTCAGGGCACTCATGTCGGTCGATCCTCAGACTGTCGTTGGGTCGCTACCCTGGAGATAGGGCGCGTCGCGCCTCGAAACCCTCCCCCTCTGCGGGGGAGGATGCCCTGCGGATGCAGGGCGGGAGAGGGTCCGCAATGTCCGGACACGGCGCTCCCCTCTCCCGACCCGCTTTCGCGGGCCACCCTCTCCCCTTCCAAGTCGGGTATACCCGACTTGGGCACCCGCAATGCGGATCTCGGGCAAGCCCGAGGTCCATGGGGAGAGGGGGGCTTCCCGCGCTACTTCTTATGCCGCGCGATCTGGTCGCGGGCGGCCTGCAGGACCTTTTCCGGCGAGAAGCCGAACTTCTTCTGCAGGTCCTTGATCGGGGCCGACGCGCCGAAGGTGCTCATGCCGATGATTGCGCCGGAGAAGCCGGCATAGCGGTCCCAGCCGATCACCGAACCCTGCTCGACGGCGACGCGGGCCAGCACCTCCGGCGGCAGCACCGAATTGCGGTAGGCCTCGTCCTGGCGCTCGAACAGGTCCCAGGACGGCATCGAGACGATTCGGGCCTTCACGCCCTCGGCCTTCAGGGTTTCGTAGGCGCCGACGCAGAGCTGCACCTCGGAGCCGGAGGCGATCAGGATCACCTCGGGCGTGCCCTCGCCGCCAGCGAGAACGTAGGCGCCCTTGGCGACGCCCGACGCGCTGGCGAAGACGGTCCGGTCGACGGTCGGCAGCGGCTGACGGGAGAGGGCGAGCACGGCGGGCTGGTTCTTCAGCGAGAAGATCACGCGGTAGGCTTCGGCGACCTCGTTGGCGTCGGCCGGGCGCAGCGTCACGAGGCCCGGGATGCAGCGCAGCGACAGAAGCTGCTCCACCGGCTGGTGGGTCGGGCCGTCCTCGCCCACGCCGATCGAATCGTGCGTGAAGACGTGGAAGACCGGCAGCTCCATCAACGAGGCGAGCCGGATCGGCGGGCGCATGTAATCGGCGAAGACCAGGAAGGTCGCGCCGTAGGCCCTCAAGCCCACGAGGCCGAGGCCGTTCACGATCGAGCCCATGGCGTGCTCGCGCACGCCGAAATGCACGTTGCGGCCGCCGGGGTTGAGTGGGGTCAGCGAGCCGGCCCCCTCGAAGGTGAGGGCGGTCTTGTTCGACGGTGCGAGATCGGCCGAACCACCGAGCATGAACGGTACGTGCGGGGCGATGGCGTTGAGCACCTTGCCGGACGATTCGCGGGTGGCGAGGCCCTTGGCGTCGGCCGGAAACACCGGGATGTCCTTGTCCCAGCCGTCGGGCAGGCGGCCTTCGAGGAAGGCGTCGAGTTCTTCGGCGTGGGTGGCGTCGGCCTCTTTCGCCTTGGTCAGCAGGTTTTGCCAGTCCGCGAACAGCGCCGCGCCGCGCTTGCCGATGCCATCTGCGAAGGTGTCGTAGACGCCGTCCGGCACCAGGAACTGCGCGTCCTCCGGCCAGCCGTAGAAACGCTTGGTGCCCCGGACCTCCTCCTCGCCGAGCGCGTCGGAATGGGCCTTGGAGGTGTTCTGCTTCGTCGGCGCGCCGTAGCCGATGACGCTCTTGACCACGATCAGGGTCGGGCGGTCGTGCGAGGCCTTGAAGGTGTCGAGCGCCGCGGCGATGGCGTGGGCGTCGTTGGCGTCGGCGACGCGCAGCACCTGCCAGCCATAGGCGAGGAAGCGGGCGGCGACCTCCTCCGAGAAGGCGAGCTCGGTGTGGCCCTCGATGGTGACGGTGTTGTCGTCGTAGATCCAGCACAGGTTCGCCAGGCGCAGGTGGCCGGCGATCGACGCGGCCTCCGAGGCGACGCCCTCCATCAGGTCGCCGTCCGAGCACATGGCGTAGACGTCGAAATCGTAGAGAGGCAGGCTCGGCTTGTTCAGGCGCTTCTCGAGGAAGCGGCCGCCGATCGCCATGCCGACGGAGTTGGCCACCCCTTGGCCGAGCGGCCCGGTGGTGGTCTCGACGCCGGTGGTGAAGTGGTATTCGGGGTGGCCCGGCGTGCGGCTGTCGAGCTGACGGAAGTTCTTGATGTCCTCGATCGTGATCGCCGGGGCGTTGCCGCCGTCGCTCTCGGCCACGCGGGCGAGGTGCAGCAGCCCGTAGAGCAGCATCGAGGCGTGGCCGCAGGACAGAACGAAGCGGTCGCGGTTCGGCCAGTGCGGGTTGGCCGGGTCGTAGCGCAGATAGCGGTTCCACAGGGTGTAGGCGACGGGAGCGAGGCCCATGGGCGCGCCGGCATGGCCGGAATTGGCCTTCTGGACCGCGTCGATCGCGAGCGTCCGGATCGTGTCGATCGCGCGCTGCTCGGCCTCGCTGAAGCCGCTCTTGGCGACGGTGTCTGCTCCGCTCATACCGTGTGTCTTCCCAGTTTGTTCACAGCGGCAGGGCGGTGGACGGCGAGGCGGCGGAAGTCTCCTCCGCCTCATCCACGTCGTCCTCCACCCGAGCCGTTCCGCGTGCCTCGTTCGGCGAGACCGCACGGCTGTAATTGAGGATCGTGTTCACGAGTGCAACGTGCGTGAACGCCTGGGGGAAGTTGCCCACGAGGCGCTTGCGCTTCACGTCGTACTCTTCGGACACCAGCCCGAGATCGTTGCAGATCCCGATCAGGCGCTCGATGATCGCCCGCGCCTCGTCGCGCCGGCCGAGCCCGATCAGGTTGTCGGCGTACCAGAACGTGCAGGGCAGGAAGGCGCCCTCGTTGCCGGTCAGGCCGTCGGTGGTGGAGCCCTCCGTCTCGTAGCGCAGGATGAAGCCGTCGCGCATCAGGTGCTTCGCCACCGCTGCGACGGTGCCGACCACGCGCGGGTCGTCCTGGGGCAGGAAGCCTACATGGGCGATCAGCAGCACGCTCGCATCGAGCGCCTTCGCGCCATAGGACTGCACGAAGCTGTTGAGTTCGGTGTCGAAACCCTTCTCGCAGACCTCGGCGTGGATCTCGTCGCGGATCCGGCGCCAATGCGCGACCGGGGCCTGCGGCGACTCCTCCTCGGTGTGACCGCGGATGGCGCGGTCGAAGGCAACCCAGGCCATGATCTTGGAATGCACGAAGTGCCGGCGCCCGCCGCGCACCTCCCAGATGCCCTCGTCGGGCTCGCGCCAGGCGGTCTCCAGGTGTTTCATGATGGCCCGGCCGACGCGCCAGCCGTCCTTGTCGCCGAGCATGCCGCGCTGGCGGGCCTGGTAGAGCGCGTCGAACAACTCGCCGTAGACGTCGAGCTGGAACTGCGAGATGGCCGCGTTGCCGATGCGGACGGGCCGCGAGCCCTCGTAGCCGGGCAGCCAGTCGAGCTCGATCTCGGGCAGCAGGCGCTCGCCGGCGATGCCGTAGAGGATGTGGGCCTGTTCCGGGCTGCCGGCGACGGCGCGCAGCAGCCAGTCGCGCCAGGCCCGCGCCTCTTCGATGAAGCCGGAATCCATCAGTGCGAGCAGCGTGAAGGTCGAATCACGCAGCCAGCAGAAACGGTAGTCCCAGTTGCGGCTGCCGCCGATATCCTCCGGCAGGGAGGTGGTCGGCGCGGCGACGATGCCGCCGGTCGGCCGGTAGATCAGCGCCTTCAGCGTCAGCAGCGAGCGCTTCAGCATCGCATCCCAGGGCGTGCCCGTGGCGCAGTGGTCCGACCATTCGCGCCAGAACCGGTTGGTATCGGCCAAAACCTTGCGCGGCTCGATCGGCGGCGGATCGTCGAGATGCGAGGGGCCGTAGCTCAGGACGAACCAGACGGTCTCGCCCTCGTGGACCGTGAACTCGCTGACCGTGGTCTGGCCGACGCCGCGCATCGGTGCGCGGGTGCGCAGCACGACCTTGTGGGGCCCGGAGATGGCGCGCAGGTCGCCCATCTCGTTGCGGGAGACCCAGGGGGTGGCCGAGCCGTAATCGAAGCGCACGGCCAGATCCATGCGCATGGCGACCCGGCCCTTGCGGCCCTCCACGAGCCGGATCACGTGCGAGCCGTCGGCGGCCGGCATGTAGTCGGTGACGCGGACCTCGCCCTCGTGGGTGGTGTGGTAAGTGTCGAGAACCAGCGAGCCGGTGCGGTAACGCCAGGAATGCTTGGCGTGTTCCGCCACGGGCGCCAGCTTCCAGAAGCCGTGCTCCTCGGTGCCCAGGAGCTTGGCGAACAGGGCCGAGGCGTCGAAGCGCGGCCAGCACAGCCAGTCGATGCTGCCGTCGCGCCCGACCAGGGCCGCGGTGCGGCCGTCGCCGATCAGCGCGTAATCCTCGATCAGACCTGCCATGAACCCTCGGGCGACGGCGCGATGCTGACCGTCAACACCGAGTTAGGGCCGCGGCCGGTGCGTTCCAGCCCCGAGCGCACGGCCCCGATCGCTGGCCTGTGTTGCGGTGCGGTCGGGGCGGCGGCGTGTGCAGACTCGAGAAGTCAGCGGGCGCTGGCGATGAGGTCGACCACCGAGCCGCCGAGGGAGGCGGCTTCGCTGCCGACGCCGCTGCCGAGCTTGCGCGCCTTCTCGACCCAGAAGACGGCCGTCGCGGCGAATGGGATGGCGCCGGTGGGCAGCAGGCCCTCGTCGGCCTCGGCCTGGCCGCGCATCGGCTCCGGAACCGCGGCGGGCTCGGAGGCGGACCTGACCGGCGCGGGCGGGGTGCGGATGGCCGTGTCGACGCGGCGGGCTTCGCCGCAGCGCGGCGCGGCGCAGGCGCGGCGGGCCGCGACGGCTGGACGGGCGGGGCGCACGGCCGGCGCCTTCGCGGGCTCGTCGGCGTCGGCGAATTGCGGCGTGTGCAGCGTCAGCGGATGCAGACGGGCAAAGGCGAGGGCGGCGGGAATGGCAGGCGCCGTCTCGGAGACGAGCGCCGGGTGGAAGCCGTCGGCGCCGGCGGGCGCGGCCCGGGCCGTGGCGATCGGGGCGACGGGCGCCGGCGCGGTCGGCGCCCGGCAGAGCAGCGAGAGGCCGGCGACGGCCAGCGCTGTGGCGAGCGTCGGCAGAAACGGGAGTGCCGAGCCGCGGCCCGGCGTCAGCGTCTCCACACCGGGATCGTGAGGGCCACATCCGCTCATCGGCTCAAACCTCCCTGATGGTTCGCGACGTGAGCGCATTTGCCGACCCGTTTGCGGCGGAACCTGGGCCGTTTCGTCTCGGGACCGTAACAATGCTGCACGCGACGTCGCCGTCAGCCGTCGGCGGGCACGCCGCTTGCAATCCCGGCCATGGCCACGCTACCGCCAGCCGCACCGTCCCGAACAGCGAAAAAATCCGGCCTCGATGACCGAGACCAGCCTCACCGTCGCCGTGATCGATCCGAGCCGGGTGCGCGCCGCGATCCTCGAAGAGGGATTGCGCGCGGCCGGCGTCGGCACGGTCGTCCTCGTGTCCGACGGCCCCGACCTGCAGGCGCGGGTCGCGGCACTCAAGCCCGACGTGGTGGTGGTCCATCTCGAGAGCCCGAGCCGGGACATCCTGGAGCAGATGTCGGGCATCTCCCGGCACGTCGAGCGCCCGGTGGCGATGTTCGTCGACCGCTCCGACGCCACCATGATGCAGGCGGCGGTGGATGCCGGCATCTCGGCCTACGTCGTCGACGGACTGCGCACGGAACGGATCCGGCCGATCCTCGACATCGCGATCCTGCGCTTCAACGCCTTCGCCCGGCTCCAGCGCGAGTTGCTGGAGGCCAAGAGCGAACTCGCCGACCGCAAGGTTATCGACCGCGCCAAGGGAATCCTGATGAGCCGCAAGGGCCTGTCGGAGGAGGAATCCTACAAGCTGCTGCGCCGCCAAGCGATGAACGAGAAGCGCAAGATCATCGACATCGCCAAGGCCATCGTCACCGCGGCGGACCTGCTCGGATGAGGGTCGATCTCGGATACGTTCCCCTGACCGATGCCGCCCCGGTCCTGGCCGCGGCCGAACTCGGCTTCGCGCGGGACGAGGGGATCGACCTCGTGCTCACACCCGAGCCGTCCTGGGCGACGCTGCGCGACAGGTTGGCCCTCGGGCATCTCGATGCAGCGCACATGCTGGCGCCGCTGGCGCTGGCGACGCGGCTCGGCCTGTCCGGCCCCCGGGCCGACCTCGTGGCGCCGATGGCGCTGAACCTCAACGGCAACGCGATCACGCTGTCGCTGCCGCTCTGGGAGGCGATGGCGCCGGAGACGGACGACCTCGACACGGTCGCCACCGCCTTCGCGCGCATCGCCCGCGACCGGGCGGGGCAGGGCAGGCCGCTGACCCTCGCCACGGTCCACCCGTTCTCCTGCCACAGCTACCAACTCCGGATCTTCGCCGAACGCGGCGGCCTCGACCTCGCGCAGGCCGTACGCATCGTCGTGGTGCCGCCGCCCCAGACCGTGGAGGCGGTGGCGAGCGGCGAGATCGATGGGGTCTGCGTCGGAGCGCCCTGGAACAGCATCGCGGTCGCCGCCGGTCTCGGCCGCATCGCCGCGCTCGGTTGCGCGATCGTGCCCGATTGCCCGGAAAAGGTGCTGGCCATCCACGCCTCGCAGATCGAGGCGCTGGCGCCGCTGGTCGAGGCCGTCCAGCGGGCCGGGATCTGGTGCGCCGACCCGGCCAATGTCGGCGAACTCGCCGAACTGCTCTCGGAGCGGGGCGGCCTCGGCCCGGATACCGACCTGATCCGGCGCTCGCTCACCGGTCATCTCGTGATGGATTCCGCCGGACGGCGCCACACCGATCCCGATTATCTGCGGCTCGGCGCCGACGTGCACCGGCCGCGGCCCGAGCACGGGCTCTGGCTCGCCGAGCAGATGGCCGCCTCAGGGCAGATCGCGGACGCCGCCGGTATTGCGGCGGCGTGCCATGCCTTCTACCGCACGGATCTGCTCAAAGCGTAGCCATTGACTCCGGCCTGCCGCGGCATTGTGCGGGCCGATGCGCCAGACGCCTCATTTTTGTGCAGCGCACCGTAGAAGGAGGGCCGGTCGGCGCCAGCCCCGCAAATCATGAATTCACTCCGGCGCGACAGCGGCTTGGAGGCGTTCCAGCCTGATGGCACGGTTCGTGCGAGCCTCCCTCCATCCTGTCAACGGCGACGGGTTCTAGCCGTCAGCAAGGCCGCTGATCCGGATCATCCCTCCGCGATGCATCATCGCGCGGACGATCTCGACCAGCGGCTTTTTTCGTTCTTTTTCCGCGTTTCGATGCGGCAGGGCTTGGGGACAGAATGCATTTCGATCGGGGCAACACGCGTCGCGGGCTCCTCAAGGGCGCCGTCGCTACGCTGGCACTGACGGCCGCCGCCCGCGCGGCGCTGCCGGGGGGCGCCTTCGCGCAGGGCGCCGGGCCGGAGGTGAATGGGGCCAAGCTCGGCTTCATCGCGCTGACCGACGCCGGTCCGCTCTTCGTCGCCAAGGAGAAGGGCTTCTTTGCCAAGCACGGCATGCCCGACGTCGAGGTCCTGAAGCAGGCATCGTGGGGCACGACTCGCGACAACCTCGTGCTCGGCTCCGAGGGCAACGGCATCGACGGCGCGCATATCCTGACGCCGATGCCCTACCTGATCACCGCCGGCCGGGTGACGCAGAACAACGTGCCCGTGCCGATGCAGATCCTGGCGCGGCTCAACACCAACGGCCAGTGCATCTCGGTGGCCAAGGAATACCTCGACCAGAAGGTCGCCCTCGATTCGAAGGTGTTCAAGGCGGCGATCGAGAAGAAGAAGGCGTCCGGCAAGTCGGTGAAGGCGGCGATGACCTTCCCCGGCGGCACCCACGACCTCTGGATCCGCTACTGGCTCGCCGCCGGCGGCATCGACCCCGACAAGGACATCGAGACCATCGTTGTTCCGCCCCCGCAGATGGTGGCGAACATGAAGGTCGGCACCATGGACTGCTTCTGCGTCGGCGAGCCGTGGAACGCGCAGCTTGTGCAGCAGGGCCTCGGCTATTCGGCGCTGACCACCGGCGAGCTCTGGAAAGACCACCCGGAGAAGGCCTTCGCCATGCGCGCCTCCTGGGTCGAGAAATATCCCATCGCCGCGAAGGCGCTGACCATGGCCGTGCTCGAAGCCCAGATGTGGTGCGACAAGCCGGAGAACCGCGACGAGTTCGCGGCGATCGTCGCCAAGCGCCAGTGGATCAACATTCCCGTCGGCGACGTCGCCGGCCGGATGAAGGGCACCATCGATTACGGCGACGGCCGCGTCGTCGAGAACAGCCCACACGTGATGAAGTTCTTCGCCGACAACGCCTCGTACCCGTACCAGTCCCACGACCTCTGGTTTCTCACCGAGGACATCCGCTGGGGCAAGTTCGACGCGCAGACCGACACCAAGGCGCTGATCGCAAAGGTGAACCGCGAGGACATCTGGCGCGAGGCGGCCAAGGCGCTCGGCGTCACCGCAATCCCCGCCTCCACGTCCCGCGGCAAGGAAACCTTCTTCGACGGCAAGGTCTTCGACCCGGCCGATCCGGCCGCCTACCTGGCCAGCCTCGGCATCAAGAAGGTGGCGTGATGGCATCCTCCTCCGCTCTCGCCCTCGGCACCGCCGGCCGCGACAAGGCCTCGGCCAAGTCGCGCGGTCCGTTCGTCACGATGAAGGGCATCAAGGGCGTCGCCGCCCGCGTGATCCCGCCGCTCGTCGTGCTCGCCGTCTTCATGCTGCTCTGGGAGATGCTGTGCTCGTCCCCGACGGCCGGCCTGCCGCCGCCCTCGCGCGTCGTCACCGAGGCCTGGGAGGTCATCGCTCACCCGTTCTACGACAACGGCGGTACCGACAAGGGGCTGTTCTGGCACCTCGCGGCGAGCCTCCAGCGCGTGGCGCTGGGCTTCTCGCTGGCGGTGATCGCCGGGGTGATGCTCGGCACGCTCGTCGGCCAGTCCGAATGGGCGATGCGGGGGCTCGACCCGATCTTCCAGGTGCTGCGGACCATCCCGCCGCTGGCATGGCTGCCCCTCTCGCTTGCCGCATTCCGCGACGGACAGCCCTCGGCGATCTTCGTGATCTTCATCACCTCGATCTGGCCGATCATCATCAACACGGCGGTCGGCATCCGCAACATTCCGCAAGACTATCGCAACGTCTCGGCCGTCATCCGGCTGAACCCGATCGAGTTCTTCTGGAAGATCATGCTGCCGTCCGCCGCGCCGTACATCTTCACCGGTCTTCGCATCGGCGTCGGACTGTCCTGGCTCGCCATCGTCGCGGCCGAGATGCTGATCGGCGGCGTCGGCATCGGCTTCTTCATCTGGGACGCGTGGAACTCCTCGCACATCAGCGAGATCATCGTCGCCCTCGTCTATGTCGGGCTCATCGGCTTCGTCCTCGACCGGTTGGTGGCCGGCTTAGGGATGCTCGTGACCCGCGGCACCAGCGTAGCCTGAGGAGACCGAGCATGGCCCATCTCACCCTCTCCCAGGTCGGCATCAGCTTCACCCGCGGCGGCAAGACGTCGGAAGTGCTGCGCGCGGTCGACCTCTCCATCGCCAAGGGCGAGTTCGTCTCGATCATCGGGCATTCGGGCTGCGGCAAGTCGACGGTGCTGAACATCGTCGCCGGCCTGCTCAAGGCCTCGACCGGCGGCGTGCTGCTCGGCGGCAAGGAGGTCAACGCCCCCGGCCCCGACCGCGCCGTGGTGTTCCAGAACCACTCGCTGCTGCCCTGGCTCACCGTCCGCGAGAATGTCGCGCTCGCCGTCGACAAGGTGTTTCGCGGCAAGAAGACGCGACCTGAGCGCACCGAGTGGATCGAGCACAACCTCGCGCTCGTGAACATGATGCACGCCGCCGACAAGCGGCCGGCCGAGATCTCCGGCGGCATGAAGCAGCGCGTCGGCATCGCCCGGGCGCTGGCCATGGAGCCGAAGGTGCTGCTGATGGACGAGCCCTTCGGCGCCCTCGACGCGCTCACCCGCGCCCATCTCCAGGACTCGATCATGGAGATCCAGATGCGGCTCAAGAACACCGTTATCATGATCACCCACGACGTGGACGAGGCGGTACTGCTCTCCGACCGCATCGTGATGATGACGAACGGCCCGTCCGCCACCATCGGCGAGATCCTGACCGTGCCGCTGAAGCGTCCGCGCCGCCGTCTCGACCTCGTCGAGGACGCCACCTACGTGCATGCCCGCGCCGCCGTGCTGGAGTTCCTCTACGCCCGCCACGCTCAGCCCGCCGTCCTCGCCGCGTGAGTCTGGAAAGCGGCATGAGAACGAAAGAAAAACTCGTCGTCGTCGGCAATGGCATGGCCTCGCTCCGCTTCCTGGAGCGGCTGACCGAGCGCGCGCCGGGCCGGTTCGACATCACCGTCGTCGGCGCCGAGCCGGTCGCCGCCTACAACCGCGTGCTGCTGTCCTCGCTGCTCGGCGGCGAGGTCGACGAGGCGGCCTGCGGATTCCGTGGGCTCGACTGGTACGCGGAGCACGGCATCCGCCTGATCACCGGCGCGCCGGTCACCGCGATCGACCGGGCCAAGGCCACGGTTCATGTCGGCGACACTTTCGTCACCGGCTACGATCACCTCGTGCTCGCCGTCGGCTCCCTGCCGATCCGCCTGCCGCTGCCCGGCGGCGATCTGCCCGGCGTCATTACCTTTCGCGATTTCGCGGATGTCACTACGATCCGCAAGGCGGCGGTCGAGCACGCCAGGGCCATCGTCATCGGCGGCGGCCTGCTCGGTCTCGAGGCAGCCGTCGGGCTCGCCCGGCTCGGCGTCGACACCACGCTGCTCCACGTCATGGACCGGGTGATGGAGCGCCAACTCGATCATACCGCCGCCCGCCTCGTGAAGGCGGCGATGGAAGAGCGCGGCGTAAAGATGCTGCTCTCGGCCAACACCGCCTGCATCGAGGGTCACGGACGGGTCGAGCGCCTGCTCCTCAAGGACGGCACGGTGCTGCCGGCCGACCTCGTGGTGATGTCGGTGGGCATCAAGCCCTCCACCGCGCTCGCCGCGGCCTGCGGCCTCGAGATCGGCCGCGGCATCAAGGTCGACGACCGTATGGCGACCTCCGACCCGCGCGTCTTCGCGCTAGGCGAATGCGCCGAGCATCGCGGCGTGAGTTACGGCCTCGTCGAGCCCGCCTACGAGCAGGCCGAGGTGCTGAGCCGCTGCCTGCTCGGCGAGGACGCAGCCTATACCGGGACCTCGCTCGCAACGAGCCTGAAGGTCTCGGGGCTTCCCGTGTTCTCCGCCGGCGTGGTCGACACCCCGGACGGAGCCGAGGCGATCGTGCTGCACGATGCCACCGCCGGCCTCTACCGCAAGCTGACGATCCAGGACGGCCGGCTGGCCGGCGCCGTCTTCGTCGGCGACATCTCCGAGCAGGCCCGGTGCAAGGACCTTATCCGCACCGGCGCACCGCTCGCCCCGCACGACCGGGACGACCTGATGTTCGGGACGCCCGCTCCATCCCCCGCCAAGACATCCCTCGCAGCGTGAAGGACGCAAGGAATGGCTGACGATTCCGTTGCTCTCGACTTCAACGCCGAGCAGAAGCGCTACCTCGAAGGCTTCGCCTCCGGCATCGCCGCAGCCCGCATGACCGGTGGCCTTGCCGGCGGCGGCGCGGCGTCAGGGCCGCCGGCCGAGCCGACGGGGCCGGACGCGATCCACATCAAGGCGCAGGACCGCACGATCAAGGACGGCAGCAAGCTCGCCGATCAGGAGAAGTGGAAGCGCGCGGAAAATCCCTTCGAGGGCCACAACCGGCTGATCGCCGAGGCGGCGACAGGCAAGGCCCCGAAGCCGGAGGACAATTTCCGCTGGCGCTACCACGGCCTGTTCTGGCTCGCACCGAACAAGACCCACTACATGTGCCGCCTGCGCATCCCGAACGGCATCCTGCATCACTGGCAGTTTTCTGGGATTGCCGATCTCGCCGATGCGCATGGCAGCCCGTACGCCCACGTCACCACACGCGCGAACCTCCAGGTTCGCGAGATCGCGCCCGAGCACGGTCAGCCCTTCCTCGATGGCCTGACCGATCTCGGCCTCACGGCGCGGGGCTCGGGTGCCGACAACATCCGCAACGTCACCGGCTCGCCCACCGCCGGCATCGACGCGCAGGAGATCCTGGACACGCGGCCGCTCGCCAAGTCCTGGCACACCTGGATCCTCAACGACCGCTCGCTCTATGGGCTGCCCCGAAAATTCAACGTCGCCTTCGACGGCGGCGGCGTGATGCCGGTGCTGGAGGAGACCAACGACATCGGCTTCCAGGCGATCCAAGTACTGGAGGGCGCGAGCGTCGCGCCGGGCGTCTGGATGCGCCTCGTGCTCGGCGGCATCTCCGGCCATAAGGACCTCGCCCGCGATACCGGCGTGGTGCTGAAGCCCGAGGATTGCAACGCGGTCGCCGACGCGATCCTGCGCGTCTTCATCGAGCACGGCGACCGGACCAACCGCAACAAGAGCCGGATGAAGTACGTCCTCGATGCTTGGGGCTTCGAAAAATACCTCGCCGCCGTGGAGGAGAAGCTCGGGCGCAAGCTCGACCGGGTCGATCCCGCTCATGTCGCGCCGCGCAAGATCACGAACCGCTTCGCCCATGTCGGCGTGCACAAACAGGTGCAAGAGGGCCTGAACTGGATCGGCGTCGTACTGCCCGTCGGCAAGATGACGACCGACCAGATGCGGGAACTGGCCAAGATCTCGTCCGAGTGCGGCGACGGCCAGATCCGGATGACCGTCTGGCAGAACTTTATCTTCTCCGGCGTTCCGGACGCGAAGGTCGCCGAGGTCGAGAGCCGCGTCGCCGCGCTCGGCCTGACTACTGCGGCCTCCAGTATCCGCGCCGGTCTCGTCGCCTGCACGGGCATGAACGGCTGCAAGTTCGCCGCCGCCGACACCAAGGGCGACGCGATGATCATTGCCGCGCATGTCGAGCAGACGGTGATCGCCCTCGACGTGCCAGTGAACGTCCACGTCACCGGCTGCCACCATTCCTGCGCCCAGCACTATATCGGCGATATCGGACTGATCGGGGCCAAGGTCCCCGTCGGCGAGGAGGGTGACACCGTCCCGGGCTACGACATCGTCGTCGGCGGCGGCTTCGCCGAAAACCCGAAGATCGGCTCCGAGATCTGGAAGGCCGTGAAGGCGGAGGACGCGCCGTCCCGCGTCGAGGCCCTCCTCAAGACCTACCTCGCGTTGCGCAGCGACAAGGACGAGAGCTTCCAGGCCTTCACGGCCCGGAAGGGGCCGGACGCCCTGCGTGACGCCGCCGAAGACCAACCTGCCCTCAAGGCCGCCGCATGACCCAACATGTCTCGCCCCCGCTCGTCCTGATCCCCGAGAATGCGCCGTTCAATCCCGACCAGCGCTCGTGGCTCTCGGGCTACTTCGCGGCCCTGCTCGGCCCAGCCGTCGAAGGCGCAACCGCGCTCGCACCGGGTGAAATGCCCGGAGGCGGCCCGCGGCTCGCCGACAACGACGACGCGCCGTGGCACGACCCGTCCATGCCGATCGTCGACCGCATGGACATGGCCAAGGAACGGCCTGAGCCCCAAAAATTCATGGCGGCGATGGCGCAGCAGGATTGCGGGCAATGCGGCTACAACTGTGCCGACTACGCCAACGCGATCTTCTTGAAGAAGGAAGAGCGGCTGAACCTCTGCGCGCCGGGCGGCAAGGAAACGCTCCGGATGCTGAAGAAGCTCGACGAGGAGTTCGGCGCCTCGGGCGGCGCGGCTCCCGCGAAGGCGGATGACGCCGATGCTCCGAAGCCGGCGGCCGATCTCGGTCCCCTCGGATTCTGCCGCGAGAACCCGGTCGAGGCGCTGTTCCTGTCGCGCCGCCGTCTCAACGAGCCGGGCGGCGAGAAGGAGACTTGGCACGTCGAGATCGACCTGACGGACACGCCGATCGACTACGTCGTCGGCGACAGCCTCGGGCTGTTTCCCGCCAACGCCCCGGCGCTGGCCGACGCGGTGATCGCCGAACTCGGCGCGCGCCCGGAGCGGATGATCGGCGGCAAGACCCTACGCGACCGCCTGCTGACCGACTACTCCCTCGGCGCGGCGCCGGACGGGCTCTACCAGCTCCTCTCGCTGCTGACCTCGGGACCGGCCCGCAAGAAGGCGCAGGCGCTCTCGGCCGGCGAGGATCCGGACGGCGACGCCGCCTATCTCGACGTCCTCGGCGCGCTCCACAAGTTCCCCGGCGCCCGCCCCGACGCCGAGGTTTTTTTGGAGTCCCTCGATGAGCTGCAGCCGCGGCTCTATTCGATTTCGTCGAGCCCCAAGGCCGATGTCGGCAAGGTCTCGCTGACCGTCGACGCCGTACGCTACAACCACCGCTCACGCCTGCGCCTAGGCGTCGCCTCGACGCATCTCGGCGAGCGCATCCCCGAGAAGACGAAGGTCAAAATCTACCTGCAGAAGGCGCACGGCTTCGCGCTGCCGGAGGATCCGTCGAAGGACGTGATCATGTGCGGACCAGGCACCGGCATCGCGCCGTTCCGGGCCTTCCTGCGCGAACGTGCGGCCATTCAGGCCCGCGGCCGCAACTGGCTGTTCTACGGCCACCAGCGCCAGGCTTCGGACTTCTTCTACAAGGACGAGCTGAACGCCCTGAAGGACCAAAAGGTGCTCAACCGCCTCTCGCTCGCCTGGTCGCGCGATGGCTCGGAAAAAACCTACGTCCAGGACCGCATGCGCGAGAACGGCGCCGATCTCTGGAAGTGGTTCGAGGGCGGCGCGCATTTCTACGTCTGCGGCGATGCCAAGCGCATGGCCAAGGACGTCGAGCGCGCGATCATCGATGTCGCCGCCCAGCATGGCGGCAAGTCGCCGGACGAGGCCGTGGCCTATCTCGCCGGTCTGAAGAAGAGCGGGCGGTATCAGGCGGACGTGTACTGAGCCGGGCACCTTCCCACTCTCCTCTGCGGGGTAGGGTGCCCCTGCTTCAGCAGGGGTCGGGAGAGGAGAGCGCCCTTTCCGGATGAACCCGAGCGCGTCCCCCTCTCCCGCCTGCTCCGCAGGCACCCTCTCCCACAGAGGGGAGAGGGCTTCGCGGGCAGCCCGGCCCGACTTTTGCTGCCGCAAACCAAGAATCCGCCGAGGCTCACGCCATGACCGTGCCCGCGTCCGACGCCGTCGTGAAAACCACCTGCCCCTACTGTGGGGTCGGCTGCGGCGTGCTGGCCAGCCCGGACGGGCAGGGCGGGGCGGGCATCGCCGGCGACACCGAACACCCGGCGAATTTCGGCCGTCTCTGCTCGAAGGGCTCGGCGCTGGGCGAGACGCTCGGCTTCGAGGACCGGCTGCTGCACCCGATCGTCGACGGGGCGCGCGTGTCCTGGGAAGGCGCGCTCGGCACGGTGGCGGGCGGCCTTAAGAAAATCGCCGAACAGCACGGGCCGGATTCAATCGCCTTCTACCTCTCCGGCCAGCTGCTGACGGAGGACTATTACGTCGCCAACAAGCTCGCGAAGGGCTTTCTCGGAACGCCCCACGTCGACACGAATTCCCGGCTCTGCATGTCGAGCGCCGTGGCGGCCCATCGCCGCGCGTTCGGCTCGGACACCGTGCCCGGCTGCTACGAGGATCTCGACGAGGCCGACCTGCTGGTCCTCGTCGGATCGAACACCGCCTGGTGCCACCCGATCCTCTATCGCCGCATGGCCGACGCAAAGGCCAAGCGTGGCACCACGATCGTCACGATCGACCCCCGCCGCACCCAGACCGGCGAGGAAGCCGACCTGCATCTCGGGCTGAAGCCCGGCAGCGACACCGCCCTGTTCTCGGGGCTCCTCGTGCATCTGGCGGGGCAGGGCGCCGTCGACCGGGCTTACGTCGCCGAGCACACCGCCGGCTTCGACGCGGCGCTGGAGCGGGCCCTCACCATCGCCCCGACCATCGCCGCTACCGCCGCCGCGACTGGCCTGAGCGAGGCCGATGTCGGCCGGTTCTTCGCGCTGTTCACCCGCACCCGCCGGGTCGTGACCTGCTTCAGCCAAGGCGTGAACCAGTCGGCCCAGGGCACCGACAAGGGCAACGCCATCATCAACTGCCACCTCGCCACCGGGCGGATCGGGCAGCCGGGTATGGGGCCATTCTCGCTGACCGGGCAGCCCAACGCCATGGGTGGGCGCGAGGTCGGGGGACTCGCCAACATGCTCGCCGCCCACATGCATTTCGACAATCACGAGGTCGACAAGGTCCGCCGCTTCTGGAGCGCGCCGAACATCATCACCGGCGAGGGCATGAAGGCGGTGGCGATGTTCGAGGCCATCGCGCGGGGCAAGATCAAGGCGCTCTGGGTGATGGGCACCAACCCCCTCGTCTCGATGCCGCGCGCCGACGAGATCCGCGCGGCAATCGCCGGCCTCGACCTCTACGTCGTCTCCGAAGTGCTCGCGACGAGCGACACGGCGCGCGCGACGGCGAAAAAGACCGTGCTGCTGCCGGCTCTGGCCTGGGGCGAGAAGGACGGGACGGTCACGAATTCCGAGCGCCGCATCTCGCGCCAGCGCCGCTTCCTGAAAGCTCCCGGCGCGGCCCGGGCCGACTGGGCGATCATGAGCGACGTCGCCAAGCGCCTCGGCCACGGCGCGGCCTTCGCCTACACCTCCGCCGCGCAGATCTTCCGCGAGCACGCCGCGCTGTCGGCCTTCGAGAACGACGGCACCCGCGACTTCGACATCGGCGGCCTCGCCGATCTCAGCGACCGCGCCTACGACGCGACGGCGCCCGTGCAATGGCCGCTGACGAAGCGCGGCCCGGATCCGCGAAAAGGCCGGGCGCGGATGTTCGCCGACGGGCGCTTCTACACCTTCGACAAGCGCGCCCGCTTCGTCGCCGTGCAGCCGCCGGCCCTGGCCCAGCCGGCGACCGCGGAGCATCCGCTGATCCTCAACACCGGCCGGGTGCGCGACCACTGGCACACCATGACGCGCACCGGAAAGAGCCAGCGTCTCTCCGCCCACCGTGCCGTGCCGTTCGTGGAGATCCATCCCGACGATGCCGCACGCTATCGCCTGACCGAGGGCGGTTTCGCCCGGGTAACGACGGCCAATTCCAGCGCGATCCTGGAGGTGACGATCAGCGACGGCGTGCGGCCTGGCGACATCTTCGCGCCAATGCACTGGAGCGACATGACCGCCTCCAACGGTCGCGTCGTGGCGCTGGTGCGCGGCACGCCCGATCCGGTCTCCGGCCAGCCCGAGCTGAAGGCGACGCCCGCCGCAATGGAGCCTGTCGCCTATCGCTCGCGCGGCTACCTGCTGACCCGCGCGGCGACGGCGGCCCCCTCCGGCTGGTGGTGGACCCGCGCGACGGTGCAGGGCGGCTCGGGGCTGATCTTCGCGACGCAGGACGGTTCTCGCGAAGTCGCGATGGCGCTGCGCGGGCTGTTTCCGGCGCACGAACTCGCCGAATATTCCGACCATGCGCGGGCCCTCTACCGGCTCGCGGCCTATCGCGACGGCCGGCTCATGGCCTGCCTTGCCGTCGAAACGGGCGAGCGGCGGCCGGACTGGGAACTCGCCAAGCAGGTTTTTGCGGCCCCCGAGATCGAGGCGGCCGATCGGCGCAGCCTGCTCTCCGGCCGGACCCAGACGGCGTCGGCCGGTCCGGTGATCTGCGCCTGCCACGGCGTCGGCCTCGACGTCATCACCGCGACGATCGCGGCCGGCGCCGGCTCCGTCGAACAGGTCGGCGCGGCCTGCAAGGCCGGCACGAATTGCGGCTCGTGCATCCCAGAGATCCGCAAGCTGCTCGCCCCGGCGCTTGCGCGCGACGCCGCGTGAGGTCAGGTTCGGGACCGTCACGATGTCGAGACCCACGCTTTCCGCGATGAGCACGCCCCGTCAGCCACGCGAAACCCGCTCCGCCGGCCTCGAGCCGCTGGCGGTGCTGCCCGTCTTCGTGCCGCTGCAGGGCAAGCGCGCGGTGCTCGCCGGCTCGAACGGCGGCGCGCCCTGGAAGGTGAAGCTGCTCGCCGCCGCCGGGGCAAACGTCGATGTCTACGCCCCCGAGCCGAGCGAGGAATTGCTTGCCGTGCCAGGCAATATCGCCGCCGGCTCCGTGACCCTGCATCACCGCGCCTGGACGCCGGCCGATCTGGCGGGCGCGGCCTTCGCCATCGGCGCGATGGAGGATGAGGACGACTGCATCGCCTTCGTCGCCGAGGCACGGAAAACCGGGGCGATCGTCAACGCCGTCGACCGGCCGCATCTCTGCGACGTGAAGTTCGGCGCCATCGTCAACCGTTCGCCGCTGGTGGTGGGCATTTCCACCGAGGGGGCCGCCCCCGTCTTCGGGCAGACCGTGCGCGCCCGCATCGAGGCGATGCTGCCGCGTGGGTTCGCCCGCTGGGTCGGGGCGGCGCGCGACTGGCGCGAGGCCGTCACCGGCCGCTTCCACGGCTTCTCCGAACGTCGCGGCTTCTGGGAGCGGTTCACGGACCGCGCCTTCGCCGAGCCCGATCGGGCGCCGACCGAGACAGACCTCGAAGAGCTCCTGGGCCAGGCTGAGGCGGCCCCGAAGGGCGGCGCGGTGACCCTCGTCGGCGCGGGGCCGGGCGATGCCGAGTTGCTGACCCTCAAGGCGCTGCGTGCCCTGCGCAACGCCGACGTCATCCTCTACGACGACCTCGTCGCCCCCGAGATCCTCGATTATGCCCGCCGCGAGGCCCGCACCATGCTCGTCGGCAAGACCGGGCACGGGCCATCTTGCCGCCAGGACGATATCAACGCGCTGATGGTCTCGCTGGCGAAGGCCGGTAAGCAGGTGGTTCGCCTGAAATCCGGCGACCCGCTCGTCTTCGGTCGCGCCGGCGAGGAGATCGACGCCTGCCGTCTGGCCGGCATTCCCTGCGCCGTCGTGCCGGGCGTGACCGCCGCCCAGGGTGCCGCCGCCTCGCTCGGCATCTCGCTGACGCACCGTGACGCCGCGCGCCGCCTGCAATACGTCACCGGTCACGACCGCCGCGGCGCGCTCCCCGAGGACCTGAACTGGGGGGCGCTGGCCGATCCGAGCGTCACCACCGTGGTCTACATGCCCAAGCGCACCCTCGGCGTGCTGCTGGAACGCGCCATCGCCGAGGGACTCGCCCCCACGACGCCGGCCCTCGTGGTCTTCAATGCGACCCGGCCCGAACAGGCCACGGTCACCGGCACCGCCACCGACCTCGCCGCGCGGATTGAGGCCGCCGGCTTTGAGGGTCCGGCGATCCTGATGGTGGGCGAAGCGCTCGGGCGCCGCGAGGCGGGGGTCATCGTCGAGAGCGGGCAGGATCGGCTGGCGATCTGAGCGGCTCGGGCGAGGGTCGACCGGACGCATGAGGCGGGCCTTGGCGTTCCGTCGCCGCCGCGGGTAGAGGTGCGTCCCTCATCGTCGGACTGCTACCATGATCGCCAAGCCTCGCGCTCTCCTGATCCTGCTCGCCTTCACCGCCGGCCTGGTGGCGCTCTCGGCGGGCGCGGTGATGTACCTCACGCCGAAGAACGACCAGGCGGTTAGGAGCGCCGTCGGCGGACCCTTCACCCTGGTGAACCAGGAGGGTAGGACCGTCACCGAGCGCGATTTCGCCGGGGCGACGCATCTCGTGTTCTTTGGCTTCACCCATTGCCCCGACGTGTGCCCGACGACGCTGCAGCAGATCAGCGACGTGCTCGCCGCCCTCGGACCGAAAGCGGACAAGCTGAAGGTCGCCTTCGTCACCGTCGATCCCGAGCGCGACACGCCGGAGACCCTCAAGACCTACCTGTCGAGCTTCGACCCGCGCATCACCGGGTTGACCGGAACGCCGGAGCAGGTCGCGGCGGCGGTGAAGGCCTATCGCGGCTATTCCCGCAAGGTCGAGGGCAAGGACGGCGACTACGTCATGGAGCACACCGCGCTGGTCTACATCATGGATGGCCGCAACGATTTCGTCGGCGCGCTCAATCTTCAACGGACGCCGCAGGAGACGGCGAAGGAGCTGGCCGGTCGGATCTGACTCTTTTTGCTGGTTCGCAGGCTTTCGACGCAGAGCCGCGAGGCACTTTTGCGAAGCCGGCTCATGGCCCCCGCCGGCGCTTCAGATGCAGCGCGCCGCTGCGGGAGGTGCGCGACAGGCCGTGCTCGGTCTTGTTCCAGCGATGGGGATGCCGGGCGAGTTCGAAGACCGCCAGCCATGCGGCGATGCTGACGAGGGCGAAGTAGATCGGCATCAAGGCGGCGAAGATCAATAGATCGGGCCAGCCGCGCCGAAGGCAGCCGACGGCACCGGGAAGCCACATGGCGACGAAGCCCGCGGAAGCGACCACCAGCGCCCCGGCTCCGGTGAGATGCGCGATCAGCCCCGCACCGGGCTTCGCGTCGAGAGCCGTCCACTCGATCCCCAGCCAGATCGTCAGGAGCGGGTAGAGCAGAGCCGAGAGGACCGTGCCCGGCACGACCGCCACCGCACACAGGCTATCGAGCAGCCCCAGCCTGCGGACCACGTCGAGAGGACGGCGTCCATGGGTGAAGCTCGTCTGCATGAAGCCCTTGAGCCAGCGAGTCCGCTGGCGCAGCCAGGCACGCAGCGTCTTGGGGGCTTCCTCGAAGGTCGGGCTCGGCAGGTCGCCGACGCGATAGCCCGCCAGCGCCAGCCGGATGCCGAGATCGGCATCCTCCGTCACGTTCCAGGCGTCCCAACCGTGCAGTTCCCGCAGCACCCGCGTGCGGAAATGCGTCGAGGTGCCGCCGAGAGGCGTCGGCATCCGCCACGCCGTCAAGGCCGGCAGCAGCACGTCGAAGAGGCCGGCATACTCGATCGCGAACAGCCGAGTCAGCCAGCTCTCGGCACAGTTGTCGATGACGAGCCGCCCCTGGAGGCAGGCGGTCGACGGGGGCTCGTCCGCAAACCGGCTCGCCGCCTCGCGAAGCTGGCCGGGATCGACCTGATCCTCGGCATCGAAGACGACGAGCAACTCGCCGCGCGCCAGCGGCAATCCGACATTGAGTGCCCGCGGCTTGGTGCGGGGTAGACCGGGCGGAACGACGACGACCTCGAAGCGGGCCGGCAACACCGCCGCGCGCAACGCCGCGGCCGTCTCGCCGTCGTCGGCTTCGATCAGGATCTTTATGTCGAGCTTGGCCTCCGGATAGTCGAGCCGCGCCAAGGTGTGGATCAGCCGCGGCAAGATCACGGCTTCGCGGTAGAGCGCGACCAGGACCGTGTAGGTCGGCAACGCGCGATCCGCGAGCCGGCGTGCACCGGCGGCGGGCTCGGTGCGCGCGGGGACCGTCACCGCGGCGAGGCGGAGCGCCAGCATGGCCAGCACGGAGCACTGGCCGAGCGCGATCAGTCCAAAACCGATCGTGTCGGGTAGCCGGCCGGCCATGAGGAACAGCAGGAAGACCAGCCCGAAGAGGCAGAGACTCGGCCAGGCCGGGCCGGGTGTGCAGGACCATTCCGGGTAGTGCCGCGCCAGATCGTTGGCGGCCTCGTCGGCGATCGTCTCCGCGAACCGTTCGAAGGCGGCGAGCCGCAGCCGGCGCGGCGACGTGATGGCCGGCGGCGGCGCCAAGCGCGCATATCCTGCGATCAATCGCGCGATGGCCGCGCCGCGCGGCGCCACGACGAGCGACTGCGCCGAGCCGGTCGCAAGCGGTGCCGCGCCGACTTCGAGGATCTGCGGATAGCGCGCGGTCTCGTCCAGAGAGACACGTTCGAGGAACACCGTGCCCAAGGTCCGTGCGAGGGCACGGTAGAACAGGTCCTCGTCCATCAGCCCGCGATTGACGAGGACCGTCGCGGCGTCGGTTCCGCAGGCGCGGGCGAGGGCGGCTGCCTGGGCGAGCGTGGCATGGGGGACGCCGGCATCCAGCAGGAAGCCGATCTCGGGCGGCAGGGATAGCCGACTTGCCGCTCCCCTTGCCGATCCGCTCTCCGCTTCGCTCGCCACTCGCAGGGACTCGCAGACGTGCTAGGAAGCAAGAGTGAGCCAGACCTCTTCTTCACACGCGCATTGCCGACGAATTTCCGCCTTCGGGTCAAGGCCCCGGCTGCGGCTAGCTGTGGGTCTCTGCCTAGCCGCGACGACACTCCTCGCCGGTGTGGCGGATCGGGCGCTGGCGCAGGATCCGGCGCCGGCGGCCACGCCCGGCGTCGCGATCCCGAACTTCTGGAATCCGCGCGCCCGCGGCGAACGAGTCGAGGCGCCGCAACTCGGACGGGCCGTCCGCTTCCTGACGGACGACGAGTTTCCGCCGCTGCATTTCGCGGGACCGGACGGCAATCCGACCGGCTTTTCGGTGGAGCTGGCGCGCGCGGTCTGCGACCGGCTCGCCGTGACCTGCACGGTCCAGGCGCGGCGCTTCGATACGCTGCTCGATGCGCTGAACGACAAGCAGGGCGACGTGGTCGCCGCAGCGATCCCGCTGACGGCGGGCTTGCGCAGCCGCTTCCTGGCGACACGCCCCTATTTCCGCTGGCCGGCACGATTCGTCGCCCGGACCGACAAGGGGCTGCCGGCCCCCTCGACCCAGGCTCTCGCCGGCAAGAGCGTCGGCGCGATCGAGAGCAGCGCGCACGCGGCCTACGTGACCGCGTTCTTCCCCGGCGCGGCGCTGAAACCCTTCCCCGATCTCGCGGCGGCGGAAGCTGCCCTGAAGCGGGGGGAGGTCGACTACCTCTTCGCCGACGGCCTCAACCTCGCCCTCTGGATCGGCGGCCAGGATTCCGAGCGCTGCTGCGCGTTCATCGGCGGCGACTATCTGGAGAACCGCTACTTCGGCGAGGGGATCGGCCTCGTGACCCGGACGGAGGACGCCGCGCTCTCCCGCGCCCTAGACGATGCGCTCCAGCGGGTCTGGGACGACGGCAAGTACGCGGAGATCTACTTGCGGTTCTTCCCGGTCAGTCCGTTCTAGAGCGCTCTCCGCCGAAGTGGTTGCCGGTTCGTCGAAAGAGAGCGCGACAAAACCGAAAAACCAGAGCCGGGATCCGATCCGGATGGATCGGGCACGGCTCTGATCCCTCGCGTTGACCGGCCCGGAGCCGGTCCATAGGGTGCGGCCCCTCGCGCCGGCCCGCCCGTCGGCGCTCCTGCTTCCTCGCTCAAGCCCCCGATCATGACCGCCCCGCTCGCCCTCGACCCCGACATCCTCGACGCCGCCGCCACGGCCGCCGCCTGGCCGTTCGAGGAGGCGCGCAAGCTCGTGGCGCGGCTGGAGCGCAAGCCGAAATCCGAAGTGCTGTTCGAGACCGGCTACGGCCCGTCGGGCTTGCCGCATATCGGCACCTTCGGCGAGGTCGCCCGTACCTCGATGGTGCGCCACGCCTTCCGCGTCCTGACCAACGACAGCGTGCCGACGCGGCTGATCGCGTTCTCCGACGACATGGACGGCTTGCGCAAGGTGCCGACCAACGTGCCGAACCAGGACCTGCTGGCAAAGGCGCTGAACCTGCCGCTGACCCGGGTGCCCGACCCCTTCGGCACCCATGACAGCTTCGGCGCGCACAACAACGCGGAGCTGCGCCGCTTCCTCGACGCCTTCGGCTTCGACTATGAATTCCGCTCGGCGACCGCGTGCTACGAGGCGGGGCTGTTCGACGACACGCTGCGTCTCGTGCTCGACCGCTACGAGGCGGTGATGGCGATCATGCTGCCGTCGCTCAGGGCCGAGCGCTCGGCCTCCTACTCGCCGTTCCTGCCGATCCACCCGGTGACGGGCCACGTCATGCAGGTCTCGATCGACGAGGTCAGGCCGTCCGCCGGCACCATCGTCTGGCGCGATCCGGCCACCGGCGAGGGCTACGAGACGCCGGTCACCGGCGGCCACGTGAAGCTGCAATGGAAGCCCGACTGGGCGATGCGCTGGGTCGCGCTCGGCATCGATTACGAGATGGCCGGCAAGGACCTGATCGATTCCGTGAAGCTCTCGGGCAAGATCGCGCAGGCCCTCGGCGCCGAGCCGCCGGAGGGCTTCAACTACGAACTCTTCCTCGACGAGAACGGCCAGAAGATCTCGAAGTCGAAGGGCAACGGCCTGACCATCGACGAGTGGCTCGCTTATGGCACGCCGGATTCGCTCTCGCTGTTCATGTACAACAAGCCGCGCGAGGCCAAGCGCCTGTTCTTCGACGTGATTCCGCGCAACGTCGACGAGTACGACAACTTCCTCGGCCGCTACCCGCGGCAGGACGCGAAGCTGCGCCTCGGCAACCCGATCTGGCACCTGCATGCCGGCGCGCCGCCGGCACCGGAGGCGATCGACGCCGCCGGCACGACGATCAGCTTCGCCATGCTGCTCAACCTGGTCTCCGTGGCCAATGCCGAGACGCCCGACGTGCTCTGGGGCTTCATCCGCCGCTACGCGCCCGATGTCGGGCCCGGGACGCATCCACGCCTCGCCGCGCTCGTCGACCGGGCGCTCGCCTATTATCGCGATTTCGTGCGCCCGCAGAAGCAGTACCGCGCGCCCTCCGAGGAGGAGACTGCGGCTTTTCGCGACCTCGCCGAGGCGCTTGGCCAGCACGAAGGCTCGGCCGATCCGGAGGCGTTGCAGGCCGTGGTCTACGAGGTGGGGCGGCGGCATTTCCCCGATCTCTCGGGCAAGTCGAAGAGTCCCGATGGGCGGCCGGGGGTGGCCAAGACCTGGTTCGCCTCGATCTACAACGTGCTGCTCGGCGAGGCGCAGGGACCGCGCTTCGGCTCGTTCATCGCGCTCTACGGCGTAGCCGAGACGCGGGCGCTGATCGGAAAGGCCCTGGAAGGAGCGTTCGTCGGCGAGCCGGCCTGAGGCCGCGCAGCGTTCGGATCAGCGGACGAGCGGGACGCTCGTCCCGCCTGTCCCAGGGCGTCCCACGGTCGCTTGTCCCGGCCGACTCCGCCTCACTTCGCACGTGCGCGAAAACGAGCTTGACGAGCGCGACGCAAATCAGCTAATATTCCTATATTCTCCTAAGCCGTGTCCGATCCGGTCAGGATCGTCGACGGATGCCGGAGTTGGCTTCGGGCTCACCGAATCGGCTGGGTTTTCAACGCGCGGCGTCATCGCCTCTGCCCTGCACGATCAACCCCTGCTGCGACGGCGATGTCCACGGCATAGGCGATGAGGTTGCAGACCGAAAATATCCGGCCGAGCAGGAGCTGGCCGGTGAGCGTGAGGCGGAACGCATCGAGACCGGGCGTGTGAAACAGGCGAAGGCGCTCGCCACGGCGCGGGCGAGCGGCTTTACGCACGCGGGATCGGCACAGTTCGAGCTCTTTCGGAATCTTCAGTTGCGAGAAGGCATTTCAGGAGGCCGTGTCCAGGATCGACATTTGCTGGTAGTCGACGCAGCGGCAGGACTCGAACCTGCGACCTTCTCGCCCGCACATTGCTGTACGTAGGAAGCGAGTGCTCTTTCCGCTGAGCTACGCTGCGACGACGGCCTTCTTTTACAAACTCTCACGGCACGCGGTTGACGCGATTTGGGCGCTAGCTATGAATTGCTGTCAATCTTCGGCGGGATCCTCACGGCGAGACCTTCCCAAGGAAATCACAAGCTTTTTCATCTCCAAGCGCAATCTATCATATTCTTTTATACGATCTTTTGCATCAAGAGAGGGGTTAATCTCAGTGTTTTCTACGAACGGCCCAAATTTCTTCTTTGAATCCTCGCTCAGAGATATCATTCTCTGCCACAGTTTCCAGACTTCCATTTTGGCTTCACTTGATGAAGTTGGCACACCCGGCATATTTGTGTATCGAATATACTCATTAGCCAATTGAATTATCGGCAGATTCACTGACCTAAAGTTATTGCTTTGCAGAGCAACGTCGTCATTACCTTCAGATTCTGCATTGTAATTATCGTGCCCTTGCTTCTCTTTGCTTCTTGCAAATCTATTTATCGCACCAGCCAAACTCACATCAGATTTTCCACTGACAATTTCGAATAACACGCTAGCACAGGCAGAAAAGTTTGATCCAGGCGTCGTTCGAAATGGCGGCCCTGAATAATATAAAGACATTGTATAAGCGGTTTCGACAACATGAGTACGAAATTTTGAGTCTGACAGTATCAAGAATTCCCCATCTTCCCGAGCACGTATTGCACAAAGATCAATTACGCCGTAAGCAAATTTTATTTCTTCAACTAGATTATCAAAATTCATGTGGGGCGACTGGGAAAGATGAGACTCCTCGAAGACCAGTCGACGAAGATTATTGTATTCAATATCAACAAAGGTTTTTGCATCTCCTAGCGCCCCAATTAATTCAGAAAATTTTTGCCGCGCTAGATCGATCGCCTCGATTGCTTGCCGTCGCGACTTATCACGCCTATTTGACCCTTGAATAATCCAAAAATCATGATGGCAATCGTCAATAATTTCCATGAATGACAAAATTTGCTCGTCTCGTTCAAATTTAAAGTATTGCGAAAATTCTGGAAGTAAATCTTGCAATCTCTTGAAATATGATTTTTGCTTTCTTACCTCCTCTATGACAAAATCATCTGAGATATCAGCAGAAACAAACTGCTCCATATGCTTTGAGTTCAAAAAAACCCCTGAATCTGGAACTAATTCGTTGGAAATTTTTGCATAATCTACGTCAATACTCCTAGAAGCTCGCATCAAATCTATCACGTCGCTATTAGATATAATCGGCTTATTTATTATATTCTTTAAAATAGCAACACGCTCGTTTCTTGTGATATCTGTGTTGCTAGACATAGTTCTGTCCCCTCAGCGGCATCATTATGAGGCGATGACGAATGCAACGCCCTTAGATCGCCCCCTTCGCTCGCGATGATTGCGGTCCGCACTCGCCCCTTTCCATCCGTTCCAGGGATCGAGCAGCGGGACGCCGGTCGGATGGAAATCCGCGACGTTGCGGGTGACGACCGTCATGCCGTGAACGAGCGCGGTCGCCGCGATCAGGGCGTCGCGCTCGCTTCGCCTGTCGGGACTGTGCAGCCGGGCACAGCGCCGCGCTACGGCCGTATCGATCGCCAGCGTCCGATCCGCGAACTCGGGCAGCACCTGCTGTTCGAGCCAGGAGCGAAGCAGGGCGCCTTGGGCGGTATCCCGGCGCTCGATCGTGAGGACGCCGAGTTCCAGCTCCAGGATCGTGATGGCCGAGACGAAGAGATCGCCGGCATCGACGGTCTCGAAGAACGCCACGACGTTCGCATTCGCCTTCCCGAGCCGCACTTTTCGCAACTCGGACACGACGTTGGTGTCGAGGACGTACATCACAGCAGGTCGGCCGGCCGCGTCCCGATCTCCACGCGCGGCGGATCGAAGGCGACATCCGCGTGATCGGTCATCGCCAGGGCGTCGGCGATGCTCCGCCTCTGTCCGGTCAGCCGCTGATACGCCTCGATGCTCAGCAGCACGTGAGAGGGCTTTCCGCGATCGGTGATCAACACGGGCCCGGTCTTGGCTGCCTTCTTGGCGCGGCTGACGTCCTGATTGAGCTCACGGCTGGACATGGTCGTGACGGTCATCGCGACGCCTCGCATGGGCCAATCGATGTAGGCACGTTACTACCTCTCGGCGGGCGTCTCAATCGTCCTTCCCAGTCGCGCCCGGCCGACTTGCGTGGTGCGGGCGGCGCGGTGCCGAGCACCGACGGTTTACACCGCCCGGAGCGCTCGCTATCACCCCCGCTCACACCGACAATCGAGTTTCACACCAGATGCGCGCCGAGATCGAGCAGGCCTCGGATGCCGCCAAGCAGTCTATAGGACTGCTGAGGAGGCATCTTTGACTGGGATACAGTCGACAAACGCCTCGCGGAGCTGAACGCCGCTTCGGAGAATCCGGAGCTGTGGAACGACGCCGAAGCCGCGCAGAAGGTCATGCGCGAGCGCCAGCAACTCGACGAGGCCGTCAGCGCCATCCGCAAGCTCGAGCAGGATCTCGACGACGGGGCGATGCTGATCGAACTCGGTGAGATGGAGGGCGACGACGCCTCCATCCGCGAGGGCGAGGCCACGATCAAGGCCGTCGAGAAGGAAGCGGCCGGCCGGCAGGTCGAGACGCTGCTCTCGGGCGAGGCCGACGGCTTCGACACCTATCTCGAAGTCCATGCGGGCGCCGGCGGCACCGAGAGCCAGGACTGGGCCAACATGCTCCAGCGCATGTACGGCCGCTGGGCCGAGCGCCGGAAGTACAAGGTCGACATCGTCGAGTGGTCGGACGGCGAAGAGGCCGGGATCAAGGGCGCGACGCTCCTGATCAAGGGCCACAACGCCTATGGCTGGCTCAAGACCGAGTCCGGCGTGCACCGGCTGGTGCGGATCTCGCCCTACGATTCGAGCGCGCGGCGGCACACCAGCTTCGCCTCGGTCTGGGTTTATCCGGTGATCGACGACCGGATCGAGATCGAGATCAAGGAATCGGACTGCCGCATCGACACCTACCGCTCGTCGGGCGCGGGCGGCCAGCACGTCAACACCACCGACTCGGCGGTGCGCATCACCCACAACCCCACGGGGATCGTGGTGGCGTGCCAGCAGGAGCGCTCGCAGCACAAGAACCGGGCGACCGCCTGGAACATGCTGCGCGCCCGCATGTACGAAGCCGAGCTGAAGAAGCGGGAAGAGAAGGCCAACGCCGAGGCGGCCTCCAAGACCGATATCGGCTGGGGCCACCAGATCCGCTCCTACGTGCTGCAGCCCTATCAGCTGGTGAAGGACCTGCGCACCGGCACGCAGTCGACCGACCCGGACGAGGTGCTCGACGGCGACATCGACCCGTTCATCGAGGCCTCGCTGGCCCAACGGCTCTACGGGGCGACGGAGAACGTCGAGGACATCGACTGATCGTGTCGAAGCCGGCGAGGCCTATTGCGGCCGAGCCAGCTTCTGCAACTGGGCCTTCGACCAGGCGACCCAGGATCCGGCCGCCAGACCGTCCTGGCCCGGCGCGGTGTCCGCAGCCTCTCCGGTGAGGGTGGCGCCCGCCCTCAGGAAGCGCTCCGGATCGACGGGCTGCCCGTCGATCCGGACCTCGTAATGCAGGTGGTTGCCGGTCGAGCGTCCCGTCGAGCCGACCCGGCCGATGACGGCGCCGGCCTCGACCCGCTGTCCCGGTGAGACCCCATAGCTCGCCAGATGCGCGTAGCGCGTGACGAAGCCCTGGCCGTGGTCGATCTCGACCATGTTGCCGTAGCCGCCGCCATATTCCGCCGCCGTGACACGGCCGGCCGCCGTCGCGCGGGCGGCGGTGCCGAGATCGGCCCGCATGTCGAGCCCGGTATGCATGGCGAGCCCGCGGGTGAACGGGTCGAACCGGGGGCCGAATTCGCTGGTGAAGACGGCCTCTTCGGCCAGCGGCCGGCGGAAGGGCAGGGCGGACACGCTCCGGCGCAGCCGCCTTTCGTCGTCGGCCGAGCGCTGGGCCTCGGCCAGCGCGCGATCGAAGGCGTCGCCGCTCAGAGGAACCAGCGGGCCGCCGACGCCGCGCTCGGGCCGGTCGAAACGGCCCGGATCGAGGCCGGCCTGCAGGATCGCGCTGCGGAAGCGGGCGGCGTCGCGCATCGCCTTCGCGGCGATGTCGCCGAGCACCTGCGATTGCCGCTGCGCCAGACGATCGAGCCGCCCGTCGAGGCCGGCGATATGACGGTCGAGCCGGTGCTCGGGCACCTCCACGCGGTCGCCCCCGCGCATGCGCAGGTCGAAGGCGCCGCCGGGTTCGCCGGGTGTCGGGAACGGCTTTTGGGGTTGTGCGGCCGGGGCCTGTTCCGGCGCCGGCGCGGCCGGGATCGAGCCCGTGGTCTCGGGCTCGATCGCACCGAGTCCGGCGAGCACGCCCTGCCGCTTCTCGATCAGCACCTGCCGCTCGGCGAGCGCCGCGATCCGGCCCTCGAAGCCCTCGCGGGTCCGCACGCGCTCGGAGACCGAACGCTCGACCTGGGTCTGAAGCGCGCCGACCTGCGCCTCGTAGGCGAGTTGCACTGCCCGCACCTGACCGAAGAAGCGGCCGAGCATCTCGTCGTGGAACACGATGTAGTAGCTCGTGGCCCCGGACCAGATCGTGCTCGCGGCGAGCGCCACCGCCAGCACCGGAACGAGCCGGCTCCTGCGCCGCGATGCCGCAGGGTCGCCCGGACGTCCGCGCCGCCGGGACGTGTCGGCCCCCGGAATAGTCGATGTTGGGATGGGTCGCATGCAGCCCGAACCGGAAAGCCAGGTGCGCCCACCACACAGCGTCAAGGTTAAGGAAGGGGAAAAGCGCGCCCTTCGCCACCGAAAGGATCGGGCGCCTCAGCCGAGCGCGCGGGTCGCCTCCAGCACCTCCTCGGCATGGCCCGGCACCTTCACCTTCGGCCAGATCCGGGCGATCCGGCCTTCCGCGTCGATCAGCATCGTGGTGCGCTCGACGCCCATGTACTTGCGCCCGTACATGCTCTTCTCGACCCAGACGCCGTAGGCCTCGAGCATGCCCTTGGCCTCGTCGGAGGCGAGCGGGAAGGTCAGCCCGTATTTCGCGCGGAACTTGTCGTGGCTCTTCACCGAATCGGGGGAGACGCCGACCACCGTGGCGCCGGCCTCGGCGAAGGCGTCGCCGAGCGCGTTGAAGCCCTGCGCCTCCAGGGTGCAGCCGCTGGTGTCGTCCTTCGGATAGAAATACAGCACGACCTTGCGGCCCTTGAGGCCATCGAGGGCGATCGTCTCGCCTCCTGCGCCGGCTAAGCTGAAATCGGGAGCAGTTTGACCCTGTTCGAGAGGCATCATGCCTTCCTTTCGGCTGATTGATGGTGTGCCTCGGGACCGCGCGCCAGAGTTGCGGCGCGCCACGCCGACAGACGCGACAGCCCAAGGCGTATCGCTCGATTAACCCGGGCGCGTAGGCCGATCCAGCGGCGAAGGATTGATGGACCAGGAAACGGCCCACTCGCTCCTCAAGGAGGCGGTGACCGGCGAGGCGGCGCCGCGATGCGCTCCGCTGGAGCGCGGGCGCACGGCGTCCGGCCGCGTCCGCCAGTCCTGCTTCTGGACCGCGTTCGCACTGGTCCTCGTGCTCGGCCTCGGCGGCGGCCTCGCCGTCTACCGCCTGTCCCAGGGACCGCTGCGGATCGACGGCATGTCCGAGCGGGTCGCGGCCAGCCTCGCCGGCAGCATCGGCCCGGGCTGGCGGGTCGACCTCAAGGACAGTGCGCTCGAACTCGATTCCGAGAATTCCCTGGCCTTGCGCGTGGCGGGGCTCGACGTGTTCAACCCGGAGGGGGCGCTGGTGGTGCGCGCGCCGCTCGCCGTCGTCAGCATCGACACCTGGGGCCTGCTGCGCCTCTCGGTGCAGCCGCGCTCCATCGAATTCCGCGACCTGCGGATGACGGCCCTCGTGCACGGCGACGGCTCGATCGCCTTCGCCGCCTCGTCGCCCTCGCAGGAGGGCGCGGCCAAGCCCCATACCCTGCCGAGCGTCGACGCCGCCCGCGGCACCGTCTCGCCGCTCTCGGCCGCCGTCGCCTCGATCTTCGGCGTCGTGCTCGATTCGGCCGGCGTCGTCGGCGCGCTGGACCGGGCGCGGATCACCAACGGCCGCCTGACCCTGATCGACGACTCGGCCCGCGAGCGCGCGGTGTTCGAGCGCGTCAACGGCCTGTTCCGGCGCGACGCGGTGCGCGACGCCCGCATCTTCGAGCTGCGCATCGACGGCCCGCACGGCGAGTGGCGCTTCGGCGGCAACCTGCACGAAGAGGGCGGCGGCAAGCGCACCGGCACCATCACCCTCGACGACCTGCCCGTCACCGACATGCTCCTGCTCGGCGGCCTCTCGAAGCTGCCCGTCGAGACCGACCTGAAGCTCTCGGCCTCCGCCGACGTCGCGATCGATCAGGGCCGGATCGAGACCATGAAGGCCGGGATCCACTCCAGCGCCGGCAACCTCCTCATCGAGGAGAAGGACTTCAACCCGGTCACCATCGAGACGCTGAACGCCGCCGTGAGCTGGGACGAGGCGCATCGCGCCCTCAAGCTCGATTCCCTGGTCTATGCCGGGGCCGGCAACAGCGCGCAGCTGGAGGGCGCCTTCGCCCAGAGCCCGACGGGCTCCAACAGCGACTGGACCTTCCGCTTCGGCGGCCGCGACGCGGTGATGCGCGGCGCGGCGGCGAGCGATCCGCCGGTCAAGATCGGCGAGATCGAGGGCCACCTCACCGGCCGGGCCGGCGGCATCAGCATCGACACCCTCGCGCTGAAGGGGGAGGGGCTCGACGGGCGCGTCTCCGGCACGATCGGCACCACGGCCGACGACGACGGCGTGACCTTGCACATCGCCGCCTCCGACACCGAAGGGCGGCTCGCCCTGCGGCTCTGGCCCGAGCACATCGCGCCGGGCGTGCGCAATTACCTCGTCGACTACCTGCGCGCGGGCAAGGTCGACACCACCGACATCACCATCGACATGAGCGGGGCCGAGGTCGCGGCGGCCACGAAGGGCGATCCGATGCCCGACCAGGCGCTGAACATCGCCTTCGCCGTGTCGCAGGCGGGGCTCACCGTCTCGAAGGACGCGCCGCCGCTGAGCCGCGGCAAGGTGACGGGCACCATCACCGGCCGCACCACGACGATCACCGGCGCCACCGCCGACATCCGCATGGCCGACAACCGCGCCCTCGGCGTCAGCGACGGCTCGTTCGTGATCCGGGATCCCCAGCCCGGCCGGATCATGGCCCAGATCGGCCTGCGCCTCGGCGGCGGCGCCGACGCGGTCGCGGCGCTGCTACAGACCAAGATGTTCAAGGGGCTCACGGGCACCGACATCGATCCCGGCACCGTGAAGGGCCATGCGGATCTCCGCATCGATTTCCCGTTGAACCTGAAGCACGTGCCGGATCTGGCCGACATCCCGATCACGCTGAGCGGAGCCCTGTCCGACCTCTTCGTCGACAAGGCCATCGGCAAGGAGCGCTTCGAGGCCGGGCACTTCGCCCTGAACTACGACCGCAGCGGCTTCGTCATGAAGGGCGACGGCCGGGTGCTCGGCGCCCCCGTCGCCATCGACCTGAAGCAGCCCAAGCCCGGCGCGCCCGGCGAGGCGCTGGTGACGATCGTTCTCGACGAAAGCTTCCGCGCCAGGAAGGGGCTCCCCGTCGCGCCGCAGCTGACGGGGCCGATCCCGGCGCGGATCACCGTGCCGATCGGCCGCCCCGGCCCCGGAAAGCCGCCGATCCGGATCGAGGCGGACCTCGCCAAGGCCGGCATCGACGGCGTGCTGCCGGGCTGGTCGAAGGCCGCCGGCAAGCCGGGCAAGCTCGGCTTCACTCTGGTCGAGACCGCCTCCGGCGGCTCGGAACTGCGCGACATCGCCCTCGACGCCGCGCCGACGCTGGTCCGCGGCAGCGTCGCGATCACCGCCGAGGGCGGCTTCGACCGGGCCGACATCACCAGCCTCAAGCTCTCACCGGGCGACGACATGCGCGTCTCGGTGGACCGCACCGGCAGCGTCTACAAGGTCTCGGTGAAGGGCGCGGTGGCCGATGCCCGCCCCTTCCTGAAGTCGCTGACCAGCTCGGACTCGAAGAAGGGCAAGGACAAGGACGGCAAGGACGTCGAGGCGGACATCGCCCTCAACATCCTCACCGGCTTCAACGGCGAGGCGCTGACCGGCGCCAACCTCAAGATGACCATGCGCGACGGCGACGTGCGCAGCGCGCAGATCAAGGGCCGCTTCGGCAGCGCCCCCTTGAGCGCGACGATCCGGCCCGAGCGCGGCCAGCCGCTGCTCGCCCTCGATTCGGAGGATTCCGGCGCGACGCTGCGCTTCTTCGACGTCTACAAGCGGATGTACGGCGGCAAGCTCGACCTCGACCTGTTCCTCAACGACGGGCCGCAGGCGGGCGTGGTGAAGATCACGAACTTCGTGCTGCGCGACGAGCCGGCCCTGTCGCGGATCATGGCCTCCGGACCGGCCGCGGGCGACGCCGTCGACGCACGCGGCCGCCGGGTCGCCGCCGCCAACGACGTCGGCTTCGACCGCATGCGCGCGAACTTCTCCCGCGCCGGCGCACGGGTGACGTTCCGCGACGCGGCGATCTCGAACGCGGCGATGGGCTTCACCATGGGCGGTTGGCTCGACACCGCCAAGGAGCGCACCCAGATCGACGGCACCTTCGTGCCGCTCTACGCCCTGAACAACGTGGTGGCGCAGATCCCCGTGGTCGGCCCGCTGCTCGGCGGCGACCGCAACGAAGGCCTGTTCGGCGTCAACTTCGCCGTCTCGGGTCCGATCGCCAAGCCGACGGTGAGCGTGAACCCGCTCTCGGCCGTCGCGCCGGGCTTCCTGCGCCAACTCTTCGGCGCGGGGGGAGGCTCGGGGGAAGCCTCCGCCAACGGCCAGCCGGAGCGCTGAAGGGCTCTTCGCCTCAGCCCTTCCGCAGCAGCACGTGCTTCTTCTTGCCGAAGGACAGCTTGATCACGCCGTCCTTCATGTCGGCGGCGCGCAGCACGGAGCGCTCGTCGCTGACCTGGACGTCGTTGACGCGCAGGCCCCCGCTCTTCACCTGCCGCCGCGCCTCGCTCGTCGAGGGCAGGAGCCGGGCGTATTCCGGCCCGAAGGCGGTGAGCACGCCGATGCCGGCATCGAGCAGGTCGGCCGAGACGGTGACGGTCGGCAGATCCGCCGCGACGGTGCCCTCCACGAAGGTTTTCCGAGCCGTCTCGGCGGCGACGTCCGCCGCCTCGCGGCCGTGCATCAGCGCCGTCGCCTCCGTGGCGAGCGTCTTCTTGGCCTCGTTGATCTCGGCGCCGGCAAAAGCCTCGAGCCGGGCGATCTCGTCCATCGGCAACAGCGTGAACAGCTTGAGGAAGCGGCCGACATCGGCGTCCTCGGTGTTCCGCCAGAACTGCCAGTAATCGTAAGGGCTCAGCATCCCCTCATCGAGCCAGACCGCCCCGGCGGCCGTCTTGCCCATCTTGGCGCCGGAGGCCGTGGTCAGCAGCGGGCAGGTCAGGCCGTAGAGTTGGGGCGTGCCCATGCGCCGGCCGAGATCGAGCCCCATGACGATGTTACCCCACTGATCCGAGCCGCCCATCTGCGCGATGCAGCCGTAGCGGCGGTTCAGCTCGACGAAGTCGTAGGATTGCAGGATCATGTAGTTGAACTCCAGGAACGAGAGTTCCTGGTCGCGCTCCAGCCGCATCCGCACGCTGTCCATCGACAGCATCCGGTTTACCGAGAAGTGGCGGCCGGCGTCGCGCAGCATCTCGATGTAGTTGAGCTTGGTCAGCCACTCGGCGTTGTCGACCATCAGCGCCTCGCCCGGCGCTTCGCCGAAGCTGAGGAACTTGGCGAAGGTCTTGCCGATGCCTTGCTTGTTCGCCTCGATCTGCTCGAGCGTCAGGATCTTGCGGGTTTCGTCGCGGCCCGAGGGGTCGCCGACGCGGGTGGTGCCGCCGCCCATCAGCGCGATCGGCTTGCCGGCCTTCGTCGCTTGGAGCCAGTGCAGCATCATGATCGAGAGCAGGTGGCCGATATGCAGCGAGGCCGCCGTGCAGTCGTAGCCGACATAGGTCGTCAGCCGGCCCTCCAGCGCCGCCGTGTCGATGCCTTCGAGATCGGAGGTCTGGTGGATGTAGCCGCGCTCGGTCAGCACCGCCAAGAAATCGGATTTCGGCGCGAAGGGCTCGGCGGCGGTCATGTCGGGTCGGTCTCGATGCTGGGCGTTGGTGGCGCGACAGGGCCGCGGCCGGCATGGTAGCTCCCCGAAACACGAGGAACGTCGGGCGGCTCTGCGTGCCTCTCACACGACGACCGCGGATCGGGCGTCGTGTGAGAGGCACTTAGCAGGGCCACCCGGGAAAGACGACGGGGCGTCACGGCATGACGATGAAGCGCGCGATCGGCCTGATGAGCGGCACCTCCCTCGACGGGGTCGACGTCGCCCTGATCGAGACGGACGGCGAGCGGGTCCAGATCACCAAGGGCCGCAACAACTTCCTCGATCCGCTGGGGCCGACCGGATACCGCGGCTACGAGGAGGAGGAGCGGGCGCTGCTGCGCAAGGCGACGCGCGATGCCGAGAGCGTGACCCTGCCGAGCGACCGGCCCGGGCACCTGCCGGAGGCCGAAGCCTTCGTCACCCGGGCGCATGCCGAGGCGGTGGAGCGCTTCCTCGCCGATAACGGCCTGAGCGCGGCCGACATCGAGGTGATCGGCTTCCACGGCCAGACCGTGATCCACCGGCCGCAGGCGCGCATCAGCATCCAGATCGGCGACGGACAGGCGCTGGCTGACCGCGTCGGCATTCCTGTCGTCTCCGACCTGCGCCGGGCCGATATCGACGCGGGCGGGCAGGGGGCGCCGCTGGTGCCGATCTTTCATAAGGCGCTGGCCGAGGCCGCCGGCTTCGAGGGCGCCTTCGGCATCCTCAACATCGGCGGCGTGGCGAACGCGACGCTGATCGATTCGAAGGGCGGCGTCATCGCCTTCGACACCGGCCCCGGCAATTCGCTCATCGACGAGTGGATGCAGGAACGCGAGAACAAGAACCTCGACGACGGCGGCCGCACCGCCGCGCGCGGCAAGCCCGACGACCAGCTGCTCGCCTGGCTGTTGCAGCACCCGTTTTTCGCCAAGACGCCGCCGAAGTCGCTCGACCGCAACTGGTTCTCCCACAAGCTCGCCGGCCAGCTCTCCACCGAGGACGGCGCGGCGACGCTCACCGCCTTCACCGCCCGCGCCGTGTTGCTGGCCCTCGATCACGCGCCGGAAAAGCCGACGCGCTGGGTGATCGCAGGCGGCGGGGCCAAGAACGGCGAGCTGATGCGGCTCCTGACCACGCTGCTCGACGCCGAGATCCTGATGGCCGACGCCATCGGCTGGTCCTCCGCCTTCCTCGAAGCGCAGGCCTTCGCCTATCTCGCCATGCGCACGCTGAAAGACCTGCCGATCACGTTCCCGAGCACCACCGGCGTGAGCCAGCCGATCTCGGGGGGCGTGCTGTCGCGGCCGCGGTGAAGCCCGTGCAGCGCAACAGGTCTGCCATCCCCAACGATCCTCATGCTGAGGCGCCCGCGCCAGCGGGCCTCGAAGCACGGCCGACGCTCCTGCAGGCCGACGCGCGGCTCGTGATCCTGGATGAGCGGATGCCGTGCTTCGAGGCCGCTCCGCGGCACCTCAGCATGAGGGGCGTGGTGGGTGCCACTGATGGCTTCGGCTGAGGACAGGGCCTTGCGTTCGGTCACACAAGCGCGATGGGTCTCGCGCCGGATCGCCGCGGCAGCTACGCTTGGCCGAAGGTCGAGCCGGAGACGATGACATGGGGCAGCAGCTTCACACGGGTGCCGGCGCGCTCGGATTGCTCCTCTGCACCGGCCTAACGGCCGCGGCCTTCGACTGCGCCAAGGCCCGGCTCCCGATCGAAAAGGCGATCTGTGCCGACCCCGCCGCCAAGGCCTCCGACGACGCCATGGAGGCGGCCTTCGAGACCCTGCGCCCGGCCCTCGCCGGTCCGCAGAGGCAGGCCGCCCTCGACGACCAGCGCGCCTGGCTCAAGCAGCGCAACGCGAACTGCCTGCAGAACAAGACGCCCGCCTCCTGCGTCGCCGACGCGAACGGCGCCCGCACCGGAGTTCTCACCGCCCGGCCGGAATCCGGTCCCGGCCTCGAGCGGCGGCCGCAGCCGTTCTTCGTCCGTCAGGCCGGCAGCCGCGACAAGGTCGACGTCGCCCTCCATCTCTACAGGTTCGCGGATCCGGCCACGCCCGGCGAGCGGTTGCTCAACACCCGCGCCGACGAAACCGTCGCCAAGACCGACTTCAAGAAGGAGGAGCCGGAGGATCGCGACTGGAGCCGCGAGGAGAGCTGGTCGATCGCCTACGCCTCGCCCGCCTTCCTCTCGGTCTGGGCCACGAGCTACGAGTACAGCGGGGGCGCCCATGGCGGCGCCGGCGGCCAGGGCATCCACATCGACCTGCGCCGGGGCCGAATCGTCAGCTTCGCCGACCTGTTCGACGCCAAGGCCGCCGCGGAGATCGACCGGCGCTGTCTCAAGCAGATCAAGGCCGAGAAGACCGAGCGCGGCGTCGGCGACGACGAACAGCCCGATCTCGGCAAGCAGGTAGCCGATGTGGTGAGGAACCTCGGCAGCTGGTCCTTCAAGGAGACGGCGGCCTCGGTGTATTTCGGGCAGTACGCCCTCGGCTCCTATGCCGAGGGCACCTATAACTGCGACCTGCCGATGGACGTGCTGAACACGCTGTCGAAGGTGCCTCTGCCGCCGCGCTGACGGCACGCAACGGACAAGGATCCGGCATGACGCGGGCGATACGCTGGGCGATGTTCGGGATCATCGCCGCGCTGGCTTTGGGCGGTATCGTCCTCGCCTATCCGGCAGCCGCCGCGCTGTCCTGTCCCCAATGCTTCGGCTTCGAGCCCGTTGACGGATCGATCTTCGTTGACCGGGAGGCGACTCCGGACGACCGCACGCGCATCGTCAGTCTGGTCGCCGAGGGACGGGGCAACGTCGAAGCGTTCTACGGCCGGCCCGAGCCGCTGCCGCGCATCCTCGCCTGCACCACCGAGGCCTGCTACCGGCGCCTCGGCGGCGGCGGATCGCGCGGCATGGCGCTGATGGATGCCGGCCTCGTCCTCTCCCCGCGCGCCGACGCGACGATCGCCGCGCACGAACTCGCCCACATCGCATTTCACGCCCGGATCGGCCGGATCGCCACCTGGGAACGAACGATCCCGCAATGGTTCGACGAGGGGCTTGCTGTCTTCATCTCGGAGGATGCCCGCTACCTGGCCCCTGCGAGCGTTTCGGACCGCTGTCTGGTCGAGCCCGACGGCCCGCTCCCGACCGACCGCGCCTCCTGGATCGAGCGTGCCGAGAGCCAGGCGCTCTACGCCAAAGCCGCGTGCCGGGTCGGTCGCTGGGTCTCGCGCATGGGCGGCATGCCTCAGGTGCGCGCCGCGATCACGCGCTGGGGGGAGGGCGCGCCCTTCGATGCCGCCCGGCCCTAAGCGGATGCTGGCCTGACGCGCCGCACCGCGCTAGAGCGGGCCTCACGATGTCCCACAACACGTTCGGCCACCTGTTTCGCGTCACCACCTTCGGCGAGAGCCACGGGGTCGCCCTCGGCTGCGTGGTCGACGGCTGCCCGCCCGGCCTCGCGCTGGAGGCGGAGGAGATCCAGGCCGAGCTCGACCGGCGCAAGCCCGGCCAGTCGCGCTTCACCACGCAGCGCCGCGAGCCCGATCAGGTCAAGATCCTGTCCGGCGTGTTTGCCGACGACCGTACGGGCGGGCGCCAGCTCACCACCGGGACGCCGATCGCGCTGATGATCGAGAACACCGACCAGCGCTCGAAGGACTATTCGGAGATCCGGGACAGCTACCGCCCGGGCCATGCCGACTACGCCTACGACGCCAAGTACGGAATCCGCGATTATCGCGGCGGCGGCCGCTCCTCGGCCCGCGAGACGGCAGCCCGCGTCGCGGCCGGCGCCATCGCGCGAAAAGTGCTGCCGGGCGTCACCATCCGCGCCGCGCTGGTGCAGATGGGGCCGCACGCCGTCGACCGCGCGAACTGGGACTGGGACGAGGTCGGCCGCAACCCGTTCTTCTGCCCCGACGCCAAGGCGGCCGCCCTCTACGAAACCTACCTCGACGAAATCCGTAAGGACGGCTCGTCGATCGGTGCGGTGATCGAGGTGGTTGCCGAGGGCGTGCCCGTCGGCCTCGGCGCGCCGGTCTACGGCAAGCTCGATGCGGATCTCGCGGCGGCGATGATGTCGATCAATGCGGTCAAGGGCGTCGAGATCGGCGACGGCTTCGCGAGCGCCGCGCTCCGCGGCGAGGACAACGCCGACGAGATGCGCGCCAGCAACGATGGCCGCCCGAGCTTCCTCGCCAACCATGCCGGCGGCGTGCTGGGCGGCATCTCCACGGGCCAGCCGGTGGTGGTGCGCTTCGCCGTCAAGCCGACCTCGTCGATCCTGACGCCGCGCCGCACCGTCACCAGAGACAACCGCGACGTGGACCTCATCACCAAGGGCCGCCACGACCCCTGCGTCGGCATCCGCGCCGTGCCGGTGGCGGAAGCCATGATGGCGTGCGTGCTCGCCGATCACTATCTGCGCCATCGGGGGCAGGTCGGCGAGCCGGTCCGCGGCGCCTAAGAACTCGGAACAGACAGTGACCCAGCATTCCCGCGTCTCCGAGGCCGTCGAGGCCTTCGCCCGTGGCGAGATCGTCGTCGTGACCGACGACGACGACCGCGAGAACGAAGGCGACCTCGTCGTCGCCGCCTCGCTCTGCACGCCGGAGAAGATGGCGTTCATCATCCGCAACACCTGCGGCATCGTCTGTGCGCCGATCACCTTCGACGAGGCGCGCCGGCTCCACCTCGCGCCGATGGTCGCCTCGAACGACGCGCCGCTCGGCACGGCCTTCACCGTGACGGTCGACGTCAAGCATGGGCTGACCACCGGCATCTCGGCCGAGCAGCGCTGCAACACGGTGCGCGCGCTGGCCAACGGCAACATGGGCGCGGCCGACTTCGTCCGCCCCGGCCACGTCTTCCCGCTGATCGCCCGCGACGGCGGCGTGCTAATGCGCTCGGGCCATACCGAGGCCGCCGTCGACCTCTGCAAGCTCGCCGAGCTGCCCCCCGTCGGCGTGATCTGCGAACTCGCCAACGACGACGGCACCGTGATGAAGGGGCCGCAGATCGACGCCTTCGCCGAGACGCACGGCCTCAAACGCATCTCGGTCGCCGAGATGATCACCTACCGCCAGGCCCGCGACCGGCTGGTCGAGCGCGTCGGCAGCTTCCCGGTGAAGACCGACCACGGCCCGATGACGGGCTACGCCTACGTCACGCCGTTCGAGACCATCCAGCAATTCGCCTTCGTGCACGGCGAGATCGGCGACGGCCGCGACGTGCTGGTGCGCCTGCACCGCTCCAACGTCGTCGCCGACGTGATCGAGGGCGGCCGGCAGATCGATTGCGTGATGCGCCGTTTCGCGAAGGAGGGCAGGGGCATCCTGGTCTACCTGCGCGACGGCACCGCCGGCGTTCCGCTCTCGCGCATCGCGGAGGACGAGGGCGCCGAAGCGCAGCGCGTGCGCCAGTGGCGCGAGGTGGGCCTGGGGGCCCAGATCCTGCGCGATCTCGGCGTCAGCTCGATCCGCAACCTCGCGACTTCGTCGCGCGCCTATGTCGGGCTCTCGGGCTTCGGCATCGAGCATCTGGGGGACGAGCCGCTGGAGGGGTGAAAACCCATCCGGAGTGCGATGCGGTCCGGGCCGTGAGCCTCTCCTCCCCCTTGTGGGGAGGAGCCGGAGGTGGTGCAGACGGCACCGTTCCGCTCGATCCTGCACCACCCCCCACCCCTACCCCTCCCCACAAGGGGGAGGGGATATGCGCTGCGAAGGCGACGATTGGTTCGCCATCTCGCAAGCAAACCCGGAGTCGTTTCATGACCGAACGTCCCGTGTTTCCGGGCCGCCGCTTCGCCGCGTTCCTGTTCGACATGGACGGCACGGTCCTGACCTCCATCGCCTCGGCCGAGCGGGTCTGGTCGCGCTGGGCCGCCGCGCACGGGCTCGACGTCGCGACTTTCCTGCCCACGATCCACGGCGTGCGCACGGTGGAGACCATCGCGCGGCTCGGCCTGCCGGGCGTCGATCCGCAAGAGGAAGCCGACGCGATCATGCGTGCGGAGATGGCGGACGTGGCCGACATCGACCCGATCGCGGGCGCCGCCGCCTTCCTCGCCGCGCTGCCGCGGGAGCGCTGGGCGATCGTGACCTCGGCCCCCCGGAAACTCGCAGAGTGCCGGCTCGCGGCCGCCGGCCTGCCCCCGCCGCCGCTGATGGTCGCCGCCGAGGATGTCGCGCGCGGCAAGCCCGCTCCCGACTGCTTCCAGCTGGCCGCAGACAAGCTCGGCGTTTCGGCAGTGGACTGCCTCGTCTTCGAGGATGCGCCGGCCGGCATCGCGGCGGCCGAGGCCGCCGGCGCGGCCGTTCTCGTGATCACCGCCACGCACACCAAGGCCATCGCAACGCCGCACCCGACGCGGGCGGGCTACGAGGGCCTGGCCTCGCGGTGCGATCCGGACGGACGGCTCGAACTGGTCCCGGTCGCATAGGCGACGGGGCCTACCGCCCCATCAGCGCATCCACATGCGCGGCCACGGAGCGGCTCAGACCTTCGAGGTCGTAGCCGCCCTCCAGCACCGAGACGACGCGGCCGCCGCCGTGCTTGTGAGCCACCTCCATCAGCCGCCGCGTCGCCCAGCCGAAATCTGATTCGTCGAGGCGTAGATTCGCAAGCGGATCGAGGTGATGGGCATCGAATCCGGCCGAGATCACGATGAGATCGGGCGCGAAGGCGTCGAGCCGCGTCAGGATGCCGGCCTCGAACACCTCGCGAAACACCGCGCCGTCGTCGCCGGCCTTCAGCGGCACGTTGACGATGGTGTCGTGGGTGCCGCGCTCTCCCTTGGCGCCGGTGCCGGGAAACAGCGGCATCTGGTGGGTCGAGGCGTACATCACGGCCTTGTCGTCCCAAAAAATGTCCTGGGTGCCGTTGCCGTGGTGGACGTCCCAATCGACGACCGCGACGCGGGTGGCGCCATGCGCCTTGCGGGCATGGCGTGCGGCGATGGCGGCGGTGTTGAACAGGCAGAAGCCCATCGGCGTGGCGCGCTCGGCGTGATGGCCGGGCGGGCGCATCGCCACGAAGGCGTTGGCGCATTCGCCCGTCATCACCGCGTCGACAGCGTGCGTCGCCCCGCCGATCGCATGCAGCACCGCCTTGAGGGTGCCGGGCGACATCAGCGTGTCGGAATCGATCTGGACGAAGCCCTCATCCGGCGAGGCCTTGGCGATCATCTCGACATACTCGGCCGGGTGGGCGAGCTCCGCCGTCGCGAGCTCGGCCCGCGGGGCGAGGCAGCGGACGAGCGCGGAAAAGCTCTCGCGCTCCAGGGCGCGTTCGACCGCCTGGATGCGGGCGGGGCGCTCCGGGTGCCCGTCCGGCATGGCGTGGTCGAGGGCGCAGGGGTGGCTCACGTACAGCGTGGTCACGGATCATCCTCCCGGCAGCGGAGCCGATCCGACGGCCGGCGCGCGCTGTCTCATCTCGGCAACAAGCGCAGCAAATGCGCCACGGTTCCGCTTGGTAGGACCAGCTTGCCACAGTCCTGGCCACGAAGCTCAGCAAGATAGCGCAAACCCCGTCGTGCGATCCGGCGGGGACCTTCGCCTATCGGGGCAACCACGTCATGCGTTCCCATCTCGCGCTCCTCGCCCTCGCCCCGCTCGGCGCGTCGCTCGCCGGCTGCATGTCGGAGCGGGCCGCGCTGCCTCCGGTTCAGCTCGCCGCGCTGACGCCGCCGGGGGCCGTCGGCCCCGGAGGCGTGACGCCGATGGCGGTGCCCCCGCCGCCGCCGTACTTTCCGCCGGGGCCCGAGCGCGACCGCGAATGGCTGAAGCTGGCGCCCTCCGCCCAGATCAACGATCCCGAGCTCCGGCGCACCGTCATCGACTATCCGACGAAGGAGAAGCCCGGGACGATCATCGTGTCGACGGCCGAGAAGCGCCTCTACTTCGTCATGGCCGGCGGTCAGGCGATGCGCTACCCGGTCTCCGTCGGCAAGGAGGGCGCCTCCTGGTCCGGCACGGCCAATGTCGACCGCAAGATGGAATGGCCGGACTGGAACCCGCCCAAGGAGATGCTCGCGCGCAAGCCCGAGCTGCCCACGCGCCTCGAAGGCGGCCCGCTCAACCCGATCGGCGCACGCTCGCTGTTCCTGGCGCAGAACGGCAAGGACACGCTGTTCCGCATCCACGGCACCAACGAGCCCGAGAAGATCGGCCAGTCGGTCTCGTCGGGCTGCATCCGCATGCTCAACGAGGATGCGATGGACCTCTACACCCGCGTTCCGATCGGAACGAAGGTCGTGGTGCTGTAGGCACGGACCCACCGGACATGAGACGCGGATCGACGGGGCGGCACAGGGTGCCGCCCCGATTTGTTTTGGGCTGCACCGTCCTGCACCTGCGCCCGCAGGTGGGAATCGGCAAAAAGCGGCGGATTGCCGACACCATTTCGAAAGCACCAATCGTGATGGCGCTTTAACCTGAAATTCCGTTCAGATTTGCCCGTTAACCTCTGAGAGCAATCCCGGCTCGTACAGTCACGACATAGAGAAACACGGGACCGGCAGAACACAGGCCGGAGGGAAGCAGGACATGAGCAACCTTTCACTTCAACTCTTCTGCAACCGTATTGCCGCGGCCGGCCGCATGACGCGCGACGACGTGCGGAGCCTCAGCGAGGACCACCTCGCCGACGGCCTGGCGCATCGCGACGAAGTCGACCTGCTGCTCGCCCTCGATCGGGCCGTCACCGACAAGGACGCCGGCTTCGCCGACCTGCTCATCGCCCTCGTCGTCGATTTCGTGGTTTGGGCCGAGCGCTCGACCGGCACCGTCGGGAACGATGCCGCGGGCTGGCTCGCCGCCTCGATCGCGGGCCGCTCGGGGCCGACCCCGACGGGTGCGCGGATCGCGATGGAGGTCGTGCGCGAGGCCCAGACGAGCGACGAAGACCTGATCTCCTTCGCCCTGGAGGCGAACAGCTGGACCCGCCAGCCCGTCGCCATGCGCCGCCAGCATTTCGCCCTCGCCGCCTGAGCCGTGGCCTGTCCCTGCCGGCCAGAGCGCGGGGCAGGATTGTATTCACTTTCGCCGGTCGCCCGGCACAGCTTTCGCCGGCTGCGCAAGTGCTTTATCGGAATGCAGCCGGGGCTTTGCTCCGCCACCTGTCCGACGACGCTTCCTCCCACTTGCGGCCTGCGATGTTCGAAAAGATCCTGATTGCCAACCGGGGCGAGATCGCCTGCCGCATCATCAAGACCGCCCGGCGGATGGGCATCAAGACGGTGGCGGTCTACTCGGATGCCGACCGTGACGCCGTCCACGTCGCCATGGCCGACGAGGCGGTGCATATCGGTCCCGCTTCGGCCGCGGAATCCTACCTCGTGATCGACAAGATCATCGACGCCTGCAAGCAGACCGGCGCACAGGCGGTGCATCCGGGCTACGGCTTCCTCTCCGAGCGCGAATCCTTCCCGAAGGCGCTGAAGGCGGCCGGGATCACCTTCATCGGGCCGAATCCGGGCGCGATCGCCGCCATGGGCGACAAGATCGAGTCGAAGAAGGCGGCGGCCGCCGCCAACGTCTCGACCGTCCCCGGCTTCCTCGGCGTGATCACCGACGCCGAGCACGCCGTGAAGATCGCCGACGAGATCGGCTATCCCGTCATGATCAAGGCGTCCGCCGGCGGCGGCGGCAAGGGCATGCGCATCGCGGAATCCGCGGGCGAGGTGAAGGAAGGCTTCGACCGCGCGAAGTCCGAGGCCGCATCCTCCTTCGGCGACGACCGCGTCTTCATCGAGAAGTTCATCGTCGACCCGCGCCACATCGAGATCCAGGTGATCGGCGACAAGCACGGCAACGTGATCTATCTCGGCGAGCGCGAGTGCTCGATCCAGCGCCGCAACCAGAAGGTCATCGAGGAAGCCCCGAGCCCGCTCCTCGACGAGGCGACCCGCAAGACGATGGGCGAGCAGGCCGTCGCCCTGGCGAAGGCCGTGGACTACGACTCCGCCGGCACGGTCGAATTCGTCGCCGGCCAGGACAAGTCCTTCTATTTCCTCGAGATGAACACCCGGCTCCAGGTCGAGCATCCGGTCACCGAGATGATCACCGGCGTCGACCTCGTCGAACTGATGATCCGCGTCGCGGCGGGCGAGGAGCTTCCGCTGACGCAGGACGAGGTGAAGCTGAACGGCTGGGCCGTCGAAAGCCGCGTCTACGCCGAGGACCCGACCCGCAACTTCCTGCCCTCCATCGGCCGCCTCACCACCTATAGGCCCCCGGCCGAGGGGCCGGTCGGCGAGGCCATCGTGCGCAACGATACCGGCGTGGAGGAGGGCGGCGAGATCGCGATCCACTACGATCCGATGATCGCCAAGCTCGTCACCTGGGCGCCGACCCGGCTGCAGGCCATCGAGGCGCAGGGCACCGCGCTCGACGCCTTCGCCATCGACGGCATCCGCCACAACATCCCGTTCCTGGCGACGCTGATGGCGCATCCGCGCTGGCGCAAGGGCGATCTCTCGACCGGCTTCATCAAGGAAGAATTCCCGGACGGCTTCGTCGCGCCCGCTCCCGAGGGTGCGGTTGCCCTGCGGCTCGCGGCCGTGGCGGCGGCGATCGACCACAAGCTCAACGTGAGGAAGCGCGGCATCTCGGGCCAGATGCGCGATCCGGGCCTGCTGCATTTCGAGCGCGAGCGCGTGGTGCATCTGGGAGACGAGACCTTCGACGTCACCGTCGCGAACATCGGCAACGACCTCGTGGTCACGAGCGCGGACGGCACGGTGACTCCGGTGCGCAGCGACTGGCATCCGGGGCAGCCGGTCTGGACCGGCACCGTCGGCGAGGAAAGCGTGGCCATCCAGGTCCGCAGCGTCCTCAACGGCGTCTTCCTGCAGCATGCCGGCGCCGCCGCGAACGCCCGCGTCTACACGCGCCGCGAGGCCGAACTCGCCGCCCTGATGCCGGTCAAGGAGACCGGCGATTCCGGCAAGCAGCTGCTCTGCCCGATGCCCGGCCTCGTGAAGCAGATCCTGGTCGAGGAAGGCCAGGAGGTGAAGGTCGGCGAGCCGCTCGCCATCGTCGAAGCCATGAAGATGGAGAACGTGCTGCGCGCCGAGCGCGACGGCAAGATCGCCACGATCGCGGCCAAGGAGGGCGACAGCCTCGCGGTGGACGAGGTGATCCTGGAATTCGCGTGAGCGTATGCCGCGAGGACAACGGCCGCCCGGAATATCCGACCTCGCCTACAATGAGCAGGCGAAGCTTCTGGCCACGGGACTCAACAACGTGGCTGTTGCGTTCATCGTGGTTGGCGTGGTGACGCCGATCACCGCAGTGAGTTTCGGCGTTCCGTCTGCACCGGCCATCAGCGTCTGGACGGCGATCTTTGCCGGAATTTGGTTCTGCGCCGCAGCAGGCCTACATTGGTTGGGACGACGCGTTTTGCGGAGCCTCAAGCCGTGAATTCCGGGCAGATCTTCGTCACTTTCGTGATTCCGGCTTTCGTTTTGACGGCAGCTTACTTGGCCGTGCTCGCTCACGAGCGCGCCGGCAGGCGGCTCGATCGCAAGCCACCGGGCGAATAGCGGCACGGTCCGCAATCCGCTTACCGTCGATCGATCAGAGCCCTTGCCGCTGCCGGACACCCCGTCTCTGCCGAAGGATGAGAGCGTGCGGATCGTGTGTTCCGCGCCCTGGCGGAGGGCGCGGACATGAGGCTCGAAGCGGCGTCGGCGGTCCCCGATCTCTCGCCCGCCGCTTGCGTGACCTCATCGTGTCCGCGAGGCGCCTCGGGCCCAGCTCTCGCGGCGCAAGGAACGCATGCCCCTCTACTTCGCCTACGGCGCCAACATGGACGCGGCCGAGATGGCGATTCGCTGTCCGGCCTCGCGGCTGATCGGCCGCGGACGTCTCAACCGGCACCGCTTCATCATCATGAAGGAGGGCTACGCCTCGGTGGTGCGGGCGCCCGGCTCCACCGTCTGGGGCGTGCTCTGGGAGCTCTCGCTCTCCGACGTGCCGGCGCTCGACCGCTACGAGGGCGTGGCAGGCGGACTGTACGTGAAGGCCTCGCAGCCGGTGACGACGGATGTCGGGATCCGTCGGGCGCTGATCTATTTCGGCCGCAGCACCGCGCCCGGCATCCCGCGGCCGGGTTATCTCGAGGATGTGCTGGCGGCGGCTCAGGCCGCGCAGTTGCCCGGTCCCTATGTCCAGGAAGTCCGCGGCTGGCTGCGGCGCGCGCGGGCTTGAACGGGCGGCGCTGACGGACCCGAAAATCGCGCTACCTGATCCCCCGAACGCGACAGCCGGAGCGGCCCCTTGAGCGAGACCAAATCGATCCGTGTGGTGATCCGCGGCCGGGTCCAGGGCGTGTTCTATCGCAAGTGGACGCAAGGGCGTGCCCGCCAACACGGCGTTGCCGGCTGGGTCCGCAACCGGGAGGACGGGGCCGTCGAGGGCGTTTTTTCCGGGCCTGCCGACGCGGTCGATGCCCTCGTCGCCGAGTGCCGCCAGGGACCGCCCGCGGCGCGGGTCGAGGGGATCGACGTCACGGCGGCGGAACCGGTGCTTGAGCAGGGCTTCGCGGTCGTCGACTGAGCGTGCATGGCTGGCACGGGCTTGCCGAGAGCCCGCCCGCTCTATAGCCGCCCCTGATGACCGATTCCGCCTGCGCCCTCGAAGGCGCCCGACGCCATGCCTGACATCAGCGTCTTCTCCCTGCTCGACGTCGTCGCCGTGCTGTTCTTCATCGGCGCATGGCTAATCTACGGCTTCGCGGTGCAGGGCCGCAAAGGCCATCGCAGCCTCAGCCGGATCATGCATGCCCAGCGGCGGATCTGGGCCGAGCAGATGATCGCGCGCGACAACCGGGTCGTCGACACCACGATCAACGCCTCGCTGCAGAACGGCACCGCCTTCTTCGCCTCGACCTCGCTGATCGCGCTGGGCTCGGTGCTGACGCTATCGCGCTCGGGCGACGACGTGCTGTCGCTGTTCGGCTCGCTGCCCTTGGGCGTCGTGACCACCCGGGCGACCTGGGAGATCAAGGTCGCGGGGCTGGCGATCGTGTTCGTCTACGCCTTCTTCAAGTTCTCCTGGGCCTATCGCCTGTTCAACTACGGCGCGATCCTGATCGGCGCGGTGCCGCCGAAGGGGTCCGGCGTCGACTACGAGACGATGCAGCGGGCCGCGTATCGCGCCGCGGCCATGAACATCGCGGCCGGCAACCATTTCGACCGGGGCCAGCGGGCCTTCTTCTTCGCGCTCGCCTACCTCGGCTGGTTCGTGAGCCCCGCGGTGCTGATCGCCGCCACCGCCGCCGTCTTCTGCGTGATGTGGCGCCGGCAATTCGCCTCGGAGATCCGCTCCGCCCTGATCGCCGACGAGGATACCCACGATGGCCGATGATGCCGAGATCGAATCGACGATGCTGCGCCTCGTCGCGGAGCGCGGACCGGGCAAGACCTGCTGCCCCTCGGAGGTCGCCCGTGCCCTCGGCGGCCTGCATCCGGAGGGTTGGGGACCGCTGATGCAGCCTGTGCGGCGGGTCGCCGTGCGCCTGACCAAGGAGGGCCGCATCGCGATCCTGCGCAAGGGCAAGCCGGTCGATCCCGACGATTTTCGCGGGATCTATCGGCTCGGGCCTGTCCCGGAGCAGGGCTGACGCTACGGCGCCGGCATCCACGCGTCGGTGTAGCCGGCGAGCTTGTAGGCGACGAGGCCGATCCATTCCTTCACGGCGAGGTCGAGCTCCAGCAGCCCGTCCGAGGCGAAGGTGTTGAACCGCGCGGCGTCGCGCGGGCCGGCCGTACGGTAATCGACCGGATAGGCCGTCACCGGGAACCCCGCCCGGCGGAAGCAGCCGACGGCGCGCGGCATGTGCCAGGCCGACGTCACGAGGAGCCAGCGCTCGCCCGGCTTCGGGGTCGCGAGTTCCGCGCTGAAGCGGGCATTCTCGCGGGTGTTGCGCGAGCGCTCCTCCAGGATCAGCCGGTCACGCGGCACGCCGAGGGTGTCGGCGAAGCGTCCGACCGTGCCGGCCTCCGAGACCGTCCCCTCCTCGATGTTGCCGCTGCCCCCCGAGAACAGCAGGCGGGCCGCGGGATAGCGCCGGGCGAGGTCGGCGAGGGCGATCTGCCGTTCGCCGGCGGCGTTGACCGTCAACTGGCCGCGCTCGTCGGAGATCGTCGTCATGAGGCCGCCGCCGAGGACGATGATCCCGTCGATCGGGGTACCGTCGTCGACGAAGGCCGGAAAACGGTTCTCCAGCGGCAGCAGGGTCACGGCCGCGAGGGGAAGCAGCCCCCCCGCCAGCAGCCCGAGAAAGCCGGTGATCGCGAGGATACGTCCGAAAACCCAGCCTCCCTGCGTGAACAGCAGCAGGCATCCGAGCAACCCCACGAGGATGAAGAAATTCGAGGGGGTGATCAGGAAGAAGATGATCTTCGAGAGCGGGAAGAACATGGCTGTTCCGGATCTTGCGCCGTTGGGCGCGGGGGAATGAGTCTCGGCCATGGTGGTCCGGCGACGATCGGGGTCAGGTCATCGGCCCTGCCAGGGCAACCAAGGCGGCCGGGCGCTGCGCGATCTCACGGTACCATCGCACGAGATTCGGACGCTCATCGCGTGGAATCGGCAGATGCAGCCAGCGATGGACGGCACAACCCACCGCGATGTCGGCGATGCTGAAAAGCTCGCCCGCCACGAAGGCCGTGCCGGCGAGATGGGCGTCGAGGAGCGCGGCTCCCGCTTCGGTCCTGGCGCGCGAGGCCTCGATCGCCGGCAAGTCCCGTTGTCCTTCGGGCACCCGGATCAGCTGCCAGAAGCAGTCGCGCATACTGGGCGTGAAGGTGGTCGCCTGCCAGTCGAGCCACTGGTCGACGCGGGCGCAAGGACGGGGCTCGTCCGGCAGTGCCAGCGGCGAGCCGGGCTGGCGCGCGAGGTAGCGCAGGATCGCGTTCGACTCCCACAGCACGAAGCCGCCCTCCTCGAGGGTCGGAACGAGGCCGTTGGGGTTGAGGGCGCGGTAGGAGGGCTCGCCGACGACGCCGTGCGCCCCACCGGCGTCGCGCCGCTCGTAGGGCAGGCCGAGTTCCTCGAGCCCCCAGATCGCCTTCTGCACGTTGACGGAATTCGCCCGTCCCCACAGCCGCCGCATCACACCGCCTCCACTCGATCGCACCGGGTGCCGTGTCTCTTCCCCTCCCAACGAGGGGGAGGAGAGTGCCCGCTTCGATCGCACCCCTCATCAGGAACTCGCATCAGGCGTCCTCGTCTCGCTCGGGCGGATAGGCGTGCTCGACGCCTCCCGGATCGGTGACGCGGTGGCCCTCGCCGGCCTCCTGCAAATAGCCCGGCCCGACAGGCACCTTGCCGTGGCCGCCGGGGATGTCGAGGACGTAGGTCGGCTGCGCGAGGCCGGACAGGGTCGCCCGCAAGGTCCGCATCAGCGCCTGTCCCTGGGGCAGGCTCGTCCGAAAGTGGCCGGTGCCCGGGGCGAGATCGCCGTGGTGCAGGTAGTAGGGCTTGATCCGGTTCTCGACGAAGCCGCGCATCAGGGCGGTCAGCGTCTCGGAATCGTCGTTGATTCCGGCGAGCAGCACGCTCTGGCTCACCATCGGAAGCCCTGCATCGACGAGCCGGGCGATGGCTTGTCGCGCGGCCGGCGTGAATTCCCGCGGGTGGTTGGCGTGGAGCGCCACGAAGACGGCGCCGCGAAAACCCTTCAGGGCGGCGACGAGGGCGTCGGTGACGCTTGCCGGGTCCACCACCGGCACGCGGGTATGGATGCGAAGCACGCGGACATGCGGGATCGCACCGAGCGCCTCGGCGATCGCCGCGAGCCGGCGCGGCGACAGGGCGAACGGATCGCCCCCGGTGAGCACGACCTCCCAGATACCGGGGTCGCCGGCGATATACGCATACGCTGCAGTCAGTTGCGCGTCGCTCAGGGTCCCGAGCCCGTCGGGTCCCACCATCTCGCGGCGGAAGCAGAACCGGCAATAGACCGGGCAGACATGCAGGGGTTTGAGCAGCACGCGGTCGGGATAGCGGTGGACCAGACCGGGCAAGGGCTCGTGAACGGAGTCGCCGATCGGATCGGCCCGCTCGGTGGGATGCGTCTCCAGTTCATCGGTGCGTGGCACGAACTGGCGCGCGATCGGGTCGGCCGGATCGGCCGCGTCGATCAACTCGGCCATGTCGGCGGTGAGCGAGACGGCGTAGCGCGCCGCGACGGCCTCGAGGCCCGGAAGGTCCTCGGGCCGGGCCAGCCCGGCGCGGGCGAGGTCGGCGGGACTGCGCAAGGCCCGGGTCACGCGTCGCTTCCTCGGGCGACGGGCGTCCAGACCACGTCGTCGATGCGCGGCGCGCCTGTGGCCAGCATTACCAGCCGGTCGAAGCCGAGGGCGATGCCCGACGCCTCCGGCATGATCGCGAGGGCGTCCAGGAAATCTTCGTCGATGGGATAGCGCTCGCCGTAGACGCGGGCCTTCTCGTCCATCTCGGCCTCGAAGCGGCGGCGCTGCTCGGCCGGATTCGTCAATTCGCCAAAGGCGTTGGCAAGCTCGACACCGCAGGCGTAGAGCTCGAAGCGCTCGGCGACGCGCGGGTCCGACGGGCTTGGCCGGGCCAGCGCCGCTTCGCTCACCGGATATTCGCAGAGCAGGGTCGGACGCCCGTCGCCGAGATGCGGCTCGATCAGGCCGACCAGGATGCGGGAATAGAGATCGGCCCAGGTGTCGTCCTCCGCGACGCGCAGGCCGCGTGCGGCGATGGCCGAGGCCAGCGCATCGCGGTCGGTGCCGCCGTCGCGCGCCATCGTGGCGAGCAGATCAATGCCGGCATGACGCGCGAAGGCCTCGGCCACGCTCAGCCGCTCGAAGGGGGCGAACGGGTCGGCCTCGCGGCCCCGATAGGTCAGGCGCGGCACGCCGGCCGTCTCGGCGGCGAGCCCCAGCACCTCGGCGCAGTCGCGCATCAGCGCCGCGTAGCCCTCGTTCGCCCGGTACCACTCGACCATGGTGAACTCGGGATGGTGCAGCGGGCCGCGCTCGCGGTTGCGGAAGACCTTGGCGATGCTCAGGATCTTCGTCTCGCCGGCCGCCAGCAGCTTCTTGCAGGCGAATTCCGGCGAGGTGTGGAGATAGAGTGTCTCGCGCAGGCCGTCGTGCCGGATCGCCTCGGTCGCGAAGGCCGAGAGATGCGCCTCGTTGCCCGGCGAGACCTGCAGGCAGGCAGCCTCGACCTCGACGAAATCCCGAGTGGAAAAATGCGCCCGCAGGGCCGCCTGGATGCGGTTGCGCGTCAGCAGGAGCGGGCGGCGATCCGCATGGATCCGCGGCTGCCACCAGGGGGAGGGGCAGGGGGAGGAAGACGTCACGCTTCGCCGGCTCTTCTGTTGTCGGGTCTCGGCTGGCACGAACGCGGCGGATGGGCTAGGGGCTGCAAGAATATCTCGCTCCGGCGCCGCCGCACCGGCCCGGCGCCCTCGTCAAAACAAGGTCTACGCTCGTGAAGGTGATCGCCTCGACGCTCCGCAAGGGCAATGTCGTCGACAAGGACGGCAAGCTCTACGTCATCCTGACGGCGGAGAACATCCACCCCGGCAAGGGCACGCCGGTGACGCAGCTCGACATGCGCCGGATCAGCGACGGCGTGAAGGTGTCGGAGCGCTACCGCACCACCGAGCAGGTCGAGCGCGCCTTCGTCGAGGACCGCGAGCACACCTTCCTCTACAGCGACGGCGAGGGCTTCCACTTCATGAATCCCGAGACCTACGAGCAGCTTGCGGTCCCCGAGGACGTGGTCGGCTCCTCCGCGCCCTACCTGCAGGAGGGCATGGCCGTGATGCTCTCGCAGCACAACGGCGTGCCGCTGACGATCGAGCTGCCCCAGCGCGTGACCCTCGAGATCGTCGAGACCGAGCCGGCCATGAAGGGCCAGACCGCCTCGTCCTCCTACAAGCCGGCGATCCTCTCGAACGGCGTGCGGACCTCGGTCCCGCCCCATGTCGCGACCGGAACCCGCGTCGTCATCCTGACCGCCGATGGCTCCTACGTCGAGCGCGCCAAGGACTGATTTCTCTAAGAAACCAAGAGCTTACGGCGGAGGCGCGGTGCCCTCCGCCGCCTCGTAGCATTGCCGCGAGAGGTTCTGCGCCTTCGCCCGCTCCTCCAGGGTGAAGGCCGCGCCTGTCGCCCACAATCCCTCCCGGCGGAGCGCGTCGGCAACGCAGCGGCTGGCGATCCGGCAGGCATCGGGACCGCCGCCGGTGCGGACGCAATTGCCCTGGAATTCCTTGCGGAACTCGGCGACGCCCGCCTTCGGATGCGGCCCGGTCAAGCTGACGAGGCCGTAGACCAAGCCGAAAAGTACGGGCTGGTGAACGAGATAGACGGCGAGGCTGTGACGCCCCGCGAAGGCCGCAGCCCGGCCGATCCGCCCCGTTGCCCGCCATGTCGCGAGGCGTGAGCGCAGGAAGACCGGCAGTCCGGCCAGGGCCAGGGCGATGCCGGCGAGGACGATGCCGAACCAGGGAAACAGCGGCACCCAGTCGTTCGTCTGTGGCAGGCGGCTGCCGAGACCCAGGAAAAACAGCTCCGGCGCTTCGAGCAGCGGGTGCCGCAACGCGGTGCTGCCGAGGATGAACACGATGCTCGCCAGGACGCTTGCCGGGAGGCTCACCGCACTGGGCATGAGGAGCAGCGGCAGGGCCAGGATGCTGGCCACGGCGATGCAATGCAGGATCCCGAAGAAGATGAATCCGTCCGGCATGAACCCGTAGGTCACGGCGGTGATCAGGATCGCGGCGCCGCCGATTCGGCCCAAGCGGAGCAGGTAGGGGCGCGGGCGCAGGCCGTCGCGGGTCGCGAGGACGAGGCCGATTCCGACGAGCAGCAGGAAGCTGCCGGCGATCGCGTGGGCGGCGAGGCGGCCGGCGGGGGTCAGCGCGGCGTTGAGCGGCGTGACCTTCAGGAAGCCGAGATCCCAGGTGAGATGGTAGGCCGCCATCGCCAGCAGCGCCGCGCCGCGGGCGGCGTCGATCGCGTCGATGCGGCGGACGGGGCGGGAAACGTGCGGGGCCGGATCGGCCTTGGCGGTCGGGCTGGCGTCGAGCATGGCGTTGCGCCTAGCATTCCTGCGGGGCGCGAGCGATGCCCCGGAGGGGCGGGCGGGCTCTCTCGAAAACGTGACCGGCCTCTCCCACACTCGCCAATACCGCGAGTTCGCGCCGCGAAAACGCGTACCGGTCGTAAGTTATCCCGGCCATGACTGTGGCAAGACTGCCGAATCACCGAAAAATGCAATGTTCGAGGGCAGTCCTGCCGAGCGAACGGGCTTCCGCCGATTCCGGACTTTGTTAATTTACCGTGAGAATCGCACGACGTGATTCGGTTCGGTGCGGGTTGCTTACATGTCGAACGATCACGGAATGGGCGATCTCGGGCTGTTCGGGTCGAGGCTGGCGGACGACGCCGTGCCGTCGGGCCATGACGCCGAGCGTCCGGTCGACCTCGTCGAGGTCGCCGGCCACATCAAGTGGTTCGACGTCTCCAAGGGTTTCGGCTTCATCGTCCCGGACGACGGCTCGCCCGACATCCTGCTGCACGTCACCTGCCTGCGCCGCGACGGCCACCAGAACGCCAGCGAGGGCGCCCGCATCGTCGTCGAGGCCATCGAGCGGCCGCGCGGCTGGCAGGCCTTCCGCGTGATCTCCATCGACCAGTCGAGCGCCACCCACCCCTCCGAGCTGCCGCTGCCGCGCACCCATGTCAGCGTCACGCCGACGAGCGGGCTCGAGACCGCGGTGGTGAAGTGGTTCAACCGCCTGCGCGGCTTCGGCTTCCTCTCCTGCGGGGAGGGCACGCCGGACATCTTCGTGCACATGGAGACCCTGCGCCGCTACGGCATCGCCGAGCTGAAGCCGGGCGATACCGTCCTGGTGCGCTACGGCGACGGCTCGAAGGGTGCTATGGCGGCGGAAGTCCGCCTCGTCGACGGGGCGCTTCCCAGCTCCCACTGACGGTTTGCCCTTCGCGATGGTTTCACAAAGCCCGCTTCGCCGCCGCCTCGCCCAGGCCCTGATCGCCGCCCTGCTCGCCGGCCCGGCCTTCGCCGTCGCCGTTCATGCCGAGATGCCTGCCGACGACATGGCGGCGGCGCGCACCGAGCCCCTCGGCATCGCATCGAAGAAAAACGGCCGCCACGCCTTCAAGGTCGAGGTGATGCGCAACGACGCCGACCGCGCCCGCGGCCTGATGTTCCGCAAGGCCATGGCGGCCGACCGCGGCATGCTGTTCGATTTCGAGCAGGTGCAGCCGGTCAACATGTGGATGAAGAACACCTACCTGTCCCTCGACATGGTGTTCATCCGGCCAGACGGCACCATCGCCCGCATCGCCGCCGACACCGAGCCGCTGTCGACCAAGGTGATCGCGTCCGGGGAACCGATCCTCGCCGTGCTCGAACTCAATGCCGGCACCACCGACAAACTCGGCATCCGGCCCGGCGACCGGGTCGAGCACGCGCTGTTCAAGGGCAGGGGGCGCTGATCCTCGCGGCGCCACGCACCGACGGCACCTTCGGAATGCGCGAAATCCGCGTCGGTATGCCCGTGCTGGCGCCGATCGGCCTTCTCGCCGGGGCCACCCTCGCCAGGACGCCCTGAAGCCAAGACGCCCTTAAGCCAGGCCGCGGGGCGAGCCGGTCCGATCAAGCGAAAACGCTCCGAGCCGACGGGCTCTGCGCTTTCAGCCTTCGGCCGCAACCCCGATCGCGTCGGCGCCCAGGGAGAGGCGCAGCGTCACCCGCGCCGGGCCGCCTCGATCGCCGCGACGTCGATCTTGCGCATGGTCATCATGGCGGTGAAGGCGCGTTTCGCCTCGTCGCCGCCGGCCGCCATCGCCGCGGTGAGCATGCGCGGCGTGATCTGCCACGAGATGCCCCAGCGGTCCTTGCACCAGCCGCAGGCGCTCTCCCGGCCGCCATTGCCGACGATCGCGTTCCACAGACTGTCCGTTTCCGCCTGGTCGTCCGTGGCGATCTGGAACGAGAAGGCCTCGTTGTGCCGGAAGGCGGTGCCGCCGTTCAGGCCGATGCAGGCGATGCCCGCCACCGTGAACGCGACAGTCAGCACGTCGCCCGCCTTTCCCGACGGGTAGTCGGCCGGCGCCCGGTGGACCTCCCCCATCGCGCTCTCCGGGAACGTCTCGACGTAGAAGCGGGCGGCGGCCTCGGCCTCCGTGTCGTACCAGAGGCAGACCGTGTTCTTGGCGACCCCCGAGTTCTTGGCGACCATGGCGGCTCCTCCCTCGCGCTGCCGGCAACCGGACACCGCCTCCGATTCGCAGGGAGGCTGCGGCAGGACGTCCATCCAACCATCGGCCGGAGGACTTGGAAAGGGCAGGGGACGCCATGCGCCGGCTGGGGCGATTCGTGAGCGGCGCCCTCGATTCTGCGATCGTTTCACGGCGACCGCGACCGAGGCGGATCGAATCTCTGCGGCCGAGGGCGACCGCAGGTCCGGTTCGCCGTCCCCGCCATACGCCTCCCACCCTCTCCGGCGACGACCCAGGTTTCGCTTCGCCGGAGAGCAGATCGGGGCGGTCCGCGATGCGCATCATGGAGGCCACCGTGGACCGCGACGGCCTTTAGGATTGGCCGAGTGTCTTACCGGAAGCGGCAGATCCCGCGGATGCGGTAGCGGCCGGGCGGGCAGCCGCCGGGGGCGCCGGTGAGGGCGCGGCGCATGTCGCCGCGTGGGCCGTTGTTCAGGCGACAGCCGCCGAACGGGCCGCGATGGGCTCCGAAGCCGCAGCCGCCGCGCACGAGGGTGATGCCGGCATCGCCGGACAGCGGGGCCGGGGCGAGGGGCGCGGCCTGCGCCGCACCGCCGGCCAGCAGCATCACGGACGCGGCGGCGATCATGCCGGTGATCTTCATGTGTCGTCTCCCTTGTCGACAGGCCGGCCGGATCGGATCCGGCTCCCGAACCTGCGTGTCGGATCTCTGCCTCGATACCTGGCAGTCCGGACGAACCCGGAGGGTGGCCGATCCGTTCCGGCGGCCTGAATCAGGCGAGACATGCGGGCGAAGATTGCGTGATGCGATCCATGCGATTGCATACGCACGCAAAAAAAACTTCGCGCCGGCCGGCGCCCCCGTTCGCATCGCAGCATGTCTTATTGTGCAGCGCACTCAAGGGCTTGCAGGAGAAGGCTCAATTGGAATGAATCGTCATTGAAATTTCACATGATTGAATACATTTTCGAGGGGTTGAAAATAGATCCATCCGTCCGACCTGATGTCGCATCAACGAGCCGAACCGACGGACTGTTGGAGAGCGTATCCGACGAACTTCTTTAGGTTGGATTTCTCACAGATTGGCGCCGACTTGTTGAGATAATTTTCCGAACGCAGGAAGGATGACAATCATGGCCTCCACGCAGACCGAAAATCAGACGAAGAACACTGCCGATCGCGCCGCCGCCCAGACACAGGACGCCGTCCGCACCGCGCAGGACAACGTCCAGAACGTCTCGCGGCAGGTCTTCGAGGCGACCGAGCGCCTGACCCGTGGCTTCAACCTCTCGAAGGAGGACGCCGAGCGCTTCGCCAGCCAGTCCCGCCAGAACCTCGACGCCGTCACCCGCTGCGGCACGGTGCTGAGCCAGGGCTTCCAAGAGGCCTCGCGCCACTGGATCGAGTTCAGCCAGAAGCAGTTCCAGCGCAACCTCGCCGCCGTGAACCGTCTGGCCCAGGCCAAGACGCTGCAGGAATTCGCCGCGATCCAGAGCGACGTCGTCCGCGAGGGTCTCGAGAGCTTCGTGACGGACAGCAAGGGCATCGCCGAGACCTCGCTGAAGCACGCCGAGGAGGCCGGCAAGATCTTCTCCGGCGCCGCCAAGCAGACCGCGCAGACGGCTCAGACCGCCTCGCGTCCGAACTGATCCTTTTCGTCCAAACATCGAGACGATAAGGGCGGCCCTCGGGCCGCCCTTTTTCGTGGGCGGGACCGGCGGCAGCTCACCAGGTCCTGATGTCGAGCCCGGGCTCGGAGCCGTCCCCCTCGTCCATGCCCTTGCCGACGCGCTTCGCCCACAGCACCGCGGCCGCGCCGGTGGCGAGGGCCGTCGCGACGCTCAGTGAGAAGAAGCCGAGAAACAGGCTCAAGGCGACGACGCTCCGTCCAGGCCGATGGGATGACAGACAGGCTGGCGAAAAAGGCTTAGCAGGGCCTTACCGGGGCGCCGGACGCAGGAGCCCGCGCCGGCAGCGCGAGGCGGACGACCATGGCCCTGAAGACGACGTTCGTGGTGCAGACCTTCGTGGTGAAGCGCAAACGCCTGTTGCCCGGAGACCGCGAGGTCGCCCCCACCGAGAGCGGCGCCCTCAAGAAGGCCGAGGCGATGTCCGCCCGCATGCCCGGCACCGCCGCGCTCAAGGTCGTCGCCGACGACGAGACCGGCGAACTCGAGAGCGCGACCATCCTCGCCCAGTTCGGCGAGGTCCCGGACGATTTCGCGGAGAGCCTGACGGGCGGCTGAGCGTCCGCCGGCCGCAGACTCGCTGGAAAAGCGAACACACAGGGAACGAAAGGCTTGACCGCACCGACGGCCCACGGTCATGTTCTCTTAATGTTCCAGGCGCGATCGAAGCGATTCGACAGCGCCGCTGTCAGCGAGGGCCGCATGACCGACCTCTGCATGGATGCCTGCGACGAAGCCGTCCTGTTCGCCAACGCCGATTGGCAGCTCTCCGCCGAGGGGCTCGAACACCGGGCGACGGGCTATTTCATCGAGCGCGCGGCCTTGTCCGCCCGGCGCGGCGACGGCCTCTGGGCCTGGCCGCTGCAGCTCGCCGAGAAGAGCTGGTGCACGCCGCGCCTGTTCCGCGAAGCCTTCCTCGTCGCCCTCGACCGCTTCGGTCTTGCTGCCGACGCGGCGCTGGCCCGCTCCTTCGCCATCGGCTTCGGGATGCGGCCGGCCCAGGGCAGCCGCGACGGTTTCGTGGTGCTCGCCGACCTCATCCGCCCGAAATCCACGGCCCGGAAGCGGCCCGCCGAGGCGAAGGTCGCGCAGCGCCAGCCAGTCCGCGACCGCGTGGGCGAGCCGGTGGCGGTCTGTGCGAGCGCGTAGGGATCGACGGCCACTCCGCTTTCGACGTCGTAACGGGCTGCCGGTTTGACCTCCGACACACGCCGTGGTGGCGTGTCTCCGACACACGCGGAGGCATCATGACCGGCGAGAACGACGTGCGCGGCTCCACCCTCGGCGGGCTCGAAGGGCTCGATCCGGGGCCGTTCTCGCGGCGGGGCTTCGTGATGACGAGCCTGATCACCGGGCTGACGCTGGCGACCGCCCGGGTCGAGGCCCAGGCGATCACGACCGATGCCGAGGGCATCGAGGCCGGAGAGGTCAAGATTCCGGCGGCCGACGGACCGATGCCGGGTTACCGTGCGGTGCCGACGGGGGCAGGGCCGTTTCCGATCGTCCTCGTGGTCGAGGAGATCTTCGGGGTCCACGACTACATCAAGGACATCTGCCGGCGGCTGGCCAAGGCCGGCTACTGCGCCGTGGCGCCCGAACTCTACGCACGGCAGGGCGACCTCTCGACCATGACCGACGTGAAGACGATCATCGCCGAGGTGATCTCGAAGACGCCGGACGCGCAGTGGATCGCCGATCTCGACGCCACCGCCGCCTGGGCGGCATCGGCCGCCAAGGGCGATCCGGGCCGGCTCGGCGTCATGGGCTGGTGCCGGGGCGGGCGGGCGGCCTGGCTCTACGACGCCCACCGCACCGACCTGAAGGCGGCGGTGGCCTGGTACGGCCCGCTCGGCGGCGAGCGCAGCGCGATCCAGCCGAGGACCGCCGGCGACGTCGCGGCCGAGATCCACGCGCCGCTGCTGGCGCTCTACGGGGCCGCCGACGCCGGCATCCCCGTGGCGAGCGTCGAGGAGGCCCGCGACAAGGCCCGCGCCGCCGGCAAGACCGTCGAGCTGGTGGTGTTTCCCGAAGCACCCCACGGATTCCACGCCGATTACCGTCCGAGCTACCGGAAGGAGGCTGCAGCGGATGGCTGGGCGCGCGCGCTGGCGTTCCTCAAACGGCACGGCGTCGCCTGAATCGCGGTGCCGCAGGCGCTTGCCGCCCCCGATGTCAACGATAAATCCAGCGTTGTGGCCCCCACGGCACAGACGTGGGCCAGGAGAACTCTATCGTTGCAGCGCACCGAGCGCCGTCGCGATGCGGCGATCGACCGATCCGTTCGGCGCGATGGGATCATCACGGCCGTGAGTCAGGGAATGAGTGACGTGCGACCGGCGGGCAAGAAGCCCGTCATCCTCGTCGTCGAGGACGAGCCGGACGAGCGCTTCCTTGCGTCGGAGATGCTCGACGAGACCGGCTTCGAGGTGATCGAGGCCGAGACGGCGGAGCGTGCCCTCGCGATCCTCAACGAACGTGGCGACGACGTCGCCGTGGTGTTTTCCGACGTGCGCACGCCCGGCACGATCGGCGGCTTCGAGCTCGCCCGCATCATCGGCGTGACCTGGCCGCGCATCCGCATCCTGCTGACCTCGGGGGATGCCAGCGACCAGCCGAGCGATCTGCGGATCTCCGCGACCTTCATCCCCAAGCCCTGGCGTGCACCGGAAATCCTGGCCTGGCTCGAAGACGCCGCCCGGCATCACGACACCACCGGCGACGAATAGGACGCAAGTCTACGGCAGACCGCGTCGTCCGGCCGAAAAAGTCGCCGTCTTCCCAAGAGCTTGCGTTTCGGCCGGGGAGGGCGCCGCGCCGCGGCGAAGCCGGGGGGAGGGGCGGACAACGTCGAAAAACTTATCCACCGAAGCCGGGAAACATCCCGCAATGGGGCCGTTAGTTCTCATTCACCCCTCTTTTCGAGGCAGGAGATCGAGTGGCCCCCGCTTCATGAAAACAGTCTCGGACCATTTCGCAGCGCCGTTCTCTTCGCACGCTTGTGCGTCGGATGGTGCCTTCGACGGTTCTCTATTGGGCCGTATCGGAGATGACCTTCGCCATCTCTACGACGAGATGACGGACCAGGAAATGCCGCGCAGTCTCCGTGACCTCGCAGAGACGATCGACGCACGCCGGATGGACGGACCGGGTCACGAGTAGCGTGCCTGTTTCGGTCTCGCGGTATCGAGACTTCAGTCGTCGCCTTGGACTTCATATCTGATATGGAGGGCGCGCCGATTTCGGCAGAGAACCGAGACATCAGGTTCCCGATGCGTTTCTACACCGTTTTTCGTCCCGCGACCGCGGGTCTGGTCCTCTTGGCGGGTCTGGTTTCGCCTGCGTTCGCCGCGGCGCCTCCGACGCAGCCGGCCGAGGGGCCGGGCGGGGTCGGGGACAAGACCGCCACCGTGGTCAAGCGCGGACTCGGCACGGCAACGTCCTCGACCTACGCCTTCTACAAGTCCGGTCCCGCCCCGGCCGAGGGCCGGCCGGTCGCCGTCCTGCTCCATGCCTGGGGCGCCACGAACCCGCGTGCCTATGGCGGCTGGATCGATCATCTCGCCCGCAACGGCTGGCTGGTGCTGTATCCCCGCTTCCAGGAACTCAACAGATCGCGCCCCTCCGAGGCGACGGCGAAGGCTACCGGTCTCCTCAAATCGGCCTTCGACACCCTGGCCGCCGACGCCGACGCGAAACCGGACACCAAGCGCGTGGCCCTGATCGGCCACCTCGCCGGCGCGCCGCTGGCCGCCAACCTCGCGGCGAGCGCGCAGGCGGACGGGCTGCCCGCGCCGAAGCTCATCTACACCGTGATGCCCGGCGGCATCGCCCGCGACACGAAATCCCGCGGCATCGCCCTGAACGATCTCGCGGCGATCCCCGCCGACACGCTGATGGTGGCCGTGATCGGCGACAAGGATGCCCGCGCCGCCGACGTCGCCAGCCGCCGCATCCTGCGCGACGCGAGCGCCGTCGGCTCGGATCGCAAGCTCCTGGTACGCGCCCTCTCGGACGATCACGGTTTCCCGGCGATGACCGCGACGCTGTCTTCGCCGGCCGGGATCGACGCTGCCTATGACGGCACCGCGATCACCGTCCCGCCCGAGCCGAAGGATTTCAAGCCGCCGCCGTTCAAGTGGTCGCCGGACGTGACGCTCACCGGCGAGCAGTCGACACTGGTCCAGCAGATCAACAACGCCCGCGCCGACGCGCTGGACTACCTCGCCTATTGGCGGACCTTCGACATGGCGGCCGCGGCCGCCTTCGCCGGAAAAGATGCGGCCAAGCTCAAGGCCGATCCGGGTTTCAGCGACATGCAGCGCTGGGCCGACGGCTGGCCGGTGAAGCGTCTCGGCGTCGAGATCCCGAAACTGCCGGCACCCGCCCCCGTCGCCACACCGGCCGCGGCTCCTGCACCGACCGCCGCGCGCGGTCCGGCCGGTCGGAGAGCGCCGTCGCCGCGCGCGGCCGACGGCCGCTGAGGAAAGTCGGAAGGCCTCCGGGACATCCCCCCGAAGGCCTTCGTCCCTAGAAGTACGACTTCAGTACGCCGCGGCGGCGCACGTCGAGCGTGGCGCAGTGGAACGAGCCGCCAAACGGGCCGTAGCTGAGGAACGGTGCCGGGATCGGGTCGAAGCCCCAATCCTTGAGCGCCTTGATCAGCGTCGGCTGGCTCTGGTCGACGACGATCTTCTTCTCGTCGATGGCGAGCACGTTGATCGAGGTCCAGGGCGAGCACATCGAGATCTTGCTCATGAAGCCCGAGACCGGGTCGGGGCGCGGCGCGATCAGCACGTCCCACTTCTTGAGCACGGCCGGCAGCTTCTCGACGTCGATGTAGTCCGGGTTCACCAGCACCTTGCCCGGCGCCAGCGGCATGAACGACGAGTCGATGTGCATCGGCTGCGGGCAGCGGCTCTCGATCTCGTGGATGCGGAAGCCGGGGCCGAGATGGCGGCGCAGCCACTCGATGCCCATCAGGTTCGTCACGTTCGAGCGGGTCACGAACAGGTCGCGGCCGCAGCGCACGAAGTCGGCGGCGTCGAAGACCGGCTCGAACTCGTTGACCGTGAACTGCATCGGCTCGCCGGCCTTCAGGTTCGGCACCCGGTAATCGTAGTTGTAGAGGTCGTCCGTGAGCTGCGGGCGCGGCGCGGAGGTCCAGCGGGCACCGGCGCGAAAATACTCCTTGAAGAGCGCGCGGTAGGCGTCGCCCTCGAAGTAGCGCGAGCGCCAGCACATCGGGCTCTCGATGATCTCGTCGCCGATCACGAGATAGGGGTCGCGCGGACAGGCGACGCAGAAGCCGCGGGAGGTCCAGCGCGGCGCCTTGAACTTCTTCGAGAAGTCGACCGTGTCGGGCCGGCGCACCTTCACGCCCTCGCCCGCCAGGATGCCGATGAAGTTGTCGAGCTCCTGCTGCGCGAGCTTCTTCATGAACTTCGGGTACTTCCAACCGCTCGCGAAGCGATAGAACGGCTGCGCGGCCCGCGGGAGGTTGAAGATCACGGTGAGGTGGTGGGTCGGGATCGTGGCGCCGTCGAGCGAACCGACGATCACCTCCTCCAGCGGGTCCCATTCGTTCCAGGCCATGACCGGGCTCTGGGGCGCCGGCACATCCGGGCGCAGCCCCTGCAGGCCACCGTAGCTCTGTGACTGTGCATCATCGAGCATGGCAGTCTCGGCCATGTAGGACACGTCGCGTTCCATCAATAATCCCCCTTCCTGTCGAAGGCTGCGGTCGTTGCTGCAGAACTGTTGCTAAACTGCCGCTTTGACCTTCGGTGTGTCTCGCGGGTGATAGACAGCGCTTCTTAAAGCTGCAACTTGCCTTGATCCTGATCGCTCCGAACGGCCGATTTGAGCCGGAATCGCGGCAAGACGACAACACTTCTCCCCATCGCCGGCAGCGGAAAGAGGGCCATGAAGCACCTCACGACCCTGGCACTGATCGCAGGCATTTGTACCGTCGTCGGGCTGTTCCTTTCGTCGGGGCTGACGGACGTCTGGACTGCCGTGCTGAGTGCGGGTTGGGGCGCGCTCGCCGTCATCGCGGCCCGTTTTGCGGCCGTGGCCTGGGCGGGTCTGGGCTGGTTCGTCGTCTTCCCGAGCCGCGAGCGCCCGACCCTGCGCAACTGCATCACCCTGCGTTTCGTACGCGAGGGCATCAACACGCTGCTGCCGGTGGCGCAGGTCGGCGGTGACTTCATCGGCGCGCGGCTGCTGGCCAAGCGCGGCACGGCGGGCGGGCTCGCCGGCGCCTCGATGTTCGTCGACATGATGACTCAGGCGCTGACGCAGCTCCTGTTCACGATCGCCGGCCTCGGCATCCTGATCTGGCTCGCAGGCGACGGTCCGGTGGTCCGCGCCGTCTCGGGCGGCCTCGTCGTCGCGGTGCCGGCGCTCGGCGCGTTCTACCTGATCCAGCGCCGCAGCGGCCATCGTCTGATCCAGGCGGCGCTCAACCGCTTCGCCTCGGGCCGCGAGTGGCGCGCCCTCGGCGCGGTCGACGTGCTCTACGCCAGCCTGAAACGGCTCTACGGCAACGGCGCGCGCGTCGGCAACGCCGTGTTCGTCCACCTCATCGGCTGGGTCATCGGCACCCTCGAAGTCTATGTCTGCCTCCACTTCATGGGCTATCCCGTCAGCTTCCTCGAAGCGATCGTGATCGAGAGCCTGGCCCAGGCCGTGCGCGGCGCCGCCTTCGCGGTTCCCGGGGCGCTCGGCGCCCAGGAGGGCGGCCTGATCGCGCTCGGCGCCATCTTCGGCATCCCGGCCGAGGCAGCCCTCGCCCTGTCGCTGGTGAAGCGCGCCGCCGACCTCTCGGTCGGCCTGCCGAGCCTGCTGCTCTGGCACCGGATCGAAGCGCAGGCCAAGGTGGACACGCAGCCCGAGACCACCCAAGAGACCCCTCACGACAGCGGCACCGACGGATTTCGCGACCGGATCGTCGGCCGCAGCGTCGAGCCGTCGCAGCGGCCCGTCACCTACGGCTTTGCCGCGAACGGCCACGGCCATTCCCGTCCCATCGACATCGAGCGCGGAGAGCTGAAGAAGTGCGCCTGACCCGACGCAGCCTGCCCACCCTCGCCCTTCTCGCTGCCAGCGCCGTCGCGCTGGCCGGCGCGCCCCAGGGCGCGCGTGCCGAGGACGACCCGGCAGTGGCCCCCGTGACCAAGCTCTACGGCAAGGTCGAGGAGGCGCTGAAGAGCGGTTCGAGCGACCTCAAGAGCCGCATCGAGGTGATCGGCCCGACCTTCAAGGAGGTGTTCGACACCGCCGCCATGGTGCCGGTCGCCGTCGGCCCGAAATGGAAGGCGCTCAAGCCCGAGCAGCAGGGCGCGATCAACGACGCCTTCACCACCTACTTCACGACGCTCTACGCCAACCGCCTGTCCCAGGCCGCCGGCGGCAAGTTCGACATCAAGCCCGGCGCCGAGGCGCGCGGGGCCACCAAGGTCGTCCATTCCAAGATCACGACCAAGGACGGCGACGACACCGATGTCGACTACGTCGTCAACGCCGACAACAAGATCCAGGACGTGCTGCTCAACGGCACGGTCAGCGAGGTCGCCTCGATGCGGGCCGGCTTCAACGAGCCCCTGAAGAAGGGCGGCGCGGACGCACTCGTGAAATATTTGCGCGAGCGCACCGATGGGATGCTCGCCGCCAAACCAAAGCCTTGAATCGCACCGAGACGGCTCTTCAGCCGGGGCTTTCCGCCCAGCCAAGGCTTTTCGCCCAAGACGATCGCTAAGCGTCGCCGGCGACACCCGACACCCTTTCGGACCCGAGCAACGCCGCCATGGACCTCACGAGCCTCTCGGCCTGGATCTCCCCCCTGCTGCTGCTCGTGGCGGTCGCCGGCTGCGTCTACGCGCTGATGTCGGCCGTGATGGCCGGCCGCTTCGCCCGCCGTGCCGTACCGGTTTTTCCCGAGGGCGCCGCGCGTCCGTCCGTGACGATCCTCAAGCCGCTCTGCGGCAGTGAGCCGAACCTCTACGCGAACCTCGCGAGCTTCTGCCGCCAGGATTATGCCGGCCGCGTACAGATCGTGTTCGGCGTGCAGAAGCCGACCGATCCGGCGATCGAGGTCGTCGAGCGCCTGCGTGAGGCCTTTCCGGCGCTCCGCCTCGACCTCGTGATCGATCCGAGCCAGCACGGTGCGAACCGCAAGGTCTCGAACCTCATCAACATGTCGGCGAGAATCGCCCACGACGTGGTGGTGCTCGCCGACAGCGACATGGTGGTGAAGCCGGATTACCTGGAGCGCGTGGTCGCCGAGCTGTCGCAGCCCGGCATCACCGGCGTGACCTGCCTCTATCACGGCGTGCCGGCCAATCGCGGCGTCTTCGCCCATCTCTCGGCGCTCGCCATCGACGTGCAGTTCGCCCCGAACGTCATCGTCGGCACGACGCTCGGCCTCGCCAAGCCCTGCTTCGGCTCGACCATCGCGATGACCCGCGCCTCGCTGACCGCGATCGGCGGCTTCCGGGCCTTCAAGGACGATCTCGCCGACGACTACGCCATCGGCGAGGCGCTGCGCGCGCTCGGCGGCGAGGTCGCGATCCCGAATTTCACCATCGGCCATACCTGCGTCGACACCGAGCTCTCGGGCCTGTGGCGGCACGAGCTGCGCTGGAACCGCACCATCCGCAACGTCGACCCCGCGGGCTATGCCGGCTCGGTCGTGACCCACGCCTTCCCGCTGGCGCTGATCGCCGCCCTCGTCCCGGGCGCCGGCACCGGTGCGCTCGCGGTGGCCGCACTCGCACTCGCCTGCCGCATCCTGCTCTGCCTGCGCATCGAGAGCGCCTTCGGCCTCACGCCCCACGCCTACTGGCTGTTGCCGATACGTGACATGCTGTCCTTCATCAACTTCACCTGGAGCTTCGTCTCGGGTGCGGTGACATGGAAAGGTCACGATTACCGTGTGGTTGCTGACGGTACGCTGATCCCGGAGCACGTCATCGGTTCGGAAACCGGCGCGACCTCGATCTAAGCTTTCGAGAGCATGATGCGGGAAAGTGGAGTCCGGTTTCCCGGAGACATCATGCGATACCAATGATCTGGAATATGCTGCCGCTTCATAGAAACGGCAGCATATTCCAGACTTCAGACGAACACCTGACGGACCGCAAATCGCCGTTTTCGGCCTGCACTCCGTCTTCACCCGCAAGAACACGAGCCCGAAGGCCGCTACCCGATGCGCACGCTCTTCCTCCAGGCCCCCACATTCGATGGCTTCGACGGCGGCGCCGGTTCGCGCTACCAGGCCAAGCGCGAGATCAAGTCGTTCTGGTACCCGACCTGGCTGGCTCAGCCGGCCGCCCTGGTGCCGAACTCGAAGCTGATCGACGCGCCGCCGCACAACATCAAGCTGCCCGAGATCGTGGCCCAGGCCAACGACTTCGACCTCGTGGTGCTCCACACCTCGGTGCCGTCGTTCAAGTCCGACGTGAAGACCGTCGAGGCGCTGAAAGCCGCCAACCCGAAGCTCATCGCCGGCCTCATCGGCGCCAAGGTCGCGGTCGACGCCGCCGGCGCCATGGCCCAGGCCCCCTGCATCGATTTCTGTGCCCGCAACGAGTTCGACTTTACCGTCAAGGAAGTCGCCGACGGCACCCCGATGTCAGAGATCAAGGGTCTGTCCTATCGGGACGAGAACCGTGTCGTGGTCCATAACGAGGACCGCGAGATCATGACGGACATGGACCAGCTTCCCTTCGTCACGAGCGTGTACAAGCGCGATCTCGAGATGGAGAAGTACTTCATCGGCTACCTCAAGCACCCCTACATCTCGTTCTACTCGGGCCGCGGCTGCAAGAGCCGCTGCACCTTCTGTCTGTGGCCGCAGACCGTCGGCGGGCACACGTACCGCACCCGCTCGGTTGCCCACGTGATCGAAGAGATCAAGTATTGCCTGAAGGAGTTTCCGCAGACGAAGGAATTCTTCTTCGACGACGACACCTTCACCGACAACCTGCCCCGCGCCGAAGAGATCGCCCGTGAGCTGGGCAAGCTCGGCGTGACCTGGTCGTGCAACGCCAAGGCGAACGTGCCGCGCGAGACCCTGAAGGTCCTGAAGGAGAACGGCCTGCGCCTGCTGCTGGTCGGCTACGAGTCGGGCAACCAGCAGATCCTGAACAACATCAAGAAGGGCATGCGCGTCGAGGTCGCCGAGAAGTTCACCAAGGATTGCCACGACCTCGGCATCGCCATCCACGGCACCTTCATCGTCGGCCTGCCCGGCGAGACCCGCGAGACGATCCAGGAGACCATCGCCTTCGCCAAGCGCATCAACCCGCACACGATCCAGGCCTCGCTGGCCGCGCCGTATCCGGGCACCTTCCTCTACAAGCAGGCAGTCGAGAACGGCTGGCTCGACATCGCGAATGCCGAGCTCGTCGACGAGAACGGCGTGCAGATCGCGCCGCTGCACTACCCGCACCTCTCGCATTCCGAGATCTTCGCGGCGGTGGAGGAGTTCTACCGGAAGTTCTACTTCCGTGCTCCGAAGATCGCCTCGATCGTCTCCGAGATGGTCCGCTCGCCCGACATGATGAAGCGCCGCCTGCGCGAGGGCGTCGAATTCTACCGCTTCCTCAAGGAGCGCCAGGGCACCGCCAAGGCCGCCTGAGCTTTTCGTCCTTCGACTGATCGCGGCCGGGCCTCACAGCCCGGCCGTTTTCGTGTCCGGGGCTCCGCCCCAGGCCCCGCGAGAGGGCTCGCCCTCTCGACACCCATGATTGGGAGCCACCGTGAAACGTCTCGTCGTCACCGCCGACGATTTCGGACTGAGCCGCGAAGTGAACGAGGCCGTCGAGCAGGCGCATCGCGAGGGGATCCTCACCGCGGCGAGCCTGATGGTTTCGGCGCCCGCTGCGGCCGATGCCGTGGCGCGCGCGCGGCGCCTGCCGAGCCTGCGCGTCGGCCTCCACCTCGTCCTGGTCGAAGCCTGGCCGACGCTGCCCCCGGCTCAGCTCCCCGACCTCGTCGATGGCCAGGGTCTGATGCGCCGCGACATGGGTCGCCTCGGCTTCGACCTCGCCGCCAAGCCCGCCGCCCGCCGCCAGCTCGCCGCCGAGATCACGGCGCAGTTCGAGGCCTACCGGGCGACCGGCCTGCCGCTGGACCACGTCAACGCCCACAAGCACTTCCACGTGCATCCTCTCATCGCAGGTGCGGTGCTGGCGATCGGCGCGCGCTACGGCATGAAGGCGATCCGCGTGCCGCGCGAGCCGCGTGCCCTGCTGCGCCTCGCCGAACCGGGGTGCCGCCCGCGCCCGGCCCTCGACATCGCGCCCTGGGCCGGCCTGCTCGCCGCCCGCGCCCGCCAGGCCGGCCTGCTCATCCCGGATCGCACACTGGGACTGGCGTGGTCCGGCGCGATGACGCCCCCCCGCGTCGCCGCGCTCCTACGCCACCTCCCCGACGGCCTCACCGAACTCTACACCCACCCCGCCACCGCCGGCGGATTCGCGGGAGAGGCGCCGGGCTACGCTTATGCGGACGAGCGGGATGCATTGATCGCAGTGGAGTCGCGGGAGGTCGTGGCGCGGGTGGGGGCGGTGAGCGGCGGGTTTTCGGATTTTGGTTGAGGCAGCTTAGGCGGCTATAGCCCGGTCGCAACGAGTGGATGCCCCACCATCGCACCGTCCGCGGTCACCAGCAGGCGGCCCTCCACACGACATTGCGCCAGGAGGAGCCTGTCGAACGGATCGCGCGTCGCCGGTTCGGGCAGGGCATCGACAACAACGTGAGCCCGATCGATCGGCAGGATCGATAATCCGGCAGCCTCGAAGAACGCCGCAAGCTTCGGAAGTGAAATTCCCGGGTCGAGCTTTCCCAAGCGGGTCTTGATCGCGATTTCCCAAAGACTGACGACGCTCGCTGAAACGTCGTGGACTCGTCTTTCAAGCTTCAGCCCGGAAGCGATGGCCGGGTACCGCTGCTGCAATGTACCCGTCGAAAGTCCGATCAGGACATGAGTATCGACGAGCAGCCGCACGTCAGGGCAGGGGCCTCAAGAGGAAGTCCTCGAGCAGCGGATCGTCGAAGTCGTCAGCTACGTAAGGAAATGGGTCGGGCAGGCCTTCCTCGCGCAAATAGCGACGTCCGGCTTCGAGATCGAAACCGCCGCGTGGCTGATGCGGTACCATGTCCGCGATAGGCTTCCCGTCGCGGGTGAGCACGATCGTCTCACCGTCCTCGACCCGGCGGGCAAGATCGGCAAGTCTGTCCGCAGCATCGGAAAGCGAAACCGTCTCCATTGCCGAAGATTAGGCAGGAGCAGCGGCGGCGTCCAGAGGCCACCCAGAATCCGTGGCTACTTCACCGCCACCGGCTCCCGCGCCGCCCTGTCCATGGCCGCCGGCTTGCCGGCATCCTCGCCCTCGGGCCGCTTCGCATCGGGCTGCTTCGGCGGAGGGCCGAGGAAGGCCGGGACGACGAAGAACGCCGCGATCAGCGTGAAGAACAGCGACAGTGCCAGCAGCTTGCCCATGCTGGCGGTGCCGGGATGGCTCGACAGCACCAGCGAGCCGAAGGCGGTGCCGGTGGTCAGCGCCGAGAAGAAGATCGCCCGGGTCAGACTGGAGGCGAGCATGTCGGCGACGCCGGCACGCCAGGCGATCACGTAGTAGATGTGGAAGGCCACGCCCACGGCGAGCATCAGCGGCAGGGCGATGATGTTGGCGAAGTTCAGCGGCATGCCGATGAGATGCAGCGTCATCAGCGTCCATAGGGTGGCGAGCACCAGCGGTCCGAGCGTCATGGCGACGTCCCAGGGTTTGCGCAGCGCCACCGAGAGGATGATGAAGATCAGCGCCAGCGCCGTCAGGCCGGCCTGGACGAAGGCGCCGAGGATGGTGTGGCTCGATTCCGTCGTGGCGATCGGCGCGCCGGTGGCGTGCGGAGCCACCGTCTGGACCTGCTTGGCGAAGCGGCGCAGCACCTCGTCGTTGTTCGAATCGCCCTTGGGGTGGACCTCGATGCGCGAGCGCCCGTCCGCGGTTACCCACTCGGCCTTGAGCTGCGGCGGCAGGTTCTGCAGCGTGATTTTTTCGGGGTTCAGCAGCCCGGCCAAGCGACGCAGCAGGGTTTTAAGGTCGGTGGTGAGCGCGACCGAGGCCGCCTCGCGGGTCGTGACGGGTGCGGCGGCGAGCTTGTCGAGCGTCGCGGAGAGCGAACCAGCGGCCTTCGCGCCGGCCGACTTGCCGTCGTCGATGCCCTTGAGGGCGACGGCGGTCTCCTTGATCGCCTTGACGTTCTCGGCGTCCGTCGGCGGCGGCTGCTTCTTGCCGGGGTTGAGCGCCGGACCGAGCAGCTGCGCCGTCTCGGCGATGGTCTGGAGCTTCTGGTCCTGGTCGCGCGGCACGAAGGTGTCGATGTTGATCACCTTGGCCACGGCTTCGAGCTTGAGCAGCCTGTCCGACAGCTCGGGCACGCCGTCGACGTTCGGGGCCAGCGCGTCGACCGTGTTCGGGCTCGTCGCGGGATCCTGGATCAGGTCGAGATAGGTCGCGATCGATTCGACCTTCGCACTGCGCAGGTGCATCGGGTTCGAATCAAAGGGCAGCTTCAGGAGCAGCGGGATGCCGGCGATCGTGATCAGGCCGACGCCCACGAGCACGTATTTGCGGTTCTCGACGATCCAGTGGTCGGCGCCCGCGAGCCAGGTCGTCTCGACGGCGCGCTTCTCGCCACGCGGATGGAACACCGCGATCAGCGCCGGCAGCAGCGTCAGCGCGAACAGGTAGGCGACGATCATGCCGACGCCGGCGATCAGGCCGAGTTCGGAGACGCCGCGGAACTGGGTGGGCAGGAAGGCGAAGAAACCGGCGATCAGCGAGATCGCGGCCAGCGTCAGCGAGACGCCGACGCCCCGCGCGGCGGCCCGGATCGCCGCGCCGACCTCGCCGACCTCGTAGCGGTCGGCCCGGTAGCGCACCGCGAACTGGATGCCGAAATCGATGCCGAGCCCGACGAAGAGCGCGGCGAAGGCCACGGAAATCGGATTGAGCTCGCCGACCATGAGCAGGCCCAAAGCCGCGGTCACGATGAGGCCGGCGAAGGTGGTGATCAGCACGCCGACCACCAGCGGACCCGAGCGCAGGGCCAGGAACAGGAACAGGACGATGGCTGCGGTCGTGATCGAGTAGTTCAGGAGGGCGTCGTCGGAGAGCGTCGCGAACTCGTCGTCGGCCACCGCGACCGGGCCGGTGAGGCGCATGCGCAGACCCTCGGCCTCGGTGATCTTCAGGTCCTTGGCGAGGTTGCGGATCAGCTTCGTCGCCTCGCGGCCCGGCTCCAGCGCATTGTAGTCGAGCACCGGCTGGATCATCACGAACTTGCGCTTGTCCGTGGTCTCGGACTTGCCGCCTGCCAAAAGCTCTTGCCACGACATCCGGGCCGGATTGCCGGCGAGCACCGTCTTCAAGGTGTCGTCGATCCGCGTCATCGGCTGCTCGAGATCCTCGAGCTTGGCGTCGCCGGACTTCACGCCCTTCGCGCCCATGGCGAGCACGCGCATGATGCCGCGCAGGGACGGGTCGGCCGCGAGCGGCCCGAGCAGGCCCTGCTGCTCGATGAGCTTCTCGGTGGTCTGCTCGAGCTCCTTCTGCGACATCAGCAGAAGGCCGTTCTTGTCGAAGAACGGGCCGCCATCCGGCCGGTAGACCGTGTCGATCTGGTCCTTGTGGACGGCGAGCGCCTTCGAGAACTCGACGGCGGCCTCCTCGGCGATCTCCGGCGTACGGCCGTCGATGACGGCGACGACGAGGTTGGAGCGCTGCGGGAAGGCCTTCTCGAACTGGATCTCGTCCTGCCGCCACGGCACGCTCGGCTCGATCAGCCGCTCGACATCGGTGTTGATGCGGAACAGATGGGCGGCGACGCCACCGCTCGCGGCCGTGATCAGCGCGATCATGGCGATGACGAGCCAACGGCGCTGTACGGAAAACGCGACGAGACGTTCGATCACGCGGTATCCTGCCTGCCTCAATCCGACCCATGCGCCGCTGGAGGAGTCGGGCGGCGGATCCCGCCGTCTCCCCGTGCGTACAGCCGGAGTCTCCACCGGCAGGCGAGGATCGCCCCTCCGAAATCGACCCGAGAGGCCCGGCCTCGTGAACGGCCGATCGCGAACCCGCGCCGGCCGCAAAGCCGGCTCGCCGGCCCGCGACGTCGCCCTCGGTGGCGCGCTAAGTACTGGTCCCGGCCCCGGAATGCAACGCGACGGGAATTTCGTGGAGCCTCCGCCCCCGACATGATGTATTGCATTGCAGCATTGCGGCGGGCACCTGGGCCGGCCGCTGCCGTCCCCACCCTCGGGGTGCCGCGGCGGCGGCTTTCAGGAGCGCACGGGGTTCGCGCCGAGGGCGGAGCGGCCCATCGCTCACGTCGCTGTGGTGGCCTGCCGGACACGCCGACAGCAGATACACCGACGCGGCCGCCCTTTTTCGGCCACTTCGAATTGGTTCCAGACTACATCCCTGGAATTCAGAAATTTTTCGCGCTAAGCAGCCCCTTCGATCTCGGGGCCAACAACAAGGAGCCGCGTCTTGGGAATCCCGATACGGTACGTCGCGAAGATCGGCGGCTACATCGTCAAGCAGCACCTCACCGGACGTAAGCGCTACCCGCTCGTCATGATGATGGAGCCGCTGTTCCGCTGCAATCTCGCCTGTGCCGGATGCGGCAAGATCGATTACCCGGACGAGATCCTGAACAAGCGCCTGCCGGTGGACGAGGCGCTCGAATCCGTGCGCGAGTGCGGCGCTCCCGTGGTGGTCATCGCCGGCGGTGAGCCCCTCCTGCACAAGGATCTGCCGCAGATCGTGCAGGGCATCATCGCGCAGAAGAAGTTCGTCATCGTCTGCACGAACGCGCTGCTGCTCGAGAAGAAGATCAAGGACTACAAGCCGAGCCCGTACTTCACGTGGTCGATCCATCTCGACGGCGACAAGTCGATGCACGACCAGTCGGTCTGCCAGCGCGGCGTCTACGACAAGGCCGTCGCTGCGATCGCCAAGTCGAAGGAGATGGGCTTCCGGACGACGATCAACTGCACGTTCTTCAACAACTCGCAGCCGGACAAGATCGCCGACTTCTTCGACAGCGTCACCAAGATGGGCGTCGACGGCATCACCGTCTCGCCGGGCTACGCCTACGAGCGCGCGCCCGACCAGCAGCACTTCCTCAACCGTCAGGCCACCAAGAACCTGTTCCGCGGCGTCTTCCGCCACGGCAAGGAGAAGGGCCGCGAGAAGTGGACCTTCCAGCAGTCGGGCCTCTTCCTCGACTTCCTGGCCGGCAACCAGACCTACCATTGCACGCCGTGGGGAAACCCGACGCGCACGGTCTTCGGCTGGCAGAAGCCCTGCTACCTCCTCGGAGAAGGCTACGCCGCGACCTTCAAGGAGTTGATGGACGACACCGACTGGGACGCCTACGGCACGGGCAACTACGAGAAGTGCGCCGACTGCATGGTCCATTCGGGCTACGAGGCCTCGTCGGTCGTCGATTCGGTCCGCAAGCCCTGGAAGCCGGTGCTCCACGCCATCCGCGGCATCAAGACCGAGGGCAAGATGGCGCCCGAGATCAACCTCGATAAGCAGCGTCCGGCCGAATACGTCTTCTCCCGCAACGTTGCCCAGAAGCTGTCCGAGATCAAAGCCTCAGGCGTCGACACCAAGCGCGAGACCCAGAAGCGCGCGAGCGCGGCCTAAGCCCCGAAACGCCTCGCCCGAGTCCCGGGCGAGGCGCACCAGCTCACTGATGCGTGCCTCGCGCCGCACGAGCGCCTTGAGAACCGCCGGAACGTCCGGATCGCCGTTCGGCTTCAGCGCCGCCGCCGCGAAAGCGGGCAGGGCGCGCTGCGCCGGATCGCAAACCACCCGCAGGATCACGAAGGGCAGGCCGCGCCGTAGCGCGAATTCGGCCGCCACGTGCGATTCCATGTCGACAACCGCCGCGCCCGTGCGGGCGCGCAGAGCCGCTTTGGCTCCGGCCGTCAGGATCGCCGCCTCCACGCCCGCCACGTCCGCCGTGACCACGCGCCGGCCGAGCGCCGCGAGCCTCTCGGCATGAGCCGCGACGACGGCCGGATCGCAGGGCAGGCGCCGATCGCCCCCCTCGGCCACGACGATCACCGCCGATCCGATGACGACGTCGCCGGGCGCAAGGTCCGGATCGAGCCCGCCGGCGATGCCGAAGCTGATCACGGCCCGAAGCGGTCGGTCGGGCAGGGCGGCGAGCCTGTCCCGCAAGACGGCCGGACGGCCTCCGGCCTGAAGCGTCTCGACGCCGTCTCCGGCGGCGATCCGCGCCTCGCGGGCCAGACCCGCGACGGCGAGGACGGAGGCGCCGCGCATTACCGGCCGACTGCGTAGACGGATGCCGCAGTCGTGACGGGCGATGCGACGGTGGAGAACACGCTGAGCACCTTCTGGACTTCCGAGAACGGCGCGTTCGAGACGTAGAGCACGTCGCGGCTGCGCATGCGGAAGGCCTGGGCCAGGAACAGGCCGTTGGGATCGCGCATGTTGAAGCGGTAGACCACCGGCACGAGCTTCGTGCTCAGCAGCGGCGAGCCCGGCCGCAGGCGGCGCACCAGCGTGTTCGGCTCGAAGCGGTACAGGAACACGCCCTCCGCATCCGCCTGGACGTCCGAGAGGCCGCGCGCCCGGGCGAGACCCTGGGCCAGCGTGATGCCCTCGGCCGAGAACTGCAGCTCGGTGGCGTTGCCGAGCGCGCCGAGCGCCATGAAGGTCTGCGGGTCACGCACCAGCGTCAGCACGTCGTTCGGCCGCATGAAGATGTTTTCACGGGGGTTCGAGACCACCGCCGTCATCGGCACCGTCACCGTGGTCGGCCCGCGCGACAGCCGCACGTAGGTCTCGCTCACAGCACCCCGCACGCCGCCCACCGAGGCGATCACGTCGAGGAGCCGGTCGCCCTTGCCCGACAGCGGGATCCGCGCGCCGCTCGTCACCTCGCCGGTCACCGTCACCGATTGCGAGATCGGCTTCGACACCGTCACCAGCACCTGCGGCTGGATCGCCTTGCCGGCGAGCTCGTTCTCGATGAGCACCTGCACGTCCTGCGGACGCCGCCCCGCCACCTGGATGCGCCCGGCATAGGGCACCGAGATCGCCCCGTCGCGGCTCACCACCTGCTCCGGAATCTGCGCGGATTTCGAGCCGGCCGAGAAGCGGTCGGCCACCAGCGGCCCCGAGAACAGCCCGCCCGAACCGGCCTCCCAGACCTGGATCGCCACCGAGTCGCCCACCCCGATCAGCGGCTCGGCCGAATTCCGATAGTCGCCGAAGGCCGCGAGCAGGCTGTCGAGCGGCCGCGAGCGCAGGGCCTCGATGATCGCCGGGTCGACGTCGATCAGCTCGTAGCGCGCATACACACCCTGGGGCGTCGCGACGTCCGCCCCGTCCACGATCGCACGCGACGTCGGACCAGACGCCGGCAGATACGAGCAGCCCGAGGCCAGACAGGCCAGCAGGGCTGCGGGAGCCGCGATACGCACCATGAACACATCTCCATCCGCCGCACGGGCGAACCCGCTCCCGGGGCTGGGTCTCTTCCGAATACCCGTCAAATCGCTGCGATCGGTTTAACGGGTGCCTGAGATCGACCGGGGCGCGGCGTCAGCCGGCCCAAGCTCAGCCGTTCGGCACCAATACGTCACGAGCGTGGCACGGCCACGCTTGGATCCGACGCCGACGCCGTTTCGGAACGGACTGCGTCCCGCAGGCGACACCCGAGCGCCGCGATCCGGAGATCGACCCGGCGCGGCGCGTCCGTGGACGGACGGCCGAACCGGAACAGGGCGTAATCCGTCCGCGGATCCCCGTCGCCGGGGCGGTAGCAGGGTAGGGACGGCGCGTGATCGCCGAAGACGCACAGCGTCGCCTCGTCCGCCGAGAGCCCGTCGACCAGCGCCTCGACCGCCCGGCCGGCATTGCCCACATGGTGAAAATACTGCTCCAGCGGGTCGTCGATGCCGGGGAGCCGACCCGGCTTCCAGGGGCCGTGGTTCTCCATGGTGGCGCAGAATACGAGGATCGGACCGCGCCGCCCCCGCACCTCCGCCAGGATGCGCTCGGCCACCGCCGCATCGCCGACATAGGGGCCGACGCGCGGGGCGTCCGCGAAATCCTCGTGCATGATCAGGCGGTCGAAGCCGAGTTCCTTCATCACGCCGGCGCGGTCGAAGAAGTCGCGGTGGTAGGGGTGGACGAACACCGTTTCGTAGCCTGCCGCCCGCGCGAGGCGGGCGAGGCTCGTCGGCTCGCGGCCGCCGCTGGAGAGGTAGGGGTCGAAGCCGCCGAAGCCGAGGCTCGCGCCCTCGCGTCCGGTCAGCGCGGCGTGCTCGGAGCGCATGGTGTAGGCCCCGTGCGTCGGCACGGTGAGCCGGCCGTACTGCGCCGCGTCGCTGCGAACCCGCTCCATCATCGGCAGAGTCGCACCGCCGAGGCGGGCCGGATCCATGAAGGATTCGAGCTGGACCACGACGACGACCGCGTCACCGCGGCCCGGCGGCAGTGACAGTGGTTCCGCCGATGGCGGCGCTGCCGCCTCGGCGTCGCGGCGGGCCCAATAGGCGAGCATCGTGGCGAGCACGCCGTAGCGGGCCACGTCGGCTTCCAGGTCCGGCACGGGGAAGCGCGCGGCGATCGCGGCGCGGCCGGGCCGGGTCCGGGCCGCGAACCCGAGTGCGAGCAGGGCGAGCGGCAGCGCGACGATCGCAGCGAGGCTCGGACCGAGACCGTGCGGCAAGGCCGCCGGCTCGACCGTGTACCAGAAGGCGGCGGCGGCGAACCCGAGCAGCAGCGGCCCCGCCGTGCGCGGATGGGTCAGCGGCGTGGTGTAGTAGAGTTCGGGATGCCGCGGCACCTGGCGAAGCAGGGCGAGGTCGCTGAACACCAGCGGCTCGCCGAGCACGCGGCGCTTGAGCCGGTTGATCAGCACGGTGACCACGATGGTCGCCACGATCGACAGGCAGGCGAGCCACGGCCGCCACGAGAACACGAACCAGAACGCCGCGATCAGCGCATAGGAGCCGAGCCGGATCGCGACGTCGCCGGGCCGGACGCTCACCCGGCGGGGCGTGGCGGCGGCCTCGATCGCGAAGGAGCCGGCGAGGGCGACGACGAGGGGCAGGATCACGGACATCGGAAACGGCAGGGGGTTTCTGAGCTGGTTTCGGTAAGCTGCCCCGCGGCTTTCCGAGGAAAACCCGCGGCAACACAAGGCGCTAGGCAGATCCGCGCTGACCTGCCAGCGCGACTTTGCCTAGCGTGGGGCGCCACCGACGCCGCGGCGGGCGCGCAGGCGTCGCACGATCGGGTTCAGAAGGGCGTAGCGGGCGCGCATCACCCCGTGACGAACGCTGCCGATGGCGAGCCTGGACGGACCCGCCGCATCGCGAACGGCCGAGAGCCGGTCGAGCAGTTGTTCGGGCTCGCAGGGCTTCATCGCGACGGGATCGAGATAGCGCGGATACAGGATCAGCGCACCGGCCGCGAGTTCGTCCAGGGCGAGCCTGCGGCCGCGATCCGCGTTCGGGGCGAGATCTTCGGTCAGGCCCCAGCCGGCATAGAAGGGACGGCCGTGGACCGCCACGGTGAGGCCGCGGATCAGCGCCTCGAAACCGGCGAGCGAGGTCATGGTCTCGACGTGGTGGACCCGGTCGAGCAGGTCGACGATGGCGAGACCGCCCACGAGCCGGTCGGCGATCGCCAGCGCCTCCGCGTCGGGGATCGCCCCCGGCCGGAAACCCGCCTCGACGTCGGGATGGGGTTTGTAGAGCAGGAACGCGTCCGGGTTGCGGGCGCGGGCGGCCTGCAGCAGCCCGAGATTGGTGCGCACCAGGGGTGAGCCGTACTGCACCGAGGCATCGTCCTCGACCTGCCCCGGCACCAACACGATCCGCCGGCCCGCCGGCCAGTCGGTCCCGACTTCTGCCAAGCCGACATTGTACTTGCTGAGCCGCCGCGCCACGATCGATTCCCGCAGCGCGCGCGCTCGCGACACGATCTCCGGCGCAAACGCAGTCTGCTTCAGGATGCGGGCGAGGCGGCTCTCGGTGCGCGGGTCGTAGTAGATGCCGGAATCGTCGACGACGATCGAGGCGCCGGGCTGCAGGCTGGCGCCGAGTCCGACCGAACGCAGAAAACCGTCCTCGATCCGCGAGAGCGGGATCCCGGCCTCTGCGCAGAGAGCCGCCAGGCGCTCCGGCATCCGGGTCGCCCAGGCCTGGACCTGCGCACCGTTCCGAACGGCCGCCGCGACGGCATCCTCCGCGGTCATGGTGTGGATCGGCGGGCCGGCGGGGCCGGCGGCGAAGACGTCGAGGGCCGGACGCTTCCAGCGCGAGATGCCGACATAGACCGTGCGGCGCGCTTGGCCGGCGAAGGTCTCGCGCAGCCACGCCACCCGTTCCACGGCCTGCTCCATCGGAATCGGACGGCGGCTCCAGGGATCGAAGGCGTATACGCCGGCGCCGTAGCGCAGGGCGAGCGACCGTGCCGGATCGGGCTGCCCGCGCGAGCCGTCCGCGGCGAGGCAGATCGTCTCGACTCCGGCCAGCTGCGCCTCGCAGGCGGCGTCCTGGCTCGCGACGTAGACCCGCGAGACCCGGTCGAACAGGGGCCAGGGATCCACGGGTTCGGCGAGGACGCTCAGACGCGGCACGGCGAGACGGAGCGCCGGGACCCCGTCCGGGCCGGCCGCGACGAGGCGGCCATCCGGGACGGCCGCAAGCACGCGATCGAGAAAGGCCTGCAGGCGGCGCGGTGCGGCGGCGAGGTCCGGCTCGACCAGGACCAAAGCCGGACGGTCCGAGACTATCTCCGACAAGGGGGCCGCCGGCGGAGCCCGGTTGGCGCCGAACGGGCGATGGCGGCGCAACTGCCCGGCGAGCCCGGCAGACGGGTCGCCACCACCGTAGGGCCGGCCGTCAAGCGTGATGCGCAGACTCGCGAACCCCGTCTCCGGCGTATCGTAGGGGCTCAGCAGCGGACCGGGCGCGACGCTCAGCACGGAACGGCCCACGGCCGTCAGCGCCGACTCGGCCAGCGAGCCGCGGCGTGCCGCGAAGACGCCGTTTGGGCCCTGCGCGAAGACGCTGCCGGTGACGGCCTCGATCTCGCGGCGCAGATGCCGAATCATGCGCCCGGTCGGAAACAGCGACGATGGCGGCGGCTTGGACATGGGAGGCCGGACGGGCGGTGCGCGGGAAAGCGCGCCTTAGATCACCTCGGGAAACGCCCGTCGAACCGAAATGTCGGTGGCGACGCGAGCGCTTAACCCCGTCTTCACCGCGAATGCGAATGCTGGCTTCGGCCGGGCTGCTTTTTCCGGGCGAGCATCACATGCCGGCCGCAATCCGGGGCGACAGCTAACCCGCTCGCGCAACGGCCTGTGACCCACCGGCAACGCGCCTCGGGAAACCAGAATGCACGCAGAAACTCGGATTGATCAGGGATCCGGGAGCGTGCGACCCATCTCGAGAGCGGCCGGCATGACAGCCGAAGGCTCGGATCGCAGCGGGCCCAGGACAAAACACTCCGGCATGCCGCAGCCCCGTCCGAACACCCCGCGCTCGCCGATCGCGACTTTCCTGTTTCTGCAGGGCATCGCCTCCCCGTTCTTCTCCGATCTCGGCAATGCCCTGCGCGAACGCGGGCACAAGGTCCGCCGGATCAACTTCTCCTCCGGCGACTGGCTGTTCTGGCGCGGAGACTGCGACGATTATCGCGGCAGCAGCGAGAACTGGGCCGGCCATCTCGAAGCCTATATCCGCGAGCACGCCGTCACCGACCTCGTACTGTTCGGCGATTGCCGGCCCTATCACGTGGCCGCGATGCTGGCGGCCAAGCCGTTGGGCGTGCGCGTGCACGTCTTCGAGGAGGGCTACGTCCGGCCGAACTGGATCACCTGCGAGCACGGCGGCGTGAACGGCAATTCCTCGCTGCCCAAGAGCGCCGCCGAGATCCGGGCGATTGCCCGCCGCCTGCCGCAGCAGGGTCGCGCGATGCCGCTCTCCGGCGACATGGCCCGGCGCAGCGTCTGGGACATCGCCTACAACCTCGCCAATATCGGCTTCCCGTATTTCTATCCCGGTTTCCGCAGCCATCGGCCGAACCACATAGCGGCCGAGTACGGCGGCTGGATCAAGAAGTTCCTGCGGCGCGGCCGGACGCGGCGGCATGCGGCCGACGTCAACCGGATCTACGGCGCGATCCAGGCCGACTACTTCCTGCTGCCGCTCCAGCTCGACAGCGACTACCAGATCCGGGTGCACTCGCCGTTCCTTGGCGTCGAGGGCTTCATGGACCGTGTAATCGCGTCCTTCGCCAAGTATTGCGGTCAGCATCCCGGCGCGGCGACACGCCTGCTCGTGAAGCTGCATCCCCTCGACAGCGGGATCATGGACTGGCGCAAGCGCGCCCGTCAGTCGGCCAAGCGGCACGGCGTCAACGACCGGATCGACTTCATCGACGGCGGCGACCTGCAGGCGCTGATCGACGGCAGCCGCGGCGTCGTCCTGGTCAACTCGACGGTGGGCATGCTGTCGCTCGAGCGCGGGCGCCCGACCCTGGCCACCGGCAGCGCGATCTACAACATGCCGGGCCTGACCCATCAGGGCGGGATCGACAGTTTCTGGCATGCGCCGACGCCGCCCGACCTGGACCTGATGGCGGATTTCCGCCGCGTGGTGATCCACCGGACCCAGATCAACGGCGGCTATTTCTCGAAGCCGGCGATCGAGCGGGCCGTCGCCGGCGCGGTGCCGAGGCTCGAATCCGTGTTACCGCCCGTGGCCCTCGCCCTCGCGCGTTCGGCCCGCGAGAGCGGCACCGAAGACGGCACCCTCTCGCCGGTCTATTGATCGCCCGACGCGTGGCCGACTCGGCCTGAGCCGGCCTCCCGCGAATCCGTCAGCTTCAAAAATGCCCGTCATCCTGATCACCGGCGCCTCCAGCGGCATCGGCGCGGCCCTCGCCCGCCACTATGCCCGGCCCGGAACCCTCCTCGTCCTCAACGCCCGCGATCCGGTCCGCCTCGACGCCATCGCCGGGATCTGCCGGGCGCAAGGCGCCGAGGTCCGCATCGAGCCCCTCGACGTGCGCGACCGGACGGCCGTGGGGGCACGGGTGCGCGCCCTCCATGCCGAGACCCCACTCGACCTCGCGATCATCGCCGCCGGCATCAACGGCGGCCACCCGGAGGGCGGTATCGAGACCGAGGAGACGGCTTTCGCCACGCTCGACACCAACCTCTCCGGCGCGCTCAACGTCGTCCTGCCCTGCATCGAGCTCATGAAGGCTCGCGGCAGCGGCCAGATCTGCCTCGTCGGCTCGCTCGCCGCCTATGCGCCGTTGCCCGACGCGCCGGCCTATAGCGGCAGCAAGGCGGCCCTGCTCGCCCACGGCCTGGCGCTCCGCCAGAAGCTGAAGCCGTTCGGCGTGCAGGTGAACGTCGTGACGCTGGGTTACGTCAAGACGGCGATGGGCAGCGCCTATCAGGGCTGGCGCCCGTTGGAGACCAGCGCCGAGGTGGCAGCCCGGAAAATCGCACGCGGGCTCGCACGCAACGCCGCCGTCATCGCCTTTCCATGGCTGCTCTTTCACGCGGCCCGGGCAGCGGGCCTTGCCCCCGAATGGCTGCGCGAACTCGGCATGCGCGCCTTCAGCTTCCGCGTCCGGCAGGATACCCGATGACCCGGCCGCGGCTCGCACTGTTCGTGCTGGAGGCGCTGCCGAACGCCCGCACGGTCCGCCGGTTCGTCGCCGACCATGCCGGGAGCATCGCCTTCGTCGGCCTGTCGAACGCCGAGCGGCCCTCGACGGGCGGCCTCGTCGGACAGGTCCGCCGCCACCTCGCGCGCTCCGGCCCCGGCATCCTGCCCTATCTCGCGGTGAATTTCGGACTGCCCGACCTGCTGCGCCCGCTCTCACCGCTGACGCAGCGGTTTGCCGGCAGCGGTGACTTGGCGGAGGCGACACCGCTGAAGCCGTTGTGCCGGCGCCTCGGCATCCCGACCGCCAGCATCGACGACGTGAACGGGCCCGAGGTCGCCGCGCTGTTTCGTCGGCACGCGCCCGACCTGATCGCGACCTTCCACTTCGACCAGATCCTGTCGGCCGAGACGCTGGCGATGGCGCCGCTCGGCGGCCTGAACGTCCATCCGAGCCTGTTGCCGCGCCACCGCGGCCCCGTGCCGACGATCCACGCGCTGGCCGACGGGGAGGGCGCCTTCGGCGTCACCGTGCACCGGCTCGCGCCCGCGATCGATGCCGGTGCGATCCTGGCTCAGGAGGCCGTCAGTCTTCCCGCGGACGTCACGGCGAGCCGCGCAGCGATCGTGCTGCACGAACGTGGCCTGCCGCTTCTGGAAAGCGTTCTCGACGGGATCGCCGCCACCGGGGCGGTGCCGCAGGGACGGACGGTTCCGGTCCAGCCCTATTGCGGGTTTCCCGACCGCACGATGCTCGGGGCGATGCGACGGGCGGGCCGGCGGCTGACGGATGCGCGAGACCTGCGCGAGGCCGTCAGCCTCCAGGCCTAAGGACTAGAGCCGTATCCGACCTGATTGCATCAGGCCGGCGGCTCTAGGCCATTGTTATGACGCGCTTTCATACGACCGACCGGCATCCACTCGGTCGGAAAGCGCTTTAGCGCGAAAACTTCTTGTATTTCAGCTTCTTCGGAAGGATCGAATCCGTCCCGAGGCGGCGCTTCTTGTCCTCCTCGTAATCCGAGAAGTTCCCCTCGAACCACTCGACGTGGCTGTCGCCCTCGAAGGCGAGGATGTGGGTCGCGATGCGGTTCAGGAACCAGCGATCGTGGCTGATGATGACGGCGCAGCCGGCGTAATCCTCGAGCGCGTCCTCGAGCGCCCGCAACGTCTCCATGTCGAGATCGTTGGTGGGCTCGTCGAGCAGCAGGACGTTGGCGCCGCCCTTCAGCGTGCGGGCGAGGTGGACGCGGTTGCGCTCACCGCCCGAGAGCGTGCCGACCTTCTTCTGCTGGTCGCCGCCCTTGAAGGCGAAGGCCGCGCAATAAGCGCGCGAATTGATCTCGCGCTTGTTGAAATAGATGATGTCGTTGCCGCCCGAGACCTCCTGCCAGACGGTCGCCGCCGGATCGAGCGCATCGCGCGACTGGTCGACGTAGCCGAGCTTCACCGTGGCGCCGACCGAGATGTCGCCGCCGTCGGGCTTCTCCGCGCCGGTGATCATCTTGAACAGGGTGGTCTTGCCGGCGCCGTTCGGACCGATCACGCCGACGATGCCGCCCGGCGGCAACTTGAACGAGAGATCCTCGATCAGCAGGCGGTCGCCGAAGGCCTTGTTGAGGTGGTCGAACTCGATGACGCTGTTGCCGAGCCGTTCGTCGATCGGAATGACGATCTGCGCCGAGGCGTCGACCTTGTTGTTTTGCTTGGCCACCAGCTCCTCGTAGCGGGTGATGCGGGCCTTCGACTTCGACTGGCGGGCCTTCGGCGAGGCGGCGATCCATTCCTGCTCGCGGTTGATCGAGCGCTGGCGGGCCATGTCCTCGCGACCCTCCTGCTGCAGGCGCTTCTGCTTCTGCACCAGCCAGGCCGAGTAGTTGCCCTCGTAGGGGATGCCCTTGGTGCGATCGAGTTCGAGGATCCAGCTCGTGACGTTGTCGAGGAAGTAGCGATCGTGGGTCACGATCAGGATCGCGCCGGGGTAGTTCTTGAGGTGGCCTTCGAGCCAGTTCACCGTCTCGGCGTCGAGGTGGTTGGTCGGCTCGTCGAGGAGCAGCAGTTCCGGCTCCCAGAGCAGCAGCTTGCACAGGGCGACGCGGCGGCGCTCGCCGCCCGACAGGGTGGCGACGGGCTGCTCGTCGCTCGGGCAGCCGAGGGCTTCCATAGCCTGGTCGACCTTGGATTCGAGCTCCCAGAGGTTGGCCGCCTCGATCTTGTCCTGGAGCTCCGTCATCTCGTCGGCGGTCTCGTCGGAGTAGTTCATCGCGAGTTCGTTGTAGCGGTCGAGCAGCGCCTGCTTCTCGGCCACGCCCTCCATCACGTTCTCGCGGACCGACTTGTCCGGATCGAGATGCGGCTCCTGCGGCAGGTAGCCGACGCGCGCGCCCTGGGCGACGAAGCCCTCGCCGGTCCACTCCGTGTCGATGCCGGCCATGATCTTCAGAAGGGTCGACTTGCCCGAGCCGTTGATGCCCAGCACACCGATCTTGGCGTCCGGATAGAAGGACAGGTTGACGTTATCGAGGACCTTCTTGCCGCCGGTATAGGTCTTGGTCAGACCCTTCATGTGGTAGATGAATTCGCGGGCCATTGGTGGTGTCCTCGTGGTTCCGGCCGGCCGCAGAGCGGCCGTCGCGGGTCGAGATCCGGCGCGGGCTCGCCATCGAGCCGCGTCGCGGGTTTCATCGATCCGCGTTGAGCGATTGGGATATTCCCGCCGACGTAACAGGGCGCCCACGACCCGGCAAGGATGCGGACGGTGTCGGTCGCCTGAGCGGACCGACGCCGCGACGGCCGCCAGGATGTTCAGGCGAAAGGATTCTTGACGGTCGTGGAGGCTCGCGTGGTCTCGGCGACGGCCTGAGGCAGGTCCTCGGCTTCCAGCGCAGTCACGATCGCATCGAGCACGGCCCGCAGAGCCCTCGCACGGTCCAGCCCCGTCCGGTCTCGCGTGAGATCGAGCGAGCCATGCAGCGCGATCCGCGTCGTGCCGTTCTCGAACGACAGGTTTTCGAAGTTCTGGACGCCGGCATCATCGGCGAAGGGTCGGAACTCCGGCTGCGACGTGTCGGGCATCGAACTCTCCTCAAAAGATCGATCGCATCAGGTCGCGCCACACGCGCCGCAGGATCTGGTGCAGCGCGCGCTTCGCCCAGGACCCGAAGCTCTCGTCGGCGCCCGAACGGCCGCCGTCTCGGGACGACGCGAGCGGTTCCGGCAGGCTCATCGCCCGCGCCTTGGCGGCGTCCGGCAGCGCGGGAAACACGTCGATCCCGGCGGTCTCCTTGAGCGTCGCGATCGAGACGGCCCGCCACGCACCCGTCGCGTCGTTTCCGGCGAGATAGGCGGCGGCCTCGCCGCGGGCCGGATCGTAGATGGCTTTGTAGATCTGCATCGGCACCAGGACGCGGCCGTTGATCGCCTCGGCGGCCGGCCCCGAAAAGATCGGGCCGGTGACAACGAACAACTCGCCGCGCCGGATCGCGAGCCGGCGCACGCGCTCTTCGATGCCGGACCAGACGTTGCGGTTCGCCGTGCGGTTCTGCGGAACCATGTTGGCCAGGCTGAAGGATTGGGCCTGCGCCTCGGGCGTCGGCATGTCGGCCGCCGGCGCCATGTGGCCGCGATCGTAGCCGCTTCGGAGGTAGTCGCCCAATTCCGACCGCGTACGAGCGGGGAGGCGGTCCTCCTCGTGGAACGCGTCGGCCCGGTCGACGGTGCGTGCCGCCGCGACGCTGGCGCGCGTCAGCCGCTCGGCCGCATAGAGCGGCGTCCGCGAGCGGCCCGAGAACAGGATCGCGAAGGCGTCGAAACAGAGCGGCGCGGTATCCGCGGCGAGCTTCGGGTCTGCAAGCATCGGCAGCCGCCCGCCGGCGAAATGCCGGGGGCAGGATTCGGACGCTCCGGCGGGCCCGACGGCGAGAGCGAGCGCGGCGAGGAGCGCAGGCGCTCGCCGGCGGGCATCCTGCATCATGATGCCGGTTGTCCTAAAAACAGACCCGCACCTGGCGTGTGCCGGACGGGGTGTAGCGCCAGCGGTATGCACAGGGCCGGCCGAGCGTTCCCTCGAACGGGCGGGCATCACGGTCGGGCGCGCCCGGCGGACGACGGCCGGGACACGCGGTCGGCCGATCACAGAATCGCGAGCGCGCGGCATCGGCCGCATGGACGTCGAACGCGATCAACGCGGGCATGAAGGCGACGAGCGGCAGCATCCGAGCCAGTGCGCGACGCGACCCTGTGTTGCACCGGAGCCCCTCATCTCGGAAAAATGCATGCACAATATTGATCATCGCCGCCCTATTCCGTAATGCCCGGGGCCTTGTAGGCGAGCGGACCGAACTGCCTTAACCTTAAAGGCACGCGGACCGCTCGAAAGCTCTTGATGCCGCGTCCCGCCTCTCGCCGGATCATGGCACCGTAAGGCCGGATCGAGATAGGCTTCTTACGCCAGGATGGCGGCTTTGCCGTCCGGCGGAGTCGGCCAGCGCGCCACGGGCGACGGCCTCGAAGATCCGCCCGTGTGGTGGGAACGCGACGAACAGCAGGTGACGACTTTGGCTCTTGTCGACGTATCGATCCTTGACGACCTCCCGACCCCGGACGCGTTGCGGCGTCTGCCGGAATCGGACCTCCGCGCCGTGGCCGATGCGGTGCGGGCGGAGATGATCGACGCCGTGTCGGTGACGGGGGGTCATCTCGGCTCCGGCCTCGGCGTGGTCGAGCTGACGGTGGCCCTGCACCACGTCTTCGACACGCCCTCCGACCGCATCGTCTGGGATGTCGGCCACCAGGCCTATCCGCACAAGATCCTCACCGGGCGGCGTGATCGCATCCGCACGCTGCGCCAGGGCGGCGGCCTGTCCGGCTTCACAAAGCGCTCGGAGAGCGAGTACGACCCCTTCGGCGCGGCGCATTCCTCGACCTCGATCTCGGCCGCGCTCGGCATGGCGGTGGGGCGCGACCTGCACGAAGCCGATCTGAAGGCGCGCGGCGAAACCCCAAAAAACCGTCGCAACATGATCGCGGTGATCGGCGACGGCTCGATGTCGGCGGGCATGGCCTACGAGGCCATGAACAATGCCGGCGCGCTGCATTCGCGGCTGATCGTGATCCTCAACGACAACGACATGTCGATCGCCCCGCCGGTCGGCGCGATGTCGGCCTACCTCGCGCGGCTGGCCTCGGGCGACACCTACCGCTCGATCCGCGAAACGGCGAAGCAGCTCGGCAAGCTGCTGCCGAAGCGGCTCTACGAGCGCGCGGTGCAGGCCGAGGAATACGCCCGTTCCCTCGTCGTCGGCGGCGGCACGATGTTCGAGGAGATGGGCTTCCACTATGTCGGCCCGGTCGACGGCCACAACCTCGACCACCTGCTGCCGGTGCTGAAGAACGTCCGCGATGCGAGCGAAGGCCCGATTCTGCTCCATGTCGTGACGCAGAAGGGCAAGGGCTACGGCCCGGCCGAGGCGAGCGCGGACCGCTACCACGGCGTGGTGAAGTTCGACGTGATCTCGGGCGTGCAGGCGAAGGCCAAGCCCAACGCCCCGGCCTATACCCGCGTCTTCGGCGAGAGCCTGATCAAGGCGGCCGATGCCGACCCGAAGGTGGTGGCGATCACCGCGGCGATGCCCGGCGGCACCGGCATCGACCTGTTCGGAAAAGCACACCCCGACAGGACCTTCGACGTCGGCATCGCCGAGCAGCATGCGGTGACCTTCGCGGCGGGCTTGGCGACGGAGGGCTACAAGCCGTTCGTGGCGATCTACTCGACCTTCCTGCAGCGGGCCTACGACCAGGTCGTGCACGACGTGGCGATCCAGAACCTGCCCGTGCGCTTCGCCATGGACCGGGCGGGGCTGGTGGGCGCCGACGGCGCGACCCATGCGGGGGCCTTCGACCTCGCCTATCTCTGCTGCCTGCCGAACTTCGTGGTGATGGCGGCGGCCGACGAGGCCGAGTTGGTGCACATGGTGGCGACCTGCCACGCGCACGACACCGGCCCGATCGCGCTGCGCTACCCGCGCGGCGAGGGCGTCGGCGTCGAGCTGCCCGAGCAGGGCGAGCCGCTGGCCATCGGCCGCGGCCGGGTGATCCGGCGTCCCGCGAATGCGCGCGTGGCGCTGCTCTCGCTCGGCACGCGTCTGGCGGAAGCGCTCAAGGCGGCGGAGGAACTCGAGAAGGCCGGCATCGCCGTCACGGTGGCCGACGCGCGCTTCGCCAAGCCGCTGGACGAGGACCTGATCCTCGATCTCGCCGGCACGCACGAGGTGCTGGTGACGATGGAGGAGGGCTCGGTCGGCGGTTTCGGCGCGATGGTGCTGCACCTGCTCTCGGCCAAGGGCGCGCTCGATGCCGGCACGGTGCGGGTCCGCACCCTGACCCTGCCCGACAGCTTCCAGGACCACGACAAGCCCGAGAAGATGTACGCCGAGGCCGGCCTCGATGCCGACGCCATCGTCAAGACCGTCAAGGCCGCCTTGCCGCAGCAGGACAACAAGGCCAGCCGCCTGCGCCTCGCCTGAGCTTGCTGCGTCGCAGTATCGGTGAGACAAGCGCCCGGCGCTTCATGAACGCCCGGGCCGAGTCGGCCCGGGCGTTTTCCTCATTGTCGACGCGAGAGACATGACAGAGCCGACATCAAGCGGCCCATTCGAACCGGGGCCCGTGCTCATCACCGGTGCGAGCGGCTTTCTCGGCGCCGCCCTCGTCGACGTGTTTCGTGCGGCCGGCTTTCGCGTGCGCATCATCGTGCGCGCCTCCTCGCCGCGCACCAACCTAACCTGGACCGACGTCGAGATCGTCGAGGCGGACATGCGCGACCGCGCCGCAGTGACCTCCGCGATGCGTGGCCAGCGCTACCTGATCCACGCCGCCGCCGATTACCGGCTCTGGGCGCCGGACATGGAAGAGATCGTCCGGACCAACCGCGACGGCACGCGCATCCTGATGGAGGAGGCGCTGAAGGCCGGCGTCGAGCGGATCGTCTACACGTCGAGCGTCGCCACCATCAAACCGCATGACGACGGCACGCCCGCCGACGAGACCCGGCCGCTGACACCCGAGACCGCCATCGGCGCCTACAAGCGCAGCAAGGTCGTGGCCGAACGCGTGGTCGAGGAGATGGTGCTTCGCGATGGGCTGCCGGCCGTGATCGTCAACCCCTCGACACCGATCGGCCCGCGCGACGTGAAACCGACACCGACCGGCCGCATCATCCTCGAAGCGGCTCAAGGCAAGATCCCGGCTTTCGTCGATACCGGCCTCAACCTCGCCCATGTCGACGACATCGCCGCCGGCCACCTGCTGGCGCTTCGGAAGGGCCGCATCGGCGAGCGCTACATCCTCGGCGGCCAGGACGTGATGCTGGCGACGATGCTCGCCGACATCGCCAAGATGGTCGGACGCAAGGCGCCGACCACGCGGCTGCCTTACGCGGTCATCTACCCGATCGCCTTCATCTCCGAGCAGATCGCGCGGGTGACGGGCAAGGCGCCGCTCGCCACCATCGACGGCGTGCGCATGTCGAAATACCGGATGTTCTTCTCCGACGCCAAGGCGCGGGCCGAGCTCGGCTACACCTCGCGGCCCTACCGCGAGGGTCTCAGCGACGCTCTGGCTTGGTTCAAGCAGTCGGGAGCCCTGAGATGAGCGCCGGCATACAGACCGCCACCGAGACGCGTTCGGGCAAGGGCCATAAGGACGAGAACTTTCCCGTCGCCTCGCATCTGATCCATCCGCGCTACCGCGGGGCGATCCTGGCTTTCTACGACTTCGTGCGGGCCGGAGACGACATCGCCGACCACACCGACCTGACGCCAGAGCGCAAGATCGCGATGCTCGACGGCCTCGCCGAAGCGCTCACCGGCAAGGGGCCGCCCGACCCGGAGGCCGCGCCGCTGCGGCGCGAACTCGCCGAACATTCCGAGCCGCCGACCCACGCGCTCGAACTCCTCGACGCTTTCCGCATGGATGCGCGCAAGAACCGCTACGCGGATTGGGACGAGTTGATCCACTATTGCCGCTACTCGGCGATGCCGGTGGGCCGCTACGTGCTCGACCTGCACGGCGAGGACCCGGCCCGGGTCTGGGCCGCCTCGGACGCGATCTGCGCGGCGCTCCAGATTCTCAACCACCTCCAGGATTGCGGGAAGGACTTTCGCAACCTCGACCGCGTCTACATCCCGGCGGACACGCTCGCGAAATACGGCGCCGACGTCGCGATGCTCGGCGCGGACAAGGCTTCGCCGGAACTGCTCGGCGTGATCCGCGAACTGGCCCGCTGCACCCTGGTGCTGCTCGAAGAGGGTGCCGTCCTGCCCGACCTGATCGACGATTTACGCCTCAGCCTGGAGATCGCCGCGATCCACCGCCTCGCCGTCGTGCTGACCAAGGGCCTGCTCACGCGTGATCCGCTTTCCGAAAAGGTCCACCACGGCAAGGCCGGCTTCGCCGTGACGGCGCTCGGCGGCATCGCGAAAACGCTGGTGCGCCGGCCATTCCGCGGACGTGCGATCCGCCAAGCCACGGCCGAGGCCGGCCGATGAGCGCCACCGCCATTCCCGCCGCAGCGGAAGCCACTGCGCTGCCGGCCGCCGGCTCGTCGTTCTACACGGCGATGCGGCTGCTGCCGCCCGAGCGCCGCGAGGCGATGTACGCGGTCTACGCCTTCTGCCGCTCGGTCGACGACGTCGCCGACGACGGCGGCGCGCGCGAGGTTCGTGCGGCCGAGCTCGACCGCTGGCGCGCCGACATCGACGCCCTCTACGCAGGAAACCCGGCGCCGCGTGTAGAGCCGCTAGCAGGCCCGGTGAAGCAGTTCGGCCTGAAGCGTCAGGACTTCCAGGACGTCATCGACGGCATGGCGATGGACGCCGTCGAGGACATCGTCGCGCCGAGCGAGCAGAAACTCGACCTGTATTGCGACCGCGTCGCCAGCGCCGTCGGCCGGCTCTCGGTGCGCATCTTCGGCATGCCGGAGGAGGACGGGATCAAGCTCGCCTGGCACCAGGGCAGGGCGCTCCAGCTCACCAACATCCTTCGCGACATCGACGAGGACGCCGAGCGCGGTCGCCTCTACCTGCCGCTGGAGAAATTCCAGGCGGTCGGGTTGAAACATCCGACGCCGCAGAGCGCCCTGACGCATCCGCGCCTCGCCGAAGTCTGCGCCGGCGTCGCGGCGGAGGCGCAAGCGCATTACCGCGCGACCTGGGAGATCATCGGCCGGAATTCGCGCAGCGCGACCAAGGCGGCGCGCCTGATGGCCGGCGCCTATTCGCTATATCTCGACGCGGTCGTGAAGCGTGGCTGGCAGGCTCCACGGGCGCGGGTGAAGCCCGGCAAGCTGTCGCTCATCGGCGTCGCGCTGCGGCACGGGATCGTGTGATGGGGGCAGCCGTCCACGTCGTCGGCGCCGGGCTCGCCGGGCTGTCGGCCGCGGTCTCCCTCGCGGAGGCCGGCCACCGCGTCGTGCTGCACGAGGCGGCGAAGCAGGCCGGCGGGCGCTGCCGCTCGTATTTCGACCCCACCCTCGGCCTGACCATCGACAACGGCAACCACCTGCTGCTGTCGGGCAACCGCTCGGCGCTCGACTTCCTCAAGACGATCGGCGCGCCGGCCGACGCGTTGCAGGGGCCGGACGAGGCCGCCTTCGATTTTGCGGATCTGCGCACGGGCGAGCGCTGGACGCTGCGGCCCAATGCCGGGCGGCTGCCCTGGTGGGTGCTCGATTCCTCGCGCCGCGTGCCGGGAAGCCGGGCACGCGATTATCTCGCGCCGCTGACCCTGATGCTGGCCGCCTCCGGCAAAAAACCGGGCAAGGCCGGCACCATCGGCGAGACGATTCCCTGCGAGGGCCCGCTCTACGAGCGTCTCTGGCAGCCGGTGCTTCTCGCCGCGCTGAATACCGACCCGCGCGAGAGCGATGTCGGCCTCGCCGCGACCATCCTGCGCGAGACGCTCGGCGCCGGGGGCAATGCCTGCCGGCCGCTGGTGGCGGTGGAGGGATTGTCGACGGCCTTCGTCGACCCGGCGATCGCGTATCTCACGCGGCGCGGCGCGGAGATTCGGTTCGGCCGGCGCCTGCGCGGGATCGAGTCTCAGGGTGAGACCATCACCCGCCTCGACTTCACCGACGAGCCGACCGTAATCGGGCCGGACGACGGCGTCGTCCTCGCCGTGCCGCCCTGGGTTGCCTCGGACCTGATGCCCGGCCTGCCGGCGCCGCGGGAATTCCGCTCCATCGTCAACGCGCATTTCGTGGGCGTACCACCCCCCGGCAGCCCGCTGGTGCTCGGCGTCGTCGGCGGCCTGACCGAATGGCTGTTCGCCTATCCCGACCGCTTCTCGGTGACGATCAGCGGCGCCGACCGCCTGCTCGACGTGCCGCGCGACGAACTCGCCCGGCAGATCTGGCGGGAGATCGCGGATCTCCACGGACTTGCACGGGAATTGCCTAGCTGGCAGATCGTGAAGGAGAAGCGGGCGACGTTCGCAGCGACGCCCGCGGAAGCCGCACGTCGCCCGGGAGCATCGACGGCTTACGACAATCTCGTCCTCGCCGGCGACTGGACGGCGACCGGACTGCCCTCGACCATCGAGGGCGCCATCCGGTCGGGAACGAACGCCGCGCATGCGATCATCGGTTCGGGCAAGTCTGCCCGATCCGATGCGTGCGTGCGGACACAGGCACGCGGAGCGGCTTGACGCATGACGGCAGGAACGAGGATCTTCGAGGCGGACACGATGCGAGAGGCTGCTGCACACAAGCCCGACTCCAAGGTCGAGTCGCTGCAGCGCGCGAAGACGCGCGACATCTCCCTCGATTCGGTCGAGCGCGGCATCCATGCCGCCACGCGCGCCCTGTCCGATCTGGTCCAGCCCGACGGCCATATCTGCTTCGAGCTCGAAGCGGACGCGACCATCCCATCCGAATACATTCTGTTCCACCAGTTCCGGGCGACCAACCCGCGTCCCGGTTTGGAACAGAAGATCGGCAACTACCTGCGCCGGACGCAGAGCGGCAAGCACCACGGCTGGTCGCTCGTCCATGATGGTGCCTTCGACATGAGTTGCACGGTCAAGGCGTATTTCGCGCTCAAGATGATCGGCGACGACATCGAGGCCCCGCACATGCGCAAGGCGCGCGCGGCGATCCTCAGCCGCGGCGGCGCGCGCAACGCCAACGTCTTCACCCGCTTCATGCTCGCGCTCTACGGCGAGGTGCCGTGGCGCGCCGTGCCGGCCATGCCAGTCGAGGTGATGCACCTGCCGACGTGGTTCCCGTTCCACCTCGACAAGGTCTCGTACTGGGCGCGCTGCACCATGGTGCCGCTCTTCGTGCTGCAGGCGAAGAAGCCGCTGGCGAAGAATCCGCGCGGCATTCGCATCCAAGAGCTGTTCACGACCCCGCCCGACTCGGTGCGCTCCTGGCCCGGCAGCCCACACGCCACCTGGCCGTGGACCCCGATCTTCGGCGGCATCGACCGGGTACTGCAGAAGACGGAACGCTATTTCCCGAAGACCCCGCGCAGGCGCGCCATCGACAAGGCCGTGGCCTGGGTCAGCGAGCGGCTGAACGGCGAAGACGGCCTCGGCGCGATCTTCCCGGCCATGGTCAACTCCGTGCTGATGTACGACGTGCTCGGCTATGCCACCGACCACCCGCAGGTGCGGATCGCCTGCGAGGCGATCGAGAAGCTCGTCGCCGAGAAGGAGCACGAAGCCTACGTGCAGCCCTGCCTGTCGCCGGTCTGGGACACGGCGCTCTCGGCGCATGCCCTGCTCGAGGCGGGCGGCGGCCAGGCCGAGGGTGCGGCGCGCGACGGCCTCGACTGGCTGACCCCGCTTCAGGTGCTCGACATCAAGGGCGACTGGGCCGCGACCAAGCCCGACGTGCGCCCCGGCGGCTGGGCCTTCCAGTACGCCAACCCGCACTATCCCGATCTCGACGACACCGCCGTCGTGGTGATGGCGATGGACCGGGCCATGCGCCAGCACGGCCTCGTCTCCGACATGCCGGACTATTCGACCCCGATCGCCCGCGCGCGCGAATGGGTCGAGGGCCTGCAGAGCGCCGACGGCGGCTGGGCGGCCTTCGACGCCGACAACAACCACCATTACCTCAACCACATCCCGTTCTCGGATCACGGCGCGCTGCTCGACCCGCCGACCGCGGACGTGACAGCCCGCGTCGTCTCGATGCTGTCGCAGCTCGGCGAAACCCTCGAGTCGAGCCGGGCGCTCGACCGCGGCGTGACCTACCTGCTCAACGACCAGGAGACGGACGGCAGCTGGTACGGCCGCTGGGGCATGAACTTCATCTACGGCACCTGGTCGGTGCTGTGCGCGCTCAACGCCGCCGGCGTCGAAGGCAGCCATCCGCAGATCCGCAGGTCGGTGGAGTGGCTGATCCGCATCCAGAACCCGGATGGCGGCTGGGGCGAGGACGCCTCGTCCTACAAGGTCGACCCGGAATTCGAGGCGGGCTATTCCACCGCCTCGCAGACGGCCTGGGCGCTGCTCGCGCTGATGGCGGCCGGCGAGGTCGACGATCCGGCGGTCGCCCGCGGCGTCAACTTCCTGACGCGCACGCAGGGGTTGGACGGCTTCTGGTCCGAGGAGCGCTACACGGCGACCGGGTTCCCGCGGGTGTTCTACCTGCGCTACCACGGCTACCCGAAGTTCTTCCCGCTCTGGGCGATGGCGCGCTTCCGCAACCTCAAGCTCGGCAACAGCCGGCAGGTCGCCTACGGGATGTGATCCGAACGCTTCCGAACGAAAACGGCCCCGATCTCGCGATCGGGGCCGTTTTCGTTTGAAATGCCGGCAGGGCCGGTCAGCTTCCGCGGCGCGCCATCAGCTGTTCGATCAGCGTGCTGCCGGTTTCCAACGCCGCCAACTCTTCGGTGATCGCGGCGACGGTCTCCTTGATCTGGTCGGTGGTGTGTTCCGAGGTGATGAAGAAGCGTAGACGCGAGGCGCGCTCCGGCACGGCCGGGTGGATGATCGGCTGGACGTTGATGCCGCGGGCATAGAGCCGGTTCGACAGCGTGACCGCCTTGAGCGAATCGCCGACGATCACCGGGATCACCGCGAGACCGAGGCTGGTCCCGACGTTGAGGCCGTTCTTCTTCGCGATCGCGAGAAAAAGGTTGCCGTTGCGGCGGAGGCGTTCGACGCGCTCGGGCTCGGCGAGCATCACCGTCAGGGCCGCATCGGCAGCCGCGGCCAGGGGCGGAGAGAGGCCGACGCTGTAGACGAAACCGCCCGCGGTGCATTTGAGATACTCGATCAGCACCGATGGGCCGGCGATGTAGCCGCCGCAGGCCGAGAGCGTCTTCGAGAGCGTACCCATCCAGATATCGACGTCGGAGACGTCGACGCCGCAATGCTCGTGCAGGCCCGCACCGCTGCGGCCGAGCACGCCGAGCCCGTGGGCGTCGTCGACCATCAGCCAGCAATCGTAGCGGCGCTTCAGCTCGACGAAGGCGGCGAGGTCAGGTGCATCGCCGTCCATGCTGTAGAGCCCCTCGACCACGATCAGCGCGCGCCGATGCTCGTGCCGGGTCGCCTCCAGCAGCTTCTCCAGCGAGGCGGCGTCGTTGTGGGCGAAAGAACGGCGCTGCGCCCCGGAGAGCTGCGCTCCGGTGACCACGCTGTTGTGGATCAGCGCGTCGTGGAAGATCACGTCGGCCGGCTCCAGGATCGCGCCGATCGCCGTGACGTTGGTGGCGTGCCCGCTCACCATCACTACGCAGGCCTCAGTGCCGTAATGCGCTGCGAGCGCCTTTTCGAGTTTGAGATGGCCCGGCCGCTCGCCCGCCACGATCCGGCTCGCCGAAGCGGAGGTCCCGAACGCGTCGATTGCCTTTCGGGCAGCGCCGCTGACGGCGGGATGCCCGTTCAGGCCGAGATAATCGTAGGACGAGAAGTTGGTGAAGGTCCGGCCTTCCATCCGCGTCGTCGCGCCGGCCTTGGCGTCGTGGACGCGGAAGAACGGGTTGGCGAGACCGATCAGGTCGGCCGCGGAGCGCTGCAGCTTCAGTTCACGGTAGCCGGCCAGCTTCTCGAAATCCTGGGCGGTTTCCTTGTCGGCGCCCGCGTTTCCCGCCGGCGCGGGGGCGGGACGGCTGGCGCTGCGTCCGAGGCGGTTGGTGACGAAACCCGCAAGCGCGGCGCGGCCGTCGTCCGGCTTCGCAGACTGGGTCATTGCAGGATCTCTTTGATGTCCAGGGTGTTCTGCTCGACGAGGTCCTGGAACGGCACCAGCATCTTCGCGTCGATGTCGCCGAGATGCTTCTGGGCGAGAACCAGGGACGCACCCGCACTCTCGTCGACCGGTGTCGCGACCGCCTGGATCAGGGTGTCGGCGAGTTCGTTCACCGTTAGGCCCGACGAGATGCCGGCCGGCGGCGCATCGAGGGCGAAGCGCTCCTGCAGGCTGGCGCCGAGCTCGACGCCCATGAGCGAATCGAGACCGATCTCCGAGAGCTGCCGGGTCCGGCTGATGTCGTCCTTGGGCAGCCGCAGGATGCGGGCAATGTCCTCGACGATGGCGTCGGCGACGACCTTTCGCACCGCGTCGATGTCGGCGCCCTTGAGAAGCGCCGCGATGTTGATGGCGGCGACCGTACCGGGCTCGGCCTGCTGGTCGGAGCCGAGATCGCCGTAGCTCGGCGAACGCATGGTCGCGAGGCGCTCGCGCGCCTTGCCCCAATGCATCGAGGCGATGGCAACGACCCCCTCGTCCGAGGCGGGCCCCTGAGCGGCCAGCGCCTCGGCCATCAGGTCGAGGCTGTGGCGCGCGTCCATCGGCGTCACGCCGACACGACCGGCCAGCGTCTCCATCACCGCACGGTTGCGGGCGAGCACGCCGACATCGCCGATCGCGCCCCAGGCAACCGCCAGACCGGGCAGCCCGAGGCGACGGCGCTGGCGGGCGAGGCCCTCCATGAACCCGTTGGCGGCGACGTAGGCACCCTGTCCGGGATTGCCGATGAAGGTGGTGGCCGAGGAGAACAGCACGAAATAATCGAGCTGGCGGTTGCGGGTGGCGGCATCGAGCGCCTGCGCGCCGATGACCTTCGGCCGGATCACCGCCTCCAGAGCCTCGGGCTCGAGATTCGCGATCAGGCCGTCCTGCAGCACCATGGCGCCGTGGATGACGCCAGCGAGTTTCTTGCCCGTCTTCTCGACGTCAGCGATCAGCGCATCGACCGCCTTGCGGCTGGTGATGTCGCAGGACTTCACCTCGACGGCGACGCCCTTGGCTTCGAGTTCGGCGATCGCCGTCAGGCCTTCTTCGCTCGGCTTGGCAGAGCGTCCGACCAGCAGCAGCCGCTTTGCGCCGCGGTCGGCCAGCCAGCGGGCCGCCTCGATGCCGAAGCCGCCGAGACCGCCGGTGATCAGGTGCACGCCGTGGCTCGACACCGCGAAGGGCGCCTTGCGCTCGCGCGGCACGCTGCCGGCCTTCGGCGGTGTGATGACGATCTTTCCGACATGCCCGGATTGCTGCATCAGCCGGAAGGCGTCCGACACCTCGTCCGCGGTGAAGGGCTGGTAGGGCAGGGGCTTCAGGCCGCCGTCGGCGAACAGCGCGATCACCTCGCGGAACATCCGCGCGCCGTCCTCGCCCTGATGCTGCAGCACCTGATCGAGATCGACGCCGAAATACGACAGGTTCCGCCGGAACGGCCGCAGGCCGATATGGGTGTTGGCGACATAGTCGCGCTTGCCCAGCTCGACGAAGCGGCCGAACGGCTTCAGCACGTTCAGGGAGCGCTCCATCATCTCGCCGAAAAGCGAGTTGAGCACCACGTCGACGCCGTCGCCTGTGATGCGGCGGACGTCGTCGACGAAGGCGAGGGAGCGGGAATCGAGCACGTGCTCGGCACCCAGCGCCTCGACCAGCGCCCGTTTTTCGCGAGAACCCGCGGTGGCGATGACGCGGGCGCCCTTCCAGCGGGCGACCTGGAGTGCCGCGAGGCCGACGCCGCCGGCGCCGCCATGGATCAGCACCCACTCGCCCTTGCGCAACCGCGCGCAGCTGACGAGGCTGTAATAGGCCGTGAGGAAGGCGACCGGTACGGTCGCGGCGGCGGACGGATCCATGCCCGAGGGCATCGGCGCGGCGACCGCCTCCGGCACCACGACATGGGTGGCGAAGCCCGATTGGGCGAAGGCGACGACGGGATCGCCCACGTTGAAGTCGGTGACGCCCGGTCCCCGCGAAACTACGCGGCCGGCGACTTCGAGGCCGAGGCGCGGGCCGGCGAAGCCGTCTTCCAGGATTTCCTCCGGGAGCATCGAGAGCGCCCAGAGCACATCGCGGAAGTTGAGGCCGGTGGCCTCGACCGCGATCTCGATCTCGCCGGGTCCGGCCTTGGCCCGCTCGGCCGGTCCCCAGGCCATCTCGTTGAGGCCACCGGCATTGCTGCGCTCCAGCCGCGCGGCCGGGGCCGCCTCGGCATCGGTGCCGATGCGGCGGGCCGCGAGGCCCGGATGGAAGCGCACGACGCTGGTGCGCTCGTCGTCGAGGACGATCTCGGTCTCAGGCGTGCCGGAGAGGATCAGGTCGCGCAGGCGCTCGGCCGAGCGCTTCGACGACATGGCGGGCGAGAGGTCGACGCGACGCACGTCGAGCGTCGCGGTCTCGTTGGCGAGTGACCGGCTGAAGGCCCAGAGACCGGCCTCGATCGCGCCGATATGGCCGCCGCGGTCGCGGGTCGCGCCGGGGGCGACCACCCAAAGGCGGGTCTGGCGGCTGCCGAGATGCTCGGCGCAGCGCTTCAGGCTGAGGCAGCGGTCACGCAGGCGCTCGGCCGCCTCGCCGCCATGGGTGAAGGCGCCGGCCAGGAACACCACGGTGTCCGGGCTCTCGCGCTCCAGTTCCAGCAGCGACTGCTCGGAATCGAGGATGATCGAGACATGGACTCCGGCAGCCACCAGCAGGGTCGCCAGCGAGGAGGCCGTCTCGGCGGCGAACGCGTCCTCGGAGCCGATGACGAAAGCGAAGCTCTGGCCGTGGGCCGCCCGCTGGCGCACCGGCGCCTCGGCGACCAGCAGCAGGTCGTTGCCGTTGGCCGACGCCGCACGGTCGGCCGTGACACGCACGAGCCCGGCGGCGCTGAGCACACGCTGCCAGCCGGCGACGTCCTCCAGCCGGCTATGCGGCATTTCGGCGGTCCCCGCGAACCAGCCGGCATCGAGCCCGAAGACCATGTCGCGAAACAGGGCGTTGGTGGGCTCGACGGCGACGAGGACGCCGCCGGTGGCGAGGGCGCTCGCCAATGCATCGAGCAGGGCGCGGTCGGCGCGATGCAACGCGTCGCTCGCCAGGATCATGTCGAAGGAGGCCGGAGCGAGATCCTCCACCAGTTCGACCACCGTGACCCGGCGCGGTAGGGCGAGCCGGGCACGCTCGGCCAGCCGTCGGTCCGCATCGAAGACGGTGATCTGGGCCTGAACCGAGCCGGCGAAGGCGGCGGCCTTGCTCGACAGCGGGCCGAAGCCGACCTGGAGGATCCGCAGGGCCCGGTCCTGGGGCAGGGACTTGCGGGTCGCGGCAACGATCCGGGCGACGACGTCGGCCGAAGCACGCGCCGTGGCGCTGCGCATGACGAAGGCGTCGAGCGCCGCCTGCGGCAGGCTCGGTGCGCTCGCCAGCGTGCCGTCGAGGAGACGCGCGACGAGGGCCGTCACGTCGGCGATCAGAACCAACTCGGCGGAGAGTTCGGGATGGTCCGCCGCGATCCAACGCATGATTTCTTCGGGACGCGGCAGGGTCACGTCGCCCCGCACCTTCCAGACCCGGCCGTCATGCGTGGCGAGCCCGCTGCTCTCCAGGGCGTAAAGGGCATTGAGCGCCCAAGGGCGCAGGCCTTCGGGCAGCTTCGTCAGCTCGACCCGGCCGCCACGCGAGAGCCCGTTCGCGAGGCGGTAGGCCACCGCCGTTGCCCAGCCTTCGAGGAGGAGGTGACCCGGTCCAAGCGGCTCCTCGTCCGACAGAATGGCCTTGGCAGCGCCCGGCCTGACGGTCTCGGCGATGTTCGGCTGGCGCTCCAGCGGGATCGCGGTGGGCTCGGTGGCGAGTTCGGTGGTCTGCGCGATGGCGTAGGCCGACAGCTCGCTGCCGCCCTTGACGCGTAGCGCCTGGAAGCGGCCCTCGCGGATCGTCGCGATGATCTCTCCGTCGGCGTCCGTAAGGGTAAAATCGGCCAGGATGCTGCGCTCGTTGCAACGGCGCACGCGAATCATCGCGCGGTGGATCACCGCGCCCGGACGGTTCAGCCGGATCTCGCCGAAGCGGACCGGCACGTAGGCCTTGGTCGAATCCGCGCCGAGCAATTCGGCGAAGAGCAGGATCAGACCATGGAAGCAGGAATCGAGGCGCGCGGGCGAGAGGCCGTAGCGCGCATCCGCCTCGGCCGGTTTCAGCTCGGAAACGATCGTGGTGTCGTCGATGCGGGCCGCCAGCGCGACTTGCCGGAAGCTCGGGCCGAAGCCGAGGCCGGAGGCAGCCGCACGGCGATAGAGATCCTCCCCCGCCACCGCATGGCCGGCCGGCATCTCGATGTCGAGCCGTCCCGCGGGCGCATAGGTCCCGTCGACGATCTTGGCCGAGACGTGGAGCTGCCACGGCGCCTGCGTCAGGCGCGGGCGGCTCAGGATCTGGACGATGTTACCGCTGCCGGCGATCCGCACCGAGACTTCACGCAGCGCGTCGTCGGCGAACACCATCGGCGCCTGGATTTCCAGGTCGGCGAGCACCACGCTCTCGGAGCGATGCGTTTCACGAGCGATCTGCAGCGCCATCTCGACGAAGGCCGCGCCGGGCAGGATGACCTGATCCTCGATGCGGTGGTCGTCGAGTTCGGGCACCATCTTGGCATCGAGGGCGGCACGCCATTCGAGGCCGTCCGCCGCGAGGCGGACGCCGACGAGCGGATGATAATGGCTCGACGTCATCGGGCCGAAGCCCTCGATCGTCTCCGGCAGGCGGAAGCTGCGGCGCTGCCAGGGATAGGACGGCAGCGAGACGGCGCCGGCCGGATTGGCACCAAAGACCTTGGTCTCGTCGACCGCTGCCCCCGCGACGAGGGCTGCGGCAAGCGCCTTGGCGATCGGATCGCCGCCCGCTTGCTTGCGGTGCATCACGCCGACGGTGGCGATCTCGATGCCGAGCGGCTCGATGGCGTCGCCGGCATGCGAGAGCAGGGTCGCGCGCGGACCGACCTCGACGAAGACGCGCGCGCCCCGGCGCGCAGCCTCCTGGAGGGCGTCGCAGAACTGCACCGGCTCGCGGATGTTGCGCCACCAGTAGCCGGCACCATAGGCCGAGCCTGGCTCGATGCCGCCGGTGACGGTGGAGATCATCGTCGTATGGCCGGCCGAGGCTTCGAGGCCCGCGAGGTCGCGCAGCAGCGGCTTCTCGGTCGGGTCCATGAGCCGGCCGTGGAAGGGGTAGTCGAGGTCGAGCTTGCGGCCGCGCCGGCGCTTGCGCGCAAGTGCCTTCATCGCCGCCTCGATCGTCTCGACCGGCCCGGCGACGGTGATGGCCTTCGGGCTGTTGTAGGCGGCGATGTCGAGGGTCGGGTAATCCGCGAGGAACGCCTCCATCTCCTCGACGGGGCCGAGCAGCACGGCCATCGAGCCGAGGCCGCGGGTCGTCTCCTGGTGGTGGCTGCGGTGGAAGATCACCTTCACCGCCTGATCCAGGCTGAGGATGCCGGCGGCGTGGGCCGCGCCGATCTCGCCGACGCTGTGGCCAAGCACGTAGGAAGGCGCGAGGCCCTGCGCCTTGAGCGCTGCCGTGGACGCCGCCTGGATCGCGAAGATCAGAGGCTGCGAGATCCGCGTGAGACCGAGCCGCTCCTCGATATCCTCGGCGAACATCGCCTCCTTCAGCGACCAGCCGGCAAGCGGCGTGAACAGGGCGTCGACCCGGTCGAAGGTCTCTGCGAAGACCCGGTTCTCATCGTAGGCCTCACGGCCCATGCCGCCCCATTGGCTGCCGTTGCCGGAATAGACGAAGGCCGTCTCGGCCGAACGCTCGGCGGCCATGCCGACGAGGGCGGCATCCGTATCCTCGCCCTCGGCGACGGCCCGTAGCGCCTGGACGGCGTCGGCCTTGGCGTTGAGCGGCACGGCGAGACGCGCCGGGAGGCGCTCGCGGCGATGGGCGGCGGCGGCGGCGATGCGGCCGGCCTCGGACGGATCGGCGGTTTCCAGCCGGTCGGCATAGTCGAGGGCGAGTTCGTTGAGCGCTGCCCGGCTCTGGGCCGAGAGCAGCAGCACCTCCGGCTTATGAGCCCCGGCGGCCGGCGCAGCGGCGGGCGCGGGGTCGGTGAGGACGACGTGGGCGTTGGTGCCGCCGAACCCGAAGGAATTCACGCCGGCGAAGCGCTCCGCCTTGCCGCGCACCAGTTTGAGCGGAGCCCGGTTGACCGAGAGGTTCAGCGCCTCGAACGGAATCTCCGGGTTGAGTTCGGCCGCGTGCAGCGAAGGCGGCATCAGATCGTGTTCGAGGGCGAGACTTGCCTTGAGGAGGCCGGCGAGGCCGGAGACCGGCTCGGTATGGCCGATATTGGTCTTGATCGAGCCGATCGGAAGCGGGCTCTTGCGACCCTTCCCGAGCTTCGACCCGATCGCGTTGGCCTCGATCGGGTCGCCCACCGGCGTGCCGGTCCCGTGCGCTTCGACGAAGGCGATGGAATCGAGTGCGATCCCGGCATCGCGATAGACCTGTTCCAGCAGCGCGCCCTGGGCCGTGCTCGACGGCAGCGAGATGCCGGAGGTGCGGCCGTCCGAATTCACGCCGCTCGCGGCGATGACGCCGCGCACGAGGCTGCCGTCACGCGCCGCCGCCTTGGCGGTCTGCAACACCAGCACGACGCCGCCCTCGGCACGCACGTAGCCGTCGGCATTGGCCGAGAAGGCCTGGCAGAGCCCGGTGCGCGAGAGCATCCCGGCATTCGAGAACGAGACGAAATTGAACGGGCTAGCCAGCACGTTCACGCCGGCCACGATCGCGGTATCGACCTGCCCGCTGTTCAAGGCGACGATCGCGGTATCGAGGGCGACGAGCGACGATGAGCAGGCGGTGTCGAGGGTGAAGCTCGGACCCTTCAGGTCGTAGATGTAGGAGATGCGGTTCGAGAGGATCGACAGGACGTTCCCGGTCGCCGCGTAGGCATCGCCCGACGAGGTATCGAGGATGCGCAGGTTGCCGTAGTCGAGCGACGACGCGCCGACGAACACGCCGATCTGGCTGCCGGCCACGCCGGAGGGGCGCAGGCCCGCATCCTCCAGAGCTTCCCAGGTGAGTTCGAGCAGGATCCGCTGCTGCGGGTCCATCTGCTCGGCCTCGCGCGGCGAGACGCCGAACACGCCGGGGTCGAACGACCAGACGTCGTCGACGACGCCCGCGGCCCAGGTGTAGCTCTTGCCCCGCTCCTGCGCCCGCGGATGGCCGAAGCGCTCGAGCGGCCAGCGGTCCGCCGGGATCGTGGAGACGGCACAGCGGCCCTCGCTGAGAAGCTGCCAGAGGCCGTCGACGCTCGAAGCGCCGGGCAGGCGGCAGGCACGACCGATGATCGCGATGTCAGTTCGCTTGGTCACGTTCGATTCGCACACGCTCGTGAAGGGGTACGCCAGGCGGAGGGATGGAAGCCTGTTCGTCGGCGTTCCATCGACCCTTAGTATGGCATCGATGTGGTCGTCACTGCAGGCAGCGGCGGAAGGCAGGCCTCGGGTAGCGATTACCCCGCCGTGTGGCCGTCACTCATCAGATTAGGATTTGCAAACGATCCAATCGCACCGCATTCGATCTCACGACCGTCAGTATTGCCGCAGAACGCCATAAACAATTGCGGCAATTCGAAGATGATGCAAACATAGGCGATCGATGTAAATCGGACCCTGGGCCGTCCCGCGCCGCCGGAGGGGTGCCGCGCGGCCTGAGACGTCGTTCGATCGCTTGCCGGCTCGGATCGATCACGCCGTACCGATGCTCGTGTAGCGAAAGCCATGCCGTTCGCCGACGCTGCGACTGTAGACGTTGCGCAGGTCGACCATCACGGGCTCGGACATCACCTTGCGCAACCGCGCGAAATCGAGCGCGCGGAAGGCGTTCCATTCGGTGACGATCACCAGGGCGTCGGCGCCCTCGGCGCAATCATAGGCATCCTGTGCATAGGTGACGTCGTTCAGGAGCGGCAGGGCCTGGTCCATGCCCTCGGGATCGTAGGCCCGTACCCGCGCGCCGGCATCCTGAAGCCCGGCCACGATCGAGAGCGAGGGCGCGTCGCGCATGTCGTCGGTGTTCGGCTTGAAGGTGAGGCCGAGCAGCGCGATCGTCTTGCCGCGCACCGAGCCGCCGCAGGCCGTGATCACCTTGCGGGCCATGGCACGCTTCCTCTGGTCGTTGACCGCCACCACCGTCTCGACGATCCGCATCGGCGCGCCGTGGTCCTGCGCGGTCTTCACCAGTGCCAGCGTGTCCTTCGGGAAGCAGGAGCCGCCGTAGCCGGGGCCGGCATGGAGGAATTTCTTGCCGATGCGGTTGTCGAGACCAATACCGCGGGCGACCTCCTGCACGTTGGCGCCGACCTGCTCGCAGAGATCGGCGATCTCGTTGATGAAGGTGATCTTGGTGGCCAGGAAGGCGTTGGCCGCGTATTTCGTCAGCTCGGCGGTCCGCCGTCCGGTGACCAGGATCGGCGCGGCGTTGAGGTAGAGCGGGCGGTAGACCTCGTTCATCACCGCCACCGCGCGGGCGTCCTCGGTGCCGATGACGATACGGTCGGGCCGCTTGAAGTCGTCGATCGCCGCGCCCTCGCGCAGGAATTCCGGGTTCGAGACCACGGCGAAATCCGCATCCGGCGCCGCCTCGCGGACGATACGCTCGACCTCGTCGCCGGTACCCACCGGCACAGTCGATTTGGTGACGACCACGGTGTAGCCTGAAATCGCGCCGGCGATCTCGCGGGCCGCGGCGTAGACGTAGGACAGGTCGGCGAAGCCGTCGCCGCGCCGCGAGGGCGTGCCCACCGCGATGAACACCGCGTCGGCTCCCGCCACCGCCGGTGCCAGTTCCGTGGCGAAGGACAGCCGCCCCTGCCGCACGTTGTCGCCGACCAAGGCGTCGAGACCCGGCTCGAAGATCGGGATGCGGCCGGCCTGCAGCGCCTCGATCTTCGCCGGGTCCTTGTCGACGCAGATCACGTCGTGACCGAAATCGGCGAAGCACGCGCCGGAGACCAGGCCGACATAGCCCGAGCCGATCATCGCTATGCGCAAGTGGCGGACTCCCCGACGCCGGAGCCGAGGAACCGGCTCCGTGTTGCGGCGCAACCTCTAGCGAAGATCGTCCGTCTGGCAAAGCGCCGACGACGACCTGACGCGGTGCCGGGCATCAGAGCCGGAAATGCGCGGCGACGCGGGACAGGTTCGGATTGTAGTAGGGGTCGGCGCGCAGAAGCGGCTCCCAGCGCTCGCGCATCACCCGACATTCCGACTCGAAGCGCGCGCGCTTCTCCGGACTATCCTCGGATCCGCGGCTCTTCGATTCGTGGTGGATCAGCCGCGCATGCGGCGTCCAGACGATGCGATAACCGGCCTCGCGCACCCGCAGGCAGAGGTCGACGTCGTTGAAGGCGACCTTCAGGTGCTTCGCATCGAAACCGCCCACTTCGGAAAATACCGACCGGCGCATGGCGAGGCAGGCGCCGGTGACGGCCGAGACTTCCTGCGACAGCACCATACGCTCGAAATAGCCGGGGTCCTCCGCCGGCAGCCCGAGATGGCTGTGGCCGGCGACGCCGCCGATGCCGAGGACGATGCCTCCGTGCTGCAGGGTGCCGTCCGGATAAAGCAGCTTGGCGCCGACCGCGCCGATGCTCTGATCCAGGGCGATCGAGACCAGTTCCGTCAGCCAGCCCGGCTCGATCACCTCGACGTCGTTGTTGAGGAAGAGCAGCATATCGCCGCGCGCCGCCTCGGCGCCTCGATTACAGAGGTCCGAAAAATTGAAGGCGCCCGGCACCGGCAGGACCCGAAAGCGGGGATCCTGCATATGCCTTGCGAGCAGGGCGGCGGTCTGCGGCTCGCGGCTGTCGTTGTCGACGACGATCACGTCGAGGCGGGGGTAGTCGGTCGCCGCGAACAGGCCGTCGAGCACTGTGGCGACGAGTTCGGCGCGGTCTCGGGTTGGGATGACGACGGAGACGAGGGGGGGCTCGCGCAAGGGGCGGACGAGGCGGTTGAAGCCGCGCGGGCCGCGGGCCGCCGTGGCGCCCATCGGCGCGGCGATTTCGGCCAGCGCCTGGAGGCGGGCCGCCTCGGCGGCGGCCAGGGCCCTGTCCGAGAAGGTGCCCGAACCGCCGGCGGCGCGCCAATGATAGAGCACCTTCGGGATGTGGCGGACGCGCGCGGCGGGCAGTCCGGCGGTGAGGCGCAGGAGCAGGTCGTGGTCCTGGCTACCCTCGAAGCCCGGACGCAGGCCGCCAAGCGCCCTGAGGCGCGCGGTCCGGACGACCGTAAGATGGTTCAAGTAGTTCTGTCCGTAGAGTAATTCTCGGTTGAAGTCCGACTTGAAGTGCGGCTCGAACCGCCTTCCGCGGCCGTCGATCTTATCCTCGTCGCTGTAGATCAGATCGAGGGCCGGATCGGAGCGGATCGCCCGGGCGACCTCGTAGAAAGCACTCTCGGCCAGAATGTCGTCATGGTCGAGGAACGCCGCGTAAGTGCCTGAAGCCATTGACAGAGCGTCGTTGGTGGCCCGCGCGATATGGCCGTTCTCGCCCCGCCGTCTCACCGTGATGCGCGGGTCGCGGCCGGCGGCCTGCGCCAGCAGACGCGGGATCGCCGGATCGGTCGAGGCGTCGTCGACGACGCAGAGCTCCCAATGCGGATAGAGCTGCGATTGCAAGGAGTTGAGCGCCGCCTCCAGCACCTTGGGAGCCGGATCGTAGACCGGCATCAGCACGGAGATCAGCGGGGGCGCCTCCCAGGAGGCCGCGTCTGCGCGAATGCGGTCCCGGTCGAAATTCGTCAACGTGTCGAAGCGCTTGATCCAGGCGGCGTAGGAGGTCTCGCCGCGATTGCCGAGGGCGCGGGCGATCATCCCCCGGGCCCGCACGCGCTTGCGCAAAAGCCTCCAGAACAAGGCTTTTCCGGCGAGGTCCGGCTGGCGGAGGGCCGCGCGCCAGAGCAGGGCAGGGCGGCCGTGGCGGCGGATCGCGATGTCGTCGAGGGCGAATTCCGCGTCCCGCGACAGGGCCGTGAAGCGCAGCGCGGTGGCGGATTCTGGCAGGCGGCCGGTCCAGGCGAAGCGGTCGCCGCCGGTCGCCGCCTCGGTGACGTGGATAGTCCCGGTACCTGCCGCGCCGTGCGACAGGATGTTGACCAGGATGCGCGCCACGCCGCCGCTGCCGGCATCCCGCCAGGACAGGGTGACCCAGGCGCCGCCGAGCCGGACTCCGGCAAGGTCGAGCCGAAGCCCTGCCGCGCCTTCCGCGTTCGGTGCAACCGGGAGTTCGGCGGCGAGACCGAGCCGACGGCGAAGCTGCGCGCGGGGCAGGGTACGCGGCGGGGTGCGGGAGGGTGCCGGCGGCGTGCCGGCGACATCCATCATCGGCGCGCCGGGCGGCGGTTTGCCGCGCGAGCGCTGCGATCCGCGAGGGGAGGAATCCGCATGTCCAGCATGGCGGCGGGAGATACCCGATTTTCGCGGGCGGTGCAGGTTCCCCGGCGCCCGATGTCGATTCCGCGAAAAACCGGGCGATCCATCGCTTGCACAGCCGTGCGGCAGAGGTTATAGCCGCGGCCTCGCCAGGGTCTTCGACCCAGGTCGGGTGCGTAGCTCAGCGGGAGAGCACTTCCTTGACATGGAAGGGGTCACAGGTTCGATCCCTGTCGCGCCCACCATTCCGCCTCCACCGCAGCGGGTGACGATACGGGGTCCCTTTCCGGGCCCTTTTTCGTATCCTGCGGCGTGGCTCGAACCTCAATCCGCGAGCGGACCGAGTTCGGCGGTCTTCACCGCGGCGGCGCCGCGCAGCAGGTCGTCGGCGGCCGCCTGGGCGAGCAGTTCATAGCCACGGTCGGCCATGTGGAGGCCGTCGGCGGAGAAGAGCTCGGAATGGGTGAGCCGCGCCTGGCCGATCCAGTCGCGCATCAGGGTCGAGCGGCGAATCACCGGAACCTCGAGGGCCTCGCCGACCGCGCGGACGGCGTCGCGGAAGCGATAGGCGCCCGGCGTCGCGTCGAAGCGCGGGCACCATTGCGGCTCCATCAGCACCACGTCGATGCCGGCCTCGCGGATGCGGCGCACGGCGCTCAGCGTCGCGTCGCGAAAATGATCGAGGGGAACGTCGCGCAGGGCGTCGTTGCTGCCGGTCTGCCAGATCACGAGGTCGGGATGCTCGCCGATCACGTCGCGGTCGAGCCGGGCCAGCATCTCGTCGACGGCTTCTCCGCCGATGCCGCGATTGAGCACGGTGACGCCGCCGCCGAGCCGGGGCAGGGCGCGCTTCAGCGCGGCTTCGAGGCGGGCGGGATAGGCGGCGGCCGGCGTGCTGGCGCCGACGCCCTGCGTCGAGGACGAGCCGAAGGCCACGATGCGCAGCGGCGCGCCGAGCGCCAGCTGCCGGGCCACGTGCGGCAAGCCGTCGTCGTGGAAGGAATCGAAGTCGAACACGCCGAGGTCGAAAGTCTCGGGCAGGAGGTCGGCATAGGCCAGCACCGCCGTGGAGGACAGGCTGAGGCCGAGGAGGAGGAGGGTCCCCCAGATCCGCCCACGGGCACCGGACGGGCCGAGCCTCCTCACAGATAATCCACGCGCCACGTCCGCCCCCCCCGTCGACCATCCGCCGGGTCTTCCCAGCCGGATGTTGATGCCTGCGGCGAAGGGACTATTACGGAGCCGGTGCCGTCGTCTGCACAGTCTCCGGCGCAGTCTGTCGCCAATCGTCTTCGAGACGAGTCCGGCGTGCCGTCGTTCTGCTTCGTCGCACTCGTCTTTCTAGACAGGAGCCTTGACGAAAGCTTGATCGATTCGACCGGCCGTGTGGCTTGGAAATACGCGAAACGTCGAACGCGAGCAATAAAAATGCATTAAGAATAATGTGGACTAAGCAGTGATGCCGGAATGGATACGGTTTCCGGCCAAAGCGATCGACCCAACCTCGTCTTTGCGAGCACCGAAGCAATCCAGGGCCACACACGCAACGTCGGCGCGTTGGCCCTGGATTGCTTCGCCTTCGGCTCGCAATGACGGGCGAAGGCCTGTCCCCGGGAGGCATGGTCCGGTCCGCGTCACGCGGCCCTGCGGCGCTCCCGGAATGCCTCCCGATCGAGATAGACGAGCGCCCCGGCGCTCATCGCGGCGAGCACGAACCAGGTCAGCGCGTAGACGAGGTGGCTGTTGGGGAAGGCGACGACCGTCAGGCCGCCGACCGGCAGCCGGCCGGGATCGGGCCCCGCATCCGCGTCGACGAAGTACGGCGCCACCCCGGTCAGCCCGCGCGCCCCCGCGATGGCGGCGACGTCGCGCGAGTACCAGCGGTCGGCGGCGGGATCGTTGGAGCGCAGGAACGCGCCACCGGGCTCGGTCACGCGCAGGAGGCCGGTCAGGGTCACGGGACCTGCCGGCTCCGCCCGGTCGGCCAGGTCGCGACGGTCGGAGGGCACGAAGCCGCGATTGACCAGCACCGTGAAGCCGGCCTCGGATTGCAGCGGCGTCAGCACCCAGAAGCCGCCGCCGAATTCGGTCAGGGCCTGGACGAGGCTGGTGCGGTCGTACTGAAAGGTGCCCGTCAGGCGCAGGCGGCGATAGGCGTCGGCCTCGGCGCTGACGGCCGGCCACGCCTCGGGCCCCGGCGCGGGGCCGGGCTCGGCATGGACGCGCGCCTCGACGCGGGCGATCAGGTCGAGCTTCCAGGCCCGGCGCTGCACCTGCCAGACGCCGAGGCCGAGCAGGACCGAGACGACAATCAGCCCGACGAGATTGATCGCGAAGAGCGTGCCGAGGGAGCGGCGCGCCGGCGGGCCGTCGGCCGCGCCCGGCGCGCTCACGTCCGGCACCGGTTCAGGGCTGATGGTGCAGCAAATCGTGCGGGGACATCGGCATCATGTTGGTGTTGAGGTGATGCATGACCCAGATCGAGCCGGTCAGGGTGATCACCACCAGGGTCACGGTGAAGATCAGCGCGAGGATGGTCCAGCCGCCCTCGGACTTCGTGTTCATGTGGAGGAAGTAGACCATGTGGACGACGATCTGCACCACGGCGAGCGCGAGCACGATGATCGTGGTCCAGACGACGTTCGGCAGCACCTTGCCCATGACGAGCCAGAACGGAATCGCCGTCAGGATCACCGACAGAACGAACCCGGTCACGTAGCTCTTGACGCTGCCGTGGGCTTGGCCGCCCTCGGAATGGTCGTGGTGGCCTGCTTCGCTGGCGGCGCTCATTGCAGGACTCCCATCAGGTAGACGAAGGTGAACACGCCGATCCAGACGACGTCGAGGAAGTGCCAGAACATCGACAGGCACATCAGCCGGCGCTTGTTCTCGGGGATCAGGCCGCGGTTGGCGGTCTGGATCAGCAGCACGATCAGCCAGACGATGCCGAAGGTGACGTGCAGGCCGTGCGTGCCGACGAGCGCGAAGAACGACGACAGGAAGGCCGAACGCTGCGGCGTCGCGCCCTCGTGGATCAGGTGCGAGAACTCGTAGAGCTCGATCCCGATGAAGGCCGCGCCGAACAGGCCTGTGACGACCAGCCAGAGCTGCATCGTCCGGAGCTTGTCCTTCTCCATCTCCAGCATCGCGAAGCCGTAGGTGATGGAGGAGAACAGCAGCATCGCGGTGTTGAGCGCGACGAGCTTGAGGTCGAACAGGTCGACGGGGGAGGGCCCGGCCGCGTAGTTGCGGCCGAGCACGGCATAGGTGGCGAACAGGACCGTGAAGATGAGGCAATCGCTCATCAGGTAGATCCAGAAGCCCAGCATGGTGCTGGGCTCGTGGGCATGTTCGTCCCGCTCGTAGAAGACCGGGACCTTCGCGCCGGAGGCGGTGGTGTGAGCTTGCGTCGCCATCGCTGTCAGGCCCGTACCGCGAGCATCGACGTCCGTTCGTTCTCGGTCCGCACCACGGTGTCGGCCGGGATGTCGAAGTCGCGGTTGTAGTTGAAGGTGTGGATGATCGCGGCGGCGATCATGGCGACGAAGGTCAGGGCCGCCAGCCACCACATGTACCAGATCATGGCGAAGGAGAACGCCACGCTCAGGGCAGCGATGACGGCCCCGGTGCCGGTGTTCCGCGGCATGTGGATCGGCTGGAAGCCGTCGAGCGGACGCTCGTAGCCGCGCCGCTTCATGTCGTCCCAGGCATCGAGGTCGTGCACCCGCGGCTGGAAGGCGAAGTTGTAGTCGGGCGGAGGCGAGGAGGTCGACCATTCGAGGGTGCGGCCGCCCCACGGATCGCCGGTGAGGTCGCGCAGCTTCTCGCGGTTCCGGATCGAGACCGTGAACTGCATGATCATGGCGGCGATGCCGACCGCGATCAGCACGGCGCCGAAGGCCGCGATCACGAACCAGACCTGGAGCGACGGGTCGTCGAAGTGCTGCGAGCGGCGGGTGACACCCATCAGGCCGAGCACGTAGAGCGGCATGAAGGCAACGTAGAAGCCCACTGTCCAGAACCAGAACGAGACCTTGCCCCAGAACTCGTCGAGCTTGAAGCCGAAGGCCTTGGGGAACCAGTAGTTCACGCCGGCGAACATGCCGAACAGCACGCCGCCGATGATCACGTTGTGGAAATGCGCGATCAGGAACAACGAGTTGTGGAGCACGAAGTCGGCAGGCGGCACGGCGAGCAGCACGCCGGTCATGCCGCCGATGGTGAAGGTCACCATGAAGCTCAGGGTCCACAGCATCGGCACGTCGAACCGGATCCGGCCGCGATACATCGTGAACAGCCAGTTGAAGATCTTCGCCCCCGTCGGGATCGAGATGATCATCGTCGTGATGCCGAAGAACGAGTTCACGGAGGCGCCCGAGCCCATCGTGAAGAAGTGGTGCAGCCAGACGAGGTACGAGAGGATGGTGATGACCACCGTCGCGTAGACCATCGACACGTAGCCGAACAGGCGCTTGCCGGAGAAGGTCGCGGTCACCTCCGAGAAGATGCCGAAGGCCGGCAGCACGAGGATGTAGACCTCCGGGTGACCCCAGATCCAGATGAGGTTGAAGTACATCATCGGGTTGCCGCCGAGGTCGTTCGTGAAGAAGTGCGTGCCGATGTAGCGGTCGAGCGACAGCAGGGTCAGGACGGCGGTCAGGATCGGGAAGGCGGCGGTGATCAGCACGTTGGTGCAGAGCGAGGTCCAGACGAAGATCGGCAGCTTCATCATGCTCATGCCCGGCGCGCGCATCTTCACGATGGTCGCGATCAGGTTGATGCCCGACAGGGTCGTGCCGATGCCCGCGATCTGCAGGCCCCAGATGTAGTAGTCGACGCCCACCCCTGGGCTCATGTCGGCCCCCGAGAGCGGCGGATAGGCGAGCCAGGTGGCGCGGGAGAACTCGCCGACGAACAGCGAGATCATGATCGTGATCGCGCCCGAGACCGTCATCCAGAACGAGAAGTTGTTCAGGAACGGGAAGGCGACGTCGCGGGCGCCGATCTGCAGCGGCACGACGTAGTTCATCATGCCGGTGACGAAGGGCATCGCCACGAAGAAGATCATGATCACGCCGTGGGCGGAGAAGATCTGGTCGTAATGGTGCGGCGGCAGGAAGCCGTCATTCGCGCCGAAGGCGATGGATTGCTGGGCCCGCATCAGCAGCGCGTCGGCGAAGCCGCGCAGCAGCATGACGAAGGCCAGGATGATGTACATGATGCCGATCTTCTTGTGATCGACGCTCGTGACCCAGTCCCGCCAAAGGGGACCCCAGAAGCGGTAGTAGGTGATGACGCCGAGCACGGCGAGGCCGACCACGGCCACGCCTGCGAAGGTGACTTGCAGGATCGGCTCGTGGAACGGGATGTCTTCGAGACTGAAGCGTCCGAAGATCAGCTTCTGGAGATCCGGGTCTGACAACATGGGATCGGCTGCTCAAGGAATTCGGTGACGGGGGCGCGGTCTCGCCGGCGCGGGTCTAGTGATGGTGGCGTTGCAGGTCGTCGGAGCTGGTCGGCGGGGCCTTCTTGTTCTCCGGCGAGCCCTCCTGGTTGGGAGCCCCCTCGGAGCGCGGCGCCCGGCCGGCGGCCGGGGCCGTCGCGCCGTTCGGCTCGTCGCCCTGCTCGATCCGGCGGTTGTCGTACTGAAGCCGCTCACGGTTGCCGTGGCTCTCCTTGCCGGCGCCGCCCGTGGCGTCGATGTGCATCATCTCGCTCATGCACATCCGGCCGGGCATCGCGCACATGTTCAGGATCGCGGTGTAGAGGTCGTCGGCCACGGACTTGTAGAAGCGCGGGGCCACGGCCTCGCTCGGCTTCTCGAGCTCGAGATAGGATTCGCGGTTGAGGTCGGCGCCCTTGTCCTTGGCCTTCGCGACCCAGGCGTCGAAGCCATCCGGCTTCATCCCGTGGAACTTGAAGGTCATCCGCGAGAAGCCGCTGCCGCTGTAATGCGACGCGAGGCCGTCATAGACGCCTTCCTTGTTGATGACCGCGTGGAGCTTCGTCTCCATGCCGGGCATCGCGTAGATCATGCCGGCGAGCGCGGGGACGTAGAAGGCGTTCATCACCGAGCTGGCGGTGATCTTGAAGGTGATCGGCCTGTCGACCGGGGCGGCGAGCTCGTTGACCGTGGCGATGCCGTATTCGGGATAGACGAACAGCCACTTCCAATCGAGCGCCACCACCTCGACGACGAGGGGCTTGGCATCCGCCGGCACCGGCCGCGTCGCGTCGATCCGGCCGAGGGGCCGGAACGGGTCGAGGGTGTGCGTGCTGATCCAGGTCAGGGCGCCAAGCGCGATGATGATGAGCAGCGGCGCAGTCCAGATCACCACCTCGAGCTGGGTCGAGTGGTTCCAGTCCGGATCGTAGGGCGCGGTCTCGTTGGAGGCGCGGTACCGCCAGGCGAAGAACAGCGTCAGCGCGATCACCGGCACGATGATCAGCAGCATCAGCCCGGTCGAGGCCAGGACGAGGTTGCGCTGCTGCAGGGCGACGTCGCCCGACGGCTGCATCACCACGAGGTTGCAGCCCGACAGCAGCAGGAACAGCGGCGGCAGGGCGAGGCCCTGCAGGAGCCGGCAGGCAGCTCTGCGCGCCGGGGAGGGGATTGGCATGGCGATGGTCACGGGACTCGACCCATTTCTCTGCCGCGTGCCGAAGCGGCGCTTCCTATCGGCGATGGGGACGGCACGACGGCGCCGCCCCGATGACGCGGTCGATCACATCTGGCGCATCTCGGACTTGTCGAGGAACAGCGCCAGCAGGGTCGCGGCGGCGCCCGACAGCAGGTAGAGGCCGACCATGGCGAGCCCGTAACGGCTCGCCAGGAACAGCACCACCAGCGGAGCGAAGCCCGCACCGAACATCCAGGCGAGATCCGAGGTCAGCGCCGCGCCGGTGTAGCGGTAGCGCGATCCGAGCCGCGCGGTGACGGCGCCTGCGGTCTGGCCGTAAGCGAGGCCGAGGATCATGAAGCCGACCGTGACGTACATGGTCTGGCCGATGGCGCTCTCGCCGAAGATCAGCGGAGCGATGATGCTGCCCATGGCGAACATTGCGATCAGGCCGGCCGAGAGCAGCAGCGTGTTGCGGCGTCCGATCTGGTCGGCGATCAGGCCCGAGGCGCAGATCGCGCCGGCGCAGACGATGGCTCCGGAGAACTGCACGATCAGGAACTCGCCGGCCGGACGGTCCGTGTAGAGCGTCAGCCAGCTGATCGGGAAGATCGTCACCAGGTGGAACAGCGCGAAGGCGGCCAGCGGGACGAAGGCGCCGATCCAGACGTCGAGGGCGTGGCGGCGCAGGAGCTCGAAGACCGGTACCGGCTCCAGCGAGCGCTTCTCCATCAGCGCCCTGAACTCGTCGGAGGCGACGAGGCTCAGGCGGGCGAACAGCGCGACGACGTTGATGGTGAAGGCGCAATAGAACGGGAAGCGCCAGCCCCAGTCGAGGAAGTCCTCGGTGGAGAGGTTGACGAGGAAGAACGAGAACAGCGCGCTCGCCACCATGAACCCGAACGGGGCGCCGAGCTGCGGGATCATCGCGTACCAGCCGCGGCGTTCGCGCGGGGCGTTCAGGGCGAGCAGGGAGGCCATGCCGTCCCAGGCGCCGGCGAGCGCCAAACCCTGCGAGATGCGCAAGCCCGCGAGCAGCCAGATCGAGGCATAGCCGATGCTGGCATAGCTCGGCAGGAAGCTGATCGCCGCCGTCGAACCGCCGAGCAGGAACAGGGCGGTGGTCAGCTTGACGCTGCGCCCGTGCTTCCGGTCGACGGCCATGAAGATCACCGTGCCGACCGGGCGGGCGACGAAGGCCAGGGCGAAGACGGCGAAGGAATAGAGCGTCGCGGTGAGCTGGTCGGGCTCGAAGGAGAAGAACACCTTCGGAAACACCAGGACCGAGGCGATGCCGAAGACGAAGAAGTCGAAATATTCCGACGTCCGGCCGATCACGACGCCGATGGCGATCTCGCCCGGCGCGACCTTGTGGTCCTTGTGGGCCTGCTGGGCGTCGCGCTCGAGCGCGGCGGAGTGGGCCATGGAGGGTTCGGGAGTCATCGCGGGCGACCGACTTGCTCGATGGGAGGTGCGGAAGGCACCGCCTCCTGCGGCATCGCTCTACCTAGCGCAATGGGCAGTACCGGCAAAAGGGGGATGCGCTTACCGCAGTGCCACAGCGACCATCGGTGCGGTGCGGCAAGTTCAGCCGGCCGTAGACGTTTAATCCAACAGGACAGGTCGGCTCGGCCGGAGGGGCTGGGGCCTCGATCGGCCGAGCCGTGATCGCGACGGATCGCGAACAGGCGATCGCCGGCCACGGACCGGCGAGAGAACGACCCGCCGTCGGGTCGCGCTACGCCGGCCCGTCTCCGCGGTGCCGCCGAGCGGCTCAGGCCGGGCGCGGATGCGGCTTCTTCGGCATGTAGAGGTCGGTGATCGTCCCCTCGAAGGCTTCGGCCGCGAGGCCCACCGTCTCCGACAGAGTCGGATGCGGATGGATGGTCAGACCGATATCCTCGGCGTCGGCCCCCATCTCGATGGCGAGCGCGGCTTCCGCGATCAGGTCGCCCGCCGAAGGCCCGACGATGCCGCAGCCGAGGATGCGGTCCGTGGCCTCGTCGAACAGCACCTTGGTCAGGCCCTCGTCGCGCCCGAGCGCCAGCGAACGGCCCGAGGCGGCCCAGGGAAACACGCCCTTGCCGACCTTGATGCCCTTGGCCTTGGCCTCGTTCTCGGTGAGCCCGACCCAGGCCACCTCCGGGTCGGTATAGGCCACGGAGGGAATCACCTTCGCGTCGAAGAAGCTGTTCTTGCCCGACGCCGTCTCGGCCGCGACCTTGGCCTCGTGCGTCGCCTTGTGGGCCAGCATCGGCTGACCGACGATGTCGCCGATGGCGAAGATGTGCGGCACGTTGGTGCGCATCTGCCGGTCGACGGGCACGAAGCCGCGCTCGTCGACGACGACACCGGCCGCCTCGGCCGCGATCAGCTTGCCGTTCGGGCGGCGGCCGACCGAGACCAGGATCTTGTCGAAGGTGTCGGTGGGCGGCGCGGTGCCACCCTCGAACGTCACCTTCAGACCCTCCGGCGTCGCCTCGACGTTCGTCACCTTGGCCTTGAGGTGGATCGCCTCGTACTGCTTCTGGATCCGCTTCATCAGCGGCGTGACGAGATCCTTGTCGGCGCCGGGGATGATCTGGTCCATCAGCTCGACGATCGTCACCTTGGCGCCGAGCGCATGGTAGACCGTCGCCATCTCGAGCCCGATGATGCCGCCGCCGATCACCAGCATGCGGCCGGGGATGCCGTCGAGTTCGAGCGCGCCGGTGGAGTCGATCACCCGCGGGTCGTCGTGCGGGATGAACGGCATCTGGATCGGCTCGGAGCCAGCCGCGATGATCGCCTGGTCGAAACCGATCACCGTCTTCTTGCCCTCGTGCTCGACCTCGACCTGATGCGGGCTGACGAAGCGGGCGGTGCCGGTCACCACCGTGACCTTGCGCTGCTTGGCGAGGCCGACGAGACCGCCGGTCAGGCGCTTGACCACGCCGTCCTTCCACTCCCGCAGCTTGTCGATGTCGATTTGCGGCGCGGTGAAGCTGATGCCGTGCGCGGCCATGGCATGGGTCTCGTCGATGACCTTGGCCGCGTGCAGCAGGGCCTTCGACGGGATGCAGCCGACGTTGAGACAGACACCCCCCAGCGTCGGCCAGCGCTCGACCAGCACGACCTTCTTGCCGAGATCGGCTGCGCGGAAGGCGGCGGTGTAGCCGCCCGGACCGGCGCCGATCACGAGAACCTCGGCGCGGCTGTCCTCGCCCGAGACGGCGGCGGCCGCCTGCGGCGCGGGTTTCGCCGGAGCGCCGCCGTTGGTGGCGCCGGCGGCCGACGAGCCGTAGCCGGCCTGCCCCTCGCCCGCACCGTGGCCGCCGGCCGCCGCAGGCTTGGCGGCCCCGCTTCCCGCGGTCTCGGCCATCACCAGGATCAGGTCGCCCTGGGTGACGGTGTCGCCGGGCTTCACCTTGACCTCGGCCACCGTGCCGGCGACCGGGGACGGGATGTCCATGGTCGCCTTGTCGGATTCCAGCACGATCAGCACGTCGTCGACCGAGATCTGGTCGCCGGGGCTGACGATCACCTCGATCACCGGGATGTTCTTGAAGTCGCCGATATCGGGCAGTTTGACGTCGTTGCTCATGGCCTCACCTCACGCCTTGTCATCCAGATCCGGTCGTCGGTCGTACCTCCCCGTCAGACGACGAGGCGGCGGACGTCCTCCAGGGTGTGGGCGAGGTGGCGGGAGAAGCGCGCGGCGAGCGCCCCGTCGATGACGCGGTGGTCGTAGGACAGCGAGAGCGGCAGCATCAGCCGCGGCTTGAACTCGCTGCCGTCCCAGACCGGTGCCATCTTCGAGCGCACCACGCCGAGGATGGCGACCTCGGGCGCGTTGACCAGCGGCGTGAAGGCGGTGCCGCCGATGCCGCCGAGGCTCGAGATGGTGAAGGTCGCGCCCTGCATGTCGGAGGCGCCGAGCTTGCCGTCGCGGGCCTTCTTCGAAAGCTCGCCCAGATCGCGGCTGATCTCGACGATGCCCTTCCGGTCGACATCCTTGACCACCGGCACCACGAGCCCGTCCGGCGTGTCCACGGCCACGCCGATATTGTAGTATTTCTTGAGGATCAGCGCATCCTTCTCCGGGCTCAGCGAGGCATTGAACTCCGGGTGCTGGCGCAGCGCCGAGACCGCCGCCTTGATCAGGAAGGACAGCAGCGTGACGCGGTAGCCCTTGTCCTTGCCGGCCGTGTCGAGCTCCTTCCGGTACTTGTCGGTCTCGGTGATGTCCGACTCGTCCTGGTGGGTGACCAGCGGCACGTTGAGCCAGGCCCGGTGCAGGTGCGGGCCGGAGATCTTCTTGATCCGCGGCAGCGGCCGCGTCTCGATCGGTCCGAACTTCGAGAAGTCGACGGCCGGGATCTCGGGGATGCCCATGCCGCCGGACGCCATGACCGCGCCGCCGCCGGCGGCAGCGGGGGCAGCCGAGCGTGTTAGATGGCCCTTCACGTCGTCCTTGGTGATGCGGCCCTTCTCGCCGGTGCCCTTCACGGCATTGAGGTCGACGCTCAACTCGCGTGCGATGCGCCGCACCGCAGGGCTGGCATGGACGTTCGTGAAATCGGGAGCGCCGGAGGCCGAAGGCTGGGCGACCGGACCCGAGGGCGGTGCCGACGCGGTGGGGACCGGCTCCTCCTGCTTGACGGCGACCGCGGCGGAGTCGGCGGCAGCGGAGGCCGGACCCTTGGCCGTCGCGGCCTCGCCCTTGAGCATCAGGATCGGGGCGCCCTCGCTGACCTTGTCGCCGATCTTGATCAGGATCTTCTCGACTACGCCTCCTTGAGGCGAGGGCACATCCATCGTCGCCTTGTCGGATTCGAGCGACACCAGCGGGTCGTCCGGCCCGATCGTGTCGCCTTCCTTCACGAAGATCTCGATGACCGGGATGTCCGCGAAATCGCCGATGTCGGGAATCTTGACCTCGATACCCACTTGCAATCTCCCTAGCCGACGGGCCTCTGCCGGGCCCTGGTCTGATGTCTGAGCGCGATCGAGAGGATCGCCCCGGCGGCCCGCCGAGGCGACGGAGCGGACGTCACACGGTCCAGGGACCGGGTTTCTCGGGATCGATCCCGTATTTCGCGATGGCCTCGGCCACCTTGGTCATCGGGATCGTCCCTTCGGCGGCGAGGCTATGCAGGGCCGCCACCGTGACCCAGCGCCGGTCCACCTCGAAGAAGTCGCGCAGTTTCACCCGGTAATCCGAGCGGCCGAAGCCGTCGGTGCCGAGCACGCGGTAGCGGCCGGGCACGTAGGGCCGGATCTGGTCGGCGAAGAGCCGCATGTAGTCGGTGGAGGCGATCACCGGCCCGCTGCGGCCTTCGAGACAGGTCTCGACGTGAGACGTCTTCGGCGTCTCGGTGGGGTGGAGCAGGTTCCAGCGCTCCACGGCCATGGCGTCGCGCCGCAGCTCCGTAAAGCTCGGGCAGCTCCAGATGTCGGCGGAGACGCCGTGCTCCGCCTCCAGGATTTCCGCGGCCGCGATCACCTCGCGCAGGATGGTGCCGCTGCCGAGCAGCTGGACGCGCGGCCCGCCCGTCTTCCCCTTGCCTTCGCGGAACAGGTACATCCCCTTGAGGATGCCAGCCTCGGCCCCCTCCGGCATGCCGGGGTGCTCGTAGTTCTCGTTCATCACGGTGATGTAGTAGAAGACGTCCTCCTGCTCGGCGAACATCCGCCTGAGGCCGTCCTGCACGATCACCGCGACCTCGTACGAGAAGGTCGGGTCATAGGAGACGCAGTTCGGGATCGTCGCCGAGAACAGGTGGCTGTGCCCGTCCTCGTGCTGCAGCCCTTCGCCGTTCAGCGTGGTGCGCCCGGCGGTGCCGCCGATCAGGAAGCCGCGCGCCCGACTGTCGCCCGCCGCCCAGGCGAGGTCGCCGACCCGCTGGAAGCCGAACATCGAGTAGTAGATGTAGAACGGGATCGTCGGCGCATTTGAGGTCGAGTACGAGGTCGCCGCCGCGATCCACGAGGACATGGCGCCGGGCTCGTTGATGCCCTCTTGGAGCATCTGACCCTTCTCGTCCTCCTTGTAGTACATCAGCTGGTTGGCATCCTCCGGCCGATAGAGTTGGCCGACCTGGCTGAAGATGCCGAACTGGCGGAACATGCCCTCCATGCCGAAGGTACGGCTCTCGTCGGGCACGATCGGCACGATGCGGTTGCCGATGTTCTTGTCGCGCAGCAGCGTGTTGAGTACCCGCACGAAGGCCATGGTGGTCGAGATCTCGCGACCCGCCGTCTCCTTGAGCTGCGCGCTGAAGGCCGAGAGCGGCGGGATCTTCAGGTCGATCGACTTGCGCCGCCGTGCCGGCAGCGGGCCGCCGAGGGCCGCGCGCCGGGCCTTGAGATAGTTCATCTCCGGGCTCCCTTCGGGGAAGCGGATGAACGGCATCTCGGTGATCTGCGCGTCGGTGAGATCGATCTGGAAGCGGTCGCGGAATTGCCGCAGCACCGCCTCGCCCATCTTCTTCTGCTGGTGGGTGATGTTCTGGCCTTCGCCCGACTCGCCCATGCCGTAGCCCTTGACGGTCTTGGCGAGGATCAGCGTCGGCTGGCCCTTGTGCTTGGAGGCAGCCGAGTAGGCCGCGAACACCTTGGACGGGTCGTGGCCGCCGCGGGTGAGGCGGAAGATGTCGTCGTCGTTCCAGTCGGCCACCAGCGCCGCGGTCTCGGGATATTTTCCGAAGAAGTGCTCGCGGATGTAGGCGCCGTTCTTCGACTTGAAGTCCTGGTACTCGCCGTCGACGCATTCCTCCATCAGCCGCGCCAGCATGCCGGTGGTGTCGCGCGCCAGCAGCGCGTCCCAGCCCGAGCCCCACAGGCACTTGATGACGTTCCAGCCGGCGCCGCGGAAATCGGCCTCGAGCTCCTGGACGATCTTGCCGTTGCCGCGCACCGGCCCGTCGAGGCGCTGCAGGTTGCAGTTGATGACGAAGACGAGGTTGTCGAGTTTTTCGCGCGCGGCCATGGAGATGGCGCCGAGGCTCTCCGGCTCGTCCATCTCGCCGTCGCCCATGAAGGCCCAGACCTTGCGGCCGTCGGTGTTCGCGTGGCCGCGATGGTGCAGGTAGCGCAGGTAGCGCGCCTGATAGATCGCCATCAGCGGGCCGAGGCCCATCGAGACGGTGGGGAACTGCCAGAAATCCGGCATCAGCCAGGGATGCGGATAGGACGAGATCCCCTTGCCGTCGACCTCCTGGCGATAGTTGAGAAGCTGCTCCTCGGTCAGCCGGCCCTCGAGGAAGGCGCGGGCATAGATGCCGGGCGAGGAGTGGCCCTGCACGTAGATCAGGTCGCCGCCGCGCTCGGGCGAGTCGCCGTGCCAGAAATGCATGAAGCCGGTGTCGTAGAGCGTCGCCGAGGACTGGAAGCTCGCGATGTGGCCGCCGAGTTCCGACGAGTCCTTGTTCGCCCGCAGGATGATGGCGATGGCGTTCCATCGGATCGCCGAACGGATGCGATGCTCGATCGCCCGGTCGCCGGGATGCGGGTCCTGCTTGTCGACGGGAATCGTGTTGAGATACGCGGTGTTCGCCGAGAACGGGACCGGTGCGCCGCGCTTGCGCGCCTCCTCGACCACCTGCCCGATGAGGAAGTGCGCCCGGTCCGGCCCTTCGACATCCAGCACGCCGTCCAGCGAATCGAGCCACTCCCGGGTCTCGACCGGATCAAGGTCGCGACTGCGCTCCATCGGTTTTCTCCCTGGCACCCCCTTCGAACGAGCGGGTTACGAGAAAGATTAGGGCAGCGACTGGAGAAATGCGAGGCCCGCCAACACGATGGATTGCAGAATTTCCACGTGCGCCCGAACAGATCCGCGACCCTGGATCGCTCGAAGTCTGGTTAGCGCGAGGACACGACCGAACAGCAAAGTGAAGACATCGGGCTGCCGCGTGGAATCCTGGGAGCGATCCGCGACAGATCTGCCTCAATACGATCGATTGGAGCGGGCGACGGGAATCGAACCCGTATATTCAGCTTGGGAAGCTGACGTTCTACCACTGAACTACGCCCGCGCCGGGCTCCCGCCGGGGGGAGGCCGCCTGCATCGGCTCATGCAGGCGCGAACCATAGCAGAGCCGTTTCGATTGTCCACGGAGCGCGAGGGCGTTGCGGCGTTTCCATGCCAACCCGTTTCCGCTAGCGTCCGCGCCGCCCCGGCCCCTCCGGCGCCGGGCCTCCATCCCCTTCTGCGAACCCCCGAATGAGCGCCGTGACGACGCAATCCGCCACCGAGCCAGCCGCCGCCACGGATGCCGCGAGGGGCGCGAGGCCGGGAGCCGCGGGCGGAATCGCCGTCCCGAAGCTCGTGCTCGCCTCGGCCTCGCCGCGCCGCCTCGCGCTGCTGCAGCAGATCGGCATCGAGCCGGACGCATTGCTGCCGGCCGACGTCGACGAGACGCCGCGCAAGTCGGAATCGCCGCGCGAACTCGCCCGCCGCCTCGCCCGGGCCAAGCTCGAAGTCGCGCGCGACGCGGCCCGGCGCAACGACACCCTGCGCGACGCCTATCTGATCGCTGCCGATACGGTGGTCGCCGTCGGGCGTCGGGTGCTGCCCAAGGCCGAGCGCCTCGACGAGGCGGCCGACTGCCTCCGGCTGCTCTCGGGGCGCCCGCACCGGGTCTACACCGCCGTTTGCATCCTCTCGCCGAAGGACCGCCAGCGCGAGCGCCTGGTCGAGGCGCGGGTGCGCTTCAAGCGGCTCTCGTCCCGCGAGATCGAGGGCTATCTCGGCTCGGGCGAATGGCGCGGCAAGGCCGGCGGCTACGCCATCCAGGGGCTCGCCGGCGCCTTCGTGATCAAGCTCGTCGGCTCCCACAGCGCCGTCGTCGGCCTGCCGCTCTACGAGACCATGAGCCTCCTCGAAGGCGAGGGCTTTCCGGTCCGCCGCGGCTGGGGAGCCCCGGCATGACGGGCGCGACCGCCTCCGGGAAACGCAAGGCTGCCGCGCCATGTCCGATCTGCCGCAAGCCCGCGCAGGAGGCCTTCGCGCCGTTCTGCTCGCAGCGTTGCGCGGACGTCGATCTCGGCCGCTGGCTCGGGGAGCGCTACGTCATTCCCGGCCCCGAGGAGGAGCCGGAGGAGGGGCATGACGCCGACGGCTCACATTGAGCCACGGAGGCGCTAGACACCGCTCCGACGCTTGACTATACCGCCGCTCCAGCCGCGGAGCCCTAGCCGCTCCGCCGCTCGCCCAGGTAGCTCAGTTGGTAGAGCATGCGACTGAAAATCGCAGTGTCGGCGGTTCGACTCCGTCCCTGGGCACCATTCCACCTCTAAGTGGTTGATTCACAGGTAAGTTCAGTTAAATCATGTGGTTAGGGTCGCTCGAGTGATGCACACGGGTGATGCACATGGTCCTCGCGATGTCCCGACCGTCCCGCCATCCCAAGACCGGCATTTTCTGGCTGCGCAAGCGCGTGCCGCGTGACCTCGTCGCTCGCGTGGGACGTGCAGTCGAGTACTTCAGCCTTCAGACAAGGGAGCCCTTGGAGGCCAAGCAGCGCCATGGCGAAGCCATCGCTCGGCTTGAGGCGCGATGGGCGGAACTTCGGCGTGCCGAAATCAGTGACGTTCCAGGTGAAGCCGCAGACGCTTGCACAGTTCCCCGTAGCCTGAGCGAACGCGAAGCGAGCGAGCGTGCAGGGTGGATGTACGCGCACTGGCTCGGCCTGCACCGCGAAAACCCCAGCCAGCAACGTTATTGGTCGACTGATCTCTACCGACACCTGTGGCGCCCGCTGAGTAACCGTATCGAGCGCCGTGAGGACGGTCGAGTCGCTGTGCGAGCGATCCTTGATATCGCGCAGGCTGAGAAGGTCAGCGAGCTTGAGGCGTGGTGTCGGGATCAGGCCGAGACGGTGCTGGCCCTGCACGACATCGAGGCGGACGAGGCAAGCAGCCTGCGCGTTGCCAAAGCCGTCGCTGCCCAGGTCCAGCGCGCAAGCCTCACACTATCTGCCCTCGCGCGCGGCGAGCCCGAAGCCAGCTCGGCGACCGTCCGCGCTGCAGTATCCACAGCGAAACCATCGACCAAAGCAGTTGGATTAACTGAGCTCGTCGAGGCATGGTGGCAGGAGGCCGAACGGACTGGCAAATCCGATTCGACCCGAGAATCATATACGAACGCGATTCGGCAATTCTCTGCTTTCCTAGGCCATAACGAGGCCCACCGCGTCACAGTCGACGACGTCCGTCATTTCAAGGACCACCGACTAGCGAGTCGAAAGAGCAACGGACAGCTGCTTTCGCCTACGACGGTCAAAAACAGCGACTTGGCTGCCCTGAAAGCGGTGTTCGGCTGGGGAGTCGCCAATGGCCGTCTAACCGAGAACCCCGCCAAGAGCGTGACGGTCGCGAAGGTCACCAAAGCCATACTACGCGAGCGCGAGTTCACACTGGATGAGGCCCGTGCGCTTCTACGAGAGGCATCGCAACTAAAGCCGGGCAGGGAACTTCCGCAGACCTTTGCGGCTAAACGCTGGATCCCATGGGTTCTCGCTTTCACCGGCGCGCGCGTCGGTGAAATCGCGCAGATGCGACGTCAGGATCTGCGGCGGGAGGCGGTCCCGGGGCATCCCGAGGGGGTCTGGGTCCTGAAGATCACGCCGGAGGCCGGGACAGTGAAGACTAAGCAAGCACGGGATGTGCCACTGCACCCGCAACTCGTCGAGCTTGGCTTTCCGGCTTTTGTTGAGGGAACACGCGATGAACGGCTGTTTCTGGTACCAGGTACCGAGGGCAAAATCGAGGGACCACTTCAGGCGGTGAAGAATCGGCTCGGCGAATTTGCACGCCGGTATGTCGATGATCCTGGGGTGAGCCCGAACCACAGCTGGCGACACCGCTTCCGCACGGTCGCTACCGAGGCAGGCGTGCCGGGCAACGTCATCGACGCCATCTGCGGCTGGTCAGCGAGGAGTGTTGGTGAGCGTTACGGCAGCGTCTCGCTTAAAGCGCGGACCGATGCGATCATGCGCTTGCCCCCGATTGCCTTATGACTGGTTGCGCAGTGTGCCGATTTTGCGGACAAACCACTATGCTACTGCACTGACGCATACGGAGGATTCACCAATTTGGTGAGGTATGCGAGTCTGAGGGGATGGCTCAGACTGTCTGTGTTCTCCTCGACGAAACCGCTCAAGCGCGGCTGACCGCGATTGCTAGCGACCGGTCTCGTCCGTTCAAGCACCTCCAACGTGCCCGGATCGTGCTGCTCTCGGCCGAACGCCTGTCGGTGCTGGAGGTGGCGCGGCGGGCGGGCGCCAGTCGTCCCGCGGTCTGGCGCTGGCAGCAGCGCTTTGCCGAGGAAGGCGTCGAGGGTCTGCTGCACGACAAGACCCGTCCTCCGGGCAAGGAGCCACTGTCGGCCGGCACCGTCGCCGAGGTCTTGGCCCTGACCTGCTCCGAGCCGCCGGGCGAGGTCACGCATTGGGCAGGTCGCGCCGTGGCCGAACAGGTCGGCATCTCGCTGCGGTCCGTGCAACGCATCTGGGAGGCCCACCGCCTGCAGCCGCACCGCGTGCGCACCTTCAAGCGCTCGAACGACGCCGCCTTCGCCGCGAAGGTCGAGGACATCGTCGGCCTCTACATGGAGCCGCCGCGTCACGCGGTCGTGCTCTCCATCGACGAGAAGTCCCAGATCCAGGCGCTGGAGCGCACACGCCCCGCCCTGCCGCTCGGCTCAGGGCACCCCGCCGCCCAGACCCACGATGACACCCGCCACGGCACCACCACACTGTTTGCCGCGCTCGACGTCCTGAAAGGAACCGTGCTCGGCCGCTGCATGCAGCGCCATCGCAACGGTGAGTTCATCCGCTTCCTAAGCAGCGTCGAGGCCGCCGTCCCAGCCGGCAAGACGGTTCATGCCATCCTCGACAACTACGCGGCCCACAAGCACCCGAAAGTCCGTGCCTGGCTCGCGCGCCATCCGCGCTGGACCTTCCACTTCACCCCGACCTCAGCCTCCTGGCTCAACGCCGTCGAGGGCTTCTTCTCCGCCCTCTCACGCAGACGGCTGCGACGCGGCACCTTCACTGGCATCGTCGACCTGCAAGCCGCCATCAAACGCTACATCACCGAACACAACGAGCGCCCGCGGCCCTTCCGCTGGACGAAACCCGCCGACGCCATCCTCAGCGCCGTCCGACGACTGCCTGCACCATCCGTCTGAGTCAGTGCACTACCACGTAGCCTCCAGGGTACCGGACGTTATTCTAGCCTGAAGCCGAAGGGTTTAGTCCCCACTCCTCCCCAGCTAGTAAGGTTGCGTTGACCCAGCGAGCTGGAACTACGGCGTATTGTCATTTGGAGGATTTCCCCGAGGTTGGGGATTTTGATTCAAGCGGTCAGCGATTTGGAGCTGACCGCTGCGCCGCTATGCCCTTCGTGACGATCATTGGGATCGGATCCGGGATCTGTTGTCGGGCCGGCTCGGCTCGGTCGGAGTGACAGCCAAGGACAACCGCCGGTTCGTCGAGGCGGTGGTGTACCGCTACCGGGCCGGCATCGCCTGGCGCATTCTGCCAGAACGTTTCGGCGATGGCGTCAAAGTGCAGCGCGGTATCAGCCGTTGGGCACATCCCACGGCACAATGCAGACACACCAGACATACTCCCGGGGTGTGCTTCTATCGGCGACCAAAGCTACAAACAGCTTCCTATCTAAGGCAATCAATGTGAACGAGATGTCCGGGCGTATCCTCATAGGCTGACCGGATCCGCACTGCGTCGAAATTCTCCAGTCCCACACCCTTTCCGCCAGAGTTCAACCGCCAGAGAAAATTTCGCCCTGCCGACGGGCCACGTTGGAGTTGTGACCCACTTCTACATCAAGCAACGCGAAAAGATTGAGCAGCGCCTGTAGCATTTAAGTCTTTGGCTCTGTCGCCCACCACAAAATAATCCTAATCTTCGGGACTGCATCAGCAATCCATGCAGTCGCCGCGGGTAACCCAATTCACAATGCCTCAAACTGTGCCGGAGGATAACTACTGAACTCTTCAAAATACTTAATTGTTTTCTGCAAGCCCTCGCGCAGCGCAATCTTAGGCTCCCAGTTCAGACCTTGCTTCGCCTTTGAAATATCCGGCTGGCGCTGCTTAGGGTCATCCGGAGGTAGTGGTAACTGAACTAACTTCGACCGCGAGCCGGTCAGGTCGATCACCATCTCGGCCAGTTGCCGGATCGTGAACTCGCCCGGATTGCCGATGTTGATTGGACCCGTCACCTCTGGTCCAGTCTCCATCATGCGCAGGAACGCCTCGATCAGGTCGTCCACGTAGCAGAAGGAGCGCGTCTGCGATCCATCGCCATAGAGCGTGATATCCTGACCGCGCAGTGCCTGCAGAATGATGTTGGAGACCACGCGCCCATCGTTGGGATGCATGCGCGGACCATAGGTATTGAAGATGCGCACGACCTTGATCGACAGCTTGTGCTGGCGGTGGTAATCGAAAAACAGCGTCTCGGCGCAGCGTTTACCCTCATCGTAGCAGGAGCGGAAGCCAATTGGGTTGACGCGCCCCCAGTATTCCTCTGGCTGCGGATGCACCTCAGGATCGCCGTAGATCTCCGAGGTCGAGGCCTGGAATATCTTGGCCTTCACGCGCTTGGCCAGGCCTAGCATGTTGATCGCACCGATCACGCTGGTCTTCGTCGTCTGCACTGGATCGAACTGGTAATGGACTGGCGAGGCGGGGCAGGCCAGATTAAAGATCTCGTCAACCTCGACGTAGAGGGGAAATGTCACGTCGTGCCGCATCAGCTCGAAGCGCGGCTCGCTGAGCATATGAGCGACATTGCGGCGAGTGCCGGTGAAGAAGTTGTCGACGCACAGGACCTCGTGGCCCTGACCTAACAACCGTTCGCAGAGATGCGAGCCGAGAAAGCCCGCCCCGCCCGTGACTAGGATCTTCTTGGTCTTGTCATAGCGCACGTCGTACTTCCTTACTGTTCGAAGAAACGTCTTCGGTCAGGCGGGCGCAGTTCGCCTCAACGCTGAGTCGTTCCGATTCCGTTGTAATAAAACCCGTGCAGTTCAATGACGCTTCTAGTGTAGACGTTGCGCAGATCGAGCAAGACAGGGGCGATCATTACACTATGCAGCCGCGCGAAGTCCAGCGCGCGGAAGGCGTTCCATTCGGTGACGATCACCAGGGCGTCGGCGCCCTCGGCGCAATCATAGGCATCCTGTGCATAGGTGACGTCGTTCAGGAGCGGCCGGGCCTGGTCCATACCCTCGGGATCGTAGGCCCGTACCCGCGCGCCGGCATCCTGAAGCCCGGCCACGATCGAGAGCGAGGGCGCGTCGCGCATGTCGTCGGTGTTCGGCTTGAAGGTGAGGCCGAGCAGCGCGATCGTCTTGCCGCGCACCGAGCCGCCGCAGGCCGTGATCACCTTGCGGGCCATGGCACGCTTCCTCTGGTCGTTGACCGCCACCACCGTCTCGACGATCCGCATTGGCGCGCCGTGGTCCTGCGCGGTCTTCACCAGTGCCAGCGTGTCCTTCGGGAAGCAGGAGCCGCCGTAGCCGGGGCCGGCATGGAGGAATTTCTTGCCGATGCGGTTGTCGAGGCCGATGCCGCGGGCGACCTCCTGCACGTTGGCGCCGACCTGCTCGCAGAGATCGGCGATCTCGTTGATGAAGGTGATCTTGGTGGCCAGGAAGGCGTTGGCCGCGTATTTCGTCAGCTCGGCGGTCCGCCGTCCGGTGACCAGGATCGGCGCGGCGTTGAGGTAGAGCGGGCGGTAGACCTCGTTCATCACGGCCACCGCGCGGGCGTCCTCGGTGCCGATGACGATACGGTCGGGCCGCTTGAAGTCGTCGATCGCCGCGCCCTCGCGCAGGAATTCCGGGTTCGAGACCACGGCGAAATCCGCGTCCGGCGCCGCCTCGCGGACGATACGCTCGACCTCGTCGCCGGTACCCACCGGCACAGTCGATTTGGTGACGACCACGGTGTAGCCTGAAATCGCGCCGGCGATCTCGCGGGCCGCGGCGTAGACGTAGGAGAGGTCGGCGAAGCCGTCGCCGCGCCGCGAGGGCGTGCCCACCGCGATGAACACCGCGTCGGCTCCCGCCACCGCCGGCGCCAGTTCCGTGACGAAGGACAGCCGCCCCTGCCGGACGTTGTCGCCGACCAAGGCGTCGAGACCCGGCTCGAAGATCGGCATGCGGCCGGCCTGCAGCGCCTCGATCTTCGCCGGGTCCTTGTCGACGCAGATCACGTCGTGGCCGAAATCGGCGAAGCACGCCCCGGAGACGAGCCCAACATAGCCCGATCCGATCATCGCAATGCGCATACGCACTCAGCTCCCGATGGTCTTTTTCAAGCCTTTCAATCGTTGAATACGGGCTGCTTGGCAACAGGTGTTAAGCGGCAGGGGATTATTGGCTCTGCTCATTGTGGTTATGCGAGGCGATGGATTTTGAGCGTTTTGGGTTTGGCGGGAGTTGGGTTTAGGTTCACAGGTCGCTGGCGAGCTGATTCATCGGTCGCTCCGGAGGCGGAGTGAAGCATAGACCAACTCTATAGCTTGGATCTACGAGACTAAATGGTGAACGCGGCAGCGGCGACCTCGCGCCGTCCGACGGCGGCGCGCTCAAGGTCGGCCATGCAACGGCGATTCGCTAGATGAACACCGTCGAGACAACCGGCACGGTGGCAGCGTGCCTCCAGGGCCGCCCTCGCACGTCGAAGCTCGACCCGCGCGAGACTTTCCTTCGCGGCCCGCCTGCCATCCAAGTGCGACCTGAAGGTCGGGCTGGGATCGCTGTGAAGCTTTGTGGAGGGTCTGCGCCTGCGCGAGTCGCTACGATGATCGTACCCGACGGACCGAACAACCGCGTGACGTTCCAGACCCACGTCGATCGCGTGTTCGCGACCTCCCTCCCGTCCGGCAACATCGTCGTAATGTACAATTTCGGCAGTCACAAGAAGCAGGCCAACTGCGCCAGCATCGAAATCGCGAGCACTAGCTTCATGCCCCTACAGCACTACAGCCCCCACCACAACCCGATCGAGGTGCCCATCTCAAAACTTAAGGCGATGCTGCGAAAAGCGACCGAGCGCGCTGTCGAGAACCCTCTGGTCGGCCATCGGACACCTCTTCGACACCATTACGCCAGATCAGTGCGCCAACTTCTTCGCCACCATCTGCCTCGCCGCAACCGTCAGCTACTAGCTATGAGTCCAAAGCCTAAAAAAAGCCGAGCCGCGCAAGGCTGCTCCAAACCTGAAAACGACGATTTCGTCAGCCTTCGACACCTTCACCCCACAGGCCTGCTGCAACTGCTTCAACGCCGCTGAATACCACGCCTACGATCCAACCTGTTCGGCATCAGCCCTCGCGGAAGCAGACGTTGAGCCGTCCGTCGGCAGCGTCGCCGGTAACTATGACGACGCCCTTGCCGAGACAATCGACCGCCTGTTTGGGGCCGAAGCGATCCATCGGCGCGGCCCATGACGGTCCATCGAGGCGGTCGAGCTCGCCTTTCTTAGATGGAATGTTTTGGTACAACCTCCCCCGCAGCTTTCTCGAACCGAGGGGAAACTTGGCTACCGCTTAGGCCGAAGCGCGCCACATTTCTCAGACCAAAGTGGAAGCGTTGGCCGCCTCAGCCAAACCAAATGGCCTTCGAAAAACCTGGAGCGGTCCAGAGCGTACAGAGCAGATGGATTGATCCAGCTGACAAACGGCACCGACCGCAGATTGAAACAAACATCTTGAAAAGGCTAGCCCGAATGACCTACAAGCCGCCACAATCGCCGTATTTTTGGAAATACGTCGAGCTGAACTTACTGTTGCTCTCTATCTCCAAGTGAGAATAATCTGCAGTCATAGCGATGTTATGACCTAAAGCATGTTTATTGAGACAGAAAATGGACATAGAAATATGATGATTTGCATCGAAAGACATCGCGAAAAGACGCACATAAGTGCAACGGATGACTTGTCTTTGATGGGCCCATCTAAGATTGGCGCTGATGCCGGCTCAAATCGCAAAGAAGAGCATTCATAATGCGGTCCGTCCTGAAGGGAGATGGGGCAAAAAGCCCGAGGCTTAATCTTCTTGTTTTATCATTCTTTCCCGCGAACGTGCCGCCAACGAGTGGCGGTGAAACGCGCCTTTTCGAGCTTTATTCTGCGCTGAGCCATCACCATTCGGTGCGACTGATCAGTTCGGCTTGGTCGGACTTGCCGACCACGACGGTCCGTCACGGCACCAATTTTCGAGAGATCCGCGTTCGCAAGCCTGCGGCGGTCAATCAGATCTTTACGGAGCTCAGCGCCTTTTCCAATTCCGGAGCCGACGTTTCGGGTCCTATGGTCTATAAGGCAGGCTTTACGCCAAACGAAATGCATCAAGTCTATTTTGACCAGTATGAAGGCGCAGACGTCATTATCCATGACTCGCCCTTTACTATTAGCTACGACGTGATGGCGGGGGCAGATCTCATTCCCCGTATTTACAATTCCTACAATTGCGAGACGCAACTCTATGCTCAGATGCATCCAGACGAGAGTGCGGCGCCAATTCGTGACCTTGTGCGCGAAGCTGAGCTCAGGCTGCTTGCTTGCGTCGATCTTGTAACTACCTGCTCGACCGAGGACATGGATCTGATAGCTTGCCTTACGGACCGTCAGATCCGAAAGATCTTGGTGCCGAACGGCGGAAATAATCACCGCACAATGCGCAAAGAGCCCACGCACGGACAGCCGCAGGCGATCTTTGTTGGAAGCAGTCATCAGCCCAATAGAGAAGCGGCCCACTTCGTCGCCACGAAACTGGCACCAGAGCTTCCTAATGTTACCTTCCAGATCACGGGCAACTGCCTTCCTGAAGGTTGCTATCCGTCCAATGTCCGGCGACAAGGTTTCGTTTCGGATGAAACCAAGCGTGAGCTATTACGCTCGTGCGATATTGCCCTCAACCCAATGGTTGCCGGCGGCGGATCGAATCTGAAATTTACTGACTACCTGAGCTACGGAATCCCGGTCTTGTCGACCCGGTTTGGCGTGCGTGGCCTTGGTTTGGCGCCAGGGTTTGAGTACTTGGAAGCCGACAGGGAGAATTTTGGGGCAGTGTTGGCAGACGCACTCCGCGATCCTTCACGACTGAATGAGATCGGGCGAGCTGGCCGCTTGCGATTCCAGCAATCGTTGTCGTGGACGTCTATAGCAACGCAATTCGCGGACGAGATCAAGGTCGTAAGTCAGGAACGCCGGCATCGTACGGCCGCCCCTGTGCTTGCTATCAACGACTACGACTTTTCGCTGATGAAAAGTGGTGGCGCCATGCGTATCCGCGGCCTTTACGAGCGCATGCGCCATGAGCGTGAGGTGTTCTACGTCGTGCTGACCGACTCGCGAGAGTGGACGATTGATAGATCCGCTCAAGGCATGACGATATTTAAAGTTCCAAAAGCGCAAGATCATCGCGTTGAGGAAGCACGCATTGAAGGGCAGTATCATCTCTCAGCCGCCGATATTGTCGGTCTCTACATGCACCAATCAAACTATTTTCTGGTAAAACTCGTTGAATTACTTAAGAAGCAGACTATTTGCATTATTACCGATCATATCTACGTGGCCAGTCTTGTTGGGCCTGAAGATGTTTGGATTTACTCGTCGCAGAATCACGAGGCGTCCCTGAAGGCAGAGATTCTTGCTCAGCACCCCTCACGAGACTTTCTCGTTGAAAAAGTTATTGCGGCCGAGGACGATGCCATGTGTCGGGCAGCGTTAGTCGTCTGTGTATCCGAAGATGATGCCGCCAAAATGGTAGCTGGGCGAAAATCATCAGTTCCCACTATTGTCATTCCCAATGGGATCTTACCATCCGATCCAATATACCTTAATGAAGCCGCATCAATTTCAATTAAGGTTGCCGATCGGTCATGTATTTTTATTGGCTCGTCTCATCCGCCAAATATACTAGCATGTATTTTTATTGTCGAAAAACTTGCGCCAAGCCTGCCGGATGTCGAGTTTCACTTGATTGGAAGTGTTTGCGAAGGGCTAGAATCACGATTACCTGGGAACGTTCATCTCTGGGGTAGGCTTGACGAGCCCCACAAAATTGCATTCGCACATGCTTGCCGCCTAGCTCTAAATCCAGTCAACACAGGCGGGGGCTCGAATGTTAAGATAGCAGATTACTTTTCGCACGGACTGCCTGTCGTTTCGACTTCTTTCGGTATGCGCGGCTTTCCAGCCGAGGTTGCCATGGAGGTGGAGGTCTGCGAACTTGGAGGCTTTGCTGAAGCAGTCGAACGAATTCTCGCCGTACCTGCTGATCCTATGGGTATCGCGTCCCGAAAGTACCTGTTCAAAAAATACTTTGATGCGGCCGCGCTTGGGCAGACCCTTGCCGATGCGGTCAGTGCGCTTCCGGTTCCTCGGCGCAGGATTCTCTTTGTGACCTATCGGCTGACTTATCCGCCGCGAGGGGGAGCCGAGGTGCATCTTCTGAAATTGATCGAGATCCTTGCACGCACCGGTCGCTACGACATCGACATTGTCGCTCCTGATGTCGATGCCATAGGCGAAGAGGGTCGATTCGGAGGAACGTATGCCAGCGATCCGTTGACCTCTGGACCTTTTGGATTGCCCCACGTTCATTGGGCTCGATTTCCTTTGGATACATCTCAACCAAAGGGCATCTCCGAGACGCTTGTGCGCATGTGGGAGGCGCAGGCTGCCTTCGAGCGTGTGCTTGTTGGATCATTCTCCGAGCTGAACGGGAGCGAGCCCTTGCTTCTGTGGGGTTGGAGCACTGCGGAAGGAACAGCGACTGTGGAGGGTTGCTGGCTTTCGACCGAGGCGGCCTTATTTGCGCCTGAGGCCGGACGGCTGACGCTGGCCGGTCTTGCGCCGGCGGCATGCGTGATATCGAGTGCGAGCGATAGTGCAACCGCCTTCGGGCCTCGTCACATCAATGGCCGGTTCGAATTGGAAATGGACCTCGCGCCCGGCGTATTCTCGCTCAGGATCAGCAGCGAACTGCCGCCCACAACCGATCCGCGACCACTCGGCGTTTTTGCCGAAGTGATCGCGTTTAATGGGCAACCGATACCTCCGCGGAATGTCAAGGCGATGCCGTCTGCCGACCCCGACGATACGATCGAGAGGCTCGCCGAGATAGCACGGGAGACGAGGCGTGGGTGCTCACTCACCGACGTACGGGGGCCTTTCTCATCAGCTCTAGAGAGTTGGATTGAGCTGAATGTTAAAAGTTATGATCTGCTCTTGACCCACAACAACATCTTCCGCCCCGTCGTGCGCAGCCTTGAGATCGCTGCCGCAAAAGGCGTGCCGTCAGTTCTTGTGCCACATGCGCACCTAGATGACGACTACTACCACTTTCCAGACATGGTCGCCTCAGTGCAGCAGGCCTCCGCTGTCTTGGCGGCCCCCTTAGCAGCAGTGCGATATCTGAGGCGCCTCAATCCGATGGTACATTACCACAGCCCCGGGGTCGACGTTGTGGAGGTGCCGACGGTCAGCGACGACCAGGCGTTCCGGAGAATTTACCCCGGGGCTGAACCCTTCGTACTTGTACTCGGACGCAAGGCAGGGGCGAAAAACTATCGCTGGATTATCGATGCGGCTAAGGAAGCAGGTCTTCGTATCGTGATGATCGGGCCAGACGATGATGGAGCGCCGATATCAGATACGCACGTCAACTATCTGGGGCAGCAACCCCGGACGATCGTCCGGGGCGCGCTCGCCGCGTGCCTATTCCTGACAAACATGAGCTCAAGTGAGAGTTTCGGCATGGTGATCCTTGAGGCCTGGCTCGCAAGGCGAGCGGTAATCGCCAACCGTAACTGTGCTGCGTTTCAGGATTTGGTTCGGCACGGAGAGACCGGACTGCTTGCATCGCGAGACGACCTTGCGAGCGTAATGCGAATCCTCACCGCCGATAGTGCACTTCGAGGCGCGCTCGCAGAAGCCGGCTACCAAGAGGCGGCTGGCTACGACTGGTCGGTAATCGGCGCGGCTTTCGAGCAGATGTGTTGCGAGGTGATGGCCCGACGTGTTTCTGATGAGGCTGTTGCGTGATCTGGGAGCTAACATCAATTTGGTTGGACGCGGCGTACCGCGCAAGAATGCAGGTTCGTTTTGATCGGACGGGATACTACTGCTTGTCCGTCGACACTCGCACGACGGGAGATTCGGTCCAGTGAACCACTTTGGCAAAAAGGCGTCCCCACTCGGCCGTTGGCTCAGCTCGGGAGCAAAGCTTCCGTATAGCCCTGCCGGAGGCAGTGAGGAGCCGTTACCGAACCCAATCGAGTTGTCGCATTGGATCATCTTCGGTACTCAGCCGACCCAAGACGAAATAACCTACTGGCAAGCGCGCGTCCAAAATATTTCTCTATATAATATGATGCAGACTATGCATCAGGCGTTGCGCACCAGCCAGCAACCGGATTGGCGCCGCATTTATGGTATTCTTGGGGTTAGTGGACCCAACTCGCGCTCGTCCTCCGGAAGCCCAACGCTGACGGTCATCCGTACCTATCTTAAACACTGTCGAGCTGAGCCAAAGCCACAAGAAATTCTCATCTATCTCAAAGCACTTCTTCGGCGGCCGACTGATATGCAATCTTTTACTCGCCATGTCGCTCGTAGATTACAACACAAGAATGGGCAGTCTGGACAGAAGCCTTCACTCATCCGTAATCCTCTCGTCAGGCGCGTTCCGACGACGCTCATCCGTGCTGAGATCCTGGCAATCGAGACGACCTTGAGGGTGATGGATGGGAGCTATATGGCTCTTCCCCTGATTCGCGCGTTTTCGCTCATACCGTGTGCCGAACATAGGCCAATGGCTCCAGACACACTATCGGTCGAAAATAACTACGATCGGGCGCTCATATCCCGAGGGATCGACACAGCAGAAATCAACCAACGATTACTCCCGTTGTTAACAGCAGCAGACGAAGTTACTGATCGAGGAGCGGCTGAAAAGATTTCTGCAATAATGTCTGAGCTGCTCACAGAAAACGATAATGAAATATTTTTGATTCTTCTTTATAGAATTCTCCTTAAGCGAGATCCGGATGAGCTTGGTCTTGAACACCATATTTCAGCATTAAATCTGAAAACCATTAAACCTTCAGATCTTGTCGCCAATTTCATGGCCTCGGAAGAATATCGGACTATTCGCGAAAATTATTCACGCTTGGGGGACTCAAATGTCAGATAATGATACCGCTGTAATGCAAGTTTTTGACGACAAGGATTTCCTTCTTCGTCATAAAACCGAAGCACACAACATGTTCGATCTGATCGATTTTATTTTGGGCCGGCATGATCACTATGCGTTCGCACTAGATATCGGTGGAGGCTATGGTGATCATCTTCCATTCTTGATGGACCGCATCAAGAATGTCATTGCCATAGACATCATTAACTATCTAGACGACGAGCAATTTAATCCTCGGGAAAGAGCATCACGGTCCGAGGCTCATGGTGGACACTTGGATCTAAGCAAGGTCGATTTCCATTATTGCGATGCACAGCGGCTTCACTATCGAGATAGTCTTTTTGATCTTGTTTTCAGCATCAATGCGTTTGAGCACATTCCTAATCCATTACTGGCCCTCTCCGAGGCAGTGCGAGTAGCTCGAAAGGGGGCTCCAATATATCTCCAATTTGATCCGATCTGGAACTCGCCTTGGGGCCATCACTTGCCGCATCTTAATTTCGAGCCTTGGGCACATCTTCTGACAAGTGCAGAGGAATTTTGTGCGCTGGTCTTGGAACTGGGCGGCACCCAAACCGACATCCATATTTTTGAGACTGCGATGAACAGAAAACCTTTTTCTTATTATAAAAGGCTTTTTCTGGAAGATTATAAAGACCAATTTCTGACCTCGTCGTTTGCATCCTGGAGCACAGACCCTCACGACGAACCTGCGACTCGCCATCCAAATTTCGAGCGTTGCCGAGCCATCGGGTACGGCGTTGAGGAACTCGTCACGCGCGGCGTCCAGTTCGTGGGTGTCAAGGCATGGTGACGCTGCAGCCAGCCCGTGAGGAAGGGCCAAGCCCAGCGATTCCGCTGTCCAACGCCTGCGAAGTGCTTGCGGCACAGCTCAGCGCAAGGAGTATCAGCTTCGAAGTGGTGGTGGCAGAACTCGCCGCGGTCGCATCGGCTAAATCGGCTGGTATCATGGTTGTACATGTGGCCGGTAGCAGCGTCGATACCAGACATTCCGCCATTCTGTCCGAATTTGCCCAGATTACACGAGAGCGGTTTTCTAATTCACAGAATGAGGGTTCAGCAACATTCGGTGTGCTGAACGGTGGTGGCTGGCAGGCCTTCCGCTCAACACTAGGAGAGGCCGTCATGGGACCGGTTCTCGTGATTGCGTTGGCTTTGTCGTCTGAGGAAAGCGCGTTACTCAATCAAGAAATATTGTCTGATCCTATACTCAATGGCATGACTTTTCTTGGTGACGTAGCGCGAGATGATTTCTCACCATCCGTATTTGCGAGGTCGTGGTTAGTTTGGCGAGGTAATCTTCCTACGGGCCTGGCAGAGAAGATCTTGCGGGCATTCCGGGAGGCAATTGGTCTCCCGAACAAATTTGCCGTCGAAACTCTGGAGCCGCTGATGGCGCAGCGGGTTGAGGTCGTGTCATTACGTACGGCAGCTGCGGCAACAGGAGGCGAGTTCGGGCGGCATCAAGAAGCCGATACCATCTTCGACATGCATGCAAGGACTTATAACCCGCTCGCTCGCCCACTGGAATTTGCTGCGCTTTCGCATGCAATTGTGCTTCCATCCGCTTCTTGGAAAGTTCTAACTGCTGATCGCCTATATATAGAGGAAGTCGGCTATGTCGAACGTGAGCGACCCCATCTTGTAGAGTGCTGGCCAGAGTTTGGAGCTTCCTGGACGATTCGAGCTGCAGGACCTGTTTTCAATATACCATCAGCCGGGCACTTCACGTTTCTTCTCGGAGGCGATGCAGCTCACTACCACTTGCTACTAAATTGGCTACCGCGGCTTAAAATGCTCGATGATCCACGAGTGGCGATGCTGGTCGGCGAATATCCTCGAATTGCTATCTCAAACCGGTTTACCCACAAAGAGACTAGCTTGATCGAACGCCTGCTTGGACGCGAGATTGATTTTGTTCGTGTGCCGGAGGTTGGAGCTTACCGTTTCTCAAATCTGATCATACCAAGCTTTTTCTCTCATCACGAATTGACGCCCGCTGTCGCCGACTGGTATCGGGCAAAGCTGCTAATCGGGCCACCGACCCGAGAGCGCCGAATTTATATTTCGCGTGCAGATGCGCGCGCAGCAAGTACACCGCGCCGGAAGGTCATCAACGAAGCGGAGGTCATTGCTTACCTTTCGATCCATGGGTTTGAAGCGGTGGAACTTGGTGGCATGTCGATGGACGAACAAATCGCACTTTTCCGTGAGGTTACCTTCGTAGTCGCTCCACATGGCGCGGGTCTTGCTAACATGGTATTTGCCCCGCCGAACGCTAATGCTGTCGTGCTTGAAAACAGTTGGGCACATCAGTTTATCGCGGACATGCTGAAGATTTCCGGCCATTGTGCTTCAATCCTTGTCTGTGAAGATTCCTATTCTGAAGTTTACGAGAGTGAGCTACGGCAACTTGGGTATCCTGATACTGAAATTCAGCGATCGCGCGATATGATCGTCGACTGTGTAGAATTACAGCGAGTGATCGAGAAACATTTTTGAATATAGTTCGAAATGGTAAGTTGTTTACAGCAAATTCGAAGACGATGTAATGTGGGCTACCCCTGATGACGCTAGATTTAAATCTGCCGGCCGAGTACGCCCGCCATGGTGGCCTTTGCGAGATGGAGAAGCTATTTTGTTAAGTGCGTCCTTGGCTTTGTCGTAGTAGTTTTCGGATTGACTAATCGTATAGACCAATCTGCGCTTGGCTAGGCCTTTCCGATAGACTGCGGCTGCGTACTGCGTACTGCAACCCAAGGTTGAAATGGCGCGCGCAGCCGGATTGGCCTTCTGCGCGGCTTCGGCCGTCTCCGCTTCGAGCCCGTTGACCTGACGATCGTCCCATACGAAGGCGATGAGGACCGCAGCCGGCGGTTGAGCTCTGGGATGTGGTGTCAAGGGCCTACGATGGCGATCCGCATACGAACGACGCGGCCAGAGTGCGCGCACATCGTACGCCTGCGGTGAAGGCTGCGGTCTTGGTTCCGGCGTGTGTCAGGCGGCGATCTGCCGGGGCTGAGGCTCGGTCCAGTTTCACGGCAGCAAATCGTCGATGCGCCGGGCGGGATGGTCGGGTAGCCGCGGGAGCACGTCGACCAGCCACGCCTGCGTGTCGATGGTAAGCGGTGTCTGGAGCCGCCCTTTCGGTTGGCGTGACGAGTTTGGATGCTGATGTCCATTGCCGGGGGCGTGGGGATCGGCTCGTGTCTGGATTTGAGAGTAGATTTGAGCCGAGGCGGCTGGAGTTCATCAACGGCGCAGGTGGTTGGCGGGCCTGGTCGGCCGACGCCAAGGCTGCGGTCCTGGATGAGACGCTTCTGCCCGGCGCGGTCGTGTCGGTGGTGGCCCGCCGCCAAGGGCTGACGCCGCAACAGGTGTTTGGCTGGCGGCGGGAGGCGCGGCGCGCGCTTGAGGCCGAGCGGGCTCCCACAGCGGTTGGATTCTTCCTCCTCTCGTCGCGGAGCCGACGCCTGAGCCGCTCGTTGCACCTGCGAATCGGTCCCGATATGCGCGACGGCGCGATCCGGCCGCCACTGGGATCGAATTGGAGATCTCCGGCGTCGCGGTCCGCGTCGGACCGGGCGCGAGCGGAGTTCAGATCGCGGCGGTGATCCGGGCGCTGAAGGGCTCGGCATGATCGGGCCGTCCGGTACGGTGCGCGTGATGATGGCAACGCGGCCAGTGGACTTCCGCAAGGGCATGGACGGGTTGGCCGTTATGGTACGGGATGCGATGGGCGCGGATCCGTTCTCCGGCACGGTCTACGTGTTCCGCTCGAAGCGAGCCGTACGCATACGGCGAAGGCCGTCTTGTTCAGAGGTCTGTCGGCGTCCAGCTTTTCGGTGATCTGATCCGGCATCGGTGCCGGCATCACTGCTGGAGATGCTCGGGTGGACGATGCGAGCTACGTCCGGCGCCACCGCTGGAGTGTTCAGGAGAAGCGCGCTGTCGTGACGGAGGCCCAGGCCAGCGGCAACGTGATCGCGACGGCCAAGCGCCACGGCATCCAGGCGCAGCAGATTTATCGCTGGCGTGAGCGGCTGGAAGCGCGGCCGGCCTGTGGCGCTTTCCTGGCTGTCGCGGTCGCGTCGGATCCGGAGCCGTCGCGTCCGGCACCGCTGCCGGCACCAGTGCTGGATGGCGCGAGCAGGAATCGGGATCCGGCATCGCGGCCGGAGCGGTCGCCGCGGGTGGAGATCGTCCTGTCCGCCGGCCGCCGGATCATCGTCGAAGGCGGCATCGAGGTCGACGCGATGCTCGCGTTGGCGCGCGGCCTCGAGGGCTTGCGATGATCCCGGTTCCGCTCGGGGTAAAGGTCTGGTTGGCCACCGGTCACACCGACATGAGGAAGGGGTTCGCCTCGCTGGCGCTGTTGGCGCAGGAGGTGTTGAAGCGCGATCCGCTGGGCGGTCACGTCTTCTGCTTCCGCGGGCGCCGGGGCGACCTCTTGAAGGTGATCTGGCACGACGGGCAGGCGGCGAGCCTCTACGTGCGGCGGCTGGAGAAGGGCCGCTTCCTGTGGCCGTCCCCAGCCGACGGGGTCGTCGCGATCACGCCCGCACAGATGGGGTATCTGCTCTCCGGGATCGACTGGCGCAATCCGGTGGAGACTTGGCGTCCGACGGCAATCGGATAGGCCTTTTTGCTTGCGTTTGCAGGAGGATGTGATTCCCTCACCGTCGTGAGCGCCGCCCCTTCATCGCCGTCTTCGCCCTCGCTTCCCGCCGATCTGGCGGCGGCGCATGCGATGATCCTCAGCGAGCGCCAGGCCAGGATCGAGGCACAGACTGCAGCGTCCCACGCCGTCGCCGAAGCGCTGAAGGCAAAGGCCGCGGCGTCCTCCACTGAAGCGATGATCGCCCACCTCAAGCTGATGATCGAGAAGCTCAGGCGCGAGCTCTACGGCCAGCGATCGGAGCGCACGGCGCGGCTCATCGACCAGATGGAACTGCAGCTTGAGGAGCTGGAGGCCAAAGCTACGGAGGACGAACTCTCGGCAGAAGCTGCGGCGCTGCAGGCCTCGTTGCCGGCTCCGGCGCCACGCCGCCGTCCATCACGCAAGCCGTTCCCGGAGCATCTTCCGCGCGAGCGGGTCGTGATCGCAGCGCCTTCGTCGTGCCCGTGCTGCGGCTCGATGAAGCTGTCGAAGCTCGGCGAGGACGTCACCGAGACCCTGGAGGTGATCCCACGCCAGTGGAAGGTGATCCAGACGGTCCGGGAGAAGTTCACCTGCCGCGCGTGCGAGGCCATCACCCAGCCGCCGACGCCCTTCCATGTGACCCCACACGGCTTCGTCGGGCCGAACCTGCTGGCCATGGTGCTGTTCGAGAAGTTCGGTCAGCATCAACCGCTCAACCGTCAGAGCGAACGCTACGGCCGCGAAGGCATCGACCTCTCCGTCTCGACGCTGGCCGACCAGGTCGGCGCGGCGACGGCAGCGCTGGCGCCATTGCACGATCTGATCGCCCGGCACGTGATGACGGCCGAGAGGCTGCACGCCGACGACACCACGGTGCCGATCCTGGCCAAAGGCAAAACCGATACGGGCCGGATCTGGGCCTATGTGCGCGACGACAGGCCCTTTGGCGGCGCCGATCCGCCGGCGGCGCTCTACTGCGCCTCGCGCGACCGGCGGCACGAGCATCCCGACGCGCACCTCGCGGCATGGTCCGGCATCCTGCAGGCCGACGCCTATGGCGGCTACAACGGGCTCTACGATCCCGCGCGTCCGGGCGGACGGGTCGTACCGGCGCTGTGTTGGTCCCATGCCCGTCGCGGCTTCTTCGAGCTCGCCGACATCGCCGCGAGTTCGCGGCGTGGCCCTGGCGCCGCGCCGGTGTCGCCGATCGCCGTGGAGGCCGTGAAGCGCATCGACGTGCTCTTTGCCATCGAGCGCGAGATCAACGGTCTGAGCGCCGACGCGCGCCTCCAGGTCCGACAGGACCGGAGCCGCCCGCCCGTCGAGGACTTGCGTGCCTGGCTTGGTGAGCAGCGCGTCAGGCTCTCGCGCTCGGCGACCGTTGCCAAGCCGATCGACTACATGCTCAGGCGCTGGGACAGGTTTGCCTCGTTCCTCGACGACGGGCGGGTTTGCCTCACGAACAATGCCGCCGAGCGCGCGTTGCGCGGCTTCGCCCTCGGTCGAAAAGCATGGCTGTTCGCGGGCTCCAGCCGCGGCGCCGAGTGTGCCGCCGCAATAGTGACGCTGATCCAGACGGCAAAGCTCAACGATGTCGACCCGCAGGCCTGGCTCGCCGACGTCCTGGCCCGCGTAGCCGAGCATCCGATCCATCGGCTCGACGACCTGCCGCCGTGGAACTGGTGCCCGCCTTCGACAACCGCCATCGCCGCCTGACGATGCACATCAACAAGGTCCATTCGGTCCGGACCTTGGCGCTCGTCGCAAGGGATCTCGGCGAGGATGTGGACTGGCTCGCCGATATCGCTATCGACCTGGAGCCCGAAGACGGGCTGATCTGGGTCTACGACCCAGAGCACCCGGACGGAACCATGGCGTTCTCCGAGTTCGGGATCGAGAGCCTCCGCAACCTCATCGAAATCCACCGCAGCACGACAAAATAACGCCGCCGCGGTCCACGCCGGACGAATACAGCGAGCCGACAGGGCCAAGCTATTGTTCTGGGACGGGAGCGGGGTGGTCCTGGCGACCAAGCGCCTGGAGGCCGGTCAGTTCTGCTGGCCGAAGATCGAGGATGGCGTCGTACGCCTCACGGCGGCGCAACTCGCTGCCCTGCTCGAAGGTCAGGACTGGAAGCGTGTTCACGCGGCTCGCACGGTCATCGGTCCGGCGGTCGCAGGGTGAGCAAAAAGGCTGCTCCGGCGGCTCTCGAACTGTGGTAAGATACTGGCGAATATGCTCTAATCTGCTCCGTGGCCAAGCCTGTTTCACCCCCGTCCGACGATCCCGAGACGCTCAAGGCGCAACTCGTCGAGGCGCAGGCCGAGAACGAGCGGCTGCGCCAGATCATCCTGGCGATGCAGCGCCACCGCTTCGGACGCCGGGCCGAGAGCCTTCCCGAGGATCAACTCCTGCTCGGGCTGGAGGAGGCCGAGCAGGTCGAGGCCGCGGGTTTTGCCGCCGAGGAGGCCGAGCCGGCCAAGAAGGCTGCCCGGGTCGGCAAACGTCGCACCAGCCGCGGCGCTGCCGGCTCATCTGCTGCGGGTCGAGACCCTTGTCGACATCGACAGTACCGCCTGCCCATGCTGCGCGGGCACCCTGCACCGAATCGGGGAGGACGTATCCGAGCGCCTCGACGTGGTGCCGGCGCAGTTCCAGGTGCTGGTGATCCGCCGCCCGCGCTACGCCTGCCGGACCTGCGAGGACGCGTTCGTGCAGGCCCCGGCACCGGCGCGGCTGATCGAGGGCGGCCTGCCGACCGACGCGCTGGTCGCGCAGGTGCTCGTCGCCAAATACGCTGACCATCTGCCGCTCTATCGCCAGGCCCAGATCTTCGCCCGTCAGGGCGTCGTCCTCGATCGTTCGACGCTCGCCGACTGGGTCGGGCGCGCCGCCTTTCTGCTCCGGCTGGTGCACGAGCGACTGCTGGAGACCCTGAAGCGCTCGGGCAAGCTGTTCGCCGACGAGACCACGGCTCCCGTGCTCGACGCTGGGCGCGGGCGCACCAAGACCGGCCAGCTCTGGGCCTACGCTCGCGACGACCGGTCCTGGGGCGGATCGGACCCTCCGGGCGTCGCCTACGTCTACGCGCCCGACCGCACCGCTAGCCGGCCGATCGCGCATCTGGCTGGTTTCGAAGGCGTGCTGCAGGTCGATGGCTATGCGGCCTACGAGGTGCTGGCCAAGGGCGGCGCAGTGCGGCTGGCCTATTGCTGGAGCCATGTCCGTCGCGCCTTCTATGAACTCGCCGCCGCCTCGCCGATCGCTACGGAAGCGTTGGCACGCATCGCTGCGCTCTACCGGGTCGAGGCCGGGATCCGTGGTCGCCCGGCCGACCAGCGACGCGCCATGCGTCAGGAGCGAAGCCGGCCGGTGATCGAGGCGCTGGAGCCGTGGCTGCGCGAGAAGCTCGGCCTCGTCAGCCGCAAGAGCAAGCTCGCCGATGCGATACGCTACGCCCTGTCACGCTGGGCCGGCCTAAATCTGTTCCTCGACGACGGCCGGGTGGAGATCGATTCCAACATCGTCGAGCGCGCTATCCGGCCCCTGGCCTTGAATCGGAAGAACGCGCTCTTTGCCGGCTCGGATGGCGGCGGCCAGCATTGGGCAGTGATCGCCTCACTGATCGAGATCTGCAAGCTCGTCGGCGTCGAGCCGCACGCCTACCTCGCTGACGTCATCACCCGCATCGTCGAGGGTCACCCACAACGTCGTCTCGACGACCTACTGCCATGGGCCTACCCGGCAATGCCAGCCCTCAAAGCCGAGGCCTGAAAACAGCGCTTACTATCTATGCTGATTAATTTGTGGTGCTCATATCAGCCAGGCCTCGGGCAGGTCGTGTTTGATGCGGCCGAACATCTGCCGCTTTTACGAGCTTCAGACGGGTGATCTGCCCTTCGATCTGGCCGATCGACTATGGTTCCGGGAGTGCTGGTGGTACGGTTGAGCACGATGCTGCGAGGGACGCGCTATTGGCCGGATACATCATAGAAGCGCCACCACCATGGAGTCACTTCATCGCGCGATCCAGCTCTTGAATAAAGCGCAAAGGCGCTGGCCCGGCACTACGGCGTCAACCCCACGACGGCGCAAACGGGCGATGACGGCGGAAGCCCAGATGGGGCCCAACGAGCCGCGCTCCACCGTACTCGCGGTCAATGATGAAGCGATCATCCTCGCCTTTCGACGGCACACCCTGCCGCCGCTCGACGACTGCCTCTACGTTCAGCAGCCGACGATTCCGCACCTGACCAGACCTGACGGATACGAGAGGCCGTCCAATAGCTCTGGTTCTCCGAGACCGGCCACATGGTGTGCTCGGTCTCATGCTTCGGGTCGCGAGGCAGTACGACAGCTAGTTCGTCGCGAGCGCTGTCGGACAGGCGTCCAGCAAGCAGCGCGTGCATGCCATTGACTTGGCGCTAGGTCAGACTGCCACCGAACGGCGCCTTGCGCGCAGCCGCGAAGAACACGGCTCGGTCGAGGAGGGCAGCCATCTACCGCTTCCCGATCTGATACACGCGAGCGGGAGCGCTCGCCGCTGGTGCGGGCATGGTTGTCTCCAGGGTGTCAGAGGGGGCAACTTTTCTGCGCAGCAGGCCAGAAGGGTTTGCCAATGCGCGGAAGGCGCTTAGTACAACCTCAGACCGAGCATCAATGGGATCTAAAATGAAACCCTCCGACCTTCCGTGCCTTGGTGTCATAAGCAATTGGGACGGACACTACCTCCGTCGATATGCGAACCTCGAAGGCAAGAAAGTTCTGTGTCTTGGATATTCAGAAGGTCAGATTGATGAATTCGTAGCCCCGCTCAAACCAAGCGAGATTCATATTCTAACTCTGTGGGAGGACCACATTGATGCACACGCAGGAAAGTATCCAGTTACAATAGGAGACATAACAAAACGCACGAACTTTGCAGACGAAAGCTTCGATGCGGTCGTTTCCTTGTCTCTTCTAGAGCATGTCGCTCCACTTGAAGACGCTTTTCTTGAAATGAAGCGTGTCACCCGCAGCGGAGGCGAGAACTTTCATATGTTCGGCCCCGCATGGTCCTGCGCTTACGGATCTCATCTGTTTACGAACAGCGATGATCCAATGCTCGCGTTCTCACATTGGCAAATGCCGGCGTTCATGCACCTGCTCTGCTCTCAGAGAGAAATCCGAGATTTCTACAATGACAGAGGCTACCACCCTGCGGTAGGCAACGATGTTGTCGAGGAAGTTTTCTTCAAGAAACACATAAATAGGGTTTTTTACGACCATTATATCCGTCTCATGTCCACGCATTTTCGTATAGAAAATTCCGAACTGATGACAGTGGATGTGCCCTCGGACCTGCTTCAGACTCTGCGGAAGAGGTATCCAGGGGCGGTCGATTTTTCGACTTATGGCGGTAAGTATCATCTTAAGTTATAGGGTGGCCTCGTCGCGGCAGACCTACGACTCTTCGCCAGTGGGCACCGCGACACATCAGTGTACCGCAATTGCTCCCATACGTTGTAGCAAGCGGTCTGGTAAGAAAGTTAGCCTTACGCCACTGGCTGGCTGCGCCGGGATGGTCGACATCTTGCCATTCAAAAAATGCGCGGCCATACTCGGGGCCTTATGCTAATATCAATCAAGAACATGAGTAGCGACACGCAATTCCGATGCCTCATCTGCGGCTAAAATACCTGGTTGATATAGACTCGACTTTGGAAAAAGCAGAGAGGGACCATGACGTGTGGCCAGAGCGCGTTGACTACCTGTGTGGTGAATATGTGTATTTTAATTGCACAGTAAAAATTGTACTTTCTCGCTCTGACGTTATTGATATATGGGAAAAGATTTCAAGCGCGAACCAAGACATGCGCGCACATGCGGACTTTCTTACGAAGGTGATCGACAGTCGTATTTCAAATTTTGGAAAATGGGGAAAGATCGTATCCCTGGGAACCGATTGTCTTCCCCGAACCATTGCTACGCGATGAGGACTGAAGCGCCCTCGCGCACTGGGAGAACTCTCGCATCCATCCGATCTAAACATATCGCCGGTCGGCGCGCTGCCAGGGATCTTGGGTTCGGGGTTCGCGGGGTACACCGATAATCTAGTATACCGTCCAGACCTCGGCTTCCCGGTCAGCGAAACGCACGGCTCTTGGTTCAACCACGAACACGGAAAACGCTGGGCCGAAAACGATCTCGCCTAGACGAAATTCCGATACGCCAAGCGCATCCGGTCCTTTCTCGACGCCCTCAACGACGGTCAGCCGACCACCCTCATGTTGCATGTGTCATCGCACCTCAATCAGCCGCATTTCGATTATGTCCTAAAGACCTTTGAGGCAGTCAGATCGCTGGGCTCGAACGAGATGAGCTTTTTGTGTTTGGCAACAAATGGCGTGACTGTAGCATCAAGCGATGTTCCCAACGTCACGATTGCCGACGTAGTTCGTCTTTCACCCGATTACGATTGGTCACAAAACCAGCACTATATCAGCTCTGGCGGCTTAAAATTCGAAACCGAGATTGTGTTTGCGATGGAGAGTGCGGTTTCAGGCATGTCCTCGGAGGCTCACGGCGTACGCGAGACGTCCCACCAGTAGTCGCCACGCCATTCGACCGTGACGCGGGTCTTCCCGTCCGTCGTCGTCAGGGGTTTGGACAGATAGAACGCACCTGTGCCGCCGGCCGACTGCTGGTCGTTTAGCGTGGTCCCGGACTGCGCCAGAAGTAGCGTTGCGCGGCGCCCGATATAGGTCGGCGTGATGCCGTTGATCGTTCCGGCGGTGGTGATGGTGAATGTGCTGCCCTTATCGGGAAGCGACAGCGTCGCCGCAGCCGGAAGCGTCGGCGCACTGGCATCGAGGTTGTTGATGCCGTTGACGATCTTGTTGCTGGTGGCGCTGCCGGCAAGACCGGTCAGCGGTGTGCCAGTGATCCCGGTGTAGTCCAGGCCCTCAATGACGTGCCCGGCATTGTCAGGGCTTGCGTCTAGGATCGCACGCGTGAACTGGGCGACCTTGTTGCGTCGATACCGCCCTTTACGCGCCGAGGCTCCGATGACGAGGCCCGTGTCGGCCGCGGCGTCATAGCCGATGAGATCCATGTCCTCGACGGTGTTGAGTGTACCTTCGTCGAACACGCCATAGCCCGCGCCGGCTACTCCGAGTTGGATCTGCCTCACGAAGTTCCCCTGGCTGTCGGGGCCGAGGCGGATCGAAGCAAGCCCCGCTCCCTTGCCGGTGCTCCACGAAGACGGGCCTCCGATATGCGATGCAGCGACCGCACCGAAGTACACCGACGCGCTCGGAACCAAGCCAGCTTCAATGTTCGGATTATGGACCAAGTTGAGGGTGTTGATGCTCCTGTTGGCCAGCGTACCCTTCAGATAGATGCCGTACCCCTTGTGGCTGGCAATCTTCGGGCCGAGGAACCAAATCGCAGCGAAATTGTCCACAAAATAGAACACGCCATCATTGGCAGGGTCGGCAGAAACGCCGTTGGCGCCAATGACGTACCAGAGATCATAAACGTGATCGATGTTGTAGCCGTTCAGTGTCCCAGGCAGGCCATTCCCAGCGGTCGCATAAACCGCGCGCTCACGGACGCTATCGACATCGACATCGCGGCTGATCATTGACGAGACTGAAACGAGTTCAAGCACCCGCCAGATCTTGTTGTCGCCGAAGATGCGGTGGTGGCTGAAGCCCCACTTGTAGACGTTCTGGATCTTGAGAACCGCGCCGGACGAGGAGGCCAGCTCCTTCGTGAAAAGGCAGCCGTCCATATAGAAGTTGTAGCTGACCGACGTGGTGTTGCCGATAACCCCAAAATAGTCGTTCGCACCGAGCAGGCGGATTTCGGTGTTCTTGCGACCCTCGCAGGTGATCCGCATGTCGGCGTTCGGGAGATTAAACGCTCGCTTGAGGGTGTACTGCGGCCCCGCCGGCAGAATGAGGTCTGTCACTCCAGCGAATGCGGCGCGCTCGATGGCCGGCGCATAATCGCCATTGTCGGCCGGCAGCACGTAATCCGCGATCGACTTCCGTTCGCCGAGCTTCGATGCCAGCGAACGCGACACCCCGCTCGGCAGCGTGACGCTCATTCCGGACAAATTGCCGGTCGAGCCTTGGTCGGTTGAGGGAAGGGTCAGAAGGTCCGGCGTGGCGTTAAATTTGCCGGCCTGCCATTTCTCGAGCTTGGGACCTCCGGGAAGGGTGACGTTCCCGCCGTTATCGATCCGGGCGCGGTCAAGGACCTGATCGGCATGGAGCGGCAGGACAGCGCTGAAGGCCGCGGCGGCAGCGCAGAACAGGCGTTTTGCTAACATATGTTTCTCTATCTATATAATATAGCGATAGCAATTTTTTGGTTCATTTTTGTATCGCTCGACACGCGCCGGCTCGGCTAGCTTGCCGGGATGCCTCCGGGGAGAACGGTTCACAAGTGACTAATACCAGCGAGTGCTGATGGTGACTCACGGGGTTTCGGATCGGCGGCTGATCTGATTCGATGCGGTGAACCGGGGAGGTTTGCCATGTCCGCAGCCGTGCCGCTTTGCGAAGACTTCAACGCCGACGCTCTGCGCCATCTGGCCAAGACGAGCCGGGATGCCGGGCAGAGCCGGCGTCTTCTGGCGCTGGCGACGATCTACGATGGCGGCAACCGCACGGACGCGGCCCGGATCGGAGCGGTGGGCCTGCAGACGGTGCGCGATTGGGTGTTGGCCTTCAACGCCGATGGTCCGGTTGGCCTGATCGACGGCAAGGCACCGGGGCAGTGGCCCAAGCTGAACGACGACCAGCGCCGGGCGCTGGCCGCGATCGTCGAGCGCGGTCCAGACCCGGATCAGGACGGCGTCGTGCGCTGGCGGCGCACGGATCTGGCCGCCTGGCTCCATGCGCGCTTCCGCGTCAGCCTGGACGAGACCACGGTCGGGCGCGAGTTGCGGAAGCTCGGCTTTGCCAAGCTCTCCGCCAGACCCCGGCACTATGCCCAGGATCCGGCCGCGCTGGCGGTGTTTAAAAAAGCCTGCCCGCCGCGCTGAGGGCGATCCGCGCCACGCTGCCGGTCGGCACGGACATCGAGCTGTGGTGGCAGGACGTCCTTCGAGAGCCTCAGGATGAGGGCTCGCGTCGGCCAGAAGAACACCCTGCCACGTCGCTGGGCGCGTCGCGGCACGCGGCCCACAGCCCCCAAGGATCAGCGTACGGAGTATGCCTACATCTTCGGAGCGATCTGCCCTGAGAAGGGCAAGGGCGCCGGCCTCGTCCTGCCCCGCTGCAATGCGCAAGCGATGAACGCGCACTTGGTCGAGATCAGCCTCGCCGTCGATCCCGGCGCCCATGCCGTGCTGATGCTCGACGGCGCCGGCTGGCACGTCGCCGGCGACCTCGTCGTGCCCGACAACATCACACTGTTGCAGCTCCCAGCCCGCGCTCCGGAACTCAATCCCGTCGAGAATGTCTGGCAGTTCATCCGCGACAACTGGCTCGGCGACCGGATCTTCACATCCTACGAGGACATCGTCGACCGCTGCTGCGGCGCCTGGAACAGGCTCACCGATCAACCCTGGAAGATCATGTCCATCGGACTGCGCGAATGGGCTCATCGGTTATGATCAGCGCTCGTTGGTATAAGGTATCCTTGGTGATGGTCAGCGGCGCGAGCCTGTTCGGCGGCATTGGTCTCGGCGTTGATGCGTTCAACTCCACAGCCGATCGCAGCGTGGCACTAGATGTTTGGTCCCGGGATTTGGTGGAGCGGGTTTGACCTGAAGCGACTGGGCTCGACGGACCATGCTTTGCAGATGGCCTCGTAGGGCGTGAGACCCCGCAGGGTCTTCAGACGCCGGCCAAAGTTGTAGGCGCTGACGAAGTTGGCCAAGTGAGCACGAAGCTGCTCGTGGCTGTCATAGTGGTAGCGCTTGACCGTCGCGTCCTTGATCGTGCGGTTTATTCGCTCGACCTGCCCATTTGTCCAGGGGTGCCGTGGCTTGGTCAGGCGATGGTCGATATCGTTGCGGGCACAGGCGAACTCGAAGCTGTGGGCGCGGAAGGTCTCTCCGGCGGCAATCGCCTCCTTGATGATGGAGGCGGCCGAGGCAACGTTGCCGGGTGTCGTGAAGTGGGTGCCATTGTCGGTGAGCACCGTGTGCACCTTGTAGGGCACCGCCTCGATGAGATGGCGGAGGAAGTCCCCCGCAACCCTCCGCGTTGCCTTTTCATGCAATTCTACGAAGGCGAACTTGGTCGTGCGGTCGATGGCGACGAGCAGGTAGAGCCGCCCTTCCGTCGTGTGGACCTCAGCCAGATCAATGTGGAAGTAGCCCAGCGGATAGGTCTTGAAGCACGAGCGCTTGGGCTTGTCGCCGTCGACCTCCGGCAATCGGCTGATGCCGTGGCGCTGGAGGCAGCGATGCAGCGACGAGCGGGTCAGATGTGGGATCGTGGCCTGGAGCGCGTAGAGGCAGTCGTCGAGGGGCAGGAGCGTGTGACGACAAAAGGCGACCACCACCGCCTCATCCTCGGGTGACAGCACCGTCGAGCGAGGAGCCTTCGGCCCCGTGCACTGATCGGCGACTGAGGTCCGTTTCTTCCACTTGGCAACCGTCTTTGGGTTGATTCCGTAGCGCTTCGAGAGGGCCCTCAGGCTCGCTTCACTATGCTAGTTCGCTCGACGGACCGCCTCCGTCGTTGTGGCGCTGCCGTGAAGAACTTGGCCCATAGCGCGTCCCTCCACTCCGGCGTGAAGAGTGCCCCATCAAACCCTGGGATCAAACATCTAGCACTACTTTGGCAGACTGATGTCAGGGTGGCTGATCGAGTGCCGCGTCACAGTGCGGGCATCGTCGCGGTGATGGCCGGTTGAGATGATCCAGGATGGCCTGCCGGATCGCCGGCATCGAGGGTTGGGGCGGTGGGCAGGCGATTCTTTTTTTCCGACCCGCTGCTGCGAGGCGCCGGGACTGGAGGAAGGCGTAGGCCATCATCGTCATCAGCGCGTGTCGATGCAGCCCGGTCCAGGAGCGACCCTCGAAGTGGTCGAGGCCGAGTTCCTCCTTCATCTGCTGGTGGGCCTGCTCGCAGATCCAGCGCGCCTTGATCGTGGCGGCGAGCTGCTTGAGGGTGGCGTCGGCCGATAGGTTCGAGAGGTAGAACTTGCGCTCGCCCGCGCCGCGCCCCTCGCGGACCAGCCAGACGGCTTCCCCGGGCAGGTGCTGGTTGCCTTTTAGGCCGATCCGCTGGGTCGGACCATCGGCCATCCGCACGCGTAGCGCACAGAAGCGGGCTCGCAGCCGACCCTTGGTACCGTGTCGCCAAGTCACGGATCGGCCGGTCATGTCCGCCAGGATCGTCTCAGCCGCGACCGAGACCTGATCCGGCACGTGATGCTGGCGCGGTCACCCACGCCCCGCGACGGGGAAGATCATCGCCACGTCGGCCGGGTAGACCTTGCTGCGTCCCGAGATCCCGACGGCCCATCTCAAGCCGCGCTCGCTCAGGGCCTGCCGGAACAGGGCGGAGCAGCCATAACCCGCGTCGGCCAGCACGCAGCCGAAGCGCACGCCACCCTCTCGGACCCGGTCGATCTCCGCGAGGGCGATCTCCAGCTTGGTGCGGGCAGCGCGCCGATCCCCGTAAACGCCGGCCAATGCTATCCGATGCGGATCGCCCGTCCAGGTTTCGGGCAGGAACAGCACCAGGCCGACCGCAACGGGCACCTCGCCCCGCGCCAGCGTGAGCGACACCAGCGTCTGGCAGTTGGCGGTCTTGCCCAGCGTCGTGGCGTATTGCGGCGCGGCCCCGACCGAGCGGTTGCCCTTCTTCGGCAAGGCGGTGTCGTCGACGACGAGGAACGCATCCGAACCGCCGACCAGGCGATCGGCCTCGCCGAGAAACGCCTGCTGCAACGGCGCCTTGTTCCAGATCCCGGCCGCGATGAAGTGGTGCAGCCGATCATAAGGCACGCCATCGGCCCGCGCCGCCATCGGCTGGACGCTCTTGCGGTCGCCCAGGCCGATCAGCCCGGCCACGTAGAGCGGGCACATCGCCAGGCGCGCCGGATGCGACAGGCCCGCCAGGAACGGCTGCAGCCACCGATCCAGATCGTCACGCCACCCGCCAGCACCTGACATCGCGATCACCCACGCCCGTAGCGGTGGCTTGCGAATCCTCGAAAACCTGCCGTGTTCCCTTAGTCTGCCAAAGCATTGTTAGTTGTCCGGTTGCGGAACGTTGTTGGGATACAGCACGTTGGGCGATCGCGTAGCACGCTTGGCGTTTTGAGGGATCGCGCCGCGCTACGACCGTCAGGAGGGGCCGCTGATGCTTGCCATCCACCCGAACGCCCGCACCACCCCAGCTGTGCGCGCTGAGATTGCCCGCTCCTCTGAAGCCTCTAGCGTTCTGGCCCGGCGCTACGGCGTCTCGGCCGAGACCATTCGCAAGTGGCGGCATCGCGGTCCCACCGACTGCCGGGATCGCTCAGCCCGACCCCACAAGTTGCCCTGGCGTGCCACCGATGAGGAGCGCGCCATCGTGTGCGCGCTCCGCCGCAGCACCGGCTTTCCCCTCGACGCGCTGACCTTCGTCGTCAGCCACTTCCTGCCACACCTAAACCGGGATTCCGTCTATCGCATCCTCAAGGCCGAGGGCCTCAATCGCCTGCTGCCGTCCGAGCAGGCCCGCAAGCCGCACGGCATCTTCAAGGACTATGAGGTCGGCTTCGTGCACGTCGACGTCAAACACCTGCCCAAGCTGCGGGATCGAGACGGCGTCACCCGCAAGCGCTACCTGTACGTCACCATCGATCGCGCCTCGCGCTTCGTCCACCTCGCCGTCAAGGACGACGAGACCGCAGCCTCGGCTGTCGCCTTCCTAACGGAAGCGCTTGGTGCCTTTTTCCTTCCGGGTCACCCATCTGCTCACTGACCGCGGCTCTTGCTTCACCGCCGACGCCTTCGAGGCTGCCTGTGAGCGCCATGCCGTGCAGCATCGCAAAACCCGGCCCTACACGCCGAAGACCAACGGCATGGTCGAGCGCTTCAATGGCCGCGTGCAGCGCGAGGTGCTGGGCATTACCCTCTACAGCCACCGCGACTTGGAGACCGCCCTGCGCGGCTTCAACGCGGCCTACAATCGCCTATGCCAACGCGTACTGAAGGGGCTCTCGCCCGAAATGATCCTGCGTCAGCGCCTCGAAGCCGATCCCGCCCTGGTCAACCCCGCCTACACACCGCTCAAGCCCGGCATCCTCCGCAAAGCCCTCCAAATCGTTGCAGACGCCAAGGAGGTCTCACAACCAGACAGTTAGTCTCGCCCGCCCTTCCCCGCTTCAGGCGAGGACCTCCCAGTAGAGCCAGGACCATTCGTTCCGATCGAGGATACTTTGCCGGTAGGCTCGTTATCTTCGCATCAAGTTCGTCGAGCCGAGCCGTGAGCAGCGGCGATGCCGTGACTGTGACATTCCCCGTCAACGTGCCCGAGCCCGTCACTTCGCCCGACACGGAGACAGGCACTTGGCTCTTAACCTCCGCCTCGATCGGACCTTGCGGCGCGGCCGGCCCCTACTAAATGCTCGGCTCCATCCCGAGGTTCGCAGGCCGCGCTGGCGGAACAGGCACCGTCATGGTCACGGGAGGCAGCATCCGCTTGTCGCCGGCACCGAAGCCAAGGAGCATTTGCGTCTGCATGTTCGGCCCGTCGAGGAGCTGGCTACCGGCTGTGCCGACGGCGGCAACGTGCCCGACGCCGAGCTTGACGATCTCCTGCTGCCGTCATGTTCGGGTTCCATGTCGAATCATGTCATTGGCCATCTCGTGTGGGGAGGCCGTCACAAAATCGCGACAGGCGCTAACCTATTGAAATATCGCAACCCTCGTAGATGGCGTAAGAGCGCGAAGAAGCCGCTCGAAGGCGGCAATTTCCTATTGAGATCAATATTTTATAACTGTCTTACACTTGAATTAATATAGTTAAGCTCAGCTTCGAACGCATCTGCATCAGTTCGTCGATGCCTACAACCATGCTCGCAGGCTCAAGACTTTACGCGGCCTGACGCCTATTCAGCTCGCCGGGAGCGCCTGGACGAAAGAGCCCGATCGTTTCAGGATCGACCCGTTCAAACTTCATTCTGTAACCACACACCTATGACAGACGATCAACAACGGTTCAGTAGAGGTTCAAATTCATTCGCAGTGCATGCGGCGAAATCCTCGGCCGAAGATTTAAAACTTCTATTACTCCCTTGGCAGAGCATGGGGGCTCCCACCGGCGTTTATGCATGTTCGTCGATGTAGCTAGTTAGTCAGACTAGCAATAATGTGATACATCCGTCGGGCATGCAAAAGTCATGCATTAAAAATCATAGTTTTGCGATAAAGGAAAGAATATCCGATGTCTAAAGAAAGATTTCCTTCAGATTACGGCCATCAAGGAACTTTCGATTATGCTCATTATATTGATTCCGCGGCTCCACGGCGTGGGTTGTTTCGCGAAGAGTGTCAATTCTATCATACTATAGATTTACCAAAGGTCGGACTTATTACTGGCGATGGTGGGGGTAAATGGGATCTTCGCCCTCATATTAGTGATTTATTGAAGAATGTACCGTTAGATGGCAAGAGTATTCTAGAGGTCGGCCCCGGAAGCGGATTTTTAACGCGCGAGATGGAGCAACGCGGAGCTAATGTTACATCCGTTGAAGCACCTTTTGAGCATCATTGGGACATTATACCTTTTCCAGGTTGTCGCGAAAGATGGGGTCGAGCCGCTCAAGAGGCATGGACTCTTTGCACGAACTCATGGTGGTTCACCCATGAACATGCGCAACTGGTTGCGAAAATGATATACTTGAGCGCAAATGATGTTCGACCCGAAAAAGTCGGCAAACATGATGTATCATTGATGTCTAATATGCTTTTACACAATAGAGATCCTCTTCGTATTATTACCAATTGCGCGGATTGCGCTGAAGAAACTGTAGTGATTATTGAGCAGTTCAACCATGATCTTGAGCAAATTGATCAGCCGCTCTGTCGTCTCGATCCTATTGTTAATCCAAAGCCCGGAGAGGAAAATTGGAACGTTTGGTGGAGATTTAATAAGAAGTTTTTTGTCAACTTTCTCAGAATAATGGGATTTGTCAGATTTGAGTCCCATGATTATAATGTAAATTGGGGTGAAGTGCCAATACCTACGTTCACGCTTGTGGCACATCGCAGTTAGATTTGATTCGGCAATGTAGCGTCTGCTAACCGAATCAGACTTTTCAGCTCTACAAAGGCCTACTCGATCGGGTTGAAGTCGGGCGAGTAGGTCGGTAGATAAAGAAGCTTCGCTTTAGACCGCCTTGAAATGGTTCTAACTTCGTTTGTGGTCCAAGTTTTACCCCTGTTGCGGGGCTTCGATAGCCTGGGTGGCGAAAAACGCTCGGGGTCGAGACACCGAGCATCATATGGAATCTGCCCTTTTGTAATTACCACCGCTGTATTCGCGGGAATCAGGCGCCGATGGTCTTGAGGATGGTGCCGAAGGGGATCGCGCCCGCGAGGCTTGCGGTATCAACGACGGTGCGGATGGCGGCTTCGCCCTTGGCGGCCCACATTGCCTGTTAGGCGTTGGTCACCTTCAGCTGCACGACTGCGGGGCGCAGAAGTCGCTCCGAGCCGTTGCTGGTTGGCTCGACCACACCGGGATGGGCGAGGAAGACCAGGAGTTGGCCGAGCGCCCAGCCGATCTTAGCCTGGAGGCATTTGGTCAGATCGCAGCCACTCGGCGTGGCGAGGATGACGCCGAGTTGTCGATTCAACGACCGGCGCTTGGCTGCCAAGGTCGAGGTGGCCAAGTCGATGACGCGCTCGGCCAGGGCGGACAAGGCGTGCAGCCAGAGTTGCAATCGCCAAGGCACTGGGTCGTCGCTGACCTCGACGACGTCGGGGACGTCGCGAGCGGACACCTCGAAGAACTGAACCGCGCCGGCTTTCCCAGAGGCTCCAACGCTTGAAAGCATGGAGCCATGACGAAGCGAACCCCACCGTATTCCCCTGAGGTCCGTGCCCGAACAGTGCGGATGGTCCTGGACAACCAAGGCGAGCATGCCTCGCAATGAGCAGCGATCACCTCAGTCGCGGCCAAGATCAGCTGCTCGGGCGAGACGCTCTGGAACTGGATGCGGTCCGAATACGGACGAGGGCGAGCGGATCAAGACGCTAGAGCGCGAGAACCGCGAGGTGCGGCAGGGCAATGAGATCCTGCGCAAGGCCAGCGCGAATTTTGCGATGGCGGAGCTCTACCGCCCTTCGCGGACCTGATCGCCTTCATCGACGACCATCGCGCCATCTACGGGGTCGAGCCGATCTGCAGGGTGCTCCCGATCGCCCCGTCGACGTCTTACGCGCATGCCGCCGTCGCCATCAACGGGCTCGGTGCGCGGCTCGGCACCACAGCTATCCCGGTGGGTCCGAAGGGCTATCGTGAGCTTGAGGTCTGGGCGCGTACCTTCGGATGCGTCCGCGCCTTCGGTATCGAGGGCACGAATTCCTACGGCGCGGGTCTCTCGCGTGCCCTTGTGGCGCAGGGGCACACCGTGATCGAAGTCAACCGTCCCAATCGGCAGTCGCGCCACCAACATGGCAAGAGCGACCCGCTCGACGCCGAGAGCGCAGCGCGTTCCGTGCTCGCCGGCCAGGCCACGGCGCGTCCCAAGAGCGGCACCAGCGCCGTGGAAATGATCCGCCGGATCAAGGTCGCGCGTGACACTGCCGTGAAGAGCCGGACACGGGCCATGATCACGCTCAAAACCTTGATCGTGAACGCGCCAGCAGCTCTGCGTGAACGGCTCGACCACCTCGCCGGTCGCGTGGCCCTGGTTCACCATCTGGCTGCTCTACGCCTTGGCCCGCTGACATCGACGATCGCGTCAACCAAGGTAGCTTTGAAGGCTCTCGCGCGGCGCTGGCTCATGCTCGACGCCGAGATCAAGGAGCATGACTCTGCTCTCGATGCCCTGACGGACACCTGCGCGTCGGGCCTGAAGGCGGCCTTCGGCATCGCGACCGGCACGGTGGCCGAGATGCTGATTCTCGTCGGCGACAATCCCAAGCGCATCCGCTCGAAGGCGGCCTTCGCAAAACTATGCGGGGCCTGCCCAGTCCCTGCCTCCAGCGGTAAGACGAACTGGCATCAGTTGAACCGTGGCGACAACCGACAGGCCAATGCCGCACTCTACCGTGTCGTGATCGTCCGCATGCGCAGCCACCCGCCGACCCTCGCCTACCTCAGCAAGCGACTCGCCGAAGGACTGACGAAACGCGAGTGTGTTTCGGCGTGCAACTTT
>NZ_BPRA01000009.1 GCF_022179645.1 Methylobacterium thuringiense
CGGCTTGAGGCCGAGCGGCTGGAAATGAGGGCGCAGCACCGCGGCCAGAGCCGTCGGGTCCGGCGGGGTGGTGTTGTCCTCGCGATAGGGGATGCCGAGGCCGCCGCCGAAATCGATGTGCTTCAGGCCGTGGCCGTCGCTCATCAGGTCGCGGGCGAGACCCGAGAGCCGGGCGCCGGCCCGGTCGAACGGCGCGAGATCGGTGATCTGCGAGCCGATATGCATGTCGACGCCGTGGACGGCGAGACCGGGCAAGGTTGCGGCGCGGGCATAGACCGCGCGGGCGCGGTCGATCGGGATGCCGAACTTGTTCTCGGATTTGCCGGTGGCAATCTTGGCATGCGTCAGCGCGTCGACGTCGGGGTTTACCCGGATCGAGACCGGTGCGTCCCGGCCGACCGACACCGCCACCTCGGACAACGCTTCGAGCTCGGGCTCGCTCTCGACGTTGAAGCAGAAGATGCCGGCCCGCAAAGCCGCGGCCATCTCCTCGCGGGTCTTGCCGACGCCGGAGAACACGATCCTGTCCGCCGGGACGCCCGCGGCCAACGCCCGGCGCAGCTCGCCCTCGGAGACGATGTCCATGCCGGCCCCGAGCCGCGCCAGGGTCGCCAGCACCGCCTGGTTCGAATTCGCCTTCACCGCGAAGCAGGTGAGGGCGTCGTCGCCGGCAAATGCCTCGGAGAACACCGTGTAGTGCCGCTCCAACGTGGCCGAGGCGTAGCAATAGAACGGCGTGCCGACCTCGTCCGCCAGCGCGGTCAGGTCGACGTCTTCGGCGTGGAGGCGCCCGTCACGGTAGCGGAAATGATGCATGGGGGCTCTTTAACAGAACGGACGGCATGCGGGAGCAGGCTGCCACGGCGAACCCTCTCCACTCTGCGGGCGACGGCCTCGGCGGATCCGATCCGACGCCGTTCGCTACTCTTTGGCTCCCAATCCACCCTGAGGTGCCGGAGCGAAGCGGAGGCCTCGAAGGGCGAGGCCGGGGGTCGGGCGCGGAGCTTCAGGCGCGACCCATAGCAACGGCCCTTCCGAAAACCGGCGGCCGCGTCCCGAACCGACGCTCTAGAGAATCGGATCGAGGATGAACGGCCCCTTCGGGATGGTGAAACCCCGCTTGGCGCCCTTGTTGGTCTGGACGGGGGCGCTGTCGATCCCGGCGGGGGTGGCCGAGAGCGGAAGCTCGTCGCCATCGCGGACGGCGTCCGCATCCGGGGCGGCACCGCCCGAGGCGACGCCGACGCTGTTGGGGAGCGAGCGGGCGGAAGCCGGGGCCGAGGTCGCGCGGCTCGACTCGCGCGTGGCGCCATTCGGCGGTTCGAGCTTGCCGCGGCGGCCGCAGCCGCCGGCGGCGAGGGCGACCATGACGAGGCAGATGCCGAGCGTCATCAAGCGCTTGGGCGCAGCTCTTGAAGTGAGTTCGAGGCGATCGGGGCGGGCGTGCATCGACGAGTCCGGCATTTCGGCGGTCTCAGCTTAGCCGTTCGCGGCCCGGGATGCGAGCGCACCGGCGCAACAGCGCGCCGGCACGCGTCTTTGGCAAGGTGGAATGAGCTTACCGGCCGCCCTTGGTGCCGGACGGCGCGTAGGCGTTGATCGCGCGGCGGCAATTCTCGGAGATCTTGGAGAAATTGCGCTTGAAGCAGGCGTCGGTGGCCGGATCGTCGGGGGAGAGGTTGCCGCAATAGGAGAGGTAATCGCCGGTGCAGTACTTTTTCAGGGTCTCGTTGCCCCGCTTCGAATCGACCGCCTGGGCGGAGGCCGCGACGGCGAGGCCGGCCAGGGCGAGGATGAACGGCTTCAGGGTCAAGGCCATGGGTCGACTCGATGGTGGGTGGGAAAGGGAGCCGGCGTCGGATGGCCGCCCGCCGTGTTGGAAACGCGGCGCGGGCAGGGCCATCGCGTGACGACGCCGTTCGGTGAGCGCGGACTTATTGTGCCGGGCGTGCCTCCGCAAGCGTGGCGGCACACCTTGGAGGACGCCGTCCGGCGCGCGAAGGGTCCCGCCCGGGACGAAGCCGAGGGATCAGGAGCGGGCGGCGGCCGGCATCGGGAAGCTCGCGACAGAAGGAAGGCGGTCGCGCTGAGTCAGGGCGTCGGCGACCTCGGTGATGCGCGCCCGCAGATCCGCGTCGTCGCGCTCGCTCGGCACGGCCCCATTGCCGTGGCGGTGGGACAGGGCCTTGGCGAGGGCATCCTCGGCGACGCGCAGGCTCGCGGCGAGGGTGTCGCGCTCGGCGACGACGGCAGCGTGGCGGGCGCGGACCTCGTCGAGGGAGGCGGCGAGCGCGGCCGTCCCCGCGGCTTTCGCGCTGTCGGGGGCGGTTTCCGGCGCCTCGCGAAACGCCTCGGCGCGGGAGAGGGCGTCCTTGAGGTCGGTGCGGACGGCGTCGCGCTCGCGGCGCACGGTCTTGAGATCGACGAGGATCTCGCGGTGGGCGTTCTCCAGCGCGGTCAGCGCCGCGAGGCCGGCGGCGCCGTCGGCGCGGGCGGAGCCGAGGTCGCGGTCGAGCCCGGCGATGCGGGCATGCGCCTCCTCGATCTCGACCTTGCGGCCGCCGAGGGCGGCGTCGCGACCCTCGACCTCGCGCTGCAGGGCGGCGATTTCGAGGAGCTTGGCGCCGACGGTCTCCATGTCGGTGTGGCGGCCGGAGCGCGCGGCCTCGACCTTGCGCTCCATGCGCCGCTCGGCGACGGCGAACTCGGCGCGCAGGGCATCGCGCTCGGCGGCGATCTCCTGCATCGACAGCGGAAACAGGCCGTCGATCCGCCTGCGGGCGAGACGGGCCGCGCGCCGGTTCAGCACCGGCAGCATCAGGAGCGCGGCCAGGCTTGCCAGGAGGAAGCCGAGCGCGAAGCTCATCACGGTCTCGATCACGCCGACGGACCCATGCGTGAAACCTCGGGGACGCGTGCCGGAAAAACGGCACCGTCAGCGTGTATGGCGCGTTCTGGCCGGCTTCAAGGCAGTCCCGTGCCGCACACGGCATGCATCCCGGCGAACGACGGGACTATCGATGGCAGCATCGGGACGGGCGCTCAGAAGGGGTTCCAGGTCGGCCGGCTCGTAAACTTGAGGTAGCCGATGTTGATGCCGAGCCGGGCGCCGACGCCGGTGCGGATAGGAACCACCACGATTCCGTCGTTGGTCACCGCCGTCATGCCGAAACCGCCGACGAAATAGGCCGATCCGTCGACCCCGCCGAAGCGCTGGTAGAGGTCCGGCAGGCCGGGCAGATTGTAGACCAGCATCATGGTGCGGTCGCCGTCGCCGCCCATGTCGAAGCCGATCGACGGCCCCTGCCAGTAGATCCGGCGGTTGCCGGCGTTGCGGGTGTAGAGGGTGCCCTCGCCGTAACGCAGCCCGCCGACGATGGCGCCGGAGGCCTCCTGGCCCAGGATGTAGCCGTTCGGCTGGCCCCAGCGTTTCGTCGCCTCCTCGATGGTGAGCGCCAAGCCCTTGGAAACGCTGCCGAAGAACTTGTGGCCGTTGTCGACGACCTCCGCCGGCCGGAACGATTCGGGCCGGCCGGAATCCTCCCGCGCCACCGCCTCGCGCCCGGGCAGCAGCAGGGCCGCGGGCGCTGCGAGCAGGGCCGGAATCACGGCGCGGCGTGACAGGGTCTGGTGGGGCGCCTTCTTCGTCGACATCGCGATCCTCCTCGCGCGGGGTCCGCGCCGAATTCCTCGATTCGCGGCAGTATGGCCCGTTCACGGCAAGACAAGGTTAACGCGGCGTCACGATCGTGCGGCGGAATCGTCCGGCGTCGCCTCTCCCGCGCGGCGGCGCTCGCGGTAGCTCGCCGTGCAGCGCTCCGGCAGCGCCACGGCCGGCGCCTGCCCGCACTCACCGAAGGCGGCGAAGGGGCCGTTGCGGTAGAGCCGCGAACGGTGACCATAGGTAAGCCGCTCCCCGTCCGGCCCGACCACGCAGCCGCCCGCCACGGCGAGGATGTGGTCGCCGGCGGCGGTATCCCACTCCATCGTCGGCACGCAGCGCACGTAGACGTCGGCCTCGCCCGCCGCGAGCAGCCCGAACTTCAGCGCCGAGGAGGCCACCCGCCGCAGGGCGATCGGCAGTCCGTCGAGGCAGGTATCCGTGGCGCGGTCGCCGTGCATCCGGCTGACCAGCGCGACGAGCCCGTCGCGCGGCGGCGCGCGCACCGCGATCGGGCGCGGCTCGCCGGGCCGCCCGTTGCGGATCGGCGCCTCGACGGCCGTGGTGCCGGCATACCAGACCCGGAACAGCCCCGGCGCCGCGAGGGCCGCGGCAATCGGCCGGTCGTTCCAGATCAGGCCGATATTAACGCTGTATTCGGGCACGCCGGCCAGAAAGTCGCGGGTGCCGTCGAGGGGATCGACCAGGAAGAACAGCTCCGCCGTCGCGGCCTCGCAGCTGTTCTCCTCGGCGATGACCGGGATGCCGGGCCAGCGCTGGGTCAGCGCCGCGACGATGAACTCTTCCGAGCGGGCGTCGGCGAGGCTGGCCGGCGAGCCGTCGGGCTTGAGCTTATGGGGGCAGTCGCCACCATGGTAGCCGCGCAGAATCTCGCCGGCCCCGCAGGCGATCTCGGCGAGGCCCGCCGCGATGGCGTCGCGCACCGGCCCGGACACGGGCGCGGTCAGGCGAGGGCGGGACGCGGGACGCGGTTGTGAGGCGGAAGCGCTCATCCCTGCGGTCATGCCCCGAAGGCCGGCGCTTGTCGACACACCTCGTCGCGAAGTACCGGCGCTTTTCAAAGCAGGCAACGGTGTCTATCGGTGCCGGAGCACGCACGCCGCGGCCCGCTGCACCGATCCCGGCGCACCCGCAGCGGACGTGCAACAGAACCCATCGCGGAGCCGCTCCATGGCCAGCCTCACCCTCGACGCCCTCGATCTCTCGGCGCTGCTGTGCTCGCGGGTCTGCCACGACCTGATCAGCCCGGTCGGCGCGATCAACAACGGGCTCGAGGTGCTGGAGGACGACAACGACCCGTCGATGCGCGAATTCGCCCTCGACCTGATCCGCAAGAGCGCGCGCACCGCCTCGGCCCGCGTCCAGTTCGCCCGCATCGCCTTCGGCGCCTCGGGCTCGGCCGGCGCGGCGATCGACCTCGCCGACGCCGAGAAGCTGACGCGCAACATGTTCGCGGAGGAGAAGCCGGACATCGCCTGGAGCGCGCCGGTGGCGCTGTTTCCGAAGAACAAGGTCAAGCTTCTGCTGAATCTCGTGGTGATCTCCAACACCGCGATTCCGCGCGGCGGCCTGATCGACGTGAAGGTCACCGGCGACGGCGACGCACCCGAAATCGTGATCGTGGCCAAGGGCTCGCATGCCCGCATTCCGCCCCATGCCGAGGAGCTGATCGCCGGCACGCCCGAGGCCGGCTCGGTCGATTCCCACGGGATCCTCGCCTACTACGCCGGCCTCGTCGCCCGCGCCGCCGCGATGACGGTGACGTTCTCGATCGAGGGCGACGCGGTCACGATCCGCGCCGTGCCGACCGAGGCCGCCGTGGAGCCGGCCCCGGCGAACGCCCCGACGTCCGAGGATGACCGGCCCTCCGACAGCGAGCCCTCGGATACGGCGCTCGCGTAGGGCGAGCCATACGTCGTTCCGTGTGCCGTAGGGCGGCAGCGGAACGACGACGCCAAGCCAGACCGTGCAATGACCGTTACAGCACCACCTGTTCGTTGAACGTCTCGGCGCTGAACGGCAGCCGGAAGGTGACGCCGATGCCGTCGTCCTTGTGGCGGATGACGGTGGCGTAGCGCTTGCCGACGGTGACCACGGCGCCGATGCTCGGCTTGTCGGCGAGCACGAGGCCGGCTCCCGTCATCGACAGGTCGGCGATCTCGGCGTCGAGGGAGCGGCCATCCGGCCATTTCACCGTGGTGCGGCAGTGCCTGGGCACGATGCGGGTGCCGACGCGACGGTCTGAGAGACCGTCGACATGCTCGCGCAGCCAGGTCAGGCGCGCCTCGATCCGTGCCTGACGGCCGGCATTCACCTCGACGCCGACGACGAAGCCGTTCTCGGTGAGTTCGCGGATGCTGCCGGCGATCAGGCCGATGCCGTCGACGTAGCAGATCGCCTCGCGGCCGATATCGGCGGCGGAGGCGAGGTAGTCGCAGGTCACCTCGGCCGTCTCGCTATCGGGGAGGTGGACGACGCAGGCGAACTCCCTGTCCTCGCCGATCGTGCAGCGCCCGGACAAGGTGACCAGATCGACGGTCGCCGAAGGCAAAGGTCCGAAAGCAAGCATGGCGCAGTCCCGCATGGCCGATATAACGGTCAAGTCGTGATCGCCGACGCAGTTGCATCTTCTACGTGCGTCAAGAAAATCGACGTTCATTCATGGTGACCGGCACGTTAACAAGACTTTTAAGGATTGATCCACAGCCGGATCGCACGAGATCCGGATCGCGCGAAATCTTGCCAAGATGACCAGAGACAGGACGACCGCGGGCAGAGGACTGCAACGGTTCCCTAACCCAATTGCGGCAGGCTCCTGATTGCACGGCATGTGCCTGCGCCTTGACCGAGTATTGGACGATGGACGATCTGCTTCGCGAATTTCTGACCGAGAGCGCAGAGCATCTCGATACCGTCGACGCGGAGTTGGTGAAGTTCGAACAGGACCCCAACAACCAGCCGATCCTCCGCAACATCTTCCGCTTGGTTCACACGATCAAGGGAACCTGCGGATTTCTCGGGCTGCCGCGGCTCGAAGCCCTGGCCCACGCGGCCGAAAACCTCATGGGCCGTTATCGCGACGGCCTTCCGGTCAGCTCGGCGTCGGTCAGCCTGATCCTGGCGACCCTCGATCGCCTCAAGGCGATCCTGGCCGATCTCGAAGCCGGCGGCACCGAGCCCGCGGGGTCGGATGCGGACCTGATCGAGGCCCTCGACGCCATGTCCCAGGAGCCGGCCGCGGCGGCTGTGCCCGTGTCCGCCCCGCTGGTGGTCCAGGCGCTCCAGCGCGAGCTCAAGCCCGGTGAGGTCTCGCTGGACGATCTCGAGCGCGCCTTCATGGAGGCCGAGGGTCCCGACGAGCTGCCGCCGCTCGCCCCGCTCGCTCCCGTGGCCGAAGCGCCCGCTGCCGTGGTGGCGGCTCCTCCGGTTCCCGCTGCCGCGACGGCCCCGGCTCCAGCCGCGCCCGCCGCCGCCGCCGAGGCGAAGCCGGTCGAGATGACCCCCGAGGCCGAGGCGGCCGCGCAGAAGAACCGCACGATCCGGGTCAACGTCGAGACCCTCGAGCACCTGATGACCATGGTCTCGGAACTGGTGCTGACGCGCAACCAGCTCCTTGAGATCGCCCGCCGCCACGAGGATTCGAGCTACAAGGTCCCGCTGCAGCGCCTCTCACACGTCACCGCCGAACTTCAGGACGGCGTGATGAAGACCCGCATGCAGCCGGTCGGCAACGCCTGGCAGAAGCTGCCGCGCGTGGTGCGCGACCTCTCGGCAGAACTGTCGAAGGGCATCGATCTGGTGATGCTCGGCGCCGAGACCGAGCTCGACCGGCAGGTGCTCGAACTCATCAAGGACCCGCTGACGCACATGGTCCGCAACTCGGCCGATCACGGCATCGAGTCGACGGGCGAGCGCATCCGGGCCGGCAAGCCGGCCGGCGGCACCATCCGCCTCTCCGCCTATCACGAGGGCGGCACCATCTCGATCGAGATCGCCGACGACGGCCGCGGCCTCGACCTCGCCGCCATCCGGCGCAAGGCGGTGGATCGCGGCATCGCCAGCCAGGCCGACGTCGAGCGCATGAGCGATTCCGACGTGGCGAAGTTCATCTTCCACGCCGGCTTCTCCACGGCGCAGACCGTGACCTCGGTGTCGGGCCGCGGCGTCGGCATGGACGTCGTCAAGACAAACATCGAGTCGATCGGCGGCATGATCGATATCGCCACCCAGCGTGGCCAAGGCACCACCTTCACCATCAAGATCCCGCTGACCCTCGCCATCATCTCGGCGCTCATCGTCGAGGCGAGCGGCCAGCGCTACGCGGTGCCGCAGATCGCCGTGCTCGAACTCGTGCGGATCGAAGCCGAGGGCACCAACCGGGTCGAGCACATCAACGGCGCTCCGGTGCTGCGCCTGCGCGAACGCCTACTGCCGATCACCTCGCTCGCCGGCGTCATGCAGGCCGACGCCGCCGTCGGCGACGCGCCGATCTCCGGCTTCGTCGTGGTCGCCCAGGTCGGGCGCCAGCGCTTCGGCATCCTCGTCGACGAGGTCTTCCATACGGAAGAGATCGTCGTGAAGCCGATGTCCTCCAAGCTGCGGCACATCCCGCTGTTTGCCGGCAACACCATCCTCGGCGACGGCGCCGTGGTTCTGATCGTCGATCCCAACGGCATCGCCCGCAAGGTCGGGCAGGGTGCCGTGTCCAGCGATAGCGCGACGCAGGTCGACGAGGCGGCCGAGGCCGCCTTGGACAAGGCGACGCTGCTCGTCTTCAAGGGCGGCGGCAGCTTCAAGGCGGTGCCGCTCTCCCTCGTCACCCGCATCGAGGAGATCGATGCGAGCAAGATCGAGTGGCTCGCGGGCCGTCCGCTGATCCAGTACCGCGGCAAGCTGATGCCGCTGGTGCCGGCCGACCCGGCCATCCAGATCCGCTCGCAGGGCATGCAGGCGCTCGTGGTGTTCTCCGACGGCGACCGCGCGATGGGCCTCGTGGTCGACGAGATCGTCGACATCGTCGAGGATCACCTGAACGTCGAGATCGTCGCCGAGCGCTCCGACCTGATCGGGTCGGCGGTACTGCGCGGCCGGGCCACCGACATCGTCGACGTCGCCCACTTCCTGCCGCTCGCCTACGACGACTGGGCGCGCGGGCCGCGCGCCGCCAAGGCCAAGAACCCGACCTTGCTGCTCGTCGACGACTCGGCCTTCTTCCGCAACCTGCTCACGCCGGTGCTCAAGGCCGCCGGATACGACGTCGCCACGGCGGCGGGCGCCGACGAGGCCATCGCCCGGCTCAAGGCCGATCCGGAGATCAGCGTCGTCGTGGCCGACCTGGAGATGCCGGGCCGCAGCGGCTTCGACCTCGTCGCCGAGATGCGCAAGGGCGGTGGCCGGATCTCGGCCCTGCCGGTGATCGCGCTCTCGGGCGCGATCGGACCCGACTCCGTCACCCGCGCCCGCACGCTCGCCATCAGCGACCTCGTGGCCAAGTTCGACCGCAGCGGCCTCGTCGCGGCGCTCGCCGACCTCGACGCTGCGCCCCTCGACCAGGCCGCCTGATCCCCATGTCCACCGGAACCGCTCCCATGCAGGCCGCCAACACCAACGCCTCCGAGGCCGCCGTCACGGCGGGCCCCCGCGAATACGTCACCGTCCTCGTCGGCGACGCCATGTTCGGACTGGCCATCGAGCGCGTCCACGACGTGTTCGTGCCGACCGGCATCACCGGAGTGCCCCTGGCGCCGCGCGAGATCGTCGGCCTGATCAACCTGCGCGGCCGTGTCGTCACGGCGCTCTGCCTGCGCCGCCGCCTCGGCCTGCCCGACCGTGCGCCGGGCGCCGCGTGCATGGCGATCGGCCTGGAACAGGGCGCCGAGACCTTCGCCCTCGTCACCGACGGCGTCGGCGAGGTGCTGAAGCTCGGCGCGGAGACCTCAGAGCCGGTACCGATCAACCTCGACGCCCGCTGGCGCAACCTCGCCAGCGGCGTCCACCGGCTCAACGGGCGCCTGCTGGTGATCCTCGACATCGGCGCGCTGCTCGCCTTCGGCGAAGCGCTCGCGGCCTGACACCCTCATGATTCCAGACAGAGACCCGACATGAGAACCGCTCTGATCGTCGACGATTCCGCCGTCATCCGGAAGGTGGCCCGGCGCATTCTCGAGACCGCGAATCTCCAGGTCTCCGATGCCGAGGACGGCGAGACCGCCCTCGCGCTCTGCATGGCCGAGATGCCGGACGTGATCCTGCTCGATTGGACCATGCCGAAGATGGACGGCTACGAGTTCCTCAAGGCCTTGCGCGCCTCGCCCGGGGGCGGCCAACCCAAGGTGCTGTTCTGCACCACCGAGAACGACGTCGGCGCCATCGCCCGCGCCCTCCACGGCGGCGCCGACGAATACATCATGAAGCCCTTCGACCGGGACATCCTGATGACCAAACTCGAACAGGTCGGGCTCGGCCGAGAGGCACACGCCGCCTGAGGCCGCAAGGCCGAGATCTGCCGCCCCGATCCCGCGCCGGCCGTCTCCGGCTTGCAGGTCCGTCGCCCCCGACTCCCTCGATCCTGCCTGGAAGCGCCCATCCCATGCCGGCCGCCCTCGCCGCCACTCCCCATTCCGGTCCGGCCTCGGCCGCATCCGCGCCGATCCGCGTCCTGATCGCAGACGATTCGGCCGTGGTGCGCGGCCTCGTCGCGCGCTGGCTGGCGGAGGCCGGCTTTGAGGTCGTCGCCACCGCCTCGAACGGCCGCATCGCCCTCGACGCGCTGACGCGCCATGATCCCGACGTCGTACTTCTCGACATCGACATGCCGGAACTCGACGGCACGCAGGCGCTGCCGCTGATGCTGGCGCGCGTCCCCGGCCTCCAGATCGTGATGATGTCGACGCTGACGCAGCGCAACGCCGACATCTCCCTGAAATGCCTGGCGCTCGGCGCCGTCGACTACCTGCCGAAGCCCGAGAGCGGCCGGGGCGTCACCACCTCCGACGCCTTCCGCAGCGACCTGATCGAGCGGGTGCGGCTGTTCGGCGGCAAGCGCACGCGACGCGCGTCGTCGATCCCCACGAGCCTCGGTGCCACGCCGCTCGCGGCGCCGGCCGCACGCGCGGCCACGCCGATCGTGCTGCGGCAGAAACCACGAACGACGGTCGCCCCGCGCTGTCTCCTGATCGGCGCGTCCACGGGCGGCCCACGCGCTGTCGGAGACGTGCTGGAGAAGATCGGCGCCGCGACCCTGCGCAGCGTGCCCGTCCTGATCGTCCAGCACATGCCGCCGGTCTTCACCGCGGTCTTCGCCGAGCATCTCGGCGCCCGCGTCGGATTGCCGGCGGCCGAAGCGAAGGCGGACGAGCGCCTGCAAGCCGGCCGGATCTACGTGGCTCCGGGTGGCCGCCATATGGGCCTCGCCCGCGGCGAGCCGGTGATCCGGCTCGACGACGGGCCGGTGGTGAACTTCTGCCGGCCGGCCGTCGACGTGATGTTCTTCGATGCGGCGGCCGTGTTCGGGGCGGCGACCCTGAGCGTCGTGCTCACCGGCATGGGCGCCGACGGCACCGCCGGAGCCCGCGCCCTCGTCGAGGCCGGCGGCACCCTGCTGGCGCAGGACGAGGCCACGAGTACGGTCTGGGGCATGCCGGGCAGCATCGCCAAGGCCGGCCTCGCCCACGGCGTTCTGCCGCTGCCCGAGATCGGGCCGGCCCTCAAGGCGCACCTCATGGGGCAGGGACGATGAGCGACGTCGCCTTCGATTTCCTGCGGGTCTACCTCAAGGAGCGCTCGGGCCTCGCGCTGGGCCCCGAGAAACTCTACCTCATCGAGAGCCGCCTCGGCCCGGTCTGCCGCCGCTTCGGCCTCGCGAGCCTCGCCGACCTCTGCACGGCGCTGCGGATGCACCGTGCCGGAGTCGAGCAGGCGGTGGTGGAGGCGATGACCACCAACGAGACCTTCTTCTTCCGCGACCGCGTGCCGTTCGACATGTTCCGCGACGTGCTGCTGCCGCGCGCGATCACGGCCCGCGCCGGGACCCGGCGCCTGCGCATCTGGAGCGCCGCCTCGTCGAGCGGCCAGGAGCCGTACTCCCTGGCCATGCTGCTGCGCGAGGCCGCACCGCGGCTCGCCGGCTGGCATGTCGAGATCGTCGCCACCGACCTCTCGACGGAGATGCTGGAGAAGGCCAAGGCCGGCCTCTACAGCCATTTCGAGGTGCAGCGCGGCCTGCCGGCGCAGCTCCTCGTCAAGCACTTCACGCAGGTCGGAGACCGCTGGCGGATCGATCCGGGCCTCGGCGGCATGATCGATTTCCGTCAGCTCAACCTGCTGCAGCCCTTCGACCAGCTCGGCGCGTTCGACATCGTCTTCTGCCGCAACGTGCTGATCTATTTCGACATGGCGACGAAGAGCGACGTGCTGCACCGGATCGCGAAATCGCTCGCGCCCGACGGTGCCGTGCTGCTCGGCGCGGCCGAGACCGTGATCGGCCTCACCGACGCGCTCGTGCCGGACGGAGGCCATCGCGGGCTCTATCGCAAGGGCGTGGTGGCGAGCCCGGCGTTCCAGGCGGCCCCTCTGCGGGCGGCCGTCTGATACCGCCTCCGGTCGATCGGATCGGGTCGAGCCTCACATCCTATCCTCCTTGCCGTCCTCCTTGCGAGGAAGGGTAGGGGAGGCGGTGGCTCAGAAGCGGGCGCTGCGGTGCCGCTTGCACCACCCCCACCTCCGGCTCCTCCCCGCAAGGGGGAGGAGAGCGCTCGCATCGATCGATGCCGTTCCTTCGGGAACGGTATGACGGCTGGACGAATGTCGCCGCCTCCCGTTACCGCCGCGCCTTGTGGTGCAGCAGGTTGAGGATCAGCGCGGTCCAGCCGGTCTGGTGCGAGGCGCCGAGGCCGCGGCCGGTGTCGCCGTCGAAGAACTCGTGGAAGAGCAGGGCCTCGTCTTCGTCCTTGTCGGCGTGGCTGCGGTTCGCAGTGCCGAAGAACGGGCGGCGGCCGTCCTCACCCTTGGTGAAGAGTGCGATCAGCCGGTCTTCGAGGGCGTCCGCGATGGCCTCCAGCGTCCGTTCCTGCCCCGACCCGGTTGGATACTCCACCAGAAAGTCGTCGCCGTAATAGGTGTGGAAGCGGCGCAGAGCCTCCACGATCAGGTAGTTCATCGGCATCCAGACCGGCCCGCGCCAGTTCGAGTTGCCGCCGAACATGTTCGAGGTGGAATCCGCCGGGTCGTAGCGCACGCTGAAAGAAGCGCCGAAGGCTTCGAGGTGGAAAGGCGCATCCTTGTGCGCCTTCGAGAGCGAGCGGATGCCGTAATCCGAGAGGAATTCGGCCTCGTCGAGCATGCGCTTGAGGAGCGCCTTCATGCGATGGCCGCGCAGCAGCGAGAGCAGCTTGCGGTCCCCGGCGCCGCCCTCGTCCCAGCGGGAAACGAGCTGGGCGAGGTGCGGGCGGTTCTCCAGCACCCAGTTCATCCGGCGGGCGAAGTCCGGCAGCCGCTGCAGCATCTTCGGATCGATCACCTCGACGGCGAAGAGCGGCACCAGCCCGACCATGGAGCGCACGCGCAGCGGCAGCATGACGCCGCCGGGCATGTCGACCTCGTCGTAGAAGAACGCGTCCTGCTCGTCCCAGAGACCGAAACCCTCGCCGCCCATGTCGGTCATCGCCTCGGCGATGCCGAGGAAGTGCTCGAAGAACTTCGAGGCGGTGCTCTCGTAGACGTCGTTGTGGAGCGCGAGTTCGAGGGCGATGCGCATCATGTTCAGCGCGTACATCGCCATCCAGGCGGTGCCGTCGGCCTGATGCACCACGCCGAAACCGGGCGGCGGACGCGAGCGGTCGAACACGCCGACATTGTCGAGGCCCAAAAAGCCGCCCTGGAAGACGTTTCGGCCGTCGGCGTCCTTGCGGTTCACCCACCAGGTGAAGTTGATCAGGAGCTTGTGGAACACGCCTTCGAGGAAGGCGATGTCGCCGCGGCCGCCGCGCCGGTCCCGGTCGATCTCGAAGACCCGGAACGTCGCCCAGGCATGGACCGGCGGGTTGGTGTCGCCGAGCTCCCATTCGTAGGCGGGGAGCTGGCCGTTCGGATGCATGTACCATTCGCGGGTGAGGAGCAGCAGCTGGCTCTTGGCGAAGTCGGGATCGAGCAGCGCCAGCGGCAGGCAGTGGAAGGCGAGGTCCCAGGCGGCGAACCAGGGGTATTCCCAGGCGTCCGGCATCGAGAGCACGTCGGCGGCGGCAAAGTTCTTCCAGATGGCGTTGCGGCCGTGCCGGCGGTCCGGGGGCGGGGCCGGCTGGAGCGGGTCGCCCATCAGCCAGGTTCGCACGTCGTAGCGGTAGAGCTGCTTCGTCCAGATCAGCCCGGCCGCCGCCTGCCGGAAGATGCGCTGGCGATCGACGCAGACGATGCCGTCCTGAAGCGTGTCGTAGAAGGCATCCGCCTCCTCGACCCGCTGCCGAGTGAGGGCGCCCTGTCCGTCGACGAGGCGGGGCCGCGTGCCGGCATAGAGCCGCAGGCGCACCACGGCCCGCGCGCCGGGCTCCAGGGTGAAGCGGTAGTGCAGGCCGAGCTTCGTGCCTTTCGTCGCCGAGACTGCCTCGCGGTCGCCCCGGACGATGGCCGCGTCGAGCCCGTCCTTGAACGGACCCGGCGCATCGGGCCGGCCGCCATGCAGGCGCAGGTTGGTCTCGTTCTCGCAGAACAGCAGCTCCGGTTCGCCGTCGAAGGACAGACGGTAGGAGCCGAGCCGGGAATGGTTGCAGGCGACCCGCCCGTCGGCCCCCATTTCGAGCCAGGGCTTCCAGGCGATGGCGCCGTCGCGCCAGCCCCAGGTGTTGCGGAACCAGAGCTGCGGCACGAGGTGCAGCTCGGCCGTCTCGGCGCCGCGGTTCACCGCGGTCACGGTCATGTGGATGTCGTCGGCATCCTCCTTCGCGTACTCGACGGTGACCGCGAAGAAGCGGTCCTGATCGAAGGTGCCGGTGTCCTCGATCTCGTATTCCGGCTCGTCGCGCCGCCGCCGCCAGCTCTCGTTCCTGAGGTCGTCGTAGGGGAAGGGCCCGTGCGGATACTTATAGAGATACTTGAGATAGGCGTGGCTCGGGACGGCATCGAGGTAATGGTAGACCTCCTTGACGTCCTCGCCGTGGTTCCCCTCCTCGTTGGTGACGCCGTAGAGCCGCTCCTTCAGGATGCGGTCGCGCCCGTTCCAGAGGCAGAGCGACAGGTTGAGCAGGCCGTGGTCGTCGCTGAGGCCCGCGATGCCGTCCTCGCCCCAGCGATAAGCCCGCGAGCGCGCATCCTCATGCGTCAGGGAGCGCCAGGCGTTGCCGTCGGCGCTGTAATCCTCGCGGACCGTCCCCCATTGCCGCTCGCTGAGATACGGGCCCCAGAGCGACCAGGCGCGCTCGCAGCGCCCCTGCTCGGCAATGCGGCGCCGCTCGGCCCACCGGTCGATGTCGCTCAAATCCACCTCGTGAGCCGGCGCGTGCCCGCACGCCCGGCGATCCCTCGCGCCAGGATGCGTCGCCCGTCCGGGCCGCCGCAGCGCGCCGCGGCCCATGCATCTTCAGCGCCAAGCTGGGGCAGGGTGAGGTTGGAGGTGAGCCGCTACACCAAGGCGGCCGGCATCGGCTTGGCCAGCGCGACCTGCAGGAGCGCCGCCTTGTCGACGTCGAGCGCCGCTGCGATCTCGACGAGCGCGCGGTCCTCGATCGGGCTGATGCCCTCCTGGTCGGCGACGTCGGCGGCGATCAGGAAGACGTCGTGCCGCTGCTGCAGCGGCCGCTCGATGATGGCCGCGATGCGGCGCAGGTTCTCGACCCGTCCGGCGCGGGTCCTGGCGCGGGCGACGCCGTCGTAGAGTTCGCTCTCCAGCATCAGGGCGTCGTAGCCCTTCTCCAGGATCGGGTTGGAGGTCATGCCCTGGATCGCCGCGTCGAACTCGTCGCCCGACATCTCGCCGTCGGCGACGATGACGTTGGCCGCCGCCGAGACCGACGCCTGCATCAGCGGCTCGTCGCCGGCATAGGCCGCCACGCTCAGGTTGAACCGGCTGAGCATGCTGTGCAGCAGGCTCATGTGCGTGGCTCCCGAGCCTGACGGCTCGCGAGCGGTCCGCCGCATGGGCGGCGGCGCGCCGTCGCGCTTGCCGCCGGCCGGAGGCCGCAACAACCGGCGTGTACGACCGTCGGATTCATGCCCTCAGGCCCGCCGCGCCCCGCGAACCGCCGAGGCTGACCCGCTTCGAGGGCAGGATCCGGCTCCCGAAGGTCTGCACGACCGGGTTGCGGCGCGATTGCTCGAACAGCACGTTGCCGATCAGGCCGCAGGCGCGCCGGAGCGTCGAGCCCTCGCAGCCCGCCGCGATCTTCAGCCCGAGCCCGTGGGTGTGGCTGCGCCCGTAGAGATAGACCGCGAGCCGCGCCCGCGTCGGCTCGGCGATCGCGTCGAGCATCTCGTCGAGCTGTTCCTGGTCGGCCCGGTAGAGGGCGCCGAGCAGTTCCAGGGGGACCGGACACATGTCCTCGTTCAGTACTGACGTCACGAGCCGTCTCCGCGTTTCTGCTGGATCACGCCGCGTTTCGATCGAATCGATCAAACCGCAAAAAACGCAATCGATTCAAAAGTTTAGAGCAGGCTTCGCGCGAAAGGTCGTTGCCGCTTCTTCGCAGCCTGCTCTAAGCGCTGAGCATCGGTCGCTTATGGTTTCCAGAGCGTAAACGCGGCCGCCGATGCGGACGTGGCGGATTGGCACGGCCTATTCGGCGGCTTTCAGGACACGCCGGCCCGACGGGGCCTTGGCGGAGGCAGGCGCCGCCTGGGCCAGATCGAGGGCCGCCTGCAGTGCATCGCTCAGCGAGGTCACGAGCAGGTCGGCCGAGGTGGCGCGGCGGAGGCGGTCCAGCGAGGCCGGATCGCGCTCGCGCCAGAACCCGACGAGGATCTTCACGCCGGGGATGGCGCGGCGGGTCTGGCGGATGGTGAGGCGGATCTGCGACAGGCTGATCGGATCGAGATAGGAGAAGCAGACCATGGCGATGCCCTGGTCGCGCACATCGGCCTCGGTCAGCCCCTTGGACGGCCGGGCGCGGGCGCCGATCCCATGCCGTGCCAGGATCTGGCTCAGCATCAGCGTCGCCGTCTCGTCGAACACGCCGCGGCTCGACACGCAGAGCACTGGCGCGGTCCCGCGCCAATTCGGCCCGAGATCGTCGGGCTTCAGTACGACCATGGCGGCCTTCGGGTCCGGCCCGACGAGGGCCAGCGTCGCCGCCGCCTCGGCGCCGACGGAGCTCCGGGTCCAGCTGCGGCGCGGCTGGCCGAGGCGGTCGACGACGGTGCGAAAGCTCTCGCCGAGCTTCATCTGCCGGGAGCGGTCGAGGGTGCCGCGCGCGAGATCCGCCTCGGCGAGACGCAGGCCCGCCAGCACGACCTCGTCGTAATAGGTGATGAGCGCCCGCTCCTTCAGGAACTGCCGGCCCTGCTCGATCGCTTCGGCCGGGTCGCCGGCCAGCATGCGCTGGTAGAACGTCTCCGGCGGGTCGAGCGCCGGCCCGTCGCCGAGCAGCACGTCGAGGAACCAGAGCCGTTCGACGTGCCGCCCGAGCACGACGAGGCAGACGGTCAGCGGCGTCGCCAGCACCAGCCCGATCGGCCCCCACAGGAAGGTCCAGATCGTCGCCGCCATGATCACGGCGATCGGCGAGAGGCCGGTCGAATGGCCGTAGAGCAGCGGTTCGAGCACGTGGCCGGCAATCGGCTCGACGACCACGAACAGCACCGCCACCGCGATCACCATCGACCAGCCCGGATCGATCGCCACTGCCACGCCGAGGGGCAGCACGGCGCCGATCGCCGCACCGATATACGGCACGAAGCGGAGCAGCCCGGCGATGACGCCGAACAGGATCGGGCTCGGCAGGCCGATCAGCCAGAGCCCGACGCCGATCACCACGCCGAAGGCGACGTTGAGGGCGAGCTGGGCGAGGAAGAACCGGCTGAGCCGGGCGGTGGCGTCGTCGATCGCGGCGGTGGTCCGGCGCAGGTCGCTCGACCCGGCGAGCCGGATCGCCCGGTTCCGCAAGTCTTCGCGCTGGAGCAGGATGAACACGGTGAAGAGCAGGATCAAGCCGGTGGTCGCCAGCGGATGCAGGATGTCGCCCGCCACGCTCGACAGCGTGGTCAGCACGCTGGTGCGCGCGGGCTGGACCTCGACCTGCATCGGCCGCTGCAGCGTGCCGATCTCGGCGCTCTCGGGGGCCGTCGTCGCGGCGGGCTGCAGCGCCTTGCCGATGTCGTCGGCCATGTCGAACAGGCCGGAGAAGGTCGCGGACAGCCCGTTCTCCTGGCCGGTCGCGGCGCGGAGGGCCGTCATCTTCTCGCGCAGCGTCATCGAGTAGCGCGGCAGGTCGGCGGCGAGCTGTCCGGCCTCGCGGGCGATCAGCGAGCCGATCGCGCCGAGGAGGCCGAAGGTCAGCAGCACGACGATCAGCACCGCAGGGGCCCGCGGCACGCGCAGGCCCCGCAGGCCGCGCACCGCCGGCAGCAGGACGAAGCTGAGCAGGATCGCCAGCGCGATCGGCACCAGGATTGACCGGCCGAGATAGAGCGCGCTCGCCAGCGTCACCACGATCAGCAGCGACGCCAGCATGATGATCGTCGGAAGCGCCCGCCGCAGCAGCCGCGTCGTGACGGGATCGTCGGTCATGACTGGCTACCCCACAGCGGCGTCGCGCCCCCGGCGCTCAAGCGGCGGTGCCGATGGCCGCCGCGATCTGGCTGAGCAGCCTGGAAAAATCGATGGGCTTGGGGTGGTAGTCGTCGCAGCCGGCCTGGATCGCCTTGTCGCGGTCGCCGGACATGGCATGCGCGGTGAGCGCGATGATCGGGATGCCGCGCGTGTCGGCCGCGGCCTTGAGCGCGCGCGCCGCCGACCAGCCGTCGAGCACGGGCAGGTTCATGTCGAGCAGGATCACGTCGGGCTGCGAGGCCCGCGCCTGCTGCACCCCGGCCTCCCCATCGTGAGACAGGATCACCTCGTAGCCCCGGCGCCTGAGACGCCGGGACAGGAAATCCCAGATCTCCTCGTGGTCTTCCACCAGCAAGATCTTGCCCGACACGCCGCCATCCCTCTTCTCACGCACCGGCCCAACGCGCGCCGCAGCATTACGGTCGCAATTGGCTCGCCATCCGTTGCAGGCCGGCTATGTCGGTGGCGGTGCCGGATGGATCCGGTAGCGCCACGCGGCTGCGTGCGGTCTATGGGCGGATGGGAGCGACGTGTCGCGATATGGCGTTGGGTGTGGCGGTGCAACAGGATGAGGCCCCGGATCGGGAGACAACCCGCGTCGATGCGCTTCTGTCGCTGATCGGCGGGCTCCATGGCGCCCCGTTCACGTCGGCCGAGCCGGCGGCCCTGGCGCGGCTGCGTCTCGGCAAGGACGATCTGGCGGCGCGGCTCGACCCGGCCGCTCCCGCGCCGGGCTGGTGGGCGGCGGACACCGGCGGCCTCGACATCGCCGGAGCCGACCTCTCGGAGGCCGATCTCGAAGAGACCGACCTGTCTGGGGCGAACCTGAGGAAGGCGACGCTGAAGGGCGCCCTCGGGCGCTCCGCCCGGTTCGATGGGGCGAACCTTGAGGAAGCCGATCTCTCGGGGGCCGATCTCAGCGGCGCGCGCTTCGGACGGATCGCCGCCGGCCAGGCGAGTTTTTGCGACGCCATGCTCGAGGACGCCGATTTCGGCGGCGCGACCATGCGCTTCGCCAAGCTCAACCGCGCGCTCCTCGATGGCGCGCGCTTCGTCGAAGCCGACCTCTGGGGCGCCGATGTCTCAGGGGCGGATGCCGACTACACGGTGTTTCGCGGCGCGCGGCTCGACGAGGCGAATTTCAGCGACGTGAACCTGACCCATGCCGATTTCGAGGGCGCGAGCCTGAAGAAGACCCGGCTCGTCGGCTCGCGGTTGCGCGGCGCGAACCTGTCCGGGGCGAAGCTCGACGGCGCGGATCTCTCGGAAGCCGACCTCGCCGACACGACGCTGGTGCGGCTCGACCTCTCAACCTGCCGGCTGCGCCACGCGCGCTTCGCCGGGGCCTGGCTGGAGGGCACGCGCTTTCGGGTGGAGCAGCTCGGCGGGGCGGTCGGCGAAGAGATCGCCGGCGAGTACGAGGCGGCGCAGGCGAGCTATCTCGCGCTGGAGCGCAACCTCAAGAGCATCGGTAGCCACGACGGCGCGAGCTGGGCCTACAAACGCCAGCGCCGCATGGGCCGGCGCCATGCCGGCTCGCAGGCGCGGGAGGCCTGGGAGGGGCGCGACGGCCGCGGGCTCCTGCGCTTCGGCTACCGCTGGCTCGCCGACCGCTTCGTCGAATGGCTCTGCGACTACGGCGAGAGCCTGTCGCGGATCGCGCGGGCCTTCGCCATCGCCATCGGATTGTTCGCGGCGGGCTACTGGCTCACCGGCGGCCTGCTGCTGGAAGGGCCCGAGCACCGGCCGACCTACAACGTGATCGACCTCGTGAGCTACAGCGCCCTCAACATGCTGACGGCCAACCCGCCGGAGATCGGCCTGAAGCCGATGGGGCGGGTGACGAACCTGCTGGTCGGCATCGAGGGCGCGCTCGGCATCGTCCTGCTCGGCCTGTTCGGCTTCGTGCTCGGCAACAGGCTGCGGCGGTGATGGCGCCTGACCACGACCGCCGCCAGATCACACGCAACATCACAATGAGAGAGGGGACGCAGTCGTGACAGCGGAACCCAACGATCCGAAACCCGACCTCGCGCCGAGCGAGGCCGACTTCCGCAACCTCGCGGATGCGATGCCGCAATTCGCCTGGATCGCGGAGCCGGATGGCAGCCTCGTCTGGTACAACCGGCGCTGGTACGACTACACCGGCACTACGCCCGAGGCGATGCAGGGCGCGGGCTGGCGCAAGGTCCACCATCCCGACCACCTGGAGCGCGCTGCCAACACCTTCGCGCGCTCGATCGCCCGTGGCGAACCGTGGGAGGACACCTTTCCGCTGCGCGCCGCCGATGGCAGCTACCGCTGGTTCCTGTCGCTGGCCGTGCCGGTGCGCGACGCGGATGGCGGGATCCGGCGCTGGTACGGCACCAACACCGATATCACCGAGACTCGCGAGGCCGAGGAACGCCTTCGTTTGTCGGAGGAGCGTTTCCGCGCCCTGATCGACGCCTCGGCCGCCGTGATCTGGAACACCAACGCGCAGGGCGAATTGCTGCCGCCGCAGCCGCGCTGGGCCGCCTATACCGGCCAGACCGAGGAGGCCTACCAGGGCTGGGGCTGGATCGAGGCCGTGCATCCGGACGACCGGGCGCGGGCGGCCGAAGTCTGGGCGAATTGCGTCGAAAGCGTACAGCCCTACGCGATCGACTACCGCCTGCTCCGCCACGACGGGGAATGGCGCGACCTCGAGGTCCGCGGCGTGCCGGTGCTCGCCATGGACGGCAGCATCCGTGAATGGGTCGGCATCAACATCGACATCACAGCCCGCAAGGAGGCCGAGGCCGAATCCGAGCGCGCCCGCGCCGCGGCCGAGGCCGCCAACCTCGCCAAGAGCCAGTTCCTGGCCAACATGAGCCACGAACTGCGTACGCCGCTCTCGGCCGTGATCGGCTATTCCGAGATGTTGGCCGAGGAACTCGAAGACCTCGACCAGCCGGGCCTGCTGCCGGACCTGCGCAAGATCGAGGCGTCGGCCCGGCACCTGCTCGGCATGATCAACGACGTGCTCGATATCTCGAAGATCGAGGCCGGGCGCATGACGCTCTCGGCCGAGACCTTCGCCGTCGACGCCCTGATCGAGGACGTCACCGCGGCGACGCAATCGCTCATCGCCAAGAAGCGCAACAGCTTCGGCCTCGATCTCGCCCCCGATCTCGGCGCGATGCACCAGGACCAGCTCAAGCTGCGCCAGGCGCTGATCAACCTGATCGGCAATGCCGCGAAGTTCACCGAGGACGGCCGGATCACGCTGAAGGCCGAACGCTACAGCGACGCCGACGCCGACTGGCTGCAATTCTCCGTGACCGACAGCGGCATCGGGCTGACCGAGGAACAGATGGGGCGGCTGTTCGAGCGCTTCGCCCAGGCCGACGAATCCACCACGCGCCAGTTCGGCGGCTCGGGCTTAGGTCTCGCCATCACCCGCGCCTTCTGCGAGCGCATGGGCGGCGCGATCGGCGTCGAGAGCACCTTCGGCGAGGGCGCGACCTTCACGATCCGCGTGCCCGTGACGCTGGCCTCCGAAGAAGAGGAGGCGCAGGCCGCGAGCGTGACCGAGCTCGTGCGCCGGATCACCGCCGAGGAGAACGCCCACCAGGACGTGGTGCTCCTCGTCGACGATGACCCCTCCGCCCGCGAACTGCTGCAGCGCTTCCTCGAACGCGAGGGGTTCCGCGTCCGCACCGCCAACGACGGACGCGCCGGGCTGACGCTGGCGCGCGCGCTGAAGCCCCGGGCGATCCTGCTCGACATCGAGATGCCGCGCATGGACGGCTGGGCCGTGCTGCACGCCATCCGCACCGACCCGGAGATCGCCGACACGCCGGTGATCATCACCAGCGTCGTCAACGAGATGAGCCTCGCCCACGTCCTCGGCGCCACCGACTATCTCGTGAAGCCGATCGACTGGAACGCCCTGAAGGACACGATGGAGCGCTACCGCCCCGCCGGTCGCGACGGCAGCGTGCTCCTCGTCGACGACGACGCCGACGCCCGCGAGCGCCTGCGCCGCACATTGACCCGCGAAGGCTGGCAGGTGCGCGAGGCCGAGAACGGATCCGTCGCCCTGGAGCGCCTCGACGAGGCCCGCCCGAGCCTGATCCTGCTCGACCTGATGATGCCGGTGATGGACGGCTTCGCCTTCCTGCGGGCGCTGCGCGGCCGCCCCGACGGCGACGTGCCCGTGGTGGTGCTCACCGCCAAGGAGATCACCCGGGAGGAGAAGGCCAGCCTCGACGACCAGGCCGACCGCCTCATCATCAAGGGCTCGCTCAGCCTCGCCGACATCGGCCGCCAGCTCCGCGACCTCTACGACCGCCAGGGCACCCCGCCGGTCTCGGACGACCTCAAAGGGGTGCTGGACCGGATCGGACCGTAGCCGGGCTCAGAACGGGTAGGCGGTCACGAGGAAACGCCGGGTCTCTCCCAACGGCCGATGCCAGACCGAGCGGATCCGCCAAGTCGAGCCGTCCGGCATGATCATGGGGCCTTCGTAGACGAACTTGGTGCCGAAACCGGTGGCCTGTTCGCCGGCGAGGTGGCTCGGTCGGGCATGAGCGAACAGCGACGCCAGGAAGAGGTCCGGCACGTCCGATCCGAAGCCGTGGGCAAGGAAGAACTTGGCTTTGCCACCGCCTTCGGGGTGCTCGGTATTCAGCAGGTAGTCGCCGATCTTGGGATCGGCGATCGTCAGGCCGGGCGTCCCGTCGTCGGACTCGGGCACGGGAAAGCTCAGACCGCCTGCAAGGCGTCGGCCCGCAAGGTGCAGTTGCCCACGACGGGGCGCGCGAACTCGACCTCGTAGGCTTTGCCGCCGCCGTAGACGGCGACGATCGTCCCACGCGAACCGGCCGGCACCGGCCGGCCGTCGTCGGTCTCGACGGGGCGCAGGGTCTCGACGACGCTCAGCTCGGCAAAGAGCGGGTGGTTCGGGTGCGGATCCTGGAACTGGTGCATCGTCTCGTAGGACATGCCCGACTTTCGCGCGCCGCTCGCATGCGCGCAAGTAGGCGATGGTCTCGGCGATGGCGCTCGGGCGCCATCCGAAACCGGTAAGACTACTCCCCCGGCGTCCAGTCGATGTTCGGGCGCTGCGCCAGCATCCGGTCGAAGTATCCGGCGACCGCCTGCGCGCCCTCGGAGTGCATCATCGCCACCGGATGCGCGAGGTAGGCGCGGGCGAGGTCGACCGGGATCCGGCCCGCCTGGAGCGCGCCCAGAACCTCGTCGATGAAGGCATCGTTGGCCTCGTTGAAATCGCTCGACAGCTTCTTGCGGTCGTTGAGTGCCTTGATCGCCATGCCGTGATCCTCTTGCGTCGCAACGAAACGAATGCCGGTCGGCCTCACGGCACGGCGGAAACGAAAAAGGCCGCCCAGCGGCGGCCTCAACATCGTTCGTCTCGACTAAGAGAAACTGGAGCGGGCGAAGGGATTCGAACCCTCGACCCCAACCTTGGCAAGGTTGTGCTCTACCCCTGAGCTACACCCGCTCGCAGCAGGTCCGCGGTGACTGGCGGACCCGAACGGCGCTCTCTAAACACCATTCCGCCGGGCGTTGCAAGCCACGTTTCGGCGGCTTCGGATCATTTGTTTTGCCCGGCAGAACAGCGCCGGACGGCCTGAAAAATCGTGCCGCTCCGAAGGCCTCCGGCCGTCGGCGAGCGCGGCTGTGCGCCTCCGCCTATGCCGCGTACGGCCCGTGAGGCGTCGGCTTCATGGGCCGGCAGGACGTCACTTCCCCATCGCGAAAAACCGCGAGAGCAGCCAGAGCGGCACCACCACCACGGCGCCGGCCAGGATCCAGCGGCCGAAATCGTGGAAGGTCTCGAGGCCGAGATCGATCAGGGCGCGGCCGGCATCGTAGAGGCGCCAGAACAGCAGGCCGGGGGTGAGGCCGAGCATGGCCATCGCCGCGCCGACGAGGACGGAGAGGAACAACAGCTTCAGGAAGACCGCCGTCGGCGAGCCGCCGAGGAAGCGGCGCAGGCCGGAACGCCGCCGCCCGTAGGCGCGCGGATCGCCGACCTCGGGCAGATCCTGGTAGGGCGTGGCCCGGCTGCGTCGATCCTGGTCGCCGATCATGCCTCGTGTCCCGTCTCGTACCCTGAAAGCGAAGAGGTATGCGCCCGGCCGCGATTCTCAACGCCGCCGCATCGCGGGCGCGGAGCCGCCGTGGGCCTCTCTCACGAAACGCCCGCTGCGGTGGCCAGAGGAAAGACCACCGCTCGTTGGGAGCCTTGTGAGCCGCACCGAGCGTGGCCCGCGCGACACAGCGCCGGGAAACCGCGCATCGGCCAGAGCGTTACGACTTTTCGCGGACCCGTACGAGATGCAACCCGGAACGGGCGGGTCCAATTCGATACGATCGAGAGGCGCAGCCCGCGCGCCGGTCTCGACCGGGGAACCTCCATGATCGATCACGCCTTGTTCGACCCGGCGACGATCGACCCGGAGACCCGGCGGATCAACGCGGAGATCCGCGCCGACCAGGCCGCCCAGCCCGACCCGTGGTCGATGCCGATCGCCGAGGCGCGGGCGCTCCGGGCCAAGGGCTCGAAGGCGTTTCCGCTGCTGCCGCGCTCGTCGCGCGCCGAGACCATCACCATCGACGGGCCGGCCGGCCCGATCGACCTCCGGGTCATCCGCCCGCAGGGCAAGATGGCGGGCAGGGCGGTTGGCAAGCCGCGCGGCGCCTACCTGCACCTCCACAGCGGCGGCTGGGTATTCGGCGCCTCCGACGAGCAGGACCCCTGGTTGGAGCGCATCGCCGACACCTGCGGCTTCGTCTGCCTGTCGGTGGGCTACCGGCTCGCGCCCGAGCACCTCTATCCGGCCGCCCTCGAGGATTGCGAGGCGGCTGCGCTCTGGCTCGCCGGCCCCGGCAAGGCAGCGCTGAACGTCTCGGCGCTCACCATCGGCGGCGAGTCGGTCGGGGCGCATCTCGCGGTCTCGACGCTGCTGCGCCTGCGCGACCACCACAAGCAGCCCCGCGCCTTCCGCGGCGCCAACCTGAACTGCGGCTTCTTCGATCTCGGCCTGACGCCGAGCGTGCGCGCCTGGGGCGAGGAGCGCCTCGTCAACAACACCCGAGACCTGAAAACCTTCGCCGACGGCTTCTGCGGCGGCGAAGTCGACCGCCGCCAGCCCGACGTCTCGCCGCTCTACGCCGACCTCAAGGGCCTGCCGCCGGCGCTGTTCTCCGTCGGCACCTGCGACGCTCTCCTCGACGACACGCTCTACATGTCCGCTCGCTGGGCCGCGGCCGGCAACGGCGGCCACACCGCGATCTATCCCGGCGGCTGCCACGTCTTCATCCGCCATCCGGGACCGCTCACCGAGCGGGCTCAGGAATTGAGCGAGCGGTTTTTGATGGCGCTGGCGTGATCGCGTTTTCGACGACGTCGGGCATCGCCCGTCCGTAGGCCTTCAGGACCTGGAACACGTGCATGCCCGCCTCGATGTCGGCGGCGCTCACGTCCCCGAAGACCGTTTCCCGCAGTTGTCTCAGGTCGGCTTCGATCTGGACGTAGACCGCCTGACCGGCAGCGGTGAGGCTGAGCACCTTGGCGCGGCGGTCGGTCGGGTCACCGAACGGGCGCAGGACTTGAGCGAGCGGTTCGCGCTGGCGTAACGCGCCGCAACGCGCCAGCCCGCGCTACAACCGCTTAAATCTCAATGAAATCATGGATTTAATAAAAACAAAAATCTATTCTTTCGAAGACAATTAGTATCTTGTTAACTATACGATAGTCATAAATGTCGTGCGTTTCCCGAAAGGTTTGACCATGGCACTTCCGCGAATTCTTCAGGCGAAACCTCGTCCCGTCTCACCCGCAACCGTCCGCGCCATCGACTATGCAGCCGTGATGGATTTCCTTCCCGTCAACGTGCTGCTGCTCGACCCGATTACCGCCGAGATCACCTACGCGAACCGCTACAGCGTCCAGACGCTCCAGGGATTGCGCGAGCATCTTCCCGCCACCGTCGATCCGATGGCGATGGTCGGATCGTCCATGGACGTGTTTCACAAGAACCCGGCCCATCAACGCGCGATCGTCGGCAACCCCGATCGCCTGCCCTGGCGCACCAAGATCCGCCTCGGCCCGAAGACCCTCGATCTGCACGTCACGGCCGTCCGCTCCACGTCGGGGGACTATCTTGCCGCCCTGCTGACCTGGGCCGACGTCACCTCGCTGGCCGACGCCATCGGGCGCTTCGATTCCACGATGACGGCGGCCGTCGCCGAGGCCGAGCAGGCCACCAGCTCCATGCGCAGCGCGGCCGACGCGGCCCTCGACACGACGCGCCAGACGGCGGGTTCGGCCTCGGCGGCGAGCGCCGGCGCCGCCGAAACCGTTGCGACGGTCCAGTCGGTCGCCGCCGCGGTGGAGGAGCTCAACGCCTCGAATGCCGAGATCATGCGGCAGATGAGCGCCAGCAACCGCGCCACCGGCGAGGCGGTCGAGGAAGCACGGCGCGCCCGCGAGCGGGTCCAGACCCTCTCGACGGCGTCCCACACCATCGGCGAAGTGGTCGGCATGATCAGCAAGATCGCCGCGCAGACCAATCTTCTGGCGCTCAACGCCACCATCGAGGCGGCCCGGGCCGGCGAGGCCGGTCGCGGCTTCGCCGTGGTGGCCTCCGAGGTCAAGGCTCTGGCCGGGCAGACCGCGAAGGCCACCGCCGACATCGCGCATCAGGTCGGCCTGATCCAGGACGCGACGAACCAGACCTCGGCCGTGATGGACCGGATCGGCACCGTGATCGACGGCATCAACCAGACCGCGACCGCCGTCGCCGTCACCGCGGAAGAGCAGGCCGCGGCTGCAGGCGAGATCGGGCGGAGCGCGCGGATCGCCGCCGGCCTCACGGCGAAGGTCGGCAGCAGCATCGAGGCCGTGGCGCTCACGGCGGCGCAATCCTCGCACTCGGCGGAAACCTCGCTGTCGGCCACCGATCGGATCGAGCGGCAGATGAACGACATCGTGGGTGCGGTCTCGGTGTTCCTGACGGAAGTCCGGAAGATCTGATAGCGTAGGCCGACACGCCTGTGCCGCATGCCCACGGCTGGAGAGCATGCCGGGTCCGTCCACGTCCCCCAGCACGTCCACGACACGACGGCGCGTCGCGGCCGGCCCGCTGCCGCCCGCCTTCGCGGCGTGGTTCGCCGCCCGCGGCTGGGAGCCGCGGGCGCATCAGCTCGACTTGCTCGCCACCGCACGCGCCGGCCGCTCGGCCCTGCTCGTCGCCCCCACGGGCGCCGGCAAGACGCTCGCCGGCTTCCTGCCGAGCCTCGTCGGCCTCTCCGAGGCGGGCCCTCGCAGGAAGCCGAGGCTGCACACGCTCTACGTCTCGCCGCTGAAGGCGCTGGCCGTCGACATCGCGCGCAATCTCGATGCGCCCGTCACCGGGATGGGCCTCGACATCCGTGTCGAGACCCGCACCGGCGACACCCCGGCCCACAAGCGCACCCGGCAGATCGCGAAACCGCCGGACATCCTGCTGACGACGCCCGAGCAGCTCTCGCTGCTGCTGGCGCACCGCGAGGCGGCGGAGTTGCTCGGCGGCCTCCGGCACATCGTGCTCGACGAGCTGCACGCCCTCGTCACCTCCAAGCGCGGCGACCTGCTCTCACTGGCTCTGGCCCGGCTGCACCGGCTGAGCCCGGAGGCGACCACGATCGGGCTCTCGGCGACGGTGCGCGAGCCAGACGCGCTGCGGCGCTATCTGGTGGCGCAGAGCGCCTCAGACGCGCTCTCCTCCCCCCTGTGGGGAGGCGTTGGAGGTGGGGGTGTTGCAGGCGGCACCACAACGCTCGATCCTGCACCACCCCCACCCCTGACCCCTCCCCACAGGGGGGAGGGGAATGGCCCGGCCATGGCCGACCTCATCGTCGTGCAGGGCAGCGCCAAGGCCGACCTGCACATGCTCGATACCGGCCTGACCCTGCCGCTCGCCGGCCACACCGCCTGGCAGTCGATGCCGGCGATCTATCAGTTGATCCGCAAGCACCGCACGGTGCTTGTCTTCGTCAATACCCGGCTCCAGGCCGAATACACCTTCCAGGAGCTCTGGCGGCTCAACGACGACACACTGCCGATCGCGATCCATCACGGCTCCCTCGACGCCGCCCAGCGCCGCCGGGTCGAGGCGGCGATGGCGGCGGGCCAACTGCGCGCCATCGTCTGCACGGCGACGCTCGATCTCGGCATCGACTGGGGCGACGTCGACCTCGTCGTGAATATCGGTGCGCCGAAGGGCGCGAGCCGGATCATGCAGCGGATCGGCCGCGCCAACCACCGCATGGACGAGCCCTCGAAAGCCTATCTCGTGCCCGGCAACCGCTTCGAGATGCTCGAATGCCGCGCCGCCCTCGACGCTGTCGAGGAGGCCGCGCAGGACACGCCGGACGCGCGCCTCGGCGGCCTCGACGTGCTCGCCCAGCACGTCCTCGGCATGGCCTGCGCCGACGCCTTCGACCCGGTCGACCTCTACGACGAGATCGTCTCGGCCGCGCCCTACGAGGGGCTGACTTGGGAGGCCTTCGAAGGCGTCGTCGACTACGTCGCCACCGGCGGCTACGCGCTGCGTGCCTACGAGCGCTTCGCAAAAATTCTTCGCGGGACCGACGGGAAATGGCGGGTGCGCGATGCGCGCACGGCCCAGCAATACCGCATGAATGTCGGCACCATCGTCGAATCGGCCCGCATCAAGGTCCGGATGACCCGGCATCTTCGCGGCAAACCCGGCACGGTGGTTCCGAAGTCTGGTCGCGTGCTCGGCGAGATCGAGGAAGAGTTCGGCGAGACGCTGACGGTGGGCGACACCTTCCTCTTCGCCGGCGAGATCCTGCGCTTCGAAGGGCTGGCGGAAGACGAATGCCTCGTCACCCGCGCCAAGGGCGCCGAGGACCCGGCGATCCCCTCCTATGCCGGCTCGAAATTCCCGCTCTCGACGTTTCTCGCCGCACGGGTGCGGGCGATCATCGCCGACCCATTCGAATGGGACCGGCTGCCGCCGCAGCTCGCGAAGTATCTGCTGCAGCAGCGCAAGCACTCCGTCCTGCCGGGCGAGAAGGACCTGCTGGTCGAGACCTTTCCGCGCGGCAACCGCTTCTACCTCACCGCCTTCCCGTTCGAGGGCCGGCTCGCGCACCAGACCCTCGGGATGCTGCTGACCCGCCGGCTGGAACGGGCCGGGCTGCGGCCGCTGGGCTTCGCCGCCAACGACTACGGCATCGCGATCTGGACGAGCCGGGACGTCAGCGAACGCATCGCCATGGCGCCGGGCTTCACCGCGGCCCTGTTCGACGAGGACATGCTCGGCGACGACCTCGAAGCCTGGCTCGACGAATCCGCGATGATGAAGCGGACGTTTCGCCAATGCGCGGTCATCGCCGGCCTCATCGAACGCCGGTTCCCAGGTCAGAAAAAGACCGGACGGCAGGTCACGATCTCGACCGACCTGATCTACGACGTACTGCGCAAGCACCAGCCGGATCACCTGCTGCTCACCGCGGCGCGGCAGGATGCGGCAACCGGACTCCTCGACGTGGCCCGCCTCGGCATGATGCTGAGGCGCATCAAGGGGCGAATCACCCACAAGGCACTCGACCGCGTCTCGCCGCTCTCCGTGTCCGTCATGCTCGAGATCGGGCGCGAGCGGGTCTACGGGGAGGGGGCCGACGAGATTCTGGCCGAGGCCGAAGCGGAGCTTCTCGGAGAGGCTCTGGCGTGAGCGGCGCGTCCCTGGCGTCGGCAGAGGACTGCCGTTGGATGTTGCTTTCGCATCACCTTTCTCCGCGGGCCAAAGGTCATGGCGCGGGGCGATGCATGGATGAGGACGAAATCTTGGCGCTCGGCCTGAGACTCGAAAAGACCACCAAGGCGGCGGGCCTGATGCTCGCCGGCGAAGCCCTCACCCTCGACCGCTCCGGGACGCTCTGGCTGGCGGCGCACCGCACCCTCGTCGTCTCCGACCTGCACCTGGAGAAGGGCTCGTCCTTCGCCGTGCGCTCGGGCCAGTTCCTGCCGCCCTACGACACCCGCGAGACCCTGGCCTGCCTGCACGAGGTGATCTGCAGGCTCGATCCGGCCTGCGTCGTCGCGCTCGGCGATTCCTTCCACGATGCCCGCGGACCGGAGCGGCTGGAGCCGGGCGACCGCGCCATGGTCGCCGCCCTCCAGGAGGGCCGCGACTGGATCTGGATCGCCGGGAACCACGACGCGAAGGTCAGCGAAGGCGTGGGCGGCCGCTATGCCGGGACCCTGGCGATCGGCGGCCTAACGCTGCGGCACGAGCCCGCGGCCGATGGGGGCGAAGGCGAGATCGCCGGCCATCTCCATCCCTGCGGCAAGGTCACCATGCGCGGCCGCTCCGTGCGCCGCCGCTGCTTCGTCACGGACGAACGCCGCCTCGTCATGCCGGCCTTCGGCGCCTTCACCGGTGGGCTCAACGTCCGCGCCGCGGCCTTCGAGCCGCTGTTTCCGAAGGGTTTTACGGCCCACCTCCTCGGCGACGGGCGGGTGTTCGCGATCGGCCGCAACATGCTGGGGAAGGATTAGACCGCTCCCGGTCGATCCGCTCCCTCGGAACGTCCTTTGCCCGGATCACCGTCCGCTTCGCTGCAGGCGTCCAGGAAAGGGCCGTGGCATCGAACGGATCGATCGGAAGCGGTATCACGCGTTCAGCTCGGCGAGCTGCACGGCGATCCTACGGCGGATGCCGGGACTGGTCCCGGCGGCCCGCAGGGCGAGGTTGCGCAGACCGGAGCTCAGCGGGCCGGTCAGTGAGGCGATGCGGGTCATCCGGTCCGTCATCCGCACCACGGCCTCGGCCACCGGCCGGCGTTCGCGCTCGTAGGCGTCGAGGGCGCCGGGCCGGCCGTCGCGGATCGTCTCGGCCAGCAGCTCCGCGAGCCTGAGGGCATCCTGGATACCGGTGTTCATGCCCTGGCCGCCGGCCGGGCTGTGGACATGGGCAGCGTCGCCCGCGAGCAGGAACGGTCCGTCGCGATAGCGGGCGGCGACGCCGTGGTGGACGCGGAAGCGCGACGACCAGATCAGCCGCTCGAACCGCGCGCCCTTCGGACCGCGTGCACGGGCGATGGCGTTGAGCGCGTCGAGGGACGGATGCTCCGGGGCCTCGTCGCAGGTCGCGACGATCCGCAGATGCCCCGGGCCGAAGGGCGCCGCCACCATCAGCCCGGCCGCGTCGAGATAGAGCGCGATCACGTCCGGCGGCAGCGGCCAGTGTCCCTCGACATCGCCGAGGATGAAGGACTGCGCGTAGGTGCCGTGCGCGAACGGGATCCTTGCAGCCTCGCGCACGGTGCTGTGGAAGCCGTCCGTGCCGATCACCCATCGGGCCCGCACGACGCGGACGGCGCCGTCGTCGCTGCGCACGGCGACGGTCGCGCCGACATCGCCCCGCTCGATTCCGACGACCTCGCTGCACCAGTTCACGGCCGCTCCGCCCTCGGCGAGCCGCTCCCGCAGGATCGCCTCGGTGCGGTCCTGCGGCACGATCAGGCCGTAGGGATAGGCGGTCTCCAAGCCGCCGAGATCGATCGTCAGGAGGCGCTCGTCGCCCGCGCACAGGGCGAAGGTGGGAACGGGATTGCCGGCGGCGACGAGACGGGCGCTCACCCCGACCGTCTCCAGGCGCTCCAGCGTGCGGGCGTGGACGACGGCGGCGCGCGAGGTGTTCTGGCCCTCGGCGAGCCGATCGCAGAGGACGAACGGAACGCCCTTCACGGACAGGCCGATCGCCAGGGCGAGGCCGGCCGGGCCGGCTCCGCAGACGAAGACCTCGGTTTGCGTGGGAAGGGACATGATCGACCTCCGTTCGCGGCTTGCGAGACTAGCGGCGGAGTTCGGTGCGAGTCGATGTCAGGCCGCGATCAGCAGCGTCACGCCTGCGAGCCCCGACAGGATCAGGCGCAGCCGCCCCATCCAGACCGGCGTCAGCCCGCGCCGTGTCAGGTCCTGGTCGATGACGCCCCAGAGCAGCACGAGCCCGCCCAGCATCCGCAGATCCCACGGCGCGGGCGCGGCCAGCGCGGCCCAGGCGAGCAGCGAGGGGATCACCGCCAGGAGGTAGTCGGCATTGCCGGCGCCCCGCGCCGCGGCCGCGCCCCAGCGGATCCCGCCGAGGAAGGAGGCGATCACGGCACCGTAGGCGGACAAGATCGTGCGCGGCGAAAGACCGATCGTACCCAGGCCGCCATCCGAACCGCTGACGGCGAGCGCCGCGAATCCGAGAAACGGAATGAGCCCGGCGATACCGAGCATGACGGCGCCCACCGGCACCGGGGTCAAGCGCGCCATGCGATCTCCCGGTCCAAGCAGTCGCGAGGTCCCGCTCTCGGTCGGCCCTGCCCACACATCACACGAATGGCCCTCGACGCCGATGTCGCGGAGGTCCTGCGCTACGAACCGTCAGCGACGCCTGAGACCCGCGCAGCAGAGCATCCTCATGGAGGCCGTATCGGAGAGGACGCTCTAAGTTATTGTAATACATCCGTTTTTTAAAAAACCAGTACCCCGGCTTCGGGCCGATGCCGTACCCGACTGCCGTTCGAAACCCGGCCGCGATCATGGATAGTACACGCGCAGAAACGGCCGGTTTCGGCAACCGGGGCGTTTGGGCGCAGAACCACGATCCTTCGGGATCGATGCGCCGCGCGGGATCAGACGCCGGTGCGCGAAGCGGAGGGGTTGAAGTGCGCAGCCGCCGGCGAGCCGGGCAGCGGCGCACCGAGGAGCGACATCGCCGCGGGGGCGGCGACCTTGGCGGGCGGCAGATCGTTGACGGCCGGATCGGCGACCTTAGGCTTGTAGGCCGAGGCGACGGCCTTGGCCGAAGCGAGGTCCTTCGGGGAGAGCTTGGCCGCGACGTCGTCGCGCTTCTTGCCGGCTTCCTCGTCACCCTGTGCCGCGGCGGCCGAGAACCAGGCATAGGACTGGATCAGGTCCTGTGCGAGGCCGAGCCCGCGGGCGTAGAGCACAGCGAGATTGTACTGGCTGTCGCGCACGCCGTACTCCGCCGCGCGGCGGAACCAGGACGAGGCGGTGGCGAAATCCGGTTTGCCGGAGGCGCTCGGGTTCTCGGCGTTCAGGACGGCGAGGTTATGCATCGCGCGGATGTTGCCGTGATCGGCGGCGCGACCGTACCAGGTCTTGGCCTGGCCGAGGTCGCGGATCACGCCGGAGCCCTTCTCGTAGAAGCTGCCGAGCTTGAACTGGGCCGGCGCGTAACCGGTCTCGGCCAGCTTCTCGTAGAGTCTGGCGGCGAGGGCGAGGTCGCGCGGCATGCCGCGGCCATCGGCCTCGCGGGCGGCAAGCTCGTAGATCGCGGCGCCGTCGCCGTCGAGGGCGGATTGCTTGAGGCTGGCGAGCCCCGCCGGGACGGTGGACAGCTCGCGGCTGAGCGAGGCCATCGACGCGACCTTCGGGATCGCGGCCTGAACCGGCGCCGGCGGAACCGGGGCCTCGTTCTCCTCGGCGCGGACAGGCACGGCGGGCTTCGCATCGACGAGGGCGGCATCGGCAATCGACTGCGTCGTCTGCGGACCGGCAGCGGGAGCCGTCGCCACCGACGGCGCGGCGGGAGCGGCCGCAGCCACGGGAGCAGGCGCTTCGCCGGCAGCCGGCTTGGCAGCTGCCACCGGGGTGGCGGCATGCTCGGCCTCGGAAGCGGCAAAATTCATCTGGTAGGCCTGGAAGGCACCGAGCACCAGAACCACGGCGGCAAGGCCGAGGATCAGAGGGCGGCGGCGCTTTTCGATGCTGCCGAGCAGCCGGCCGACGAGGCCGGGAGCGGCAGAGGCCGTCGGCGTCACACGAGGGCGCGGGGCATCGCGCTTCTCGGGGGCGGACGGCGCCTCGGCGACGATGTCCGCCTGAGCCGCCTGCGCCGCACGGCGGGCGGCGGCGATGAAGTTGGTCTTGATGTCGCCGGCTGCCGACGCACCCGACGCATCGGTCGCGGCGCCGCGGGAATGGGCCGGACGGCCGGCGCCGGGCTCCAGCAGCTCGTCGCCGAGGCCGCTGGAATCGAGGGACGGCTCGGGCCGGCGGGCGACGCGGCTGCGGGGGGCGGAGACCGGAATGGTCTCGGGCTTCGGCGCACCGAGCGTGGTCGAGGCGCGCAGCTGGTCGCCGAGCGCGATGGTCTCTTCAGGCACGGCCGTGCGGACGACGGGGCCGGTCTCCGCCATGCCGAGACGGTCGACGAGCCGCGACAGCACCGCGTTCAGACCCTCCATCGTCGCCTGCATGCGCTGGTCGGCGGAGATCTGGCGGGCGCGCAGGTCATCGAGATCGGCGCGGAACGTATCGATCTTGACAGATGCCGGACCCTGGCCGCCCACGGCGTCGGAGAGGGCCTTGCGCGTGGCACGCTCGACGGCGGCCTCCACGGACGTCTCGTCGCGCAGCGAGACGATCTGCGTCAGCAGTTCGCCCATGGTGCGCTCCAGGCTCGCCACGGCGGGGTCGGCGCCGCGGGTGTCGAGCCGCTCAGCCAGGGTGACGACCTGGCTCTCCAGGGCATCGAGGCTGCCGCCGCCGGCGCCGACGCGGTCGACCTTCTCGGCGAGGCCGCGCAGCAGGGTATGCATCGAGGCGAGGTCGGCCGAGGGCACGGCCGGCCGGTGCAGGGTCTCACCGATCGTCTCGAGCCTGCCGATCAGGTCACGGACCGGATTGACGTCGACATGGCTCTGGAGCTCGGCGATCTGTCCGCTGACCGCCTGCAGCCCCTGAGCGAGACTCTGGATACGCTCGGGGCCGGCGAGGCCCGCGATCATCTGGCGGATCTCGTCGAGTTCGCCATGGACGCCATCGAGTGCGCCGCGGTCGGCATGGCTCGCGACGGCGGCGAGCGTGCCGTCGGCGCGGCTCGCCAGCCGCTCGGCCTCGCCCGCCAGACGGGCATGGACGTTGTCGGCGAACTCTTCCGCCAGGCTCTCGACCTGCTGGCGCATCATGGCGATCGGCGTGGAAAGTTCGGCCGGCTCGCGGGCCCGCTGCACGTCGGTGGAGAGCGAGCGCATGGCCTGCTCCAGCGCGCCGACGTCGCGGCCCGTGGCGAGGCTGCCGAGCGATTCGCGCAGTCGCGTGGTCTCGGCCTGCAATTCGGCGATGGCCGGTGAGGGGACGTGCGCGTCGGCCTCGGCGCGCGCGACCGGCTCCTGCGTCGATCCCGAATCGAGCTCGCGCTGGCGGCGTCGAACCTCTTCCACGGCCTCGCGCATTTCTGCGGCGATGGGGCGGCCACGGCGGCCGAGTGGGCGCGGACCGCCGATCTGAGCACTGATATCGCCCATCCGGCGCTCGATCTCGGCGAGACGCTCGGCGACGTGATCCGCGTGTCCGGCCTGCGCGTCCGCGCGCGGGGTGCTGCGGTCCTCGTTGAGCGAGCGGTCGAGCGCATCGAGGCGACGCATCATCTCGGTGATCGAGCCGCCGGCAGGCTCGGCTGCGGGAGCGGCCGGGGGGGCGAGCTCCGACGGCTTCACGGCCCTCGGCTTCGGCGGCGTGATCGTCGCGCCAGCCGCAGGGGTCGGTGCGGGAGCCGGAGCAGGCTCGGCAGACCTGGGCTCGGAAGCTTTGGGCTCGGCAGACTTAGGCTCGGCAGACTTGGGCTCTGCAGACTTGGGCTCTGCAAACTTGGGCTCTGCAAACTTGGGCTCTGCAAACTTGGGCTCTGCAAACTTGGGCTCTGCAAACTTGGGCTCTGCAAACTTGGGCTCTGCAGACTTGGCCCCGGCAGATTTGGCGTCGGAAGCCTTGACCTCAGGCGGGGTGAGGAGGGCGGGTTCGCGGACCGTGACGCGGCTGCGCTGCCGGGTCGCGGACGAGCGCCCCTGCGGCTTCTCGGGGGAGACCACCGATTCGATCCAGGTCTCCAGCGGAACGCCGGCGCGCTGCGCGACCTCGCGCGCCGCCTCGATCACGTCGGGATCGAAGCCTTCGAGGCTGAGCGTCGCGGTACGTCTCATCGTCGGACCCGGGGTCGGAAGCGTCGTTCGGTCGGTCTTCTCCCACTGGCAGCAACGCGCAGAACGGGCGAACACCGGAACGGTCCGGCAGACCTTTAACAATCTTGGTAAACTCCGGGTTAATACCCCGGGTGATCGCCTCGAGGCCTCGGCAGCCGGGTTCGGTGCCGTCGGTGGCGCCGCTGCGGGCCTTTACCGGACGACCTACGATAGTTTACATATGAACGATCGAGACGCGTCGGCGATACGCGCACGGGGAGATGACGAGATGCCGAGCTATCGGGCACCGGTCGAGGACGTGCTGTTCCTGCTGAACGACGTCCTCGCGATCCGCCGCTACGACAACCTGCCGGGGTTTTCCGACGCCTCGGACGACGTGATCGAGGCGCTGCTCAACGAGGGCGGCAAGCTTGCGGGCAGCGTGTTCGCGCCGGTCAACCTCGAGGGCGACCAACAGGGCTGCCAGCGCCATCCCGACGGCAGCGTCACGACCCCGAAAGGCTTCAAGGCCGCCTACAACGCCTATGCCGAGGGCGGCTGGGCCGGCCTCTCGGTGCCGGAGGAATACGGCGGGCAAGGCCTGCCGCACGTCCTCAACACCGCGATCTCGGAATTCGCATCGGGCGCCAACCTCGCGCTGACGATGTATCCCGGCCTGACGCAGGGAGCCGTCGCGGCGCTTCTCGTGCACGGCAACGCAGGGCAGAAACAGACCTACATCCCGAAGATGGTCGAGGGTGCCTGGACCGGCACGATGAACCTGACCGAGCCGCATTGCGGCACCGATCTCGGGATGCTGAAGACCAAGGCCGTGCCGAATGCCGACGGCTCCTACGCGCTGACCGGAACCAAGATCTTTATTTCTGCCGGCGAGCACGACCTCGCCGAGAACATCGTCCACCTCGTCATCGCCCGCATCGAAGGCGCGCCGGCCGGCACCAAGGGCATCTCGCTGTTCGTCGTGCCGAAGTTCCTCGTCAACGCAGACGGTTCGGTGGGCGAGCGCAACGGCGTGTCCTGCGGCTCGATCGAGCACAAGATGGGCATCCACGGCAACGCCACCTGCGTGATGAACTACGACGGCGCCACCGGCTGGCTCGTCGGCGAGGCGAACCGGGGCCTCGCTGCGATGTTCGTGATGATGAACGAGGCGCGTCTTGCCGTCGGCGTGCAGGGGCTCGCGCAATCCGAGGCGGCCTACCAGAACGCCGTGGCCTACGCGAAGGATCGGCTCCAGGGCCGCTCGCTCACCGGCGCCAAGAACCCCGAAAAGGCCGCCGACCCGATCATCGTGCATCCCGACGTGCGCCGCACGCTGATGCAGATCCGCGCCTTCAACGAGGGCGCCCGCGCGCTGGTGCTCTGGACCGCGCTGCAATCCGACATCGCCCACCGCTCGGGCGACGAGAAAGAGCGCCGGACCGCCGACGACCTGCTCGGGCTGCTGACCCCGGTGGTGAAAGGCGTGCTTACCGACAAGGGCTTCGCCAACGCGGTCGAGGCTCAGCAGATGTTCGGCGGCCACGGCTACATCGAGGAATGGGGCATGTCGCAGTTCGTGCGCGATGCCCGCATCGCCATGATCTACGAGGGCGCCAACGGCATCCAGGCCATGGACCTGATCGGCCGCAAGCTGCCCAAGGACGGAGGCCGCGCCATGATGACCTTTTTGGGCGAGGTCCAGGGCTTCATCAAGGACCACAATGAGGACGAGGCGCTCAAAGCCTTCACCGGTCCGTTGCAGGCCGCGGTGAACGACTTGCAGGCGGCGACGATGTGGCTGATGCAGAACGCGATGGCGAAGCCCGACCACGCCGGCGCCGGCGCCACCGACTACATGCACCTCCTCGGCCTCGTCGCCATCGGCTATATGTGGGCCAAGATCGCGAGGGCGGCCGCGGTGAACGCGGCCGAGGGCGGCGACGCGGCGCGGATGGAGGCGCGGCGCATCACCGGCCGCTTCTACATGGAGCGGATGCTGCCGGAGACGGCCCTGCGGCTGACCCGCATCAAGGCGGGCTCGGAGACGACGATGGCGCTGGCGGCGGAGGCGTTTTAGACCCGCTACGAAACCCTCCCCCTCTGCGGGGTAGGGTGCCTGTGGAGCAGGCGGGAGAGGGGAGCGCCCTCTCCGGAGATGTCGCTCCCCTCTCCCGACCCGCTTCGCGGGCTACCCTCTCCCGCAGAGGTGAGAGGGGTTGGCGCTAGTGAGCAAGAGGAAGCGCACATGGCAGACGCCTACATCTACGATCACGTCCGCACGCCGCGCGGCCGCGGCAAGCCGGACGGGGCGCTGCACGAGGTCACGGCCCTGCGCCTCGCCGAGACCGCGCTCCGCGCGCTCGCCGAGCGCAACGATCTCGATACGCGCCGAATCGACGACGTGGTGCTCGGCTGCGTCGATCCCGTCGGCGAGGCCGGCGGGGATATCGCCCGTGCCGCCGCATTGGTGGCCGACTACGGCAATCACGTGCCGGGCGTGCAGATCAACCGCTTCTGCGCCTCGGGGCTCGATGCGATCAACTTCGCCGCGGCACAGGTCATGGCCGGCCAGCACGACATGACGATCGGCGGCGGCGTGGAGTCGATGAGCCGCGTGGGCTTGGGCGCTTCGGGTGGCGCCTGGCCGGTGGATCCGGCCATCGCGGTGAAATCCTACTTCATGCCGCAGGGCGTCTCGGCCGATCTGATCGCAACCAAATACGGATTCTCGCGCGACGATTGCGACGCCTACGCCGTCCAGTCGCAGCAGCGCTCGGGCCAGTCCTGGGACCAGGGCCTGTTCGACGGCTCGGTCGTGCCGGTGCGCGATATCAACGGCCTGACGCTGCTGGGACGTGACGAGCACATGCGGCCCGCCACCGACATGCAGTCGCTGGCGAGCCTCAAGGCCTCCTTCGTGCAGATGGGCCAGATGGGCGGCTTCGACGCCGTGGCGATCGACGCGCATCCGGAGGTCGAGGCGGTGAACCACGTCCACCATGCCGGCAACTCGTCCGGCATCGTCGACGGCGCCGCGGCCGTGCTGATCGGCTCGGCCGAGGCCGGGCAAGCGGCCGGCTTGAAGCCGCGTGCTCGCATTCGGGCGTTCGCCAATATCGGTTCGGACCCGGCCCTGATGCTCACCGGCCCGGTCGACGTGACGCGGAAGGTTCTGGCGCGGGCCGGCATGAGCCTCGACGACATCGACCTGTTCGAGGTCAACGAGGCCTTCGCCGCCGTCGTCCTGCGCTTCCAGCAGGCTTTCGACCTCGACCCGGCCCGGGTGAACGTCAACGGCGGGGCCATCGCCATGGGCCATCCGCTGGGCGCTACCGGCGCGATGATCTTGGGCACCGTGCTCGACGAGTTGGAGCGCACCGGCAAAGAGCGGGCGCTCGTCACGCTCTGCATCGGCGCAGGCATGGGCACCGCGACGATCATCGAAAGAGTTTAACGCTGGTGTCTCACGACGCAGTCGCATCGCGAGACGTCCGCCGCACGGGCGGCGACGCGCAGTCGCGCTTGCCCGATGATCGGTCGCCGAGGGCGACCATCGCCGGGAACCGTCGCCGCAGGAACGACCGAGAGGTGGCAGCCCGCCGGCAAAGGCTGGTAAAGGCGGCCACCCGCCGCACGCTCGAGCGTGCGGCGTAAAGAAACGGAGAAACGCCAAGATGATGAGACTGTTCGCAACCGCCGGCCTCGTGCTCGCGCTCGGCATGCCGCTCGCGGCCCATGCCGACGAGACGGCCGACAAGATCGCCGTCGCGAAGACGCTCGTCGACAAGACGATCCTGAAGACCCTCGATACGGGCTTCGCCGGCGCCCTGGAAAAGACCGTCGCGCAGATGCCCGAGGACAAGGCCGAGAAGGTCCGCAAGGACGCCCGCGCCGAATTCGACACCCAGCGCAAAGGGCTGCTCGAGGGCATCTCCAAGCACTACGCAGAAAAGTTCAGCCTCGCCGACCTGAAGCACCTGCAGGGCATCTACGACGATCCGATCTACCAGAAGTATCAGGCGATCAACGCCGATCCGAAGTCGGAGATCAACGTGATCTCGCAGGCCGCCGTCACGCGCCTCCTGAACATGCTCTCTCTGGCCGCGGCCGGCGAGCAGAAGGGCGGCGTGCCCGGCCAGCAGCCGATGCAGATGCCGAAGTAACAGAACGACCTACGGCTCGCGGGCGCGGCATCGAGGCCGCGCCCGCCGCACGCAGCGACGGCGCCGGCCGCCGCCCACGCCAGAGGATCCGCGATGAGCGCCTACACGAATTTCCGCTTCGAGACCGATGCCGACGGGATCGCGCTGGCGACCTGGGACATGCCGGGCCGCTCGATGAACGTCATCACCATGGAGGTGATGGACGAGCTGGAGCGGATCGTGAAGGCGGTCGCGGACGATGCGGCGATCAAGGGCTGCGTCATCACCTCGGGCAAGGAGGCGTTCTCCGGCGGCGCCGACCTCACCATGCTCCAGGGCCTCGGCGCCGAGTACGAAAAGCTCAAGGCCACGGCCGGCGAGGAGGAGGCCATGCGCTTCTTCTTCGACGGTGCGCGCCGGCTCAACCTCGTCTTCCGCGGGCTCGAGACCTGCGGCAAGCCGTTTGCGGCGGCGATCCACGGGCTCTGCCTCGGCGGCGCCTTCGAGCTCGCCCTGTCCTGCCATCACCGCGTCCTGTCCGACGACGACAAGACCCGCGTCGGCCTGCCCGAGATCAAGGTCGGGCTGTTTCCCGGCGGCGGCGGCACCCAGCGCGTGCCGCGCCTGATGCAGACGGGCGACGCCCTGCAGATGCTGTTCAAGGGCGAGCAGATCCGCGCCCCCATGGCCAAGGGCATGGGCCTCGTCCACGCCGTCACCAAGCGCGAGGACATCGTCGAGACGGCGAAAGCCTGGATCAAGGCCGGCGGCTCGGCGGTCGCCCCCTGGGACGTACCGAAGTTCAAGCCGCCCTCGGGCAAGGTCTACTCGCCGGCCGGCATGATGATCTGGCCGCCGGCCAATGCGATCTACCGCCGCGAGACGCACGACAATTACCCGGCCGCCAAGGCGATCCTGCACTCGGTCTACGAGGGCCTGCAGCTGCCGATGGATCTCGCCCTCAAGGTCGAGAGCCGGTATTTCACCAACATCTTGCGCACCAAGGAAGCGCAGGCGATGATCCGGACGCTGTTCATCTCCATGGGTGAGATCAACAAGGGCGCCCGGCGCCCGAAGGACATCCCGCCGACCAAGCTCAAGAAGATCGGCATCGTCGGCGCCGGCTTCATGGGGGCGGGCATCGCCTATGTCAGCGCCGATGCCGGCATGGAGGTGGTGCTCGTCGACCAGAGCCTGGAGGCCGCCGAGAAGGGCAAGGCCCACGCCCAGAAGCTCGTCACCGACCGGGTCAACAAGGGCCGCGCCAAGGCCGCCGACCGCGACGCCTTGCTCGCCCGCATCCACGCCAGCGACGCCTATACCGACCTCGCCGAGTGCGATCTGGTGATCGAGGCGGTGTTCGAGGATCCGAAGGTCAAAGCCGAGGTGATCGCCAAGGTCGAGGCGGTGATCGGGGAGGGCGCGATCTTCGCCTCCAACACCTCGACGCTGCCGATCTCGGGGCTGGCCAAGGCCTCCGCCCGGCCGAAGGATTTCGTGGGAATCCACTTCTTCTCGCCGGTGGAGAAGATGCTGCTCGTGGAGATCATCAAGGGCGAGGAGACGGGCGACCGGGCCATCGCCACCGCCCTCGACTTCGTGCGCGCGATCAAGAAGACGCCGATCGTGGTCAACGACTCGCGCGGTTTCTTCGCCAACCGCTGCGTCATCGCCTATCTCGACGAGGGGCACCGGATGCTCGCCGAGGGCGTACCGCCGGCGATGATCGAGAATGCCGGCAAGATGGCCGGCATGCCGGTCGGCCCGCTCTCCCTCAACGACGAGGTCGGCATCGACCTCGGCCTGAAGATCCTCAAGGCCACCGAGGCGCAGCTCGGCCCCGACGCCGTCGATCCCGTCCAGAAGGCGCTGCTCACGGAACTGGTCGAGAACCAGGGGCGGCTCGGCCGCAAGAATCGGAAGGGCTTTTACGATTATCCGGAGGGCGGTCAGAAGCGGCTCTGGCCTGCACTCCGCGACATGCAGGCGACGCACCTTCCGGCCGACGAGATCGACGTGGCCGAGTTGAAGCTCCGTTTCCTCGTGGTTCAGGCGCTGGAGGCGGCACGCACGGTCGGCGAGGGCGTGATCACCGATCCGCGAGAAGCGGATGTCGGCTCGATCCTCGGCTTCGGCTTCGCGCCGTTCACCGGGGGGGCACTGTCCTACATCGACTTCATGGGGCCGAAGCGCTTTGTCGCCCTGGCGCGGGAGCTGGAGGCCAAGCACGGCCCGCGTTTCGCGGTGCCGGACACGCTGGCCGCCATGGCCGAGAGCGGCGGCCGCTTCTACGACGCGTTGAAGAAGAAGGCGGCCTGAGCCGCCGAACGAAAGTGCTGCCCGGCCGGTCTCCCGTAACCGGTCGCGAAATGGGACCTGTGGCGAGCCGGCATATCGCGGCGAAGCGTCAGAGTTGCTGGCAGGGCATCATCGAAGGGGCACGAGCGTATCGCGCCCTTTCGGCGAGAGGCAGCGGTTACCGTCGTTGCCCGACACGTCCGTATCGCCGCGCGCGACGAGACCGTCCGTGAACCGGCTGACCGTTCATGGACTCGAGCCCACCGAAATCGACAGACCGACGCCATGGGAACCGAATGCCCAGGCTTGCGTTCTGGCGACGACCCTCTTGCGCGGAGCCATCGTGTCGACACTCGTACAAGTCCTGATCGCATTCTTCCTGCCGCCGATCTCCGTGCTGATGACGAACGGCTTCGGCCTGCAGTTCCTGCTCAACATCCTGCTCTGCCTGCTGTTCTATCTCCCGGGCTCGATCCACGCCCTCTACCTGGTCCTGCGAGACCGCTGAGCGGCGGCGTTCGGTCCACAAGGGACCATCCGGCCGATCGAGCCGCCGCCCCGAGCGGAAACCGAGAGGGGAAGCGTCGTCGCTTCCCCTTCGTCGTTCAAGGCTCGACCTTGCGCAGCACCAGCGTCGTGCCGGTGTCGGGATCGCGCCGCCAGCTTCCCTCGCCGGTGGGGACGAGGTTGATGGCGTGGCCGCGCCGCGCCTTCAGGGTCAGGTGGCCGCTGGCGTAGCGCCACGAGACCGGATCGAACGTCGCGATGCCGCCGTCGCGGCAGCCCGGCAGGATGCGGGCGGGTGAAAGCTCCTTGATCGGCTCACGCTCCGCCTTCGCGGCAGGAGGACGGGACTCCAGGGCGATCCGGCAGACGTCCTTCTCGGCGAAACGGTCGAGGGCGTAGGTCCCGACGGCCGGCCGGCCGGAACGGTCCTGCCGCGGGCCGGCCTGCGACTCGGCACGGGTGGTCACCTCCCGGTTGGCGAGCATGCCCGCCCCCAGTACCGGCTGAGAGCCTGGAATGTCGCGAGACGGTGCGACGTCGGAAAGACTCGAGCCCACGGCGCCGTCCGGCGCTGCAGGCTCGACCGCGGGCGGGGGCGGAAGCATCGCCAGCGTCTGAAGCGGAACGAGGCTGTAGGTGCCGCCGTGCTCGGCCTGGCCGCCGAGGCTCCCCTGGTCGGCACGCGGCGTGAAGGTGATCACCGGTCGCACGTTGCGGTCGACGATGCGGATGCCCTTCTCGGCAAACAGCCAACCGGCCGCTTCGGACAGGATCGGCAGCGCCCGCCGGCAACCGGCGGGAAAACGCAGCACGCGGCCGTCCGGCCCGCTATCGGCCGAGAGCGTCAACTCGCAGCGCCGGTTGCTGCCGTCGAGGGACATGTCCCACATCCCGACGGCGTCCCCGAGGGTTTCCGGCAGGGTCTTGAGCGGAGAAACGGGAGGAGCGGCCTGCGTCGGCGGCACCTCGGGCACGGCTGCCGGCGTCTCGTCGCCGCGCAACGGCGTCTCCTGTGCCTGCAGGGACAGGCAGGCGGCGATCAGGATTGCGAGCCCGGCAGCCGAGCCGCGGATCATGCTCCGCGGCTCCACGGCGTCTCGGGCACCGGCGTCAGCGGCCCCTTGCCGTCGAACCAGGCGACGAGGTTGTCGACGAGCAGCCGGCCCATGGCCCTCCGCGTGTGGACCGAGCCCGAGCCGACATGAGGCAGCAGCACGACGTGATCGAGGGCGAGGAGTTCGGGCGAGACGTGCGGCTCCTTGGCGAAGACGTCCAGCCCGGCGCTGTGGATCGTGCCGGATCTCAGCGCCTCGGCCAGTGCCGCCTCGTCGATGATGCTGCCGCGGGCGACGTTGATCACGATTCCGTCCGGCCCGAGCGCCGCCAGCACCGCGGCGTCGACCATGCCGTCGGTGCCGGGTCCGCCGGGCGCCACCACCATCAGCACGTCGACGGCCTTCGCCATCCCCATCAGGGTAGTGTGGTAGGTGTAGGCGACGCCGGGCTTCCTGCTGCGGCCGTGGTAGTGGATCGCGACATCGAAGCCTTCGAGACGCCGGGCGATTGCCTGCCCGATCCGGCCGAGCCCGAGGATGCCGACCCGGCGCTCGCGTAGGGTTGCGGTGAGCGGGTAGGGCTTTTCCGGCCAGCGGCCGGCCCGCAGGTAGCGGTCGACCTGTGGGATCTGGCGCACGGTGGCCAACAGCAGCCCGAGCGCCAGGTCGGCGACCTCGTCGGAGAGAACGTCGGGCGTGTTGGTGACGACGATGCCGCGCCGTCCGGCCTCGAGCGCGTCGATGGTGTCGTAACCGACGCCGAAATTCGAGACGATTTCGAGATTGGGCAGCCGCTCGAACAAGGCGGCATCGACCACGGTCTGGGAGCCGACGGCGAGACCGCGGATGCGCGGACCGATCTCGTTCAAGAACGCCTCACGGTCGGGCGCCTGATCGAGGCGGTTCATCCGGAACCGGGCATCGAGTGCCTCGACGATGTCGGGCTGCAGGTGGCGGATCGTCAGGATGTCGGGCGCGGAGGTATCGGGCACTGGCCTGGAGTCCCGTATGGCGGTTCCCGCCGGCTTAGCGCCGGGCTGCATGGCGGTCCAGCGCAGCCGCTCGGGAGAGCGTCAAGGTCGCAGGTAGGACCAGCCCTGCTCCTGCAACTCGCTGAGATGCACGACGCCGGCCGGGACGTCGTCGGCCTCCGCGATCTGCGGGATCGCGTCGGGCGTCTTCCCCTCCGCCTCGGCCATGGCCCGCCGGGCGTTCTGGCAGGCGGAGAACCGCACGAACGGATAGCGCTGCCTGATCTCGGCGATCCGCGCCCTCACCGGCGAGGTATCCGCCCGCACCATCGCGTAACCCGGCCCGAACGCCGTCAGGTCGATGGCCACGCTGTCGCCCGTGCCCGCGTAGTGCTTGGCGATGTTCACGATGTTGGTGAGGGCGAGATTCATCAGCGCCGGATCGGCGGAGCTGACCTGGAGGGCGATGCGATGCAGCGGTTTGGCCTCCTCGGCCCGAAGGGCGGACGCGGTCAGGGCGAGGAGCAAGCCGGCAGCACCGCCGGCCCGCAGGAGAGAACGTCGATCCATGGCCTGCTCCCCGCTCGATCCGTCAGCCGGCGCCATTGAGGGCGAAATAGGCCTTCACGCTCACCGACAGGTCGAAGCGGCCGCCCGGATGCATCGGCCAGCCGCCTTCGTCTGCCTGAATGCGTCGCAGATAGGTGCCGATCCGCGCCTGCAGCGGTTCGTCGATCCGGTCGAGATAGTGCTGGAGCAGCACGTAGTCGGCGGGGATCGTCGCGTCCGCCTCGAGCGGAAACACCCAATGCCCGTCCGTCCGGCGCCGCCAGCCGAGCGCCGCCACGGCCCGGCGGATCGCGGTCGCCAGCGACGCGCGCGGTGTTGTCCCGTGCTCCAACGGATCGATCACCGGGCGGTGAGGGAACGTGAAGGCCTCAAGCGGTCTCGACATCACTCCCTCGGAGGCTCCGAGCGTGTTCTTGGCTCGACTGTAGCGTGTGATTTCGCCGACGGACAATCCAGCAGCGCTTCGACCCAGCCTGAGTTTCGGCTGCAGGCATCGCGGTCGAGCATGACAGCCGGCCTCTTCCGAAACGCGCTCGGGAGCGCTACTAGATGGGATCTGGAACGATCCCAGTCCGTGCGCGCGATCAGTCGCGCCGCGAGGCCGACACCCGCAGCCCTTCGACCGACAGCGCCATGACCGCTCCCCGCACCCTCTACGACAAGATCTGGGACGACCACGTCGTCGAGACCCTGCCGGACGGCAACACGCTGCTCTACATCGACCGCCACCTCGTCCACGAAGTGACGAGCCCCCAGGCGTTCGAAGGACTGCGCGTCGCCGGCCGAAAGGTGCGCGCTCCCGAAAAGACGCTCGCGGTGGTGGACCACAACGTCCAGACCTCGGACCGCTCCAAGGGCATCGAGGATCCCGAGAGCCGCACGCAGCTCGAGGCCTTGGCCGAGAACGTGCGCGACTTCGGCATCGAGTTCTACGACGCCCTCGACCGGCGCCAGGGCATCGTCCACATCATCGGCCCCGAACAGGGTTTCACCCAGCCCGGCCAGACCATCGTCTGCGGCGACAGCCACACCTCGACCCACGGGGCCTTCGGGGCTCTCGCGCACGGCATCGGCACGTCGGAGGTCGAGCACGTGCTCGCCACGCAGACGTTGATCCAGCGCAAGGCCAAGAACATGCGCGTGACGGTCGACGGCACCCTGCCGCCGCATGTCAGCGCCAAGGACATCGTGCTCGCGATCATCGGCGAGATCGGCACCGCCGGCGGCACCGGCCACGTCATCGAATATGCCGGCGAGGCCATCCGCGCCCTCTCGATGGAAGGCCGGATGACGATCTGCAACATGTCGATCGAAGGCGGCGCACGGGCCGGCCTCGTCGCGCCGGACGCCACCACCTTCGCCTATGTCGAGGGCCGGCCGAAGGCGCCGCAAGGCGCGGCTTTCGCCAAGGCGCGGGCCTATTGGGAAAGCCTCGTCACCGACGAAGGCGCGCATTTCGACCGCGAGGTGCGGCTCGATGCGGCCAGCCTCCCGCCCATCGTCTCTTGGGGCACCAGCCCGGAGGACGTGGTCTCGATCCAGGGCGTGGTGCCGGACCCGGCCGTCATCGCCGACGAGAACAAACGGCAGTCGAAGGAGCAAGCACTCGCCTATATGGGCCTGACCCCCGGCACGCGGATGACCGACATCACCCTTGACCGCATCTTCATCGGCTCCTGCACCAACGGCCGCATCGAGGATCTGCGCATCGTCGCGCAGATGGTCGAGGGCCGGAAGGTGCACGAGAGCATCTCGGCGATGGTGGTGCCGGGTTCGGGTTTGGTGAAGGCGCAGGCCGAGGCCGAGGGCATCGACCGCATCCTCAAGGAGGCCGGCTTCGACTGGCGTGAGCCCGGATGCTCGATGTGCCTCGGCATGAACGCCGACCGGCTGAGCCCGCTGGAGCGCTGCGCCTCCACATCGAACCGCAACTTCGAGGGCCGCCAGGGCCATCGCGGGCGCACGCATCTCGTCTCCCCGGCCATGGCGGCGGCGGCGGCGGTGGCCGGCCGCTTCGTCGATATCCGGGACTGGCGCGGGCAGGCTTGAGCCTCACGGCAGCGGACCGCATCGTCCTCCGCTGCGACCGCGAGTAGGAATGAGGGCAGTGCATGGTCGCTGTGGAAGGCGGGCGCGTGACGGGACGATCGGCGCTCATCCTCTTGGGGCGATCCCGGCAGCTTCCGGCGCCCTTGCCGAAGGGGCTGCCTCGCCCCTTCCGAGCCAAAGCCACCGGAACGCCTGCAAGACTTTCTCTCCCACAGCGATAGCTGGGAAGTGCTGGAGGGCTTTTCCGGCAGCCGGGTCGAGCGCAAGCCGCCGGAGGATATGATCGCGGGCTGTCGCAAATACGATCCGGCGATCCGCTGGGACGACCGGCCGGTCCGGCGATAGCTCTTCTTCGCGCGCGAACTGGTCACTTCGCCCGGCGGGGCAGATGCGATAGGGGCTCAGCGGCCAGACGCGCTCTGCCGCGATCGGACAAAGGCGGCGGGGTTCTCTACTTGCGCGGTATCCTGCCGAGGGCTTTGGCCTCTTTTGCAAGTGCGGAAATCCGTTCGTCCGCTTCCCGCTGACGTTCCAACTTACGCCGATAATCGAACTGATCGTATTCTTGCTCCGCCAGGCGCTTCGCATCCAAGGCCTTCACGCGACCGCCTGCCCGGAGAATAGCGCGACCCAGTTGTTGCAGCTGTCGAACCAAAAGGCTTCTCGCGTCTTCCATTATTAAAATTCTACCTAGATCTAATTGGTCTTCAAATATATCTAACAATATTGTTGTAAGTCTATTAAGTTCTCTGATTTCCCTTTCCGTGAGATAATTTTTCGAGACACTTACATCGGCCTTTCTGATGCTATCATTTGGCCAAGCTTGTAAGCCCATGTTATCGGCAGAATGGTCGGCTCTTGTCGATACGATTTCCGCTGGCGTATGCGAGGTTACTGCGTAAACAAGTTTCGCTTGCGTATGCTGATAAAATTCTCTCGCGGCAGCTGTCGTTCCATCGTAATCTCGGCAAAGTGCGCAGATCTGACGCAGCTCACGGTAGACATTCGCCTCATCGGACCTGATATCGCGAATGATTTCGCGTAGTTCCGTGATCCGATCGGCGTTGTCGGGCTGCTTCAGACGTGGTGCGTCGACCACGAAACCCTTCTTGGCGAATTGAACCAGAACGCCGGTTGCCCATCGCCGGAACAACGTTGCTTGCGCCGAGGAGACACGGTAGCCAACCGAGATGACCATATCCAGGCTGTAAAGGGACGCCGGACGACCGGTGGTTGTTTGCACTTTTTGCAAAGAAGCCGATTCGTCGAGCTCTTTCTCCTCGAACACGTTGGCAATGTGCCGGGAGATGGTCGAGACGTCGCGACCGAAAAGCTGAGCGATCTGCCCCTGCGTCATCCAGAGCGCCTCGCCCACAAACCGGATGTCCAGCCGAAGGCCTTTGTCGGTTGCGTACACGAGAAAGCGATCGCCGGTTTCCGGCTCCTCGACCAAGTGAACCGGTTCGTTATCCTCGGGGCCCATAAAGCGGCGCGACCTTGTTGACGGAGAACATTCCGGCAACCTTATTAGGTCGATCGCTTTCGTCAAAATGCGTCCCACCATGCCGAGGCGATCGTGGAGTCCCACACCAGCCTACCTGTCCCCGCCCGCTCCAACCCGGCAGCGCTCGCCTACTCCATGCTGGTCCTGACCACGCTGATGTGGGCGGGCAACGCGGTGGCCGGCAAATGGGCGACGGGGGAGGTCTCGCCGCAGGTGCTGACGACGCTGCGCTGGGCGATCGGCTTCGCCGTGCTCGCACTGATCGCGCCGCGCCAGTCGGCCGAGGACTGGCGCCTGCTGGCGCGCCGGCCGGTCTATCTGTTCGCCATGGGCGCCAGCGGCTTCACCGCCTATGCGAGCCTGTTCTACCTCGCCGGCACCTATACGAGCGCGACCAACGTCGCCCTGTTCCAGGGTTCGATCCCCGTGCTCGTCATGCTGATGAACTTTTTCGTCAGCCGGACACCGGTAACCAGCGGACAGGCCGTCGGCGCAGCGATCACTCTGATGGGCGCGGGCGTGGCGGCGACGCATGGCGACTGGAGCGTGCTGCGGACCTTCTCGTTCAATCTCGGCGACGGGCTGATGCTCGCCGCCTGCCTGTTCTACGCCGGATACACCGTGGGGCTGGCCTCCCGGCCCAGAGTGGCGGGACTGGCCTTCTTCACGGCGATCGCCGCGACGGCGCTCGTCACCTCGCTGCCGCCGCTCGCCGTCGAATGGGCGGCCGGCCACCTGATCTGGCCGACCGCGAAGGGCTGGGCCGTCGTCGCCTTCGTCGCGATCGGCCCGACATTGGCCGCGCAGCTCTTCTTCATCCGCGGCGTCGAGCTGATCGGACCGAACCGCGCCGGCCTGTTCGTGAACCTCGTACCGGTCTTCGGCGCAGGCCTCGCGGTTATGCTCCTGGACGAGCCCTTCGGCGCGACGCAGGCGACCGCCCTCGCCCTGGTCCTCGGCGGCATCGCCGTCGCCGAACGCTTCCGGCCGGGCCAGGGTCGGTGACCCGCTTCGCAGTCGGGAGACCGCCTATCCGGCCGGCGTGTCGGCCACGAGCAGCAGCGACGCGCCCTCGTCCGTCGTCTTCGGTGTCGGCTTGATCGTCCACATCGCGTAGCCGCCGAGGAAGCCGATCACGGTGGAGGCATGCCAGGCCCAGGAATGCCGGTAGTGCCGGTCCCGGCACTTCACCGGCGAGCAGCGCGCCATCCAGTAGACCAGTCCGTCGACATCGGCCCAGGGCGCCGTCTCGACCGTCGCGTTCACGAGGCCGACGCGGGCCGCGATCGCCGTCAGCGCGTCCGCAGTCCACCAGGTCAGGTGGTGCGGCACGGCGTTGATCAGGTAGTTCGGAATCCTGGTGTGGGCCGCCGGCACGTGCGGCACGCCGATGATGACGCGCCCACCGGGCCGGACCGCCCGCATCATGGTCCCGAGCATCGCCACCGGGTTCTCGACATGTTCGAGGACCTGGAACGCGGTGCAGGCGTCATAGGCGCCGGCATGGGCCGCGAGGTGATCGGTCAGCGTCTCGATGCGGGCCCACTCAGATCCGGGCTCGCCGGAGAAATGCGGATCGAGGCCGGTATAGCGCGCGTGGTGCACCGCATGGCGAAAGGCCCCGAAGCCGCAGCCGACGTCGAGGACGCGCTCGTTCGGGCGGATATGGCGTGCGGCGAGGGTGAACTCGGAGCGCGGATGGCCCTCGCGCGGGTAGTAACGGCTGCTCAGCCGCTCGTAGAGCGACCTGTAGAATCCCGCATCGCCCTCCAGCATCGGGTCGAAGAAGTAGAGACCCGTCGCCGATTCCCACAACCCGAAGCGCGTCGTGCCCTTGAAGCTCGGCAGCGCGTCCACGCGCAGGGTGATGCGCCAGAGGTCGGCGAGGAACCCGGCGCCGACCCACTGCACGAGGCGGATCGCCGGCTCGCCGGTGATCGGGCACGGCGGAGGGGTCATCGGGCGCTTTCGATCGGCGCGGCCGGGCGCCACCGGTTTACGGGGACCCGCGATCCTGGAACAGGACGCGACTCCCCGCAAGCGACCAAGGTCGTCAGGCCGGCCGAACCCTCAGACCCTGTCCGGCATCGGTCGCAGCGGACGGGCTGCCGCCCTCGCCGAACAGCGTGTCGAGCCGAGCCTGCTCGGCGGCGCTCCGGGGAAGCAATGCGGCCGCCCCCAAGAAAATCGCGAGATTGACGATCAGCCCGACGAAGCCGGAGGTCAGGCCCCAGGCCCAGGGGACGCCGAGCGGATAGAGCAGTTGCAGCACAGCCACGACCGCGATGCCGGCGAGCATGCCCGTGAGAGCGCCGGCGGCGTTGCCGGCCTTCGAGAAAATGCCGAGGTAGAGCGGTACCGCAATCTGCACCATCACCTGGAAGGCGAACAGGCCGATCGAGAACAGCGAGGGCAGGGGCAGGCAGGCGATGACGGCCGAGAGGGCGGTGATAGCGGCTATGGCGATCTGGGAGGTCAGCATGAGCCCGCGCTCGCTCAGGAGCCGGTAGGGATGCACCACGTCGTTGGCGATCTGCGCGCCCATGGACTGCACGGTGGCGTCGATGTTGCCCATGGAGGCCGCGAACACGATGACGCCGGCGAGCGCCAGCAGCGGCACGCCCCCGGCCGCCTGGTTCAGCGTGAACCACGCCGTCTCCGGGCTCGCCAGCACGTCGGGGCGCGAGGAGGCCAGCAGCGCCAGGAAGCCGAGGCTCGTGACGAAGACCAGTGACAGCGGCGCGCAATAGGCCGAGGAGCGCTTCACCGCCTCGACGCCGGAGCCGGTGTAGAGCCGGATGAACAGGTCCGGCCAGCACAGCGAGCAGAGCAGCGGCAAGAGCGTCAGCGAAAAGAACAGCAGCGGCACGTCCGAGTTCGCACCCGGCAGGGCGAGCTTCGTCGCCGGCACGGCATCGAGCGAGGCCCCTTGCGAAAATAGCCAGACGATGAGGCCGATCATCAGGCCGCTGCCGACGATGTAGGCGACGATGCCCTGAAAGACGTCGGAGATGACGATGCCGCGCATGCCCATGCGGATGGTCCAGACCTGGCGCAGCGACATCACCGCGACGCCGAGGATCACCGAAGTGGTGAAGCCAAGATGTCCGAGGCCGAGGGCATAGAACACCGCGCCGAGGGACTGCATCCCCAGCACCATCCATGGAAACAGCCCGAGCACGCCGATCAGCGCCGCGACCACGCGGATCCCCCGCGAGCCGTAGCGGAGCGCCATCAGGTCGGGCTGCGTCTTGAGGTCGTGGCGGGCGCCCCAGGTCCAGACCCGCTGTGCCATCAGGTACATGACCACCGGCGCGAGCATGGTCGAGACGCCGAGGCCGACGACTCCGTTGCCGACGATGAAGCCGAAGGCACCGAGGAAGACCGTGCCCGGCTGGTAGGTGTTGAAGAACGCCATCGCCTGGAAGAAGCCGCCGAAGGAGCGGCCGGCCACTGTGAAATCCGCGAAATTCCGGTCGGCGACGTAGGAACGCTGCAGGATGAGGACGACGGCGGCGAAGAACAGCGCCAGCGCGCCGTAGGTGACGAGGATGCCCATTGGGTCAACGCTCCACGGCGCGCGCGGGATCGGCGAAATAGGCCGCGACGACGCTCGCCGCGATGAACAGGCTCGCGCCCCAGAGGTAGGCGAGGGTGCACGGCATCCCGAGCACCGGCTCCGCCACGCCGAGATGCCAGTGCAGCGGCGGCAGCAGGGCCAGGAGCAGGTCGAGGGCGAACCAGACCTGGATGAAGCGGGGCAGTCGCATCGGCGTCTCCGTTTCGGCTCGCAGAACCTCGCCGCGCGGAGCCGTAGCCGACAGGGCAGGGTGCCCGCCTACCGCCGGGCAATTTGACCGAAGGCCCCGACGCGGCCTTGCCAAGGCCGTCACGGCCCGCTCCAACTCGCTCACGATCCCGGGGAGGCCGCCATGCGTCTGTTGGCTCATCTGATCCTGCGCCTCGTCGGCGTGGTGCTGCTCTGTCTCGCCTGCGCGGTCGGCTGGATCGTCTGGGACGCCAAGAACGGCATCCGGGCCGAGACCGAGGCCTCGGCCGCCCGCGTCGCCCGCGACCTCTCGGTGCTGTACTGGCGCCAGCTGCTCTGGCGCGACGGCATGGAGAAGGCGCCGCTGCTGCCGTTGCCCGAATGGCAGGCCGTGCAGACGCTGCGCGTCATCTCCCCCGGCATCTGCATCACGCTCACGAGCGCCGTGCAGGGCGCGAAGCCGCTGTGCAGCCAGGTCGAGGGCGTCGGTGCGAGCCCGCCGGCCTGGTTCGCCGGCGTCTACGAGACGGCCTTCGGCGCGCATCCCTCGGTGAGCGTGCCCCTGACGGTGCGCCAGCTCAGGGCGGGCACGATCACCGCCGCGCCGGATCCGGCGGCGGCTTTGCGGCAGGTCTGGGGGCAGGTGCGGATCGTCACCGGCATCGCCGCCGCCATGGCGGCCGGGATCGGCCTGCTCGCGGCGCTGCTGATCGGCCACGCCGTGATGCCGGCCCGCACCATCGCCCGTGCCCTGCGCCGGCTGGAGGCCGGCGAATTCGGGCCGCGCCTTCCGGCCTTCGCCACGGCGGAGTTCCGCCATATCGGCCGCGCGGTCGAGGACCTTGCCGGCCGCCTCGCCCGCACCACCGCCGAGCGCGCCGCCCTCACCAAGCGCCTGTTCCAAGTCCAGGAGGAGGAGCGCCGGGCGCTCGCCCGCGACCTGCACGACGAGTTCGGCCAGTGCCTCACCGCGACCGCGGCGCTGGCCGCCGCGATCGAGGCCGGCGCCGAACCCGACCGGCCGGATCTCGCCACCCAGGCCCGCTCGGTCTCGCGGGTGACGGCCCGGATGATGGGGAGCCTCAAGGAGGCCCTGTCGCGCCTGCGCAGCCAGGACATCAACGAGCTCGGCCTGGAGGCGAGCCTCGCCCAGCTCGTCTCGGGCTGGAACGCCAGAAGCCGACATCTTGGCCAACCGCGCTCGGTCTTCCGCCTGGACGTCGCCGGCAACCTCGCCGCCGTGCCGGCGCAGGCGGCCGTCAGCGTCTACCGCATCGCCCAGGAATGCCTCACCAACGCCGCCCGCCACGGCCGTCCGCGCGCCGACGGCCGCCCCGCCGAGGTGCGGCTGACGATCGAGCATGCCGGCGCGGCCGAGGGCGGGCTGCGCCTCACCGTCGAGGACGAGGGCGGCGGCGATCCGGCCCGTCTCGACGGCACCACCGGCCGCGGCATCCTCGGCATCCGCGAGCGCATCGCCTCGCTGGGCGGAAGCCTCTCGATCGCCAGGGCCGAACACGGCCTGCGCATCGCCGCGGTGATCCCGCTCAGGGGTCCGCGGCTCGTCCCCGCCGTCGCGGCCGCTGCGTGACCGGCCTCTCGATCCTCCTCGTCGACGACCATCCCGTGGTGCGCGAAGGCTACCGGCTGCTGCTGGAGCGCCAGCCCGGCACCCGCGTCGTCGCCGAGGCCGAGGACGCGGCCGGCGCCTATCGCGCCTACAAGCTGCATACCCCCGACATCGTCGTCATGGACATCTCGCTGCCCGGCCCGAGCGGCATCGAGGCCCTGCGCCACATCCGGCAATGGGACACGCATGCCCGGGTTCTGGTCTTCACGATGCACGGCGGCGCAGCCTTCGCGCTGAAAGCCTTCGAGGCCGGCGCCTCGGGCTACGTCACCAAGAGCAGCGCCCCGTCCGAACTCGTCCGCGCCGTCGGCACGGTCGCCCGCGGCGGCCGGGCGCTATCTGAGGACATCACCCGCGAGATCGCCGCCGACCGCCTGTCGAGCGGCCACGCCGTGATCCGCGACCTCGGCACCCGCGAAGTCGAGATCCTGCGGCTGGTCGCCTCGGGCGAAACCACCGACAGCATCGCCCGGCAGCTCAACATCAGCCCCAAGACCGTGCAGAACTACCATTACGGCATCAAGGCCAAGATCGGCGCGCGGACGGACGCGCATCTGGTCTGGCTCGCGATCGGGGCGGGGTTGCTGGAGCTGGAGCGGGCGGTGTGATGCTCGCGTTCGAAGACATTCGACGTCGAGGCGCCAGCCCGCCTATTCCGTCACCAGCGCCGCCCCCGGCTCGCCCGCCTGCAGCGTCGCCAGCCGCTGGCTCGCCTGGGCTTCGACCACCGCCGCCGCCGTGACGTTGACGATGCCGCGGGCCGTCACCGAGGGCGTCAGGATGTGGGCGGGCTTGGCCGGGCCGATCAGGAGGGGGCCGACGGGGAGCGCGTCGGCCAGGATCTTGGCGAACTGGAAGGCGATGTTGGCCGCATCCAGGTTCGGGAAGACCAGGACGTTGGCCGCGCCCTTGAAGCGCGACCCCGGCAGAACCCTGTCACGAAGAATCTCGGAGAGGGCGGAATCCGCCTGCATCTCGCCGTCGACCTGAAGCTTCGGGTCGCGGGCCTGGATCAGCTCGAGGGCGCGGCGCATCTTCCTAGACGCGGGATCGTCGGACTGGCCGAAATCCGAGTGGCTCAGCAGCGCGATCTTCGGGGTCAGGCCGAAGCGGCCGACATGGCCGGCGCAAGCGATCGCCATGTCGGCGATCTCCTCGGCGCTCGGATCCTGGCGGACATGGGTGTCGGCGAGGAAGAACGCGCCCTTCTTGGTGACGATCAGGCTCATCGCGGCGAGGTCGAGCACGCCCGGCGCGAGGCCGATGATGTCGCGGATCACCCGGAGCCGGGTGTCGAAGCGCCCTTCGAGGCCGCAGATCAGCGCGTCGGCCTCGCCGCGGCGCACGGCGAGGGCGCCGATCACCGTGGTGTTGGTGCGCACCAGCGTGCGGGCGAGGTCCGGGGTGATGCCCTTGCGGCCGGCGACCTCGAGATAGGTCGCGACGTAGTCGCGGTAACGCGGATCGTCATCGGGATCGATCAGGTCGAAATGCTCGCCCTGGCGCAGGGTCAGGCCGAAGCGCTTGACGCGCACCTCGATCACCCGCGGGCGGCCGACCAGGATCGGACGGGCGACGCCGTCCTCGACGATGGCCTGGGCGGCGCGCAGCACGCGCTCGTCCTCGCCCTCGGTGTAGATCACGCGCTTCGGGTCGGCCTTCGCCTTCGAGAACAGCGGCTTCATGATGAAGCCCGAGCGGTGGACGAAGCGGTCAAGCGACTCGGCGTAGGCGTGGATGTTCTCGACCGGCCGCCCGGCGACGCCCGAATCCATCGCCGCCTGGGCCACGGCCGGGGCGATGCGCAGGATCAGGCGCGGATCGAACGGGCTCGGGATCAGCGATTGCGGGCCGAACGGCCGCGCCTCGCCGCCATAGGCGCGGGCGACGACGTCGGAGGGCGCCTCGCGGGCGAGGGCGGCGATGGCCTTCACCGCAGCCTTCTTCATCTCTTCGTTGATCGCCCGCGCGCCGACGTCGAGCGCGCCGCGGAAGATGTAGGGGAAGCAGAGGACGTTGTTGACCTGGTTGGGGAAGTCCGAGCGCCCGGTGCAGATCATCGCGTCCGGCCGCTTCTCCTGGGCGAGGTCGGGCATGATCTCGGGATAGGGGTTGGCCAGCGCCATGATCAGCGGCTTCTCGGCCATCTTCTCCAGGTATTCGGGCTTCAGGACGCCGCCGGCCGAGAGGCCAATGAACACGTCGGCGCCGGGGATGACCTCACTGAGCGTCCGCGCCTCGGTGTCCTTGGCGTAGACGTCCTTCCAGCGGTCCATCAGCTCGGTGCGGCCGGTATGGACCACGCCCTTGATGTCGGTGACCGTGATGTTCTCGACCCGCGCGCCGAGCGAAACGAGGAGGTTGAGGCAGGCGAGAGCCGCCGCGCCGGCACCCGAGGTCACGATGCGGACGTCGGAGAGGGTCTTGCCGGCGAGTTCGAGCCCGTTGAGCACGGCCGCGGCGACGATGATCGCGGTGCCGTGCTGGTCGTCGTGGAAGACCGGGATGTTCATCCGCGCCCGGCAGCGCTCCTCGACCTCGAAGCACTCCGGCGCCTTGATGTCCTCGAGGTTGATGCCGCCGAAGGTCGGCTCCAGCGAGCAGACCACGTCGACGAGCTTGTCGACGTCGTTCTGGTCGACCTCGATGTCGAACACGTCGATGCCGGCGAATTTCTTGAAGAGGACCGCCTTGCCCTCCATCACGGGCTTCGAGGCCAGCGGGCCGATATTTCCGAGGCCGAGCACCGCGGTGCCGTTGGTCAGCACGGCGACGAGGTTCTGGCGGATCGTCAGCGTCGCCGCTTCCTGCGGGTCGGCGGCGATGGCCTCGCAGGCCGCCGCGACGCCGGGCGAATAGGCCAGCGCCAGGTCGCGCTGGTTGCCGAGCGGCTTGGTCGCCTGGATCTCCAGCTTTCCGGGCTTGGGCAGGCGGTGGTAGACGAGCGCTCCAGCCTTGAGGTCCTCGGACATGTTGTCGGCCATGACCTTCGCTTCCTCTCCTGGAATACGCGTGATTCTCACCGGACCGCGCCTTTGAATAATCTGTTGCAACGGCTGAGGCGGGGGCGCAACCCGCACAACGAGACGCGCCTCCATATGGCGAAGCTAGCGCGGCGCTGGAATTTCTCGATAGGGGCCTATTCCTACGGCTTTCCGAAGGTCCGGTTCCCCGAATCCGGCCGCCGGCTGACGATCGGGCGCTACTGCTCCATCGCCGACAAGGTCGAGATCCTGCTCGGCGGCGACCACCGGCTCGACTGGGTCTCGACCTACCCCTTCGCCGCGATGGCGGGGCTCTGGCCCGATTCGGAGGCGCCGCAGGATTACCACGCCTCGCGCGGCGACGTGACGATCGGCAGCGACGTCTGGCTCGGCTCGGGCTGCATGATCCTGTCCGGCGTCAGCGTGGGGCACGGCGCCGTGGTCGCGGCCCGCGCCGTGGTGACCCGCGACGTGCCGCCCTACGCGGTCGTCGCCGGCAACCCCGCGAAGATCGTGCGGCGGCGCTTCGACGAGGCGACGGCGGCCCGGCTCGTCGCGGCCGCGTGGTGGGACCTGCCGCACGCGACCGTGAGCCGGCTGGTGCCGCTGCTCTCCAGCGGTCAGGCCGACGCGGTGATCGCTGCGGCGGCCGAGGCGCGCGGCGTTGCGGCGGCGGGGTGAATCCCTTACCCCGATGCGATTCAGACCGACCCGAGCTCGACCATGACCGACACGCCCGAAGCCGCCCCCGCCCTTCCCGACCGCCTCTCGGTCAACCCGAACAGCCCGTATTACGACGAGGCGCTGCTGGAGCGCGGCATCGGCATCCGCTTCAAGGGCGTCGATAAGACCAATGTCGAGGAATACTGCGTCAGCGAGGGCTGGGTCCGCCTCTCGGCCGGCAAGACGCTCGACCGCGCCGGCAACCCGATGACGGTGAAGCTGAAGGGTCCGGTCGAGCCGTATCTTCGCGACGCCGGTTAGGCCTCCGCCGGTGCGGGAGGAGAGGGCCGGGCTCCCGATCCGCGCCTTCGCCTCGCCGCGTGAGTGGGAGGCGTGGCTCGCCACCATACCGCGCACCGCGCCGGGGCTTTGGCTCCGGATCGCGAAAAAGGGCTCCGGCGTCGCCAGCGTGACGCGGCTCGAAGCGATCGAAGGTGCGCTCTGCCACGGCTGGATCGACGGGCAGGCCGCGCCCTACGACGAGCAGTCCTGGCTGGTCCGCTTCACCCCGCGCCGTCCGCGCTCGACATGGTCGGAGGTCAACCGCGCGGCGGCGCAGGCGCTGATCGCCGCCGGCCGGATGCGCGAGACCGGTCTCGCCGAGATCGCGGCGGCCCAGGCTGACGGCCGCTGGGAGGCGGCCTACGCGCCGGCGAGCCGGGCCGAGGTGCCCGAGGACCTCATCGCTGCGCTCGACGCATCCCCGGAGGCGAAGCAGGCCTTCGCGACCCTCGACCGCACGAACCGCTACGCGATCCTCTACCGGGTTCAGGAGGCGAAGAAGCCGGAGACGCGCGCCCGGCGTATCGCGGGCTTCGTGGCGATGTTGGAGCGGGGCGAGACGCCGTATCCGCGGAAGCGCGAGAGGGTGAGCCGTAAGGATTCGGTCGAGGGCGGCACGCAGGTTCCAGGTTAGCCGAGGCCGGCTTCGAGGGGAAACGGCGTCGGTTCCCAGTAGGGCTCGATCTTGGTGCCGCGGACATTGGCCGCCTCCCACCCGTGCAGGATCCGGGCGAGCGCCCGGCGGTCGCCGGCCAGAAGGGGTTCCGCCACGACGGTGAGTTGCATCTGCCAGCGATGCGGAAGCGAATCCGGGTGGTAGGTCTTGCCGCGGTATTTGGGTTCCTTCTCGTGCCAAATCGTCCGCGCGGCATCGAGATCGCCCGCCGCGATAAGGGCGAGCATGCGATCCTCTAGGGGTTCGTAATGAATTGTATGCTCTCTTGGGGGGAGGGTCACATAGCCTTCGGGCGTCCCGTAGACCTCCAACTTCGGCAGCACCTCCGTTTCGATCACCGCGATTGCATCGGCGATCATTGCGGGATCGGACCATAGCCACGATTCCTGCGAAGATGTCTCCGGCCTTTGCAGATGTTCGATATATGTTCCGAAAGCAAAATCAGGATTTATTTTTGGAAGAAAAAGAGCCATTACTGTCAACCATGGATCGCAACGATCTTTATCAGAAGTCCTTTCTATAAATATGCCAAGAACGAAATGTCGAACCGGCTTCCTGCAGATCAGACCAGAACTTATTCTGATTATATTCTTTTCTGATTCAATTATTGGCTTGTAGATTTTTTCGATTTGGTGCCGAGTCGTCATTTTTCGAGTACCTCAATCATAATGTAATTTCTCATACCAGGATAATGTTTCTGTATTGCAGTAATAATATCCACCGCGCGGACGGCCCTGAGAATGGCCTTCCCCATCTTGTGATCATATACGCAGACGGTCGATGGACGCACGGGCTCCAAGACATCCAGTCGTATAGATTGCCCGCTACTGTAGTGGACACCTATACCTGTCTCTGCGGCATAAGAAACCTCAGCAATCAAACCAGGGTCTTTCATGCTTTTGATCTTATGTGCGATAATCCTATGAACTATATTCCCAAAATTTTGCTCAGTACCATACCCTCCTAATGCACGGACTTCTGCTGCGGTTGATTTCGCCAGCGCCTGGATTTCCGCATTGCGCGGGCAGAGTCGGTCCAGCTCCCTCTGACTGACCGCACCGACCCACATCGCACGGTCGTTGAACGCATCGCCAGGGATGTACTCGCTCGCCGGTGCGGCGAAGATCGCCGTGCCGTCTCTGTTCCTTCGAATCGCTTCCGTCGTGAAAAGCGAAATCGCAGCTTGCAGGATCCGATCGCTAAGGCGCTTGAGTTCGCGCGGAAGACGCTGAGGCGCCCGCGCCGACTGGAAGAATGCCTCCGGCTCGGCTCCGCTGGTCGTCAGCCTGCTGCGGCTCAAAATCTCCCCGCTCCCGCCATCCCGAATCGTCTGCGTCAGACCGGACGTCTCGAAGACCGTGCGCGTGCCATCCGGCGCCGTGACCGTGTGCTGCTCGTCCCACTCGGCGTGCGGGTTGCTGCGGATGCGGATCGAGAGGACGCGCGAACCGTCCGCCGTCACGACCTCCTCCTGCGTCGTCGATGGAGCGGAGCCGCCGCCGATCGATCCGGTGGTCTCGGGATCGTCGCCTGCGGCGAGCGGCCCGGCGGCGGTCGGGTCGCCGGACGTCCAGCGCCCGCCGCCGAGCTGGCCGGCCGGTTCGCGCGGCTGATCGGGGTCGTATTTCTGCGAGAGCAGCCACCCGATCCGGAGCAGCTTGGTCTCGACGGTCAGCCCGGCGAGGCTCGCGCGGATTTCGTTCAGATCGCGGCGGTGACCGGAAGACAGCGACATCGGATCCAGCCCTTCATAGGCGAGCAAGTCCGATCGCAGCTAGCAAATATACCTAAATATGTCAATAAATGCCTAGATATCAGCCGCCGGCGCTCGACGTAACGGGGCAGCTCGGGCGGCCACCCGCCGCGCGGCACGCGCGCTGCGCCGCCTCCACCATCACCGCGACCTGCTCGGGCGTCTTCGGTGCACGGAAGACGAGGCTCGTCGCCACATCCGGGTGTTTTTGGCGCTGCTTCGGCGTCCGGGCGTGGTTCGATATCCTGATCGCCAGTGCGTCGGCCCCGCTCCGGCAATAGACGCTGTCGCCGCGTTCATTGCGAGCGGAGACCGCAAACCCCGCCTCTTCGAGCAGGCGCACCGCGAGGGCGATGGCGGCCGTCGGCGCCAGGGCCGTCACGGTCCCGCCGGCTCGATGGTGCCGAGCGTGCGCCGGCCGAGTGCGCGCGCCTTCAGGCCGAGCGCCGGCTTCTCGATGGCGTACCAGGACAGGGCGGCGACGCCGAGCGCCAGGATGATCGAGGGACCGAGCAGCGCCCAGCCCGAGCCCTGCGGCCAGAACGCGTGCAGCACCTGCTGGATCGGCCAGCCGTAGAGGTAGACGCCGTAGGACAGGTCGGCCGGCGGATCGAGGCGCGGCCGGCCCAGCGCCGGCAGCAGCGCGATTCCGATCGCCGCATAGGCCTCTGTGAGGAAGAGCGCGCTCCGGTAGAGCGGCGTGCCCTGCAGGAGCAGGGCGGCGGGGAGGGCGAGGAGCCACCAGGGCGAAAGCCGCACCCGGTCGCGCCAGAGATAGAGCGCGCCGCCGCCCGCGAAGATCATCGGCAGACGGAATGCCGTCTCGGTGCCCTTGGGCAGGTCGGGATGCGCGATCTGGGCCGCGACGAGGGCGACGGCCAACCCGGCGACCAGGGCCAGCGACAGCCAGCGGACCCGCAGGAGTCCCAGAACGCCGGAGACGAGGACGCCGAAGTAGCACAGGGTCTCGTATTTCAGGGTCCAGACCGTGCCGAGGGGACTGCGATAGGGATTGGCCTCGAACAGGCCCGGCAGGGCGGCATTGCTCTTGAAGGTCGTCAGCGTGCCGAGGATGAAGCGGCGCAGCTCCGGCGCGGCATAGTATTCTGCCAGCGGCAGCCGGGTCAGCGCCGCGCCGAGCACCAGCGAGACCAGCAGCGTGGCGGCGACCAAGCCCGGCAGGATGCGCAGGGCGCGGGCGATGACGTAGTCGCGCGCCCCGCGCCGGTCCATGCTCATGGTCACGAGGAAGCCGGACACGGCGAAGAAGCCGTTCACCGCGTGCTCGCCCAGGGCGAAGCCGGTGGCGCGGGCCAGCGGCTCGGCGGCGGGGTCGCCGGTCGCCACGCTGAAGGCGTGCGAGACGACCACGGCCAGCGCCAGGGCGAGCCGCATGGCCGAGAAGGCGTTGTGCGGGCGGGCGATCGCCTCGGCGATGGTCGGCGCGCTCATCCGCCGGCCTTTTCGAGGTTTTCACGGGACAGGGCAGCACGACCGCGCCAAGCGGCAAAAGCGCCGGCCGCCGAGCCACCGTAGCGTTCCACGCCCGAGCGGCGGAAGACGAGGGCGGAGAGCAGGGCTTTCGGTGCGTTCACCGCGAGCATGCCGAGGCTGGGATCAGGCAGGCCGTATTTTCGGCTGACATAGGCGCGCGACCAGGCCTGATGCCAGCGCGTGCGAAACACCCGGCCCCGCTCCGGCGCCGAGGAGCGCCCGCGCCCGTGCAGCGCCACGGCCTCGTGCACGTGGACCAGCGCACGGCCGGCGTCAGCGACGCGGCGGCAGAGGTCGTCATCTTCGTAGAACAGGAAGATTTTTGGGTCGAAACCGCCGAGGTCGAGGAAGAGCTTTCGCTCGGCCATGAGGCAGGCGCCGGAGAGGAACGGCGCACAGGCGTCGCCCTCGGGCAGGCTGCGCACGCCGCGCGGATTGGTGAGATACGGCGCGAGCAGCGAGCGCGGCTGGTAGAAGAAGCGCCCGTCCGGCTCGACGATGCGCGGCGCGAGCAGCCCCGCATCCGGCCATTTTTTCGAAGCTGCCAGCAGGGCGGCAGCCGCACCGGGTTGCAGGACCAGGTCGGGGTTGAGGATCAGGACGTGGGTCGCGCCCTCCGCCGCCCGCACGCCGAGAGTGTTGGCGCGGCCGTAGCCTTCGTTGCGTGGGTTTTCGACAACCCGAGCCCCGGCCGCGCGCGCGATCCGCACGGAGGCATCGCGGCTGGCATTGTCCACGACGATCGCCGGCACGCCCTCGCGGGCCAAAGCCGCCAGACAGTCCGGCAGAACCTCGGCGCTGTCGTGCGCGACGACGATGGCGACGAGGCTTTGCACGGGGCGGTCTGGATCAGGCCTTCTTCTCGGGCAGGTTCAACCGAACGTGCAGCTCGCGCAGCTGCTTCGGCGTCGCCTCCGAGGGCGCCCCGAGGAGCAGGTCCTCGGCGCGCTGGTTCATCGGAAACAGCGTCACCTCGCGCAGGTTGATCGCGCCGACGAGCAGCATCACCAGCCGGTCGATGCCGGCGGCCATGCCGCCATGGGGCGGTGCGCCGTATTGGAAGGCGCGGTACATGCCGCCGAAGCGGGCATGGACCTCGGCCTCGCCATACCCAGCGATCTCGAAGGCCTTCACCATGGCATCGGGGCGATGGTTGCGCACCGAGCCGGAGGCGACCTCGTAGCCGTTGCAGACCATGTCGTACTGCACGGCCTTGAGCTTCAGCACGCTCTCGGTGTCGGCCGGGTCGAGCGCCAGGAAGTCTTCGTGGCTGACATTCGGCCCCGAGAAGGGGTTGTGCGAGAAGTCGACCTTCTTCTCGTCCTCGTTCCACTCGTACATCGGGAAGTCGGTGATCCAGCAGAACGCGAAGCGCTCGCGGTCGACGAGGCCGAGTTCGTCGCCGATGCGGATACGGGCCTTGCCGGCGAGCGCCGCCGCCTTGCCCTCGGTGCCGGCCGCGAAGAAGACGGCATCGCCGGCCTTGGCGCCCGTCTTCTCGGCGATGGCCTTCTGGACGGCGGCGGGAATGAACTTTGCGATCGGGCCCTTGCCGGTGAGCTCGCCGCCCTCGTCCTCGAACACGATGTAGCCGAGGCCGGGCGCGCCCTCGGAGCGGGCCCAGTCGTTCAGCTTGTCGAAGAACGAGCGCGGCTGGCCCGCCGCCCCCGTCGCCGGGATCGCCCGCACCACGCCGCCGGACTTGATGACGCCCTTGAACGCCTTGAACTCGACCTCGTCGCGGGCGAATTCGTCGCTGACGTCGGCGATGATCAAGGGGTTGCGCAGATCCGGCTTGTCCGAGCCGTATTTGAGCATCGCCTCGGCATAGGGAATGCGCGGGAACACCTCGGTGACCGGCTTGCCGTCGGCGAACTCCACGAACATGTCGCGGACGACAGGCTCCATCGCGGCGTAGACGTCCTCCTCCGTGACGAAGCTCATCTCGACGTCGAGCTGGTAGAACTCGCCCGGCAGGCGGTCCGCCCGCGGATCCTCGTCGCGAAAACAGGGCGCAATCTGGAAATAGCGGTCGAAGCCCGCGATCATCGTCAGCTGCTTGAACTGCTGCGGCGCCTGCGGCAGCGCATAGAACTTGCCGGGATGCAGGCGCGAGGGCACCAGGAAGTCGCGCGCGCCTTCCGGCGAGGAGGCCGTGAGGATCGGCGTCTGGAACTCGAAGAAGCCGCCCTCGCGCATGCGACGGCGCAGGCTGTCGATGATCGCCCCACGCTTCATGATGTTGGCGTGCAGCTTTTCGCGACGCAGATCGAGGTATCGGTAGGCGAGCCGCGTCTCCTCCGGGTACTCCTGATCGCCGAAGACCGGCAGCGGAAGCTCGGCGGCGGGGCCGAGCACCTCGACCTCGTCGATATAGACCTCGATCGTGCCGGTCGGCAGCTCGGAATTCTCGGTACCGGCGGGGCGGGTGCGCACGCGGCCGTCGATGCGGATCACCCATTCCGAGCGGGCGGCGTCGACCGCCTTGAAGGCCTTCGAATCGGAATCGACCACACACTGCGTCAGGCCGTAATGGTCGCGCAGGTCGACGAACAGCACGCCGCCATGGTCGCGGATGCGGTGGCACCAGCCGGACAGGCGGACGCTCGTGCCGACGTCGGACGGGCGAAGCGCCCCGCAGGTGTGGGAACGGTAACGATGCATGGCCGGCTCTATGGGATTGAGGCCGGCACCATTCACGCGAGACCGGGCAAGTCAAGGCGCGGGCTTCGGGGGAGGGCGTTTCGCTCCGGCAAACGTCCACGGCGGAATGCCGCCCTTCGCCTCGCAAGGCGCGTCAACCTCCGATATAGCCGAAGGCATGGACCTGATCTCGACCACGTCGGACCTTGCCGACGCCTGTGCCCGCTTCGCCGCGCAGCCCTTCGTCACCGTCGACACGGAGTTCATGCGCGAGACGACCTATTATCCGAAGCTCTGCCTGATCCAGATGGCGGCGCCGGACGGGTTCGCGGCGCTGGTCGACCCGCTGGCCAAGGATCTCGACCTCAAGCCGTTCGTCGACCTGATGGCGGACGAGGGCGTGGTGAAGGTGTTCCACTCGGCCCGCCAGGATCTCGAGATCGTCTGGATGATGGGCGAGCTGCTGCCGCATCCGTTCTTCGACACGCAGGTCGCGGCCATGGTCTGCGGCTACGGCGACTCGGTGTCCTACGAGCAGCTCGTCAACGACCTCGCCAAGGCGAAGATCGACAAGTCCTCGCGCTTCACCGACTGGTCGCGCCGGCCGCTCTCCGAGGCGCAGCTGAGCTACGCGCTCTCCGACGTGACGCATCTCGTCAAGGTCTACGAACTGCTCGTCGCCCAGCTCGTCGAGACCGATCGCGGCGCCTGGCTCGACGACGAAATGGGCGTTCTGACCTCGCCGGAGACCTACCGGGCCGACCCGGCCCAGGCCTGGCGCCGGCTCTCGGGGCGGATGCGCAAGCCGCGCGAGGTCGCCGTGCTGATGGAGGTCGCGGCCTGGCGCGAGAAGGAGGCGCAGACCCGCAACGTGCCGCGCGGCCGGATCCTCAAGGACGAGGCGGTGATCGACATCGCCTCCTCGGCCCCGCGCAGCGTCGAGGCGCTGGGCCGGCTTCGCACGATCCCGACGGGCTTCGAGCGCTCGCGCACCGGCACCGACATCCTGGCCGCGGTCGAGCGCGGTTTCTTGCGCGACACCGCCGACATCAAGCTCCCCGAGCGCGGGCGCTCGCGCGGCGGCAACGCCGCCGTGGTCGAGTTGCTGAAGGTTCTGCTCAAGGCCGTGGCCGAGGCCGAGGGCATCGCCCCGAAGATCATCGCCACCGTGGACGAGCTCGAAGCCATCGCCGACGACGACCAGGCGGACGTGCCGGTGCTGCAGGGCTGGCGCCGCACCCTGTTCGGCGAGAAAGCGCTCGCGCTCAAGACGGGCCGGCTCGCGCTCTCCACCGAGGGCGGCCGCGTCATCGTGCGTGAGTTGCCCTGAGCCGGGAACCTCTCGCCCTGCGCGAGAAAACACGGCGGCCTGTGGGCCGATGAGCATGGTGTTCGGGACGGGACTACCCTAGATCGGGATTAAGCGGCAAAGTTGTTGCCGAATAATCCCGATCGCCGCCCGCCATCCATGTTCGAACCGAACGAAGTCCTGCAGACCCTGACCGGGCGCGGCCACGTCTCCACCGAAGGCGTCGAGGCGGTTCGCGTGCGCTACCGCGTGGTGATCGAACGCCGCGAGGGCAGCATCGTCGCGTCCGGCACGCTGGCCGGCAACCACGCCAGCCTGAAGCCGGTCTGGCTCGTGCCCGACGCGACCTTGCGCCTCAAGAACGGCCGGCGCATCGAGATCTCGATCACCGATCTGGTCGGCGATCTCGCCGAGTTCGAGAGCACCGGGCCGGTATCGCCCACGTAACAAGAACGCCGCTCACTCCGCCTTGGCGTTCACCTCGAGCTTGTCGAGCACGGCGCCGGGACTGCCCGCGGTGCTGAAATCGGCGATGCCGAGGCCGGTCGCGGCCTTCGCCCTGGCGCTGATCGAGAGCGTGCCCGGCTTGGCGGCGAACTTGCCCATGGCCGCGCCTATGGTCTTGGCGGCGGGCGAATTGCCGAGAATCACCGGGATGCCGACGAGGCAGGCGGTGACGTATTCCTTGCGCAGCTCGTCCGGCTTGAGGCTCAGCGACTTCGACTGGGCGTCGATGAAGCGCTCGTAGAGCCCGCCGTTTTCGAGTTTCAGGTCGACCGTCTTGGCGGTGGCCGAGAGCATGGCGAGCCCCGACGCGGCGGCATCGGGATCGAAGATATCGGCTCCGATGCCGCCGAGCGTCGCGTTGAGGTGCAGCGTCCCCATGTCCTTGCCCGAGACCGAAACCTCGCGCAGGGCGAGTTCCTTGGCGCCCTCGTTCCAGGCGGAATCGGCAACGACGTCCAGGTCGATGTCGCGGTAGCCGTAGAGGCCGAGCGAGCCGAGGCCGGGCAGGCCGGCGACGGCCGAGGACGGCATGGTCAGGCCCGAGAGCGACAGGCGGCTCGCCGTCGGCACGCCGTCCCGCGGCGGCCCGAAGGTCATGGTTGCGTCGCGCAGGCCGACGTGAAGCGGAGCCGCCGCGGAGGCCGGAGCTGTCTTGGCGAGGGGGTCGGAGGAGGGAGCCGGCGGCGCGCGCCTGCCGCCGGCGGACCTCTCCTTGGCGGCAGGCTCGGCCTCGGTCGGAACGTCGAGGCTGAGCCCCGAGAGCGTCACGGTGCCGATCAGCGGCGTCAGGCGGCGCATGTCCGCTTCCGACACGGCCTCGTTCGGCTTGGCGAGCCGCCGCAGCGTGGCGACGGTCGGCTCCAGGGAGGTGCCGCTGAGCGAAAACTTCGCGATCGTCGAGCGGGTGCCGGTGCCGGCGAAGCTGATGTCGCTGAGCGAGAGTCCGGCATCGCTGCCGGCCGCCGCGTAGGCGAGGCGGCCGATGGCGAGGTCGACGGGCTTGTCGCCCTTGGTGTCCTGCACGCGCAGGCCGGTGGCCTCCAGGCTGCCGATGGAGACGGCCTCGATCAGGTCCGCGGCGTTGCCGGCCGCCTTGGCGCGACCGGCCGCATCCTCGCCGTCGAAGTCCAGCGCCTTGAAGGCGTCGAGCGCGCCGTTCCAGGTCCCCGGGACCTGGCGGCCGGCGAAATCGCGTCCGGCCAGCCGGGCGAGGCTCACCCGCGTGCCGTTCTCGTCGGTGAAGGCGATGGTTTCGAGCGAAAAAGCCGCGTAGAGGCGCTGAAGTGGGCCCTTGCCGTCGCCGGGCTCGCCGGAGAGGCGCGCCATCGCCGCAAGGTCGACGTCTTCCGCCCTGAATTTCCCGTAGGAGCCGTCGCCGCCGGCCGACTTGCCGTCCGACGCGCCGGCGACGGTGATCGCGGCGCCGGCCGAGGTCAGCTCGGCGATGCGCCCGCCATGCACGCCGCGGGCGACGACGTCGCGATAGACAACGGCCTGCCGGGTGCCGCCGACCGCCTGCTCGACGCGCAGTTCGGGGATGGCGAGGCTGCCCGCATCGAGCCGCGCGAGGCGGGCCGGCCACGGCTCCTTGCCGTCAGCCTTGAAGATCGCGAGGAAGTCGTCCTTCGACAGGCGCGTGCCGCTCGCCGTCAATTTCGGCGCGGTGAAGCGCGTTCCGCCGATCGTCAGGACGACGTCCTGCAGGGCGACGTCCTGTACCGCTGAGGCCGCCTCCTGGGCCCGGACCGGAGCCGCCGCCGGCAGCGCGGACAGCACGGCGAGGCATCCGAGCGACGCGAGCACCGCCCGCCGGAGGCCGTTACGGCCGGTGGATGGGATCATGGCCTTGTCCGGGAAGCTGAACGCGGGGATCGTGGTGCAGGGAGCATGCGGCCCGCTCGCACGGGCGCCTTGCACTGCCGCAGAATGCAAGAGCAGGCAATTGCGCCCAAGCCACGGCAGAGCACCCGCGACGATGCCGGGATTTCGTCGGAACCCGGCGTCGGGCGTTCAGAGCGAGAAGGACGTTCCGCATCCGCAGGACGAGGTCGCCTGCGGGTTCTCGATCTTGAAGGACTGGCCGATCAGGTCGTTGGCGAAATCGATCACCGAACCGCCCATGTACTCGATCGAGACCGGGTCGAGCAGCACCGTGGCGCCGTCCTTCTCGATCACGAGATCCTCCTCGGTGCGGGTCTGCTCGATATCGAAGGCGTAGGAGAAGCCCGAGCAGCCGCCGCCGTTGACGCTGATGCGCAGCGAGCTGCCGGGGGGCTCGGCGCTCATGATCTCCTTGATGCGCTTGGCGGCGCGGGCGGTCAGTTGGATGTCGGCCATGGTCGAGCTCGGCTTCACGGTGCGGTCTCCTTCCTCGTGACCGCACGCGCGACGCGCGATTGCCGGAACGGGACCTGCAGACAAGATATGAGGTAGGCCGACGCACCGCAACGCGGTGCGGGTGAGGAGCAGTGCGAGACGTGGCGCAGGACACATCGACGACGCGGCGTGCGGGCGATCGCTGGCGGGCGGCCTATGCCACCGATCCGGCGGCGACGCGGGGTCGGCTGATCGCAGAGCCGTCCTCGCCGACCCGCAGCGACTTCCAGCGCGACCGCGACCGCATCGTCCACTCCACGGCCTTCCGGCGCCTGAAGCACAAGACGCAGGTCTTCGTGCATCACGAGGGCGACCATTATCGTACGCGCCTGACGCATACGCTGGAGGTCAGCCAGATCGCCCGGGCGCTGGCCCGTGCGCTCGGCCTCGACGAGGATCTGGCGGAGGCGCTCGCGCTCTCGCACGACCTCGGCCACACCTGCTTCGGCCATACCGGCGAGGACGCGCTGCATGCCTGCATGGCCGAGCATGGCGGCTTCGACCACAACGCCCAGGCGCTGCGCATCGTCACCCGGCTGGAGCGGCGCTATGCCGAGTTCGACGGCCTCAACCTCACCTGGGAGACGCTGGAGGGGCTGGTCAAGCACAACGGCCCGCTGCTCGACGGGGCGGGTGCCCCGACTGCGCGCTACCGCCATGCCGGCATCCCGGCGGCGATCCTCGAATACAATGCGCTGAACGACCTCGAACTCGCCCGCTTCGCCGGGCCGGAGGCGCAGGCGGCGGCGCTGGCCGACGACATCGCCTACGATTCACACGATCTCGACGACGGCCTGCGCGCCGGCCTGTTCGAGCTCGCCGACCTGGAGACCGTGCCCTTTTTGCGCGGGTTGCTCGACGAGATCGCGGATCGCTACCCGAACCTCGAAGCCTCGCGAACCATTCACGAGTTGGCGCGGCGGGTGATCACCCGCTTCGTCGAGGACCTGATCGTCGAAAGCGAGCGGCGGCTGGCCGCGCTGAATCCGCGAAGCGTCGCGGACATCCGCGCGGCAGACGCGCCGGTGGTCGCCTTCTCCGAAAAGATCGCGGCGGCGGATGCCGAGATCAAGGCGTTCCTGTTCGCGCGGATGTACCGCAATCCCGACGTCATGGCGGTGCGGGAGAAGGCCGACATCATCGTCGCCGACCTGTTTGCCGCATTCGTCGCCGATCCGCGCCGGATGCCGGCGGAATGGCAGGCAGGCCTCGACGGCGCGGGGGAGGGGCGGCTGGCCCGGCGCGTCGCCGACTACATCGCCGGCATGACGGACACCTACGCGGTGCTCGAACACGGAAAGTTCTTCGCGACGACGCCGAGCCTGTACTGGCGCCCGTCGGACCGCGGCCTGCCACTGGCGGAGCCGTGAGACAGGATGCCGGGGCGGATCGGATCCGCCCCGGGCAGGCTTCAGTAGCCGCAACCGCCGCAGGGTGCGTAGGAATAGGTCGGCACGTAGCTGTAGCAGCCGCCGCACCCGCCATAACCCACCGCCGGCACGTAGCTGCGATAGCCGCCATAGCCGGCGGCGGCATAGCCACCGTACCCGCCGCCGTAGCCATAAGACGAGCCGTATCCTTCGTAGCCGCCGCCATAGCCGTAGCCGCCGCCGAGGGCGCCCGCGGCAAGGCCGAGACCGAGGCCGACGCCGGCACCGGCGAGACCGTAGCCGAGCCCGCGCCCGTAGCCGCGCCCGCCATAGAAGCCGCCCCGTCCGGCGAAGCCGCCGCGGCGATAGCCGCCGAAGCCTCCGCGATAACCGCCATACCCGCCGCGGTAGCCACCGAAGCCGCCGTGATGGCCGCCGAAGCCGCCCCGGCCGTAGCCGCCTCGACCGAACCCGCCCGCCTCGGCGCACGCCGGCACGACGATGAGGGCGGCGAGCGCCGCCCCTGCGAGAAGAATAGCTTTCATCGAGGACTCCTGGATCAGAACTGATCAGCCGGCCTCATCTGGGCGGCCAGGATCCCGCGCGTTCAATGGGGCACTCTACCGAGACGGGACCTCATCCCCTGCGAAGCGCGGACAGCGCCGGCCGCCATCCGCGCCGTCCGCATCCAATCCCGGATATTCGTCGAAGCAACCACCCGTTGCCATCCGAACACCGACGATCCACAGACGTCAAAAACGCATCTGATCGGTGCAGATGCACTACAGTTTCATTCTCTGATAGAAAACTCGTTTCCAACTTCTCAAACGCGTAGAAACAGTCATACTCTGTGTATGCCGCAGCGAGCCAGTCAACCAGGGCGCAGCATCAAGCGCGGTATTCTATTCTAGATTGATGCCTTTATGATACTGAATGTTGCAGAAGATGATATTCATACATTCTGGCTTCAGGGCGTCCAGCACGTATGTATGGTCGCGTTTTCGGAAAAATCAGAAATATATCGCTTATTGCGAAATATTTCATGAAATACTTGCGTCGCTAACTCAACAAAGAATAAGCTCTTTTACACCGGCAAACTGGAACTCCAAGCATCCGCCCGGCGCACCATACTTTCTAGAGTACCTATCCCTAATTCAGGATCCGGGCGGCGTCGCCGGTTTCGATCCGTCGCTCAGCTACGATCGGTTCGTGCCGCCATCCGGCCCGAGCGGTCCGGTATCCGAGGTGGAGGCCGCCTATGTCCGGGCCCTCGTCGACCATGCCGAGCAGCGCGGCCGCGTTCCGGTTCTGACGGAAACCCGCAGCCTGGGCCGGGTCGCGGGCCTCAAGGCGGCGGCGCCGGGCCTTCACGTGGTGCTCTACCGCAACCTCTATCAGCAATGGTGCTCCTATACGGAGCAGGCGACCTGCGGAAACGCGTATTTTCTGGATACGATCACCAAGACTGCGCGTCTCAGCCTACACGATCCGATGATCCGGAATCTTCTTTCGATCTATCCCGTCGAAACCCCATCGACGACAGACATGAACACCTTCTATCTGTTCATGTTTCTGCACATCTACCTCTATTCGCACGCGACCGCCGCGGCCGATCTCGTCATCGACGTCAACCGTCTGTCCGGCGACGCGGCCTATCGCGGCGAGATCGAAGGGGCGTTCGCGGAACGGGACGTCCCGGTCGATTTCTCGGATGCCCGTTCGTCGACCGCCTACTCGCTGGTGAGCTTCCCCTGCCGAGCCGACATGCTCGAACAGATCCGGATCGTCGGCGACGCCATCATCGGGAAGATGGCGTCCGAGCGCGGACGCGCGATCACCGAGACCATCGTGGCCGATCTCTTCGAGGAGCACGAGCGTCACGAGTTCTACAGCAAGCGCCTGCGTTCGGTGCTGCTGTCGACGAGGCACGACAGGGACGCGGCGCTCGCCGCCGCCGAGGCCGTACACGGCCAGATCGCCGGCCTGCAGGACGAACGGGACCGATCCGAAATCGAGAGAGACGCGGCGCTCGCGGCCGTCGAGGACGCGCGTGGGCAGATCGCCGGCCTGCAGGGCGAACGGGAGCAATCCGCAATCGAGCGGGACGCGGCGCTGGCGGTCGCGGATGAAGCGCGGAGGCAAGCGGACGGCCTGCAGGGCGAACGGGATCGATCCGGAATCGAGCGGGATGCGGCGCGCGCCGCCGCCGAGGACGCGCACAGGGCAACCGACGCGATGCGGGCCGAATGCGACCGGCTCAGGGACGAGGCGAACGCGGCATCGCGCGCGGCCGAGGAAATCCGCCATGAGGCCGACGCCCTTCGGAGCGAACGCGATGCGGCCGTCCGGGACCGGGCGGCGATCGAGAGCGAGCATGGCCGGCTCGGCCGGGATCTGGCCTCGCTCTCGGCCCTCCGCGACCGGCTGGCCGGCGAACGGGACGCGGCGCTCGCAGCACATGCGAACGCGGAGCGCGAGCGACAGGGCGCCAGGAGCCGCTACGACGAATTGCTCCGCTGGAGCCTCGCCTTCCACGATTCGACGGCCGCCTCCGTGAGCTGGCGGCTCACGCGGCCCCTGCGCTGGATCGGGCTCGGCCGGCCGACGCGGCCACGGAAACCGGATTTCCTGTGACGGCGGGCTGTCCGGCCGCGGGTCCGAGGTCATCGTCCGATCGCGAACCACGACGACCCTGCGTTCGCGAGGTGGCGCCGTGACACCCCCCGCGCGCGTTGCTATGCCGCCGCGCTGAGACAGGCGGCCGCCGCGATGCGGCCGCGCCAGCGGACAATCATCGGCTCATGAACATCTTCGCTCAGTTCGAGGCGCGCGTGCGCGAGGCCCTCGAATCGCTCGTCCGGTCCGGCGATCTGCCCGACGGCCTCGACCTCTCCCGCGTGGTGGTCGAGCCGCCGCGCGATCCGTCGCACGGCGATCTCGCCACCAATGCCGCGCTGGTGCTGGCGAAGGAGGCCAAGGCCAATCCGAAGGCGCTCGGCGAGGCGCTGGCGGTCGAGCTGCGCAAGGATCCACGGGTCGTCGAGGCAAGCGTCGCCGGCCCAGGCTTCATCAACCTGCGCCTCGTCCCGGACGTCTTCCAGGACGTGGTGCGCGCCGCGCTCTCGGACGAATCCTTCGGCCGCGCCAGGCTGCCGGGCGGGGCTGTGAACATCGAGTACGTCTCGGCCAACCCGACCGGGCCGATGCATGTCGGCCACGGGCGCGGCGCCGTCTTCGGCGATGCCCTGGCGAACCTGCTCGTCGCGGCCGGCCGGGAGGTCACGCGCGAATACTACATCAACGATGCCGGCGCGCAGGTCGACGTACTCGCCCGCTCCGCCTACCTGCGCTACCGCGAGGCGCTGGGCGAGGACATCGGCACGATCCCCGAGGGCCTGTATCCGGGCGACTACCTCAAGCCCGTCGGCCTCCTGCTCAGCCACGAGCACGGCCGCGACCTCCTCGACAAGCCCGAGCTCGAGTGGCTGCCGATCGTCCGCGAAACCGCCATCCAGGCGATGATGGCGATGATCCGCGCGGATCTCGCCGCCATCGGCATCCGGCACGACGTGTTCTTCTCCGAGCGCACGCTGCAGGGCGCAGACGGCGGTAAGGTCGCCGAGCTGATCGCCGTCCTGCGCGAAAAGGGCCTCGTCTACGAGGGCCGGCTGCCGCCGCCGAAGGGACAGGTGCCCGAGGATTGGGAGGATCGCGAGCAGACGCTGTTTCGCGCGACGCAGTTCGGCGACGACGTCGACAGGCCGCTGCTCAAATCCGACGGCGGCTTCACCTACTTCGCCTCCGACATCGCCTATCACCGCGAAAAGTGGCTGGCCGGCGCCTCGGACCTGATCGACGTGCTCGGCGCCGACCACGGCGGCTACGTCAAGCGCATGCAGGCGGCGGTGAAGGCCGTCAGCGACGGTCGGGCCGTGCTCGACGTGAAGTTGTGTCAGCTGGTGCGGCTGTTGCGCGCGGGCGAGCCGGTGAAGATGTCGAAGCGCTCCGGCGAGTTCGTGACGCTGCGCGAGGTCATCGACGAGGTCGGACGCGACGCGATCCGCTTCATGATGCTCTACCGGAAGAACGACGCGACCCTCGACTTCGACCTCGCCAAGGTCGTCGAGCGCTCGAAGGACAATCCCGTCTTCTACGTGCAGTACGGCCATGCCCGCTGCTTTTCCGTGAAGCGGCAGGCGCTCGAGGCGATGCCCGGCGAGGATTTCTCGAAGCCGTCGCTGGCGCGCGATTCGGACCTGTCGATCCTGACCGATCCGGGGGAGATCGAGATGATGCGGCTGATCGCGCAGTACCCGCGGGTGCTGGAATCGGCGGCCGTTGCCCACGAACCACACCGAATTGCCTTCCATCTCTACGAAACGGCCAGCTCTCTCCACAGTTTTTGGAATAAGGGCAAAGACTTGCCGCAATTACGGATTGTTAATCCAACCGACCGAAAGTCCACCCGGGCCCGATTGGCCCTCGTGGAGGCTCTCGGCGGCGTCCTCGCCTCCGGTCTTGCGGTTCTGGGTGTCACCGCGCCGGACGAGATGCGGTGATCTGGCCGGGTTGGAAAGGAATCGACCATGACGACGAACGCTTCGCGTGCGGCGATCGACTTCGACGCCTTCGAGCGTGATCTGCGTCAGGCCTCCCTGCCGGAAGCCGCTGCACCGGCGCCGCAGCGCGCCGACCCCCTGGCCGAACTCGCCCGCATCGTCGGCCAGGACGACCCCTTCCGCGCCCTCCTCGCCTCGCAGGGCGGACAGGCCGGCGCACGCACCTCGGTCGGATCCGCCCAGGCCGGCCGGATCGAGCCGGCCTTCCACGATGCGCCCCAGGCACAGCACGCGGCGGCCGCACAGCCCGCCCATTCTCCCGCCGACGCCTTCGACCAGTACCTCGCCACCGTCGAGCAGGGTGCCTATGCCGAGGACGAAGGTCAGGAGCGGCACGATCCGGCCGCCTTCGACGAATCCGGCCAGGGCTATCGCGCCGTCGTCGCCAAGCGCCCTCGCAGGCAGCTGGTGCAGGTCGGCGCCGGTCTCGGCGTCCTCGCCCTCTGCGTCACCGGCGCGCTCGGCTGGAAGGCCATGGGCGGCCACGGCACCAGCGGCGGCCCGGTGACAGTGCTCGCCGACAAAACACCGCTCAAGGTCGCGCCCCAGGCCGCCGACGGCGTCGAGATTCCCGACCAGAACAAGCAGATCTACGAGCGCAACGCCAAGGACGGCCAGATCAAGGTCGTGAACCGCGAGGAACAGCCCCTCGACGTGGCCCAGGCCGCGCGCTCGGCTGGCGCCACCGGCGGCACGACGCCCGGCAACACCGCGATGCTAACCGATTCGCTCGGCGAGCCACGCCGCGTCCGCACCGTGTCCGTGAAGCCCGACACGCCGGTGACCGCGTCCTCCCAGGCGCAGTCGCAGCCCCAGCGCGTCGCCTCGGCCGATCCCGCCGCACAGATCCCGGCCTCGCCGATCCCGACCATGTCCATGCCGGACGGTTCCGAGGGCGCCTCCTCGCAGACCCCGGCCGTGTCGCCGCGGCGTCCGCAGCGGGCGCTGGCCTCGACCCCGGTGCCGGCAAAGCCGGTGCAGACCGCCGACGCCTCCGGCGCCACGCCGCCGATGCCGGCCGCGGCCCCCGCTGCCGAGGCCGCTCCGGCTCCGGCAGCGCGCAAGGCGGTCCAGCGCGTCGCCTCCGTCTCCCCCGAGACCACCGCCTCCACCGACGCGGCGCCCGTCGCGACGGCCTCCGCGACCGCGCCCGTCGGCGGCTTCTCGGTGCAGATCGGCGTCCGCGCCAGCGAGACCGAGGCGCGCTCGGCCTTCCGCCAGATGCAGGGCAAGTTCAGCCAGCTCTCCGGCAAGCCGGAGCTGATCCAGCAGGCGGAAGTCGGCGGCAAGTCGATCTACCGCGTCCGGGTCGGGCCGCTCGCCAAGAACGAAGCCAACAGCCTCTGCACCGATCTGAAGGGTGCAGGCGGCCAGTGCTTCGTATCGAAGAACTGATCGGCACAGTCTCCTTCAGGCCTCGCGTCGTTCCTGGTTCCGTTTCACGGGCCCGGAATGACGGCCGGTGCCATCGGACTCCGCCGGGAGTCACGTGGGCGGCGCAGTCGCGCGCCGACGTCCACGCGGCCCGACCCCGTGATTCCCGAAAGCAACACCAGCCGGCCGCCTGAGGTCCGTCGGCGGCTCGGCATCGCTTTCGCCTTGCGGCCGGCCGGGGCGCATCCGATTCTCATGCGTTGCCGCCGACGATTCGATACCGCAGCCCGCGTTTCAATCCCAGGACCACCCCGCGAACCATGACCTGCCGCGCCCTGATCCTCGGCTGTTCCGGCACGCATCTCACCGCAGGGGAGGCGGCGTTCTTTCGCGACGTCCGGCCCTGGGGCTTCATCCTGTTCAAGCGCAACATCGGCTCGCCCGACGCGGTACGCGCCCTGACCGCGTCCCTGCGCGAGACCGTGGGTCGCGCCGACGCGCCCATCCTGATCGACCAGGAAGGCGGCCGTGTTCAGCGCATGGGGCCGCCCCATTGGCCGAAATATCCGGCCGGCGCCCGCTTCGGCCGGCTGAACGGCTCGGCCCGGGCCATGGCCTGGCTCGGCGCCCGGCTGATGGCGCATGATCTCGCCGCTGTGGGCATCAACGTCGACTGCGCGCCGATGCTCGACGTGCCGGTCGAGGGTACCCACGACATCATCGGCGACCGCGCCTACGCGCAGGACGCCGACTCCGTCGCAGAGATCGGCCGCGCGGTCGCCGAGGGCCTGATGGCCGGGGGCGTGCTGCCGGTGATCAAGCACATCCCCGGGCATGGCCGCGCCACCAGCGACAGCCATTTCCACCTGCCCGTAGTGGATGCAGACCGGGCGAGCCTCGAGGCGACGGACTTCCGGCCGTTCCGGGCGCTCGCCGACATGCCGCTCGCGATGAGCGCCCACGTGGTCTACCCGCATCTCGACCCGAAGCGGCCAGCCACGCTCTCGCGCATCGTCATCGACGACATCATCCGCGGCGCCATCGGCTTCGACGGCCTGCTGATGAGCGACGACCTCTCGATGAAGGCGCTCAAGGGCGCCTATCGTCGGCGCAGCGAGCAGGCCTTCGCCGCCGGGATCGACGTCGTGCTCCACTGCAACGGGCTGATGCGGCAGATGCGCGGCGTGGTCGCGGGCGCGCCGGTGCTCGATGGCGAGCCCCTGCGCCGGGCCGAGGCCGCCCTGGCCCGGCTCACGGAGAACGCAGAGAGCTTCGACGTTGCCGAGGCGCGCAGCCGCTTCGAGGCCGGGCTGTCGGTGGCGGCCTGAGGCCGAGCCAAGACGATCCGACGCGATTTCGCGGGGCTTCGATCGCCGGTACGAACTTGTGTTCGCTCCGGCCGATCCTTACGTTCACGACAATCGATCGATCAGGGACAGCATCGCGGCGGAGACGGCGCGGTGCGGGATTTTCGCCATGGGCAGCTTGAGTATCTGGCACTGGGTCGTCGTGGCGGTCATCGTCATGCTGCTCTTCGGCCGCGGCAAGGTGTCCGAGCTGATGGGCGACGTCGCCAAGGGCATCAAGGCCTTCAAGAAGGGCATGGCCGAGGACGAGGAGACGCCGCCGAAGCCCCAACAGCCGCCGGTGGCGACGATGCCGAGCGAACCGGTCCGCACCATTCCGCACCAGGGCGAGCCGAGCCATGCACCGGCCCAGCCGGCCACCGATCGCCGAGTGAGCTGAGCCGCTGCCGACCTGATCAGCCGCGCAAGGCGAGACCGAAGACGCCATGCTGGACATGAGCTGGGGCGAGGTGATGCTGATCGGCGGCGTCGCCCTGATCGTCATCGGGCCGAAGGATCTGCCGAAGGCACTGCGCACCCTCGGCCAGATCACGACGAAGGTGCGCCGCATGGCCGGCGAGTTCCAACATCAGTTCAACGAGGCGATCCGCGAGGCCGAACTCGACGACATCAAGCGCGACGTCGCGGACGTGAAGCGGCAGGCCGAGAGCTTCAAACCGAGCTTCAACCCGGTCGACACCATCCGCAACGAACTGAAGAATGTCGTCGAAGGCCGGGCCAAGGCCAGCGATGCCAAGCCGGACCTGATCAAGCCGGACCTGATGCAGAGCACCGCGCCGTCCGCCATCGCCGGCGCAAGCGACGCGGCCACGGAGCGGCTCGCGCAGGGCGGCAGCTATGACGTCCCCAGGCCGACCGAACTGTCGGACGTGGTGCAGCCTGAGATGACCGACGTCATGCGGCCGCTCGCCAAGCCTGACGACCACAAGCCGGACGACACCAAACCTTCGGACGGCCAGCCTTCATGACAAGCGAGACGGACGAGGCCGACATCGAGGCTTCGCGCGCGCCGTTGCTCGACCACCTGATCGAGTTGCGCGCCCGGCTGATCAAGTCGCTGATCGCCTTCATCCTGATGTTCTTCGGGTGCTTCTTCTTCTCGCGCAACATCTACAACGTGCTGCTGCACCCCTACGTCTCGATCGTGGGCGCGGCGAATGCCGAACTGATCGCGACGCATTTCCTCGAGCAGCTCTTCACCAACATCAAGCTCAGCGTGTTCGGCGCGGCCTTTTTGGCCTTCCCGGTGATCGCGACGCAGATCTACGCCTTCGTGGCCCCCGGCCTCTACCGCAACGAGCGCTCGGCCTTCCTGCCCTATCTCGTGGCCACGCCGGTGTTCTTCATCCTCGGCGCACTCGTCGTCTATTTCCTGGCGATGCCGCTGCTGATCTCGTTCTCGGTCTCGCTGCAGCAGGTCGGCGTCGCCGGTGAGCCGACGATCAAGCTCTTGCCGAAGGTCGACGAGTATCTCTCGCTGATCATGACCCTGATCTTCGCCTTCGGCCTCGCCTTCCAGCTGCCGGTGATCCTGACGCTGCTCGGCCAGGTCGGCATCATCGACCAGGCGTTCCTCCGCGAAAAGCGCCGCTACGCCATCGTCCTCGTCTTCGTCGCCGCTGCCATTCTGACGCCGCCCGACGTGATCTCGCAGCTGTCGCTCGCGCTGCCCATGCTGCTGCTCTACGAGGCCTCGGTGTTCTCGGTGGGTCGCGTGGAGAAGATGCGCCGGGCGAAGCGGGTGGCTGCGGGGTTGGAGCCGTAGGGCTTTCCTCGTCTGCGGAGGAGACCTACCATGCGGCTTCTGGCGGGCGGCCGGTATGAACAAAACTCTGATTTACATGCCGGAAGCCGGAAAGGCCTTCCTGAGGTTGCCGGACGCAGTCCAAGAGAGCTTTACGCGCAAGCTGCTGCTGTATGGCCTGACCGGGCAGGGCGACGTGAAGCGGATGGTTGGTCAGGACGCCCTACGTTTACGCGACGGTGATTACAGGGTGATCTTCGAGGAGACTACGACGTCTCTGACGATCGTCGGAGCCGGACATCGAGGCCAAGTTTACCGTTGAATGGAGGCAGGCCGTGAAACCTCAGATTTTGACGACCACCTCGGGCGAAGAACTCATCGTGCTGACACGCCGTGAGTACGACGTGCTGCTTGCGCAACTCGGCGACGAAGATGCCGAGGATCGCATGACGATCAGGCTCGTCGACGAAGCGCGGGCGGCCTTGGACGCCGGGACCGAATTTCTCCTGCCCGTCTGGTTCTCAGATGGGCTGATGGCCAATCGCAATCCGATTCGGACCGTGCGCGAGCATTGTTCGCGGACGCCCGCACAGATGGCGCAGGCGGCGGGGATCACGGAGGAGCAGCTTGCGAGGTTCGAGAGCGGCAAAGCGTTGCCGCCGGCCGCGATTCTCGATGCGATCTCGGCCGACGCCGGCATCGATCCGCGCATCCTCCGGCGCATGTACGAGGAAACCGACGCGTAGGCACGCGCGCCTGATCGTGGACATGCGGGCGGGTTGCTGACAGAAGGCGGGCGCGATCACACACCCCGTCTTTCCGGGGCTCGCCTCGGGCGGGAACCCGGAATCCAGAACCGCCGCAGGCGCCCGGTCCTGCATCGGCGGTTCTGGATTCCGGGCTCCGCTCCGCGGCCCCGGACCGACAGCCGCCGAGCCGTTTCATGCACGACATCCGCGCTATCCGCGAAAACCCGGAGGCCTTCGACTTCGACCTCGCCCGTCGCGGCCTCGCGCCGCTGGCCGCAGCGCTGATCGCGCTGGACGACGCACGAAAAAGCGCGGTGTCGGCGGCACAGGCCAACCAGGAGCGGCGCAACGCGCTCTCCAAGGAGATCGGCGGCGCCAAGAAGGCCAAGGACGAAGCGCGGGCCGCCGAACTGATGGCCGAGGTCGCCCGGCTCAAGGAAGACTCTTCGCGGTTGGACGGCGAGCAGGGCCAGGCGGCCAAGACCCTCGACGACGAACTCGCAAAAATCCCGAACCGGCCGAAGGCCGACGTGCCGCCCGGCGCCGACGAGCACGGCAACGTCGAATACCGCCGCTTCGATTCCGAGCGCGAGCGTCTGACGGAAGGCCGCGAGCATTTCGAGCTCGGCGAAGCCACCGGAATGATGGATTTCGAGGCGGCGGCCCGGATGTCGGGCTCGCGCTTCGTGGTGCTGAAGGGACAACTCGCGCGGCTGGAGCGGGCGATCGGGCAGTTCATGCTCGACCTGCACACGGGCGAGCATGGTTATTTGGAAGTCGCGCCGCCGATCCTCGTGCGGGACGAGGCGATGTTCGGCACGGCGCAGTTGCCGAAGTTCGAAGACGATCAATTCTTTGCCGGGAACACTTTGGAAATCGAAAGGGGAGTTTCTGAAGCCCTCAATTATCTGGAATCAACGGATCCGATCGTTGACGATGGTAGCGAGGCGTCGAAGGCATTCGAAGAAAACGAGCGGCGAGGCGTGCGCGAACTCGTGCTGAAGTATAGCCGCCGTTGGCTCATTCCCACCGCCGAAGTCCCCCTCACAAATCTGGTGCGCGAACAAATCCTCGCCGAAGACGAACTCCCCCTCCGCTTCACGGCCCTCACCCCCTGCTTCCGCGCGGAAGCCGGCGCCGCGGGGCGCGATACGCGCGGGATGCTGCGGCAGCACCAGTTCAACAAGGTCGAGCTGGTCTCGATCACCGCGCCCGAAAAGTCGGCCGAGGAGCATGAGCGCATGCTCGCCTGCGCGGAGGCCGTGCTCAAAAAACTCGACCTGACCTACCGGGTCATGACGCTCTGCACCGGCGACATGGGTTTCGCCAGCCAAAAGACCTACGACATCGAGGTCTGGGTGCCGGGCCAGCAGACGTACCGCGAGATCTCGTCCTGCTCGGTCTGCGGCGATTTCCAGGCGCGGCGGATGAACGCGCGGTACCGTGCCAAGGACGGCAAACCGGCCTTCGTGCACACGTTGAACGGCTCGGGCGTCGCGGTCGGCCGGGCGCTGATCGCTGTGATGGAAAACTACCAGAACCCGGATGGAAGCGTCACGATTCCGTCCGTGCTGCAGCCCTATATGGGCGGCCTCAACCGGATCGAGGGACCGAAAGCCTGATGCGCATTCTCGTCACCAACGACGACGGCATCCATGCGCCGGGCCTGGAGACGCTCGAGGGCATCGCCCGCCAGCTCAGCGACGACGTCTGGGTCGTCGCGCCGGAATACGACCAGTCCGGCGTCTCGCACTCGCTCTCGCTGAACGACCCGCTGCGGCTGCGTCAGATCTCCGAAAAGCGTTTTGCGGTGAAGGGCACGCCGTCGGACTGCGTGATCATGGGCATCGCCCACATCCTCGCCGAGCATAAGCCGGACCTCGTGCTCTCGGGCGTCAACCGCGGCCAGAACGTCGCCGAGGACGTGACCTATTCGGGCACCATCGCCGCCGCGATGGAGGGGACGATCCTCGGCGTGAAGTCGATCGCGCTGAGTCAGGCCTATGGCCATGGCGGCCGGGCCGGGATCAAGTTCCAGTGCGCGGCGGAACATGGCGCAGGCGTCGTGCGAAAAATCCTGGAGATCGGGATCGAGCCCGGCATCGTCGTCAACGTGAACTTTCCCGACTGCGAACCCGGCGACGTGCAGGGCACCTCGGTGGCCGCGCAGGGCCAGCGCAACCAAGCGCTGCTCGCCATCGATGCGCGTCATGACGGGCGCGGAAACCCGTATTTCTGGCTCGCCTTCGCCAAGGCCCGGTTCGAGCCGGGCAACGGCACCGACCTGAAGGCCATCGCCGAGAACCGCATCTCGGTGACGCCCCTGCGCCTCAACCTCACCGACGAGCCGACGCTCACGCGCTTCGCCCAGGCCTTCGAGGACTGAGCCGCATGACGATCGCGGGGGAGGGCGACGACGCCTCTGCGATCGGCGACGCCGCCTTCGTGCTGCTGCTGCGCGAGCGCGGCGTGCGCGACATGGGCATCCTGCGGGCGATGGAGGGGGTGCCGCGCGAGCGTTTCGCCCCCCCGGCACTCTGCGCCCATGCCCGCCGCGACATCGCCCTGCCGCTCCCCTGCGGACAGAGCATGACGGCGCCGACGACGGTGGCGGCGATGCTCGGACTGCTCGGCGTACCGGCCGGCGCCCGCGTCCTCGAGATCGGCACCGGCTCGGGCTACGTCACCGCGCTGCTGGTGCATCTCGGCAGCGGCCATGTCCGCAGCCTGGAGCGCTATGCCGGGCTCGCCCGCGCGGCCCGCGACCGCCTCGGCAGCGATCTCGCCGACGCCACCGTGGAGATCGGCGACGGGCTCGATGCGGACGCGATCGGGGAGGGGCGGTTCGATCGCATCCTCGTCAACGGCGCCTGCCGGGAGATTCCACCGCATCTCGTCGCGGCGCTCGCGCCGGGCGGACGGCTGGTCGGAGCCGTCGCGGCAGGGCAGGGCACCCACCTCGCCGTCGTCGACCGCGCCGCCGAAGGCGGCCTCGCAAGACGAGCGGAGATGAGGTGCCGCCTGCCTCCGTTGACGCCGGGCCGCGCGCACGTGCTCTGACGGCACCGGCACGGTCGCGGTTGGTTCCCGGCCCTCGCAAATGCGGCACAAGCTTGGTGAACGGGAACGGTTGTTTAACCTGAATCCCGTTTGAATGACGTCATCAAGTTGCGTCTGTAAGCGGGTGCGTCGATGCGAGTTCGAGGGGCTAGTCGTGGGTGGAAGACGCTGTCGCGGCTTGCGCTCATCGGAATGATCGGAGGCGGCGCGGCCGCCTGTTCGTCGGATGCGTCGCGCCTCGGCACGCCGTTCTCCAATCCATTCGCATCGAACGAGCCCTCGGCGACGGGGAGCCTCGGCGACGGCGGCGAGGCCGACATGGCCGCGGCGCCCGCCATCCGCACCCCGCGCATCCAGTCGCAGGAACTCGCCGCGCCCGGCGCGACGATGTCGCCGCGCTCCGCGCCGAGCCGCGTTGCGGCCTCCGAGCCGTTCTCCGGCGCCGTCGACGGCATGAACCCGTCCGCCGGCAAGGCCATGACGCCCCGCGTCTCGCCGGTCGCCCCGCAGCCGAAGCTCGTCTTCGGCAAGGGCGCGAACGGCACCCCGAAGATCGACAAGGCCGCCGAAGCCCGGCGCGAGGCCGAGACCCGCAAGGAGGCCGAAGCCTCGAAGCAGGCCGAGGCCAAGAAGGCCGCGGAGGCCCGCAAGGCCGCCGAGGCGAAGAAGCAGGCCGAACTCGACGCCAAGAAGTCGCCCAAGCACGCGACCAAGGCCGCCGACGAGAAGCACGCCAAGGCAGAGACCAAGCCTGAGCTCAAGGCCGACAAGAAGGCCGAGGCCAAGCGCGAAGTCGAGGCGAAGGCTGCCAAGGAGGCCAAGGCCGACGCTCAGAAGAAGGTCGCCGAGGCCAAGGCGGCAGAAGCCTCCGCGAAGGCCTCCGCGAAGGAGACCAAGCAGGCTGCCGCCAAGGAGACGAAGCCCGTCGCCAAGGAGGCCGAGAAGGCCGCTCCCGTGAAGGTCGCGAGCGTCGAGCCCACCACGACCGCCTCGGTCAAGGCCGACGCGAACGAGTCGTTCCGCTGGCCGGCCAAGGGCCGCGTCATCAACGGCTACGGCTCCTCGGGCAACGAGGGCATCAACATCGCCGTGCCGGAGGGAACCCCGGTGAAGGCCGCCGAAGACGGCACCGTCGCCTATGCCGGCTCGGACGTGAAGGGCTACGGCAAGCTCGTCCTGGTGCGCCACACCAACGGCTACGTCTCGGCCTACGCCCATAACGGCGAGCTCGACGTGCGCCCCGGCGAGAAGGTCAAGCGCGGCCAGACCATCGCCAAGTCCGGCGCCACCGGCAACGTCACCTCGCCCCAGCTTCACTTCGAAATCCGCAAGGGCGCGACCCCGGTCGACCCGATCCCCCACCTCGCCAGCAATTGATTTGCTGGCTCAAGCGAGACACGCGGCGGCCCGAAAGGGCCGCCGTTTTTCGTTCGTGGACGCCTCAAGGAACCCGGTCGCATTGGACCAGGTCGGCCGTGCGCCGACGCGGCGGATCGGACGTCCGCGAACCACAACACGGCGCGTCTTCTCGTACGATATCACTGCTGCTATATCAGGGGCGTGTCGTGATCGGACGAAACGCGATGGGGGACGATGATCGACAGCTTCGACCGCTGGAATTCGTGGGCTCGAGCCGGAAGGATCTGATCGCGTTTCCCGAACTGGCGAGGCAGGATGTGGGTCACGCTCTCTATCTCGCTCAATTTGGTGCACGCGCTCCCGGCACGAAAATCCTCAAAGGTTTCGGCGGCGGTAGCGTGGTCGAGATCGTCGAAGATCACGATGGTGACACCTATCGCTGCGTCTATACGGTCCGCCTCGATCACGCGGTCTACGTGCTGCATGCTTTCAAGAAGAAATCGAAGCAAGGCAGCAAGACACCGAAGCACGATCTCGACGTGATCAGATCCCGCCTACATGAAGCCGAAGAGCGAGATCGCGCATCTGTGCCGTAGACCAGCTTACGTAGCCGAAAGGAGGCCGTAGTGTCGGATAGAGCAGAAACGAAGAGCGCCTTTCATGAGCTCGGATTACCGGACCCCGACGAGCTCGTCGTAAAATCCCGGCTGATCCGGTTTGCTGCCGAAGAAATTCGCCGTCGCGAGCTGACACAGAAGGAAGCCGGCGAGGTGCTGGGCCTCGACCAGCCGAACGTGTCGGCTCTCATGAACGAGAAACTCAGCCGTTTCTCCGTTCAGAAGCTGATGGTCCTCGTTGCCAAGCTGGGCTTCGCGGTCTCGATTCACGTCGAGGGCAGCGGATTGTCGCTGGACGTGCCTTTTCAGACCGCTGCTTGAGAGTCGGATCGAGCCACAAAGATCGGAGATGCAAGACGCGGCGGCGCCGATAGAACCGCCACGCGCAGTCACCACGTGAGAAAGGTTGCCGGCGACGGCCCGCGGCTCAGTTCCGTTGTGCCCCCTCGGCCGGCGGAGCCTGCAACTGTCCGTTCGGGCTGTGCTGGTCGACGGCCTGCGGCAGCAGTTTCGCGAGCGTCTCCAGCACCTGATCATAGGGGATGCCGAGTTTCTCGGCGATCTCCTTGGTATGCGAGTCGTTCAGCGCGTTGCGCAGGTCGTCGGTGGTGATCGGCTGGTTCTCGCCGCGGCCGAGCCAGGAATTCACCTGTTTGCCGTAGCCCGATTGCGCGAGCTGGTTGAGCAGGCCCTGCAGGCCGCCCGGAAAGACTTTCTCGACGATGCCCGGCAAGGCCGAAGCCACCGCCGTGCCGAGGGCACCGCCGAGCGATCCCTTGATGCTGTCGATTATGCTCATCGCCAAGGTTCCTTCGTCATCGACTGCCTGCCTGTCCGAGGCAGGTGGACTATCGAACCGTAAGACTACATGGCGGCGACGGTTTCAGCGACAACGCGTCGGCGCCGATGAGCTGCCGGGGTGTCAGCTTTCGAGCCGCTGCCCCAGCCGCCCGGCCAGATCCTGGATGAACTGGAACGCCGTGCGACCCGAACGCGAGCCGCGCGTCGTCGCCCATTCCAGCGCCTCGGCCCGCAGCCGCTCCGGCTCCACGGCGAGGGTATGGCGTTCGGCATAGGCGCGAATCATGGCGAGGTATTCGTCCTGGCTGCATTTGTGGAAACCGAGCCAGAGACCGAAGCGGTCCGATAGCGAGACCTTCTCCTCCACCGCCTCGCCGGGATTGATCGCGGTGGAGCGCTCGTTCTCGACCATCTCGCGGGCGAGCAGGTGGCGGCGGTTCGAGGTGGCGTAGAACAGCACGTTCTCCGGCCGGCCCTCGATACCGCCGTCGAGCGCCGTCTTCAGCGACTTGTAGGAGGTGTCGTCGGCGTCGAACGAGAGGTCGTCGCAGAAGACCAGCCAGCGATGCGGATCGGGCCGCAGCACCGCCATCAGATCGGGCAGGGCCTCGATGTCCTCGCGATGGATCTCGACGAGCTTCATCGGCAGCACGCCCTCCGCCCGGCGCCCGTTGATCTCGGCCTGCGCCGCCTTGACCAGCGAGGACTTGCCCATGCCGCGCGCGCCCCAGAGCAGGGCGTTGTTGGCCGGCAGGCCCTTGGCGAAACGCTCGGTGTTCTCGACGAGCAGGTCGCGCACCCGGTCGATGCCGGTGAGCAGGCCGATCGCGATGCGGTTGACCTTGGGCACCGCGATCAGCCGCCGCTCGGGTCCCCACAGGAAGGCATCCGCCGACCCGATGTCGGTGACGGGCGCGGGAGCGGGCACGGCACGCTCCAGCGCCGTCGCGATGCGTTCGAGGAGCGGAAGCAGGGTGCGGAGGGTGGGTTCGTCGGTCATCGGCGATCTGACTGAGGATGAGGGAAGGTGCGGCGTATCAAGCCGCCGGCATCGCCTCCAGCCCCTCCGCCTTGATCCACGCCGCCGTGCGATCCAGCGCCCGGGTCAGGCGTTCGAACAGCGTGTCGATCTCGTCGGGCTCGATGATCAGCGGCGGGCAGACCGCGATACGGTCGCCGGTGAGGAAGCGCACGATCAACCCTTCTGCCTGGGCGAAGGCCACGCAGCGCGCAGCCACAGCAGCCTTCGGGTCGTATTGGCGCTTCGAGGCCTTGTCGGCGACGATTTCGATGCCGCCGATCAGGCCGATGCCGCGCGCCTCGCCGATCAGCGGATGGTCGCCGAGCGCCGTGAGCCTTGCCTGGAAGTGCGGTGCCTTCTCGGCGACGCGCGCGATGATGCGGTCGCGCTTGTAGATCTCGATGGTCTTGTTCGCGACGGCGCAGGCGACCGGGTGGCCGGAATAGGTGGTGCCGTGGCCGAAGCCGCCGAGCTTGGCGCTCTCGTCGAGCATCGCCCGGTAGAGCGGTTCGTCGATGGAGATGCCGCCGAGCGGCAGGTAGCCCGACGTCACCGCCTTGGCGAAGGAGATCGTGGCCGGCCGCATGCCGAGGGACTGGCTTCCGAACCAGTTCCCGGTCCGGCCGAAACCGCAGATGATCTCGTCGGCGACGAAGCGGATGTCGTAGCGGTCGAGCACCGCCTGCACCTTCGCGAAATAGTCCGCGGGCGGCAGGATCGCGCCACCCGCGCCCATTACCGGCTCGGCGAAGAAGGCGGCGACGGTGTCCGGGTCCTCGGCCAAGATCTGCGCTTCGAGGGCGTCGGCAAGGCGTTGCGAGAAGGCTTCCTCGGTCTCGCCGGCCTCGGCGCCGCGATAGTGGTGCGGGCAGGCGACGTGGTGGAAACCCGGGATCGGCAGGTCCCAGTCGGCGTGGTTGGCGGCGAGCCCGGTCAGCGAGGCGGTCGCGACGGTGACGCCGTGATAGCCCTTGCGATGGGACAGAATCTTTTTCTTTCTCGGGCGTCCCAGCGCGTTGTTCATGTACCAGATGAGCTTCACCTGGGTGTCGTTCGCCTCCGATCCCGAGGAGGTGAAGAAGATCTTCGAGGTCGGGACCGGCATCAGCTCCTTCAGCGTCTCGGCGAGCTCGATCGCCGGGTCGTGGCTGCGGCCGGAGAACAGATGCGTGAAGGGCAGGCGCGACATCTGCTCGGTGGCGGCCTCGACGAGCTCTTCGTTCGAGTAGCCGAGCGCCGTGCACCAGAGGCCGGCCATGCCTTCGAGGTAGGGGCGGCCGTCGGTGTCGTAGACCCAGACACCATGGCCGCGCTCCAGCACCAGCGGGCCGGTTTCGCGAAACGTCGCGAGGTTGGTGTAGGGGTGGACGAGGGTCTCGACGTCGCGGGCGGCGATGTTCGACAGCATGGGCTTGATGTCTCGTCGGCGGCGATACGGGCCGCCACACTAACGGCCGGATGCGCGCTCAGTAACCCTGGCTTCCGCCATTCGCCGCCGCAAAACGCCACCCGCGATGCTCGACCCCGCCGCCATCGTCGCCACGCCGGCCCCGGGCCGCGCCTGCGGCGCCTGCACCCTGTGCTGCAAGGTCTACGATGTGCCGGCGGTGGAGAGCGTCGCCGGCCAATGGTGCCGGCATACCCGGGCTGGCCAGGGCTGCGGCATCCACGCGACGCGGCCGCAGCATTGCCGCAGCTTCCATTGTCTCTGGATGACGGAGAGCTGGCTTGGCCCCGAATGGAAGCCCGACCGCGCCAAGATGGTGCTGACGCTCGATCCGGTCAGCCGTTCGATGAACGTGCAGGTCGATCCCGGCCAACCGAACGTTTGGCGCCGGGAACCGTATTACGGACAGCTACGGCGCTGGGCCGCGGCCTCACTGCCGCTCAAGCGCCACGTTCTCGTCCATCACAACAAGACGACGACGCTGGTGCTGCCCGACCGCGACGTGACGCTCGGCGTCTTCGCCGAGGGCGACCGCCTCGTCTCGCGCGAGCGCATGACGGCAGGCGGAATGACGGTGGATGTGGAGAAGGTCAGTCCGGTTGGCTGAGGGCGGCCCTCAGGCCATGCAGCGGCCGGGGACCATGCGGCGGGCCTCGGGGCCGACGAGGGAGCTGAGCGGAGCCTCGCAGCCCTCGCGGGTCATGCGGCGCGGCTTCGGCAGCATCTCTTTCTCGCTGGCGGTCGTACCGATGCTCGACGGAAGGGCCGGTGCGGAGCGGCTCTCGGACCGGGGCATCGTCGCCACGTGGACCGGGGCGCCGTGGACCGGACTGATCGACAAAGACGCCGGGTGGGCGCCGGGAAGGTAGGGGGTCTGGACCGTCGGCGAAGCCGCGCTCTGCACCGGAACGAGTCTGTCGGCGCTCGCACGCACCGACGGCAGGACGAGCAACGTCAAAATCGCTGCCGGTCCACCAACGCCGAGAAGGAAGCCAGACCGAAGCATCGCGATGAACTCCAAAGGGAGCTTGACAGGTTGTCGGTACAACGCCGATTGCGGCCGCCGGTTCCTCGACTGTTACGCTTCCGTTAAGCTTTCGTTTTCGACCTGTATCGACTTGATCCCAATGGCCACGCTTGGGCCGGTTTTCGACGGTTTCAGCGTTGCCGAAAAACGTCACCGCCAGAAAAATTCGATCGAGTCGCCGGGAAAAAGCGGAACCGGCTCAGTACCTCACCGTTGTCCCAACACCCGGCCACTCTGGTCCTCCCCGCATTCCCCTTGTGCATCGGCCGGAACCTTATCGACGGGCTGGACATTGTCCGGCCCGTTTTTTCGTGCGCGTCGCAGAGCGCATGGTCCAACGAAACACATGGCCTAATGAAAAACCCCGCCGGACGATCCGGCGGGGTTTTTGCTGACAACAGGCTGACGGTGGAAAAGATCAGGCCGACTTCGCCTCGCGGCGGCGGGCGCTCTGCTGGAAGAACAGCGCCTGACTGATCACGGCGGAAACGTTGGCGGGCTGGAACGGCTTGGCGATGAGGAAGGCCGGCTCCGGACGCTCGCCGGTCAGGAAGCGCTCGGGATAGGCGGTGATGAAGATCACCGGCACCTCAAAGGTCTTCAGCAGGTCGTTCACCGCATCGAGGCCCGACGAGCCGTCGGCGAGCTGGATGTCGGCCAGGATCAGGCCGGGACGCTTGCCTTCGGAGGCGAGTTTGATCGCCTCGGTGCGCGTGCGGGCGACACCGATCACGTTGTGACCCAGGCCCTCGACCAGGGCCTCCAGATCCATCGCGATCAGGGGCTCGTCCTCGATGATGAGGATGTCGGTGGCCATGTCGGCTGCGAGCTCGCGGCCCGCCTCGTCGACGAGTTCGCGCACCTCGGTGACGTCGACGTCGAGGATGATCGCCGCGTCCTCCTCCGAAAAGCCCTCCAGGCAGGACAGCAGGAAAGCTTGGCGGGGCAGCGGGGTGATCTGGCCGAGGCGGATCTCCGCCGGCAGGTCGTGCTGCACCTGATCGCTGCCGCCGTTCACGGAGAGCGAGTTCCAGATTCGGGTGAAGACCCGGAACAGGTCGGCCTTGACGTTGGTGCTGCGGCCGAGGGTCTCGGGCTCGTTCACCAGCGTTTCGAGCGTCGCGGCCACGTAGGCATCGCCGGCGACCTGACTGCCCGTGAGCGCACGAGCGTAGCGGCGCAGATACGGCAGATGCTGCACGACGAGTTGTGCTGTCGACATGAGTTCCCCTGAGCGTCGTCGCTCTTCGTGTTGCTTCCGCCCTAACGCGAGCCGCGGCGCTCCGTTCCGCGCTGCAGCGGAACCGATGCCGGACCCCGGCGTTGCCGGATGAGCCATGACTCATGTCAAGCCGCAAAACAATCGCGGCCGACGTCGCTGTTGCGACGCCAAGGGGATCGAACCGGATGATGCATGACGAGAAGGCCGAAAGCCCTCGCGAGGGAGGCGATCTGCCGCTTGCTCACGACCCGCCGTCACCTCAGAACCTTGGAAAACAGGCCCGCAAACGGATCGGCGCGCATCTTCGCGCCATGTACGATTCAGTGGTCCAGCAACCCATCCCGAACCGCTTCGCAGACCTGATCGCCCAACTCGACGATGGCCCTGTTAACTCTGCCGCCGAAGAGGCTTGATGGCGGGTGGCCCCGGGCCCTCTCCGGCGGAGAGAGCCCGGCTTTCACTCGTCCGGCGACGTCAGAGTGTCGGCGAGCGGCCACGCATCAGGCCGATGACGGCCGAGATGGCGAACAGGACGATTGCGACGAAGAAGACGAGCTTGGCGGCTTCCATGGCCGTTCCGGCGATACCGCCGAAGCCGAGCAAGGCTGCCACGAGTGCGACCACGAGGAACGTTACGGCCCAACCGAGCATGTGTCGGATCCTTCCAGAACATTTGGTGCGGCACAGGCCGCGACCTTTCGAAGGAAATAACGTCAAGGTTTCAGGTCTGGTTCCTCTCGCGCGCGCTCGGCGGAGAGATTGTTTTTCCCGATCCCGCCTCGCTCGCGTGTGATTCCGGCGCTCATTGGGTGTCGGGTTCGGCCGCCGGACGGTGATCCGACAGAACCGTCTTGATCTCGCCGCCACCAGCCGCTCTACTGTGCCTGCCTTGTGAAACACGGTCGCAGCCGGAACCGACTGGCGCGGCGCCGGGTTCGTCACCATCTCGGGAGAGATCTGCAGTGAGAGCCGTGATGCATCAGACCAGGACAGCTTCTGCGAAATCCGCCGCCGGCAAGCTGGCCGATGCGATCGTCGAGGGGCTGAGCCGCGTGCTCGACGCGCTCGGGCCGCAGCAGCAGCTTCAGCCCATTCCCGTGCGGGTCCGATCGGGCCGTGTTCCGGGCCGCCGTTGAGGCACAGGATCCAGCGGGACGCCACCCTCGTTTCGTGGTGATGATCTGATCGAGCGCTGTCGGGATCCGGCAGCGCTTTTTCGTGTGTGACCGGGGCCGCTGCGACATCGTGACCGTGAGACGGTACGGAGATGGTGGCGCCGAGCCGCCGGATTTCTCCACCACCTCAGCTTTCAGCCGCAATTGCCGTTTCGAGACAACCTGACGTAAGCCATCGCCGAACACTGTTTTCCGCCGTGGGAAGACATGCGATTCAGGCCGCAGGACCGACCCACGGTCGTCCGCGACGATCCGGCAGGCGGGTGGGAGTGTTCATCCAGATGGAATTCGGAAGGCGCACGCAGGCGGGCTTTCTGGCGGCGATCCGGCCCGATCGGCCGGCGTCTCCGCGCCGGCGCATCGTGCGGATGGCGCTGGCCGGCCTGATCCTCGGCTTCGGCAGCGTCGCGGCGGGGACCGGCCTGGTCCACGCTTCCGAGCGGGGCGGGTTGTTCGACTTCTTCGGCCAGATCTTCGGCGCACCGCGCCAGGTCGAATACGCACCGCCGCGCGCGGATCGCAGGCCTCCCCGGCGCTATTCCTCGTTGCCGGATGCGCGCCACGTCGGCGCGCCACGCCAGCGGCACTTCACCCCGAGGCCTGTACCTCTGGTCGATATGGACCGGCGCTCGCGGCACGGGCGCCGCAAAAGCCCGGTGCTGGCGCTGCAACCGGCGAAGGGACCGCAGAGCGTGTGCGTGCGGACCTGCGACGGCTACGTCTTCCCCCTCGGCGCCCGGCATTCGGAGAAGGACGTTCCGCTGCATCAGGCCGCCTGTGCGGCAGCCTGCCCGGACGCGCCGACGGCGCTCTACACCATGCCCTGGGGCAAGACCGAACTCGATCAGGTCGTCAGCTTGAAGGGCCAGCCCTATCTCGCCGCAGCCTGGGCGAACGTCTACCGCCAGAAGCGGGTCGAGAACTGCCATTGCCGGACACCCGGAAGCGTGGCGGCCCCGCTCGCGATCGACCACGATCCGACGCTGCGGGTCGGGGATGTCGTCGCGACGAAGACGAGCGCATCCGTGGTCACGCGCCTCGCCCAGGGCAGCGTCGAACTCGAGGATTACCGCAGCACCCGGAGCCTGAGCCGCCGTGCGCGGCGCTCCGTCGACCTGCGTGTCGGGGCGCTGGAGCGGGACGCCGCCGAGCGCGCCTTCCGGCGAACGATGCGTACGGTCGCCGCCGGGAGCGACCGGATCCGGCTCGCCGAGGCGAACCCGGCTCCTGCCGGGCACGGATCGGCGGCGGAGGGCGAACCGGCCCTGACGACGCCGGGCTTCGCGCCCGTCCGGGTCGTGGCCCGCTCGCCCTTCGTGTACTGATCGCCAGCGGAGGGTTGTCCGGCGGTGATCGGCGGCGGCGGCGGATTTGTGGTTCGCCCCGACCTGTCGTAGGCGGCCGGCGGATCGACCCCAACATCCACGGCTTCCATGGCGACGACTGACGCACCCGGCGGCGACGCGCCCGCGCCGCCTTTCGACCCGGCACTGCCGGCGAGCGGCGAGGTCCGCCGGCTGACGCCGCTGGTGCGCCGCCGCATCTGCCCCAATGGCGGCCCGTTCACGGCGAGCGGCACCTGCAGCTACATCGTCGGGCACGGCCGCGTCGCGATCATCGATCCCGGTCCGGAGGATGCCGGCCATGTCGCCGCGCTCGCGGCAGCGACGGCCGGCGAGACGGTGACGGCCATCGTGGTCACCCATACCCATCGCGATCACTCGCCGGGCGCGCGCCTGCTCCAGGCTCTCACCGGCGCGCCGATCCTCGGCTGCGGCCCGCACAAGGCCGCGCGAGAACTCGCGGAGGGCGAATTTCCGCATCTCGACGCCAGCGCCGACCGCGAGCATCGGCCGGACCGGGAACTCGCCGACGGCGAGACGGTCTCGGGCGAGGGCTGGACGCTCACGGCGCTGGCCACGCCCGGCCACACCATGAACCACCTCGCCTTCGCTTTCCCCGAGGAGAACGCGCTGTTCTCGGGCGACCACGTCATGGCGTGGTCGACCACCGTGGTCGCGCCGCCGGACGGATCGATGCGGGCCTACATGGCCTCCCTCGACCGGCTGCGCGAACGGCCCGAGGCGATCTACTGGCCGGGCCATGGCGGCCCGGTGCGCGATCCGCGCCGCTTCGTGCGCGGCCTCGCCGGCCACCGCCGCCAGCGCGAGGCGGCCATCCGCGCGCGCATCGCGGCTGGCGACCGCGACATCCGGGCGATCGTCATGGCGGTCTATCAGGGCCTCGACCCGGCGCTCCGCGGTGCGGCGGCGCTCTCGGTCTTCGCGCATCTGGAGGACATAGTCGAACGCGGGCTCGTGCGCAGCGACGGCCCGGCCCGGCTCGACGGGGTTTTCGAGCCGGTCTGATACCAGAACAGGCTGCGAAAAAGTGGCAACGGTTTTTCGATCGAAGCCTGCTCTCAACTTTTGAATCGATCACGTTTTCTGCGTTTTGATCGATCCTATCAAAACGCAGCGTCATCTAGCGGCCTTTGATCGTGACCGGTCGAAGGCGTCCGCCACACGAGTGGCGGCGCGCGTTCATGTTTGCCAACGGCCAAGTGCGGACGAGTCGAAGTCAACGCCCGTTGGTATGAAGACCCTACTTCAGAGCGATGGCGAGGTTGGCGACCTCGTCGAGATAGGCGCGGATGCGGTCGGCGTTATCGCCGAGATCGCGTGCGCCGAGGCGGGTGGCCGAACGCACGTCGATGCGGGCGCCGTCCGCCCGCGGCCTGACCCGGACGGTGATGTCGGCCGGCAGGTTCAGGACGCGGCTGCGCGCCACGGCCTCGATGCGGCCGTTGCCGATGCGGCCGCCCGGCCGGACCGCTTCGACGATCTGCCATTTGCGGTTGACCGCCGCCTTGCGCGCCAGCTCGAAGGCCTCGTCGGGATCGACGTCGAGGGTCAGCGGCGCGATCTGCGAATAGGCGGCGCGCTGCGCCTCGCGGGCCCCGGCACCGGGATCGGGCGGATAGCGGCCGTCGCGGGCGGCGAAGGCGGCGCGCGATCGCGAGAAGGCCGGGGGCTGGTCGAGGTCGGTGCTGACGTCGGTGATCGCCGGGAGGCGCAGCCCCTTCAGCGCGGCATAGGCGGGATAGGCCAGCACCAGAGTCGCGACGAACACGCCGAAGATCGCGGCACCGATTCCCCTCGCCCCCTCGCGCCAGCCGCGCAGGAAGGCGAAGCCGGCAAACGCGACGGCGAGCGCGGCGAGCAGGATGCCGCTGCCGAGAACGGCGAGGGCGGGGCCGGGCTCGGCACGCTGGCCGCGCACCATCACGACGGCGATGGCGGTCACGACGACGGAGAGAAAGGCCACCGTCCTGGCGTAGCCGCCGGCATGGGTGACGGGATCCTGGATGGGCAGACGGCGCATGGATGGGCGGTGAAGCTCGGGATCCGGGACCGGGTTCGGCGGCCGCCAGCCTACAGGCCGGTGCACGGGCACGCCAGAGACCGGAGCGACGCTGCCACGGTCCTCACGCCTCTGCTATAGCCGGGCATCATGCCGAGCGCGCCTTCCCACACGGACCTTTCGGCCGACATTGCCGCGGACGCAGACCCGATGCGGCTGTGGTTCCGCTTCATCCGCCTCAACCGCCGCGTGACGGCGGCCGTCGGATCCGAACTGCGCACACTCGGGCTGTCGATCCCGCAATTCGACGTGCTCTCGACCCTGACCGAGCGCGAAGGCCTGACTCAGCAGGAGCTGGCTGGCCGGCTCTACGTGACGAAAGGGAACGTGTCCGGGCTCATCGACAGGCTCGTCGAGGCCGGGCTCGTGGAGCGGCGCGCCATCCCGGGGGACAGGCGCTCGCATGCGCTCTATCTCACGGCAGCAGGCTCGGACCTGGCCCAACAGGGCCTCAAGGTGCAGACGGCCTATGTCGGCCGGACGCTCGGCCGCCTCGACCCCGGCGCGATCGCCGAACTCGAACAGCTGGTGCTGCTGTGGCGCGAACATGCGCGCGCCGACGCATCGCAAGCGTAAATCCTCGCTCACGACTGATCGAGCCGCTTACGCGCTGCGTTTCCGTTCCGCGAACCGGAGGCCGGCAGGCGTCATCCTGCCTCCGGAACCACGGATCGGAGCGCCATCACTCGCCGGCGCGGCCGGTCGACTGACCGCCCTTGCGACCGGCCGTCGAGGCCAGTTCGCGATCCTGCGAGAAGGAGCGCTTCTCGGCAGGCACCGAACGACCGCCCTTGCTGGCGATCTCGCGCTGCCGCTCGAGATTCATGGACGCGAAGCCTCGCTTCGAGGTCGAATTACCGGATGCCATCAGCGCCTCCTCGGCCTAGTTTTCACAACCGGACAACCGGCAGCCAATTCGATGGTTCCTTGGCCGTATCGGGATCCGGGGGCGGAAACTCAGTACCGCCCATACGGTTGGCGCGTCGCCAAGCTTGCGAAATAGGGCCGCGAGCGTGGGCGGAAATAGGGAGACTTCGTCAATCGCGATCGGGCGAGGCCCGATGTCCCGGCGCGCCCTCGCGATCGTCGGCGCTTTGACAGTCCCTCCGGTAGCGGCTACGCGCCGCGCCTCCGGCATCGTCACCGCGCGCTGCGGTCGGCAGGGGACCTTCGAGGCAGGCCATGACGCTCGACACCGAGGTCTCGTCCCTCAAGCAGGTGCCGCTGTTCCGCGAGGTCGAGCCCTCGCGGCTCAAGCTCCTCGCCTTCACCAGCGAGCGCGTGCATTTCGAGGCCGGACAGACATTCTTCGCGCAGGGCGACGAGGCCGACGCGGCCTATCTGATCCTCGAAGGTGAGGCCGCCGTCTCTCTGGAAGGGCAGCAGGGTCCGGTCCGCCTCGCGCTGCTCGGCGCCGACGCCCTCGTCGGCGAGATGGGCATCCTGGCCGACCAGCCGCGCTCGGCCACCGTGACCGCGGAGACCGCGGCAACGGTCCTGCGCATCGATCGCGGCGTCTTTCTGGAGCTGCTGGCGCAATTTCCGCAAATCGGCATCGCCGTCATGCGCGAGTTGGCGCTGCGCCTCGAACAGACCAACCAGCAGCTCGCCCGCAGCACGAATGCTCAATAGCGGTATTTCGAGCCCCAGGGGCCGAAGATCGGATAGCCCCGGCGATAGGCCTCGTATTCGGCGCCCGGATCTTTGCGGCGGTAGCCGTCGCGATAGGCATACCGGCTCGGCTCGACATAGCCCGGGTTCTGCATCTCCTGCCGCAGATGCCCGTCGCCCTCGCCCGACGAGCCTCCGCCACCACCGAAGGCCAGCGCGGCGCCCGTGCCGGCCATCAGAACCAGGGCCGCTCCCGCCGCCGCCATCGTCATCCGCGCCATGGCCGTTCTCCAAGGGTTCGATCGCGGGAACAACCGTGCAACGGGCCTCTCGGTTGCAGCACCGAGATATTACCGCACAGGCAGCGGCGCGCGTTCGCGCTTGCCAACGGCCGAGTGCGGAAGAGCCGAAGTCAACGCCCGTTGGTATCAGGTCGTCGCGTAGGTGATGAACTCCATCAGCGAGCCGTCGGGATCGCGGAAGTAGACGCTGGTGCCGGCACCCGCCGCGCCGTTGCGCTCCACCGGCCCGAGTTCGACCGGCACGCCGTGGTTGGCGAGATGCGCCATCGCCTCCGCGATCGTGCCCGACCAGCGGAAGCAGAGATCGCTGCCGCCGGGCTGCACCGGCTTGTCGGCCAGTGGGCTGCCGATCTGCCCGGGGCCGTGCACGTTGAGCTGGATGCCGCCGAAGCGGAACACCACGCCCTTTTGGAACGGCACCACCTCGGCGCCGAGCACGTCGCGGTAGAAGGCGGTCGCGCGCTCCCAATCCGAGACGTGGATCACGCAATGATCGAGATGGATCGCCGGGCTGAGGTCTTTCGAGAGGTCGGCTCCGGCCTCGTCGGTCAGCGTCTGTGTGTCGGCCATGCCTGTCGTCGTCCTTCCCTGCGTCGTGGCTCGCATCCTGGCTCGCATCCTGGGTCGACGGTCAAATAGGGCAGGGCGCGCCGCATTTGCCGGGCCGCTTCCGCGCACCGTGAGACGCCAAAGACACAACCTCCGGCGGCGATGCCGGGTATCGATGGCTCACAAGAACGCCACCGCACAAGGCACGGAACGATCGATGCGCGTCAGCCGGATCCTGCTCGCCCTCGTCGCCGTCGCGCCCCTGGCCGCCTGCCAGTCGCGCATGCAGACGGCGGCGCTCGACGACGAATCCGCCTGGTACACCGGCACGATGCCGGACAAGCCCTTCGACGTGCCGCTGGTGGATACGTCGCGGCTCGATCCGAAGTTCCGCCGCCAGACCGTGCGCTACACCGGCGCGGAAAAGCCCGGCACCATCGTCGTCGACATCGACCAGCGCCACCTCCAGCTCGTGGAGGAGGACGGCTCGGCCCGCCAATACGGCATCGGCGTGGGCAAGGCCGGCTTCTCCTGGAAGGGCGAGGCCCGCGTCGGCCGCAAGGGCGTCTGGCCCGACTGGAGCCCGACCACGACCATGGTCTCGCTCAACCCCGACCTGCCGCGCACCCGCAAGGGCGGCCTCGACAACCCGCTCGGCGCCCGCGCGCTCTACCTCTACCAGGGCAACCGCGACATCCTGTTCCGCATCCACGGGACCAACGAGCCCTGGAGCATCGGCGAGCAGATGTCGTCCGGCTGCGTACGCATGCTGAACGAGGACATCGTCGACCTGTTCGAGCGCGTGCCGGTGGGGACGCAGGTCTTGATCAAGCGCAGCGGCAAGGCGCGGGTCTGAGGCCGGGTTTCTCGCTCGCACCCCGCATCGCGCGTATAGCGGAGGCACAGGGGACCGCGCCCGTGTCGTCGCGATGGCTCCGCGGGAGGCGCGATCGTTCCGGGAATGGCCGTACCGAAACCCGGCCCGAGCCTTCGGGGGAACAGCATGACCGACCCCGCCCGGAACAAGGCGAATGTAATCGCCTTCTACGCGTTGATGTTCAACGGATGCCGGCCGCGCGAGGCGATCGAGCGCTATGCCGGCGACACGTACATCCAGCACAACCCGCATGTGGCGACCGGCAAGGACGGCTTCATCGCCTACTTCGAGCGCATGGCGCGCGAGTGGCCGGGCAAGCGGGTCGAGGTGAAGCGGGCGGTGGCCGAGAACGATCTGGTCGTGCTGCACTGCCTCCAGCATTGGCCGGGCGACCACGACTATGCGGGCATCGACATCTTCCGGCTCGATCCCGACGGCAAGATCGTCGAGCACTGGGACGTGCTGCAACGCTTGCCGGAAACCTCGGCCAATCCGAACGGGATGTTTTAGAACGCGCTCCGCCGAAGTGGCAGCCCTTCGCCGCAAGGGTGCGCGGCCTGCGGTTCGCCCTTCGGCATGACCAACCCGCTACGGCTCGAGCCGGATCGACAACTGTCGAACGAGCAGGATCGCGTTTCAATCGCGGTGACGACCGAAAGGACCGATAGCCCCCTCTCGCGGTGATCGGGAGCGGCACTCGATCACTTTTTGTTCTTGACAAAATTCCTATTCTATGGTTCTTTCCCCTGGCTCGCCCCCACGAAGGGAGGCGCTTCGGCGGACCGGGTCGAAGCGCTGCGGGGATGCGAGACGGTGCCTGCGTCGGTGGTCCGGATGCCCCACCGCCTCGGGCAGAGCCTGTGACGCAAGGTGCTGTGGGACGGGTACGCGACTCTGATCGCCGGACCCGGGACCCTCACGGCACACCGAGAGCCTTCGATCCACCCGCCCACTACGAGGCGGGTGCGGGACGCCCCGCCGGCCGAGAGGCCGCACGGTGAGGCTGAAATGCCGATCCGTGAGGATGACAAGAGCGTCCTCGCGTCGAGTCATGGGCCTGTGAGAAGACACCGTGACGTCGCCGGCCCGCACCCACGGGCCGCGGGACGCCGTGGGACCGAGTTCTACACAACACAGAGTGGTTCCGCGGCGTCCCGCGTCCACCCTCACGACAGTTTGGGCCATGCCGCCGGAGCGTAACGCTCGCGGGGATACGGACGGCTGATTGCGCCCCTTGTCCGGCCCCCTTGTCCGGCCCCCTTGCCTCGCCCGGGAACCGGAAACCGGCCCGGCGCGTCTTTCACGAGAGTCCCGAGCTTGGCCTTACGGAGCCCACGATGACCATCACCGTCGCCCATCTCCAACCGATCATCGCGATCCTGGCCGGCATCCTGATCCTGGTGGTGCCGCGGCTCCTGAACTACATCGTCGCGGTCTACCTGATCGCCGCCGGCGTGATCGGGCTCGGCCTGTTCAAGCACTTGTCGTGAGTACTGACACTCGGGCGAATTCGTAACCGCCGGTCCGAGCGGAGCAACGGCGTTCATCTTGCGTTGCATCATGAGGTGGTCCAACCCCCGCAACGGCCAAGTCTGCCTCCCGAGGCGGTACGCAGGCCGAGCCATTCGCCGGCCGGCGTCACGATCTGATGGACGAGACAGATGACGAAATGGGTCTATTCCTTCGGTGACGGCAAGGCCGAGGGCGAGTCGGCGATGCGCAACCTGCTCGGCGGCAAGGGCGCGAACCTCGCGGAGATGTCGAATCTCGGCCTGCCGGTGCCCCCCGGCTTCACCATCACCACCGAGGTCTGCACCGCCTATTACGAGAACGACCAGACCTACCCCGCGGACCTGAAGGACGCCGTGAAGGCCGCCCTGGAGCAGGTCGGGCAGATCACCGGCCGCGGCTTCGGCGACTCCCAAAAACCCCTGCTGGTCTCGGTCCGCTCCGGCGCGCGGGCCTCGATGCCCGGCATGATGGACACCGTGCTCAATCTCGGCCTCAACGACGAGACGGTCGATGCCCTGGCGCGCGATGCCGACGACGAGCGGTTCGCTTACGATTCCTACCGCCGCTTCATCACGATGTACTCGAACGTCGTGCTCGGCGTGGAGCACCATGCCTTCGAGGAGGCGCTGGACCGCTACAAGGACGGGAAGGGGTTTTCGCTCGACACCGAACTCGGTGCCGAAGACTGGAAGACCCTGATCCAAACCTACAAGAAAATCGTGCGCGAGGAGCATGGGTCGGACTTTCCGCAGGGGGCGGAGGACCAGCTCTGGGGCGCGATCGGCGCCGTGTTCGATTCCTGGATGATCCCGCGAGCCAAGAAGTACCGCGAGCTGAACGCCATCCCCGAGAGCTGGGGCACGGCGGTCAATGTCCAGGCCATGGTGTTCGGCAACATGGGCGATACGTCCGCCACCGGCGTCGCCTTCACCCGCAACCCGTCCACCGGCGAGAGCGCGCTCTACGGCGAGTTCCTGATCAACGCCCAGGGCGAGGACGTCGTCGCCGGCATCCGTACCCCGCAGGACATCACCGAGAAGGCCCGGATCGAGGCCAAGTCCGAAAAGCCTTCGATGGAGAAGGCGATGCCCGACAGCTTCGCGGAGCTGACCCGGATCTACGGCATCCTCGAGAAGCACTACCGCGACATGCAGGACATGGAGTTCACCATCGAGAATGGGAAACTCTGGATGCTGCAGACCCGCAACGGCAAGCGCACGGCCAAGGCGGCCCTGCGCATCGCCGTCGAGCTCGCGGGCGAGGGCCTGATCTCCAAGGAGGAGGCGATCCGGCGCATCGAGCCGAGCAGCCTCGACCAGCTCCTGCACCCGATGATCGACCCGGAGGCCGAGCGCACCGTCATCGCCACCGGCCTGCCGGCCTCGCCCGGCGCGGCGGTCGGCGCGATCGTGTTCAACTCCGAGGATGCCGAGGCCGCCCGCAAGGCCGAGCGCAAGTGCATCCTGGTGCGCATCGAGACGTCGCCCGAAGACATCCACGGCATGCACGCGGCCGAGGGCATCCTAACCACGCGCGGCGGCATGACGAGCCATGCTGCGGTGGTGGCGCGGGGCATGGGCAAGCCCTGCGTCTCCGGCGTCGGCTCGATCCGCATCGACTACAAGGCCGGCACGCTGACGGTGGGCGGCAAGACGCTGAAGGCCGGCGACATGCTGACCATCGACGGCTCCACCGGCCAGGTGATCGAGGGCGAGGTCCGGATGATGGAGCCCGAACTCTCGGGCGAATTCGCTGCGCTGATGGAATGGGCCGACACGCACCGCACCATGAAGGTGCGCACCAACGCCGACACGCCCACCGACGCCCGCACCGCGCGCAACTTCGGCGCCGAGGGCATCGGCCTGTGCCGGACCGAGCACATGTTCTTCGAGGGCGACCGCATCGTCGCCGTGCGCGAGATGATCCTGGCGGATGACGCCGAGGGTCGGAAGGCCGCGCTCGCCAAGATCGAGCCCTACCAGACCGACGACTTCGTCGAGCTGTTCACGATCATGTCGGGACTGCCCGTCACGATCCGCCTGCTCGACCCGCCGCTGCACGAGTTCCTGCCGCACGGCGACGAGGACGTGAAGGAATTCGCCGAGACGGTCGGTGTGCCGGAGGAGAAGATCCGCGCCCGGTTGAAGGAGCTGAAGGAGTCGAACCCGATGCTCGGGTTCCGCGGCTGCCGGCTCGCCATCGCCTACCCCGAGATCGCCGAGATGCAGGCCCGCGCCATCCTGACCGCTGCGGCGCGGGCGGCCAAGGACACCGGCAAGCCGGTGACGCCGGAGATCATGGTGCCGCTGGTCTTCACGAAAGCCGAGTTCGACATCGTGAAGGCCGCCATCGACCGCGAAGCGAAGAAGCTCGGCGAGACCGTGGAATATCAGGTCGGCACCATGATCGAGCTGCCGCGCGCCGCCCTCCGCTCCGGCGAGATCGCGGAATCGGCGGAGTTCTTCTCCTACGGCACCAACGACCTGACCCAGACGGCGCTCGGCATCTCCCGCGACGATGCCGGCACCTTCCTCGGCGCCTACACCAAGGCCGGCATCATCCCGGCCGACCCGTTCGTGACGATCGACCGGGAGGGCGTCGGCGAACTGGTGCGGATCTCGGCGGAGCGCGGGCGCGCGACGCGCAAGGGCATCAAGCTCGGGATCTGCGGCGAACATGGCGGCGACCCGGCCTCGATCGCCTTCTGCCAGGAGGTCGGCCTCGACTACGTGTCGTGCTCGCCGTTCCGGGTTCCGATCGCCCGTCTCGCCGCGGCTCAGGCGGCGCTCGGAGACGGCGGCCGACAGGACTGACGTCTGCCGATTTCGGACGCAGGAAGCTTGACCATCAGGCAGTGCACGGCGTGGAATTGTGCAACGCTCCGAGGCTGTTATGCCCGCGCTGGCGACGGCACGATTCCCGCCGTGGAAGCGTTGCAATAAATTTTGTGCGGGGCCGTTGAACCCCTGTCTGGCAGGCACGTTAACTGCTATCGGACCTCCGTACGCGTGCACGCTTGCCGGTGGTTCGGCTAGGACTCGCGGGATCTCTGGCCATGTCTGATCCGACGTCCAACACCGTCCTCATCGATACGCGCGTTCCCGACATCGGGAGGGCCATGCAGAGCGCCTTTCTCTGGGTGCTCGCGAGCCTCGTCACGGCCGTTGCGATCTTCGTGATCACCCTGCTGGTCTGGGCTCAGAACGAGCGCGAGGCCGGCCGCATGATCGTCGGGGCGCAGAAGACCACGGGCTACCTGCCGGTGGTGGCCTCGCAATACGCGACGCTGCACGGTCGGCCGGGCAGCTTCTGACGGCCAGCCTTCGGCCTTAACCTCACCTCAACCATAACCGGCGATATCTGGGTCACGGCCCAAATGATCGCCCGGTCTGCTGAGACCCTGCGCTCGGGCTCTGGATCCTGACGCGGGTAGAGTTGCGTGGCGACGAGGCGGGTTCGAGGCGGGCGTAGACGCCAATCGGGACTGGGCTGGCTCGGCACGGCCGTGGTCCCCTGGGCTGCGGGCGTCGGCCTCCTGATCTCCTTCACCGCGACGGCCGGCACCGACCACAGTTTCGGTGTCCGGCAGAGCCAACTCATCGAACGCATGGCGCGCCTGCCCCGCGGTGCTGCCAGCCTCCTCGCCCATGCCGGAGATTCCGTCACGGGCGTGCTCAGCCCCGGCGCCACGACCTGGACCCCGGACCAGGAGCCGGACGGCTTCGTACCCGTCCCCGATCTCGGGCTCGGCATCGCAGCCGAGGGCGACACCCCCGGCAGCCGCGACGCCGAGGCCTCTGCGCTGGAGAATTCCGACGGCGCCACACCCGCCGTGCCGAAAGCGGTGGCCCTGTCGTCGGTGACGCCGGCCCCGGCCGACGCGGTGCCGATCGAGGTCGCCGCCGCCAGCCTCGCGCTGCCGGGCTTCTCGCCGCGTCTCGACCGCGACATCGCGCCCGCACCGGACGCGCAGGCTCCGGTCGAGGGCGCCGACCACCGCTATGCCGACCTGATCCAGCCGGACGCCATGGATCGCGAGCAGCGCTGCCTCGCCGAAGCCGTGTATTTCGAGGCCCGCAGCGAACCGGAGGACGGGCAGGCCGCCGTGGCGCAGGTCATCCTCAACCGGGTGAAGAGCGGCCTCTACCCGGCCAACGTCTGCGGCGTCGTCTACCAGAACCGGCACCGCTACATGGGCTGCCAGTTCTCCTTCGCCTGCGAGGGCAAGTCCCTGCGCATCACCGATGCCGGCTCCTGGGAATCCGCCACCCGCATCGCCAGCGCGGTCATCGCGGGCCGGACCTATCTCAGCGAGGTCGGCGGCGCGACGCACTACCACGCCAACTACGTCCGGCCGGGCTGGTCGCGCCGGCTCAAGAAGATGGACGTCATCGGCCGTCACATTTTTTATCAGCTCAAGCGCGGGCAGACCTGAGGCCGAGGGCCGCCGATGGCTCACTGATCGGTACTTAACGATGCCACGACCGTAAAATTGCAAAAGACCCAGTAAGGAATACGCAACAGCTCGGCACCTGCGTAGTCCTGTGCATAGGTTAATTTTACCGTCTTCGGCGATAGACCTTGCCGTGACTGCAACTTGACCGCTTCCTGCGCGTCGGAGAACGCGCGCTGAACGCCAGCCGCGCCCGTATCGCGTAGCGTATCAGATCGAGGATGCCGTCATGACCGCGCCGGTCACCCACACAGCCACACTTGTCACGACTCTCGCCGGTGCTCTCGTCGGCGCCACCCTCCTGGCAACACCGGCCGCAGCCGGCGGCTGCTACGGCGCCGAATGCTACCGCCGGGTCGTCACCCCGCCGATCTTCGACACCGTCTCCGAGCAGCGCCTCGTGCGTGCCCCGCGCACCGTCTACCGCACCACGCCGCCGGTCTACGACACGGTGTCGGAGCGCGTGCTGGTCTCGCCGGGCGGCCGCCACTGGCAGACGAGCTACGACGCCTACGGCCAACTCGTCGGCTGCTGGATCACCACGCCGCCGCGCTACGCCGTGAGCAGCCGCCGCGTCCTGGTGCGTCCGGCCGAGGTGATCCCGGAGACGCTGCCGCCGGTCTATGCGAGCTATTCGCGCCGCGTCCTGGTGCAGCCGGCGAGTTCCCAGTGGGTGCCGACCGGCGGCGGTTATGGCGGCGGTTACCGGCAGGCCGGTTTCGGCATCGGCTCGATCCCGGATGCCGTCGGCATCACCGGCGCGTCCTCGGCGGATGTCGGCGTCGGCCTCGGCTTCTCCTCGGGCAGCGTCTACGACGGCTACTGAGCTTTTGACGATGATCTGAAGTCGGCCTCGGAGGTCTCGCGCCTCCGGGGCCGACTTGATTCAGGCCCGGCGCGCCGTACCTCCCATCGCGTCGAAGATGGAGGAGACCGGCATGGCGACGTTCAAGGCCTGGGTGGTCGAGAAGGGCGAGGGCGGCCAAAGCCTCGCTCTCGAGGATTTCGACGAGTCCGGCCTGATGGACGGCGACGTCACCGTGCGGGTCACCCATTCGGGCCTGAACTACAAGGACGGGCTCGCCATGACCGGCCGGATGCCGGTGGTCCGCCGCTTCCCGATGATCCCCGGCATCGATTTCTGCGGCGTCGTCGAGACTTCGGACAACGCCGCCTACAAGGCCGGCGACACCGTGGTACTCACCGGCTGGGGTGTCGGCGAGACGCATCTCGGCGGCTTTGCCGAGCGCGCGCGCGTGAAGGGCGACTGGCTGGTTCCGCTGCCCGACGGGCTGTCGCCGGCCCAGGCCATGGCGATCGGCACCGCCGGCTATACCGCCATGCTGTCGGTGATCGCGCTGGAGAAGCACGGGCTGACGCCGGAATCCGGCCCGGCCGTCGTCACCGGCGCTTCGGGCGGGGTCGGCTCGGTCGCCGTCTCGCTGTTGAAGCGCGGGGGCTGGCACGTCATCGCCTCGACCGGGCGTGACGGCGAGGCGGAGTACCTGAAGGCGCTCGGCGCCACGGAGATCGTCGACCGCGCGGACCTCGCCGGCGATCCGAAGCCCCTCGCCAAGGAACGTTGGGCGGCAGGCATCGACGCCGTCGGCTCGAAGACGCTCGCCAACCTGCTCGCGATGACCAAGGGCGGCGGCGCCATTGCGGCCTGCGGCAATGCCGGCGGCATGGACCTGCCGTCGTCGGTCGCGCCGTTCATCCTGCGCGGCGTGTCGCTTCTCGGCATCAACAGCGTGACCACGCCGCAAGGTCCCCGCAGGGAGGCCTGGGCGCGGCTCGCGAAGGAACTCGACCTCGAAGCCTTGTCGTCGATGACCACGACGGTCGGCCTGAAGGACGTCGGCGGCCTCGCCGAAACCATCCTCGCCGGGCAGACGCGCGGGCGCACCGTGGTGGAGATCGGCTGAGCATCGCTCGGCCAAGCGGAACTGCACAGCCTGTCCGCGCATTGCACGTCGCATGAGCATAGCATTCGTTCGCGAAAAAGAAGGTGGCGAAGCGTTCGAGGATCTTCCCGATCGCCCGATCTCCCCGCACACCAACTTCGTCACCAAGGAAGGCCTCGCCCTGATCGAGGCCGAAGTCGCACGGCTGGAGGCGGAGAACGCCGGCCTCGACCACAACGACAAGGCCGAGACGGCCCGCGTCTCGCGCGACCTGCGCTACTGGTCGTCGCGTAAGAACTCGGCGCAGGTCATCGAGCGGGTCGAGGGCGACACCGTGCATTTCGGCTCGACCGTGACGGTGGTGCGCGAAGACGACGAGACGCAGACCTTCCACATCGTCGGCGAGGACGAGGCCGATCCGGCCAAGGGCTCGATCTCCTACGTCGCCCCGCTCGCCCGAGCGATCACCGGCAAGAATGTCGGCGATACCGTCGAGGTGAACGGGCAGGAAGTCGAGATCACCAAGGTCTCGGCGTAGAGCAGGCTGCGAAAAAGTGGCAACGGTTTTTCGCGCGAAGCCTGCTCTCAACTTTGGAATCGATCACGTTTTCTGATGCGCCGCGCGTCCCTCGAAAGCGGGACGCAGCGGCGCAATCGCGTCGGCCATGAAGTCCATGAAGGCGCGGACACGGACGGCGTGGCGCAGGTCCGGATGGGTCAGGAGCCACAGGTCCGAGGCGATATCGGGCTCGAGTTCGCCGAGTCGCCGGAGATCCGGGGCGGCATCGCCGATGTAGCAGGGAAGCAGTCCGATCCCGATTCCGGCCTGAATCGCCTCTCGAAGGCCGGTCACAGCGTTCACCTGCAACGCGATCCTGTTGGAGCCGGCGCGCATCCGCAGGAAACGCGCGAACCGCCCATCCGCGACGTGCGGTCCGGGCGTCACCCAACGCCTCGCGTACGATTCGTCATCGAGGCGGTCGTGCCGCCCGTAGATCGCCCAGGCGATACCCGACAGGCGTCGGCCAAAGAGATTGGCCGGCGGGTTGTTGCTCGCCCGTATCGCCACGTCGGCATCCCGTTGCGACAGGTTGAGCGGCTCCTCGGACATGACGACGTCGAGCTGGACGTCCGGGTAGGAGTCCCGAAACCGTGCGAGGAGCGGCATCAGCAGATCGGTCACGAAGCCGACCGGCGCGGTGATGCGGAGTTCGCCCGACGGCGTCAGCGTCCGGCCCAGGACTTCCCGGCCGAAGCGCGCGACATCCGTCTCCATCCGACCGGCCGCCTCGACCATGGCGAGGCCGGCCGGGGTCGGCACGTAGCCGGAGCGCGAGCGCTCGAACAGGCGCGCGTCGAGCGATGTCTCGATGCCGGACAGCCGGCGAAAGGCCGTCGAGTGGTTGATGCCGAGATGCGATGCGGCATGGGTCAGGCCGCCGCGGTCGGCGATGGCTTTGACGAGCCGAAAGTCGTCCCAGGCGAGGGTCATGCGGCGAGCAGCACTACTTGATTTGCATCCATGCAAAGACGTTCTTGCAGATCAGGGCATTTTCGCAATCGCCGCGAAGGCCGATGTGTCCGGCACTGGAGGCGCACCGCACATCGCGGGCGCTCGAGTCGGTTCGAAACACGACAGGAGATCGCGCGATGGCGAAGGTGCTGGTGCTCTATTATTCGTCCTGGGGCCACGTGGAGCAGCTGGCGAACGCCGCCGCCGAAGGTGCCCGCGAGGCCGGTGCCGAGGTCACGGTCAAACGCGTGCCCGAACTGGTGCCCGACGCCGTCGCCGAGCAGTTCCACTACAAGCGCGACCAGCCTGCTCAGATCGCGCAGCCGGACGAACTCGCCGATTACGACGCGATCATCTTCGGCACGCCGACCCGCTACGGCAACATGGCCGCCCAGATGAAGAACTTCATCGACCAGACCGGCGGGCTGTGGGCCAAGGGCGCTCTCGTCGGCAAGGTCGGGTCAGCCTTCACCTCCACGGCCTCGCAGCATGGCGGCCAGGAGACGACGCTGACGAGCTTTCACACCGTCCTGCTCCACCACGGCATGGTCATCGTCGGCCTGCCCTACGCCTTCCAGGGTCAGATGGGCGTCGACGCGGTGAAGGGCGGCTCGCCCTATGGCGCCACGACGATCGCGGACGGCGACGGAAGCCGCCAGCCGAGCCCGGCCGAACTCGACGGCGCCCGCTTCCAGGGCAAGCATGTCGCCAGCATCGCCGCGAAGCTCGTAGCGTAGCTAGACATAAGCCGCGATCCTGCCGATCGCGGCTTATGTTAAACCCTTGTCGTAACGCGAGTTCTTCACGCGAACCGCAAACACTTCGCTTGAAATCGCTTCGGACAAGAAAAAAGGCTCGCATTGCTGCGAGCCTGGGAAGGAAAAAGGCCATTGGGGGCTGAACTGGCCTTCGTGATTGGACAACGGCCTTACCGACACTCGGTTCCGAAGAAAGTTGGAAAAAGTTCAGCGGGGCGCGGCGGCCCGGTTCAGGCGGTCGTTGATCGCCTCGCCGAGCCCGTCCGCCGGGATCGCGACGACGGCGATCGTGCCGGCGCCGGACGCGTCGAGTCGGCGCAGTGCTTCGAACAGGCGGGAGGCCGCCTCGGTCGCATCGCCGCGCTCGCTCAGGGTTTCGACGACGCCGGCCTCGTCGAGTCCGGCCGGCCGGAACGACCCGAACAGCAGAACGGCCTCGCCGGGCGCAATCCGCTCGACGTCGAGGCGGACGGCGGCCCGCGGCGCGTAATGCGACGCGAGCAGGCCCGGACCGATCGGGCGGCTGTCGTCGCCTGAGCCCACCGCCGGATCGATACCGAGAACCCGCCGCAGTTCGGCGCGGGTGATCCCACCCGGCCGGAGCAGGCGCGGCGGGCCACCGAGGCAGGCCACCACCGTCGATTCGATACCGACAGAGCAAGTGCCACCGTCGAGCACCGCCGCGATACGCCCGTCGAGATCGGCCAGCACATGCGCGACCGAGGTCGGGCTGACCCGGCCGGAGCGATTGGCCGACGGCGCCGCGATCGGCCGGCCGACGCGGGCCAGGATCTCTCGCGCCAGCGCATGGCCCGGCACCCGCAAGGCCACGCTCGGCAGGCCGGCGCGGGCGAGATCGCAGACCGATCCGCCGGGCGCGGCCGGCACCACCAGTGTCAGCGGTCCCGGCCAAAAGGCCTTTGCCAGCGCCGCCGCGGTCTCATCGAAAATGCCCTCGTGGCGGGCAGCGGCCTCGTCGGGCAGATGGGCGATCAGGGGGTTGAAGCGCGGGCGCTCCTTGGCCGCGTAGATCGCGGCGACGGCACTCGGCTCCGAGGCGTCGGCGGCAAGCCCGTAGACGGTCTCGGTCGGGATCGCGACGAGCCGGCCCGCGCCGAGCAGCCGGGCGGCCTCGCCGATGCCGTCGGCGTCGGGCGCGAGGCGCAGCGTCGGCCTGTCGGCGATTGACCCGGGATCGTCCATATCCAAACTGTCTGTGCGCAATGAAGGCGGCTGTGGCAGCAGCGCGGCTTCGGTCGTAAGAGGCAGCCGGCCGTAGCCGCCTGCGGTCCGAGACGTCAAATCAGCGCCAACCATACGGCGCCGGAGGAGCCCCATGAGCTATCGCGCGCCGGTCGAGGAGATGGCGTTCACCCTGCGCCACGTCGCCGGCCTCGACGCCGTGCTGGCGCAGGGCGGCCACGAGATGGCGCCCGAGGATGTCGGCGCGATCCTCGATGAGGCGGGCAAGCTGGCGAACGGCGTCATCGCGCCGCTCAACCGCGCCGGCGACCGGCATGGCGCGACCCTGACGGACGGCGCGGTGACCACGGCGCCGGGCTGGCGCGAGGCCTATCGCGCCTTCGTCGATGGCGGCTGGAACGGCCTCGGCGCCACGGTCGAGCATGGCGGCCAGGGCCTGCCGCACCTGATGGCGGCGGCCTGCAACGAGATGTGGAACGGCGCCAATCTCAGCTTCGGCCTGTGCCCGCTGCTGACAGCCGGCGGCATCGAGGCGCTGACGGCGCACGGCTCGGCCGATCTGAAGGAGCGCTACCTCGCAAAACTTGTGTCGGGCGAGTGGACCGCGACGATGAACCTGACCGAGCCGCAGGCCGGCTCGGATCTCGCACTGCTGCGCAGCCGCGCGGAGCCGATCGGGGACGGCCGCTACCGGATCGTGGGCCAAAAAATCTACATCACCTACGGCGAGCACGACCTCACCGAGAACATCGTGCACCTCGTGCTGGCACGCCTGAAGGACGCACCGGCCGGCACCCGCGGCATCTCGCTGTTCCTGGTCCCGAAGATCCTGCCGGACGGAACGCGGAACGACCTCCGCTGCTCGGGCCTCGAGCACAAGCTCGGCATCCACGCCTCGCCGACCTGCTCCATGGCCTTCGGCGATGCGGGCGGCGCCATCGGCTGGCTGATCGGCGAGGAGAACCGCGGGCTCGCCTGCATGTTCACGATGATGAACTCGGCCCGGCTCAATGTCGGCCTCCAGGGTGTCGGGGTCGCAGAGGCCGCCTATCAGCACGCGCTCGCCTATGCCCGCGAGCGCCGGCAGGGCAGGGCGCCGGGCACAGCCGAGACCAGCGCCATCGTCGCCCATGCCGACGTGCAGCGCATGCTCCTGACCATGAAGGCCTACACGGCCGCCGCGCGCGGCATCTGCTACCTCACGGCTCAAGCCCTCGACGCCACGGACGGGCCGGAGGGCAAGGCCGCCTTCGAGCGCGCCTCGCTGCTCACCCCCGTCGCCAAGGCCTTCGCCACCGACATCGCCAACGAGGTGACCTCGCTGGGCGTACAGGTGCATGGCGGCATGGGGTTCGTGGAGGAGACGGGCGCGGCCCAGCTCATGCGCGATGCCCGCATCCTCGCGATCTACGAGGGCACCAACGGCATCCAGGCGATCGACCTCGTCACGCGCAAGCTGCCGCTCTCCGGCGGCGCCACGGTGCGCGCGCAGATCGCGACGCTGCGGCGGGTGGCCGAGGGCCTGCTCAAGGACGGCTCGCCCGGCTTCGGCCATGCGGCGGCGCGCCTGCGCGACGGCGTCTGTAGCCTCGACCGCGCGACGAGCTTTTTGCTGAAGACCCTCGCCTCGAACCGGCCGGAGACGGCTCTGGCCGGTGCCACGCCGTATCTGCGTCTGTTCGGCCTGGCCCAGGGCGCGGCCTGTTTGGCGCAGGCAGGGCTGGCGTCGAGCGCGGCGCTGAAGGCCGGCGACACCGATCCGGCCCATGCCGCCCGGATCGCCCTGGCGCGTTTCTTTGCGGAGAACCTGCTGACGGCGGCGAGCGGGCTGGAGCAGGCGGTGATCGACGGTGGGGCGTTCGCCGAGGATGCGGTGGCGATGCTGGCGAGCTAGACACCGTAGAGCGGGCAAGGCGGATGCGACGATGACCGACCACATCACGGTCCAGAACACCCCCGGCGGCGTCCGCCTGATCGGCCTCGACCGGCCGCAGAAGAAGAACGCGCTGACCGGCGCCATGTACGACGCGATGCGGGTCGCCCTCGCAGACGCGGATGCGTCAGGCGAGATCGGCGCCGTCGTCTTCGCGGGCCTGCCGGGCATCTTCACCGCGGGCAACGACCTTGCGGATTTCGACGAGGGCACGCGGACCGCTTTCGGGGACGCGCCGGCGCTTCAGTTCATCCGGCAGCTGGCTCGCACGAGAACGCCGATGGTGGCGGCTGTGGACGGGATCGCGGTCGGCATCGGCACGACGCTGACGCTGCATTGCGACCTCGTCTATGTCAGCGACAGCGCGCGGTTCCGGATGCCGTTCGTCGAACTCGGGCTCGTGCCGGAGGCCGCCTCCAGCTACCTGCTGCCCCGCCGCGTCGGCCTGCTCAAGGCAACCGAATTTCTGCTGCTGTCGGAGCCGTTCGACGCCGCGACGGCCGTGGGTCTCGGCCTCGCCAACGGGATCATCCCCTCCGACATGCTGGTCGAGCACGCAATCGCGCAGGCGTCCCGGCTGGCGGCGCTGCCGCGCTGCGCGGTCGAAGCCTCGCGAAAGCTGATCCGCGGCGACCAGGCGGCGGTCGAGGCCGCTTTGGAAGCTGAAGCCGAGGCCTTCGAGGCGCGATTGCGCTCGCCCGAAGCGCAGGCCGCCTTCAAGACGTTTCTCGACCGAACCCCGAAGCCCGCCGCGTGAGCGACAAACCCCTCGCCGGCCAAGCCCTCGCCGGCAAGGTCTGCCTCGTGGCGGGGGCCTCGCGCGGCGTCGGGCGCGGCATCGCGCGCGGCCTCGGCGAGGCGGGCGCGACCGTGATCGTCACGGCCCGCTCCAGCGAGACCGGCCCTCGCACCGAGATGCGCCCGGAGGCGATCGAAGACACCGCCCGGGAGGTCGACGCCGCGGGCGGGGAGGGGCACCACTACCTCTGCGACCACCGCAGCGAGCGCGCCGTCGACGAACTGGTGCATTGGGTGCTGCGCCGCTTCGGCCGCATCGACGTCGCGGTCTCCAGCGTCTGGGGCGGCAACGAGGGCTATGACGGCGAGCGCTACGCCGACGGGGCCGCCTGGGGCACGCCGTTCTGGCGCCGCTCGGCCGAACCGTTTTCGAACTTCCTCGACGGCGGCCCCTATCCCGGGCTCCTACTGGCACGCGCCGTCGCGCCGGCGATGGTCTCCGCCCGCAGCGGGCTGTTCGTCTTCGTCTCGTTCGGGACGGAGAGCGGCTATCTCGGCGACGTCTTCTACGATCTCGCCAAGGCGACGACGAACCGTCTCGCCTTCGCCTGCGCCGCCGAACTCGCGCCGCATGGCGTCTGCAGCGTCGGCCTCTCGCCGGGCTTCGTGCGCACCGAGCGGGTGCGCGACCTCGGCCAGGACGCGTTGGCGACCGAGAGCCCGCTCTATGCAGGCCGGGCGGTCGCCGCGCTGGCCGCAGACACGTCGGTGTTGACCCAGAGCGGGCGCACGCTGCACGTGGCCGATCTCGCCCGGACGTATGGCTTCACCGACACCGACGGCACCCAGCCAGACCGTTTCCGGATCGCGACGGAGGACAACAGCGATGGGCCATAGCCTGCAGGGCAAGACGCTCTTCATCACCGGCGCCTCGCGGGGCATCGGCCTCGCCATCGGCCTGCGTGCGGCCCGCGACGGCGCCAACGTCGCCATCGCCGCCAAGACGGCCGAGCCGCATCCCAAGCTCGAAGGCACGATCCACACGGCCGCCGCGGCGATCGAGGCGGCCGGTGGCAAGGCGCTGCCGCTGCTCGTCGACGTGCGGGACGAGGACGCTGTCCGCGATGCGCTGGACCAAACGGCCAAAAAATTCGGCGGGGTGGATATCGTCGTGAACAACGCCAGCGCGATCTCGCTGACGCGCACGCCCCAGACCGCGATGAAGCGCTTCGATCTGATGCATCAGATCAACACGCGCGGCACCTACATGGTCAGCAAGCACGCGATTCCTTACCTGCAGAAGTCCGACAACCCGCACATCCTGATGCTGTCGCCGCCCCTCGACATGGCGGAGAAGTGGTTCGCGCCCCACCTCGCCTACACCATGGCGAAGTTCGGCATGTCGCTCTGTGTGCTGGGGCTGGCCGGCGAGCTGCGCAAGACCGGTATCGCGGTCAACGCTCTGTGGCCGCGCACCACCATCGCCACGGCGGCGGTGCGCAACATCCTCGGCGGCGAGGCGCTGATCGCGGCGAGCCGCACGCCGGAGATCATCGCCGACGCGGCCCATGCCGTCTTCCTGAAGCCGGCGAAAGAATTTTCCGGCCGCTTCCTCATCGACGATACGTTCCTCGCCGAGGAGGGTGTCACGGACTTCACACAATACCGCGTCACACCCGGCGTCCCTCTTGCGCCGGACTTCTTCGTGCCGGATGCGAGCGTACCGCCTCACGACGCGTTGGTCTGATCCCTTGATCTTCATTCACCAGCCGGTCTCCAGCACCGCCCAGATACTCCTGGAGCGGCGGCCGCTCGAACTGCAGGACGTCATTCCAGACGACACGCTCTGGCTCGACCTGGTCCGCCCGACACGGGAGGAGGATCTCAAGGTCGAATCCTTCATGGGCATTTCCGTCCCGACGCGGGAGGAGATGAAGGACATCGAGCCGTCCGAACTCCTCTACGTGGAGGAGGGTGCCCGATACATGACGGGCCGGGTGCTCTCGAAGGTCGAGGATTCGGAGGAACCGGGGCTTGCCGGCATCACCTTCATTCTGCGCGGCAACCGCCTCGTCACGGTGCGCTACGAGGAGCCTCAGGCATTCCGGATGTATACGCAGCGGGCCGGACGCTCGACCGGCAACGGTCCCTCTCAGAACTCCTCGGGCGAGACCATTCTGGCGGGGCTGATCGAGGCGGTGATCGACCGGGCCGCCGACGTGCTGCAGCTGCAAGGCGAGCGCATCGATCGGCTGTCCCGTAAAATTTTCGAGGAGAAGAGCGATCCCAGTGCCCGCAACACCGCTCTCCAGGACACGCTGCGGGCGCTCGGGCGCCACGGCGACCTGATCTCGAAGCAGCGCGAGAGCCTCGTCTCGATGGAGCGCATCCTGCTGTCGCTCTCGGCGACCTATCGTACGAGCAAGGCTCCGAGGGAGCTGCGCGAGGACGTACGCTCGACTCTGCGCGACCTGCAATCGCTGGAAGAGCACGCGACGTTCCTGTCGTCCAAGATCCAATTTTTGCTCGACGCGACGTTGGGCCTCGTCAATCTCGAGCAGAACAACATCATCAAGCTGTTTTCGGTCATGGCGGTGGTGTTCATGCCGCCGACGTTGATCGCTTCGATCTACGGCATGAACTTCAAGATCATGCCGGAATTGGACTGGAGCCTAGGCTATCCTCTCGCCGTCTGCATGATGGTTGTGGCAGCGGTGTTGCCGTATGTGTTCTTCCGCTGGAAGAAGTGGCTCTAAGCGCCCCAATAATATTTATAAAAAACGCTTCGATACACATCCGATTTCAATAAAATACATGCTGCATTGTAGTCGAAAAATGCAGCATGCCGTGACGTGGATTTGTGCCACGCAGTTTTTGCTCTAATCTGCTTGACGATAGCGGCGCCAATTCAAGCGACGGCAGCGAGGGGCTTGGTGCTACAGGCTTGCTGCGTGTTGGCAGGCATGACCGACGGCTCGACGTACTCTCCGTTGTCGATCGCCGCGATGCGATCGTCGAGTTCCGCGATAACGTAGCGCGAGAACGGATAGAGGTGCAGGTAGAGCACCATGTTCATGATCGCATAGTCGAGCGCCTTGGGGTTGCGCTTGGCCAGCATGAAGAACGCGCTCCAGAAGTGCCTGGCCAGTTCGGGGCGCCGGACCGTCATGCGCACGCAGGTCCGTGTAAAGGTGCGGATATCCTTGAGGATGCTCGCCCAGTTCGGTTTGGCGGCCTCGAAGGTCGGGCGGTTCAACGCGAGGCCGACGACGCGCACTCTCTCGAAGAAGACGGTCGGATCATAGACGTTGGCGAGCACTTGACGATAATCCGCGAGGATCTCTCGCCGGGGCCGTGCCGTCACGTAATTGAGTCCGGCGGTGCACTGATCGCCCGTGACCGTCGAGACGTGCGAGAATTTCTCGAAGAGCCGACCTTCCTTCTCGAGCCGGCGCTGGAGCTGGGTATTCGGGAGTGCCGTGAGCAGACCGACCATTGCGGCGGGGACTGCGGTGTCGCGCACGCAATCCATCATCGGCTGGGCGATGCTGCCCTGCTCCGAATCGAAGCCGACGATGAAGCCGGCGGTGACGAACATTCCCGCACCGTAGATCCGGTGGACGCTATCCGCGATCGACCGGCGGGTGTTCTGCTTCTTCTGAGTCTGTGCGAGCGTCGCCTCGTCGGGGGTCTCGATGCCGATGAAGACGACGAAGAAATTCGCCATCCGCATCATCGTCAGAAGGTGGGGATCGTCCGAGAGGTTCAGCGAGGCCTCGGTCGAGAACCGGAACGGATAACCATGGGCCTCCTGCCACGCCACGAGATGCGGCAGGAACAGTTTCACGGCCTTCTTGTTGCCAATCAGGTTGTCATCGACGAAATCGACATGACCGCGGTAGCCGAGCCCGTACAGCACGTCGAGTTCGGCCAAGATCTGAGGCGTGTTCTTGGTGCGGGGCTTGCGCCCGTACAGCTCGATGATGTCGCAAAATTCGCAGGTGAACGGACAGCCGCGCGAAAACTGAACGCCAACGTAGAGATAATTTGAAAAATCGAGCAGGTCGAAGCGCGGAATTGGGCTCTGGGTCACGTCGGCCTGGAATTTTACCGCCACGAACCGGCCGTTGCGTTCGCCGCGCTCCCAAGCCTCGATGAACTGGTCGATGACACCCTCGGCCTCGCCGAGTACCTGGAAATCCGCGGTCTCGTAATAGTCCGGACTCGAGGTCGGGGCCGGACCACCGACGCAGACCGGGACGCCGAGCTCCTTGCAAAGCCCGATCACGTGGATCGCGTCCGGCTCCTGAGGCAACATGCCGCCGGTCATGACGACGTCGGCCCAGGTGAGGTCGGCGTCGCTCAATTCCTGCGCGTTGCGATCGATCAGCCGGACCTGCCAATGTTTGGGCAGCATCGCGGCCATCGTGATGAGGCCCAGCGGCGGTGTCGAAGTCTTGGCGCCCTGCAATTCGCAGGGCTCCTTGAAGCTCCAGAATGAATTCGGGTTGAAGCGCGGAAACACGAGCAGTACGCGCGTCCCGGAAGATCCGTTCGTCATCCCGCACCCCGATTTCCAAATTCAAACCGGAGCATAGTCGCTCCGCGCATCGGGTCACCCCGGACAGGCTCCGATCGGGCATCCGATGGAGGGTGCGGTTCGAATGCGCCCATTTGTCGACCATCGCCTCAGACAACAGCGATGAGCGTCTTCGGCGAATAGATTTCGCTGCCGGCCGGGACGGCATTGCAGCAAGTGTTCTCGCCCCCGACCGCGGCCGCTCCGTCCCCTCAAGCTCGCAGGCATCCCCGGAACTCCGCAATGAATCGGCATTGAAGCGTGGAAAGACGTCAGGATGCGCATGGTCGTCAGGTTCGGCTCCTGCATCCCATGCCTTTGGTCTTCCCTCCTGCTTCGGCGCGCTATCATTACGATTTTCGAACCGCTCTTGCAGAGATCGGCAAACACAAAACAAACCGATTTTTCCAATCGACGATCCGTAAAACACGGCCAAATCGATGCCGATAATCAGTTTTGCTTTATCACGACGAAAAATTCAAAAGTCACTCCTACGCGGAGACGGTCGATGAGGGGATGCTACGGGTCGCCGCAACCGATTCCGCACCGGTCCCTCGCTTGATTTCGCGCCGCCGGACAGACCATATCCAACCGATGTGCGGTCGCTACGTCATCAGCCTGACGCCCGAGATTTTTCGGCGGTTCTACGGCTATGCCGAGACGCCGAACTTCCCGGCCCGCCACAACGTGGCGCCGACGCAGCCCGTGCCGATCGTGACCGCCGAGCACGGCGCCCGGCATTTCCGGCTGGTGCGTTGGGGGTTCTGGCCGACTTGGGCAAAGGATCCGGCTGATTTCCCGCTGATCTTCAACGCCCGCGTCGAGTCACTCGCCGAAAAGCCGACGTTCCGTGGTGCGCTGCGCCACCGCCGCTGCGTCTTCCTGGCCGACGGCTTCTACGAGTGGCGGCGCGAGGGCACCGGCAAGACGGCAACGAAGACCCCGTACTTGATCCGCCGCGAGGACGGTGCGCCGATGGCGCTCGCCGGCCTCTGGGAGACGTGGTCGAGCGCCGACGGCTCGGAGGTCGACACCGCCACCATCGTCACCTGCGGCGCCAACGGTACCCTCTCGGCGATCCACGAACGCATGCCGGCGATCCTGTCGCCCGAGTCGGTGGGCAACTGGCTCGATACGGTCGGCAACGAACCCCGCGAAGTCATCGAGCTATGCCGGCCGTGCCCGGACGAATGGCTGACGATGGTGCAGGTCGGCGACCGCGTGAACAACGCCCGGAACGACGATGCGGATCTCGTCGCGCCGGTCGCCGCGCCGGCACGGAGACCCCGCGCAGCCGAGCCGCGACGAAGCGACGACGGCGGGCAGGGAAGCCTGTTCTGAAGGGTTACAGCCGCCGCTTCTTCGCCACCGCCTCCCGCCGGAACACGCCGACCAACTCGACATGGCCGGAATAGCGGAACTGGTCGACAGGCGTGACCTGCTCCAGCCGGTAGCCGCCGGCGATCAGGGTGGCGGCGTCGCGGGCGAAGGTGCCGGGATCGCAGGAGACGCCGACGACGAGCGGCACCTTCGATTCGGCGAGCCAGCGCACCTGGGCCTGGGCGCCGGCGCGGGGCGGGTCGAACACGACGGCATCGAAGCGGTCGAGTTCGATCGGCAGCAGCGGGCGGCGGAAGAGGTCGCGGCGCTCGGGCGTGATCCGGCGCAGGGACGGAATCGCGCGCGCGGCCCGGTCGAGACCACGCAGGGCCGCCTCGTCGCCCTCCACCGCAAGCACGTCGGCCGTGCGGGCCAGCGCCAGCGCGAACGGGCCGCAGCCGGCAAAAAGGTCGGCGACGCGCTTCACGCGCTTGTCCATCGCGCCGACGACGAGGGCCGTCAGCAGTGCCTCTCCGGCCTGCGTCGCCTGGAGAAAGCCGCCGGGCGGGGGCATCAGCCGCGCCGCGCCCGAGGGCAGCGTCGGCGGGCGCAACTCGACGACGATGTCGCCGTGCAACGCCAGCCGCGCGAGGCCGAGATCGCCCGCGAGCCGGGTCAGGGCGATGCGCGCCTTGTCGCTCACCGGCCCGTGGCCGCGGATATCGATGTCGAGGCCGGCTTCGGTCGCCGTCGCCTGCACGTCGAGGGGTTTTGAGCCACGGCCGAGATGCTCGGCCAGGGCTTCGGCGACCTGCGGCGCGCGATGCAGGTCCGGCACGGTGATCGGGCAGTGATCGATCGGCACGAGGGCGTGGCTTCGCGCCGCCATCAGCCCGGCCCGCGCCACGTCGTCGACGCGGCGGACATGCAGGGTGATCCGGCGCCGTCCCGCCTCGTGCGCGTCGACGAGCGGCAGCAGTTCCACGTCGATATGGGCCTGCGAGAGCGCCTGCTCGGCGATGCCGCGCTTCCAGACCGCATAGGGCTCGGGTGCCAGATGCTGCACGGCGCAGCCGCCGCACTCCTCGTAGTACGGGCAGAACGGATCGATCCGATCGGGGGAGGTCAGTTCGATCGCGAGAAGCCGCGCCCGGCCGTCTTCGCGCCGGACCGAGACGCGCTCGCCCGGCAGCGCACCGGCGACGGCGAGCCCCGCCGCGGTCAGCCCGTCGCCGCGCGCTCCGAGCCGCGCGATGGCGACACTCTCACTCGAACCCTCGGTCACGTATGGGTGCCCTTGCCTGCGCCGATCAGAAATTCGCGATTGCCGTCGCCACCCTCGACGGGGGAGGGAACGAGACCGAGCACCGTGAGCCCGAGCCCTTCGAGGCCGGCTCGGACCTCGTCGCAGACCGCAGCGTGGACGGCTTCGTCGCGGACGATGCCGCCGCGGCCGACACGCTCGCGCCCGGCCTCGAATTGCGGCTTGATCAACGCCACCAACTCCGCGCCATCCGCCATCAGCGCGACCGCCGCCGGCAGGACGAGGCGTAGCGCGATGAAGCTGACGTCGATCGTCACCAGCTCCGGTGCCTGTCCGAGCGCGGCCGGGTCGAGACTGCGGATGTCGGTGCCCTCCAGGCTCGTCACCCGAGCGTCGGCCCGCAGCGAGGCATGGAGCTGGTCGCGGCCGACATCGAGAGCAGTGACGTGGCGGGCGCCCCGCCGCAGCAGCACGTCGGTGAAGCCGCCCGTCGAGGCACCGATATCCAGGCAAGTCCTGTCGCGCGGGTCGAAACCGAAGGCGTCGAGCGCCGCCGCGAGCTTGAGGCCGCCGCGCGAGACATACGGATGCGGCGCGCTCGCCTCGATCCGGGCATCCGGCGCCACGAGATCGGCGGGGCGCTCGACGGCCCGGCCGTCGGCGGTGATGAGCCCGGCCCGGATCGCGGCGACCGCGCGGGCGCGGCTCTCGAACAGGCCGCGCTCCACCAGCACCCGGTCCGCGCGCTGTCGTTCGGCCGTCATCGCAAGCACGTCGTCGGATCCGCGGATAAGGGTGAGGTGTTGCCGGCTGCCCCTGTCTGCGAGCCCACAAGGCCCCTACCTAGCCCGTCGTGTGAAGGAGAGTCACCCGATGAGATGCATACCGGCCGCCCTCGTGCTCGCGGGCCTCGCGTCGTCCGCGCTGGCGCAGGACAAAAAGGACGAAGCGCCCGTCGCAGTCCAGACCTTCGAGAGCCCGATCACCAACGGGAAGAACGAGCCGATCGGCAAGATCGTGATCCGCGACGGCGCGAACGCGCTGGTCCTGCGCGTCACGATCCAGGCCGGCGGTCTCACGCCCGGCTGGCACGGGCTGCATTTCCACGCGGTCGGCGATTGCTCGGACCCGGAAAAGTTCGAGAAGTCGAAGGCGCACGTCAACCACGACAAGCGCTCGCACGGCCTGCTCAACGCCGACGGTCCCGACGAGGGCGACCTGCCGAACCTCTTCGCCAACGCCGACGGCTCGGCCAACGGCGAGGTCACCAGCGAGATGGCGCTGACCGGCGAGGACAGCCTCAAGGACGGCGACGGCTCCGCCCTGATCATCCACGCCAACGAGGACGATCACACGGCCCAGCCGATCGGCGGCGCCGGCGCCCGCGTCGCCTGCTCGGTCATCAAGTAATTTTTTGGGACTTTGCGTCGTGACATCTGCGGCGGCCGCGCGGTGCGGCCGCCGTTCGCATGTCAGCGGCGGCCGGCGAGGCTGACGACGGGCGGCTCGCCGGAGGCCTTGCCGGCCGGCAAAGCGGCCTTGACGGTCTTGACGATGGCGTCGGCATCGAGGCCGGCCTCGGCGTACATCTTCTCGGGCTTGTCGTGGTCCTGGAAGCTGTCGGGCAGGGTCAGGGTGCGGACCCGTACCGTACCGGCATCGAGGGCGCCCTTGGCCGAGAGCAGGTGCAGCACCATCGCGCCGAAGCCGCCGACCGAGCCCTCCTCCATCGTCACCAGCACCTCGTGCGTCCCGGCGAGATCGAGGATCAGGTCCTCGTCCAGCGGCTTGGCGAAGCGCGCGTCGGCCACGGTGACGGCGATGCCGGCCTTCTCAAGATCGTCTGCCGCCTTCAGCGCTTCGCCGAGACGCGTGCCGAGGGAAAGCAGCGCGACGCGGGCATTCGCGGGACGCCGGATCACCCGGCCGCGGCCGATGGCCAGCGGCTCGCCCTGCTCGGGCAGCTCGACGCCGACGCCCTCGCCGCGCGGGTAGCGCAGCGCGATCGGGCCGCTGTCGTGCGCGTGGCAGGTCGCCACCATGTGCACCAACTCGGCCTCGTCGGCGGCCGCCATCACCACGAAGTTCGGCAGGCAGCAGAGATAGGCGAGGTCGAAGGCCCCCGCATGGGTCGCACCGTCGGCGCCCACCAGCCCGGCCCGGTCCATGGCGAAGCGCACGGGCAGGTTCTGGATCGCGACATCATGCACGACCTGGTCGTAGGCCCGCTGCAGGAAGGTCGAGTAGATCGCCACGAACGGCTTGTAGCCCTCCGTCGCCAAGCCCGCCGCGAAGGTCACCGCATGCTGCTCGGCGATGCCGACGTCGAAGGTCCTGTCGGGGTGCGCCTTGCCGAACAGGTCGATGCCGGTGCCGCCGGGCATGGCCGCGGTGATCGCCACCACCTTCGGGTCGGCATCGGCCGCCTTGATCAGGCTCTCGCCGAAGACGCGGGTATAGGCCGGGGCGTTGGGCTTGGCCTTGGCCTGCACGCCCGAGATCACGTCGAACTTCACTACGCCGTGGTAGCGGTCCGCGCTCGCCTCGGCCGGGCCGTAGCCCTTGCCCTTCTGGGTCACGACGTGGAGCAGGATCGGGCCCTCGCTCGCATCGCGGACGTTCTTCAGCACCGGCAGCAGGTGGTCGAGGTTGTGGCCGTCGACCGGGCCGACATAGTGGAAGCCCATCTCCTCGAACATCGTGCCGCCGCCGACGACGAGGGAGCGGGCGTATTCCTCGGCCTGCACCGCGCGCTCGTAGAGCCGCTTCGGCAGCAGCTTGCCGAGCTGCTTCGCCGTCTCGCGGATCGAGCGGTAGGTATCGCCCGAGGCAAGCCGCGCGAGGTAGGCCGACATCGCGCCGACCGGCGGCGCGATCGACATGTCGTTGTCGTTGAGGATCACGATCAGCCGCGAATGCAGCGCGCCGGCATTGTTCATGGCCTCGTAGGCCATGCCCGCCGACATCGAGCCGTCGCCGATCACGGCGATCATGTTGCGACGGTTTTTTGGGGTTTCGCCGCGCGCCTTCAGATCGGCTTCGTGCAGGTCGCGGCCCACCGCCATGCCGAGCGCGGCCGAGATCGAGGTCGAGGAATGCGCCGCGCCGAAGGGGTCGTACTCGCTCTCGCTCCGCTTGGTGAAGCCCGACAGGCCCCCGCCCTGGCGCAGCGTCCGGATGCGATCGCGCCGTCCGGTGAGGATCTTGTGCGGATAGGCCTGGTGGCCGACATCCCAGACGATGCGGTCGGAGGGCGTGTCGAAGACGTGATGCAGGGCCACCGTCAGCTCGACCACGCCGAGGCCGGAACCGAGATGCCCGCCCGTCACCGACACGGCGTCGATCATCTCCGCCCGCACCGCATCGGCCACGGCGCGGAGGTCCGATTCCGGCAGACGCCGCAACGCGTCCGGGGTCGAGATCGAGTCGAGAATGGTCTTGTCTACGAATGCCACCGAACCAGCCTCATGTCCGGAGTAAGGAAAGGCGCGCAAGATCTTGCGCGAGCTGCGTGTTTTGATCGGCGCGCGCCATGGAAGCCATGCGGCAGGCGCCCGCTATTCCACGTCGAGGGGAGCGACGGAGGCCGCCTGGCCGTCGGAGCCGAGGGTGATTCGCTGGATGCGGGCCTCGGCCCGCTTGAGCAGCGACTCGCAGTGGCGCTTCAGGGCCTCGCCGCGCTCGTAGATCTCGACGGACCGGTCGAGGGGCACGTCGCCCTTCTCGAGCTGACGCACGATCTCTTCGAGTTGCGCCAGCGCCGCCTCGAAGGGCAGGTCTTCGGGCACGACGTCGGGCGCCTCGGGCACAGGGGCCGGCGCGGCGGTTCGAGCTGCGTTCATCCCTCACATCCCATCGGGCGGGTTATGCCGGTGCAGCCGCAGCCGCACAAGTCCGGTGGAGTGCGCGGGGCCGCAGCCCCGTGTGTGGTCCGGCTGATCATCTCGGGCCAGTAACGCATGATGGCCGGATTCCGTCGCGTTTTCTTCAGGCCAGGGCGAGGTGGAACGGCGTGCCCTCGTAGGCCTCCGCGCCACGGCCGATCCCGGCGATGGCGACGACCATGCGCCCGTCCCGTTCGAGCAGGCCGTCGGCGATCTCGACGAGCAGCCGGTTCGGGGTCGCCGAGGGGGAGGCCCGGCGCAGCTCCGACGCGATCGCGCCCTCGTCCTGCTCCGGCTGGAGTGCGCAGGCGGCAACGTAGAGCGCGGCGGTCGAACGGCTGATGCCGGCATAGCAATGGATCACCAGGGGCCGGGCGCGATCCCAGCCGCGCACGAAGTCGAGAAGGGCACGGACATGCGCCTCCGCCGGCAGGATGTGATCGGCTTGCGGCGCCGAGATGTCGCTGACGCCGAGGACGAGATGGCGCTCCGCCTCGATCGCGGGCGGCCGCCTGACGGCGGTGCCGGCCGTGAACAGCGTGACGAGGTGGCTCGCCCCCGTCGCCGCGACGGTTTCGGGCAGGCGCGCCAGCGAACAGGCGTGGAGGGTCGGCATCGGTCTCTTCGGTTCAGGATCGAACGGGGAATTGCCCGGCGGGGAGGGCCGCCGTCAACGCCGCGAAGCGGGCGAGGTAGCAGGCCTGCACGGCGGCGGTCGGCTTGCAGACGATCCAGGTCTCGATGTCGCCGATCACCGCTTTCGGCAGCGCGGGCGTCCGGCCGAAGATGCGCCCGGCCTCCTCCTCCGAAAAGCCGGCGAGCCGGACCGCCTCGATCGCGGCCGCGATCCGGTCGGCCCGCTTGACGAGACGGGCCAGGGCCGGGGAGGGCGGGGCGAGGTCGAAGCGCCGCCGGATGGCGCCGAGGAGCCGCCGCTCGACGGACTTGTAGGCGTCGCCGATCGCGGCCTTCAGGGGCGAGATGATGTCGCCGATGACGTATTCGGGCGCGTCGTGCAGGAGCAGTTCGAGGCGCTGCGCCGGCCCGTCGCCGCCGGGCAGACCACCGCCGATCGCCTCGACCAGCAGCGAGTGCTGCGCGACCGAAAAAACGTGCGGACCGTGCGTCTGCCCGTTCCAGCGGGCGACGCGGGCGAGGCCATGCGCGATGTCGGCGATCTCGACGTCGAGCGGAGAGGGGTCGAGCAGGTCGAGGCGCCGGCCCGACAGCATGCGCTGCCACGCGCGGGGCGGCTGTTTCGAAGCCGTCATGCCGGCGCCAAAGCCGCGCAGGCCGCGTGGCGGTGGCAGCCGGCGAGGTGGTCGTTGACCATGCCGGTCGCCTGCATGAAGGCATGGATGATGGTCGGCCCGCAGAAGCTGAAGCCCTTCGCCTTCAATGCCTTCGCGATTCTTTGCGAGACCTCGGTCTCGGTGGCGATGTCGGCGCGCGTTTGCGCACCGGACTGGACCGGCGTCCCATCGACGAAATCCCAGAGAAAGCGCGAAAACCCCGGTCCGCTCTCCTCGATCGCGAGCCAAGCGCGGGCTCCGGCGATGGTGCCGACGATCTTGGCGCGGTTCCGGATGATGCCGGTATCCGTCATCAGCCGCGCCACGTCGGCGTCGGTGAAGCGCGCGATCGTTTCAGGCTCGAACCCTGCGAAGGCGCTGCGGAACCCCTCGCGACGGCGCAGGATCGTGATCCAGGACAGCCCGGCCTGGAAGCCGTCGAGGATCAGCTTTTCGTAGAGCGCGCGGGAATCGAACTCCGGCACACCCCATTCGGTGTCGTGATAGGCGACGTATGTCGCGTCGAGCCCGGCCCACCAGCAGCGCGGGCAGCCGTCGGGATGGGTGGTGATGAGGCCGGTCACGTCCGCCATGCGGCGTCAGCCCGCTGCCGCCGCGGCATCGGCCGGGAAGGCGAAAGTGGCGAAGGCCGGCTTCTCGACACCGGCCAATAAACCGCCGGCGCGCACCGGCTCTCCGGTGGCGAGGGCGTCGCCGAGGCGGTCGAGGCGGATCGCGGCGAGCCCGCGCCCTCCGGCGGCGCTGCCCGTGGTGCCGAGATTCTTCTGCCCGGCCGTCACCTCGCTGCCGGCGGGGGCGGCCTCACCGTCGCTGTAGACTAGCGGCACGATACGGGTGCGGGCGGTGCCGCGGTGCTGCATGCGCGAGACCACCTCCTGGCCGACATAGCAGCCCTTGCGGAAATCGACCCCGCCGATCTGGTCCATCAGCGCCTCGTGCGGAAAGGCGTCGCCGAAGGCGAAGTCGCGCCCGCCTTCTGGCACGCCGAGGGCGATGCGATGGGCGTGGTAATACTGCTCGGTGGCATCCGCCGAGAACGCGCCCTCCGAAAAGTAGAGGCGTACGCCGAGCTGCGACAGGCGCCCATCGGCGAAGCGCGGCACCTCGGCGCTGGTCTCGGCACCGTCCCAGGCGGCGCCGACGCCCTGGGACGGATCGACCGCGATCGTGACCTTGGCGCGCAGCTTGTAGAGGGTCAGGCGCTTGACGAGGGCCGGCACCTGCTCGGCCGCCACGTCGAGGCGGAACGCTTCGGGTCCGGCGCGCGAGACCAGGAAATCGAACTGGATCTTTCCCTGCGGGGTCAGCAGGGCGCCGAGGCGGGCCTCGCCCTCGGGCAGGGTCTCGACGTTGCAGGTGAGGATGCCCTGCAGGAAGGAGGTCGCCGGCTCGCCGGTGACCGTGACGACGGCGCGGTCCGGCAGCAATGCGATCGGCATGAGGCCTCCTGAATGGCGCCGCACCCATTTGCGCGCGGCCAGCGGCTGACATAAGCCGCCCGGCAGTGAGCCTCAATGTGGAGCGGCCGGTGACGGAGACGCCTTTCGATCTCGTGCTGACGGGCGGCACGGTGGTCAACCACGATGGCGAGACCCGGGCCGATCTCGGCATCCGGGCCGGCCGCGTCGCCGCCATCGGCGATCTATCCCGAGCGCAGGCCGTCGAGACGCGCGATTGCACCGGCCTGCACCTGCTGCCCGGCGTGATCGACAGCCAGGTCCACTTTCGCGAGCCGGGACTCGACCACAAGGAAGATTTGGAGTCCGGCTCGCGCGCAGCCGTGATGGGCGGCGTGACGGCGGTGTTCGAGATGCCGAACACCAACCCGCTGACCACGAGCGCCGCGGCGCTCGCCGACAAGGTCGGCCGCGCACATCACCGGATGCATTGCGACTTCGCCTTCTGGGTCGGCGGCACGCACGAGAACGCCGATCAGGTCGCCGACCTCGAGCGGCTGCCGGGCGCCGCCGGCATCAAGATTTTCGTGGGTTCCTCGACCGGCGCGCTGCTGGTGGAGGACGATGCCGGGGTGCGCGAAATCCTGAAACGCATCCGCAGGCGCGCCGCCTTCCATTCGGAAGACGAGCCGATGCTGCGCGAACGCAAGGATCTTCGGATCTCCGGGGATCCGTCCTCGCATCCGGTCTGGCGCTCACCCGAAGTCGCGGTGAAGGCGACGCGGCGCCTGATCGCGCTGGCCCGCGAGACCGGCGCGCGCATCCACATCCTGCACATCTCGACCGCCGACGAGATGCCGATCCTGGGCGAGGCAAAAGACCTCGTGAGCGTCGAGGTGACGCCGCATCACCTGACGCTGGACGGCAGCGAGGCCTATGCCCGCCTCGGCACGCTGGTGCAGATGAACCCGCCGGTGCGCGACGCCGCCCATCGCGACGGGATCTGGCGGGGGCTGACCCAGGGCATCGCCGACGTGCTCGGCTCGGACCACGCCCCGCATACGCTGGAGGAGAAGGCCAAGCCCTATCCGGACTCGCCCTCCGGCATGACCGGGGTGCAGACGCTGGTGCCGATCATGCTCGACCACGTCGCGGCCGGGCGGCTCTCGCTCGCACGCTTCGTCGACCTGACCAGCGCCGGGCCGAAGCGGCTGTTCGGGATCGCGCGCAAGGGCCGGCTGGCGGTGGGCTACGATGCCGACGTGACCGTGGTCGACCTGAAGCGCCGCGAAAAAATCCGCAACGACTGGATCGCTTCGAAATGCGGCTGGACGCCCTATGACGGCGTCACCGTCACCGGCTGGCCGGTCGGCACGCTGGTGCGGGGCATCCCCGTCGTGTGGCAGGACGAACTCGTAACGCCGTCGCGCGGCGAAGCCGTCGTGTTCGAAGAGGCCCTGCATCCGCTTTCGTGACGCAGAGACCGGATCCGGGCCGGATCATTCTGAAGACCCGGGATGCAGCGAAGCGTATCCCGGCAGGGAAGCCTCAGTGGATACCTGAGCGATCGGCCCGGCGAACGACGTCCTAATGATGAAGCGTCGTCGTGAAGCCGCCGGCGCGGATGCGCTCCGGCAGGCCTTCGGCGTAGGTCGCCGTGGCGTCTTCGCCATAGGTGGCAACAAGTTCCTGGAAGGCCGCGAACAGCGCGGCCTGCGCCATGCAATCCCCGTCGAGTCCGTCGAGACAGCCCTCCGCGAAGGCTTCGGTGACGAGGCCCAAGGCGACGCGCTTGTCATCGCTGTCGACGTCGAAGGTTTCGGCGGCGGTTTCCTGGAGCATGGTCTCGCGCATGTTTCGGGCCGATCCGTTGTCCGGCGAAGCATCGAGACGATAGGATGCTTGGGCGGTGGCGACCAGCGGGGAATTGCGAAGAGGTTAACGTTGACGCTGCGATTGGAGCGATCGTCGTAACCAAGCGGTGACGTGGCCTTTCGGCAACAGGATCACCCGCCGAAGCGGCCGGCGATGCCGTGTGACAGGCGTTCGCCCTCGCCGAGATAGCGGTTGGTGGCCTCGGCCGCCGAGGGTGTGCAGACCCGGTAGGTCAGGGCGTAGCCGCGGTAGCCGCGGTTGTAGGCACCGGCGAGCCGGTCACGGCGGTTCGGCGTAACTCCTTCGGATTCCAGGATGGATTTCATCCGCGTGGGCCATTCGGCGGCATCGCCCGCCTCGCAGAGGCCGCGCAGGAAGGCCAGAGCGCCGATGATCTCGGAGAGGCGTAGCAGGTCGCGGTCGTAGGGGGCCGGCGGCGGCTCGGCAGGCGGCGGAGGCTCCTTGTCCGGAGCCTTCTGCTGAGGCTGCGGACGCACCGGTGCGCCGCGCTGCTGGGCGAGGGCCGTGGCGGCCGGAGCGCCGGCAAGCAGCGCCGACAGCAGGATCGGGCCGAGGCGGCGGATCACCTAAACGCCTCCATTTACACGGGAAATCGCCTCGGCCAGCGTGCCCGCGAGACCCGGCGTGGTCTCCAGTTCGGCGATGTCGTCGAGCCGTACCCAGCGTACGTCGAGAGCCTCGGGACCGGGTTTCGGCTCGCCGGAGAGCCAGGTCGCGGCATGGGGGTGGATGACGAAGTGGTGGCGCAGGCGCCCGGCCTCGTCGCGCAGGATGATCTCGGTGGGCGTCAGGCTGGTGCCGACGACTGCGGCGACCACGCCAACCTCTTCCTGCAACTCACGAATTGCCGCATCCGCCAACGGTTCTCCGGCCTCGACGAGGCCTCCCGGCAGCGTCCAGACGCCTTGCATCGGTGGGTTGGCGCGGGCGGCAAGCAGGACCAAGCCGTCACGGACCACGGCGATCGAGACGCCGATATAGGGACGGGTCGGAAACAGCCGGTCGTCATTGGTCATGGATAATCCTGGTGATGACCGTGCATGCGCCAGGGTTTGTACCGGGGCATTCATCGCGGCAGGTTTCCCGGCAGATTCGCGGGGACGATCGCCAACCGGCCGTCGGCGAGGCCGACGAGCACGCGAGCCCGCCCGCCACGCCCGAGCGCCGCGACACCGAGCGCCGCCGGACCCGGCAGCAGGATTCGCGTCCGCTCCTCGATGCCGCCCGTCAACGAGACGATCGCGAGCGTGCCGCGGTCGGCCGCGGGGAGGGCGAGGGTTGCCGGCTTGCCGCGCTCGCCCGGAATCACCGCGGCGAGGTCGAGGTCGGCACTGGGGCCGGCATAGCCCGGCGCTTCGGCGGCGAGGGTGAGGGCGCCGCCGGCATAGGACCAGAGCTGCAGCACGCCGCCGCCGTCGGCCTCGCGGATCGTCGCGACCTGGGGGCGGCCACCGCCCGAGAAGTCGGCGATGCCGGCGATGGCGAGTAGCGTGCCGCCGGCCTGCGGCGGCGTGCGTGCGACGAGGCTCCAGGCACCCGCAGCGTCTTTGGGAGCGTCCTTGGCGACGTCCTTGGCGGCAAGGACCAGCGCGGAGGCGGCGCCCGGCCCGGCGGTGACGGCGAGCACCGCCGGCTTGCCGTCGAGCGTCGCGATGCGCGGCCGGCGGACGGTGGCGAAGGCGGCGCCGGGTCCCGGCGTCAGCGTGACGCTCGCCACCGGCACCGCCGTCGGCTCGCTGGGGGTGCCGACGGGCTGGCGCTCGCGGATCGTCAGGCCCGCGGCGTCGGCAGCCCCCGACAGGTAGGCGCTGAGCGGCCCGGACAGTGCCCGGCGCGTGCCCGGCACCGCGCCGCGCGGCATCTCGGAGGCGACGAGCCCCTCCACCGCCTCGGCCCCGATCAGCGTGGTCTTCACGGTGTCGCCGTCGAGGCTGAGCACGGCCCCGCCGCCCTCGCCCCAGACCACGGCCACCGGCGCGACCTCGAACGCGTCCGGCTCCGGCGGGGGCGCGGCCTTCGGGTCGGCGCTCGCAGGTTTCGGCCGGGCGATCGGCAGCAGGCCCGAGGTCGAGACGGCGAGCGCCACCTCGCTGCCGGGGCCGCGCATCGCCTTGACGGGGAAGGGCAGGTCGACGATCGCGACCCCGCCCGCCGTCTCGGCGGCTGCGGCCGGACCGGCCAGCGCAAGCAGCAGGGCGGCGAGGAGGCCCGCGCGTCCGCCGTCCCTGCGAGCCGAAGGCGAAGCAAACGAGGGCCGCAGGCGCGGAGTCGGCGACGCAACCCCGGATTGCCTCGCTACGCGCGCGATGAGGGGAAGAGAGCCGAGCGACCGCACCCTCAAACGTGCTGCCCGCCGTTGATGTGCAGTTCCGCCCCGTTCACGTAGGACGAGGCCTCGGTGCAGAGGAAGTAGATCGCCTTGGCGACCTCGTCCGGCGTGCCGAGGCGGCGCTGCGGAATCTTCTTCACGATCTCGTCGGTGCCCGGCGACAGGATCGAGGTGTCGATCTCGCCGGGCGAGATCGCGTTCACGCGTACGCCGAGCGGTCCGAAATCCTCGGCCATCTCACGGGTCAGGCCGGCCAAAGCCGATTTCGAGGTGCCGTAGGCGGCGCCCGCGAAGGGGTGGACGCGTGAACCGGCGATCGAGGTGACGTTGACGATGGAGCCCTTGGCCCGGGCCAGCTCCTCGCGCATGCCCTGGGCCAGTAGCATCGGGGCGAAGAAGTTGACCTGAAACACCCGCGCCCAGGTGGTGTAGTCGGTGCCGAGGGCACCGAGGCGCTGGCCCTCGGGCCCCTTCGGCGAAATGCCGGCATTGTTGACGAGGGCGTGCAGCATGCCGCCCTCCGCCTCGAGCCGTCCCGCGACCTCGCGCACGCCGCGGATCGTGTCCTCGGCATCGGCGAGGTCGACCTGGAGATGGTCCTCGGGACCCATTTCCCATGGGCAGTTCTCGGGGAAAGGGTGGCGCGAGCAGGTGATGACGCGCCAGCCCGCGGCGGAAAAGCGCTTCACGGTGGCGTGGCCGATCCCACGGCTCGCGCCGGTGAGCAGCATGACGCGCCGACGATCGTTGGACTGGGCCAAGGCCGCTCCTTCAGTCCCGGCACGCGAACCGCCAAGGCCGCGGCGCCCGCACGGACGGCAACAGGTCTATGACGCGCGAGACCGGAAATCCAGCACCCTACCGCGTTGCAGCGATCGGTAGGGATGAGGATTGGAACGGGTGGAGAGAGCAGGGCCGGGCCCGAGGGCGATGGATCGTGAAACGCCTTGGGTTCACGATCCATCGCCACCCTTCCCGGACGCATGCAGCCAAGCGGAATGCGATCCGGGATCCAGCGGGAAAACAGCCGCGTAGCGGCTCCGAGTCCCGAATGCGCTCAGAGATGAGGACGCTTAGCGAGTCTTGCGCTGGATCCCGGATCGCATTCCGCTGACGCTCCATGCGTCCGGGAAAAGGAGCGGATAGGCTATCGGCCCTGCAGCCCGCACTGCAGGCGCTCCGAAAAGCCGCCGCGCCGACGGCGTCGGCGCGGCGGCTTTCGTGCAGAGCGGCTACGGCTTCGGCGCGTCCGGCTTCGGCGCATCGGGCGAGGCCGGCGGCGGGGTCGTCGGCGCGGTGCTCACGGGCGGCGGCGGGGGAGCCTTCTTCTCGTCCTTGCATCCGGCGAGGGCAAAGACCCCGATCAGCGGCAACAGGTAGCGGATTTTCACGACGCACCTCCTCATTCCGAGACGAGAGGAACGTTCTGCCGGCCGAAACGGTTCGGTGCCGGGTTGCCGGCGGCTCCGCCCCCATATCTCCGCGCCCATGTCCGCCCCAATGGGCCGACGCTCGGCACGGCGTTCGAGCGCCGGCAACAGATCCGGCTACCGCTGCAGCGGCCATGTTAAAAAGATTCACATTCTGGCGCAGCCGACGGAACGAACGGCCGGACATAGCCATTTCCAGCCGCCCATCGGGTCTCAAGGAGACACACAGACAATGCGCCGTATCGCCCTCGCCGCCCTGGCCGCGACCCTGCTCGCCTCGCCCGTCCTCGCCGAGAGCGCCAAGCCCGTCGCGCCCCCCGCGGCCGTGAAGTTCGCCCCCGTGCCGCCGGAGGCCGTCCTCAGCTACAACCTGATCGGCCTCAACGTCGTCGACGGCACCAACAGCAACGTCGGCGAGATCAAGGATCTCACCATCGAGCATGGCAAGCTGTCGGGCTTCATCCTGTCGGTCGGCGGCTTCCTCGGCCTGGGCGAGCGCTACGTCTCAGTCGATCCGACCTCGGTCGGCCTGACCTACGACGAGAGCGCCAAGAAGTGGGTCGCCTCGATCAACGCGACCAAGGAGGCCCTGAAGGCTGCGCCGGAGTTCAAGTACGAAGGCAAGTTCAAGCACTGAGCTTTCGGCCGGCCGGGAGAGCGTTCTGCGCTCTCCCGGCTTCTCGGGCTTCGCTCCGAACCCGTCTCTCATCTTTGCGAATGTAGCGAAGCGATCCAGACCGTTTCCGGTCGATTCCTTCAATTTGCCACGCTCCCTTCCCTGGACGGGTGGAGCGTCAACGGAACCCGATCCGGGGTCCGGCATGACGGCGTCGCGAAGCGTCGAAACGTCCGTGCCGTTCAAATCCAGCCGCTGCCGCGATCAGGGATACAGCCGCGACCGGCTCCAGCCCGCGCCGTCCCGCGAAAACCGCACGCGGTCGTGCAGGCGGAAATCGCCGTTCTGCCAGAACTCCATCTGCACGGGATCGATGCGGAAGCCCGTCCAGTTCTCCGGCCGCGGGATCGGGCCGTCGTCGTAGCGTTCCGACAGGGCCGCGACTTCGGCCATCAGCGTCGGCCGGTCGGCGAGCGGGCGCGACTGCCGGCTGGCGATGGCGCCGATGCGGCTGTCGCGGTGGCGGCTGGCGAAGTAGGCGTCGGCCTCCTCCGGCGTCACCGGCGCGATCGGGCCGCGGGCGCGGATCTGCCGGCGCAGAGATTTCCAGTGAAGCACCACCGCCGCCTGTGGATTGCGGGCAAGCTGGCCGCCCTTCGCGGATTCCACGTTGGTGTAGAAGACGAGCCCGCGCGGGTCGGCGCCCTTCAGGAGCACCATGCGCACGTCGGGCAGGCCGTCGGCGTCGGCAGTGGCGAGCGCCATGGCGTTGGCGTCCTCGGGTTCCGCGGCCGTGGCTTCAGTCATCCAGGCGGAAAACAGCGGCCAGGGATCTCGCGCAAGCGTGAAGTCCGCAGGCACCCCAAGCTCATCGTCTCTTAACGGATCCACGGTCTACTCCCTCGCAGTGACATCCGTGTCGGGGGGGTACCGGCGTGGAGCACCGACACGTCGGTCACGTATGTCTCGCGAGTTCAGGTGTAATGCGTTTTCGCGACTGTAAAGCCCTCAACGGGCCGACGCCGGGTGCGCTCGTCGTCGCGGGCCTGATCCTGTCGGGGCTCTGCGCCTGCAGCGGGCCGATCCTGTCGTTCGGGGTCGACGCCAAGCCGGAGCTGCCGCACGAGCCGACCAGCACCGGCAGCATCGCCAAGCCGCCGACCAGCTTCGGCAAGGATCTCGGCGAGGAGGATTGGCGGCGGGCGCATGCCGCGCTCTCCGTCGCCCTCGATCCGCAGGGCAACGGCAAGCCGGTGAAGTGGGACAACCCCGAGACCGCCATGCGCGGCTCGGTGAACCCCACCGGCCTGCCCTACGTCTCCAACGACGAGATCTGCCGCGATTTCCTCGCCTCCGTGGTGGCACCCGCCACGAGCCGCTTCGTGCGCGGCACCGGCTGCAAGCCCTCGGGCGGCGGCTGGGCGCTGAAGCGTCTCAAGGCGGCGCCCAAACCGGCGGCGACCTGATCGCCGCCGTTGCGGTTGGGCAACGACATTCCCACGTTGAAGGGCTGATCACGAGGTCGTATCCGTACGGCCGGATTTCTCTTGGAAACGACCCCGGATGCGGAACCCCTACGACGTGCTCGGCGTGCCGAAGGGCGCGAGCGAGGCGGAGGTCAAGAAGGCCTTCCGCAAGCTCGCCAAGGCCTATCACCCCGACAGCAACAAGGACCCGAAGGCCAAGGAGCGCTTCGCCGAGGCGAACACCGCCTACGAGGTGCTGGGCGACAAGGACAAGCGCGGCCAGTTCGACCGCGGCGAGATCGACGGCGACGGAAAGCCGCGCGCCACCGGCTTCGAGGGGTTCTCGGGCTTCGGCGGCGGCCGCGGCGGTCCCGGCGGCTTCGACTTCGAGAACGCGCAGCGCGGCCGCGGCCCGGCCGGCGGCATGGGCGAGGACATCTTCTCCACGCTGTTCGGCGAGGCGTTCCGCGCAGGCGGCGCCGGGCCTGGTCCGGGACGCGGGCCGGCGCGCGGCGAGGATGTCGCGGCGGAGCTCTCCGTCACCCTGGAGCAGGTGGCGAGCGACGAGAAGCTGCGCCTGACCCTGCCGGGCGGGCGCGGCGTCGACGTGATGATCCCCAAGGGCGTGGTCGACGGCCAGACCATCCGGCTGCGCGGCCTCGGCGGCGGGGGCGGCCCGCGCTCGGAGCCGGGCGACGCGCTCCTCACCATCCGGATCAAGCCGCACGACCGCTTCAAGGCGGAGGGCGCGGACCTGCGCGTCACCGTCGACCTCGCGCTGGAAGATGCCGTGCTCGGCGGGGCGCTGCGCGTGCCGACGCTCACCGGCGCGGTCGAGATGAAGATTCCCGCCATGACGAGTTCCGGCCGTTCCTTCCGGTTGCGCGGAAAGGGCCTGCCGAAGAAGGACGGCGCGCGGGGCGACCTCATCGCCACCACCGCCATCGTCCTGCCGGCCGACGCGGACGCGGCTTTGGCCGATTACGCGCGGCAGCGGCGCGAGGCGAAGGCCGGCACGGCCTGAGCCGACACCCTGTGGCTGCACGAGGCTTTCCCCTGGCTTAGGCCTCCGCTAAGGATGCCGGCCGCATGGTCGACCCTCGGGTCGGGCGGCGGTGCGGACCTCATCAGGGTGGAACATGTCGGACGGAACCGGTTTGCTGGCAGGCAAGAACGGGCTGGTGCTCGGGGTGGCCAACAACCGCTCGATCGCCTGGGGCATCGCGAAGAGCGCAGCCGCGCACGGTGCCAAGCTCGCCTTCACCTACCAGGGTGACGCGCTGAAGAAGCGCGTCGAGCCGCTGGCGAAGGAGCTGGATGCCCACGTCGTCGGCCATTGCGACGTCACCGACCCGGCCTCGATCGACGCGGTCTTCGCGCGTACCGCCGAGGTCTTTCCCGAGGGCATCGACTTCGTCGTCCACTGCATCGCCTTCTCCGACAAGGACGAGCTGACCGGGCGCTACGTCGAGACCTCGGAGGCGAACTTCACCAAGTCGCTGCTGATCTCCTGCTACTCGTTCACGGCGATCGCCCAGCGCGCCGAGAAGCTGATGCCGAACGGCGGCTCGCTGCTCACGCTGACCTATTACGGCGCCGAGAAGTGGATGCCGCACTACAACGTGATGGGCGTCGCCAAGGCCGCGCTCGAAGCGTCGGTGCGCTACCTCGCCGCCGACCTCGGCCCCTCGAAGATCCGCGTCAACGCGATCTCGGCCGGCCCGATCAAGACGCTCGCCGCCTCCGGCATCGGCGATTTCCGCTACATCCTGAAGTGGAACGAGTACAACGCGCCGCTGCGCCGAACCGTCACCATCGACGAGGTCGGCGAGACGGCGGCCTATCTCGTCTCCGACATGTCCCGCGGCATGACCGGCGAGATTCTTCACGTGGATGCCGGCTATCACGTGGTGGGCATGAAGAACCCCGACGCGCCGGATCTGGCGCTCGACAGGGACTGATTCCTTTTGGGTTCGGATGCGCGGCTTCGCTGCGCATCCGGGATGTGCCCAATCAGTCCTCTTCGTCCTCCGAAAAATCCCCGGCGAGCCGCAGCCCCTCGATCCAGGTCGCGCCGTCGCGCTTGACCACGATGCGGGGCCGGACCCCGCCGAGCTCGGCGATGGCCTGCGCCAGCCGCTCGGAATGGGTGACGAGCCAGACCTGCGTGCGCTCGGACGCACGCACGATCATCCGCGCCAGCGGCTCCATCAGGTCCGGGTGCAGGCTGGTCTCCGGCTCGTTCAGCGCGATGAAGGGCGGCAGCCGGTAGGCGAGCAGCGCTCCGGCGAGCGCGAGATAGCGCAGCGTGCCGTCCGACAGTTCAGAGGCCGCGAAGACCCGCTTCGGATAGTCTGAAAAGATCAGGCCGAAGCTGGCGTCGCGGTCGGGCGGCGGGATGACGAGGCGCGCGCCGGGGAAAGCGTGGTCGACCGCTTCGTCGAGATCGGCCGTGTCCTGCCGGATATGCTTCAACGTCGCGAACACCGCGGCGAGGTCCGAGCCGTCGGAGGCCAGCGTCGGCGTCGTCACCGCGAGGCAAGGCCGGCGCAGGGCCGAGGCGGCGTCGGTGCGGAAGTCGTGGTGGAAGCGCCAGGCGGCCATGGCCTGGCGCACGATCGCGATCTCGGGGAAGCGCATCGCGTCCTGCAGGGCGCCGAGCGCGGTCTCGGTGGCGAGCAGCGAGCTGCCGAACGGCCGTTTCCGGCCGTCCTCGTCGCGCACGAAGCCGGACGGGCCGTCCCGGCTCAGCGCAACCACCGGGCGCAGGCCCGTCTGCAGCGTCAGGCGCTCCGCCTTGACCTGTGGCTCCAGCGCGAAGGCGGCGCCGTGGATCCCGTCGCCGGATTGCGGAACGAGGCCGACCGCGACTTCGTATCCGAAGGAATGCCCGATCGCGTCGTCGGCCAGGGTCGCCGACAGGTGGACGCGCGCCGGCGCGCCGACCCTGCGCCGGCCGGCCCAGAGCACCGATTCCATCCCGCCCTCGGCCGCGAGCGCCCGCGTCAGCACGCCGTCGGCGGCGGCCTGGAGTAGTTCGAGGGAGCGATAGAGATTGGTCTTGCCGGCCCCGTTGCCGCCGATGAACACCCCGAGGCCGTCCACCGGGAAACGGATCCGCTCGAGCGAGCGGTAGCCGGAGACGGCGATCTCACGGACGGCGAGCATGGACGAGCCTCCGGCGGGTCGATCAATCCGAAACCGTCAAACCCGCGATCCCCGGCTTCGGCTCCGGGAACTGCGGGTCCATCGCCTCCAGCGTGTCGGCGACGGTCCGGGCGATGGCGAGGTTGCGGTACCATTTGCGGTTGGCCGGAACGACGTGCCAGGGCGCGTAGGGCGTCGAGCAGCGCGAGAGCGCGTCGGTGAAGGCGGACTGGTAGGCGTCCCAGGACTTGCGCTCGACGAGGTCGGCCGGATCGAACTTCCAGTGCTTGTCCGGCTCGACGAGGCGCGATTCCAGGCGCTCCTTCTGCTCCTCCTTCGAGATGTGCAGGAAGAACTTGAGCACGGTGACGCCCGAGAGCGTCAGCAGCCGCTCGAAATCGTTGATCAGCCCGTAGCGCTCGCGCCAGATTTTTTCGGGTACGAGATCCTTCACCCGCACCGCCAGGACGTCCTCGTAATGGCTGCGGTTGAACACGCCGATCAGGCCGCGCCCGGGCACCTTGGCGTGGTAGCGCCAGAGAAAATCCTGATCGAGCTCCTCCGCGCTCGGCACCTTGAACGACCAGACCCGGCAGCCCTGCGGGTTCACGCCCTGGAAGACGTTGCGGATGGTGCCGTCCTTGCCGCCGGTGTCGATCGCCTGGAACACCACGAGCAGGCTGCGCCTGTGCTCGGCATAGAGCCGCTCCTGCAGCGCGCTGATGCGCGTACGCTCCGCCTTCAAGGCCTCCCCGGCCGCCTCCTTCTCGAAGCCGCCGTCCGAGGCCGGATCCACCGAGGCGAGGTCGAAGCTCCGGCCCGGCACCACCGTGACGATGCCCGGCGCGGCGCGCGGACGATCCTGCCATGGTGTCGCATCGGCGGATGCGGGGGTTGCGGCGCGGTGGCGCTTGCCGTGCTTCTTCGTCATGGGAAAAGTCGGATCCTGACAGGTTTTCGCAACGCGAAGGTTGCAGGCTATCGGAGGTGGCGGCCGAGGTCCAAGGCCGAGCCGGGCCAGAGGAGATGCGGTGAAGCCGAAATCGGCGATCTGGTTCGTGCGTCACGGCCAGACCGACTGGAATGCGCAAAGGCGCCTCCAGGGCCAGCGCGACATCGACCTCAACGCCACCGGCCTCGCGCAGGCGGCGGAGGCGGCCGCGCGCCTGCGCGCCGTCGCGGGGGAGGGGCTGAACGATGCCGCCTTCGTCGCGAGCCCGCTGGTCCGCACCCGGCACACCATGGAGATCCTGCGCCGCACGCTGGACCTGCCGCCCTCCGGCTACCGCACCGATCCGCGCCTCAGGGAGATCGGCTTCGGCGCCTGGGAAGGGTCGACCTGGGCCGAGATCCGGCGCTGGGACCCCTCCGGCGCGGCGGCCCGCGACCGCGACCGCTGGAACTACCAGCCGAAGGGGCAGGGCGCCGAGAGCTACGCCATGCTCACGGGCCGCGTCGCCGCCCTCGTCGCCGAACTCGACGGCCCGACGGTGCTCGTCGCCCATGGCGGCGTCGCCCGCGCGGTGCTGGTGGCGCTGGGCCACGTCGACAGCTACGCCGCCCCGCGGCTCGGCATCCGCCAGGGCAGCATCCTGGTGATCGAGCCGGAGGGTTGGCGCTGGGCGTGAAGCCGCGCCTTCCGACCCCGCCATTCCCCGAAACACCTTCCGCTGACGCTCCAGGCGTCCGAGACGGGGGCGGAGCCTGCGATGCCATGGTTCGGTATCCCGCATGATCCGTCCCGGCATTCAACGCCGGTTCAAGCGGCCCATGGAACCGTGCTAGGCGACCGGCACGGGGATCACGCCCCCGTGACGGCAAGATCCGGTCGCAGAATGGCCCCGCGCGCCGGCCAAGCTCTACCCGAGCCGACTTGAGACGAGAGGGCCGATCCCTGGCGGGAGCGGCAGCGAAGATTCGGATGAGCACACTCGCCGAGACGAGCCGGGGGCGGCAGGGCAGCACGCCTCCCGACGGGATCACGGGCAAGGCCGTCTTGCGCGGCGAGTCCCGGCCGGACCTGATCCGCGACGAAGTCCTGGCCGACATCTTTCGCGCCAGCGCCGAGGCGCGGCCGGGACATCCGTGCCTGATCGACGGCGCCGCGCGGGATGGGGACGGCCGCCATCCGTCGCTGACCTATGCCGAGGTCGACGCCCGCTCCGATGCGGTCGCCGCGGCCTTGGCCGATCGCGGCATCGGTCCCGGCGCGGTGGTCGGCCTCTGGATGGCGCGCGGGCCGGAACTGCTGATCGCGCAGATCGGCATCACCAAGTCCGGCGCCGCTTGGCTGCCCTTCGACGCCGAGGCCCCGGCCGACCGCGTCGGAATCTGCCTCACCGACGCAGCGGCGAAGGCGCTGATCGTCTCCGAGGCGCTGAAGGCCGGCGCGCCCGACGCAGCGCCCGTCGTCACCACCGAAGCCCTGCTGCACGACGTGCCGGAGGGTGCGCCCGCGCCGGACCTCAAGGCCCTGCGCCTGACGCCGGAGCATCCGGCCTACCTGATCTACACCTCGGGCTCGACCGGCGTGCCCAAGGGCATCGTGATCAGCCACGCCAACATCTGCCACTTCCTGCGGTCCGGAAACGCGCTCTACGGCATGCGGGCCGACGACGTGGTGTTCCAGGGCGCATCCGTCGCCTTCGATCTCTCGATGGAGGAGATCTGGGTTCCCTATCTCGTCGGCGCGAGCCTGTTCGTCGCGACGCCGACGATGATGGGCGACGTCGAGACCCTGCCCGGCATCATCGCGGAAGCCGGCGTCACGGTGCTCGACACGGTGCCGACGCTGCTCGCCATGATCACCGGCGATCTGCCCGAGGTCAGGCTGGTGCTGCTCGGCGGCGAAGCCCTGCCGGAGCCGCTGGTCGGCCGCTGGGCGGTGAACGGCCGCCAGCTCTTCAACACCTACGGCCCGACCGAGGCCACGGTGGTGGCCACCGCCGCCGAGATGCGCCCGGGCGAGCCCGTCACCATCGGCGGCCCGATCGCCAACTATTCCGTCTACGTCGCCGACGAAGCCCTGAACCTGCTCGATCCCGGCCAGCAGGGCGAGTTGCTGATCGGCGGCCCCGGCGTCGCCAAGGGCTACCTGCAGCGGCCCGAGCTGACGGCGGAAAAGTTCGTCGCCAACCCCTTCGCGACGGGGGGCATCGATCCGGTGCTCTACCGCTCGGGCGACGCGGTCTCGCTGGACGCCGAGGGACGCATCGCCTTCCACGGCCGCATCGACGACCAGGTCAAGGTGCGCGGCTTCCGGGTCGAGCTCGGCGAGATCGAGACGCGGATCCGGGCCGAGGCCGGCATCAACCAGGCCGCCGTCGTGCTGCGGGGCGACGACGGCGTCGACCGGCTCGTGGCCTTCCTGGTGCCGGACCGCGGGATCACGATCGACGCGCCGGCCCTGCGAAAATCGCTGGCCGCGCAGCTGCCGCCCTACATGGTGCCGGGCCATTTCGAGACCGTCGAGACGCTGCCGCGGCTGACCTCGGGCAAGGTCGACCGCAAGGCGCTGAAGGCCGCCCCGCTCACCGTCACGGTGGTAGCGGGCGAGCAGGAGGAGCCGAGGAACGACACCGAGGCCGCGCTCCTCGCCGCGGCGAAAAAGGCGTTCGGCGAACAGCCGATCGGCTTCGAGGCGGACTTCTTCGCCGATCTCGGCGGCCACTCGCTGCTGGCGGCCCGCTTCGTCGGCGCCGTGCGCGACACGCCGGTGCTCGCGGCCATGACCATCCGCGACGTCTACGCCCACCGCACACTCCGGGCGATGTCGGACGACCTGATCGCGCGCTTCGGCGGCGTCGGCACGGACGTCGCCGTGCGCGACCTGAGCTTCGCACCGCCGCCGCTGCTGCGCCGGGCGCTCTGCGGCCTCGCCCAGGCCATCGCGCTGCCCTTCGTGATCGCGCTGGCGACCTCGCAATGGCTCGGCATCTTCGTGACCTACCTGCTGCTCACCGGCGGCGGGCTCGGCTTCTTCGAAGAGCTCGGCGTGCTGCTCGCTGTCTATATCGGCCTCGTGCTCGGCACCGGCGCCATCGCCATCGCGGCGAAGTGGATCCTGCTGGGGCGGACCAAGCCCGGCCGCTACCCGCTCTGGGGCCAGTATTATTTCCGCTGGTGGTTGGTCTCGCGGCTGTCGCCGCTGGTCCACGTGAAGTGGCTCCAGGGCTCGCCGGCGATCGTCTGGTACCTGCGCCTGATGGGCGCCAAGATCGGCCGGGACGCGCTGATCTCGGAACTCGTCGTCGGCGCGCCCGATCTTCTCACCGTCGGCGCGGACGCGACGCTGGGCGGCCACAACGTCGTCGCCAACGCGGAAGTCGTCGGCAACGAGCTCGTCATCGGCACCGTCAGCATCGGCCGCGACGTCGTCACCGGCGCGTCCTGCGTGTTCGGACCGGACACGGTGGTGGGCGACTTCGCCCAGCTCGCCGACCTGACGACCGTGCCCGAGGGCACCGTGATCGGCGAGGCCGAGGCCTGGGACGGCTCGCCCGGCCGCAAGGTCGGCATGGTCGACGTCGCGAGCCTGCCGGAGCCGGCCTATGCCTCGCCGGCCCGCCGGTTCTGGCTCGGCGCGGCCTACCTGCTCCTCGTCACCATCGTGCCATCGGTCGGGCTGCTGCCGATCTTCCCGGCCTTCTTCGTGTTCGACCAGATCAGCGACTCGCTCTCGAACGTCACCGACATCGACTACCACTGGTACCTGCCGCTGCTCACCTGGCCGACCGCCATGCTGATGACGGCGAGTTCGGTCATGGTGATCGCGCTGATGCGCTGGGTGCTGGTGCCGCGGCTGCGCACCGAGACCTACTCGGTCCACTCGGTGTTCTACCTGCGCAAATGGACCCTGGCGCTCGCCGTCGAGGTGACGCTGGAGATGCTCTCCTCGCTCTTCGCCACGGTCTACATGCGGGCCTGGTACCGCATCATGGGCACGCGGATGGGCAAGGGCTCGGAGATCTCGACCAACCTCTCCGGCCGCTACGACATCGTCGACATCGGCCCGAACAACTTCCTGGCCGACGAGGTCATCATCGGCGAGGAGGAGATCGTCCGCGGCTGGGTCGAGACCAAGCCGGTCACGACCGGCGCGCGGGTCTTCATCGGCAACGAGGCCGTGGTGCAGCCCGGCGCGATCATCCCGGACGACGTGCTGATCGGCATCAAGTCGAAGGCGCCGTCCAACGCCGAGATGTCGCCCGGCGACACTTGGTTCGGCTCGCCGCCGATCAAGCTGCCGACACGGCAGCGGGTCGACCTCGGCGAGATCGGCAAGACCTACGAGCCCGGCATCGGGCCGAAGCTGCGGCGCGGCCTGTTCGAGGCGTTCTCGACCTCGTTCTCGCCGATGCTGTACCTGACGCTCGCGGTCTGCGGCATCGACTACTACTTCTACCCGGCCATCCTCGCCGAGAACTGGAGCGGGCTGGCGATCAGCTTCGTCGTGGTCAGCGTCGCCTTCGCCTTCATCCAGACGGCCGCGGTGATCGGGCTGAAATGGGCGCTGATGGGCACCTACAAGCCCGGCATGCGCCCGATGTGGTCGTGGTTCGCCATGCGCACCGAGGCGATCGCGGTGGCCTATTGGGGGCTCGCCGGAAAGGTGCTGCTCGAACACATGATGGGCACGCCGTTCCTGCCCTGGATGCTGCGGCTCTTCGGCGTGAAGATCGGCCAGGGCTGCTGCCTGTTCACCACCGACGTCACCGAGTTCGACTGCGTGACGATCGGCGACTACGTCACCGTCAACCGTGTCTCGGCGGCGCAGACCCATCTCTACGAGGACCGGATCATGAAGGTCGGCCGTGTCGAGATCGGCAACGGCGTCTCGATCGGCTCCTTCGCCACCGTGCTCTACGACGCCAAGGTCGGCGACTTCGCGCGGCTCCGGCCCCTCACCATCGTCATGAAGGGCGAGACGATTCCGGCACATAGCGAGTGGGAGGGCGCGCCGCCGGTGCCGGTGACGCGCGCGCCGGCCGAGGCGAAGCAGGCGGCCTGAGAGGCTCCGGCAAAAAAATCGTGAAAAGCCTGTCGGGATGGCCCTGCTTCGGTCGTCCTGGGATCGGACCGGCGAGACGGCCGAGCACGAGAGGAGCCCGACGATGAGCGACCACCCGCACGCCACGCCCCCGAAGGACATCACCAAGGGCGGCGTCGTCGCATACCTGCAGGTCGACGGCGCCCTCAAGGCGGCCGCGTTCTACGCCCGCGCCTTCGGGGCCGAGACCGCCTACGTCATCCCGCCGGACGACAAGGGCCGGACCATGCACGTCCATCTGCACATCAACGGCTCGTCGGTGATGCTCGGCGACGCCTATCCGGAATACGGCCACCCGCTCCTGCCGCCGCAGGCCTTCAACCTGACCCTGATGATCGACGACATCGCGCCGTGGTGGGACCGTGCCGTGGCCGCCGGCTGCAGCGTCGTGGTGCCGGTCGCCGACATGTTCTGGGGCGACCGCTACGGCCAGCTCCGCGACCCGTTCGGCGTGATCTGGGCGCTCAACCAGCCGCTCGGCTGAGCAGCACCGCGGCCACCTGACAGGACGGAGACATACCCATGACCGATACCGCCGACACCGCGGAACGCGACCTCGTGCTCACGCGGCTGATCGCGGCGAGCCCGGCCGCGCTCTACCGCTGCTGGACCGAGCCGGAGCTGATGAAGCAGTGGTTCACGCCCGCGCCCTGGACCACGATCCACGCCGAGACCGACGTCCGCCCCGGCGGCGCGAGCCTCGTCGTGATGCGGGGACCGGACGGCACCGAATTCCCGAATCGCGGGGTCTATCTCGAGGTCGTGCCGAACGCGCGGCTCGTCTTCACCGACGCCTACGTCTCGGCCTGGGAGCCCTCGCAGAAGCCGTTCATGACGGTGATCCTGACCTTCGAGCCCGAGGACGGCGGCACCCGCTACACCGCCCGCGCCCGCCACTGGACCGCCACCGACCGCGAGGCCCACGAAGGGATGGGTTTTCACGAGGGGTGGGGGAAGGCTGCGGATCAGCTCGCGGCTTTGGCAGCGACGCTGTAGGGGCGGGCACCAAGCCCTCCCCCCTCTGCGGGGGAGGGTGGCCCGCGAAGCGGGTCGGGAGAGGGGTGCGCCGGGTCCGGAGAGGTCGTTCCCCTCTCCCGCCTGCTCCGCAGGCACCCTCTCCCGCATAGGGGAGAGGGTTCTGGTGCTACGCCGCCTTCGCAGGCCCCAGCCGCTTGTCGAGATAGGTGTCCACCGTCTGCGTCAGCTCGTCGACCTTGCCGTCGAAGAAGTGGTTGGCGCCCTCGACCATCTGGTGCTCGATGATGACGCCCTTCTGGACCTTCACCTTCTCGATCACCGGCATGACCTCGCGGGCCGGGGCGACCCGGTCCTCGGAGCCGTGCACGAACAGGCCGGAGGAGGGGCAGGGGGCGAGGAAGGTGAAGTCGTAGCGGTTGGCCATGGCCGCGATCGAGATGAAGCCCTCGATCTCGGGGCGGCGCATCAGCAGCTGCATGCCGATCCAGGAGCCGAAGGAGACGCCGGCGATCCAGCAGGCCTTGGCCTCGGGGTTGACCGACTGGACCCAGTCGAGGGCGGACGCCGCATCCGACAACTCGCCCGAGCCGTGATCGAACGCGCCCTGGCTGCGGCCGACGCCGCGGAAGTTGAAGCGTAACGCTGCGAATCCGCGATTCGCGAACGTATAGAACATGTTGTAGACGATCTGGTTGTTCATCGTGCCCCCGAACTGGGGGTGCGGATGCAGCACGATTGCGATCGGCGCGCCCTTCTTCTTGGGCGCCTGGTAGCGGCCTTCGAGGCGACCGGCCGGACCGGTGAAGATGACTTCGGGCATGATGTCCTCGGGCGGAGCGTCCGATCGCCTCCGCTCTGCGAAAAGCCGGCGGGACCCCCGATCCGGGCGCATCTCGCAACGCCTTGACTCGGTCCGCCAGCTTCGTACAAGCGGCTTAGAATAATTCTAGGCGATTAGAAGCATTCTAAAGAAGAAGCCGCTTGAGGCGGCCCCGTCGTTGCAGGTGTTGCGTGGCAGCGCCTTAGCACGGTGACGGGGGGCGAAAGCAAGAATTTCGAGCACGGGGTTCGGCCGGCGCGACGAAATCGAGCGATCGAGAACCAGACAGGATGACCGCAGCAGCCCGCAGCTACCTCGACCACAACGCCACGTCTCCGGCTCGTCCGGAGGTGGCGGCGGCGGTCGCGCATGCGCTGGCGCTACCCGGCAACCCGTCTTCGATCCATGCCGAAGGCCGCGCCGCCCGCGCCGTGCTCGACGCCGCCCGCGACGCCCTCGCCGCCCTCGTCGGCGCGAAGCCGACGCAGGTCACCTTCACCAGCGGCGGCACCGAGGCTGCGAACGCCGTGCTCTCGGGCGCCCTGCGCCGCACCGGCCGGCCGGCGCCGACGCGGCTGCTGATCTCCGCGACCGAGCACCCTTGCGTCTCCGCCGGCCACCGCTTTTCGCCGGACACCGTCGAAGTGCTGCCCGTCGACGAAGCGGGCGTCCTCCGGCTCGACATGCTGCGCGAGCGGCTGGCCGCGCTCGCCGGCGAGAGCCTGCTGATCTCGGTCCACGCCGCCAACAACGAGACCGGTGTGGTCCAGCCGCTGGCCGAGATCGTCGCGCTGGCCAGGGGGCATGGGCAGGCGCTGGTTCACAGCGACGCCGTGCAGGCGGTCGGCAAGATCCCCCTCGACATGGTCGCGCTCGGCCTCGATGCGCTGACCTTGTCGGGTCACAAATTCGCGGCGCCGAAGGGCGTCGGCGCGCTGGTGCTCGCCGAGGGCGTCGTGCTCGAATCCGCCTTCGTGCGTGGCGGCGGCCAGGAAGCGCGCCTGCGCTGCGGCACCGAGAACCTTTTGGGTATCGCCGGCATGGGGGAGGCGGCGCGGCGCGCGCAGGCCGATCTCGCCGACGAAGGCGCGCGGCTCGCCGGCCTTCGCGACGCGCTCGAAGCCCAGGTGCTGGCGCTCGCGCCGGACGCCGTCGTGTTCGGGGAGGGCGCCCCACGCCTGCCGAACACCCTGAGCTTCGCGCTTCCGGGCCTGGAGGCCGCCACCGCACTGATCGCCTTCGATCTCGCCGGCGTCGCGGTCTCGTCGGGCTCGGCCTGCTCGTCGGGCAAGGTGGCGCGCTCGGCCACGCTCGCGGCCATGGGCGTGAATCCTGCGGTGGCCGCGGGGGCGTTGCGCGTCAGTTTCGGCTGGAATTCCACGGACGCGGATGCGGCACGCTTCCTCACGGCCTTCGAACGGGTCGTGTCGTCCCTATATCAGCGGAGAGGGCAGGCGGCATGACGCGCGCCTCCCACCGTCATCTCGAAAATACGCCGGCCGTTCGGCCCGGCGCCGTCAGGAGACGTTGAATGCCTGCAGTGCAGGAGACCATCGACCGGGTTCGTTCGATCGACCTCGACCAGTACAAGTACGGCTTCGAGACCGTCATCGAGATGGAGAAGTCCGTTCGCGGCCTGTCCGAGGACGTGGTGCGCTTCATCTCGGCCAAGAAGAACGAGCCGGAATGGATGCTGGAATGGCGCCTCGACGCCTATCGCCGCTGGCTGACCATGAAGGAGCCGGATTGGGCTCGGGTCTCCTACGACAAGATCGACTACAACAACCTCTATTATTACGCGGCGCCCAAGCGCCCGGCGGCCCTGTCGCTCGACGAGATCGACCCCGAGATCCTCAGGACCTACGAGAAGCTCGGCATCCCCCTGCGTGAGGTCGAGGTGCTGGAGGGCATCGCCCCCGAGCGCCGCGTCGCCGTCGACGCCGTGTTCGATTCGGTCTCGGTCGCGACCACGTTCAAGAAGGAACTCGCGAAGGCCGGCGTGATCTTCATGCCGATCTCCGAGGCCCTTCGCGAGTACCCGGACCTCGTCCGGAAGTACCTCGGCACCGTCGTGCCGGTGACGGACAACTTCTTCGCGACGCTGAACGCGGCGGTCTTCTCCGACGGCTCGTTCGTCTACATTCCGCCGGGCGTGCGCTGCCCGATGGAACTGTCGACCTACTTCCGCATCAACGAGCGCGATACGGGGCAGTTCGAGCGGACGCTCATCATCGCCGACAAGGGCAGCTACGTCTCGTATCTCGAGGGCTGCACTGCCCCGAAGCGCGACGACAACCAGCTCCATGCGGCGGTGGTCGAACTCATCGCTTTGGACGATGCCGAGATCAAGTACTCGACCGTCCAGAACTGGTACCCCGGCGACAACGAGGGCAAGGGCGGCATCTACAACTTCGTGACGAAGCGCGGCGATTGCCGCGGCACCCGCTCCAAGATCTCGTGGACGCAGGTCGAGACCGGCTCGGCGATCACCTGGAAGTACCCGTCCTGCATCCTGCGCGGCGACGATTCCCGCGGCGAGTTCTACTCGATCGCGGTGTCGAACGGCATGCAGCAGGTCGATTCCGGCACCAAGATGATCCATCTCGGCAAGAACACGTCGAGCCGCATCATCTCGAAGGGCATCTCGGCCGGGCGCTCGCAGAACACCTATCGGGGTCTCGTCTCGGCGCACAAGAAGGCCAAGAACGCCCGCAACTTCACCAACTGCGACTCGCTGCTGATCGGCGATCAGTGCGGCGCGCACACGGTACCCTACATCGAGTCGAAGAACGCATCCGCGGTGTTCGAGCACGAGGCCACCACCTCGAAGATCTCCGAGGACCAGATGTTCTACTGCCAGCAGCGCGGCCTCTCGAACGAGGAGGCCACCGCGCTGATCGTCAACGGCTTCGTCCGCGACGTGCTGCAGCAGCTGCCGATGGAGTTCGCCGTTGAGGCGCAGAAGCTGATCTCGATCAGCCTCGAGGGCTCGGTGGGCTGAGGCCTGCAGCCGGCCTGCCGATCAGATCCGGTGCCGTCCCCGCTGCCTTGCAGTGGGGGCTGGCTGCCATTCCAAGCTAGGACGACCCGAACATGCTCGAAATCAAGAACCTCGTCGTACAGATCGAGGACAACCGCATCCTCAACGGCCTGAACCTCACCGTGAACGACGGCGAGGTCGCAGCGATCATGGGGCCGAACGGCTCCGGCAAGTCGACGCTCTCCTACGTCATCGCCGGCAAGGCGGACTACGAAGTGCTCGACGGCGAGATCCTGCTCGACGGCAACAACGTGCTGGACATGTCGCCGGACGAGCGCGCCGCCGCCGGCCTGTTCCTGGCCTTCCAGTATCCGCTGGAAATCCCCGGCGTCGGCACGATGACCTTCCTCAAGGCCTGCATCAACGCGCAGCGCCGCACCCGCGGCGAGGGCGAGATCTCGACGCCGGACTTCATCCGCAAGGTGAACGCCGCCGCCGACAAGCTCGAGATCGAGAAGGACATGCTCAAGCGCGCCCTCAATGTCGGGTTCTCCGGCGGCGAGAAGAAGCGCATGGAGATCCTGCAGATGGCGCTCCTCGAGCCGAAGTTCTGCGTGCTCGACGAGACCGATTCCGGCCTCGACATCGATGCTCTGCGCATCGTCTCCGAGGGTGTCAACGCTCTGCGCGCTCAGGGGCGCTCGTTCCTCGTCATCACCCACTACCAGCGCCTGCTCGACCATATCGTGCCGGACACCGTGCACGTCATGTCGAAGGGCCTGATCGTGAAGACGGGCGGCAAGGAGCTGGCGCTGGAACTCGAGAAGTCCGGCTACGCCGATTACCGCAGCGAGGCCGCGTGATGGCCGACATCCAGAACCTGCGCAGCGCTGCCGAGACCGGGCTTTCGAGCCTGTTCGAGTCGGCTCGCCAGAGCTTCGCCAGCGAAGAGAAGATCTCGCGGGAAGAAGCGTTCAAGTTCTTCGAGGCGACCGGTCTGCCGAGCCGTCGCGTCGAGGCCTTCAAGTACACGGACCTGCGCGCCGCGATCGAGGATGCCGCGCATCCGGCCGAGAAGCCCTCGCTCGAGGTCGCGAAGGCGGCGGCGAATGCCGCGACGGCCTTCGTCGGCATTGAGGCCGTGCGCCTGACCTTCGTCAACGGCCACCTGATCGGCGAGTTGTCCGACCTCGACCGCGTTCCGGCCGGCGTCACCGTCACGCCGCTGAACGAGGCGATGAGCCAGGGCGATCCGCTGCTCAAGCAGCTCGCGCCGGTGGCGCAGACCCGCGAAAATCCGATCTATCAGCTCAACACCGCCTTCCTGGCGGACGGCGCGCTGATCTCGGTCGAGGCCGGAGCCAAGGTCGAGATGCCGATCCACCTGCGCTTCGTCGGCACTGGCGAGACCGCGTTCTCGACGGCGACCCGCGTGCTGGTCACCCTGGGGGAGGGCGCCGAGTTCTCGTTCCTGGAAAGCCACGAAGGGCCGGACGGGATCGCCTACCAGCCGAACGACGTGGTCGACACCGTCATCGCCGACGGGGCCAACCTGCATCACACCCGGCTCAACCGCGAGGGCGACAAGGCCATTGCGCTCTCGACGATTACCGCGCGGCTCGGCGCTGGCTCCAACATCGAATCCGTCAACCTCGTCTTCGGCGGCGTACTCTCGCGCCACCAGATCTACCTGCACTTCGCCGGCGAGAACGCCACCGCCACCGTCAACGGCGCGGCCATGCTCGGTGACGGGCGGCTTGCCGACTCGACGCTGCTGGCCGACCACGCCGCGGTCGGCGGGGTCAGCCGCGAGATGTTCAAGACGGTGATCGACGGCGATTCCACCGGCGTGTTCCAGGGCAAGATCATCGTCCGCCAGGCGGCGCAGAAGACCGACGGCAAGATGAAGTCGGACTGCCTGCTGCTGACCGACGACGGCCAGATGATGAACAAGCCGGAGCTCGAAATCTTCGCCGACGACGTCGCCTGCGGCCACGGCGCCACCTGCGGCGCGCCGGACGAGGACCTGCTGTTCTACCTCATGGCCCGCGGCCTGCCGAAGCCGGTGGCCGAGAGCCTGCTGGTCCAGGCCTTCGTCGGCGAGGCGATCGAGTCTGTCACGCACGAAGGCGCTCGCGAGGCGCTGATCGGCGAGGTCGAGGGCTGGCTGAGGGCGCGGGGGTAGGAAACCCTCCCCCCTCTGCGGGGGAGGGTGGTCGCGGAGCGACCGGGAGAGGGAAGCAACGCTTCAGGATACGGCGCTGCCCTCTCCCGACCCGCTTACGCGGGCCACCCTCTCCCGCAACGGGGAGAGAGGACGCGCATAACGGGGATTTGGACATGAACGATCGTCCAAAGCTGAACGAAGTGACGCCCCGTCTGCGTGACTTCGCCCGCGGTCAGAGGCGGGACATGCCGCGCGCCGAGGCCCTTTTCTGGGAACAGGTTCGCGGTGGCCGGTTCCGCAGCGTCAAGTTCAAGCGTCAGGTTCCCATAGCGCCCTACATCGCCGACTTCTTCTGCGCGTCGGCGCGCCTGATCGTGGAACTCGATGGCGAGCTTCATGAGACGGAAGAGCGAAAGAATCACGATGCAGCCCGGGACGCTTGGTTGACCAGCCAAGGCTTCCTGATCCTGCGATTTCCGAACGATCTCGTCCTCGGCAACCTCGATGCAGTGATGACTGCCATCGGCACGGCCATCGAGGACCGGGGTTTCCCCTCTCCCGCCTCGCTCCGCGAGGCACCCTCCCCCGCAGAGGGGGGAGGGTTTCGCGCGAGCGCAACCTGATGAACGCACCCATCCGCCAGCCGGGCTACGACGTCGAGGCGATCCGCAAGGAATTCCCGATCCTGGCGAAGCAGGTCTATGGCAAGCCCCTGGTCTATCTCGACAACGCCGCCTCCGCGCAAAAACCGCGGGCGGTGATCGACGCCATGGTCGGCTGCATGGAGGGCGCCTATGCCAACGTGCATCGCGGCCTGCACTACATGGCGAACGCGGCAACCGAAGGCTTCGAGGGCGCGCGCGAGACCACGCGCCAGTTCCTCAACGCCAGCTCCACCGACGAGATCGTCTTCACCCGCAACGCCACCGAGGCCTACAACCTCGTCGCGTCGTCGATGCATCGCGGCGGCCTGATCGGGGAGGGCGACGAGATCATCCTCTCGATCATGGAGCACCACTCCAACATCGTGCCCTGGCACTTTTTGCGCGAGCGCTACGGGGCCGTCATCAAGTGGGCTCCCGTGGACGACGCGGGCAACTTCCTCGTCGAGGAATACGAAAAGCTCTTCAGCCCACGTACGAAAATGGTCGCAATCACGCACATGTCGAACGTGCTCGGCACGGTGACGCCGGCCGAGGAGATCATCCGCATCGCCCATGGCCATGGCGTACCCGTGCTGCTCGACGGGGCGCAGAGTGCGGTGCATCGCGCGATCGACGTGCAGGCGCTCGACTGCGACTTCTTCGTCTTCACAGGCCACAAGGTCTACGGCCCGACCGGTATCGGCGTGCTCTACGGCAAGAAGGAATGGCTGGACCGGCTGCCCCCCTATCAGGGCGGCGGCGAGATGATCCGGACCGTCTCCGAGGACACCATCACCTACAACGACCCGCCGCACCGGTTCGAGGCCGGCACGCCGGCGATCATCGAGGCGGTGGGCTTGGGCGCCGCCCTGGAATTCATGATGGGCGTCGGCCGCGAGGCGATCAGTGCGCACGAGGACGCGCTGACCGCCTATGCGCAGGAGCGCCTCGGGGCGATGAACGCGATCCGGCTGATCGGCACGGCCCGAGACAAGGGCGGCGTCGTCGCCTTCGAGATGAAGGGCACGCACGCCCACGACATCGCCACCGTGATCGACCGCCAGGGCATCGCGATCCGGGCCGGCACGCATTGCGCGATGCCGCTTCTCAACCGCTTCGGCGCGACCTCGACCTGCCGCGCTTCGTTCGGATTGTATAATACCAAGGCCGAGATCGACGCGCTTGCGGACGCGCTCGCCAAGGCCGAGATGCTGTTCGCCTGAGTTTTCGGATTGTCCGTCGCGGCGCGGGCCGCACCGGAGGAGAGTCATCATGAGCACCGACGCAGCCATCACCGGCGGCAACAACACGCCGGCCGTCGCGGCGACCTCCGCGATCCCGCCGGAGGAGCTCGACCGGCTGACCGACGACATCGTCGCGGCGCTGAAGTCCGTCTACGATCCCGAGATCCCGGCCGACATCTACGAGCTCGGCCTGATCTACAAGGTCGACATCGCCGACGACCGCAAAGTCGCCATCGACATGACCCTGACCGCTCCGGGCTGTCCCGTGGCCGGCGAGATGCCCGGATGGGTCGAGGACGCGGTCTCGAAGGTGCCGGGCGTCCAGTCCTGCGACGTGACGATGGTGTTCGACCCGCCGTGGGACCAGAGCCGGATGTCGGACGAGGCGCGCGTGGCGCTGGATATGTGGTAGCTGCTGGCTTCGCGCGTGGCAGCGCTGCGCTGGACCAGCAATCGGCGAATGCTTATCTTGGCCTAGCGCACAATTCCCCTCACCCGCCCGGGCCTTAAACCCTGCCGCAGGAGAGAACGATGTCAGGTTTCAAGGTGATCTCGCTGACCGACCGCGCCGCGGACCGGCTCAAGGCGATCATGGCCGACGCGGACAGGCCGATCGCGGGGTTGCGCGTCGGCGTGCGCAACGGCGGCTGCGCCGGCATGGCCTACACGATGGAATATGCCGAAGGCCGCAATGCCGGCGAGGACATGGTCGAGGTGAACGGCGTGACCGTTTTCATCGATCCCAAGGCGGTGCTGTTCCTGCTCGGCACCGAGATGGATTTCAAGACCGACAAGCTGTCGTCGCAGTTCGTGTTCAACAACCCGAACCAGACCTCGGCCTGCGGCTGCGGCGAGTCGATCGCCATCACACCCGCGACGCCGGACAGGCTCGCCGCCGCCGGAATGTCAGCCTGAACCGATAGGTCGAGTCCCGTCGGGCGACCTGCTTTCGACGATCGCAGGTCGCGACGGTAGGAGCTGGCGTTCCTCGTGGCGTCAGCCTCGAAGACCTCAGTTCGGATCCGCGTCAGGCGACCTCGGGCAATGCCGACATCTCGGCGTCGTCGACCGTACGGTTCCGGCCCATACGCTTTCCGGCATAGAGGCAGGAATCGGCCCGCTCGATGAACGACACGATGGTGTCGTCGGAGCACCTCTGTGCGACGCCGAGCGAGATCGTGACCTTTCCGAGCGACTCGCCGGTCGCGCGCTTCACGAGTTCGCGGCCCATGATGGTGGTCCGCACCGTTTCTGCGATGACGCGGGCGGCCTCGCGGCCGATACCGGGCAGCAGGATGCCGAATTCCTCGCCGCCGAAGCGCGAAAGGGTCCCCCCCGACGCGACGGTCTCCCGCATCACGATCGCCACGAGCCGCAGGACCTGATCGCCGGTCAGGTGGCCGAACTGGTCGTTGAAGCGCTTGAAGAAGTCGATATCGATCAGGATCAGGCTGGACGGGCGCGGCGACCTGGCGCCCTCGTCGATCTCGTTGCGCAACATCTCCTCGAAATGCTTGCGGTTCGACAGGCCGGTCAGCGGGTCGGTCAGGCTCTCGAGCCGGGCGGCGGCAAGCGTCTCGCGCAGCGCTTCGATCTCGCGACGGCTCTCGCGCATATGCGCTTCGAGGGTCCGGTTGCTGGCCGACACGTCGCGCGTGTTGACGATCAACGTGGCGACGATGTCCTTGAGCCGGTTCGGCGTCGTGTCGTGGAGATCCCGGGAGATGGCCTGGAGCGACGCCCCGTACTCGGCGGTCGAGCCGAGGGACAGGTCGATCATCTCCATGATGCTCTGCACCTCGGAGATCAGACCGGCATTGTGGCGGTCGAGTTCACCCTCGATCTGGCGACGATCGATATGGGCCTCGTAGAGCTCGGCGATGTCGTCGTCGGAGAGCGTGCCGCTCTTCGTCGTCAGGCGCTTGATGGCCTCGTTCATCTGGGGCTGCCGGCCGGACACGTACGTGTACCAGACTGCATAGGCCTGCGGGCTCGCCGACGAGCCGTAGTCGCGCATCAGCTCGTTCGCGCGTTGCGCGATGACGAAGCTCCGCTCGCGATCCTCATGACCCGCGCCGCTCATTCGACCTATCCGATCCACCGTGCGACGATCATGCCCGATGGATCGTAGCCGCCAGGTTAAGGTAGCGGCAGAAAGACGCCGATCGCCTCTCGACGATGTCCGAACGGGGCGTCGAGGGACCGGATCAGTCCTTCTTGGGCGGCACGGGCCGCATCAGGAAGGCCGGCACATGCGAGCCCAGGCCTACCGGCGTGTCGCCGTCCTCGTCGCGCCGAGGCGTAGGACGCCGGCTCTCGCGCTCCCGCGGGCGCTCGGCCGGCGGTCGCTCCGTACGTTCGACGGCCCGGCGAGGCGGCGGCGCAGCACGCTCGGCGGCCGGCTCCTCCGCCGGTGCGGCCTCCACGGACCGGGGACGGCGGCCGCGGACGCGGGTTTCGGAGCGGGTCTCGTCACTCCTGGGGCGGCGTGAGCCCTCGGCGCGGGGCTCGTTGCGGGCCTCGGCGGCCGGTTCGCTGCGCGACGGGCTGCCGCTCCGGCTGCCGCGGCGGCGCGGGCGGCCCTCTTCGGACTCCCCCTCGCCCCCGGTGACCGAGGCGAGGTCGCCGTCGAGCCAGGGAATCGGCTGGCCGATCAGGCTCTCGATCGCGGCGAGCGAGCGCTCGTCGCCGCGTCCGATCAGGGTGAAGGCATGGCCCGAGCGGCCGGCGCGGCCGGTGCGGCCGATGCGGTGGACGTAGTCCTCGGCGTGGTGCGGCACGTCGAAGTTGAAGACGTGGCTCACGGCCGGAATGTCGAGGCCGCGCGCGGCGACGTCGGAGGCGACGAGCAGCGGCACCTCGCCGGAGCGGAAGCCTTCGAGGGCGAGGGTGCGGGCGCGCTGATCCATGTCGCCGTGCAAAGCCGCGACGTTGAAGCCGTGGCTCGCCAGCGACTTCTGCAGCAGCGCCACGTCGCGCTTGCGATTGCAGAAGACGAGGCCGTTCTGGAGTTCCTTGGCGTCGCGCATCAGGCGGCGCAGGGTCTCGCGCTTGGCGGCTGCCTCCGAGCCCGTGGCCACGAGGCGCTGCTCGATCGTCGTCGCGGCGGAGGCCGGCCGGCTGACCTCGACCCGCTGCGGGTTCGACAGGAACATGTCGGCGAGGCGCTCGATCTCCGGCGGCATGGTCGCCGAGAAGAACAGCGTCTGGCGCGTGAACGGCACCATCTTCACGATGCGCTCGATGTCGGGGATGAAGCCCATGTCGAGCATGCGGTCGGCCTCGTCGATGACGAGGAGCTCGACGCCGGTGAGCAGGAGCTTGCCGCGCTCGAAATGGTCGAGCAGGCGGCCGGGCGTGGCGATCAGCACGTCGGTGCCGCGCATCAGCTTGGCGTCCTGGTCGCCGAAGGAGACGCCGCCGATGATCAGGGCCACGTTGAGCTTGTGGTTGGTGCCGTAGCGCTCGAAGTTCTCCACGACCTGCGCCGCGAGTTCACGAGTCGGTTCGAGGATCAGCGTACGCGGCATCCGGGCGCGGGCGCGGCCGTTCTCCAGCATGGTGAGCATCGGCAGCGTGAAGGCCGCCGTCTTGCCGGTGCCGGTCTGGGCGATGCCGAGCACGTCGCGGCGCGCGAGCACATGGGGGATCGCGTTCGCCTGGATCGGCGTCGGCTCGGTGTATCCGGCGGCGGCGACGGCCGCGAGGACCTTGTCGCTCAGTCCGAGATCGGCAAATGACATGATCGTTGGGAGACCGTCCGCGCGAGGTCTTCGGCATCATCGGCGCGACGCGGCGTCGGCTCACCGGGACGAATCTCGCCAAGGCGAATGATGCGAAATCAAGAGACCCGAACAGGGATCCGCGGGAATCGTCCCGCGGATCCCTGTTCGGGCCGATCGGGCTCGCGTCGCGGCGGAAACATCCGGTCGTGCACCGCAGCCATGGTCCGGCCGCGCACCATCCTCGCTCCGCCGAGGGTGCGAGCGTGCGCGACGTTTAGAGGCTTGCAGTGGCTTGTCAATCTGCGCGCGACGGCCGTACCCGTTCGGGATGCCCTTCCCGCTGCTTTCAGGGGCCGCGGACGACCAGCCGCTCACGGCCGTTGCAGGGGTCGAGCATGATGCTGCGGGCCGTCGTGCCGATCGCGCCGGTAACCTCCGGATCGACGATGCCGGGCGGCAGCGCCGCATACCGGGCTCCCGGCGCCGCCACGGTCCGGGCGAGGTGATGGACCAGCCCGAACGCACCGACGCCGGCCACGAGGGCGACAACGGCCGTCGAGACGAGAAAGCCGCGCAGCGGGTGCGAACCGGAAAGATCCAAGGACATCGAGGGGCACCGTTCGCGAGCGCCCGACATGGGGAGCACGCCGGCATCTTCGGCGAACGCGGTTAACGCAGCCTGACGCAAGGAAGCCGAAAGCTGTCCTTTTTGGGACGGATGATCATGATCATCTCACCGCCCACTACGCGAGGGGCAGTATAAATCCACAAAAACGGCAGAGCGGAACGATCGAGCCGCATCCTTTCGACGCAGCAGCAGACGGTACTCAACATGTCGCCGATGAAACGGCGGCGATGATCTTCCAGATCGGGCCATGTGCGAAAAATCACCTGCGACGAATCCTCTCGGCGGGGAGGGGCTAACCTTTACCTTTCCTTGACGAGACCGGGTGCATCTGAGCGGCTTGTTGCAGGAAAGCGACAGACCTTCCGACGGGACCGGGGCTAGAAGCTCGCCGGCTATCGCCAATCAGGACCTTGCACCGAATGAAAAAACTGCTCCTCGCCTCGACCGTCCTCGCCGGCATGACGGCCGTCGCATCGGCCGCCGACCTTCCCCGCCGCGTCGCCGCACCGCCGATCTTCACGCCGGTTCCGGTCTTCACCTGGACGGGCTTCTATGCCGGTTTCAATGCCGGCTACGGGTTCGGCACGAAGGACAACCAGCAGGCGACCGTGATCGGCGTCCCCGCCAACGGCGTGCTCGTGAACGCTGCCGGCGCCCCCGCCACCGGCGCGATCGCCTTCGGCAACAGCAACCGCACCGACGGCTTCGTCGGCGGTGGCCAGATCGGCTACAACTATCAGTTCACGCCGGGCTCGGGCTTCGTGATCGGTGTCGAGGCCGACGCCCAGTACGCCGATTTCGGCCGTGACCGGAACCGCTTCGCCACCAGCATCGGCACCGCACCGGGCGCCGGCGTGACCGTGTTCAACCCGAACGGCCTGTCGGGCCTCGACTACTTCGGCACCGTCCGCGGTCGACTCGGCTACGCCTTCGACCGCACCCTCGTGTACGGCACCGGCGGCTTCGCCTACGGCGCCGGCGGCGGCCGCGAGTTCGGCCTGCCGGATTCGTCCACCAGCGACTTCCAGACCGGCTACGCCGTCGGCGGCGGCATCGAGTACGCGCTGCCCACCGACTCGTTCGTTAACTTCTTCAAGTCCTCGGCCGTGACGCTGAAGGTCGAAGGCCTCTACGTGAATCTCGATCGCGGCGGCAACCGCAACACCGGCGCCTTCGCGGTCGGCCCGGGCGGCGTCGCCAGCCTCGCCGCCGGCAACGGCGTCCTGCTCTCCGGCGCCGTCCGCCGCCAGGACACCGAGTTCGCCGTCGTCCGCGCCGGCATCAACTACAAGTTCGGCTCGTACTAGGACCTATCGCCACCGACCTCCCGGCGGTCCCGCAAGGGGCCGTCCGGGCGACATCGACACCCTCGGACCGGAAACCGGTCCGAGGGTGTTTTCGATTGTGCCGGCGGTTTGCCGGTGAAGGCGAGGGAGAGGGCGGCCGCAGGGAGCCGAGGGCGGTATCCCGGAGCATTCTTAACTCCCATGACGACCGGCCTCGGCCATCCGGAAGAAGCGCGTCCGGCGAAGCGGATCTCGGCCCGTCATCCGGAGGCGGGGCCGCCCGAGCTGACGCGACATCGCCCGTCTATCGCGCCATCCGGGCATGCCGGTCCACGAAGCGGCGGCCGTCACAGGAGACCGGGAACTCCCGACGACCGGGCCGGGAGAAGCCGGCTCAGGCGCCGCCGCGGCGTCCGATCGTGCGCTCGAGGGTCAGGCCGAGCGTGAGCGTGCAGAACACCCACAGGAACAGGTACACGTAGTCGATCGTGATCGGCAGGCTCGGATCGTAGCCCAGCCGGACCCATTCGACGAGTTGGAGCACCGGGTTCCATTTCATGTAGTCATAGATCTGCTCCGGCAATTCGCTAGGCATGAACAAGACGCCGCTCGCCATGTAGAGCAGGATGCCGATCCCGATATAGCCCAGCATCCAGCCCGGAAACACCTGAACGATCGCGACGTTGATCGTTCCGGCTCCAATGCCGAGAGCGATGGCGCACAGATAACCGCAGATTGCCGTGACCGGATCGATCGGGATCGGATTGAGCCCGAACGCCATCAACACGGAGAAAATCAGCATGACGCCCAGGAAGCTGCTGACGATCTCGACCAGCACGCGGGAAAACATGACGTCGAGCGTCCTGACCTGAGGATAGTAGGTCAGCGGCTTGTTCGTCAGAATGCCCTTCATGATTTCACGGGAGATGTACTGAAAAGCGAGCGCGGGAATGGCGCCCGTTGCCGCGAAGACCATCGTACTGTCACCGAAGGGCGGCGGCACATGGCGAAATGTCATGGCACAGGCGATGATGAACATGTGCGCCACCGGCCAGAGCACCTGGACCAGATAGCCCCAGTAGGAGCCGGCGAAGCGGGTGCGCATGTCGCGCAGCATCAATGCGTTGAGCACGCGCAGATACGAGTCGATCCGCTCGGCCTTCGAGAAGATGGACCGCGACCCGAGCGAAGGGACTTCGATTTGCATGGCAGGCCGTCGACCGCTCCGTTGCGGCCTTCGCTATCGGGTCCGATCGCGACCAAATTGAGCCCGCCCGCTCACGGCTCCATCCGCGTCGCATGACGAAACCGTAATGCCGGCGCCACGACCGGGTCAGGCTGCGGCCCCTATCACCGGAAACACGCTCCGCCCCTCGCGGCGACAGCACGACCGTTTCCGGAGAGTTCCATGACATCGACCTTCCGTCGCCGCGCCCTCGCGTCCGTCGCAGCCGCCGCCCTCGTCGCAGGCGGCGCGGCCGGCATCGGCTCCATCGCCCCCACGACGCAGGCCCTGGCCCAGGCCCTGCCGAAGACCCCGATCGAGGCGCCGGAGCATCCGCCGGGCTCGTTCGCCGGCATCGTCAACAAGGTGAAGCCCGCGGTCGTCGCCGTGAAGGTGAAGCTCAACGACGACGCCACGGACGACGACGACGACGGCCCGGGCCGCCCGAACATGCAGCAGGTGCCCCCGCAGCTGCGCGAGTTCTTCAAGCGCTTCGGGCAGGGCGGCCCGAATGGTGGCCAGCAAGGTCAGCAGGGCCAGAACGGGTCGCCGCAGCGTCAGGGCCAGCGCGGCGCCGTCGGCTCAGGCTTCATCATTTCGGCCGACGGCTACGTCGTCACCAACAACCACGTGGTGAGCAAGGCCAAGAGCGTCCAGGTCACCCTCGACGACAACCGCACCCTCGACGCCAAGGTGATCGGCACCGATCCGAAGACCGACATCGCCCTCCTGAAGATCCAGGATGCCGGCTCCTACCCCTACGTCCAGTTCGGCAAGTCCGCGCCGCAGGTCGGCGACTGGGTCGTGGCGATCGGCAACCCGTTCGGCCTCGGCGGCACCGTCACCGCCGGCATCGTCTCGGCCCGCGGCCGCGACATCGGCGCCGGCCCCTACGACGACTTCCTGCAGATCGACGCGCCGATCAACAAGGGCAATTCGGGCGGCCCGGACTTCAACGTCAACGGCGAGGTCGTCGGCGTGAACACGGCGATCGCCTCGCCGTCGGGCGGCAGCGTCGGCCTCGCCTTCGCGATCCCCGCCGAGACCGTGCAGGCGGTGGTCGACCAGCTTCGCACCGACGGCAAGGTGGTGCGCGGCTATCTCGGCGTGCAGATCCAGCCGGTGACGCAGGACATCGCCGACAGCCTCGGGCTCCAGAAGGCCAGGGGCGCATTGGTGAATTCCACCGAGAGCGGCACCCCGGCCTCCAAGGCCGGGCTCAAGACCGGCGACGTCATCGAAAAGGTCGACGGCAAGCCGATCGACGACGCCAAGGAGCTGTCGCGCAAGATCGCCGGCCTCAAGCCCGGAACGAAGGTCGAGCTCGCCTATCTCCGCAACGGCAAGAGCGACGTCGCCACGGTCGAACTCGGCACCCTGCCGACCGACATCAAGGCTGCCCGCAACGACGATGACGGCGGCCTCTCGAACAGCGGCCAGCCGCGCCTCGGCCTCGGCCTCGCACCGGCGGACGAGGTCGGCCTCGGCACCAGCGGCGTCGCCGTGGTGCGGGTCGATCCCGAAGGTCCGGCTGCGGCCAAGGGCATCGAGCAGGGCGACGTGATCCTGGATGTTGCCGGCACCAACGTCTCGAGCCCTGCCGACGTCGCCGCGCAGATCCGCACGGCCGAGTCCAACGGACGCAAGGCGGTGCTGATGCGCGTCAAGAATTCGAAGGGCGTGACCCGCTTCGTCGCGGTCTCGCTGTCGAAAAGCGGCTGAGTTCGGCCGTACTCCCGAGCGCGGGTTCGCCCGCGCCGTCATCTCGTCGATTCCCTCCGACTCGGCGCCGGCTTCACAGAGAAGCCGGCGTCATTTTGTTGCGCGCGTGGGAGAGCGGCCATCGCGCCGATCCATGCGAGAAAGCCGGTTGCCACACGGTCGAGCGAAAACGATGATACGAAAATGTCCGATCGCATCATGACATACGTGGTGTCAGGCCGCCCTGCCGAAGTTCGCCGGGAGCCTGCTTTCGACGAGCTGGACCGCGTCCAGCTGCTGGCGGACGCGCTCGGTGAAGACGCCGTGGTTCCGAAGGGCTCGACCGGCACGGTGGTCGCGGTCTGGGGCAGGGGGCTCGCCTTCGAAGTCGAGTTCACCGAGCCTTTGGAGACCCTGGCGACGATCGAACCGGATCTGCTGCGGCTCGTCCGCCGCGCTGGATCTTGACCGGCGATCTGGCCAATCCGCGACTCTTCGCAACCGAGCTCGGCAAGGTCACCGAGTTTCTGTTGAACCCCAGCCACGAAGACAACAAGGGCCGGGCCAAGTTCCTGATGGCCTTCGGCTTCACCGTCGGCGATCCGCTGAAGCTCCTGCAGGCGATCAACCTGCATCCGGCCGGGGCCACACTCATTAAGGCCTATGCCGCCCCGCATGGCCGCAAGTTCCATTACGAAGGTCGCATCGCGTCGCCGGACGGCACCAATCCGAACGTGCGAACCGTCTGGCAAATCGACTTCGACGGCCCGAGCGATATCGGAAGGTTCATCACCTTGAAGCCGCTGGATCGCCTTCCCGATCGATGAAGAGATCGGTTCGGAGTGAGGGCGGCATGCGACCTGAAAACCGTTGGGGGTACGGCCAGCCGAACCGGATGCCCCGAACTTTGTTGTGCCTGTGACACGACGAACGGAACGGGCATGAGCAGCGCACACCTATCGGGCACCTTCGCCATCGGCGGCGATCTCACCGTTCACCGCCTCGGCTTCGGCGCCATGCGCGTCACCGGCCCCGGCATCTGGGGAGAGCCGGCCGATCGGGACAAGGCGAAAGCCACGCTGAGGCGGGTGCCCGAACTCGGCATCGACCTGATCGACAGCGCAGACAGCTACGGCCCCTTCGTCAGCGAAGACCTGATCCGCGAGGTGCTTCACCCCTATGACGGTCTCGTCGTCGCCACCAAGGGCGGCCTGACCCGGCATGGGCCGGACATCTGGCGGCCGGTGGGCCACCCCGATTACCTTCGCCAATGCGTGCTGATGAGCCTGCGCCGGCTTGGGGTCGACCGCATCGACCTCTGGCAGCTGCACCGCATCGGCCCGGACGTCCCGCGCGAGCGCCAGTTCGAGGTGATCGCGGCGATGCGCGAGGAGGGCCTGATCCGCCATGTCGGCCTCTCCGAGGTGTCGGTCGCGGAGATCGAAGCGGCCCGGACGTATTTTCCGGTCGCGACGGTCCAGAACCGCTTCAACCTCGTCGACCGCACCAGTGAAGCGGTTCTGGATCATTGCGAAAGGCATGGCATCGGCTTCATCCCCTGGGCACCCCTCGACAAGGGCACGCTGGCGAAGACCGGTTCGGCACTCGCCGACATTGCGGGCCAGCGCGGCACCAGCGCGGGGGCGGTCGCGTTGGCGTGGTTGCTGAAGCGCTCGCCGGTAATGCTGCCGATCCCCGGCACCGGCGATCCCGGGCATCTTGCCGAGAACGTGAAGGGTGCCGGCCTCGTCCTCACCGACGACGAATTCCAGGCGCTGGACGCGCAGGGCCGGGCGGCCTGGACGTCGGCTTCGTGAGCGGTTTCATGCGGCGCGCCCGGCGACGCGACATCAACCAGCAAAGGATCGATGCGACATCGGCGGGGTCCCAGGCGGGGTTCGGCAGTCGGCCGCCACAAAGTTGCCCGAATCCTGCATGGCGCACCGCAACGCCGTCTGCCGACCGGAAAGGCCTCCATATGCGCGCTGCGACCCTGATCCTGACCGGACTGCTCGTGGTGCCGGCGACTCTCCAAGCTGCGGCGCGGCCGGTCTGGACCACCGGCACCTTCGTCTACGCCGACCTCTGCACGGATCCGAGCGCGCACCGATTGGAAGGCCGGCGCGTGACGGTGCGGCGCTCGCCCAACGGCAACGGCGTGCTGTACGAGGCAGCGGCAGGCACAGCCGTCACCCCGGTCCCAGCCGAAGTCCTGTCCATCGACGACGGGACCCGCGAGATCGCCTTCACCGTCGAGAGCGAGGCCGGCCCGGTGCGTTTCCAGGGCATTGCGGCGGCCGACGTGCTCGCCGGCACGCTCAGCGACGGATCCGGCGACCGGCCCCTGCGCCTGCGCCGGGTGCTGCGCTCGCACGAGCGCGAAGCCTGCCAGGCCATGCCGCAGGACCCCGACACCACCGCCTCCACGAACTGATTTCTTTGTCCGTTCGACGACAGGAACGACCCCGTCATCGCGAGCGCAGCGAAGCGACCCGGGGCCGTAGGCTGGTGCTCGGAGGATCTCCGTCTCGCCATTCCGCCATGTGCGGGATAGACCGTCGGCCATGATCCTCCGTGCCGCCGCAGCCGGCCTCATTTTCTGTCTCGCCGCCGGCGCTCCGGCCCGCGCCGACGGCTGCGACGCACTGACCGCGCGGCTGATCCGCGGCACCGGCGCTTCGCTCGCCGGCCGCACCGGCTCTCTGGTCGTGTTTCGCGCAGCCGATGCCGAGCGCATGAGCCTCGATTGCGGCACGCCCCGCCGGATGGTGTTTCGCTCACTCTATCGCCAGCCGAACCGCTCTTACTTCGTGCTGATCGGTCTCGCGGCGAAGACGCTTGCGAAGGCCGATGCCGAGGGCGTCGAGACCCTGGCGCTGAACCTGCACCAGCAGACGCTGCTCACCGGCGAACCGCAGCAGGGCAGGGCGGGCAGCGCAGTGCTGCGCTGCGAGCCGACGGACCGGCTCGACGGATTTTCGGAAGGGGCGCTGTGCCGGCTCGCAGCGGATCGGGGGCCGAGGCGCAGGGGCGGACTTTCCGCCCGCTCGTGAGCGGAGTAGAGCGAGAGCCATGTCGCAGACCTCCGCCGCCACCGGCCCCGTCGTCCATGCCGGCGCCGTCGCCTTCGCCAACCATCTGCCCTTCGCGCTCATCGCCGGCCCGTGCCAGCTCGAGAGCCGGGAGCACGCCCTCACCATCGCTGCCGCGCTGAAGGACATGACCGACAGGCTCGGCATCGGCCTCGTCTTCAAGTCCTCCTTCGACAAGGCCAACCGTACCTCCGGCGGCACCGCCCGGGGCATCGGACTGGAGGGCGCGCTGCCGATTTTTTCCGAGATCAAGGAGCGGCTGGGCCTGCCGGTGCTGACCGACGTGCACGAGGCCTCGCACTGTGCCGCGGCAGCGCACGTCGTCGACGTGCTGCAGATCCCGGCCTTCCTCTGCCGTCAGACCGACCTGCTGCTCGCCGCCGCCGCAACCGGCCGGGTGGTCAACGTCAAGAAGGGCCAGTTCCTGGCGCCCTGGGACATGGCCCACGTCGCCGCCAAGGTGACCGGGGCCGGCAACCCCAACGTCATGGTCACGGAGCGCGGCGCCTCGTTCGGCTACAACACGCTGGTCTCGGATATGCGGTCGCTGCCGATCATGGCCCGGGTCACCCATGGCGCACCCGTGGTGTTCGACGCGACGCATTCCGTGCAGCAGCCGGGCGGGCAGGGTGCGACATCCGGCGGCCAGCGCGAGTTCGTGCCGGTGCTGGCCCGCGCCGCCGTGGCCGTCGGCGTCGCTGGGCTGTTCATCGAGACGCATCAGGATCCCGACAACGCCCCTTCGGACGGACCGAACATGGTGCCGCTTGACGCGATGCCGGGGCTACTCGCCACGTTGCAGGCCTTTGACCGGCTGGCCAAGAATTCGGCATCGTAGTTAACGCGACGATTCCCGTCCGTCCGTCACTCCGCTTTCAGCACAGGTTCATTTCGCGGATGCGATCCTGAGGCCATCGAAAATCTTCGGGCCGGCGGAAGCGGTTTCGGATTTCCCCGAATTCTTCGGAACTCGGTGCGAAGCTCGGCGTTATCCGCCCTAACAAAGCTCGAAGTGGGAAGGACGCTATGCGCAAACTTGCAATCATCACGACCATCGTGGCTTCGACCATCCCGATGCTCGCAGCGACCGCCGAAGCGCGCCCCTACGGCCGCGGCTACTACGGCGGTCACTACGGCGGCGGCTACGGCCGTGGTTACTATGGCGGCCGTCGCGGCATCGGCACGGGCGCTGCCGTGGGCCTCGGCATCGCGGGCCTCGCGGCCGGAGCCATCGCCGCCGGCGCGGCCAGCAACTACTACGGCCGCCCGGCCTACGGCTATTATGAGCGTCCGGCCTACGGCTACGCTCCGGCCTATGGGTATGGCGGCGGTTACTACGGCTACTGAGCCGTATCACGCGTCACGATGAAGGGCGGCCGGTGCAAACCGGCCGCCTTTTCGTTTGCCGGCTTCACGCGGCAGGTGCGAGGCTTAGCCGGCTCAACCCGATTGCGTCCCTGCGACATTCTGGACATCTTGCGTGTGTCTGAGGACACATTGGGGGTGTCGAATGCCAGTGATCGCAGCCGTCGTCGGGGCGGTGATGACGGGGCTCATCTACTGGTTCATGTACGGAAACGGCATGGAGCAGATCGACCGCTATCTCGGAGACCGCCGCAACGCGAAGCTGAGACTGAAGAGTGAGGCCGCCTTCAAGGCGGCGCCGCTGCGCGCGATCAGGAACCCGGCCGACGCCGCCGGGGTGCTCATGCAGCTCGTCGCGCTGGTCCGCGGCACGCCGACGCCCGAGCAGGAAACGGCGATCGAGGAGCAGATGCGCACGATCGTTCCCGCCGGCGACGATCTCGCGGCCCGCATGGCTTATATCCGCCATGCCGCGGCGCAGGCCGCCGACGCCGACACGGCGATCGACCACATCGCCCCTCTGCTCCGCGAAAAGCTCGACGCCTCCGAGCGCGACGACCTGGAGCGTATGCTGGAGGCCGTTGCCGTCATCCACCACGGACCGACGGACCGGCAGGAGCGCTTGATCGCCCGCGCCGTCCGCGTGCTGGCCGAGCAGCACTGAGGCGAGACCCTCCCCGATCGAACGGCAAGTCCGTGGCGAGCGGTGTCCTTTCCCCTTGCGGGAAGGCGAAACGGTCGAAGGCTCAGCCCCGCCCGCGATAATTTGCGACACCCTGCTCGGGGAGCCAGACGCCCTTCAACGGCTCCCCGGTCTGCCAGAACACGTCGATCGGAATGCCGCCGCGCGGGTACCAGTAGCCGCCGATGCGCAGCCAGCGCGGTTCGAGAAGCGCCGTCAGCCGCCGGCCGATGCCCACCGTACAATCCTCGTGGAAGGCGCCGTGGTTGCGGAAGGCACCGAGATAGAGCTTGAGCGACTTCGATTCGACGAGCCAGTCGCCCGGCACGTAGTCGATCACCAGTGTCGCGAAATCCGGCTGGCCGGTCACCGGGCAGAGCGAGGTGAACTCGGGCGCGGTGAAGCGCGCGAGATAGTCGGTGTCGGCGTGCGGGTTCGGCACCCGATCGAGTTGCGCCGTCTCGGGAGAGGCGGGCAGAGGGGTGGACTGGCCGAGTTGCAGGCCGGCGGGCTGGAGATCGTCGCTCATGCCGCCGCTATAGCGGGAAGCCGCGCGAGGCGCATCCGGCTCGGACGGGGCGGGGACCGTCGTCCGCGCCCGCACGGGCGAAAAATACTTCGAAGTCTCAAAAAATTCTTGAACTGCGGCGGCGCTTGCCCGGCGCTGCCGCTTGGCGGATAAGCCGCGCGGATGATGTCGCACCCTGCCGCCGCCTGCCGGCCCGGCGCCGCGCGACGCCTGACGAAGGACCTTCGATGACCGCGATCACCAACATCGCCGCCCGCGAGATTCTCGATAGCCGGGGCAACCCCACGGTCGAGGTGGACGTATTGCTGGAAGACGGCTCCTTCGGCCGCGCTGCGGTCCCCTCCGGCGCCTCCACCGGTGCCCACGAGGCGGTGGAGCTCCGCGACGGCGACAAGGCGCGCTTCGGCGGCAAGGGCGTGCTCAAGGCGGTGGAGGCGGTGCAGACCGAGATCCTCGACGCCATCGGCGGCATGGAGGCCGAGGATCAGGTCGCCATCGACGAGGCGATGATCGACCTCGACGGCACCCCGAACAAGGCGCGCCTCGGCGCCAACGCCATCCTCGGCGTCTCGCTCGCCGTCGCCAAGGCCGCGGCCGAGACCGCCGGCCTGCCGCTCTACCGCTATGTCGGCGGCGTCCAGGGCCGCGTGCTGCCCGTGCCGATGATGAACATCGTCAACGGCGGCGCCCATGCCGACAACCCGATCGACTTCCAGGAATTCATGGTGATGCCGATCGGCGCGCCCTCGTTCAGCGAAGCCGTCCGGATGGGCGCCGAGATCTTCCACACGCTCAAGGGCGCGCTGAAGAAGGCCGGCCACAACACCAATGTCGGCGACGAGGGCGGCTTCGCCCCGAACCTGCCCTCGGCCGAGGCCGCCCTCGATTTCGTGATGGAGTCGATCCAGGCCGCCGGCTTCAAGCCGGGCCAGGACGTGGTGCTGGCGCTCGATTGCGCGGCCACCGAGTTCTTCAAGAACGGCGCCTACCATTACGAGGGCGAGGGCCAGACCCGCTCCATCGAGCAGCAGGTGGATTACCTCGCCAAGTTGGCGAGTGCCTACCCGATCCTCTCGATCGAGGACGGCATGTCCGAGGACGACTGGGAGGGCTGGAACCTGCTCACCCGGAAGATCGGCGACCGGGTCCAGCTCGTCGGCGACGACCTGTTCGTGACCAATGTCGAGCGCCTGTCGCGGGGCATCAAGGAGCGCACGGCCAACTCGATCCTGGTGAAGGTCAACCAGATCGGCTCGCTCACCGAGACGCTCGCCGCCGTCGATATGGCCCAGCGCGCCGGCTACACCGCGGTGATGTCGCACCGCTCCGGCGAGACCGAGGACTCGACCATCGCGGATCTGGCCGTCGCGACGAATTGCGGACAGATCAAGACCGGCTCGCTCGCGCGTTCCGACCGGTTGGCCAAGTACAACCAGCTGATCCGCATCGAAGAGGGCCTGGGTGCGCAGGGCCGCTACGCCGGCCGCGAGGCGCTGAAGCAGCTCGCTTCGGCCTGACCGGCGCGAAAAACTTCGCGAAACGTTAACCCTGGCGCTGCATCGTAGGCGCCATGGTCATCCGTCGCCGCGTCCGAGCCGTCGTCGTGCCCGCCGTCCTTTGGACGGTGTCGGCGCTGGTGGGCGGCTATTTCCTGCTCCAGGCCGAGACGGGCAACCGCGGCATGGAGGCCAAGCGCGCCCTCAAGGTCGAGGCCTACGGCCTCAACAAGGAGCTCGCGGCGGTCAAAGCTGAGCGCGCCACCTGGGAGCACCGGGTCTCGCTGCTGCGCTCCGAGCAGATCGACCGCGACCTGTTGGAGGAGCGCGCCCGTGTCGTCCTCGGCCGGGTCCACGCCAACGACGTCGTGATCATCGACCCCTGACCTGCGCGCGCCCAGCGCCCGCACGATTATGCATTCTGAATAATCCGGCGAAATCGGCCTGTGCTCCGCACGGATCGCACTGCGAGCCCGACGGCTGTCGAAACCGGGCAGAACGCCACCCCGGCCGCGCTCCGACCCTCGCTTTCCCGCGCGCCGCGCCCTAGAACCCTTCCACGACAGACAAGTCCGGGAGGTCGCCGATGGCAGCAGGCAGCGATGTGGGCACGGCCGCGCCAGGCGTGGATGCGCCCCAGCACCAGCCCGCTCCCAACATCCCGCAATTCACCAAGGACGAGGATCTGCACGCCTATCGGGAGATGCTCCTGATCCGCCGCTTCGAGGAGAAGGCGGGCCAGCTCTACGGCATGGGTCTCATCGGCGGCTTCTGCCACCTCTATATCGGCCAAGAGGCCGTGGTGGTCGGCCTGCAGATGGCCTCGACCGACGGCGACCAGGTCATCACCGGATACCGCGACCACGGCCACATGCTCGCCACCGGCATGGAAGCCAGAGGCGTCATGGCCGAGCTGACCGGCCGCCGCGGCGGCTACAGCCGCGGCAAGGGCGGCTCGATGCACATGTTCTCGCGCGAGAAGCAGTTCTTCGGCGGGCACGGCATCGTCGGGGCGCAGGTTTCCCTCGGCACCGGCCTCGCCTTCGCCGACGCCTACACGAAGAACGGCAAGGTCAGCTTCACTTATATGGGCGACGGCGCGGCCAACCAGGGCCAAGTCTACGAGAGCTTCAACATGGCCGCCCTCTGGAAGCTGCCGGTGGTCTACGTGGTCGAGAACAACCGCTACGCCATGGGCACCTCGGTGGCCCGCGCCTCGGCCCAGACCGATTTCTCGAAGCGTGGCCTCTCCTTCGGCATTCCGGGCGAGCAGGTCGACGGCATGGACGTGCGCACCGTGCGCGAGGCCGCCGAGCGCGCCGTGGAGCACGCCCGGTCGGGGCAGGGCCCCTTCATCCTCGAAATGCAGACCTACCGCTATCGCGGCCACTCGATGTCCGACCCGGCCAAGTACCGGACCAAGGACGAGGTCTCGAAGATGCGCGACGAGCACGACCCGATCGAGATGGTGCGCAAGCGCCTGATCGAGGCGCACGGGGTCTCCGAGGCAGACCTCAAGGCCACCGACGCCAAGATCCGCGAGATCGTCAACGACGCGGCCGAGTTCGCCACCCACGATCCCGAGCCCGATCCGAAGGAGCTCTGGACGGACATCCTGCTGGAGGCCAGCGCCTGAGCCCCGCTCGGCCGACCGACCACCCCACGCGACCGGATCGATAGAGCAGCGTTCATGGCGACCGACATCCTGATGCCCGCCCTCTCGCCCACCATGGAGGAGGGGAAGCTCGCCAAGTGGCTCGTGAAGGAGGGCGACGCGGTGAAGTCCGGCGACATCCTCGCCGAGATCGAGACCGACAAGGCCACCATGGAGGTCGAGGCGATCGACGAGGGCGTGCTCGCCAAGATCCTGGTACCGGACGGCACCGAGAACGTCGCGGTGAACACACCGATCGCGATCATCGCCGCCGAGGGCGAGGACGTCGCCGCAGCGGCAGCCGGCGGCGGCAAGCCGAAGGCAAGCGCCAAGGGCGACACCCAGCCCGCGCCGACACCGGACATGGACGCCGAGGGGATGGCGGACGCTCCCTCCGCCACGGCCAAGACCGGCGACGACTCGGCCAAAAAAGCTCCGGCCGCGCCGGCCGTCGTCACCAACAAGGCCGCCGCGCCGGTGATGCAGGAATTCCCGGCCGACACGCCGATGGTCTCGATGACCGTCCGCGAGGCCCTGCGCGACGCCATGGCCGAGGAGATGCGTGCGAACGACAAGGTCTTCGTGATGGGCGAGGAGGTCGCCGAGTACCAGGGCGCCTACAAGGTCACGCAGGGGCTGCTGCAGGAATTCGGTGCACGCCGGGTGGTCGACACCCCGATCACCGAGCACGGCTTCGCCGGCATCGCGGTGGGCGCGGCCTTCACGGGCCTGCGCCCGATCTGCGAGTTCATGACCTTCAACTTCGCCATGCAGGCGATCGATCACATCATCAACTCGGCGGCCAAGACGCTCTACATGTCGGGCGGCCAGCTTGGCTGCCCGATCGTGTTTCGCGGCCCCAACGGCGCGGCCGCCCGCGTCGGCGCCCAGCACAGCCACGACTACTCCGCCTGGTACTCCAACGTGCCCGGCCTGAAGGTGGTCTCGCCCTATACGGCCTCCGACGCCAAAGGCCTGCTCAAGGCCGCGATCCGCGACCCGAACCCGGTGATTTTTTTAGAGAACGAGATCCTCTACGGGCAGAGCTTCCCGGTGCCGAAGCTTGACGACTTCGTGCTGCCGATCGGCAAGGCCAAGGTCCACCGGCCGGGCACGGACGTGACCATCGTCTCGTTCTCCATCGGCATGACCTACGCGCTCAAGGCGGCGCAGGCGCTCGCCGAGGAGGGCATCGAGGCCGAGGTGATCGACCTGCGCACGCTGCGCCCGATGGACACCGACACCGTCGTCGCCTCGGTGAAGAAGACCGGTCGCTGCGTCACCGTCGAGGAGGGCTTTCCCCAGAGCGGCATCGGCGCCGAGATCGTCGCCCGGCTCATGGTCGACGCCTTCGACTACCTCGACGCCCCGGTGCTGCGCGTAACCGGCAAGGACGTGCCGATGCCGTATGCGGCGAACCTCGAGAAACTGGCGCTGCCGAATGTCGGTGAGGTGATCGCGGCGGCGAAGGCGGTTTGTTACAAGTAAATTGGTATAGGGCAACGAATCTATGCGCGTATCACGATACCTAGCAGCATATTTGTTTTGCGCGTTTCTCTCTTTTGACTGTCATGTTGCTTTCAATCGCGCAGCGTCTGCGGCTGAAGAGACAGGGTCCTGCTCACGCGATTCGGGGGACTGCCAACCCAAGCGGGAGCCGCTTGTTGGCTCGGTATCCGAGATACTGAAGATGCCCGCAAGTCTTCAGATCCAGCTATTCGATCGTGCCGTGCACATCGCGGACCCCAGTGCTTGTCGCATTCAGACGATTGTCAATTCAGAAATCGGCACACGGAGCGGCATTTGGAACCTTAGTTGCGGCGAGGCGCGCTTGCCGCACGACTATGCCGTCATGATACTGGGAACATCGCGGCAGAAGTTGCGAGTTCTTCGTTGCAGCACACGCCAGCCTGTCGGCTTCGAATGCGCGACCATTTTGGAGTGAGAGGCGATCTCGGATCTATGACGAAAAATTTCGAAGCCCTCGACATCCCGCCGGACGCCCTCGAACAGGGCGGCATCGAAGTGCTGCGCGCCGCCGTCGTCGACGGGGCCGTGAGCGTGGCGCTGCGCCGCTCCTTCGACGATCCCGCCACCTGGGGGCGCCTGCTGATCGACCTCGCCCGTCAGGCTGCGCGCGCCTACGCGCTGGAGACGGACATGTCGGAGGAGGAGGCGTTCGAGCGCATCCGCGCGGGCATCGAGGCCGAGAGCCTCGACCCCGGCAGCTTCAACTAGACCGCCAAGGCCCATCGCATGACCTGTCGGGACGAACGGGCTACGATCACGCACACGACGCCCCGGCTCGTTCGCCTGGTGCGACGGAAGCCCTGACCATGGCCGAGCCCGCACGCCGCATCGCCACCTATGCCGACCTGGAGGCCGTCCCGGAACATCTCGTCGCCGAGATCATCGACGGGACGCTGGAGACGCATCCGCGGCCGCGCCCCAGGCATGCGACGATGGCCAATGATCTGAGCGGTACTCTCAGCCCGCCCTTTCGTTACGGACGCGGCGGGCCGGGCGGTTGGATCTTCATGGACGAGCCCGAGCTGCATTTTGGGCCGCAGATCGTCGTGCCCGATCTCGCCGGCTGGCGTCGCAGCCGTCTGCCTGTCGAGCCAGAGACAGCCTTCATTGAGACCCCGCCGGACTGGGTCTGCGAAATCCTGTCACCGTCCACGAGGCGGCTCGATCGTGGCTCGAAGCGTCAGATCTACGCGGACGCTGGAGTCGGCCATCTCTGGCTGCTCGATCCGACCGACGGCGAACTCGAAGCCTTCGCCCTTACCGGTGGCCGGTGGCTGTTGCTCGGTACCATCCAGCGGGGCGAAACCGTCTCGCTGCCGCCCTTCGACGCGATCGCGTTTCCCCTCGACGACCTGTTCGCCTTCGACGATCCGGCCCCTTCAGGCCCGCCCGAGAGCTGAATCCATGCCGATCAACGTGCTGATGCCCGCCCTGTCCCCGACCATGGAGAAGGGCAACCTCGCCAAATGGCTCAAGAAGGAGGGCGACGCGGTGAAATCCGGCGACATCCTCGCCGAGATTGAGACCGACAAGGCCACCATGGAGGTCGAGGCGATCGACGAGGGCGTGCTCGCCAGGATCGTGGTGCCCGAGGGCACCGCCGACGTACCGGTGAACGACCTGATCGCCCTGATCGCTCAGGACGGCGAGGACCCCGCCAGCGTCACGGCGGCGTCGAGCAGCGCGCCGGCCGCAAAGAATGCGGCCGAGCCCGCCGACACGGCGAGCGAGAACGTGGCGCCCGGCGGCGGTCATCGGGAATACGCCCGGGTCGACGCCGCGCCCGAGGGCGCCAAGCCGAACGGTGCGGCGCAGCCGGCGACGGGCCGCATCTTCGCCTCACCGCTGGCCCGCCGCATCGCCAAGCAGGAAGGCATCGACGTCACCGCCGTGAAGGGCTCCGGCCCGCATGGCCGAGTAGTCGTCGCCGACGTGCAGGCGGCCAAGGCGGCCGGTACGGGCAAGGCGGCCGCCGAGCCCGCGACAGCGCCGGCGGCACCCACCCCGAAGGCCGCAGTCCCGACCGCGGGCGGCGTCGCCACAGGCATGACCACGGACCAGGTCAAGGCGCTGTTCGAGGCCGGCAGCTACGAAGAAATTACCCTCGACGGGATGCGCAAGACCATCGCCAAGCGCCTCGTCGAGTCGAAGCAGACGGTGCCGCACTTCTACCTGTCGGTGGACGTCGAGCTCGACGCCCTGTTGGCGCTGCGCACGCAGGTCAACGCCGGCGCGCCGAAGGACCGGGACGGCAAGCCGGCCTTCAAGCTCTCGGTGAACGACTTCGTGATCAAGGCCCTCGCCGTCGCCCTGCAGCACGTGCCGGACGCCAACGCCGTCTGGGCCGGCGACCGCATCCTGAAGTTCCGGACCTCCGACGTCGGCGTGGCCGTCGCCATCGACGGCGGGCTGTTCACCCCGGTGATCCGCCGGGCCGAGCAGAAGACGCTCTCGACGATCTCCGCCGAGATGAAGGACCTCGCCGGCCGCGCCCGCTCCAAGAAGCTCAAGCCCGAGGAATACCAGGGCGGCTCCACGGCGGTGTCGAACCTCGGCATGTTCGGCATCAAGAGCTTTTCCGCGGTCATCAACCCGCCCCACGGCACCATCCTGGCGGTGGGCGGCGGCGAGGCCCGCGTGGTGGCCAAGAACGGCGCTCCGGCCGTCGTGCAGGCGATGACGGTGACGCTCTCGGTCGATCACCGCGTGGTCGACGGGGCGCTCGGGGCGCAGCTGCTCGCGGCGTTCAAGGGGCTGATCGAGAACCCGATGGGGATGCTGGTCTGATGGCGGCCGAGCGCACTGATGCTCCTCCCTCCCCCTTGTGGGGAGGGATCGAGGGTGGGGGTGGCTCCGCTTGGACCCTCGCGGCAGGCGGAACCACCCCCACCTCCGGCTCCTCCCCACAAGGGGGAGGAGAGGGTCGACGGCAAGTACGTCGTCCGTGCCTCACGGCGCGATGAGTGGAGCCCTGGCGATGCCCTGGAGACGGTCGCCGCCGATGTCCGCATCGCCGCGGGCGGCCGCAAACGCGAAGACATTACGGCGTTCGCTAACCGAACCGGAAAAGCGGCTCTGGAAGCATCTCCGCCATCGGATTCCGGTCTCAGGCTCGCATTTTCGGCGGCAGGCCGCCCTCGGTTCCTACGTCGCCGATTTCTGCTGCCTGGACGCCAAGCTCGTCATCGAAGTCGATGGCGGCGGACACGGCCACGACGCTCAGGCGGCCTACGACGCGCGACGGGACGCGGCTCTGGCAGCGCAAGGCTTCCGCGTCCTCCGCTTCACGAACGCTGAGGTCATGCGTGAGATCGATGGCGTCCTCGAAACGATTCTCGCTGCGTTGAACGCGCCGCGTTCCCTTCGCCCTTGTGGGGAAGGGTCAGGGATGGGGGTGGCTCCGCTAGCCGCCCCGGAGCCCGGCGGAACCACCCCCACCTCCAACTCCTCCCCACAAGGGGGAGGAGCGTGGCCGGAGAGCTGAATGTCCGAGACCTACGACGTCATCATCATCGGTGCCGGGCCAGGCGGTTACGTCACGGCAATCCGGGCGGCGCAGCTCGGGTTCAAGACCGCGGTGGTCGACCGGGAGCATCTCGGCGGCATCTGCCTGAACTGGGGTTGCATCCCGACCAAGGCGCTGCTGCGCTCGGCCGAGATCTTTCACTACATGCAGCATGCCGGCGATTACGGGCTCTCCGCCAAGGATGTGAGCTTCGACATCGCGGCGGTGGTCAAGCGCTCGCGCGGCGTCTCGGGCCGGCTCAACGGCGGCGTCGGGATGCTGCTCAAGAAGAACAAGGTCGACGTGATCTGGGGCGAGGCCGCCATCGACGCGCCGGGCCGGGTTACGGTGAAGGAGACGGCACGGGCGCCCGCGCCGAAGGGCGCCAAGGGGGCAGGCAGCTACACAGCCACGCACATCATCGTCGCCACCGGCGCACGGCCCCGTGCCCTGCCCGGCATCGAGCCCGACAAGCAGAAGATCTGGACCTACTACGAGGCCATGGTCCCGGAAAAAATGCCCAAGAGCCTGCTGGTGATGGGCTCGGGCGCGATCGGCATCGAGTTCGCCTCGTTCTACCGCACCATGGGCGCCGAGGTGACGGTGATCGAGCTGCTGCCGCAGATCCTGCCGGTGGAGGACGCCGAGATCGCCGCCATCGCCCGCAAGCGCTTCGAGAAGCAGGGCATCAGGATCCTCACCGGCGCCAAGGTGACGAAGGTCGAGAAGGGCGCCGACTCGGTCACCGCGACCGTCGAGGACGACAAGGACGGCTCACAGACGCTGACGGCCGAAAAGCTGATCTCGGCGGTGGGCGTCGTCGGCAACATCGAGAATCTCGGCCTCGAACGGCTCGGGGTCGCGATCGAGCGCGGCATCGTCGTCACCGATGGGCTCGGGCGCACCAACGTACCCGGCATCTACGCCATCGGCGACGTCGCCGGGCCGCCGATGCTGGCGCACAAGGCCGAGCACGAGGGCGTGCTCTGCATCGAGACGATCAAGGGTCTGCCCACCCACCCGATGGACAAGGCAAAAATCCCCGGCTGCACCTATTGCCAGCCGCAGATCGCCAGCGTCGGCCTCACCGAGGCCAAGGCCCGCGAGCAAGGCTTTGCCATCAAGGTCGGCCGCTTCCCGTTCGCGGGCAACGGCAAGGCGATCGCGCTGGGCGAGCCGGACGGGCTGATCAAGACGATCTTCGATGCGGGGACCGGGCAGTTGCTCGGCGCCCACATGGTCGGCGCCGAGGTCACCGAGCTGATCCAGGGCTACGTCGTCGCCATGAACCTCGAGACCACCGAGGAAGACCTGATGCACACGGTGTTTCCGCACCCGACGCTCTCGGAGATGATGCACGAGAGCGTGCTGGATGCGTATGGGAAGGTGATCCACAGCTAGACTGAGGGGTGCCTAAAACCTCCACAGGAACAGGCGGTTAGCTTCTCAGGGTAGCCGGGCGTCTGTCCTACAGTCAAGCCAGGGGAGGGACCACAACACCCCCTTTGGCACACCGCACTGTGCCCGAATTGTGCCAGAGAGTTCCCTTGGTGGAGGACCTAGCCGATCTCGGTACCACCTTTTCAATCGGCAGAAATCGCAGTTTTCTCCGTAGTTATCCACAGGAAGCGGCATGTCGAGCTTGCCTGTGCTCTTTGGGTCCTCGTTTAGCCATTGCGAAGCGATTACCACTACATCTAGTGTGCGATGTCATCGGAGGACCGATATGTCGCGTTTTCGCACGGATGAGGAGCTAGAGGACAAGGCGCGCGGACTCAGGCGCAGACTTGGCTTGGAACACCAGCAGCACATCGACATGATGACGGTACTGCAGAAGCTGAAAGTCGAGAACCAATCATTTGGATACCTCAGGGTTCCTGATTACCAGATGCCGGATGCAGAGGGGCAATGGGACTCAGAAAAAAAGACTATCCGTCTTCGGGAGAGCGTATTTCAGGGTATGCAAGCTCAGCACTCTAGAGCACGGATGACGGTATCTCACGAAATTGCACACCGAGAACTCGGCCACGGCGGTATCCGTAATCGCAGCTTAGTAAAGAGTGCTTCAGAACGCTTCGTCTCTGAGGTGAAACGTGAAGAGAGCGAGGCGAAACGCTTTGCCGCCCGCATATTAGCTCCAGCCTATCTCATCCAATCATCAGACACGGCGGAAGACATCAAATCGAAATTTGGCCTCAGCTTGGAAGCGGCTGCCATACGTCGTGAGGAAGTTAATGAACTAGACCGCAGGGCCGCAGGTAGACCTAAAGAACTTCCATCGGTTGTCGTGGATTTTCTTAGGGAAGCGAAACGGCGAGGCCACAACATCGAGACCGACTTGGGTGATTGATAATGCCAAACGCTACCTCCCGTTTCTTAGCCTAACTTCCAGCGCAGATTGAAGACAGAGAGTTTTCACTTACAATTTGGCAAATTAGACGTATCGGTATCCGGAAAGTATGCCCCATTTAAGCAAACAATATATTTCTGTGATGCTCCATATATATCTTTGAATGTCAAAACATTTTCAACTCTCAAAATCAGATTCTTTGACTTATATTTTGTCATGTCTTCGATTGTAATTTCATGGTCGAGGTACATTTGTATAGTTAGCTCAGTCCCCTGGGGCATGTACGGGGACAATGAAAACGCGCCAATTTGATCGTATTGCGGCTCTTTTTCTTCGGCATGATATAATCCGAGACGACCATTTGTAGTGACTTCAATAGCGGGTGTCAGACCAACGTTCTTTACAGATATCCAAATTGTTGGCTTCTTGCCGACTTCAAAATTTATGAGCTTGGAATTTACGGAAGTTATATACGCCCTTGTTTGTAATTCGGTTTGTTTTTTAGTATCTTCGTACGCCCTCTTAGCGATTTTCATCTGACTGGAAGATATGTTTATGGTGACGACGGTCAGGGAGGTAGATATAGCTAAGGCAATAATGCTCACCACCAGTGGCAAAGACGAACTTCCTGACACAAATGCCTCTCGTAAGTTATGAGATGGTTGAACAGCATTAGGGTAAATCTGAGAAACTCAATTGCAAGAGGTCTCTACCGTCTGCCCGAGGCCCTTGGTGGACGTGCAGTTGATCGAGGCTCTTCTATCCAGCGACTGCATGGCCTCACTGGCCCTCCCAAGACGGTCCGCAAAGTCCTGCCGCTTGGCCCGTTGGTCCCTCTCAAGCTCGTCAGTGAACACCAAGCCTGCCCCGGCAACGCATCGATTGAACGGGTCGGTGCCCTCGTTGAACCCATTGGCGTAACAGTACGTCTTGGCCTTCTCAGAGGCAGCCTTTTGCTTTTCAGCGGTGGACATACAGCCACCGAGGGCGACTCCAAGGATACACAGGGCAACAGCGATCCTCATGGTCATCCTCAGTGCCGATGGTCCCTGCGTGTGGCACTCAAACTGAGAAGCATGGTCAAGCTTGGGTGACAAGTGGTGAGCCGCTGTTTGGCTTGCTGTGTCCACGGGTGGTCTAGTGGATGGCTTGTGGGGGCCGACAGTAATCTGAGTAAACCAAGGGTTCGGACCATGGCTTACCTTAGCTAATTCGGTATCCTTTGAGTAATATAATTAATGTTCACTACTATACAGACCACCTTAAGCGGCCAATAGGCCCTCAGTTGCCTCAGGTTGCCCGTAGTCGGCCTTTGACACCACAGGCAGCCTAACCCTCACAATCTCCTCTGAGGCCTCCCTGAGAGCTTCCCTGACGATCTCTCGCTTGCTGGCTGCACACATCAAACCATCGTGGAACGGAAGAGCGACCACACCGAGCGCCATCAGCTTCTCAAGGGTACACAGCAGGATGCGGCTCTCTGTGAACATGATGGTGAAGCCAATAGGCACCGGGCGGCCATCACACAGGGCTTCAAGGGCGGGGTGCTTGATCCACAGAGCCACACGGACGGCCTCTGCCGTTGTCCCCTTGGGCAGCTTGTCGAGGATTTCCCTAGAGCCCGCCTGACCACCGTTGAAGAGCGAAGCAAGGGCCTGTTTTATCGCTGGGCGGTGATCTGGATAGTGGTGCTGGTAGCCTGGAAGCAGGCCACAGACATCGTACAGGTCTTCATCGTCCCCCGGTGCCTCGTGTCCGCTTAAGGCGTAGGCCAAGCGTGGACCAAGGTTCTTGAAATCGAGGTCTGCAACGGGCTCCCCATCAATCCGTATGTTGCCCCTGCGGTCGGACTTCAGAGCCTGCCAGAAGCCACCGAATAACCTGCCACCTTGATCGAACCGAGGTTCCTGAGCGTCCCTGATGGTGAAGAAGCGGACCAAGGTTCGCCTACTGTCGAAAACCACAGGAATTAGGCCATCTGACAGAAACGCTATGTCTGCCGAGCGAAGGAAGTTATTAATCCGATCAACCTGAGCAGCCATCTGTGCGACCTCAGGGTTGCCTTTGATAGACACCGGCTCTTTGGTCCGCTTCTTTCCAGGCCTGTTCTTCTTGGACCGCTTTAGAACTACCAACGGGCGACTATCGCACTCACGGAAACTTGTTGGGTTGAGATTGGCAGCTAATAAGGACTCCACGAAGGATGCTGTTGCGGTGATGGTGGTCCGTTGTCCTCGGAAAGCACCAACAGTCTGCGTAAGGATACCACACTCCTCTAGCAGATCTAAGCAACTGATAAATGTCTTAGTTGGAAGATATATGTTCTTGTGCTCAGGCTTATCTGAGGTTTTCCGTGAGACTACTATCGGTGTCGATATCTGTCGCTGGACAAACACATAGGCTAAATTGGACACAATACTATCTATAGAAGCTAGGAAGCTTTTTCGGACACCCTTTCTATGCTTTCGCTGCCTAATGCAATGACTAGATATCTTAGCGTCCACAATAAGGATGACGCTTGACACCAAATCTTTTAGCACATTAGATTGAGAGTATATATGATAATCATACCATGAGACTTCTAGGTCTACCTCAGATTCATCATCCTCGTCTAACACATCAATGTCATGATCCTCAGTTATCTAAGGGTCTCCTCCTCTAGGTTTGATATTTATTGTGTTCATAATTGTTGTGTCCTATGTCGTCCGTTGTCTCTCGTGGTCCCCTAAGGTTCTTCCTATAATGGAGCCCGTAAGGATATGTGTGTTAGATCAATGACAGCACCCTAGTCATCCAGTAGCTTTGTCATTCATCTATAAGACCTGTTTCATCACTTGCTCTAGGATGGACTGAGAGCGCCACTTGGGCCTTTGCCGCATCCTCAGCACCTCTTCCTGCCAAGACCGAGCGACGGGCTTCTGTGGCCCATTGGAGACCACCGGATCACCGTTGATGGCTTCCAGTCTGGCTCTCGTCTGTTGTGTCATCTGAGCGAGTGCCGACGGCTGTTGAGCTTCAGCCTGTCTCTGAGCCTCGCCCCGCTCAATGAGTGCCCTGGTGAACGCTTCGGTCTGGACCTGCCTCGCCTCGTTCTCCGCAGTCCTCTGGGCAGCCTGCAGTGCAAAGCCGTCCTGTTGGTCAGCCTCATTGTCCCCAGAGGCCACCTGTATCCCTGAGGGCATTTGTGGCATCGCATTGGGTCTCCCCATGGCCACCACGGGCTCATCGGTCGCCTGTCGGATCGTTGATGGTGGTCCGCTCAACTGCACCACACCGTCGCCCCTGAGCCACCTGAGGAGCGAGTTGTCCTGAGCGTCCTTCCGTGGTGCGGGAGGCATCCCAAGGGAACCATCGGGCCTCAGGAAGCCCCAGAGCCCATTATCATCAGCCATTGTGGTGATCCCTCAAATATCCAAGTCTTCATTTCGGGCGACTTGTAGACGGCTGGAAGCTTCTCCCGTGTAAAACTTCATCATGTCGATGAGGAGCATGGGGTTGCTAGGGACACCCCCTAGACGCCTCTCTGCTAAATCGCGTGCTGATTTGAGTAGATCGCGCTCTTCGCCAGATACCCTCACAAAGAAACCATAGTCCGGTGTGTTGGCCTCAAGGCCTCTTGGCTCTCTATAGCGTCGTGTAATCATTGACTGCTTCCTTCGTGACAAAATAAAAAGGGAGCCCGAAGGCCCCCATGGGTTGAACACCAAGCACCATGCGGTGCTGACGGATGGATCGAGATGACAGGGCCAGACGCTTTACTGGACCGATCGTTTCTCTAGGGGGGGCACGTTGTGACCACAGTACACGACTCACGGGGATCGAAGGCGTTTTGGGCAGCTTTCGGACCATAGGGCTGCGGCGGTGTCGGGGGTATTGATGAGGGCGCTTCGGAGGGCATCGAAGCCTGTGCGGAACCAGGATTTCCGGCGTCGGCCATGCGTCTTTCGCGCGATGGCCTTCATCCCCATGCTGTCGGTCGCAGATTTGTAGATCCAGGTCATCGCCAGCGTCAGGACTGCGGTGAGGGTGTCGATCTTGGCTGGATCGGTCAGGTGGGTGTCCTCCAGGTTGAGGCCGCGCGTCTTGGCGTCGCCGAAGAGGCATTCTATCCCCCAACGCCTTCTGTAGGTTTGGAGCGCCCGGCGCGGCTCGGGGCTGTTGGTCACGACGATCAACCATTCGCCGCCTGCGAGACGCTTGGCGGCCAGCCGCACCGGCAAGCGGCTGTCAGGCAGGAGCAGGTCGAGCGTGTGGATCGCGTGACGGGCGCGCTTGGTGCGCAGCAGGGTCGCGATCGACCAAGCGCTTCCATCGGTGAGCGCCATCACCAAGTCTTGCCGGACCCTGATGGCGAAGGGCACCCGGCTCTCGACCAGGAAGCGCATCCAATCGGCGCCGATGAACTCGCGGTCGGCCAGGAGCAGGTCGATCGAACTGGGTTCGAACAGGGCGAGATAGCGCTGCAGCAGGGCGATGCGCTGGTGCGTGTTGCTGTTGCCTGGATGGCTGAGAACGGACCACAGCAGCGGCACCCGAAAGCGGCGCGTGACGATGGCCAGCACCAGGACGTTGATGTCCTTGCGGCCGAGCTTCCAATTGGTGCGATCGAGCGCCAGGCATTTGGGCCGTGATAGCTTCAGCATGCGCACCACGATGGCGGCGATCACCGCCTGATCGAGGCGCACATACTGGAAGAAGCGTTGCAGGCGGCGGTACTTCGAGGCGTGGCAGGCCGATCCGTGACAGTGGCTTGCGATGTGCGTGAGGTTCACTGTCCGGCCATGGATCAGACCGATCAGCAACGTGCTCAACGTCTCGAGACGCGATTTGCTCAGGCCCAGATGCGCCGATAGGCTTCCGATCAGGGCGGTGCGGAGACACAAGGACATCGCGGGATCCCTTTGGCGAGGAATCCTTCAGTCCACCACTTCACACCGCCCGCCGCCACACTGTCGTGTACCGTGCGTTGTGACCCTAAATCGGGCCTAAGTCCCTGAGCTTGCGGACAAACCCTCCGATTATGAAAGCCGAGACGTGAGCACGGCAAGCCACCGTATGGATGCCCGCTTCCTCTAGGGGGGGGCGTTGTGACCCTAAATCGCAATTAAGCCTCTGATCGAAAAGACGATTTAGCCGATTGGCGTGCGTAGGCCTCTCAGGATGCCCCAGGACGGCCTTCGAGCTTCGCCATCACCCTTTAGACCTGCACGGCGCTCCACTGGCTACGCTTCAATCCCAACGGCAAGCTATCAGTACGAAAGCGCACAAATCCGAGCTTGCGTCTAGACAGGCGATTTCGTCACACGCAGTCTTTAGACATGTCTCGCAAGCGAATCACCCGGGATGACCCTATAGGCTCTCCGTTTGGCCTTGAAGTATATCGTACAATGCTATTCACGATGCACCAGACAATTTTGCTTGAAGAAGGACTCGCTGACAGCCTGTATAAACTAGCTCTTACACTTGAACACGAAGGAAATTACAACGGAGCGGATGACGCAATGGCGTCTTCAAGATGGCATCGGGTTGGCGCTATTCAAATGCGAGCGCTTCTAGAGGCAGCAGGCCTAGAAATGTAGGCAGACGGGATGAGCGATGTGGGCGTCTCTGTGATTCGCTAGGATGCCCCAGGGTTGCCCTTACGAGCCTCGCCAAGGCCTTCCAGCCTCGTCAGCACCCGAGACACCTGTACGGCGCTCCACTGGCCTCCACGGGCTGTCTCGATGCCTCTGACGTTTAGATCAGCCGCTATGTGCCTCAAGGAAGCCCCGTCACGGTGTAGGTCCAGCACGAGGTGCCCAAGATCTTCAGCCCGCTGAGTGGCCTTCTCAGTCCTCTTGGCCACGCTCGCAGCTACCCCCATGGCTCTGATGTCGTGGATGTTGCCTCTATCGCCACCGAGCTTGGTCCCCCGTGCCTTAGCCGCTGCAAGGGCAGCCTTGGTCCTCGCCGAGATCATCTGGCGTTCCGCCTGAGCGACCACCGCCATGATGTGGATCGTAAGTTCGTTCGCATCGGGCATGTCAGCAGCGACAAACCGAAGGCCCATACGCTTCAGGTCGCCCTCAAGCCTAAGCAGGAACGCTGCATCCCTGGAAAGCCTGTCGAGCTTCGCAATGACGAGGGTCGCGTTGTGCAGCCTACAGAGCCTCAGGGCCTCGCCGAGCTTCACACGGTCATTCTTGCCACCGCTCTCCACCTCAACGACCTCAGCCACAAGGGACCATTGCCCCCCGTTGAGATACCCGGCGACCGCCTCACGCTGAGCTTCAAGCCCTAGCCCTGAGCGACCCTGTTTTTCTGTAGAGACCCGGAGATACGAAACGAACTTGCCCTGAGCCACAGCTTACCTCGGGTGTTACGTCGAGCCCTACGCTCGTTGCTGTTATTGTTACACCCTGATTTACCCGATTTCAATTACCACCAAAGCAATATGATCAATAAAATTAGGCTATGACTCACGTTATCTAGGTTGATCTTAAGGATTTCTCGATTAAAGTGGTGATCTAAATCAGATCGGAGCAAAAAATGGCTTGGGTTATAGGTCTTGTCGCAATGCATATTATCTTCGTGCTTTCGGGCAAACTCTTTGGCAACCCCGTGGCATTCATCGGAGTGGCCTACCTAGGCATCTGTGTGGCACTGCTTGGAAGCATCGTCTTGAAGGCTGCCGGTTTAAACTGAGGGCACACCCAAGGGTCAGCCTAATGTCTGACCGAATGCCCTACGGATTACTGACATCATCATTCAGAGCCGAGCCCCGAGCGTTCGCCCGGCCTGACACTACGACCCCCCTCCATAGTCCGCCTGCCGTCCACCTGGGCATAGTCGCCGGGACTCCGTGGGTCCCCTCTAGGCCCCTTCGTTCTGGACCAAGGCAGGCCCCCGGCTTTCAAATTCCCGGTAAAGCCTCGCGTTGTTGTTCGACCTTGGAGCGTTGCGTGAACGTGGGGGATTCCACGGCCCCTCTTTGGGTCCTTCCGCAACGGGTCCCTCCAATGGCAAAATCACCAGCGGCCCTTTGGATCGCTCAGGGAAACCGCAGGGGGCCGAAAGGTTCGGTGGGACACCCATGAGCCGCTACGGCAGAGTAGTGGACACCCTCAGCAACCTATTGATATCCAAGCAATGTGTTGAGGACTTGCAATCCTCGCACTGTGGTATTCAATAACAATTCGTATGTATATCAGATTTACTCTTGTCTACCCGTGGCTATCATGTTATAGAGTCGGCGTTCGATAGAACAATAGGGCGTAAAGGGACTAAGTTATGATCGTGGACCTGATTTATGATGGGGCCGACCTCAATGAGGATGGCAGCGTAACACCTATGGCGCTTCAAGCTGCTACGCACCGGGCCCGGGATTGGCTTGGATGTCTTGCGATGAAGATCGGTCAAATGATCGATGGCGTACTCATGATTTATGGGCACGATGATATAGCTTTTGCTTTCGATGAGATGCCCGATGAGTTCGTCTTAATCTGATCACACACCGAGAGGGACCTTACAGGCTTCTCTTTACGTCAACGCATATTGAAAGCTATTGCATGGAAGCTACTATGGCCCTTTCGGCACCTCCGGTCTTCACCTTGGACGGCAACGATCTTCGCGCGCTCACCAGACTGAATTGGACCGTTGAGACCGTCCGTCGTGTGGCCCCGAACATGCCCCTCGGGTATCTCCACATGCTGCTATGGGTGTCGATGAAGCCGGGCCTTGGGCCCACCGAGTACGCCAAGCCCACAGGAACGACACAGCCGATAGCGTCTCGGGTACTCCTTGAGATCGGGCCTCAGGCCAGAGAGCGCCAAGAGCCTCTCAATCTCGTGTCACGCTGCGTAAGCCCTCATAGTCTCAGGCAGGTGGAGTATCGCTTGACGCCTAAAGGAGAGGCCTTGGTTCGGAGAGTTACGGAGATAATGCGCCCGGAAAATCTTCGATAAGTTCAACCTGCGGGCCTACAGCACCTCGATTATCATCTCTCGGCTGACGGCTTGAAGCTTGCCGAGAAACTGGCGGGTATCGTGGTTGGCCGGGGTCATTAGATTTGAAACGCCGCCGTAAATCCGAATGCCATAATTAAGAAAATCATAAATGTACGTTATCGTACAATCCATCAAGGGTCAGTTAGCTACGGTTGACCCACCTGCATCAGAAATTAACTTCACGGCTTTGTCTCCGAGAACACCGAGTCCGTCGGTCAGCTGTGGGGTTCGTGAAAATGCCGCGCTATTATTTTGATGTAACCGACGGCACCGAAATACGTGACGAAATCGGTCGTGAACTTGAAGAGGGCTCAATCCTTCGCGCAGAGACACTTCAGACAGCAGCAAGGCTTCTCATTGCAGAAGCTGAAGATTCAAAAGAAACTACGCTAGTCCTCACGGTTCGCGATGAGGCGAATGCTATCCCTCTAAGGGTTCGCTTGGCGTGTCAGTTGGAAAATATTCGGGATGATCCACAGCAAGCTGAATGAGTACCATTTCAAGCAGGACACGAACACGGAAGTATCCGGTCGATCCAAGCTTGTCCTTAGCATCACTAATTAGCCTAATAAGCTCACTTATGTTGGGCGGTTCATTAGACATATCGAGCCTTATTGATCAGCATGTGGTCGCAAAGGCAAATATATTGAAAAACAAGAGCAGGGAATCTTTCATACTCTGACTTAACAGCCCATGATACTAAATGCGACATTTCACCGCATGAATTATGTAAGGTTGATTTTAGCCATCAATTAAAATTCGGCACAACCTATAATATATTATAACATAATTAATTTAATAAACCGAAGTTTTGGTCTCGCGATATTTTTCTACATAATACTAGTATGCCAATTTATATTAAGTATATTTTATCATAAGTTAGGTATGAGAATTTCTATTAAGCTTCTCAGCCACATCCTCAGGTCTCAAGTGAGTGTACCGCATCAACATGCGGGTGTCTCGGTGTCCACTGATTAGGGCAACCTCGGGGATGCTCAGGCCCATCTCAAAGAACCGTGAGACCGCTTCGTGCCTCAGGTCGTGGTACCGGAAGTCAGGTAGGGAACACCGTCTCATCACGAAGCGCCACGCCGTCTTTATGGCATCCTCCGTGGTCGGGAACACAGCTACGTCAGGGCCCGCACTCTCAGGCCTGCGCTCAGCGAGGATCACCAGGGCTCTTGTGGTCAACGGGATGGTCCGAGGATGGCCATTCTTCGCCACGGGGATGTGTAGGGTCCGCTTCGCAGCGTTGATGTGTCGCCACCGTAAGGCCAGCACCTCCCCCCGCCTCATGGCCGTCTCAACGCCGAATTCCACCATTGCCAGGATGTAGCGATTTCGGGACCGCAGGCAGGCATCCCTCAGTTGCTCCCATTCCCCCGCGTCTAGCCGTCTGGATCGTGCGTTGGACACCACGGGCTTCTGTACGAGGGCAAAGGGGTTCTCAGCGATAGGGATGCCCCAGACCTTCCGTGCGACCTCAAAGGCGTGCTGATACATGCCCAGTTCGCGGTTGATGCTGCCGGGCTTGATCGTCTTCAGTCGTGTGTCTCGGTGATGGGCCACCTTTGCCACCGTGAGGATACTCAGAGGCACCTTCGCGATGGGATGCTTGAGTAACACCCTGACTGCCATGCCTTCCCTGACGGCCCCTTTTTTCGTTGGTGTAATTTCATCACGATACCGCTTCAGGATGCACCCTACAGTCAGATCGTCGAGAGCCTTCAGGCCCACCGGGAGGCCCCTACGGTCGGCTTCAGACTCAATCTGGCGTGCCCAGGTCTGAGCATCGGCCTTCGTCAGGAATGACCGGGTGAGGGCAGGGGAGCCCTTACGTCTGACCTGTACGTGCCACCTATCGTTCCGCTTCCTGATCGTTGCCATCGGTGTCGGTCTCACTGTGCCACATTTGTGCCAGCGAGTTCCGGTGGTGATTTTCTAGATACTCCTCAGGTTGACCGGGCGATCAAGCATTCCGACCGCTATGTGTCTCGCCTTACTCGGCTTTTGGTCATGTCGCCATGAACCTCGAGACCACCGAGGAAGACCTGATGCACACGGTGTTTCCGCACCCGACGCTTTCGGAGATGATGCACGAGAGCGTGCTGGATGCGTATGGGAAGGTGATCCATTCGTAGGGTCGGGTACCCGCGCCGTCATCGCGAGCCGAAGGCGAAGCGATCCAGGGCCGGCTCCCCGATGGTCTGTGCGTGGCCCTGGATTGCTTCGCTGCGCTCGCAGGGACGACGGAGGACCACTCACCTCAATGCCGCGTCTCGTCGTCCGGCAGCGCCACCGGCTCGGCCACGAGCGCATCGGTCAGCGGAAACTCCAAGACGACCTCTTCGCTCGTGTCGGTGACGAAAATCACCGCCTTGAACAGCGCCGGGTCGCTGTCGGCGCCCTGGAGGAGCTGGAGGGCGAGAACCTTCGCCGCCGCCCAGGCTGCGTCCGCATCGGCCAAGTCGCGGCCGTCGGGGTCGACGATGACGTCGTCGTCGATGTGGGTGTGGAAGAAGTAGCGGGGCATGGGCGTCAGCGCTTCTTGCCGAGCTCGGCGGCGATGTCCTTGGTCATGCGGCCGACCTTGCGGTGGGCCGCGGTGACCTGATCCAGGGTCACGCCCCAGCGCTTCATCCAGTACTCGACGGCCTTGCGCTCGGAGAGGTCGAGCCGGTCCTTGTCGATGAAGCCACGCTTGTCCTTGAGGCCCGCCATGATCGCTCCTGTGAGGAGCCCGATGTCGGGTTCGGGGGAGGGGAGGTCAAGCGCCGTCTGCTCGCAGGCGACGGCACGGGGCCGAAACGACCGTCCGTCCCCGACAATTTCCACGGCACGGCGGAACACCGAGCCGCTCTACAGCTTAACCATTCATCAAGACACGATGGAGCGTCCGATGGGTGGGGAGCTGGTGGTATTCGTTCTCGCGGCCGCGACGTTCGCCGGTTACGTGTTCGGCAGCGATGCGCTCAAGACCGACACGCGGCCCTGATGTGTTTCGGCCGATCGATCATCGGCCTCAGAATTGATCCGGCACGTAGAGGTCCTGCGGGATCGGCTGGCGGATGTAATCCTCGTGGCGCACGCGGGGCGGCAGGGTCACCGGCGGATGCAGGACGTCCGAGTAGGGTATCTGCTGCAGCAGGTGGCTGATGCAGTTGAGGCGGGCGCGCTTCTTGTCCACAGCCTCGACCACGCGCCAGGGCGCCTCGGGGATGTGGGTGCGGGCCAGCATCTCCTCCTTGGCGCGGGTGTAGTCCTCCCAGCGGCTGCGTGATTCGACGTCCATCGGGCTGAGCTTCCACTGCTTCAGCGGATCATGGATGCGCATCTGGAAGCGGAATTCCTGCTCCGCGTCCGTGATCGAGAACCAGTATTTGACGAGCACGATGCCGGAGCGGACGAGCATGCGCTCGAACTCGGGCACGGAACGGAAGAACTCCTCCACCTCGGCCTCGGTGCAGAAGCCCATCACCCGCTCGACGCCGGCCCGATTGTACCAGGAGCGGTCGAACAGCACGATCTCGCCGGCCGCCGGCAGATGGGCGACGTAGCGCTGGAAGTACCATTGCGTGCGCTCGCGCTCGCTCGGTGCGGGCAGGGCCGCGACGCGGCAGATGCGTGGGTTGAGGCGCTGGGTGATGCGCTTGATCGCGCCGCCCTTGCCGGCGGAATCGCGCCCCTCGAACAGCACCACGACCCGGAGCTTCTGGCTCTGCACCCAGTCCTGCAGCCGCACGAGTTCGTGCTGCAGGCGGAGCAGTTCTCGAAAATAGACCTTGCGCTCCATGCCGTTCGGCGTGTGGCCGGTCGCGGCCGTGGCAACGCCTTCGAGGCGCTCGTCCTCGAGTTCGAGTTCGAACTCCTCGTCGTAGCTGTCGGCCAGCTCGCGGCGGATCGCCTCGATGGTGGCTGCGTCGTCGGTCATGTCTCGGGGCACCTACGTGGATCGTCGCCCCGGGCTTAGCCCGCGCTTCATGACAGCCCTGAGAAGGTCGGGACTTTCCCTCGGTTGTCAGGGCCGCCGGCCTGGGAGAAGAGGGGGCGTCTCAGGAGGCCGCCATGTCCCGTCACACCGAATTCGCGGTGCGCCAGTCGATCGTCGACGCGGCCCGCAGCCTGAGCGGGCTCGGCCTCAACCACGGCACCTCGGGCAACGTCTCGGTGCGCTGGGGGGACGGCCTGCTGATCACGCCCTCGGGCCTGCCCTACGAGCAGATGAGCGCCGACGACATCGTGCATCTGCGGATGGATGGCGGGTTCGAGCACCCGCTGGCGCCGTCGAGCGAGTGGCGCTTCCACCGCGACATCCTGGAGGCTCGCGCCGACGTGAATGCGGTGGTCCACGCCCACCCGATCCACTGCACGGCCTTCGCGATCTGCGGGATGGAGATTCCGGCGGTGCACTACATGATCGCGGCCGCGGGCGGCCCGACGGTGCGCTGTAGCGGCTACGCCACCTTCGGCACGCCGGAGCTGTCCGAACTGGCGCTTGAGGCGCTGGAGGACCGGACCTGCTGTCTGCTCGCCAACCACGGCATGATCGCCACCGGGCCGGGCCTCGCCAAGGCGCTCTGGCTCGCGGTGGAGCTGGAGACGCTCTGCCGGCAATACGCCGTGGCGCTCCAGGTGGGTACGCCGCGCGTGCTGCCGGACGACGAGATCGCGCGCAACGTGGAGAAGTTTCGGAGCTACGGGCCGCGGCCGAAGGGGTGATGGCTCATGCCGGCTCCGGTCGAGCGCTCTGGAGGTACGCATCCCCTCTCCCCGCTTGCGGGGCGAGGGGATGCGCTCGGTCCGAACGTGCCGAGCGGGGACGACCTCACCACAACAGCGCGTGCGGGTAGAATCGGATCGTGTCGCCCTGGCTCACCCCGGTCGCGTCATCCAAGAGTTCGGCGAGCCCGTCGCTCTCGGTCAGCGAGGTGAGGGCGGCGCTGCCGTCCTTCGGGTATTTCTGGGCCTCGACGACGCCGTCTGCCCCCGGCGCGACGCTGACGCGAAGATATTCGCGGCGACCGGGTTTCTTGCGGTAACCGAACGCGGCGCGCACGGGCTGGGGTGTCGGCGGGGCCAGGGTCTGGCCGGCCAGCCGCGCGATCAGCGGGCGCACCACGAAAAGCAGCGTGACGTAGGCGGCAACGGGATTGCCCGGCAGTCCGACGAACGGCTTCCGGCCGATCTGGCCCATGGCGACGGGCCGGCCGGGCCGGATCGCGAGGCGCCAGAAAGACAGCCGCCCGACCGCCTCGACCGCCGCCTTCACATGATCCTCCTCGCCGACCGAGACGCCGCCGGAGGTGACGATGAGGTCGTGATCCTCGGCTGCGGCAGCGAGCCGGCGTGCCAACGGCTCCGGCTCGTCTCGGAGAATGCCGAGATCCGCGACCGCGACCCCGAGGCGGCGCAGCAGAGCGCCGAGCATGACACGGTTCGAATCGTGGATCGCACCGGGGCGCAGGACCGTCCCCGGATCGGTCAGTTCGTCGCCGGTGGAGAAGAGGGCGACCCGTAGGGGGCTGCGCACCGCGAGGCCCTCGAAACCGGTGGCGGCGGCAAGTGCGAGATCCTGTGGCCTCAGACGACGGCCGGCGGGAATCACGAGATCGCCGCGCGAGACATCCTCGCCGGCCCGGCGGCGGTTGGCGCCCGGCTTCAGCCCGGGGGGCAGGGCGATGCGGCTGCCCTCGGCGCGCACGTCCTCCTGCATGAACACGGTGTCGGCATCGCGCGGCATCGGGGCGCCGGTGAAGATGCGCACCGCCGTGTCGCCGGCGAGCACGCCCTCGGCCGAAACTCCCGCCGTCAGCCGGCCGCCCAGCGGCAGCACGGTCTCCCGGTCGGGCGCCAACGCCGCGTGACGCACGGCGTAGCCGTCGACGGCGGAGTTATCGAAGGGCGGCAGGTCGCCGGGAGCTCGGACATCCACGGCAGAGATGCGGCCGTCGGCCCGGGCGAGCGGCACCGTCTCGATGCCGGCGACCGTGCAGACGCGCCGCTCGACCAGCGCCACGGCCTCCTCGATGGTCATCGGCGCTTCGCCGGCGGCAAAGCAATCGTCACTCAACTGGGCCATTCTGCCGTGCGCGGATCCCGGACCGTGCGAAAATCGTCTTCGCGAAGATCGTCACGGTATCGGCGATGCCGACGATGCCGTCGAGACCACGCATGAGAAAGGCCCGACACGGCGAATGTCGGGCCTTCAGGCAGGGTCCACGCTTTCGGGTTCAAGGGTTCCCCGTGAGGATCGGGCCACCGTCGACGACCCTTAAGGTCGGTCGCGAGCGGCACTCGCCCTCCCGAAAGCCTCATCCCTGTCGGTACTGATTCGGTGGATCGTCCGCGTCACCGTCATCGGTGCGCGACGTTGAGAGAACGACAGAGTAACGCATAAGCGAACCTCCTTCATCTCTATCCATCAGCCGCCGCGACCGAAGCCTGCAGTGGCGATGACATGATGCTAGGCCCTGATTCGGTGTCTTGGCAAGGGTAGCCGGTGCACGGAAAGGTGATCCCCGTTCTCGGCAGAAATACCTCCCGTGGTATGGATAACGAAAAGGCACCCTTCATCGAAGGATGCCTTATAAAGTATTCGTGTGGGGCGAAAGAGATCTACGAGATCAGGTCGAGCTTGGCCGCCTGGACACCGCTCGCCCGGATCTGGTTCGGCAGGGACGCGTAATCCGGATACCCGGCCTCGCGTGCCATCGCGTCGAGCGCGGTCTTTTCGTCATGGGCGCTGCCTGTCCAGAGAACGGCGCCGCTGGTCTTCTGCTTGATCTGGAAAATGCTCATTCGACACCGTCCGGATAGATCGTGGTCTGGCTTCATCAACGTGCGGCCCATTGGCGGGTTGCACTGCACCCTTGCGATTGCTTGAGAAATTCCGGGTCCGCCATGGTAGCGTCGCCGCCGCGCAAGGCACGACACGGTCACGCCTTGAAAACGCCGGTCTGAGGCGGAACGAAAGGCTGGCGCGGGGTGCCCGTGAGCGAAGCATAGCGATGACCCAGACCCGATTCCTCCCTCTGCTCACGGCGGCTCTGCTGGCAACCGCCTGCGCGCACGCCCTCGCGGCCGAGCCGGCGACCGTGCCGGATCCGGCCACGCTGCTGCCCGCCGTGAGCGTCGTGCCGGTCGAGACCCGCGAGATCGTCGAGCGTGCGGTGGTCACCGGCACGCTGGTCCCGCGCGACGAAATCCTGGTGGCGCCGGAGGTCGAGGGCCTGCGAATCACCGAACTCCTGGTGGAGGAGGGCGACACGGTCGCCAAGGGCCAGGTGCTCGCCCGCCTCTCCATGGAGATGATCGAGACCTCGGAGGCCTCGAACGTCGCGGCGATCGCCCGCGCCGAGGCCGCGATCATCCAGGCTCGGAGCCAGATCGTTCAGATGGAGGCCGCCAACGTCGAAGCGAAGCAGGCCCTGGAGCGCGCGCAGTCGTTGGTGAAGACGGGAAATGCCACGGCGGTGACGCTGGAGCAGCGCGTCTCGACGGCCCAGGGCGCCGAGGGCCGGCTGGCGGCGGCGAAGGGCGGTCTCGACGGGGCCAAGGCCGATCTCGCCACCGCGCGGGCGCAGGCCAAGGAGATCGCGCTGCGCCGGGCCCGCACCGAGATCCGGGCGCCCGAGGCCGGCATCGTCAACCGCCGCACGGCGCGCATCGGCGCCACCGCGACGGCCGTCGGCGAGCCGCTGTTCCGGCTGATCGCCCGCGGCGAGATCGAGCTGGAGGGCGAAGTGCCCGAGACGGCTTTGCCGCGCCTCTCCCCCGGCAACCCGGCCCGGCTCGCCCTCGACGAGACCCGCTCGCTCGGCGGTCGCGTCCGACGCATCTACCCGGAGGTCGACCGGCAGACGCGGCTCGGCAAGGTGCGCATCAGCCTCGATCCCGATCCGGCCCTGCATATCGGCGCCTTCGCCCGCGGCACGGTGGAAGTCGCCCGCCGCACCGGCGCCTCGGTGCCGCTCGCGGCCGTGCTCTACGCCGCCGACGGCACCGCGAGCGTCCTCGTCGTCAGGGACGGCCGGGTCGAGGCGCGCAAGGTCGCCACCGGCCTGTCGGCCGAGGGCCTGACGGAGATCCGCTCCGGATTGAGCGCGGGCGACGTCGTGGTCTCTCGCGCTGGCTCGTTCCTGCGCGACGGCGACCGGGTCAGGCCGGTGCCGCCCAAGACGGCACAAGCTGCGGCGCAGGCCGCCGCCGACGCCGTGTCCGGCAAACGCTGAGGCGATCGACCATGCGCCTCAACGTCTCCGCCTGGGCGATCCGAAACCCGATCTCGCCGCTCGTCCTGTTCATGGTCCTGACGGTGCTGGGGCTCGTCAGCTTCCGCTCCCTGCCGATCACGCGCTTCCCGAACATCGACATTCCGATCGTCTCGGTGACGATCACGCAGTCCGGCGCCGCCCCCTCAGAGCTTCAGACCCAGGTCACCAAGTGGGTCGAGGACGCGGTCTCGGGCGTGAAGGGCGTCAAGCACGTCATCTCCAACATCGCCGAGGGTGTCTCGACGACGACGATCGAATTCCGCCTGGAGGTGAACCAGGATCGCGCCGTCAACGACGTGAAGGAAGCGATCTCGAAGATCCGCATCAACCTGCCGCGCACGATCGACGAGCCGATCATCCAGCGCGTCGAGATCGCCGGCCTGCCGATCATGGTCTACGGCGCCTCGGCCCCTGCGATGACGCCCGAGGACCTGTCCTGGTTCGTCGAGGACGTGGTCGCGCGCCAGGTCCAGGGCGTGAAGGGCGTCGGCGGGGTCGAGCGTCTCGGCGGCGTGGCGCGCGAGATCCGCATCACCCTGAAGCCCGACCGGCTGCTGGCGCTCGGCATCACCGCGGCCGACGTGAACCGTCAGGTGCGCCTGACCTCCGCCGACATGGCGGGCGGGCGCGGCGAGCTCGGGGGCGGCGAACAGTCGATCCGGACGCTCGGCGCCTCGGCGAGCCTAGAGACGCTCGCGGCCACGTCCATCGTGCTCCCGAACAGCCGCAAGGTCCGGCTCGACGAGTTGGCGACCCTCGTCGACTCGGCCGAGGAGCCGCGCACCTTCGCCCGCTTCAACGGCGAGCCGGTGGTGGGCTTCGCTATCTCGCGATCGAGCGGCGCCTCCGACGCCGAGGTCTCGGTGAACGTCGCGGCGAAGATCGAGGAGTTGCACAAGGCCAATCCGGGCGTGCACTTCGACATCCTCGACACGAGCGTCGTCAACACGATCGGCAACTACCATTCGGCGATGATGGCGCTGCTGGAAGGCTCGGCGCTGGCCGTCGTCGTGGTGTTCCTGTTCCTGCGCGACATGCGCGCCACCCTGATCGCGGCGATCGCGCTGCCGCTCTCGGTGCTGCCGACCTTCTGGGCGATGAGCGCGCTCGGCTTCTCGCTGAACGCGGTCAGCCTGCTCGCGATCACGCTGGTGACCGGCATCCTCGTCGATGACGCGATCGTGGAGATCGAGAACATCGTCCGGCACATGCGCATGGGCAAATCCCCGTTCCGCGCGGCGCTCGAGGCGGCCGACGAGATCGGGCTCGCGGTCATCGCGATCACGGCGACCATCATCGCGATCTTCGCGCCCGTCTCCTTCATGCCGGGCATCGCCGGGCAGTATTTCAAGCAGTTCGGGCTCACCATCGCGGTGGCGGTGTTCATGTCGCTGCTGGTCGCCCGCCTGCTGACGCCGCTGCTCGCCGCCTACTTCCTGCGCGATTCCGGCCACGAGGAGCACGAGGGCCCGGTGCTGCGCGCCTATGGCCGCGTGGTGGCCTGGTCGGTGCGGCACAAGTTCATCACGCTCTTCCTCGGCCTCGTCTGCTTCGCCGGTTCGATCATGTCCGCCGGGCTGCTGCCGGCGGGCTTCATCCCGGCCGAGGACGCGGCCCGCACGATGTTCGTGGTCGAACTGCCGCCGGGCGCCAGGCTCGACGACACAAGGCGCGTCACCGACGAGATCGTCGAGACCATCCGCAAGATGCCCGAGGTCCGCTCCGTCTTCGTCGACGGCGGTCGCCAGCTTCCGGGCAAGAAGGAGGTCCGGCTCGCGAGCCTGACCATCAACCTGACCCCGAAGAACGAGCGCCATCTCACGCAGAAGCAGGTCGACGGCAGGATCGCCGAAATCCTGCGCGAGGTGCCCGACATCCGGTTCTGGGCGCTGCAGGAAGGCGGCCAGCGCGAATTCGCCCTGATCGTCGCCGGCAACGACAAGGACGTCGTCACCGAGATCGCCGCGCGACTGCAGCGCGAGGCGGCGGGCGTGCCGCACCTCGTCAACGTGATGTCGACCGCGCCCCTCGACCGCACCGAGATCCGCATCAGCCCGAAGCCCGGCATCGCGGCCGATCTCGGCGTCTCGACCGACCTCATCGCCGAGACGGTGCGCGTCGGCACGATCGGCGACATCGCGGCCAACCTCGCCAAGTTCAACGCCAAGGACCGGCAGGTGCCGATCCGGGTACAGTTCCCGGATTCCCTGCGCGGCAAGCTCGAGGAGCTCGGCGCCCTGAAGGTTCCGGTGAAGGCCGGCGCCGCCGTGCCGCTCGCCACGGTGGCCGACATCACGCTGGGGCGCGGCCCCACCGCGATCGACCGCTACGACCGCCAGGTGCGCGTGGCGATCGAGGCCGACCTGATGGGCTCGGATGCGCTGAGCGAACTGATCGACCAAGTCATGGCCCTGCCAGCCGCGCAGAACCTGCCCGAGGGCGTCACCATCAAGCAGACGGGCGACGCCGAGATCATGGGCGAGGTCTTCGGCGGCTTCGCCATGGCCATGGGCGCCGGCCTGATGATGGTGTTCGGCGTGCTGGTGCTGCTGTTCGGCAACTTCCTGCAGCCGCTCACCATCCTGTTCTCGCTGCCGCTCTCCATCGGCGGCGCGATCCTCGGCCTGCTGATCTGCCACATGCCGATCTCGATGCCGGTCGTCATCGGCATCCTGATGCTGATGGGCGTGGTGACCAAGAACGCGATCATGCTCGTCGACTTCGCCATCGAGGAGATGGCGCGGGGCGTCGACCGCGTCACCGCGATCACCGATGCCGGTCGCAAGCGTGCCCGACCCATCGTGATGACCACGATCGCCATGGCCGCCGGCATGGTCCCGTCCGCCATGGCGCTGGGCATCGGCGGCGAGTTCCGTGCCCCCATGGCGGTGGCGGTGATCGGCGGGCTGATCGTCTCGACCGGCCTGTCGCTGATCTTCGTGCCGGCGATCTTCATCCTGGTCGACGACCTGTCGCGCCTGTTCGTGCGCCTGTTCGCCCGCTTCGTCGGCGAGCGCGACGACCCGGAAGACGAGATCGGCTACGTGCCGCCGGGCCAAGCCGCGAACGAGCCGGGAGTCTATGGACCGCGCATAGCGGCGGAGTAGACCCGCTTGCCAAGACTGGGCTGCCGAGGTGTCATCTCTGACGAGACGATGCGTCGCAGCGTTGATGGTTCGGAAACCAGCCCGGGTTATTCTGCCCCTCACCCAAGCGGATCCGACGTCCCGTCCAGGCTCCGGGGCGAATGGGCGTATGACGGCCCCATGTCTGACGGCTCCATGTCTGACGGCCCCATGCAGGAACCTTGCGTCCTCCTCGTCTCGGACCGTCGCGAGCGGGCCGACAGGCTCGCGAGCGCGATCGGCCTGATCCGGCCCTGCCGGGTGATCGAGCCGGGGCGGGCACTGCCCGCGCGCACGCCGCTCGCCTTCCTGGTCGATCTCGCCGACGGTCTGCCCGAGAGCGCCTGGGGCGAGGCGCTGACCCGGCGTACGCGGACGGAGACCGTTCCCTGTCTCTACGTCGCCCACCATGGCGAAGGCGCCGAAGGGAGCCGCCGCTTCGGCTCTCCTACGGTGATCGCGGCGGGCTCGCGCTCGGCCGGCATCGTCTCGATTCTGTTGAAACTCCTCGACGATGCGAAGGCCGCCGGATCGACCGGCGCGAGGCTCGCGGTCCGGGTCGAGACCGCCACGACCCTCGTCACCGGCCTGTTCGATGCTGCCGCAGCCGGCCGATCCCCGAGCGTGTCTGAAGTGGAAGAGGGCACCGAGATCGTACTCGCCGCCGTCTCGGAAGCCGGCATCCACGCCTGGCTCGACCGGCTGCGCCAGCATCACATCGGCGTGTACCAGCATTCCCTCAGCGTCGCCGGATTCGCCGCCGCCTTCGCCGCGGAACTCGGCCTCGGCCGCCGCGATCGCCACCGCCTCGCCCAGGCCGCGCTGCTCCACGATATCGGCAAGGCACACATACCGGCCGCGATCCTCGACAAGCCCGGACCGCTGACCCCGGACGAGATGCGGGTGATGCGCGAGCATCCCGTGATCGGCGCCGACTTGCTCGCGCAGGATGGCGATTACGACGCGACCATTCTCGACGTGGTCCGGCATCACCACGAGCGCCTCGACGGCAGCGGCTACCCCGACGGCCTCAGGGGAGACGCCATCGGCGACCTCGTGCGCCTAGTGGCGATCTGCGACGTACACTCCGCCCTGACCGAGCGGCGCGCCTACCGCCCGGCGCTCTCCGGGGGGCAGGCTTGGCGGTTGATGGACGGCATGGCGGGGCAGCTCGATGCGGACCTGTTGCGCGCCTACGCCCCGGTCATCCTCCGGGCCGGGGGCGATGACCGTATCGCAACCGAGGGTAGCGCTGGCGTCGAACAAACCATTCCGTAACGAATGGGCGGATAGGTTGGCGGGAGACGTCAGGCGGTGGATTCCGCGTCTAGCGCGCTTTCCGGCCGGGCGGATGCCGGCCCCTCGAAGGAAAGCGTGTCGAAGCAGAGGCTTAGAGCCGTATCCACGCCTGCCCCGGTTCTTCATGCGCGACAATCCCCTGACCTACAGCCTGCCACGCTGGCGCTTCACGCGCTGGCTCGCGGATGCCGGTCGCGACGTCCCGCAGGACATCCGGGTCGCCCTCATCGGCAGCCTCTACGGAACGCTGCCGATCTTCCTGGGCGGCGTTGCCAACACCATCGGCGTGGCGGTGCTGATCGCGTTCCGCATCCCCCACCCGCACGTCCTCGCCTGGGTCTCGTTCGAGGTCGCGATCTGCCTGATCCGGCTGGTCGTCCTGATCGCCGCGCGCCGCGCCGCCGCGGCCGGACGCAGCACGCCGACGGACGTCTCCCTGCTGCTGGCCCTGGCCTGGTCGTTGAGCCTCGGCGTCGGCGCCCTGGTCTGCCTCGAAAGCGGCGACTGGGTCGCCACGACGCTCTCCTGCCTCTCGGCGGCCGGCATGGTGGGCGGAACCTGCTTCCGGAACTTCGCGGCGCCGCGGCTCACGGCGATGATGATCGCCCTGACGCTGGGGCCGATCTGCATCGGGGCCGCCATCGCCGGCGAGCCGATCCTGTATCTCAGCTTCCTGCAGCTGCCGTTCTACATGCTGGCCATGACCATGGCGGCGCACAAGCTCAACCGGATGATGGTCACGACGATGCGGGCCGAGCGCGAGAACGGGTTTCGCGCCCACCACGACGCTCTCACCGGCCTGCCGAACCGCTCCGGCCTCAGCGCAGCGATGGCGACGATGCAGGCCATCCCGCGCGGACCGGTCGGACTGCTCTTTCTCGACCTCGACGGCTTCAAGGCCGTCAACGACACCCATGGCCATGTCGTGGGCGACCGGCTCCTGCAGATGGTCGCCGACCGCCTGCGCGAGGAGACGGCCTTCGGCGATCTCGTGGCGCGGATCGGCGGCGACGAGTTCGTGGTGCTGAGCGAGGGCAGGGGCCGCGCGGACCTGATCGGCCTCGGCGAACGCCTGATCGCGCGGATCTCGGAACCCTATGCCTGCGGCCCCGACGCGCCTGCGCAGATCGGCGTCAGCATCGGCATCGCCCAGCGCCCGGACCACGGCGAGGACATGTCGAGCCTGCTCCAGGCCGCCGACCGGGCGCTCTACCGCTCGAAATCCATGGGCAAGGGCCTCTGCACGCTCGCGACCCGCAAGGGCCGCGACGCCGCCGAGCCGTCCGAATCCCGCCGCTCGGCCTGACCCGCGCCAGCCGCCGATACAACCACGACGTCAACGCCCGGGAGGCCCGATCGCGGCGGCCGCGCCATGCCGACCGGGAAAGTCCCGGTATGCGCCAGGATGCGCGACGGGGCATGCACCGGGACGCGGCACGGGCAACCCGCTCGGCGGAACCGGCCGCTACCGCCCGGAACCCGCCCCGTTCCGTAAAGCGAGCAGTTCCGCGAACCGCGCCACCAGCCGCCGGCCGACCTCGTCCTTGTCGAGCTTGGGCCAGGTCTCGACGCCGCCATCGCGGGAGACGAGATGCACGGTGTTGTCGGACCCGCCCATCACGCCGCCCGCAGGCGAGACGTCGTTGGCCACCAACAGGTCGCAGCCCTTTTTCGCGAGCTTCCTGTGAGCGTTCTCGAGCACCGTGTCGGTCTCGGCGGCGAAACCGACGACGAGGGGCGGGCGGCCCTCGCTGCGCCGGGCGATGGTCGCGAGGACGTCGGGATTCTCGACGAGGGCGAGCGGGGGCACGGCGGCGCCGTCCTTCTTGATCTTGCCGTCGCGGGCCTCCGCCGGGCGCCAGTCGCCGACGGCGGCGGCGAACACCGCGATGTCGGCCGGCAGCGCCGCCTCGACGGCCGCCAGCATCTCGCGCGCGGTCTCGACGCGAACTACCGCGACGCCCGCCGGGTCGGCGAGCGCCACCGGCCCCGACACCAGCGTCACCCGCGCCCCGGCCGCCGCCGCCGCCGCGGCGATGGCGTGGCCCTGCCGGCCGGAGGAGCGGTTGGCGAGGTAGCGCACCGGATCGATCGGCTCATGCGTCGGGCCCGAGGTGACGAGCACCGTCTTACCTGCCAGAGGCCCCTTGCCCGCCAGAGGCCCCTGGCCGGCCAGTGCCCCCGCCGGCGCCCGCCCGGCGAGGAACCCGAAACCGCCGCGCTCTTCCCGCGCGGCGAGCAGGGCTTCGAGCGCGTCGGCGATCTCGTGCGGCTCGGCCATGCGGCCGGGCCCGTATTCCGCCTCGGCCATGGCGCCGTCGTTGGGGCCGACGACCGCCACGCCGTCGCCGGCCAACGTCGCGAGGTTCCGCCGCGTCGCCGGATGCGCCCACATCCGCACGTTCATCGCCGGTGCGATCAGGATCGGCAGGGTCGTCGCGAGCAGCACCGTGGCGGCGAGGTCCGGCGCGTGGCCGCCGGCCATCTTCGCCATCAGGTCGGCGGTGGCGGGGGCGACCACGATGGCGTCGGCGTCCCGCGCCAGGCGGATATGCCCGATCTCGGCCTCGTCCGCCCGGTCGAACAGGTCGGTATGCGCGCGAGCCCCGGCGAGCGCCGCGGCAGCGAGCGGCGTCACGAATTCCTGGGCCGCCTTGGTCAGGATAGGCCGCACGGCGGCGCCCCGCTCGCGCAGGCGGCGGATCAGGTCGAGCGATTTGTAGGCCGCGATGCCGCCGCCGATGACGAGGAGGATGCGGCGGCCGCCGAGGGACTGGGACATGGCTCTAGTCAGGGGAGTCGGAGCCGTGCGTCAAGACTCGGGGCTACCGGGATCCCCGTTCCAGAGGCGTGCGGTCGTCCGAGAGGACGCGGGGCCGGCCCGCACGCCGCGATGCCGAACAGACGACATCGCCTGGCACGGTTCACCGGACAGATCGGCTCGTCGAGCTTTCAGTAGCGAACAACGTCCGAAAACTATTGATACGAATGTTTTCGCTCGAAAGCAGGAGATCACCGCCATACTGCGGCGCCGGAACAGCCAAACATAATCCAGTCCAAGAAGACCGTTCGCACACGCTCAGTCGATGCGCCGGGCAAGCGGCGTGGCGTCCGGTTATTTCAGAAAAAAGCCGGCCTTTGAAGAACGATCCGAAATCTTCGCGATGACGTGATCTGCCCGATCGCCCGCGATGGCCTCGCAGGCCCCGGCGTTCACACGCTCACTTGAACGCCATCACCAGCGCCCCGAGCGCGATCGCCCACAGGGCCAGGGTCGACCAGACCGCGCGGCGCTTCTCGGCGCGGGCGATGCGCTCCAGGGCGCGCACGTCCCGCGCGCCCTCCTCGTCGAGGCGGACCATGATGCGGCGGACGCGCTGGGCGATGTCGGGGAGGTCGGAGACGACGTCGGAGAGGGTCATGGCGGCGCGGCCGGCGCCCTCGATGCGGCCGAGCGGCCCGAGGTTGCGGGCGATCCAGGACTTCACCACCGGCTCGGCACCGGTCCACATGTCGAGATGCGGGTCGAGCGAGCGGGCGACGCCCTCCACCACCACCATGGTCTTCTGCAGCATCACGAGTTCGGTGCGCGTGCTCATGTCGAACAGCGCGGTGACGTCGAACAGCAGGGTCAGCACCTTGGCCATCGAGATCTCGTCGGCCGGGCGCTGGTGGATCGGCTCGCCGATGGCGCGGATGGCCTGAGCGAAGTCGTCCACCGAGTGGTGGCGCGGTACGTAGCCGGCCTCGAAATGCACCTGGGCGACGCGGCGATAATCGCGGGTGATGAAGCCGAGGAGGATCTCGGCCAAAAAGCGCCGCTCGGGCAGGCCGAGCCGGCCCATGATCCCGAAATCCACCGCCGTCAGGCAGCCGTTCCGGTCCACGAACAGGTTTCCGGGATGCATGTCGGCGTGGAAGAAGCCGTCGCGGATCGCCTGGCGCAGGAAGGACTGGATCACCGAGCGCCCGAGCGCCTTGGCGTCGTGGCCCTCTTCGACGATGCGGTCCCGGTCGCTGAGCCGGATCCCGTCGATCCACTCGCTGGTGAGGATGTTGCGGGAGGTCAGCTCCCATTCCGGGCGCGGCACCCGGAAGTCGTCGTCGCCCTTCGTGTTCTCGGCGAGCTCGGACATGGCGGCGGCCTCGAGCCGCAGGTCCATCTCCATCATCACCGAGCGGGCCAGCGTCTCGACCACCTCGCGCGGGCGCAGGCGCTCGGCCTCGGGCCAGAGGGCGTGGACGATGCCCGCCATGAAGCGCATGGCCTGGAGCTCGCGGGCGAACTGCGTCCGCACGCCCGGCCGCATCACCTTCACCGCGAGCGCCCGCAGGGTGCCGTCGGCGTCCAGCACCTGTGCCTTGTGCACCTGCGCGATCGAGGCCGCGGCCACCGGCTCGCTGAAGGTGGCGAACAGCGCACCGATCGGCTTGCCGAGATCCTGCTCGATGGCGCGGATGGCGACGCCTTGCGGGAACGGCGGCACCCGGTCCTGCAGGCGCTCCAGATCGCGCGCGGCGGCCATGCCGACGATGTCGGGGCGGGTCGCCAGGAACTGCCCGAACTTGACGTAGGACGGCCCGAGCCGGGTCAGCGCCCGCTCCAGGGGACTCGCCCCGGCATGCTCGGCGACGCCCCGCCGCTCCAGCGAGCGCCCGACCTTCAGCGCGAGCCGCAGATGCGGCGGCAGCTCCGCCGTATCGATCAGCGCGAGCCCGCCCTCCCGCGCCAGCACGAAGCCGACATGCGCGCCGCGGACGAAGTGGAAGAGGGCGCCTAGCAAAGCGGAACAGCCCCAAACGTGACCGGCACAGCAGTGCAGCTCAGTGCGAGCTTCTCCTCCCCCCTGTGGGGAGGAGGTAGGAGGTGGGGGTGGTTTCGCCTGCCGGGACGCAGGCAAGCGGAGCCACCCCCACCCTCAATCCCTCCCCACAAGGGGGAGGGAAGCGCATCGTCGCAAAACCTAGGCAGGGAGCCAGCCACTCAAGCCACCTTCCAGCCGGAGTGGATCGCCACGATCCCCCCCGACAGCACCCGGTGCGTCACCCGCGAAAACCCGGCCTCCTCGATCATCGCCGCGAAACGCCCGGGGGAGGGGAATTTGCGGATGGATTCGACGAGGTAGCGGTAGGATTCGCGGTCGCCGGCCACGCGCTCGCCGATGCGCGGGATCACGTGGAAGGAATAGGCGTCGTAGATCTTTTCCAGGATCGGCAGATCGACCCGCGAGAATTCGAGGCAGAGGAAGCGCCCGCCCGGTTTCAGCACGCGAAACGCCTCCTTGAGCGCCACGTCGATGCGCGGCACGTTCCGGATGCCGAAGGCGATGGTGTAGGCGTCGAAGGTATTTCCCGGCAGCGGCAGGGTCTCGGCGTTGCCGGTGACGAAATCGATGCGCTCGCCATAGCGCGTGCCGGCGCGCCGATTGTCTGCCCGTTCTTGCCCCACCCGCAGCATCGCCTCGTTGATGTCGAGCACCGTCACCTGGGTCTGCGCGCCGCCGGCCTCCAGCACGCGGAAGGCGACGTCGCCGGTACCGCCGGCCACGTCGAGATGGCGGAAGGGGCGGTTCGGGCCCGGCCGCAGCATCCCGATCAGGTGGGACTTCCAGGCCCGGTGCAGCCCCCCCGACATCAGGTCGTTCATCACGTCGTAGCGCTTGGCCACCGAGCGAAACACGTCGTCGACGCGGCCCTGCTTCTCGGCGAGGCTCACGCGCTCGAAGCCGAAATCAGCCGTGCCGTCGTCTGCCGCGCTCATACCGTCCCGATCCCTGCTCCCGCCCGCGCCTCATAGCGAATGCGCCGCGGAACCGCCATGTGGAGAAGCCGCGGCACACCGGTTATGACGCCACGGGTCGCATGTTTCACGTGAAACAATTCCTACAACAAGCCTGACGATCCTATCCATGCCCGAACTGCCCGAAGTCGAAACCGTGCGCCGGGGCCTCGCGCCCGCGCTGGTCGGCGCGCGTTTTTCGCGCGTGACGCTGCGGCGGCCGAACCTGCGCTTCCCCTTCCCGGAGCGCTTCGCACAGCGCCTCGAAGGCCGCACGGTCACCGACCTCGCGCGCCGGGCCAAGTACCTCACCGCGCATCTCGATTCCGGCGAGAGCCTGATCATGCATCTCGGCATGAGCGGCCGTTTCGACGTCGCCCTGCCGGACGGCCAAAATGTTTCGCCGGGCGATTTCTATCTCGACGGCGCGCTCGGCAACACGAAGCACGACCACGTCGTGATGGCTCTGAATTCGGGCGCGACCATCACCTACAACGACGTCCGCCGCTTCGGCTTCATGGATCTCGTGCCGACCGACACGCTGGCCGCGTGCCGGCACTTCGCCGCCATGGGGATCGAACCGCTGAGCGAGGCGCTGACCGGCGCGACCATCGCAAGACTCTTCCGCCACAAGATCACGCCGCTGAAGGCCGCGCTCCTCGACCAGCGCCTGATCGCGGGCCTCGGCAACATCTACGTCTGTGAAGCCCTCCACCGCGCCCGCCTCTCGCCGCTGGCCATGGCCGGAACGCTCGCCAAGCCCGACGGCACCCCGACGGCCAAGGCCAACGCGCTGGCCAAGGCGATCCGGACGGTGCTCACCGAGGCCGTGGCGGCGGGCGGCTCGACCTTGCGGGACTATGCGCAGCCGGACGGGGCGCGGGGGTCGTTCCAGCACGGGTTCCGCGTCTACGACCGGGTCGGGCATGCCTGCGTGACGCGGGGGTGTGTTGGGCGGGTCTCGCGGATCGTGCAGTCGGGGCGATCGACGTTTTTTTGTGAGGTGTGTCAGGGGCCTGGGGGGCGCTGAGCCTTTACTTTCCGAGCAGGGGCGAGGGAAGGCGGTGCATGTCGCCTGCCTGGCCACTGTGGAGATTCATGTCGTCGCATTTTATGCTACCATCCTGCGTCATTAGCGGGAGGCGGTCGGGTATGGCGACAGCCGAGAAGATCAGCATCACGATGACGCCCGACATGCTCCGCGCTGTGCGCGAGAGCGTCGAGGCGGGCGAGTACGCGTCGACCAGCGAAGTGCTGCGCGACGCGGTGCGCCTCTGGCAGCGCCAGCGCCTCGAAGACGCCGAGCGGCTGGATGCCATCCGGGCTCGCATCCGGCGCTCGCTGGACGATCCGCGGCCTTCCCTCAGCACCGAGGAAGTGAGGCAGCACATGGAGACTCTGTTCGCCAAGGCGCAGGAAGACGCTGCCAGACGTGCATAGGCTGGGTGTCGAATTCCAGCCGGAAGCCCGTGCCGACCTTGCCGATATCTTTCACACGGTGCTGCTTGTGAGCCAGCACAACGCAACGGCGGAAAACTTCATCCGGCGGATCATTACACGGTGCGAGCGCATCGGCGACGCGCCTCGAAGCGGGCGATCCCGTGACGATCTGAAGCCGGGCCTGCGCATGGTACCGTTCGAGCATTCGGCGGTGATCGCCTACACGATCGACGAAACGCGCGTGCTCATCACGAACATCTTCCACGGGGGCCGAGACTACGAAGCCCTCTACCGCGAGCACGACGACACCGACTGATCACCCATCCAACTCCGCATACCGCCGAAACACCCCATTCTCACTGAACGCCAACCGCCGCTCGCTCGCGAGATACGCCGCCACCCGCGGCAGGCGGCCGACATTCTGCACCAGGGCCACGACCCGCGGCGTCGCCTCCAGCGTCCGCGCGGTCGCGTTCGGGAAGGCGTAGCGCAGGCCGTCGACGAGTTGGAACAGGGAGAGGTCGGCGGTGCTCAGCGCGTCGCCGACGAGGTGGCGGGCGCCGGCCGGGTTGCGGGTGAGCACGCGCTCGAACCAGCCCAGAAACTTCGGCATCCGGTTCTCGCGAAATTCGTGCGCGCGGCGCAGGGCCTCCGGCTTCTGCTCTTCGTAAAAGAGGCCGTTCGCGACGGGGTGGTGCGTGTCGTGCGCCTCCGCGACCATGTCGGTGATCGTGAGCTGGATCTGGTGGGTCCAGATCCGGTCTGCCTCGCTGGCGCCGACGAGGCCGAGGCGGGGGCCGAGATAGAGCAGGATGTTGGCGGTCTGGCCGATGACGAGATCGCCGTCCCTGAGGAAAGGCGGAGCGAAGGGCGGACGCAGCGGTTCGGCGTCGAGCCGGTCCATCATCGCGTCGATGCCGCCGCCGTCCTCATGGGGGAGGCGGGCCACGTCGACATAGTCCGCCCCGGCCTGTTCAAGGGCGAGGCGCACGAACTCCCCGCGCCCCTGGATCATCGGCCAGTAGTGAAGCTCGTACGGCATCGGGTGTCTCCTCCCGGGCTCAAGTCGGAGCGGGCGGTTCGGGTTTCATCGGCCGGGTGCGGGAGGCGCGACGCCATCCCTCCCCCTCGTGGGGAGGGGCAGGGGTAGGGGGGGCTCCGCTTGCCGCAGTCGAAGGCTGGCGGCACCGCCCCCACCGCCAACTTCTCCCCACAAGGGGGAGGAGAGTCCCGCGCCTCACGGGTCGGCCCGAGCGCCAAGCGTGACTGTGGCGGGGCCGTCACACCGCGAAACCATCCCAGCTTTGCCCCCGGTCGCCCGCGGCCACGCCGCGATTGCGCCATAAACCGGGACCACCTCGAGCCTCGCGGTAAATGGCTGTTCCGGCAGGGATTTAGCGCCGGACTTCAAGTTGTTCCAAGGGCGGTCGCACCACCCGGAAAAGCTTGGCCGCAAAGGGTTTTCGGCCGGTGCCGCAGGGCGCCGGACACGGGTGAAGAGCGGTTTCGGACACGGCCATGGACCTGCGGTTGAACAACAAGTCGAAGCTTCCGAGCCGTCACGTGACGGAGGGGCCGGATCGCGCGCCGCACCGCTCGTATCTCTACGCCATGGGCCTCACCAAGGAGCAGATCCACCAGCCGCTCGTCGGCGTGGCCTCCTGCTGGAACGAGGCCGCGCCCTGCAACATCTCGCTGATGCGCCAGGCCCAGGCCGTGAAGAAGGGCGTGGCGGCCGCCAACGGCACGCCGCGCGAGTTCTGCACCATCACCGTCACCGACGGCATCGCCATGGGCCATGCCGGCATGCGCGCCTCGCTGCCATCGCGCGAGGTCATCGCGGATTCCGTCGAGCTGACCATGCGCGGCCACGCCTACGACGCCCTCGTCGGGCTCGCCGGCTGCGACAAGTCACTGCCCGGCATGATGATGGCCATGGTGCGCCTCAACGTGCCGTCGATCTTCATCTATGGCGGTTCGATCCTGCCCGGCTCGTTCCGCGGCAAGCCGGTGACGGTGCAGGACCTGTTCGAGGCCGTCGGCAAGGTCGCCGTCGGCGACATGAGCCTCGACGACCTCGACGAGCTGGAACAGGTCGCCTGTCCCTCCGCCGGGGCCTGCGGCGCGCAGTTCACGGCCAACACCATGGCCACCGTCTCCGAGGCGATCGGCCTGGCGCTGCCCTATTCGGCCGGCGCCCCCGCGCCCTACGAGATCCGCGACAGATTCTGCATGACCGCCGGCGAGAAGGTCATGGAGCTGCTGGCGAAGAACATCCGCCCGCGTGACATCGTCACCCGCAAGAGCCTCGAGAACGCCGCCGCAGCGGTCGCCGCCTCGGGCGGCTCGACCAACGCGGCCCTGCACCTGCCGGCGATCGCGCATGAATGCGGCATTGAATTCGACCTGTTCGACGTCGCCGAGATCTTCCGCCGCACGCCCTACATCGCCGACCTGAAGCCCGGCGGACGCTACGTCGCCAAGGACATGTTCGAGGTCGGCGGCATCCCGCTGCTGATCAAGACCCTGCTCGACCACGGCTTCATCCACGGCGACTGCATGACCGTCACCGGCCGCACCATCGCCGAGAACATGGAGAAGGTCGCCTGGAACCCGGACCAGGACGTGGTGCGGGCGGCCAACACGCCCCTCACGCCCACCGGCGGCGTCGTCGGCCTGCGCGGCAACCTCGCCCCCGAGGGCGCGATCGTGAAGGTCGCCGGCATGCCGCCCGAGAAGCAGGTGTTCACCGGCCCGGCCCGGGTGTTCGACGGCGAGGAGGCCTGCTTCGAGGCCGTCCAGAACCGCACCTACCAGCCCGGCGAAGTCCTGGTGATCCGCTACGAGGGTCCGAAGGGCGGCCCCGGCATGCGCGAGATGCTGTCGACCACCGCCGCCCTCTACGGCCAGGGCATGGGCGACAAGGTCGCGCTGATCACCGACGGCCGGTTCTCCGGCGCCACCCGCGGCTTCTGCGTCGGCCATGTCGGCCCCGAGGCAGCGATCGGCGGGCCGATCGGCCTCCTGAAGGATGGCGACGTCATCACCCTCGACGCGATCAAGGGCACCCTCGACGTCGCCCTGTCGGACGAAGAGTTCGCCGAGCGCCGCAAGGCCTGGACGCCGCGGACCAACTCCGCGACCTCCGGCTACCTCTGGAAATACATGCAGACCGTCGGACCCGCGGTCAGCGGCGCCGTCACCCATCCGGGTGGCGCCCAGGAGATTCAGACCTATGCGGACATCTAGGACTGACCCAAGCCGGCTTGCGCCGGCCGGGGCCGCTCCCGGTCGGCTCCGCGACGATTCCCCGTTCGGTCGCGCATTCTTGCGCCGAACCGGCATCCCCTTCGGCGGAGTGCGCTCCCGCCTGGCCTGCGGCCTCGCCGCCGCCGGCCTGATGTTCCTCGCCGCCTATCCGGCGGAATCCCTCGACGCGACGGCGCGCACGCCCGTCCCGGAGAAGGGCTACCGCTCGGCCAAGGACGCCCTGCGCACGGGCGTGCGCGAGTACAATGCCGGCGACAAGGAAGGCGCCGTGCGCGCCCTCGAATACGCCGCCGACCAGGGCCACACCCTCGCCCTGTGGAAGCTCGGCCGCATGTATGCGGACGGGGACGGCGTGCCGCACGACGACCTCAAGGCCTTCGAGTACTTTTCGCGGATCGCCGACGACAACGACGACGACAAGCCGGAGGCCGGCAACACCGGCGTCGCCGCCAGCGCCTTCACCGCGCTGGGCACCTACTTCCTCGATGGGATCAAGGGCACCTACGTGCGCGCGAACCCCGAGCGCGCCTACGAGATGTTCAACTACGCCGCCTCGTTCGGCGACCCCAACGCCCAGTACAACCTCGCCCGGCTCACCCTCGACGGCACCGGCACCGAGGCGGATCCGCGCAAGGCCGCGCGCTGGTTCAACCTCGCCGCCGAGAAGGGCCACAAGCCGGCGCAGGCCCTGCTCGGCGACCTGCTCTTCAACGGTGTCGGCGTGCCGCGCCAGACCGTGCGCGGCCTAACCTGGCTGGCGCTGGCCCGCGACGGTGCGCAGGGCCGATCGGACGCGTGGATCGTCGACCTCTACGACAAGGCCTGGAGCGCGGCGAGCGAAGACGACCGGGCCGAGGCGCTGGCGAAGGTGCAGTCGACGGGGTCGACGCGGCGGCGGCGCTGAGCAACCCCTCGGTATGAGGCATTGCCACCCCCACACCTGCCCCCTCCCCACAAGGGGGAGGGGAAACGCGCTTTGGCTTCAAACGTTTATCCCGTGAAAACCGGTCTGCGACCCTGCAAGGCGCGCTAGGAAATGGAAGCGCGCGGGCCAGACTGCGCGAACGAAATCCGGTCCTCACCAGCCCTGGCGTTCTTGCTCCCCCGGCTTGCGCCCCTGAGGCGTGAGCGCGTCGACCACCGAGGGCAGGGCTTGGGCGAGCTGGCTCAGCAGGTCGAAGCGGTCGAGGCCGGTCTGGCGGCTGAGGGTGTCCACGGTGTCCGAGCCGAGAGCGTCGGCGAGCCGGTTCGGCTCGATCGCCCGGTTCTGGCCGTGGCCGATCCACGAACCGATCACGTCGCCGAGCCCGCCGCGCTCGAAGCCCTGGATCAGGCCGTCGAGCCCACCGCCGAGACCGCCCTGTCCGGCAACGTCCTGCTCATGGTCGAGCTGCGCATAGGGGCCGGCTCCGGGCGAGCGGTTGCCGCCATCGCCGGGACCGTCGAGCATGCCGGAGAGATCCGAGAAATCGCCGCCATCATCGCCGCCGCTCGACCGGCCGCCCTGCGGATGCCGGCCGAAGCCACCGAGATCGCCGTCGTCGCCTTGCGGGTGGTCATAGTCCTCGGGGGAGGGCGCGCGGCCCCGGCCCTGCGGCTCCGGCGAACCATGGCCACCTCCGAAGATATCGCCGAGGCCGCCGCTCGCGCCCTTGGCGAGGAGCAACATCAGCAAAGCCTTGACGATCGGCGACATCGCGCCGCCGCCGCGTCCGCCCCCGAGCACCTGTCCGACGACACCACCGATGACCTGATCGAGCAGACCCATGTTCCGTCCTCCGTCCCGCGCCGCCTCAGGCACAACGGGCAATCATCGCCGCGGTTGCCCCGATTTCGGCACGTCGGTCGCAGACGGGTCTCGCCGGTCAGCGCAGCCGCAACCGATCGATACGGCTGCCCGAACCGTCCGACATCACGGGTACGATGGATGGCGACAGGGCGCCCCTGGCGTATTCCCGCCCTGTCACCGTGCCGGCGGCGCCGGACAGCGTGGCGGTGGCCGGCCGATCGTTCGGATTGGCGGCCGTCTGAGCCACCGCCATGCGGGGCGTGATCGGAGCCGTGACGAGGGCGACCGCGCCGGCGATGGCGAGACCTCCCAGGAAAAGGCCGGTGACGGCGGCGCCGGCACCCGGTTCGCGAGCGGAGGTCATGCAGCTGTTCCGGTGGCCAGAGGTCACGCGCGGACGAGAGCCGAACCTACGCCTGCCGATCCGAGTCGGCCCATGTTCAGGTCTCGGCTCGTCAATCCTCGACGACGGGTTCGGTTCCGACCCCGAACACTGATCAAGCTCTCAGAAAAACAGATCAGCGGCCCTTGTAGCGCGGCTTCTGCCCGCCCATCCCCTGCGTCGAGCGCCCCTTCGGACGCTCCTTCCAGGGTACGGCGTCGGCCGGGATCTCACGGTCGGTGCCCGGGCCCATGTTGTCGAGGGTCGGCTTGCTGATGCGACTGCGCTTGTCGCCCTGACGGCCGGCGCTGCGCTCGACGTCGCCCTGGCGGGCCATCGGATCGTCGGAGATCAGCAGCTCGGTGGATTGCAGGCGCTTGAGTTCGTCGCGCATCCGCGCGGCCTCCTCGAAGTCGAGGTCGGCGGCCGCCGCCCGCATGCGCTTCTCAAGGTCGGCCATGACCGCCTTGAGATTGTGCCCGACGGTGGCGACGTCCTTGGCGAGGCCGGTGTCGACGCGGACGTGGTCGCGCTCGTAGACGCTCTCCAGGATGTCCTGGATGCCGCGCTTCACGCTCTGCGGGGTGATGCCGTGCTCCTCGTTGTAGGCGAGTTGCTTGACGCGCCGACGCTCCGTCTCCGCCATCGCCCGCTCCATCGAGCCGGTGATGTTATCGGCGTAGAGAATGCAGCGGGCGTCGGCGTTGCGGGCCGCGCGGCCGATGGTCTGGATCAGAGACGTCTCCGATCGCAGAAAGCCTTCCTTGTCGGCGTCGAGGATCGCGACCAGGGCGCATTCCGGGATGTCGAGACCCTCGCGCAGCAGGTTGATGCCGATCAGGACGTCGAAGGCGCCGAGCCGCAGGTCGCGAATGATCTCGATGCGCTCCAGGGTGTCGATGTCGGAGTGCATGTAGCGCACGCGCACCGAGTTCTCGTGCAGGTACTCGGTGAGGTCCTCGGCCATGCGCTTGGTCAGCGTGGTGACCAGCGTGCGGTAGCCGGCCTGGGCGACCTCGCGGACCTCGCCCAGGAGGTCGTCGACCTGTGAGCGGGCAGGGCGGATCTCGATGATGGGGTCGACGAGGCCGGTGGGGCGGATGACCTGTTCGGCGAAGACGCCGTCGGTGCGCTCCATCTCCCACTTGCCGGGCGTCGCCGAGACGTGGACCGTCTGGGGCCGCATCAGGTCCCATTCCTCGAAGCGCAGCGGGCGGTTGTCGAGGCAGGAGGGCAGGCGGAAGCCGTATTCGGCCAAAGTCGCCTTCCGCCGGAAGTCGCCCCGGTACATGCCGCCGATCTGGGGCACGGTAACGTGGCTCTCGTCGGTGAAGACCAGGGCGTTGTCGGGCAGGTACTCGAACAGCGTCGGCGGCGGCTCGCCGGGTTTTCTTCCGGTGAGATACCGGGAGTAATTCTCGATGCCGTTGCAGGCGCCGGTGGCCTCGATCATCTCGACGTCGAAGGTGCAGCGCTGCTCCAGGCGCTGCGCCTCGATCAGCCGGCCCATCTTGGTCAGCTCCTCGACGCGGGCCTTCAGCTCGGTCTTGATGCCCTTGATCGCCTGCTGGAGGGTCGGGCGCGGCGTGACGTAGTGCGAGTTCGCGTAGACCTTCACGAACTTGAGTTCGTTGATCTTCTTGCCGGTCAGCGGATCGAACTCGACGATGCCCTCGATCTCGTCGCCGAACAGGCCGATGCGCCAGCCGCGATCCTCCAAGTGAGCCGGCCACAGCTCGATCACGTCGCCGCGCACCCGGAAGGTGCCGCGGGCGAAGTCGGACTGGATGCGCTTGTATTGCAGCGCCACGAGGTCGGCGACGAGCTGGCGCTGCTCGATCTTCTCCCCGAGCGTCACCGTGAACGACATCGCCGTGTAGGTCTCGACCGAACCGATGCCGTAGATGCAGGACACCGAGGCGACCATGATCACGTCGTCGCGCTCCAGCAGGGCGCGGGTCGCCGAGTGGCGCATCCGGTCGATCTGCTCGTTGATCGACGATTCCTTCTCGATGAAGGTGTCGGAGCGAGGCACGTAGGCTTCCGGCTGGTAGTAATCGTAGTACGAGACGAAGTACTCGACGGCGTTGTCCGGGAAGAAGCTCTTGAACTCGCCGTAGAGCTGCGCGGCGAGCGTCTTGTTCGGTGCGAGGATCAGGGCCGGGCGCTGGGTCAGCTCGATGAGCTTGGCCATCGTGAAAGTCTTGCCGGAGCCGGTGACGCCGAGCAGCACCTGGTCGCGCTCGTGCCTGCTCACGCCGTCCAGCAGTTCGGCGATGGCGCGGGGCTGGTCGCCGGCCGGCTCGAACTCGGATTTCAGGGTGAAGCGGAGGCCACCCTCGGATTTCTTCGGCCGCTCGGGCCGGTGCGGCACCCATGCCTCGCCGTTCTTGAACAGCGGGTTGCCCTCCTGGAGCAGCTGCTCCAGCGCCGCCATGGTGGCGGAGACGCCCTCGGTTGCCTGAGAGACCGGTTCCTCGGCCGCCGGAGGGGCGGAGTCGCCCTTCGGCACCGGCATGCCGAGCGCCTGGGCGAGGCGCGGGTCGACCTCCGCCGCGTCGGCGATCGCGTAGCCGGCCTGCGGCGCCTCGCCGAAGCCGGCGCCCCCCTTCACCCTCGCGCCCCTGGTCTTCGCACCCTTGGCCGGCGGCGGGGCCGGCGTCTCGATCGGCTTCGGACGGTTGCGGTTGAGCGCCGGGCTCAGCAACTCCGCGAGATGCTCGTCGAGGGGCTTCAGTTCGGGCTTGTCGGCCTTGGACGAGGCGGATTTGGCCGAGACGGGGCGCGGTTTCTTCGGAGCGGGCATGGTCGCAATATGGGCGCGTTCCGCAGCCGGACAAAGGCTGCCGGACGCGACACCGGTCCGCTCCGGATCACACAGTGGCGGGGGGCTGCAGAGCGGGGTAGGCTGGTCCACCACGGTCGGAGGCCGGGATGAAGACGATCGATCTGCCTGAAACCGATACGGAGTTCGCGCGCCTCGTCGACGAGGCTGCCGGCGGCGAGCCCTTCGTGATCGCCAGGGACGGCAAGCCCCTGGTGAAGGTCGTGGCGCTCGACGTGCCAGCGCCCTTCGTGAAGCGGCGTCTCGGCTTCCTGAAGGGCCAGATCTCGGTGCCCGACGACTTCGACACCATGGGCCAGGACGAGATCATCCGGATGTTCGAGGGCGAGGACGAGTGAGAGTCCTCCTCGACACGCATCTGCTGCTTTGGGGAGCGGCAGACCCCGACCGTCTGTCGGCGGCGGCGCGCCAATTGATGGTGGACCCCGGCACCTCGCCCGTCTTCAGCGTCGTCAGCATCTGGGAGGTCGCGATCAAGCGCGGGCTCGGCCGTGCGAACTTTCGTACCGACCGCCGCGTGCTACGCCGCGCGCTGCTCGACAACGGCTACGAGGAACTGACGATCCTCGGCGCGCATGCCGTCGCCGTCGAGGGCCTGCCGCCGATCCACAAGGACCCGTTCGACCGCTTGCTGATCGCGCAGGCCACGGTCGAGGGCATCACCCTGGCGACGGCGGATGCCGTGATGGCGCGGTACCCGGGACCGATCCGGGCGGTCTGACGTGATGAGGGAAAGGCTAACCCGGCGCCCGCTCTCAAGGACCTGCCCATGACCGATTCGATCCACCCCGAGACCCGCATCGGCCACGTCCACCTGAAGGTGGCCGACCTCGAGCGGGCGCTCGGGTTCTATCGCGGCGTGCTCGGCTTCGCGCTCACGCAGCGCCTGGGCGATCGGGCAGCCTTCGTCTCGGCCGGCGGCTATCACCACCATATCGGCCTCAACACCTGGGAGAGTGCCGGCGGCGAAGCACCGGCGCCCGGCACCACCGGGCTCTACCACCTCGCGATCCTCTACCCGACCCGCGCGGCCCTCGCCGACGCCCTGCGCCGGGTCGAGGCGGCCGGCATCGCCCTCGACGGCGCCAGCGACCACGGCGTCAGCGAAGCCCTCTACCTACGAGACCCCGACGGCAACGGCGTCGAACTCTACCGGGACCGGCCGGAGGCGGAGTGGCCCCGCGACGAGGGCGGCGCCCTGCAGATGGTGACGCGGCGGCTCGATCTCGCCGGACTACGCGCAACCGCCTGAAGCGCTTGAACAACCTGAAATGTCGGTTGCCAACCTCTGCAGCCGAATCTACTTTGTATTACAAAGCGCGATTCGCGAGGGGCGGCCCGCATGCGGGACCTGGACAAGGCACTGGCCGACATCGTCGCGATCCGCTCGCAGATCGCGCGCGAGACGGCGTTTCGCGGCCTCGGCTCGGCGACGCTGGCCGCCACCGGCGCTCTGGCCCTGGCCACGGCCTGCCTGCAGGCCTGGTGGCTCGACGAGCCGTCCGACAAGCCGTTGGCCTATTTCGGAATCTGGATCGCCGCGGCCGCGATCGCCTTCGCGCTGATCGGCGTGGAGACCGTACGGCGCTCGCGGCGGCTGCATTCGGGGCTGGCGGACGCCATGGTGACGAACGCCATCGAGAGCTTTCTGCCGTCGGCCGGCATCGGGCTCTGCCTCGCCCTGGTCGTGGCGCGGTTCGCGCCGGATCAGGTCTGGATGCTGCCGGGCCTCTGGCAGGTGCTGACCGGCCTCGGCCTGTTCGCCGCCGCCCGCATCCTGCCGCGGCCGGTGCAGCTCGCCGGGGCCTGGTATCTCCTTGCCGGACTGTCCGTCTTCGCGATGGCCAGCACGGACCACACCCTCTCGCCCTGGCTGATGGGCCTGCCCTTCGCGGCAGGGCAGGGGATGCTCGCCCTCATCATGCACCGCGCCATGCGCGATCATCAGGGAGGCCTCGATGCCGCTCTCTGACACCACCGACGGCCGCTTCTCCTACGACGGGCTCGACCGGGTGATCCACGAGAAGGCGCGCCTCTCGGTGCTGACCTCTCTCGTCGCCCACCCGAAGGGCCTCCCCTTCCCCGACCTGCGGCGCCTGTGCGGGCTGACGGACGGCAACCTGAGCCGGCACCTCGCCGTGCTGCAGGAGGCGGATTTCGTCAGCCTGGAGAAGGGCTACGACCACAACCGCCCGCAGACGCTCTGCCGCCTGACGCCGACGGGCCGGATCCGCTTCCTCGATTATCTCGGCGTGCTGGAGCAGGTCGTGCGCGACGCGGCCAAGGCCGCCGGGCGCGTGCCCGAGACGCCCCGCCTGATGACCGAACCCTTTGCCGGGTCGACGTGATTTCGTCAGCAATCGACCGCGAAACCGCCCCACGTCTCCGGCACACCCTGTGCGTGTGACCGGACCATCCAGAACCACAGGTACCGTCCCGTGCCCGGAGATTCGACGATGCGACCCGATCCCGACGGCAGAGGCCTGCACGCCGCGATCATCATGGACGGCAACGGCCGCTGGGCGACGCAACGCGGGCTGCCGCGCGGGGCCGGCCACCGGATGGGCGTCGAGGCGATCCGGCGGACCGCCGAGGCGGCGCCGGACCTGGGCATCGACACGTTGACGCTGTTCGCTTTTGCCAGCGACAACTGGAAGCGGCCGGACACCGAGGTCGGCGGCCTGATGCGGCTGCTGAAGGCCTATCTGCGCTCGGAGACCGGGCGGCTCGCCCGCACCGGCACTCGGCTGACGGTGTTCGGACGGCGCGACCGCCTGCCCATGGGCATACCCGAAGCGATCGAGCGGGCCGAGGCCGCCACCGCCGGCGGCACCAAGCTGTCCCTGCGCATCGCCGTCGACTACTCCTCCCGCGACGCGATCCTGGCAGCCGCAGCCCGCCTCGGGCCGGATGCCACGCGTGAGGCCGTCGGGCAGATTCTCGTCGAAGACGCAAAGACTTGCGGTGATGTCGACCTGCTGATCCGCACCGGCGGCGAGAAGCGGCTCTCCGACTTCCTGCTCTGGGAGGCGGCCTATGCCGAGCTGCATTTCACCGACCGGATGTGGCCGGATTTCGGGGAGGCGGACCTTGCCGCGGCGGTGGCCGACTTCGCGCGGCGCGACCGCCGTTTCGGCGGCCTCAAGGCGGTCCCGGTCGCCGCCTGAACCAACCCGGCCATGCTGCCCGCGATAGACCCGGAGGGCGCCGGGATATGCGCCGGGACGCCCATCGCGTCATCATGAGAGCCGTCCGAGCGCCGACCGTTCGATACCGGACGCGAGCGGTACAACCATTTCGGCGGCTCAGGTTCGGCGAGACAAATCCGACCCGTCGCGATAACAGGAGGGCGTGAGGCCGCCCGCCGTGAGTCGGGCCTCCGCCCCGATCACCACTGCCCAACCTTTCTGCATCGGTGAGGCTGGACGGCGCGCGCGCCGACTCCAGATGGGCTTCCTCATGAGTCAAAGAGAGTTTTGAATGCAGACTCAGGAGACCGCCTCCATTCCCGTCCTCGACGACGAGACCCTCGCCTTCGCCGGCCGCATCTTCCAGTACGCGCGGCTGGGACATGCCGACGAGCTCGCGGAGCTGTTCGAGCAGGGCCTGCCCGCCAACATCCGCAACGACAAGGGCGACAGCCTGCTGATGCTCGCCGCCTATAACGGCCAGGAGGCGGCCACCCGCGTGATCCTCGAGGCCGGCGGCGACCCCGAACTCGCCAACGACCGCGGCCAGACCCCGCTCGCCGGCGCCGCCTTCAAGGGCGAACTCGACATCACCCGACAGCTCCTCGCCCACGGCGCGAAGGTCGACGGCGAGGCCGACGGCTCGCGCACCGCCCTGATGGTCGCGGCGATGTTCGACCGCACCGAGATCGTCGCCCTCCTCCTCGCCCACGGCGCCGACCCCGACCGCCGCGACGCCTCCGGCCTCACCGCCGCGGCGCTGGCCGAATCGATGGGCGCGACGCAGACGCCGGGGCAGTTGGCGCAGGCGAAGGGGTAAGGAGCGGCCGTTATACCAGTGGCCCTTTCGACTGACGTCTCAAGGGCTGTGCGGTGCCGCGCAGTCGTGCTTGCCAGCCGCTGATTGCCGAAAGAGCCAAAGTTTACGGCCGCTGGCACGAGGTAGGATATGCCACCTTCGCTCCTCGGCAGTCGGGATCTGACGATGCTCGGATGGGATCTCGACGGCGAGGCCCTCGTCGCCCCGGCGGTGGCGCGCAACCGCGACGTCATCCTCCAAGTCCTGACACGCGTCCTGCCGCCCACAGGGCGCGTGCTGGAGATCGCGAGCGGCTCCGGCGAGCATGCCGTGCACTTTGCCGGTGCGCTCCCGGCGCTGCGCTGGCAACCGAGCGACCCGGAATCGGCCGCGCTGCGCAGCATCGCCGCTCATGCCCGCGCCGCCGGGCTGCCCAATCTGCTCCCGCCAGTCCGACTCGATGCCGGCACGGCCGACTGGCCGGTCGACCGGGCCGAGGCGGTCCTGGCGATCAACCTGATCCACATTGCGCCCTGGTCCGTTACCGAGGGCCTGATGGCCGGGGCAGGGCAGGTGCTGCCCGCGGGCGGCCTGCTGGTGCTCTACGGCCCTTTCACCGTGGATGGTGCGCACACCGCACCGAGCAACGCGGCCTTCGATGCGGACCTCCGCGACCGCGACCCGCACTGGGGCCTTCGCGATGTCGAAGCCGTCGTAACGGCCGGCGCGAGGCAGGGGCTCGTCCTGACCGAGCGCGTGGCGATGCCGGCGAACAATCTCAGCCTGGTGTTTCGGCGCGTCACCGGTAAGTAGCGGCGGCGATCACGGCAGTTCCCCCAAAGAAACACCTCCCCCGAGAAACACGGAACGGCAGCTCCACCGAGCGGCGTCGCCAACGATCGCGCCGAGACCGGCATGCGGGTCCGCCAGCCGCATCGACAATCCCATCGAGGCGATTTGACCGACGGCGCCCGACGCGTCTTCATGCGCCCGCGCTGCGGACGAGACGCGCGAGCGGGGAGCGGACGATCATGGCACGACCCTTCGGACGCCTTGGATCCTTTGCAGGATTCCTGATGCTGGCGACGGCAACGGCTCAGGCTGCGCCCGCGGCGTTTCCGAACCAGACCGAGGCGGATTACGTCGCGAAGGATTTTCGCTTCTCCAGCGGCGTGACGCTGCCCGAGGTGAAGCTGCACTACACCACCCTCGGCACGCCGCACACAAACGCGCAGGGCGAGGTCGACAACGCCGTGCTCGTCCTCCACGGCACCACCGGCACCGGCAAGTCCTTCCTGATCCCGTCCCTCGGGCCCGAGCTGTTCGGGCCGGGCGCACCGCTCGATGCGCAAAGATACTTTGTGATCCTGCCGGACGGGCTCGGCCGCGGCGGCTCGTCGAAACCCTCGGACGGGCTGAAGGCGGATTTTCCGCGCTACGGCTACGGCGACGTCGTCGAGGGCCAGTACCGGGTGGTGACCGAGGGGCTCGGCCTGAAGCACCTGCGCATGGTGCTCGGCACCTCCATGGGCGGCATGCAGGCCTGGATGTGGGGCGAGCGCTATCCGGCGGCGATGGACCTGATCATGGCGGTGGCGAGCCAGCCGATCGCCGTGAGCGGGCGCAACGCCCTGTGGCGGCGCCTCCTCATCGAGGGCATCCGCAACGATCCCGACTGGCAGGGCGGCGCCTACACGGAACAGCCGAAGCACTTCCAAAAGATCCTGCCGATCTTCAACATCATGACCGAGAGCGTGCTCGGCCTGCAGAAGCAGGCCCCGACCCATGCCGACGCCAACCGGCTCTACGACACCATCGCCGACGGTTTTTCCGGCAAGGCCGACGCCAATGACTGGCTGTACTGGTTCGACTCGACCTTCGACTACGACCCCTATCCGGGGCTCGACCGGATCACGGCGAAGGTCCTCGCCGTCAACTTCGCCGACGACGAGCTGAACCCACCGCAGCTCGACGTGATGAACCCCGCGATGGCCCGGCTGAAGGACGGCCGCTTCGTGCTGGTCCCGACCTCCGCCGAGACGCACGGCCACCAGTCGCTGCGCTTCGCCAAATTGTGGAAGGGCTATCTCGCCGAGTTCCTGGCGAGCCCGAAGGCGACGACGGAGGGCGCGAACTCGGCCGAGGGGCCGGGCGGGGCGCCGGCGCGGTAGCGGGCGGCATTCGGTTTCCGCCCGATGTCTCGGTGCGCGCACCCATGTCCCGGATCACCGTCCGCTGCACGGCGGGCGTCCGGAACGGGGCTGCGTCTCCGGACAGGTGGAGCCGAAAACAGGATAAACTCAATTATTCCTAACGCACCGGCCTCTCGACCAAGCGCTCGATAGCGGCCGATCGCATGCCGCATTGTGAGCCCGCACGCGGTCGGCGGCAGGACTTTCTGCCGGCGACGTCCGATTTCGCAAAACGACCCGCAATAAGTACCTGTATTACCTGACTGGTATTGCCTAATCATCCCGCCGTTTGACGAGGCTCGAAATTTCGATCACCGTCGCATGCGATAGGCTCGCAGCCTACGGCAACGCTCGATAGAGCATACTCACAATAAGCTTATATTCTCTACATTGCCCCTGAATGGGAGGCGATGCGGTCAGGCCGAGCCAACGTGACAGGACCGGGCAAGAAAAAGGCGGGGCCATGAAGACCCCGCCCCGATCAAAAAGCTCCCGAGCGGTACACCCCAAAGAGCAGATGAGATCCAGTCGCAAACAAGGTGAAAAATAACGAAGAAACGGTCGGTGTCAATCAATCCAGAACAAGAACATCGATCTCGACGCTAAACCGACAGAAGAATAACAGCATCATAAGAATAGCCCGGCAAAGCCTGATACGCTTTATCGGGCCTTAACGCGTATTTTAATCGATTTTTTATCTCATTGCATTGAATAAGATCTTCGATTTAAAAAATTATTATTGATTTTGCGCAGCTCTCGGCTATTCTCGTCCGGCGCTCATTGGAGCCGTGGCCCGATACGTCGGGCGCGGATGCTTAGGAGCGCTGACCGTCTCTCGCGGCAAGCGGCGATGGTCTCTGGCAACGACCAGGCATTCGGCAAACAACGGAAACCGGCCGCCCCGCGTCGTCACGATCGGCCGGCAGTCGACGTTTCCTTACGGAGGAACCATGAGAGCGGCACATCTTCTCGCACTCGGCGCGGGTCTCGCAGTTGCGACCCCGGCGCTCGCCAACGAAAGCATCCTGAAGTCCATCGCCAACCCGGCGGAACAGGCGCTTCAGACCGTCGACTACGCCAACACGCGCTATTCGAAGCTCGATCAGATCAACGCCTCCAACGTGAAGAACCTCCAGGTCGCCTGGACCTTCTCGACCGGCGTGCTGCGCGGCCACGAGGGCTCGCCGCTGGTCATCGGCAACATGATGTACCTGCACACGCCCTTCCCGAACATCGTTTACGCCCTCGACCTCGCGGCCGAGAGCAAGATCGTCTGGAAGTACGAGCCCAAGCAGGACCCGGCCGTGATCCCGGTCATGTGCTGCGACACGGTCAACCGCGGCCTCGCCTATGCCGACGGCGCCATCCTCCTGCACCAGGCCGACACCACGCTCGTCTCGCTCGACGCGAAGACCGGCAAGGTCAACTGGTCCGTCAAGAACGGCGACCCGGGCAAGGGCGAGACCAACACCGCCACCGTTCTCCCGGTGAAGGACAAGGTCATCATCGGCATCTCGGGCGGCGAGTTCGGCATCCAGGGCAGCGTCACCGCCTACAATCTGAAGGACGGCAAGAAGGCCTGGCGCGCCTACTCGGTCGGCACCGACGACCAGCTGCTCGTCGACCCCGAGAAGACCACCGACAAGGGCAAGCCCATCGGCAAGGACTCCTCGATCAAGACCTGGGAAGGCGACCAGTGGAAGACCGGCGGCGGTTCGACCTGGGGCTGGTACTCCTACGACCCCAAGCTGGACCTGTTCTACTACGGCTCGGGCAACCCCTCGACCTGGAACCCCAAGCAGCGTCCGGGCGACAACAAGTGGTCGATGACCATTTTCGCCCGTAACCCCGATACCGGCGTCGCCAAGTGGGTCTACCAGATGACCCCGCACGACGAGTGGGACTTCGACGGCATCAACGAGATGATCCTCACGGATCAGAAGGTCGACGGCAAGGAGCGTCCGCTCCTGACCCACTTCGACCGTAACGGCTTCGGCTACACCCTCGATCGCGCCACCGGCGAGCTCCTGGTCGCCGAGAAGTACGATCCGGTGGTGAACTGGGCCACCAAGGTCGACATGGACAAGGACTCCAAGACCTACGGCCGGCCGCTCGTCGTCTCCAAGTACTCGACCGAGCAGAACGGTGAAGACGTGAACTCGAAGGGCATCTGCCCGGCGGCTCTCGGCTCCAAGGACCAGCAGCCTGCGGCCTACTCGCCGAAGACCGCGCTGTTCTACGTGCCGACCAACCACGTCTGCATGGACTACGAGCCCTTCAAGGTCTCCTACACCCCGGGTCAGCCCTATGTCGGCGCCACCCTGTCGATGTACCCCGCGCCGAACAGCCATGGCGGCATGGGCAACTTCATCGCCTGGGACGGTGTCGCCGGCAAGATCAAGTGGTCGAACCCCGAGCAGTTCTCCGCCTGGGGCGGCGCTCTCGCAACGGCCGGCGACGTGGTCTTCTACGGCACGCTCGAAGGTTACCTGAAGGCCGTCGACGCCAAGACGGGTAAGGAACTCTACAAGTTCAAGACCCCGTCGGGCATCATCGGCAACGTGATGACCTACGAGTTCAAGGGCAAGCAGTTCATCGGCATCCTGTCGGGTGTCGGCGGCTGGGCCGGCATCGGCCTCGCGGCCGGCCTGACCGACCCGAACGCCGGCCTCGGCGCGGTGGGCGGCTACGCCGCTCTCTCGAGCTACACCAACCTCGGTGGTCAGCTCACCGTGTTCGCTCTGCCGAACCGCTGAACCTCACGCAGAACGACGAATGCCGGCGCGGGTCACCGCGCCGGCATTTTTTTGTCGCGACCCCCGGCTCCGTCCGGGCTCGCGCACCGATGCAGGAAGCCGCGCCCGGTCGCCATGCGATCGGGCGCGGCTTCGCGTCGTCAGCGAAGGCCATCGTAGTTGCTGGCCGTATAGCGGCAGATCACCTTGCAGCGTGGGCCGCCGTTGCTCTGATACGACTTCGCGTGGCCGATCGAGCCGGTCATGTCCTGGGTCGGATTCCCGCCGGACTGGCGCACCACGACGTTGCAGAAGTGCTGCGGGCTCTGCTGATACTTCGGACAGGCGGGCGAGCTGCGGCCGCTGAACAGATCCATCAGCGTCTGCGGTTTCGCGACGGCCGGCGTCATCAGAAGGCCGAGCGCCATAGCAACGATAGGTGCGCGTGCACAAACTCCAAGCAATGTCAGCTCCTTTAAGCGCCACTTGCCGCACATTCGTGAGGCATTTGCCTGGTTAGCACCCAAAAAGCAGTGTCAATGTGCGTTTTCACACCAAGACTAGCTCAGTTTTAATCCCATTTATTTTGCAATTATTTTGGGATTATTCCGGTTTGTCAGGTAGCGCACAGTCTACCTGCAGGCGCCCTCACTTGAGGCCGCGATCGGGGACTACACGCCCTGGAAGAGCCGCTGGAAACGGGACACGTCCCCCGCGATCAGGGCCGGAGCGAGGGGCAGGTCCTGGCGCGCGCAGACGCTGAAGCCGTAATACGGCCCGAGCAGCCCCTCGTCGGGCACGGCGACCCAGAGGCGGACCATCGGCCAATCCGCGTTGAGGCTGAGGAGCAGCATCTGCCCGGTGGAATCGAAGGCCGCCGCCTGATCCCGGAACAGATCCGCGATCGACCGGACCTCGCTGTCCCGAACCTGCCTCGTTGCCCAAATCATATGTACGAATGCCCTTTTTCTGGGCAAATGCTGGAGGGCAGCGGGCTTGAGCAATGTCCGGTTGCGCATGGCTGGGCCGCCCCTTCCACGGGATTAAAACGTGACCGTCCTGCTCAACCGAACATCATCCTGTATTATAGTTCAGGTAAGCTGATAAAGCGCTGGCTTGTCCCGATTCAGAAGTTGTTAGCAAGCAACAAATTATCTTAGCGGTTGTAGAGCTGCCCGCCGGGACAGCATCCTGCCGGGATAGTCCATGAGCTCGTCTTCGCTCGCCGAACTGGTTGGAACCTCCACCAGGAGCCTCAAGGCGACGGCCTCGTCGAACCTCGCCGCGATCCAGTCGATCACCGGGCGGATGAAGCTGCTGGCGCTCAACGCGCTGATCGAGGCGGCGCATGCCGGCGAGAAGGGGGCCGGGTTCTCGGTCGTGGCGCAGGAGGTCCGCACCATCTCGTCGGAGGTCGAGCGCATCGCCGGCGAGCTCGGCCTCAGCCTCGGCAGCCGCATCGACGACCTCGCCCGGGCCGTCGAGGGGCTGGCCGGGGAGGCGCGGGCGGCGCGCTGCGTCGACCTCGCCCTCAACGCCGTCGAGATCATCGACCGCAACCTCTACGAGCGCACCTGCGACGTGCGCTGGTGGGCCACCGACGCCGCGGTGGTCGATTGCGCGGCGGACCCGAGCGAGGCGGCGCGCGGCCATGCCGGCCGGCGGCTCGGGGTGATCCTCTCCTCCTACACCGTCTATCTCGACCTCTGGCTGATCGGGCTGGACGGCCGCGTCCTCGCCAACGGCCGGCCGGAGCGCTTTTCGGTCGCCGGCCACAGCGCCGCGAGCGAACCGTGGTTCGCGCTGGCCCGCGGCCTGCGCTCGGGCGAGGATTTCGCGGCGGGCGAGGTGATGCGCCAGCCCGCCCTCGGCGGCGCCCAGGTCGCGACCTACCTCGCTTCCGTCCGCGCGGGCGGCGAGGCGCAGGGGCGGCCGCTGGGCTACCTCGCGATCCATTTCGACTGGGAGCCGCAGGCCCGCGCCATCGTCGAGGGTGTCCGGCTGATGCCGGGCGAGCGCGAGCGCAGCCGCGTCATGCTGCTCGACGCCGCCAACCGCGTGCTGGCCTGCTCGCGGGGGCAGGGGATTCTGGGCGAGCGCTACCCGCTGCGCACAGACGGCCGGGACCAGGGCCACTACCACGACCCGCAAGGGCGCCTCGTCGCGTTCCACGACACGCCCGGCTACGAGACCTATCGCGGGCTGGGCTGGCGCGGGGTGATCGAGCAGGCGGCGGGGTAGGCCCTACAGATCCGACGAGCGCCGCGACAGCTCCCCGCGCAGCTGCCGCGCGGCCTCGACCAGGGCGGCGTCGCGCCGCGCGCGGGGGCGCGGCTGATCGATGGTGACGTCGGCAGCGATCCGGCCCGGCGCCCCCGCCAGCACCACGACGCGGTCCGCCAAGTAAACCGCCTCGTCGATGTCGTGGGTCACGAACAGCACGGTCTTGCCCGTCGCCTGCTGGATACGCTGGACCTCGTCCTGCAGCCCCTCGCGGGTGAAGCTGTCGAGCGCCGAGAAGGGCTCGTCCATCAGCAGCACCTCGGGCTCGACGGCGAGCGCGCGGGCCAGCGCCACGCGCTGGCGCTGGCCGCCGGAGAGCTGGTGCGGCCAGCGCCCTCCGAGGTCGCCGAGGCCCACCAGCGACAGCATTTTCTTCGCACGCGCACAGCGTTCGGGCTTCGGAATCCCCAGGCGCTCCAGGCCGAAGGCGACGTTCGCCAGCACCTTCCGCCACGGCAGCAGGCGCGCATCCTGAAACACCAGCGCCATCGGCGTCTCGTTCGCCGGGTCGGCGTTCACGATCACCGTGCCGCCGCTGGGCTTGGCGAGGTCGATCAGCACGCGCAGCAGCGTCGACTTGCCCACCCCGGACTCGCCGACGATCACCAGGAACTGCCCGCGCGGGATCGCGAGGTCGAGCTCTTTCAGGATGACGTTCTGCCGCCCGTCGCGCTCATAGGCGAGGCTCAGGCCTTTGATGTCGATAATCGGACTCATGGCCGCCACCGCAATAGCCAGCCCTGTAGGGCGACGAAGGCGGTGTCGAACAGGCCGTAGAGGGCGGCCATGGTCAGCATGTAGACCACCACGATGTCGGTGGAGAGCAGCGACGACGCCTGCATCATGCGCTGCCCGATGCCGGGCACCCCGAAGATCTCGGCGGCCACCACCGCCATCCAGGCCTGGCCGAGCGCCGTGCGCAGGCCGACCAGAATGCCGGGCGTCGCCGCCGGCAGCAGGATTTTTGTGAGACGCGACCAGGCCGAGCGGTAGCCGAAGGCCTGCGCCACCTCGACGAGATCCCGGTCGACGCTCCGCACCGCGCCTTGCGTGGCAAAAAACACGATCCAGAACACGCCGACGGCGATGATGAACACCGCCGCCCGCGGCTCGACGCCGAACCAGATGATGGCGAAGGGCACCCAGGCGAGCCCGGGGATCGGCCGCAGCAGGCGCACGACCCAGGCGGTCAGGTTCTCGAAGGACCGGAACATACCCGCGACGATGCCGAGCGCCATGCCCGCGCCCGCGCCGACGCCGAGGCCGACCACGTAGTGGCTCAGGCTCTCGATCACCGCCACGAGCCAGGCCCCGCTCGCGATCTCCTTGAGCAGGGCGGCGGGAATCGTCGAGGGCGGCGGCAGGAAGGCCGGGTTGACGAGATCGAGCCGGGGCACGGCCTCCCACACGCAGAGGAAGGCGAGGAGCCCGAGGAGGGCGAGGCCGGTCGCGCGGAGGCGGGTCATGCGGCAGAGCCCCCGATCCAATACCCGTCATTGCGAGCCGCAGGCGAAGCAATGACGGGGAGGGGCCGCACCGACGCGGTCAAAGGCGAGGCGAAGCGAGCCGACACTTAAGGCGCCACGGCCTTCTCATACGGCCGCGCATCGAACAGCCCCTCGATCGGTGCCTCCTTGTCGAGGGTGCCGATCGAGACCTGATAGGCCTGCATCGCCTTGGTCGCGGCGATGATCGTGCGCGGGTCGGTGATGAATTTTGCGGCCGGCGAGGAGATCGCCTTCTGGATGGTGGCGACGTCGGTGATACCCTTGCCGAGCGCCGCCTCGACATGCGGCGCGGCCCGGGCCGGATCGGATTTCAGGAGGTCGGTGGCGCGCACCAGCGCCTTCACTAGCCCCTCGACGGCGGCGGGGTTCTTGTCGGCGAACTTTCCGTAGACCGCGACCACAGTGCCGGGCTGGTCGGGGAACATCTCGCCCCCCGTGGCGATCAGCTTGATCGCCGGGTTGCGCAGCTGGACGATGGTCAGCGCCGGCTCGCGGATCGAGGCGCCGTCCATGGCGCCGGCGAGCACCGCCTGCTGCGTCGCGTCGATGCCCATCGGCACCACCTCGGCATCCGCCTTGTCGGCCTTCGCCACCTGCCAGAGCCAGTGCTGCAGGGTGGTGTTCGGCACCGAGCCCGGCGGCTGCGTGGCGAGGCGGGCGGCGCGGCCCTCCTTGGCCCGGAACGCCTTGAAGGCCTCGGCCTTGCTGGGTGCGCTGGCGAAGTACGGCGCGAGCTTCGGACCGGCGACGAACACCATCTCTTCGACGGCGGTGGCGGCGACCACGCGGACGTCGATGCCCTTGGTGCGGGCCACCGCCAGCGGCGCGATGCCGGCGACGTAGACGTCGATGGTGCCGGACGCGAGCGCCTGGATCATGTTCGGGCCAGATTCGAAGGTGGTGAAGCTCGGCTCCAGCCCCGCCTCCTTCAGCCAGCCCTCGCCCCGCGCCACGAAGACCGGCGCCGCGCCGATCACCGGGATCACGCCGACGCGCACCGGCACCGGCTCGGCCGAGGCGGGCAGGGGGCCGAGAAGCCCGGCAAGGACCGCCACGGCGCTGAGGAGGAGACGCATCGGCTCACCGGTTTCAGGGGAAACGCCTCGTCCCCATCGCACGGCCCCCCGAAACGTCAAGCCGGAATGTGCCCGCGGCGCGCGATGGAAAACCCGAGGGTGCTCCGGCGCGGGCATTTGCGCGGAACACCCGGCCTCACGGTTTCGTTAACGGCGGCTCGCAAACTGCAATCGCGCGGCACAAATCAAGGGACTCCGCCATGAGCTTTCTCGGCAGCATCGTCAGCAAGATCCTCCACCCGTTCGGAGGCAGCTCCGACGCCCAGGCGAAACCCGCCGACGCCCCCGCCTCCACGGGCGGCGACACGGCCGCGTCTCCCGCCTCGACCGGCGGTGGCACCACCGCGGCCCCCGGCTCGATCGACATCGAGGCGAACCTCGCCAAACTCGCCGCCGACAACCCGCAGAAGCTGAACTGGAAGACCTCGATCGTCGACCTGCTGAAGCTGATCGACCTCGATTCGAGCCTCGGCGCCCGCCAGAAGCTCGCCGACGAGCTCCACTACACTGGCGACAAGAACGACTCCGCCACGATGAACGTCTGGCTGCACAAGCAGGTCATCAAGAAGCTGGAGGAGAACGGCGGCAAGGTTCCGGCCGATCTCAAGGACTGAGTTTTTGTGAGTTAAGCGTCGAGCCCGGTGCGTGAGCGCCGGGCTTTTTCGTGGGCCGCACTCTTCCCTCCCCCTTGTGGGGAGGGACCGAGGGTGGGGATGGCTCCGCTTGGTCCGACGCCGGCAGGCGGAACCACCCCTACCTCCAACTTCTCCCCACAAGGGGGAGGAGAGAGACCCTCACCGCCCCGTGCGGATCCGGGTCCACAAGCGCGTCACGAAGCGCTGGGTCTGGTCGACCCAGGCGGTGTTGACCACGAGGCGCTGCATCGTGGCCTCGTCCGGGTAGATGCCGGGATTGGCCAGGATCTCGGGCTTCACCAGCTTCTTCGCCGGCAGGTTGCCGCTGGCATAGGAGACGAAGTCGGTGTTCGCCGCCGCCACCTCGGGCCGGAGCATGTAGTTCAGGAAGACGTGCGCGTCGGCGGCGTGGGGGGCGTCCTTGGGGATCGCGAAGGTGTCGAACCACATCTCCGCGCCCTCGCGCGGGATCTGGTAGGTGATCTTGACGTCGTTCTTGGCCTCCTCCGCGCGCTTCTTCGCCTGCAGCACGTCGCCGGAATAGCCGACCGCGACACAGATATCGCCGTTGGCCAGCGCGTTGATGTATTCCGACGAATGGAATTTCCGGATCGAGCCGCGCACCTTGTAGAGCGCGTCCGTGACCTTCGAGATGTCGTCCCAGCGCTTGGGGTCCATCTTCGGCCCGTAGAACGGCAGGATCGACGGGATCAGGTCCTCGGGGCTGTCGATCATCATCACCCCGCACTCCTTGAGCTTGTTCATCGTGCTCGGGTTGAGGACGAGGCTCCAGGAGTTCAGCGCCGCATCGGGGCCGAGCTTTTCGCGCACCATGTCGAGGTTCAGGCCGATGCCGGTGGTGCCCCACATGTAGTCGACGGCGTAGGCGTTGCCGGGATCGTAGGCCTGCAGCCGTCCGGCGATCTCGGGCCAGACGTTGACGAGGTTTGGCAGCTTCGCCTTGTCGAGGGGCTGGAACACGCCGGCCCGGATCAGCCGCTGCAGGAACGGCCCGGACGGCGCGACCACGTCGTAACCGGATTTTCCCGCGAGCAGCCGCGTCTCGAGCACCTCGTTGCTGTCGTAGGTGTCGTAGACGACCGTGATGCCGGTCTCCTTGGTGAAGGCGTCGAGCACCTTGGGGTCGATGTAGTCCGACCAGTTGTAGATCGCGATCACCCGGTCCGCCGCGCGCGCCGGCCCGCCGAGACCCGGTGCGACCAGCGCGAGGACGGCGAAGACGGCACGGCGCAGCGGGGGCCTCACCGCGCGGACCGCGTGGCGACGACGACGATCTCCACCAGATAGGCCGGGCCGGCGAGCTTCGCCTCGACGGTGGCGCGGGCCGGCGGTTCGTCGCGGTCGACCCAGGCATCCCAGGCGGCGTTCATCTCGGGGAAGCCCGCCATGTCGGCGAGGTAGATCGTGGCCGAGAGGATGCGGCTCTTGTCGCTGCCGGCCGCCGCGAGCAGGCGGTCGATCTGCTCCAGCACCTGCTGGGTCTGCGCAGTGACGCCGGTGCCCACCGTGTCGGCCGCGACCTGCCCCGCGAGATAGACCATGTCGCCGGTGGCGGCGGCCTGGCTCATGCGCGGGCCTTTTTCGAAACGCTCGATCGTCATCGCAGGTCTGGACCTCGTCGTGGAAGAACGGTGCTCTCTGACCCCTCCGGCCGCCCCGCGTAAAGAGCCCCGGCGCGCGTGCCGCATCGCGACACAAATTCGCAGCGCGGCGCAACTCCGAGGGCAGCCGCCGCGTTCTCGCACCATTGTACGGCCAAGTCGCACCAAGCATGTCGCTTCGAGCGGAGCCGCATACCCCTAAGTCTAGGACACAGCAGCCATGGGCATTCTCTGGACCATCATCATCGGCTTTCTCGCCGGTGTCATCGCCAAGTTCATCATGCCGGGCGACAAGGAGCCCTCGGGCTTCATCCTGACCACCATCCTCGGCATCGTCGGCGCCTTCGTCGCGACCTTCCTCGGCCAGGCGCTCGGCTGGTATGGGCCGAATCAGGGCGCGGGCTTCATCGGCGCGATCGTCGGCGCGATCGTCGTCCTCGCCATCTACGGCTTCATCGCCGGCCGGACCCGCTCGACGTCGCTCTGACGCAAGCCGGCACGGAACAGGAAAGGGCGCCGGATCGGATCCGGCGCCCTTTCTTTTTGCCTTGTCCCAACACCGATGCCCTTCCCCGGATCGCATTCCGCTGCCGCTTCATGCGCCCAGGAGAGGTGGTTCGGGCTTCGAGAACGAACTCTCTCGCCTCAGATCGCCGAGCGGCCGCCCTGTACCGCCTTCACCGGGCAATGACCCGTCGCCCCGCGCACCGCCAGCCCCACGCCGACGACGAGCGCGGCGAGGCTGAGCCACTGGTTCGGGCGGGGCTGGGCGGCGGCGGCCGCGATGCCGAGGCCGAGGGCCACCGACACGGCCCGCTCCGTGAAGCCGATATTCGGCTCGCCGCTGAAAATCTCCTCGATCAACTCGTTCGCCATCGGGCGTGCTCTCCGGGTGCGTAGGTGGACGCCGCGCGTGCGGCGGACGACCCCGGCGCGATCATCGCGCCGTGGTCGGATCACGGTAACGCCGGGCGAACGCGGACCGGCCACGTGCGTTCCCCTCGGGAGAACAGCCCGGCCATGACACCGCAGGAGGAACCATGCCGACGATCACGACGCAGGACGGAACCGAACTCTACGTGAAGTCCTGGGGCACGGGCCGCCCGGTGGTGCTGATCCACGGCTGGCCGCTCAACGCCGACATGTGGGACTACCAGTCCCAGGCGCTGGCCGAGGCGGGGTTTCGCGTCATCGCCTACGACCGGCGCGGCTTCGGCCGGTCGAGCCAGCCAAGCGGCGGCTACGATTACGACACCTTCGCCGACGACCTCGCCGCGGTGATCGAGCACGGCGATCTCTCGAACGCCGTCCTCGTCGGCTTCTCCATGGGCGGCGGCGAGGTCGCCCGCTACATCGGCCGCCACGGCACCGCCCGCATCGGTGCAGCCGCGCTGGTCGGCGCCGTGCCGCCCTGCCTGCTGAAGGGCCCGGACAACCCCGACGGCGTCGACGGCTCGGTGTTCGACGGCATGAAGCAGGGCATTTCCGCCGACCGCGCGCAGTTCTTCGTCGATTTCGGAAAGACCTTTCTGGGCGTCGGCCGTCCGGGGATGAATGTCTCGGAGGGTCTGCAGCAATGGACGCTGCAGATGGCGCTGCAGGCGGGCCTGCGCGGCACGCTCCGTTGCGTCGACGCCTTCGGCACCACCGATTTCCGGCAGGACCTCAAGGCCTTCGACAAGCCGACCCTGGTGATCCACGGCGACGACGACCAGGTCGTGCCCTTCGCCGTCAGCGGCAAGCGCGCGGCGGAGGCGATCCCGGGGGCGGAGCTCAAGGTCTACGAAGGCGCGCCGCACGGACTCTACGCGACCCACAAGGACCGGCTGAGCCAGGATCTGATCGCCTTCGCGAAGGGGTAGGCCCGCGTCCCACCCCACACCCTCATCCCGAAGTGGCCGCGTCAGCGCCCCTCGAGGGAGGGCTCCAGCCAGCGCGCGATCCCTGGAACTCTCCTTCGAGGCTGCTTCGCAGCACCTCGGGATGAGGGCTTTGGGTTGGAATCGATGGAATTTGCGTCAAGCCTGCGGCGTGGCCGCCCTCTGCTCGGCAATCAGCGCGTCGTCGATCTCCCGCGCCCTGACCGCGGCGGGACGGGCGTAGAGCCGGCCGGCATAGGCCTCGAAGGCGGGGCGCTTCGGGATCGTGCCGAACTGCATGCCCCAGCCGAGATGCGCGCCGATGTAGAGATCGGCCGCGCTGAAGCGGTCGCCGGCGAGATACTCGGTCTGCGATACCGCGCCTTCGAGGGTGTCGAGCACCGCCTCCAGGCTGCCGTAGCCGACCATGCCGCGCATCTGCGGATCGTCCGGCACCTGGACCTTGAGCACGCTGTTCACGACCGCCGCCTCGACGGGGCCGGCCCCGAAGAACAGCCAGCGGTAATACGGCCCGCGCGCCCGGTCGCCCGCGGGCGGCGCGAGGCCGGCCCCGGGAAAAGCGTCGGCGAGATAGGCGAGGATCGCGGCGCATTCCGTCACCACGGCGTCGCCGTGGCGGATCGCGGGCACCTTCCCCATCGGGTTGATGGCGAGATAACCGGGCTGCCGGGTCGTCGTCCCGAAGCCCATGATCTCCGTGCGATACGGCTGCCCGACCTCCTCCAGCATCCAGCGCACGATCCGGCCGCGGGACATCGGGTGGGTGTAGAAGACGAGATCGTCGGTCATGGCCGGCTCCGTGATCGGCACGCTTGCGAGAGGCGCGGCGCCTCGCGACAGCACCTACGCCGGTGCCGGCAGCCGATACAGCGATTCGGCTCCGGACGCACGCGAGGGGCAGGCTCCAGGCCCTGCCCGTCGCCGCCCTCAGAACCGTGCGATCAGCTGCACGCGGACCGTCCTCGGCGCGCCGGGGAGGATGTTGTTGTTGTTGTGTGCCGAGACGACGTAGCGCCGATCGAAGACGTTCTCGATGTTCACCTGGGCCCGCATCGACTCGTTGATCTGGTAGAAGACACCGGCATCGAACCGCGAGAAGCTCGGCAGGCGCACCGTGTTGTCCGACGATGCGAAGCTGGGATCCTGATAGATATAGCCGACGCCGACGGCGAATTGGGCGTTGATGTCGAACTTATTCCAAAGGCTGAAAGTATTGAGCGGAACGCCGCCGACGAGGTTGCCCGCCGCGATCGTGTCGCCGTCGTCGTCGAGATCGGCGAGGATGCGCGGCTCGGTATAAGCGTAGCCGCCGGAGATCTGCCACCAATCGGTCGCGTAGCCCGCCAGGCCGATCTCGATGCCCTGGGTGCGTGTCTGGCCGAGGCCGGCGGAGAAACCCGCTTCGGTGGATGACGGGATCGGCTGGTTGTCGCGGTCGAGGTTGAACAGCGCGGCCGTGAACTGGAAGGTCGGCGTGATGTCGTACTTCACGCCGATTTCCATATTCTCGAACCGCTCGGGCACGGACAGCGCGGTCGTCGGGTCCAGCACGCGGAACTGATCGCCCGCGCTCGGCAGGAAGGAGACCGAATAGCTGCCGTAGAAGGCCAGCTCCGGCAGCGGCTTCACCACGACGCCGACGCGCGGCGAAACGAGGTTGTCGACGCGGGCGTTGGGTTGGCTGGGCAGGCCGGTCGCGGGGTCGGGGCGACGGTCGCGCGATTCGAAGTCGAAGCGGTCGAAGCGTCCGCCGACGATGAACTGCAGGTGTTCGCTGATCGCGATCTGGTCCTGGACGAAGGCGGAGACCACGCCGAGCCGATAGGTGTTGTTTCGACCGGTGGCGAGGTTCCGGAGGACCGCCCCCTCCGTCGTGGTCGGCATGAAGGGATTGACGGGGAGATTGCGGCTGCCGGTCGCGTTCCAGATGAAGTCGCGCCGGAAATCGACCCCCTCCTGGTAACCGAGTTCCACACCGGCCACCACGGTATGGGCGATGGGTCCGGTGTCGAACTTGTAGGTGAAGTCGGTCTGGTTGAAGTAGTTCGTACGGTCGGTCTGGCTGCCATAGCCGCGCATCACGAACGATGTCTCGTCGGCATTGACGGGACCGTTCGGGTAGGCGTTCTGATGATACTTCGCGTAGTCGGCGATGCGCGACTGACTGCGCATGATCACACCGTTTTCGAAGACGTGATCCAGCTGCGCGGTGCCGATATGGGCGTCGACGAAGCCGTTCGACATGAAGGGCGCGCCGAAGAGCGTGCTGGTGTTTTCGCGGTAGCGCCAGGGACGCCCGAACTGCGAGGGGATGCCGCGATCCGCGATGCGGTTGTCCGAGAAATACTCGTAGGACAGGCGCAGGGTCGTCTGCGGCCCGAGCAGGAAGGTCATCGTCGGATTCACGCCGTAGCGGCGGACGTCGATGAAGTCGCGGTAGGTCTCGGTGTCCTCGAACACCCCGTTGAGGCGGAAGAAGACCGTATCGGAGACGCGGTCGCCGACATCCAAAGCCACGCGCTTGTTGAAGAACTGGCCGCCCTGCACCAGGACTTCGCGGATCGGCACACCGTCCGCTTCCTTGAGCACCCGGTTGACGATGCCGCCTCCGCCGCCGCGGCCGAAGATCATCGCGTTGGGGCCTTTCAGCACCTCGATGCGCTGGGTGTTGTAGAGATCGCGAAAATAGCGGGCGTCGTCGCGGATGCCGTTGACGAAGAAGTCGGCGGTCGTGCGCTGGCCGCGGATGAGGTCTCGTCGCGGTGACCCTCGCCCTGCGCCACGGAGACGCCGGGGACGTAGCGGAGCGCTTCGCCGATGCTCTGGACGTTCTGGTCGCGGATCTGCTGCTGGGTGACGATGGAGATCGCCTGCGGCGTATCGATCAGCGCCGTATCGGTCTTCGTCGCCGAACGCAGCCGCTTGGCGATGTAGCCGACTTGGGCGCCGGAACTGTCGACGATGACGCCGCCGCCCGTTCCAGCCACGCTGATCATGTCGAGCGTCACGCCGCCGACCGATGGGGCCTGCGGCCCGGGATGCACCGCCTGCACGGCCGGAAGCGGTTGAGCCAGGGCGGACGTCGCGATAGCGCAGGGAATACTTGCCAGACTGGTAGAACCGGCGAGTGCCATCACAAGGCGCAATGGCCCGTTGCTAGTCCTAAGCATGAACGCCCCCCTGTTTTACCAAGATGAACGCTCGCAAGCTTAGCCATAATCCGGCAGCACTCTCAAAATCTTTATATTATTTATTGGATTACCTAGATCGGGATAAAGCGGCAGCTTTGCCGATACTTTTCGGAACGTCCGTCGATTCCGGACCGACAGATGAGCCGGCCACATGGCTTGGCCCCAAAGAAAAAGCGCGGCCCCGAGGGACCGCGCTTCATCGGATCACCGTCTGAGCCAGAAGCTCAGTCGCGGCGGGGGCCGCGCTCGCGGCGGGGGCCGCGGTCACGATCGCCGCGCGGCTCGCGCTCGCGCTCTTCCGGCTCGGGCTCGCCGCGGGCGGCGCGCTCGGCCTTGAGCTTCTCGGTGAGGTCCTCGCCGGTCTCCTGGTCGACGACCTTCATCGAGAGGCGGATCTTGCCGCGGTCGTCGGCGCCCAAAAACTTGACCTTGACCTTCTGGCCTTCGGCCACGACGTCGCCGACCTTGGCGACCCGCTGCGGGGCGAGTTCGGAGATGTGGACGAGGCCGTCCTTGGCGCCGAAGAAGTTCACGAAGGCGCCGAACTCCATGATCTTGACGATGGTGCCGTCATAGATCGTGCCGGCCTCGGGCTCGGCGACGATGGAGCGGATCCAATTGTAGGCCGCCTTGATCGCATTGCCGTCGGACGAGGCGATCTTGACGATGCCGGTGTCCTCGATGTTGATCTTGGCGCCGGTCTTCTCGACGATCTCGCGGATGATCTTGCCGCCGGTGCCGATCACGTCGCGGATCTTGTCGGTGGGGATCTGCATCGTCTCGATGCGCGGGGCGTACTCGCCGAGCTCGGGGCGGGCCGCGGTCAGCGCCTTGGCCATCTCGACCAGGATGTGCGCGCGTCCGTCCTTCGCCTGGGCGAGGGCGACCTTCATGATCTCCTCGGTGATGCCGGCGATCTTGATGTCCATCTGGAGCGAGGTGATGCCCTCGTCCGTGCCGGCCACCTTGAAGTCCATGTCGCCGAGGTGATCCTCGTCGCCGAGGATGTCGGACAGCACTGCGAAGCGCTCACCCTCGAGGATGAGGCCCATGGCGATGCCGGCGACCGGACGGCGCAGGGGCACGCCCGCATCCATCAGCGACAGCGAGCCGCCGCAGACCGAGGCCATGGAGGACGAGCCGTTCGACTCGGTGATCTCGGAGACCACGCGGATCGTGTAGGGGAACTCGTGCGCCGGCGGCAGCACGGGCCGGATCGCGCGCCAGGCGAGCTTGCCGTGGCCGATCTCGCGGCGTCCCGGCGAACCCATCCGGCCGGTCTCGCCGACGGAATAGGGAGGGAAGTTGTAGTGGAGCAGGAAGCGCTCCTTGTAGGTGCCTTCCAGCGCGTCGATGAACTGCTCGTCCTCGCCGGTGCCCAGCGTCGCGACCACGAAGGCCTGGGTCTCGCCGCGGGTGAACACCGCCGAGCCGTGGGCGCGCGGCAGCACGCCGACGTCGGAGACGATCGGGCGGACCGTCTTGAGGTCGCGGCCGTCGATGCGCGAGCCGGTGTCGAGCACGTTCCAGCGCACGACCTTGGACTGCGCCTCCTTGAAGGCGGCCTTGACCTTCTCAGGGCTGAACTTCTGCTCGCCGTCCGACGGGCAGAGGGCAGCGACAACCTTCGCCTTCACGGCGTCGACGGCGGCGTAGCGCTCCTGCTTGACCGTCTTCTTGTAGGCCTCGCGCAGCTCGGCCTCGCCGATCTCGAGCACGGCCTTCTCGGCCTCGGCGTTCTCCGGCGGGGAGAAATCGCGCGGCTCCTTGGCGGCCTTCTCGGCCAGGCGGATGATCGCCTCGATCACCGGCTGGAAATGCTTGTGGCCGAACATCACAGCGCCGAGCATCACGTCCTCGGAGAGCTCCTTCGCCTCCGATTCGACCATCAGCACGGCGTCGGTGGTGCCGGCGACGATGAGGTCGAGGGTCGATTCTTCCTTCGTCTCGTTGACGGCCGGGTTCAGCTTGTAGGCGCCGTTGAGCCAGCCGACGCGCGCCGCGCCGATCGGACCCATGAACGGGATGCCCGACAGCGTCAGGGCGGCCGACGTCGCCACCATCGCGACGATGTCCGGATCGTTCTCGAGGTCGTGGCTGAGAACCGTGACGGTGACCTGGGTGTCGTTGCGCCAGCCCTCGATGAAGAGCGGACGGATCGGACGGTCGATCAGACGGGAGACCAGCGTCTCCTTCTCGGAGGGGCGGCCTTCGCGCTTGAAGTAGCCGCCGGGGATGCGGCCGGCGGCGTAGGCGCGCTCCTGGTAGTTCACGGTGAGCGGCATGAAGTCGATGCCGACCTTCGGCTCCTTCGCCGCGACGACGGTGGCGAGCACGGTGGTCTCGCCGTAGGTGGCGAGCACGGCGCCGTCGGCCTGGCGGGCGATCTTGCCCGTCTCGAGGACGAGCTTGCGGTCGCCCCACATCAATTCTTCACGTTGGACGTCGAACATTCTTTTTTATCCTTGCCTTCATGCGGCGGGCGAACCCGGCGCCGCCAGGGGCAAGACGGCGAGAGGCTCCGCCTGAAGAAGCCTCTCGCGATCCTGCCCTGAGCGTCGCGCCTCGAAGTCGCCCGGTGGTGGTCCGGCCGGACCCATGTCCGGACAGCCCTTTTCGAAACGCGGCCCCGAATGAGGGGCCGCGCAAACTGTCAAAAAATCAACGGCGGATGCCGAGGCGCTCGATCAGCGAGCGGTAGCGCGGCTCGTCCTTGCGCTTGACGTAGTCGAGCAGCGAGCGGCGCTGCGAGACCATCTTCAGGAGGCCGCGGCGGGAGTGGTTGTCCTTGCCGTGGGTCTTGAAGTGGCCGGTCAGGTTGGTGATCCGCTCGGTGAGGATGGCGACCTGGACCTCCGGCGAACCGGTATCCTTGCCACCCGTGGCGTATTCCTTGATGAGCGCGGTCTTGCGCTCTGCCGAGATCGACATCGCAGGCCTTTCGGTGTGGGGTGTGTCGGACGAGCGACCTCCCCTCGGGAGGCGCTGCAGCCTGCGGCTCGGCCGCTGCCGGGATGTCGTCCAGCAGGGTCGCGCGCAAGCGGTTCAAGCCCCGCCCGTCACCGGGTCGAGGCGGCGCGGACCATACACGAAAGCCCGCACAACGCCAGTGCCGCCGCACGGACCGGCCCACACCGCCAAACATCCGATTGACGCAACCCCAAGAGCCCCCTAAACGATGCCGCACGTTCGAGCCCCAGGCCATCGGCCCGGCCCGCACGCCCAGGTGGCGGAATTGGTAGACGCGCTGGTTTCAGGTACCAGTCTTGCAAGAGGTGAAGGTTCGAGTCCTTTCCTGGGCACCACTCAACCGCTAAGCGGTTGTTTCGCCGGTAAGTTCAGTCAAATCATGTGGTTAGGTTCGCCCGAGTGATGCACACGGGTGATACACATGGTCCTCGCGATGTCCCGCCCATCCCGTCATCCCAAGACCGGCATTTTCTGGCTGCGCAAGCGCGTGCCGAGCGATCTTGTCGCCCGCGTGGGACGTGCTATCGAGTACTTCAGCCTTCAGACGCGGGAGCCATTGGAGGCCAAGCAGCGCCATTCCGAAGCCATCGCTCGGCTCGAAGCACGATGGGCAGAGCTTCGGCGTAGCGAGCTCGACGATGTGCCGGGTGCAGCCGCCGACGCCAGCACAGTTCTCCGCAGCCTGAGCGAACGCGAAGCGAGCGAGCGTGCAGGGTGGATGTACGCACACTGGCTTGGCCTGCACCGGGAGAACCCCACCCAGCAGCGTTTCTGGCCGACCAATCTCTACCGGCATCTATGGCGCTCGCCGGGTGGCCTCATCGAGCGCCGCGAGGACGGTCGCGTCGCTGTTCGAGCAGTCCTTGATTTTGCGCAGGCCGAGAAAGTCAGCGAGCTTGAGGCGTGGTGCCGGGATCAGGCCGAGACGGCGTTGGCCCTGCACGACATTGAGGCGGACGAGGCGAGCACCCTGCGAGTGGCCAAAGCCGTCGCTGCCCAAGTCCAGCGCGCAAGTCTTACGCTTGCGGCCCTCGCGCGCGGCGAGCCCGAAGCCAGCTTGGCGACCGTCCGCGCCGCAACACCATCGGCGAAGCCGGCTAACGCTATTGGGCTAATTGAACTTGTCGAGGCGTGGTGGCGGGAGGCCGAACAAACCGGCAAATCGGATTCGACCCGAGAATCTTACATGAACACGTTCCGGCAATTCTCCGCTTTCCTGGGCCATGACGAGGCCAGCCGGGTCACGGTCGACGACGTCCGTCGGTTCAAGGATCACCGCCTAGCGAGCCGAAAGAGCAACGGGCAGCTACTCTCGCCCACGACGGTCAAAAACAGCGATCTCGCTGGGCTAAAGGCGGTGTTCGGCTGGGGCGTCGCCAACGGCCGTCTTGTCGAGAACCCAGCCGTGAGCGTGACGGTGGCGAAGGTTTCCAAGGCGAAGCTGCGGGAGCGCGAGTTCACAACCGACGAAGCGCGTACGCTTTTGCGGGCGGCGGCAGAATTAAAGCCGGGCAGGGCACTTCCGCAGACCTTTGCCGCTAAACACTGGGTCCCCTGGGTTCTAGCTTTTACCGGCGCGCGCGTCGGCGAGATCGCGCAAATGCGCCGTCAGGATCTTCGGCGGGAAGCGGTCGCAGGCCATTCCGACCCTGTGTGGATCCTCAAGATCACGCCCGAGGCTGGGACGGTGAAAACGAAGCAGGCCCGGGAGGTGCCACTGCACCCGCAGCTCGTCGAGCTCGGCTTCCCCGCCTTTGTCGAGAGCTCACGCGCGGAGCGACTCTTTCTGGTGCCGGATGCAGAGGGCAAGATCGCAGGACCGCTGCAGGCAGTGAAAAACCGCCTGGGCGAGTTCGCACGCCATTATGTTGATGACCCTGGGGTGAGCCCGAACCACAGCTGGCGGCACCGCTTCTGCACTGTCGCGACCGAGGCGGGCATCGAGGGCAATGTAATCGATGCGATCTGCGGATGGTCGGCCAAAAGCGTAGGTAGCCGCTACGGCAGCGTTTCGCTGAAGGCGCGCAGTGATGCGATCCTGCGCCTGCCGTGGATCACTTTATGATTGACCAAGCAGCAAAGTGCCAACTTTGAATTTCCGTTGATGACCCTGGCTGTGTCAAAACC